>CAVTOU010000024.1:0-207991 GCA_963736345.1 uncultured Pseudomonadota bacterium | reverse complement strand
GTCCCTGGCAACGACGACGCCATCCGGTCGATCCGGCTCTTCACCGGCAAGATCGCCGAGGCGTGCATCGAGGGCCGGGGCCGGTACTCGGCCTGGGTGGCCGAGCACGGCGGCCGCGACGAGCGGCGCGAGGAGGAGGACCGCGACGCGGCCTCCGAGCGAGGGATGAAGGACCGGCGCGAGCGCCGCGACCGTCGCGGTGGCCCGCGCCGGCCCGATCGCGATCGCGAGCGGCCCGACCGCGCCTCGATCAGCGCCGACGTCGAGGTGGTGCGCAAGGGCGAGGTGACGCCGGTCGAGCCCGCGCCGGCCGAGGCTGCGCCGGTCGGGGCCGCACCGGCCGAGGCTGCGCCGGCCGACCAGAAGTAGCCAGCGTCCTTTGGATTCGGTTTCGCGAGGGCGGGCCGGGTTTGCCCGCCCTCCGGTTTTGCAGCACGACATGCGAGCGTAGGCCCAGGCGGATGAGCCTGGGCCGGAGCGAGCGGGGACTGGGGGGGCGAGCCTCACCCGGCCCCCCCAGCACAACGGAAGGGAGAAGGTCGTGGCCGAGAAGAACGACGGGACCAACGGAGCGGTGGTGAGCGCGAGCGCGGTGAAGGAGCTCCGCGAGAAGACCGGCGCCGGGATGATGGACTGCAAGAAGGCGCTGGCCGAGACCGGCGGCGACGCCGCCAAGGCCGAGGAGCTGCTCCGCAAGAAGGGGCTCTCGCGCGCACAGGCCAAGGCGACCCGCGCCGCCACCGAGGGCGCCGTCGGCAGCTACATCCACATGGGCGGCAAGATCGGCGTCCTGGTGGAGGTGAACTGCGAGACCGACTTCGTGGCGCGCACCGACGCCTTCCAGCAGCTGGTCAAGGACATCTCCCTGCAGATCGCCGCGCTCAACCCGAGCTGGGTGAGCCGCGAGGAGGTGCCCGCCGACGTCGTCGCCAAGGAGATCGAGATCGCCAAGGCGCAGATCAAGGACGGCGGCAAGAAGCCCGAGGCCATCCTCGAGAAGATCGCCCAGGGCAAGCTGGAGAAGTTCTACGAGGAGCGCTGCCTGGTCGACCAGCCGTTCGTGAAGGACGACAAGAAGAAGGTGGGCGAGATGCTCACCGACGCCGTCGCCAAGATCGGCGAGAACATCAAGGTCCGCCGCTTCGCGCGCTTCGTGCTGGGCGAGGGGCTGGAGAAGAGGAAGGACGACCTGGCCGCCGAGGTGGCCAAGCTAGCGGAGTGAAGAGTGTAGTAGGGGTCAGGCCCTTCCACTTTCCACTTGTGGAGTAGCTGAGTAGGGGTCAGACCCTTCCACTTCCCGCTGTTCGGACGCCCCGGGCCCGCGAGGGTCCGGGGCGTCTTCTTTCGTGCGCGGCTGACCGCTAATGCCATCATTGCGCTTGGCATAAAGCTGGCTTAATATCTGGGAGCATGGCCGGGGCACTCACCAGGGACTCGGTGCGGCGGGCGTTCGCCGCCCTGGATGCCCAGTTGCCCACACCGCTGACGCTGATCGTGGGCGGCGGGGGCGCCATGCTGCTCGCCTACGGGATCCACGTCGCCACGTCGGACGTCGACGCCTATCCAGCCAGCGGCGGGATGACCGTCGAGGAGCTGGATCCGTTCGTGAAGAAGGTCGCCAGGGAGGTGGGCCTCGCGCCCGACTGGCTGAACCCGTACTACTCCACGTTCGCGCACGTCCTTCCCGCCGACTACGGCAAGCGGCTGGTGGACGTGTTCGCCGGCGGAAAGCTCCGGGTCCGGTCGCTGGGCGTCGAGGATCTCCTGGTGATGAAGTGCTTCGCCGGGAGGTCCAAGGACCGATCCCACGCCCGCGCCCTGCTGCGTCGCTCTCCCGACCTGAAGATCGTGAGCGACCGGCTCGAGGAGCTCATGGGAAAGCGCGTCCCCGGGGCTCTCCGGGCGCTGGACTTCTTCGACGACCTCACGGCGGAGGCGGGATGAGGCTCGAGCATGCGCCCGACCCGCGGACCCTGACGCGGCTCTACCACGAGCTGGGACGGCTCGGCGCGCGGACCATCGGTGAGCGCACCGGGTGGGAGTACGGCAACCCCAGCCGCGAGGAGCTGGTGGTGCTCGCCTCCCAGGTCGCGAGGCACGATCCCCGAACGCTCTGGATCCTGGTCGAGCTCCTGGCCACGCGGTACGCGACGCTGCACCCGGTCGCGCTTCGCTCCGCGCTGCGCGAGTCCCGCTGGCCCGCCGCGCTGGGGGTGGCGTTCGAGTTCGCGCGGCGTGTGTCCAAGGACCCCGAGCTGGAGGGCTTCGCCCGGTTCGTGATGCGCGGCGTTCCCCGCGCCCGCGGGGAGCAGTTCTTCGTCTCCACCAACTCGTTCGCCGGCGCGCTGGCGCGGCGGGACGCCGAGGAGTCGCTGGCCGAGTACAAGCGCTGGGGGTTCCTGGCCAGGGAGGAGCCCGTCGCGAAGGAGCTGAGCACGACCGCCCACGGCACGCTCGGCCGGCGGGAGCGCATGAACCTCCTGCGGCGGCTGGTGGAGCGCCTCGGCGCGATCTCCCTCTCGGACTACCTGGAAGCGCTCGGGAACAAGGCCTCGCCCCGGCAGGCGAGCCGCGATCTCGCGACGGCGCCGTTCCTCGCGCGCCGGGGAGCCACCCGGGCGGCGCGCTACTCGCTCCGGCCGCAGGCTTCTCCGAACCGCCGCCTGCGCGCCGGGGATCCCGTGCGCCTCCACGTGTCCGGCCGTCAGCTCGGCGGTGTGGTCGTCCGGGACATGGGTCTGACGGGCTCCGGCCGGACGCACCAGCTCGTCCGCGTCGACATCGAGGACCCCTCGAGCCCGGGCGAGACCTACCAGGTGGTCGTCCCGGGGGACTGGGCCGTGGGGCGCAACCGGTGAGCACCTACAGCGCGTCGCTCTTCCGGATCCCCGCCCTGGCGGCGACCTCGCGGTTCTCGCCCATGATCACCGCCCGCTTGCCGCCGGCGAGGAGCGCGGGGGTGAGGGCGATCTCCTCGTGAGCGGCGATCTCCGCCGGGTAGGCCTGGTCCAGGAGCTTCATGGCGTCGACCGTGCTGGCATGCGTGGGGATGACGAGGCGCGGGCCGACCTGGGCCAGGACCTTGAACGCCTTGCGGTTCACCACGTCCGCCTCGGAGTAGTTGTCCTCGAGGATGTGGATCATCACGTCGACGCGGCCGATCCGCTCGAGCTGCTCGGCGGTGAGGGCGTCCTGGCCGCAATCGCCGAAGTGCACGATGCGCACGCCCGCCACGTCGATGACGAGGATCAGGTTGCTCCTGGGATCGAGCTCGTCGTCGAGGTGCGACGAGGCGATCGCCTCGACCTTCACGTCCCCGCTCGACACGGCCGCGATCGTCGGGAAGGGCCCGCGCTCCGTCCCCGGGTCGAGGTGATCGCACACCAGCTTCGGCCCCCTGGCCTTCTTGTACGCTCCCGGGCTCATGTGATCCGGGTGCGTGTGGGTCACCAGGAACACGTTGCGCGGGTTCTCCAGCTCGGCGGCGATGTCCGGGGTGAGGTTGGCCACGTCCACGATCACCTTCACCCC
This sequence comes from uncultured Pseudomonadota bacterium, assembly GCA_963736345.1. Classification (GTDB taxonomy): domain Bacteria; phylum Myxococcota; class Myxococcia; order Myxococcales; family Anaeromyxobacteraceae; genus Anaeromyxobacter. The sequence goes on along the minus strand of CAVTOU010000024.1, from coordinate 204,460 downwards.
CTGGGGGCTGGTGATGATGAAGCCGTTGCGGTCCGGCTGGTAGGTCGGGGTCCGGACCCCCGTGAACCGCACCTGCCGGAGGAGCGGCGCCGGCCCCGCGGCCGCCGCGTGCTTCGGAATCCCGGCCTTCTCCGCCCGGGCCCGGTTCCCGCCCATGAACACCGCCCGCTTGCCCGCGGCGAGCAGCGCCGGCGTCACCTCGAGCTCGTCGGTCGCCGCGATCTCCGCCGGGTAGGCGGCGGCGAGCAGCTTGATCGCCTCGGGCGTGATGATGTGGGTGGGGATGACGATGGTCGGCGCCACCCTGGCCAGGAACTTGAAGGCCTTCTGGTTGGCGACGTCGGCCTCCATGCTGATGTCCTCGAGGGCGTGAATGGCCACGTCGACCTTGCCGATGAGCTTCCGCTGTCGCGCGGAGAGCTTGGTCTGCCCGCAGTCGCCGAAGTGGACGATGCGCGTCCCCGCCACGTCGATGACCATGATCGAGTCGGTCGTCCCGTCGAGCTCGTCATCCATGTGCGACGAGGCGATGGCCTCGACCCGCACGTCGCCGCTCGTGACGACGCCGAACGACGACCCCTTCTTCCGCACCAGGCTCCCGCCCAACAGCGTCTTCCCCTTGAAGGCCGCGAGCGCCCTCCGGTCCATGTGATCGGCGTGCGGATGGGTCGCCAGGAAGACGTTGCGCGGGTTCTCCAGCTCCGGCAGGAGCTCCACCGGCACCACCGCCACGTCCACGAACACCTTCACGCCCTGCGGACTGGTGATGACGAACCCCGCGACCGGCTGGTCGGCGATGGACGACGCCGCCCCCGGTGCGCCGACGATGGCCCGCAGCGAGGGCGCGTCTCCGGCCGCAGCCGGCAGCGCGACCGGGGTGAGGGCGAGGGCGAGCAGCAGCCTGCAGGGGTGGCGGAGCACGCCTTGCCTCCTTCGAGTGGTTGAACGGAGCGTACTGGTCGGAGACGCTCCGATCGCCGGCGGTATTCACGCGTCGTCGGTTGACTGCGATCGCGCGCGGGGCGAATCACCACGCTCAATCCGCGCCGTCGATCGGAACACGGCCTTCCGTTGGGAGATTGGGGTCAGGCCCTTCCACTTTCCACTTTCTGCCACGCGGAGACGCCCTCCATCCAGATAGAGAGCGGCGGCGTGGGCAGCTCCTGCCGCATCTGCCAGAGAACCTTCGCGACCTGCCCCTCGCTCATGTCGAGGGCACTCGCGATCTCGGGGTGTGATGGCGCTGCTCGAATGCGTTGATCCCGTCCGTTCGTGGTTCGACAGGCTCACCACGAACGGACTTTCACTCCCCGCTCGCCCTGAGCCTGTCGAAGGGCGAGCACTCGAGGCTAAGCTCAACCGGTCGGCGCCATGAGTACCCTGGCGCCCGGCTGAGCGCCCAGACCGCCACCCGACGCGACGGGTTCGCGCCGCGACCCATCTTCGGCTGCTTCAGCGACGCCACGCTGCAGCCCGCCTGAAGCGCAACCCGCTTCAGGACATCGCTGACGCTCACCCGTGCGCTGTCGACCGGCGACCCCGCGCTCGTCTTCGACGACCCCGCGTTGCTCGGCCAGATCCATCCGGTGTCCCGATCGAGTTCCTCCGGCCATTCGTCCAGCCGCTTCCGCCGCGCACGGATCGCATCCTCCACCCCCGTCCTCCCTCCGAGCCGAGCGCTGAAGAACTCCGTGCGCAGCCACGCCGGCGCGCGCTCCTTCCCCAGATATGCACGCAAGCTGGTCCAGCACGGCTCGTCGAGCCTGGTCGCGAGCCCCGCCCGGAACGGGTTCAGGTGGACGTACGCAAAGAGGTGATCGAGGTAGGCATCGTCTTCCACGATCTGGCTGCGAAAGCGACCCCGGAACAGCGGGCCGTCCCAACCGTGCCGCAGGTTCAGACGCTGCGTGTACGTCGCGTTCACGTGCTTCATGCACCGCGACAGGTTCGCGAGCGGGCTGCGAACGAGCAGGTGGTAGTGGTTGGGCATGAGGGAGTAGGCGTGCACCTCGAGCCCATGACCTCTCGACCGCCTCGCCGACGCTACGGAGGAACAGCAGGCAGTGCCCGTCGCCCCGGAAGATCACCTCCCGGCGGGCACCGCGATGCATGACGTGTTGCCATGCGCCCGGCCTGTCGAACCGGAGTGAGCGGGGCATCGCGCAAAGCTACCGTCTGGTATCGAGGAATGCCAGCACCGGTTGCGAATGTGGAAAGTGGAAGGGTCTGACCCCTCCTCCACGACGGCCCGCCCTGCGCGAGCGGGGCGAGCCGTTGCACGATCCAGCTCGCGCTACTTCTTCTTCGGCAGAGCCTTCGGCGTCGGCTTGGGCTTGGCCTTGCCGGCCGCGGGCGCTGCCTTTCCGCCCTCGGCGCCGCGCGGGGTGGCCACCACGAACGCGATGAAGAGCGCGTTCTTCCCCAGCACCGGGTGGTTGCCCTGGGCGATGCCGACGCCCATGGCGCTGCCGTCCCAGGTGACGGTGGTGTCCTTCAGGAAGTCGTCGATGCTGCCCTTGGCGCCCTCGACCATGTTGATGGCCTTGTAGGGCGCCCGCAGCGGATGCGTGATCTCGTCGGCCATGTCGTTGGGGAGCTTGCCGCCGGCGCCCGCCATTGCCTCGGCGTACTTCTGCATGATGCGCTCGATGGTCGGGTCGACGTGGGCGGCGGGCGCCTTGGCCTCCTCGCGCTTCTTGTCGACCGCGGCGTAGAAGTCCTTCCTGGCCTGGGCCACGTCGACGGGCGGGAGGAGCTTGGTGAAGAGCTGGATGGCGACCACCGCGGGCCGGCCCAGCGGGTCCTTCGATTCGGCGAGACCCATGCCCATCCGGTTCACCTCGGCGCTGAGCATGTTCTGGCGGGTGGAGGGGCTGAGCGCGAACTGCTCCTCCGCGTCCTCGGCGCGGGCCGCCTCGCCGGGGTTCTGGAGCAGGACGGGCGTGGACACGCCCGCCTCCTTGAGCACCGCGGCGGTGTCGACCTGGGGCGCGCGGCCAGCGGCCACGGCGTCGCGGAGCTGCTCGGCCACCTTGCGGGCCGCGCCGGCCAGGGCCGGGTCGGCCTCGAGCGCGGGCAGGCCGATCGCGGCGCGCTCGGCGTTGACCGCCTCGCCCATCTTCTGCTCCTGCGCGGTGAGGTCCCTGGACCAGACGGCCTTGGCGATGGGAAAGGTGGTCGGGATGTCCCCGCCGCACTGGATTGCGATGGTGGCGAGTGTGCGGGTCCCGGCGGCGCCCTCGCCGCGGATCTCCATGGTGGTCCGACCGCCAGGCTTGTCCTCGCACTTCAGCTCGCCCTTGAAGGTCTTCCCGGGCGGCTGCTCGGGCGCGTCGAGCTTCCCCATCTCGTCGGAGACGAAGACCTTGACGGTGGTCCAGTCGCCGCGGACCTCGCCCGCCACGGTGGCGCTCGCGCCCGGTTCGAGCTTCCGCGGGAAGGGCTGGAACATCACCGGCATGTCGAGCATGGCCAGCGACACGCGGGCCTTCTCCTTGCGCTCGCGCGCGCTCCCGGTCCGCTTCAGCTCCATCACCAGGCCGAAGCGGGGGCTGCCGGCGTTGGTCATGAAGTTGGCCAGCGTGTCGAGCAGGGCCGGGGTGATGGTCCCGGGATGCCGAGCTGTCGAAGCTGGCCAGCCGCACCTCGGGGCGGAACGGAATTCCGAGGTGCTGGGCGACCGCAGCCGCGAGCTGCGGCGGGACCTGGCCGTCGTCCTTCCAGCCCAGGAGCGTGTCCGCCACCTCGCAGAGCTGCCCGTCCTTCTCGGCCAGCGGGAGCTGCTTCTGCCTGGCCAGGTCCGACACCTTCTTCTCCAGATCCGAGAGGACCGCGCTGCGCGGGCACTGCACGGCGGGATCGGAGCCGAGCTGGGCGGCAGCCGGGAGCTGGGGCGTGAACATCCCGTTGGCGATCGTGCCGGGGACCCGCTTGTTGGGATCGTCGGCGTGCGCGCCGCTGCCGAGCGCGGCCACGGCGGCGAGCACGGCGGCGGACCAGCAGGAAACGATGGGCTGGTGCCAAGGTCTCTTCTCCTGGGGGTGATCGGTGAAAACGGCAAAGGGCCCGGGCTGCGGCAGCGCAGCCCGGGCCCGATGGTCGAGGGCCGGAGCCCTTAGCCCTTCCGGCGGCGCCGCAGGAACGGCACGGCCAGCACGAGGAGGCCGAGCGCCCCGCCGATGTCGCCGGTGCTGCAGCTGCCGACGTCCTTCTTCACGATGGTCTGGGTGACCGCAGTATCGTTGCTCGAGTTGGTATCGATGGGATCGGCGGCGGCGTCCGGATTGCGGAACACCGTGAGCGTATACCGGCGTCGCCGCTCTGCATGAGGGTGGGCGGGAAGTCCGAGGACCTTGTAGTGGACGTTCCAGCTCACGCTGGCGTCCGGTGCCAGCGTGCCCAGGTCGCAGGTTCCGTTGAGCGGATCCTCGCTGCAGGCGCCGTCGGCCGAGACGAACTCCAGGGTCAGCGTGGTCAAGAACTGCTCGTCGTCGGCCAGCACATCCGGCGCCGGGCACGGGCCGTCGTTGGTAACCGTCGCGGTGACCGTGATCGTATCGCCGATGCTCGCCGTGGCGGGCGCGGTCATGGTGATGCCGAGGTCCATGAACGTACCGATCACCGGGACGGGCGACGTCACCGTGTTGTTTCCCGCGACCGGATCCGTCGTGTCGGCTGCCACCGTGATGCTGACGGCGGCGAGGCCGGCGCCCGTGGGACAGGTGGTGGGAAGGCCCCCTTCCGGCATCGGCAGCTCGACGTCGAACGTGACCGTCTTCTGGAAGGCGGGGTTCTCCGGATCCGGCTCGTCGATGACCTGGCCGTCGCCGACCGTGCAGGGCACCAGCGTACCTGCGGTGATCGGCGTGCAGCCGCCGACGGCCTTCAGGACGAGCGGCGCGACCACGTCGATGCGTCGTGATCCGGACCCCGGTCGCCACGCTCGGGCCGAGGTTGGTGATGACGGCGGTGTAGGTCAGCGTTTCACCGTAGTGAAAGTCGGTCGGTGCCGCGTCGGCCGCGTCCGCGGGTGGGTAGGCGATCTCGAGGTCGGCGTCGGCGGCCCGCACGGCCATCGGCAGCACCGCCAGAGAGGCGGCGATCGCGCCGCCCAACAGAACTCGGAAAATCCTTGTCAGTGAACGCATGGTTGGTCTCCCATGACGGGCGGCGCTAGAGGGTGTGCCCCAGCCGCAGGTAGTAGAACCGGCCGATCTGGTCGTAGGTGTACTGGTCGGTCTGGCTCGCGAACCCGTTGTAGATCCGGGCGGGCGAGGCGTCGAACACGTTGTTCACCCCACCGATGATGCTGGTCTTCCCGGCCGCCCAGGTGAACTGGTAGCTCACGAACAGGTCCTCGGTGTGGTAGGCCTTCACGCGGCGCTGGTACGTCGCGTCCACGTAGCAGAGCCCGGAGCCGTCGAACGCTGGGCCGCCGCACTCCTTGAAAGGCCCGAGGAACCTGGTGCTGAGCCCGGCGCCGAAGCCGCTCATGCCCCAGGTCAGCGCCGCGTTGAACTTCCAGGCCGGGTTGGTACCACCCGACTGCCCGACGGGGTCCTGGATGTCGAACGTGTTCTTTCCGTGGACGACGGTGCCGTCGGCCAGCGTCCGGTCGTGCTTCTGCAGCCAGGTGCCGTCGAAGACGAAGCCGTAGCGGCCCACCACGTGGGTCTGCATGTCGTAGCGGAGCGCCAGGTCGATGCCGGCCGAGCTTTCCTTGCCGATGTTCTGGTTGGTGTCGTCGATGACGTTGACCTGGTTGCTTGACGGATCGCGGTGGATGAAGGCGCAGTAGCCCGGCTGGTTGCCGCTCACGTAGCAGCCGCTGAGGATGGTCGACGCGCCGATGCTCGCCGATCGCCTTCGTGATGGCGATGTTGTAGTAGTCGAGCGTCGCCGAGAAGCCCGGCAGGTAGTTCGGCTGGTAGACGAGTCCCGCGGTGTAGATCTTCGCCTTCTCCGGCTTCAGCTCGGGTGTTCCCGCCGAGTCGCTCCTTGAGCTGCGTGGAATCGTCACCGTTGCCCGCCGCAGCCCCGCAGCGCGCGGCGATCGCCGGATCGGACGGGTTGGCGCACGGGTCGGACACGCTCGGGAAGTTCTCTGTCACACCGGTGAACAGGTCCGCGATGTCCGGCGCGCGGAACGCGGTGGAGTAGGTGCCGCGCAGTGTGATGTCGCGGATCGGCGACCAGCGGGCGCCGATCTTGTAGGTCTGATCCGACCCGAAGTTGCTGTACCAGAACCGCGGATCGCGGCATCGACCTCGAGCTCCTGGGCCAGCGGGGCGTTGCTGACGAGCGGGAGCGAGAGCTCGGCGTAGACCTCGTTCACCCGGTAGCCACCCGCCGTGTCCGCCGCGCCGCCGTTGGTGCTATCGAACTTGGCGGTCAGCGGATCGTTGGTAACCCCGCCGGAGAGGTCGCGGTGCTCGTAGCCGAGGGCCAACCCCGCCGGGCGGTCGGAGAGGAGCTTGAACAGATCGCCGCCCGCGTTGAGCTGGAAGGACCGGAGCTGGTTGAAGCCCTTCGAGGTGCCCGTGAATCTGAGGTAGTTCGCCTGGTCCTGGGTCTGGGCGCTCGAGCCGTGGAAGAGGTCGAGCGGCACGCAGCCGCGATGGCGGTGCTGGGGTCGCCGGCCGTCCCGACGCAGGTGGGCACGCCCCCGATCAACATGCTCGGGCCGAGCGCCGCGGCGATGCGCGAGGCCTGCAGGCTGCCGTTGTGCACGTTCGTGCCGACGATGCGACCGAAGTTGTAGGAGGCGTCCCAGGACCAGCCCTTGAGCGGTCCGAAGAAGTCGGGGAACGTGCCATCCAGGCCGCCGACCACGCGGAAGCTCTCGACCTCCTGGGCGTCGCGGCGGTTCCCGAAGCCGTTGAGGCGCATCGCGGCGCTGGTGAAGTCCTTCCCGAACGGGTTGTAGAAGTTGTCCTGGGAGATCGCGACCAGGTTGCCGCCCGGGTCGGTGACGCCGCCGGGGCCGATGATGAGGGGCTCGGGGGCGAGCGTCTGCCCTGACTGGCGGTTCACGTACACTCCCTCGTAGAAGGCGCGAACGTAGTCGCCCAACTTCCGGTCACCCTGCGTGTACACCGAGTAGCGCCGCGCGGGGGTGATGAGGTAGTTCTGGAGCGCGTAGTTGTAGAGGTCGCCGCCCTTCCCGGCGGTGGCATTGCCGCTGAACTGCCGCCACTGGCAGTTCGAGAGCGGGGTGCCGGCCGGAGAGGCCGCGAGGCAGGCGGCCACGCCCGTGTCGGTCTCCGGCAGGCTGGAGTCGTGGATCAGGTAGCCGCCGGTGATCCCGTCGGCGGCCTTGAGGGCATTGAAGGCGGCGTTGCCGGTGCCGCGAGGCAGAGACGCGTCCGTCCGGCACGCGCCCGCTGCCCTGCAGGTTGTTGCCCGCCAGGCCCATAGTTCTGGCCGGTCGGGTCGAAGAAGACCTGGAACTTGGAGAAGTCGCGGTCGCCGGCCATGGCCTTCTGCTGGTCGTAGTAGCCGGCGAGAAGATGAAGCTGCCCTTGTCGCTGGACGTGCCGACGGTGACGGCAGACGTCGTTGATCTGCGCGTCGCCGTGGCTGCGACACGCCCGTGTAGTAGCTCGAGATCGACGCCGTTGAAGTCCTTGCGCGTGATGATGTTGACCACGCCGGCGATGGCGTCCGAGCCGTAGACGGCCGAGGCGCCGTCCTTCAGCACCTCGATCCGCTCGATGGCCGCGGTGGGGATGGTGTTGAGGTCCACCGGACGGTCGGCGCCGGTGCCGCCCGGCACCATGCGCCGGCCGTTGACCAGCACCAGCGTGCGCTGCGACGCCGAGGCTGCGGAGGTTGATGCGGACCGAGCCGTCGCCGCCGTTGTTCACGCCGGTGTTGATGGCGTTGCCCTGCTCCGGCAGGGACTGGAGGAAGTCGCCGATGGAGACCTTGCCGCTGGCCTGAACCGCCTCGCGGTTCAGCACCGTGACCGGGGCCGGCGTGTTGAGGTCCTTGCGGCGGATGCGGGAGCCGGTGACCACCACCTCCTCCATCTGCACCGCCTCGGGCACCACCGCGGCGTTGGCGCGCAGCGTGGTTTCCTCCTTCAGCTTCAGGTCGGCGCGCTCGAACGGCTTGTAGCCGTCCATCTGCACCGCCAGCGTGTAGTCGCCGGCGGGGAGGTCCGGGACGGCGAACTTGCCGCCCGCCTCGGTCACGACGGTCTGTTCCGCCGGCAGCGCGGGGCTCGTCACCACCACGACGGCGCCGACCACGGGCTTTCCGGTTGAGGCATCGGTGACGACACCGGTGATCGAGCTCGTGTTCTGCGCGATCGCGGTGCCCGCGAACAACAGCGCGAGCGGAGCGATCCGCACGAGCCGCCGCAACATCATCGCCATGACTTCCTCCGGGGAGAGAGGACTGAGCCGACCAGACGGTCGAGTCGGGGTGCGCCTACGTGGCGCACCTACGACCGACCGGCGGGTCAATTGGCCCCTGGTCTTAGGACCCCTAAGTGAGGAATGTCAAGGCACCCCGCCCTGTTATGAGACCTGGTGTCCGGGCAGGCGACCGTGTGCCGCAGGGGTACCCGCGCCGAAAAGCCGCGGCTTATCGCGGCCTTTTCCTACACCCTCCCATCCCTCCACCGGGTCTCGGAGCGGTGCCGCACAGCCCGATCGGACCATGCGGAGGATGCACGCTCGGTCGCTTCCAGAACGCAGGCGGATGTGCCGGGACGCTCGCGTTCGGCGGCGCGCCGGCGCCACCAGGGCGGGCGGCCAAGCCGGGGGCCTGTGGCGTATTGACATCGGGCCGAGGTGCCAGTAGGAAGCGGTGCTTCCTTTGGCTGATTCTTCCGTCAACGAGCGAGTAGCGCGTGTTCGATGAGGTGATGAAGCGTGACGCCGGGAAGAACGCGGCCAAGAAGGCCGGGTTCGTCTTCGGTTCCACGGTGTTCCAGATCCTGCTGGTGGCGGCCATCATCACGGCCTCCGCGGCCATCAAGGCGAAGGTCGTCGACCAGCCGCAGGTCGAGGTGAAGTTCGTCAAGGTCGCCGCGCCGCCGCCCCCGCCGGCGCCGCCGCCCCCGCCGCCCGCGCCCCCGCCCGCCAAGAAGCCGCCGCAGGAGAAGAAGCCTCCCACCAACCTTCAGAAGCCTCCGCCCCCGCAGGCCCTGATCCAGCCGCAGGACGTGAAGCCCGAGATGAAGGTGGATCCCAACGAGCCCAAGGAGCCGGAGTACGACACCTCGGGCAGCACCGAGGGGGTCATCGGAGGCGTGGTCGGCTCCACCGCGCCGCCGCCGCCCCCGCCCAAGCCGTCGGCCCCGGCCGTCGAGGACGCTCCGGTGTACGCCTCCTCCGGCTACAAGAAGCCGCAGGCCGCCGAGAACGGGTGCGTGCAGAGGAACGTGCGCATCCCCGACGACCTGTTCGAGCGGATCTCGGGCGGCGTCATCACCGTCAAGTTCGCCGTCAACAAGGACGGCGCCCCCAGCCACTTCCAGGCCATGACGGCAGGGCTCCCGGACCGGGTGACGAGCGGCATCTGGGCCGCCATCCAGACCTGCAAGTGGATCCCGGGCGCGGACGCCCAGGGAAGGCCCATCTCGATCTGGGTCATCATGCCGTTGCGCTTCACACAGGAGTGATCGCTCGCCCGGCGCGCCGGGCCCCGAGGTCGCAGAGGAGAACCACTTCATGCAGCTTCACGTGCTCGACGCCATCCAACCACTGGTCCTGGGCCAGGCCGCCGAGGGGGCCGTCTCCTTCGACCTCGTCCACATGTTCCACTCGATGGGCTTCTTCGCGAAGTTCATCGCGGCCGTGCTCTTCCTCATGAGCATCTACTCGCTCGGCGTCATGGCCGAGCGGCTCATCACCTACTGGCGCGCGCAGCGCGCCTCCCGCGCCTTCGCCACCGCGCTGCGCGAGCTCCTGCCGGCCGCCAGGTTCGCCGAGGCCATCGAGCTCTCCAGGAAGCTGAAGCGCGGCCACCTCTCCAAGGTGCTCGGCCTGGCGCTGGAGGAGTACAGCCAGGGGGTCGCCGCCCTGGTGTCCGGGGGCCCCCGCGACGTGGGCACCTTCGACGTGATCGCGGCCGTGAACCGCGCCGTGGATCGCAGCTCGCTCCGCACCGTCAACGACCTGCGCCGCGGCCTGGGCGCGCTCGCCACCGTCGGCTCGACCGCCCCCTTCGTCGGCCTGCTGGGCACGGTGGCCGGCATCATCACCGCCTTCCAGGCCATGGCCGCCACCGGCTCCGGTGGCCTGGGCGCGGTCTCGGCCGGCATCGCCGAGGCCCTCATCACCACCGCCTTCGGCCTGCTGGTCGCCATCCCGGCGGTGATGATGTTCAACTACCTCACCAACCGCGTGGAGGACATGCAGGTCGACATCACCGACTCCGCCACCGAGCTGGTCGACTTCTTCATGAAGGAAGGCCGGGGAGCCGAGAAGTAGACCCCCGGCAAGAAAGGTCCTTCGATGTCGATGGAAGTCGGCGGCAAAGGGGTGAAGAGCGACATCAACGTGACGCCGCTGGTCGACGTCGTGCTGGTGCTGCTCATCATCTTCATGGTCATCACCCCCATGCTCCAGCGCGGCAAGCCGGTGCAGCTCCCTCAGGCCAAGCTGCTCTCCGCGCTCAAGGCGGGGGGCGACCCCATCATGATCTCCGTCACCAGGGACGGGAAGATCTGGGTCGACAAGACCGAGTACGAGAAGGACGCCCTGGTCAGCGCCCTGACCGAGGAGATGGCCATGCACCCGGGCTCGCCGGTGCTGGTGAAGGGCGACAAGGACACCCAGTACAAGTACATCCGCGAGCTCATCCTGGAGGTGTCCAAGACGCACCTGATGGGCGTGAGCCTGGCCGGCACCCAGCCGCAGCAGAAGGGCGAGGAGTAGCGCCATGGCCATGGGGTTGGGCTCCAAGAAGCCCGTCACCGACATCAACGTGACGCCGCTCATCGACGTGGTGCTGGTGCTGCTCATCATCTTCATGGTCCTCACGCCGCTGGCCGAGAAGCAGAAGTTCCTGCGCGTCCCCGACTACCAGCCCGACCTGCAGGCGGTGCCGCCGGACCAGGTTCCGCCCGACCAGACCATCCTCACCGTCCTCAAGAACGGCCGCGTGCTCCTCAACAAGCAGGAGCTCGAGGTGGCCGACGCCATGACCCGGCTCCACGAGGCCTACGACGGGCGCCCGTCCAAGCCGCTCTTCTTCAACGCCGAGGACGACGTGCGATACGACCAGGCCTTCCAGGTGCTGGACGCCGCCCACTCGGCCGGCGTGAACACCATCGGCATGATGACGGACGAGCCGATCACCGCCTCGGCGGAGACGGCGCCCGCGGCGCCGCAGTAGCGGCGGGATCCCTCACTCGAGCGGTCCCGGCAACCCGCCCAGCACGCGCTCGCAGCTCCGGCGGCAGCGGGCTCTCCGCCTCGAGGCGCCCGCCGCCGGGCCCCTCCATGGCCAGCCGCGCGGCGTGGAGGAAGTGGCGGGAGAGCCCCGGCAGCGCCGCCGCCGCCCCGCCGTAGAGCGCATCGCCGGCCACCGGGTGGCCCAGGTAGGCGAGGTGGGCCCGGATCTGGTGCATGACCCCGGTCACCAGCCGCACGTCGAGGAGGGTGTGGTCGCGGAAGCGCCTCACCACCTCGTAGCGCGTCTCGGCCGGCCGCGGCCGGAACCCCTTGCCGGTGAGGCGATCCAGCGCCAGGTCGTCCGGCGCGGGCACCACCCTGCCCCCGCGCTGCGCCAGCGGGACCGAGCAGGCGCCGCCGGCGGCGAGCCGGCCCGCCGCCAGCGCCAGGTAGCGCTTGTCCGCCTCCCGTCCGCGGAGCTGCGCGTGCAGGAACTCCCAGGCCTCGCGATCTCGGGCGAAGGCGACGCAGCCGCTGGTCTCGAGGTCGAGCCGGTGCACGGCCCCGCCCTCGCGCGACGCCGGCGAGGCCGCGGCGCACTCCGGGTACCGCGCAGCGACCGCGTTGGCGAGCGTGCCTCCCTCGCGGGAAGCCAGCGGGTACACCGCCACCCCGGCCGGCTTGTCCACCACCAGCGCCCGCGGGGACTCGACCAGCACGCGAAGCGGCGCGGATGGCTCGGGTGCGGGGGGCCCGGCGGGCTCCTCCACGTCGATGTCGACCGGCAGGCCCGGCTCGGCGGGATCCGAGGCGCGGGCGCGCCGGCCCCGCACGCGCACCTCGCCCAGCGAGAAGGCCCGCTTCACCGCGGCGCGGCCCAGCCCGAGCGCGCCGGCCAGGGCGCGGTCGAGGCGGCCGGACGCATCCGGCGGGAGCTGCAGCTGCCGTTTCATCTGGAACGTCCTCCGGTGTCTGGCGCGCGGGCGGGGCGGGGGCGCGGGGACCACCCCTCCGGGAGATAGCCCTGCGGCGCGCGCCGGCGCAAGAGCGAACAGCCGTGGCCATCGAGATCGCGTTCCCCGCCGACGAGCCGACCATCCGCGCCCTGGCGGCGGGCGACGAGGTGCTTGTCTCGGGAACGGTGCTCACCGGGCGCGAGCCGGCCCACCGGATGCTGGTCCGCAACCGCGAGCCGCTCCTGGGCGAGTGGACCCGGGGCGCCGCCCTCTATCATTGCGGCCCGGTGGTGGTCCGCGACGCGGCGGGCGGGTGGCGGTTCGCGGCCGCCGGTCCCTCGGACTCGATCCGCGAGGAGCCATGGACGGCCGAGGTCATCGAGCGGTACGGAATCCGCGCCGTCATCGGCCGCGGGGGGATGGGGGCGGACACCGGCGCCGCCCTGGCCCGCTTCGGAGCCGTCTACCTGCACACCACCGGCGCCCTGGCGGTGACGCTGGCGCGCCACGTGACGCGGGTCTCGTCGGTGCACCTGCTCGACGAGCTCGGGCTGGTGGAGGCCATCTGGCGGGTCGAGGTCCGGGGCTTTCCCGCCACGGTCACCATGGACGCGAACGGCGTGAGCCTGCACGCGCGGAAGGGCGGGGAGGAGGAAGAGCCCCGGCGGTCACGGTGACGGCGTCGGCGGCGCGGGCCGCCTGGCCTTCCGGTGCGCTTTCCCGCCGGGCAAGCGGCGCACCCGCATCACCGCCACCCCGTAGAAGAGCTGCTGCTCGGTGTAGAGCCGCCGGCCGGCATACTCCTGGTCCTGGAACGATCCCGGGCCCTCGAGCCACATCCGCACGCGCGCCTCTCCCTCGTGCGCGAACGGCGCCAGGACCTCGGGGGAAGCCTCCCCCAGGTAGCGCCGCAGCAGGTGCCGCACGCGCCGGTTGTACCTTCCCAGCGGGAGCCGCGAGTGGCGCCGGCCCCGGTGCAGCGTGCCGTCGAAGCGCGTCGAGGCGTGGTACAGCTCGTGAAAGATGGTCACCAGGCGCTGCTCGGGCGTCGATCCCACGAACCAGAGCGGACGCAGCGTGATGATGTACAGGATCTTGCGCCCCTTGATCCGGACCAGCGGCTTCACCGCCCCACCCGTCCCGGAGGCGCGGCGCCGGGTCGTGCCGAAATGGGCCGGGCGGATGGTCGCCCGGGAGTTCCGGCGCGCCTCGCCGGCGACCACCAGGACGCGCGAGGCCTTGACGTGCGAGAGCTCCGGCACGCGATGGGAAACGTCGCGCACCAGCCGCTTCACCGCGAGCGTCAGGTTCGGTCGCGCCTGCACGACATCGGAGCATATCGGTCCCCAGCGCGCCGACAAGCACCGACCACCCTGCGACGTAGGGCCACCGGGCGCCTTGAACACCCCGGCCGGGGTCGGTAGCATGACCCCCGGATGTCCCTCGCGATCGTCCTCTCCGCCACGGTGGCCGTCATGGCCGCCGGCTGGACGCGGTTCTACCGCCGCGAACGCCGCCTCGCCGGCGAGATGAGCGAGCTCACCGAGCGCATCCGCGAGCTCTCGGCGCGCGTCGAGGCCGCCGAGGCGGACGTGGCCCATGCGGTGACGCAGGCCGAGATCAGCGAGAGCCTGCTGCTCGAGAAGGGGATCGCGGACGAGGAGGACATCGAGGCCGCCCGCCGCCGGTTCGACGGCGGCGATCCGGCGGCATCGGGCTCCCGCTACGTCCCCGGGCGAGACGGCGATCTGCACTGACCACGGCGTGTGTCACCAGCCGCTCGCCCTCGACAGGCTCAGGGCGAGTGGATCTCGTTTCTGGTCCGTTCGTGGTGAGCTCGTCGAACCACGAACGGGCTGGCGTCAGCGCTTCCGTTCCGGCCTCTGCCAGGGGCGCGTGGGCCGCTTCGGCTCGTCACCCCTGGGATCGGCCGCCCGTTCCGCAGTGGATCTCGGCTCGAACCGCGGCTTCTCCGCGTGGCGCCGATACACCAGCACCGTCCTGCCCAGCACCTGCGCGATGTGGGCGTTCGCTTCCCGGCCCATCCGCTCGGCGGCCTCGAACCGGTCCTCGGGGCTCTCGGTCCCGACCTTGACCTTCACCAGCTCGTGCGCGTCGAGCGCCCGGGAGAGCTGCTGGATCACCGCCGGGGTGACGCCCTCCTTGCCGACCTGGACCACCGGGGAGAGATGGTGCCCGGCGCCGCGCAGCGTGCGCCGCAGCGACGAGGACGGCATGAGGGCGCGCTTCCTGGGACTGGTCGGGGCGGGCATGGGAGGAATCCTGAGCGCGCCTCACCGCCGCAGGTACTTCAGCTCGCGCGCCAGGTCCGGGTGGTCGGGCGCGACCGAGAGACCGCGCTTGAGGTGCTTCTCGGCCAGGTTCAGATCGCCGATCACCTTGGCCATCTGGCCCAGGAAGAGGTACCCCGGGGCACACCTCGAGTTCTTCTTGAGCGCGGCCTCGATGGCGGCGGCGCTGGCCCCTTGCTGCCGCTTCTTGTCGGCGGAGAGCAGGAACTCGCACCACGCCTTCCACATCCCGAACTCGGCCTCGTCGGCGTTGAGCTCGATGGCCTCGTCGACCCTGGCCAGCGCCTCCTCGTAGCGGCGCGCCTTCACCAGCGCGGTCGCCTCCTGGAAGAGCGTCTCGGCGTGCAGGATCCGCATCACGTCCACGTCGGCGGCGCCGCCGGACTGCAGCTCCTCGAGGTACCTGGCCCGGCGGACCTCGTCCCCCAGCTCCGCCCAGGCCTCCGAGATGCGCGCGAACACGTCCGCGCAGAGCTTCCTCACCTCGGGGGGAGCGTCGGCCGGCACGGCATCCGGGTGATAGCTCCGCGCCATCTGGAAGTAGGCAGCCTTGACCGTGGCCGCAGGGCTGTCGCGCTTCACCCCCAGCACCTGGAAGTGATCGGCGTCCTTCTGCTTCTCGAGCATGGCCTGGAGCGCGGCCGCGTCGAACGAGGGCGCCGGGGTGGCGCGCGGCGCGGGCGTCGGCGCCGGGGCCGGGCGCGCGGCCGGCGGGGGTCGGGGCGGCGCGGCCGCGGCCGGCCGCGGCGGGGCGGTGGCGGGGCGGGGCGGGGGCGCGGAGGAGGCCGCCGGGGGCGGGCGAGCCGCCGGCGGCGGCGCGGGGGCGGGCGCGGGAGCAGGTGGCGCGGGCCGCGGCGCGGGCGAGGCCACCGGAGGCGGCGCGCGCGGCGCCCCGAAGGTGAGCAGGTCGAGCTCGCCCAGCAGGAGCGCGAGCCGGAGCACCACGCCGGCATCGGCGGGCTGCGCGGCCGCGATCTCGGCCGGACTCCGCGAGCCGTCGAAGAGCAACGCCGCCCTCGCCTCCTGGGGCGTGAGGCGCAGGTCCTCCACCTTGGTGCGCCCCACCATGCGGCTGGCCGGACCGAGGGCGCGGTCGCCCAGGCGGCGCTGCACAGCCGTCACGTCGAGCGCGCGAACGGCGCTGCACAGCGAGGCGAAGGGTGCACCCAGGGGAAACGCCGACGGCGGGGGCGGGACGCCCGGCTCCCAGGAGAAGCTCCCCGCCTCGCAGGCCAGGACGCGGGAGACCACCCCGGCGCCGCGCTCCAGGAGGAACCCGGCCACGTCGCCCGGGTTCACCACGCGTGTGGCGATGAGCGCGCTCACGAAGTCGCCGCCCGCCGCCTGGCGGGCCGACTCGACCAGCACCAGGTTCTCCGGCGTGAGCACGCCCTTGCGCAGCAGGAACCGGCCCAGGTCGTCGACCGGATCGGTCGAGCCGGCGTGCTCGACCGTGCCGCGCCGGAAGAAGAGCGTGTAGGTGACGGCGCGGTCCTCGGTGGTGAGGGTCAGCTCGCCCGTCGCCTGCGCCGCCGCGGCCAGCCCGAAGAGGCGCAGGGTCGAGGCCAGGGCCAGCGATCCGGTCAGCGCCAGGCCGGCCGTGATGGCCGCCTCGGCGCTCACCTCGCGCGCCGCCATCCCGTAGGTCGCGCCAGGGACGGGCCGCGGCGCGGGCCGGGGCGGCGCGGCGGCGGCCGGCGCGGGCGCAGCAGGGGCCGGGCGCGGCGCCATCGGCGGCGCGGCGGCGGGCCGCGGGGCCACCGGGGGCGGCGCCGCGGCCGCGGGCGCGGGGCGCGGAACGGCCGGCGGCGGGGGCGGCGGGACGGCGGCCGGGGCTGCAGGGCCGGGTGGGCGCGGCATCTCCGGGACCGATCCGGCCGCCGGCGTCGCGCCCGGCGCTCGCTCGAGCCGCGGCGGCGGCATGGCCGAGCTGGGGGGGCGCGGGCGGGGAGGGCTGCCGGGTGGCCTGGGGTCGTCGCTCACGGGCTCGCTCAGCCTACCACCGTCCCGCCGCCCCGCGCGTCCCGCGACCGAGCGCATCCCGCGCCCCCGCCCAGCCCTGGCCGCCTCTTCCTGGAGACCGGCCAGACGAGCCGTGCGCCGACGCTCTCACTCCACCGCACACAGCTTGGCGTTTCCCTCCACCGTCTGCCCCTCCTTGACGTGGAGCTCCACCAGCCGGCCATCCTTCGGGCTCTTCAGCTCGTTCTCCATCTTCATGGCCTCGATCACCACCAGGCCCTGACCTTCCCTGACCTGGGCCCCGACCGCGACCAGCACCTTCACCACCTTGCCCGGCATGGGGGCGGTGACGGTCTGCTTCCCCTCGACCGTGAACCGCCCCGCGGCCCGGCGCAGGCGCAGCTTCTTCTCGTCGAGGATCTCGATGGGGAACACCGATCCGTCGAGCCGGACGTGCACCTTCGATCCGCGCTCGTCCAGGGTGGCGCTGTAGCTCGTGCCGTCCACCAGCAGCGAGAGCGTGCCGTAGTCGTGGCGGTAGGCGTCGACCGTGTGCACGGCGTCGCCGATCCGGACCTGGTAGAGCCCGGGGCCGAGCGGCGTCACCTGCACCGTCCGCTCGCGCTTGCCGCCGTCCAGGAGCGCCACGTAGGAGACCGGCGCGGTCACGGCCCACCTCCGCGCAGCGCCCGCGCCCGCGCCAGGCGCAGCCACCGCGAGCGGCCGGCGGCCGCCTCCCCGGCGCGCGCCGCGAACGCCTCGGCCTCCTCGGTGTCGCGCTTGTGGGCCGCCAGGGCGGCCGCCACCAGCGCCACGTCCTCGAGCGCGCCATCGGGGCGGGGCAGGAGCTCGGCCGCGTGGAGGGCACAGAAGCCGGTGTCGTACTCGCCCGAGCGGAAGGCAGGGTGCCGGATCACGGCCGACAGGTACTCGAGGTTGGTGGTGATGCCGTGCACCGTGTACTCGCCCAGCGCCCGCAGGAGCCGGTCGATGGCCTGATCGCGGGTGGGCGCCCAGGCGCCCAGCTTGGAGATCATCGGGTCGTAGTACTGGGCACCTCCCCGCCGCTGTACACGCCCGTGTCGTCGCGCACGCCCGGGCCGGCCGGGACGCGCAGGTAGGTGATCTTGCCCGGGCTGGGCATGAAGTTCCGGGCCGGGTCCTCGGCGTAGACGCGGCCTCGATGGCGTGGCCGCGGCGGACGATCTGCTCCTGGGCAGCGGGAGCGCTCGCCGCGCGCCACCTCGATCTGCAACCGCACCAGGTCCAGGCCGGTGATCATCTCGGTGACCGGGTGCTCGACCTGCAGGCGGGTGTTCATCTCCAGGAAGTAGAAGTTGCGCTCCGCGTCCACCAGGAACTCGACCGTGCCGGCGCCGCGGTAGTCCACCGCCCGGGCCGCCCGCACCGCGACCTCGCCCATGGCCTCGCGCATGCGCGGCGTCCGAGGAGCAGCTCGGAGCTCTCCTCGATCACCTTCTGGTGGCGCCGCTGCACCGAGCACTCGCGCTCGCCGATCCAGATGCACGCCTGCCGTGCTCGTCGGCGAAGACCTGGATCTCGACGTGCCGGGGCTGGTCGAGGAACTTCTCGACGTAGAGCCGTGTCGTCGCCGAAGGCGCTGCCCGCCTCGCGCCGCGCCGACTGCCAGCAGCTGGCGAACTCCGCCGGCGCGTCGCAGCGCTTCATCCCCTTGCCGCCGCCGCCCGTCGCCGCCTTGATCATCACCGGGTAGCCGATGCGTCGGCGACGCGCGCCTCGGCCTCGTCGGTGATGGGCGCCTGCGATGCCCGGCACGGCGGCACCCCGGCCGCGGCCATGTTCTGCGCGGGCGGTGGTCTTGCACGCCCATGGCGTCCATCGACTCCGGGCGCGGGCCGATGAAGATGATGCCCGGCGCGTCGCAGGGCCCGGGCGAACTCGGCGTTCTCGGAGAGGAAGCCGTAGCCGGGATGGACGGCGTCGGCGCCGGTGGCCTGGGCGGCGTCCAGCGATCCGCTCCACCTCGAGGTAGCTCTGCGCGAGGCGGGACGGGCCCGACTGCACCGCCTCGTCCGCGATGCGCACGTGGAACGACGCCGCGGTCGGCGTCGGAGAAGACCGCCACGGTGGCGATGCCCATCTCGCGGCAGGTGCGGATGACGCGGCACGGCGATCTCGCCGCGGTTCGCAATCAGCACCTTGGAGATCCGGCGGGGGGCCATGGGTCGGGCCTCCATAACCGCCCGAAAGCATCCTTTCCAGCGGGATCCCGCACGGGTCGGGGCCGGACCGCCCGGGAGTCGCCCCGCCCGGGCCCGGGGGTCTCCGACGCCGTCGCCGCGCGCTGCGGGTCGGCAATCGCGGGTCGTCAGCCGGCGGGAGCCGAGCGCGCCACCACTTCGAATGGCCGGTGCTCCTCGGGGAGCGCCGCGGCGATGGCGGCGCGGGTGGCCTCGCGCAGCCCATCGGAGCTGTCGAACGCGCGCGGGTCGATGGGCTCGAGCACCTCCACGCGCGCGTCCATGCGCCCGCGCATCACGAGGCCGTGCTTGGGAAGCGCCTGCGAACGTCCCGGTGATGGCCACCGGGATGACCGGGACCTTGGCCTCGTAGGCCAGCCGGAAGGCGCCGTCCTTGAAGCGCTGCAGGCGGCCGTCGAGCGCGCGGGTGCCCTCCGGGAAGAGGAGGAGGGGCGTGCCGCGGGCCAGGTGCGCCCGGCAGTGCACCATCATCTTCCTCACCGATTCGCGATCGCCGCGCCAGACCGGGACGTAATCGTTGATCCACATGTTCCAGCCGACGCAGGGAACCTTGAAGAGCTCGGCCTTGGCCACCCACTTGAACGGCCGGAACAGGCCGTAGAGCACCAGGATGTCGAGCATGGAGAGGTGGTTGGCGACGATGACGGCCGGACCGTGCCAGCGCAGCCGCGAGCGCCCGTGGATGCGCTCGCGCCAGAGCGGGTTCGATACGACGTAGAAGGTCGCCCAGGCGCAGGAGTACACGTGCAACACCACCCGGCGCCGATCGAAGGGGAGGGTGACGAGGTACACGACCAGCGCCCCGAGGAACAGGATCGGCATGGTCACGACCACGTAGGCCCAGTACAGGACCGAGAAGAGCCTGAGCACGGGCCGATACTGAACTCTGCCGCCGCGCGCGGCAAGCGGATGCGCCGGTTGACGCGACCACGCTGCCGGCTAGAGTGAATGCGTGACCTCGGGGCGCTTTGCCATGGCTGCGCACGCTCTGGCGCTCCTCGCCCGCGCCGACGAGGGCCGCCCTTCCGCCCGGCTGGCCTCCTCGGTCAACACCCACGCGGTCTTCCTGCGGCGGATCCTGCGCGATCTCGTGGCGGCGGGCCTGGTCGAGGCGCGCGAGGGGCGGAGCGGTGGCTACCGCCTGACGCGCCCTGCCCAGCGCATCACCCTGGCGGAGGTCTACCGGGCCGTCGAGCCGGAGGGCCCGCTCGCCCCCTCCCCTTCCGAGCCGAGCTGCCGCTGCCCGGTCGGCGCCGGCATGCGCGCCGCCTTCGCCGACACAGCCCGGGCGGCGGAGCGGGGATTGCTGGCGGCGCTGTCGGACCGGACCGTCGCCGACCTGGCGCGCAACGCGGTTCGCGAGGGGAAGCGGTCGCGCGCGAGGGCGTAGGACCTTGCGTCGTCGCCCTGAGCGTAGGCCGTGCGCAGCAGGGCCGAAGTCGAAGGGCGGCCTACACCTTCTTTCGCAGCGCCCGGATGATCCTCTCCTTGCTCCGGGAAGGCTTCGGGCCGACGGCCAGGGCGGCTTCGCGCTGGCGCTGATGCTCGCGCCAGCGCAGGTGCGCCTCGATCTCGGCGGCGAGGAGCTCGATCTCGAGGTCGGTGCGCGCCTCGATGCTCCGCTCCAGGGGAGCGGTCCTGGGCGGGACGGCACCCAGCCGCATCCGCATGACCCGCTCCTCCTCGGGGGTGAGCTCCCGCGTGGCGCCTCGCCGGAGCGCGGCCTGCGCCGCCGGCTCGGTTGCGACCACGGTGGCCGTCTTCTTCGTCTGCATGGGGTTCATGCTAGGGGCGAAGGCTGACGTGTCCACTTTTCGCCGGACCCGCGGAAGCAGGGGGGTCGGCGTGCAAGCGGCCGTCCGGACTAACGTTTTCTCCCCTGCGGCCAGGTGCCATGGCACCGGATTCCGAGGCCTTGTGAGCCGCCGGGCGCACGCCCCCCCTTCGACAGGCTCAGGGCAGGCCTTCGGCGGGCTCTCGGCAGGCTTGCGCGGACCCGGGCCGGCCCAAAGATGAGGTCATGCAGAGCTGGAGAGAGAACCTGATCGAGGACGACGACGGCGTCCGCAAGCTCCTCGCCACGGCGCGCCGGGTGGCCGTGCTGGGCATCAAGACCGAGGAGCAGGCGGCGCAGCCCGCCCACTACGTCCCGGCGTTCCTCGCCGCCGCCGGCCTGGAGATCGTCCCGGTCCCGGTCTACTACCCGGAGGTCACGTCGATCCTGGGGCGCCCGGTGTTCCGGCGCGTCGCGGACGTGCCCGGCCCGATCGACATCGTCGACGTGTTCCGGCGGCCCGGGGACGTCCCGCAGCACCTGCCGGACATCCTCGCCAAGCGGCCGCGCGCGGTCTGGATGCAGCTCGGGATCCGCAACGCCGAGGTCGCCGAGGCGCTGGCGCGCGAGGGCATCCTGGTCGTGCAGGACCGCTGCCTGAAGGTGGAATGGGCTCGGCTGGGGCCGAGGAGCCGATGATCAGGCCTCCAGCGCAGCTCTTGCCGCCTGCCCGCCCTCCAGCTCGGGCGACCCCGACAGCGCCATGGCGGCCAGCGTCACGAGCGCGATCCAGGTCAGGTCCGCCACCAGCAGGTGGAGGACCTGCATCCAGACGGGGGCGAGGAGCGCCACGTTGACCGCACCGGCCGCGAGCTGCAGGCCGAGCAGCACCAGCAGCCGCAACCCGGGCATGCGGAAGCGCGGTTCGCGCGACTGCAGCACGGCGCGGGCGATGACCACCAGCACCAGCGCCGACGCCAGCGAGGCGAACGGGTGGACCATGCGCAGCCGCAGCAGGAACGGCGCCTGGCTGCCCAGGTCCTCCGACAGCCCGTCGAGGATGCTCCGGGCCGGGTAGAGCGTGTCGCCCAGCGCCGCCACCGCGCCGGTGGCGCCGCTCATGAGCAGGGTGGCGATCCCGAGGCCCAGGGCCGCCGCCAGCGGCCCGCGGCCGCGCAGCGTCAGCGAGCCCGGCCCGTCGGCGAGCTCGGCGGTGAGGGCGATGGAGCCGAGCAGGAGGAACGTGTTGACGAGGTGGACCGCGACCGCCCAGCCCCGGGCCGCCGAGGCGTCCCTGGCCACCCAGCCGAACAGGACCAGCGCCGCCCCGACCAGCGCCTCCACCACGATGAAGACGCCGGAGGCCACCGCCGCCCTGCGCGCCGCGTGCCCGCGCGGCAGCACCCGGTAGGCCCAGACCACCAGCGCCACCACCAGGGCCAGCGAGAGGCCGCTCATGAGCCGGTGCACGAACTCGATCAGCGTCTCGACCGCGTCGGAGCGCGGCACCACCCTCCCGTTGCAGAGCGGCCAGTGGGCGCCGCACCCGGCGCCGGAGCCGGTGGCCCTCACCACCGCGCCCCACAGCACCACTGCGACGTTGTAGCCGAGGACCCAGAAGGCGAACTTCCGGAGCGGGCTCATGCCCGGTTTGAGAGCACGGCCGCGCCGGGAACGCAACTCGAGCGTGTGTCCCGTGGGGGTGGCACCCGCTTCTGCCGCTCGGTCACTGGCCGGTGGCCGTCCCCTGCGATGCCGGCGGCGCCGGCGCGGTGGGCGGCGCGGTGGGCGTCGGCAGGGCGGCCGGTGCCGGGGCAGGCGCTCGCGCCGCCTCACCCGGCTGCGTCGGCGCGGTCCCGGGTGTGATTGGCCCGGCCCGGGGGGCGGCGCCGGCCCGGGCCGGGGCGCTCTGCAGCCGCGCCAGGTACTGCTGGCTGAGCGCGACCCAGGCGCTGCGCGTCTGCTCGGCCTGGTGGAGCGCGTCGCTGGCGCGGGCCCGTGCCCGCTGGTAGTCGCGCTGGGCATCGGCCACGTGCGCGTCGAACGGCGCCGGGTCGTACTTGGTCGCGGCCGGGATGCCGGCCTGCGAGAGCGCGGTCAGCTTGGCGCGCTCCAGCTCGGCCTCGCGGACCTTGACCATCTCGTCGGCGGCCTCGACCTCCGCCTGCCGGGCCCGGAGCAGCCTCTGGGCGTAGGCGGCATGGGCCTGGGCGGCGCGCCGGTGCAGCTCGGCGTCGATTGCGGCCTCCTGGGCGCGCGTCTTCACCGGCGGAGCGTTCGAGCTGGCGGCCGCATCCTGCTCGGCGCGGGCGCGCTCGGTGTCGGCCCGGGCCGCGGTCTGCTCGGCCTGGGCGAGCTCGGCCTCGTGCCTCGCCTCCTCCAGCCGCAGCTTGGCGCGGGAGCCGGCGTCGTGGGCGGCGAACACCTGTCCGCGGGCGGCGTCGATCGGGCCCATCTGGCGCGGGACGAGCCGCCCGACGTCGGCGTCGGACACCGGCTTGAACTCCGGGTGGCCGTGGTGGAACAGAGCGCAGCCGCTCACGGCGAGCACGGCGGCGATCGACGCGAGCGACAGGCGGCGCAGCATGGCGAGATCCCCCTCCCACCGTGAAGCTAGCCAGTGGGCTCGCCTGCGGCAGCGTGGGGGGAACGCACTTCCTAGTCGCCCTCGTCCGTCGGCTCCACCGGCTGGCTCTCCTTGCTCTCCTCGCCGCGCTTCTTGAGGCCGGCCGCCTCGAGCGCGGTGGAGGGACCGGCGGGCTTGCCCTCGTCGGGCAGCGCACCGGACGGCACGGCGATGGCCTTCACCTCGCCGCCGAAGGCCTGCATCTGCGCGGAGACCACCACCGTGGCCTGGGGGCCGGGCGCCTGCCCGGGCGGAGCCTCGAAGGTGGCCGAGAGCCGCCCCCGCAGCGGCGCGCCCGTCTGCGCGTCCACCGCCAGCTCCCCCTCCACCCGCCGGGGCGTGCTGCCCCGCAGGAATCCCTGCCGCGCCGCCGTGTCGGCGTCGCCGGCCTGGAAGCCGGCCGGGGCGGGCTCGACCTTGCGCGGCGCCGCCTCACCCAGCGAGAACCGGAAGCGGAGGGCCTGCCGGCCCATGACCACCTCGCCGCCCTCCGGCTCGAGCCGGAGCGCCGGCCCGATCATGCCCGCCACCGAGCGGAGCAGGCCGAAGCTGTCCTCCCGGAAGCGGCGCGCGTCCTGCCCTCGATCGGTGGGGCGCTGGCGGAACGGCGCCGGGAGGGCGCGGGCGTAGGTCATGCCGTTCACGTAGCGGACCTCCTTGCCCTGCACGGCCGGGTGGCCGAGGCCCGGGTCGACGTCGGCGCGCACCTCGAACTCGCCGGTGGAGGACTGGAGGAGGTGGTGCTTCTCGGTGACGTGCAGCGGCGTGCCCGAGGCACCGGCCACCGACCACTCCACCGCCCCCGCCCACTCGAACGACCCGAGCCGGCTCGCCACCTCGTCGGCGGTCGCCGCCAGCGCCGTCTCCGGGTGCGATGGATCGAAGGCCCGCGCGGCTCCGCGTCCTTCCTCGCGGGCGAAGAGCCGGCTCCTGGCCTCCGGATCTCCGCGCGAGCAGCCGGCGAGGAGGGCGAGCGTGGCGAGGACCAGGGGGAGGCGCATGAAGGCCCGCATCATGTCACGACACGCGCCGGACCGTCGCCGGCAGCAGGCGGGGGCCCGGCGCATCCGCGGGCGGACCGATCGGATGGCCGTCGCCGCGCCCCCCGTTCGCTCCCCCGGCCCCTTTCCCGCCCCCGGCCCGCGAGGCCGCAGGTCCATCCCCGGCATCCCCGCGATGGTCGACGACCAGCTCGGGCGCGGGTCCATCCTCCATGGCGACGTCCCCCAGCGCCACCCGTCCCTCGGCCCACAGCAGCCGCTCGCACCGGAGCAGCAGCTCGGGGAGGCCCTCGCGGGTGGACGCCGACACCGCGGCCGCATCGCGGTGGGCGCCCGCCATGGCCGCCCCCTGGCCGCGGGCCAGGCGATCGGACTTGTTGAAGACCAGCATGCGGCGCTTCTCGGCCAGCCCCAGCGAGCCGAGGATCTGCTCCACGGCTGCGATCTGTTCCTCGTGCCGCGGGTCGGACGCGTCCACCACGTGCAGGAGCAGGTCGGCGTCGGAGAGCTCCTCCAGCGTGGCGCGGAAGGCGTTCACCAGGTCCGGCGGCAGGTCGCGGATGAACCCCACCGTGTCGGTGATGATCACCTCGCGATCGCGCGGGAAGCGGAGCCGCCGGCTGGTGGGATCGAGTGTGGCGAAGAGCTTGTCCTCGGCCAGCACCTTGGAGTCGGTGAGGGCGTTGAGCAGGGTGGACTTGCCGGCGTTGGTGTAGCCCACGATCGACAGGACCGGCAGCCCGCGCGCGTTGCGCTGCTTGCGGCGCAGCGCGCGGCTCGCCCCCAGGGCCTGGATGCGCCGCTCCAGCGCGGTGATCCGGTCGCGGACGCGCCGGCGATCGATCTCCAGCTTGGTCTCGCCCGGCCCGCGGCCGCCGATGCCGCCGGCCAGCCGCGAGAGCGAGTCGTCGCGCCCCACCAGGCGCGGGTACAGGTAGCGGAGCTGCGCCAGCTCCACCTGCAGCTTCCCCTCTGCGCTCTGCGCCCGCTGGGCGAAGATGTCGAGGATGAGCTGGGTGCGGTCGAGGATCTTGAGGCTGGTGGCCTCGGCGATGTGGCGCGCCTGCGAGGGCGCCAGCTCGGCGTCGAAGACGATCACCGTCGCCATGAGCTGCATGGAGCGAAGGACGATGTCCTCCAGCTTGCCCTTGCCGATGAGATAGCGCGGGTCGGGGTCGCGGCGGAGCTGGAGGGTCGTGTCGATGACCTCGACCCCGGCGGTGCGGGCCAGCTCGCGGAGCTCGAGCAGCGAGGCATCGGCCTCGGCGCGGCCGCGGCCCTGCCCCCCGAAGCCGACCAGGATGGCCCGCTCCCGCCCGCCGGTGCGGCGCACCGCGCGGGCGCGCGCGAACTCCTCCTCCAGCGCCTGGGCCCCGGCCAGCGCATCGTGGTCGAGCGCGTGCACGCTCTCCACCACCTCGTCCTTCCACAGGATGCCCTGCGGGTTCTCGGGCAGGAGGTGCGCCCAGTGGACCTTGCCGGGGAGCCCGTCCCCCAGCACCTCGATGGCCGCCACCAGGTCGAGCCGGAGCAGGGCCAGGTCGGTGTGGTCGTCGCGGGTGAGCGGCTCACCGTTCAGGTGCGTGTGGATCAGGCGCAGGCCGCGGAGGCGGCTCTCGCCGGCGCGGGAGCGCCCCACGTCGGGCAGCTCCAGCTTGCGCGCATCGCCCACCATGACCGCCTGGACGTCCCCCTTGCGATCGAGGAAGACGCCGATCTGCCGGTTGGTCTCGAGGGACACCTCGGTGAGGTGCCGGGCGAGCTCGGGGGTGATGATCACCCGCGCGTCGACGCGGCGTCGGTAGGTGCGGCGGAGTGCGTGGAGCTGGGAGGGCTTGAGGCCGAGGGTGTTTCCGAAGACGTCCTGCATTCGCGGTCGCGCGAAGTGTAGCCTCTCCGCCTCTGCGGGGCGACCCGAATCGCGGGGGCCGCCCACCCGGCCGCCAGGCGGGGCCTCACCCTGGAGGGCCGTGGCTCACTCCGACGGCGCGACCAGCCGCTTGCGCTCCAGCGCGGCGTCCGCCGCCTGGGCGATGAGCTCCGCCCCGAGCGCCTTGTCCAGCACGGCGTCGGCGCCCGCGCGCTCCAGCGCCTGCTCGGTGCCGCCGCCCAGCTGCCCGCTCACGCACACGATGGCCAGGTCCACCTCGCCGCCGGCCTTGCGGATGAGCCGGACGAACTCCTCCCCGCTCATGCCCGGCATGACCGCGTCGGTGACGAGGAGATCCAGCGCCAGCAACTCCTCGGAGAGCAACGAGAGCCCTTCCGACGCGTTCGGGGCGGACAGCACCTCGAACCCGCGCTCGCGCAGGGCGTCCGAGAGGATGCGACGCACCGTCTCGTCGTCGTCGACGACCAGCGCCCGCCGCGCCCGCGCCGAGATGTGGGCCATGGCGCTCGACAGGGCCGCCTCCGCCTCGGGGCCGAGGTGGAAGCGGAGGCCCATCCCGCCGTCCTTCGCGAACGCCACCGTGGCGCGGGTGTGGAGCTCGGCGCCGCTGGGGAGCTTGAGCTCGAGCTCGACGACCGTTCCGACAGGCGCGGGCGAGGAGGTGCGGACGAAGGCACCGCCCTGCGAGAGGTTCTCGACGAAGTCGGCGGCCAGCTCCTGATCGGTGGCGTACTCGATCAGGGCCCGCGGCGCCGGTCGGGCGGCGGGGGCGGGAGGCGTCGTGGGCGGCGGACCCGGCTCGTCCTCGAGCTGGAGCTCGGGCGGCCTCGTCACCTTGACAGGCGCGTTGGCCGGGAAGCGCGGGGCGGATCGCGCGTCGTTCCGGTCGTCGGAGGCGGCCTTCCCCAGCGCCTCGACGAGCGCGGCGGGTGCGCTCTCGAGCTGCAGCACGTAGCCGGCGGGCGACCCCGGGCCGGCCTGGGCAGCGGCCCGGACCTCGGCCACGGTCGCCCGCGCCTCGAGGGGGCGCCCCGCGCCGGGGACGCGCACCAGGAGCGGCACCTCGTCGCCGGCCGGCGGTGCGAGCGGGGAGGCGACGAACAGGCGGGCATCCTGGGCGTTCCAGCGCACGCCGTTCCAGCCCGGGCCGCCCACGTCCATGACCAGCACCGGGATCTCGCTGGCGGAGCGGCGCCGATCGGGCGGCGCGCCCAGCTCGGTGAAGAGCCGGCCGGAGGCGGCGAAGAGTGCGGCCGCGGACACGCCCGCCTGCGCCTGCGTGGGCCGGGAGAGATAGGTCTCGATCCGGGCGCGATCGTCGGTCGTCATGGCGTCGATGGCCATGGCGCGCCCGCCGGCCCGCGCGGTCCAGAAGACGAGCCGATCGCGCGTCGCCTGGGCCAGCCCGTCTCCCGGGAGGCGGACGAAGACGCCGAGCAGCTGCGGCTGAGCCTGGTAGCGGAACTCGACCTCCAGGAGATTGCCCTCCAGGAGCCGAGGGAGGGCCAGCACGAGCCGCTCGGCGGCGCGGAGCCGATCGCCGGAGGCGCGGACGAACAGGCAGACGTACTCGACGGCGCTCATTCGGTGCCCGGCGCGGCCGGGTGTCGGTGGAGTCTGCAACGGCAGGGCCCGCCGGGCGGCCGGGAGCGCTGGTTTTTCTGGCGATGGAATGAAACCCGGGGTCGCGCGACACCCCCTGCGGAGACCCCGGGTATGCCCGGCGCTGGACCATCGCCTCGGCCCGCTCGACGCGCCTGGCCCTTTTCCTCCGGCCCGGCAGACGGGCTCGCGGCGCCAGCGACACCAACCGAGGCGCTCCAGCGGCGGCAGGCCGCCGGGACCCGCCTAGCGAGCGTCGGCCCCCGAGCCCGCCTCGCCGAACACGCGCTCGAGCTTCTCGGCGCTGGGCGGTTTTCCCATGTGCCGATCGAAGCCGGCCTCGGCGGCGCGCCGGGCGTCGTCGGGGCGCGCGTATCCCGTCAGCGCGACGAGGAAGGCACCGTGCGTCGCGGCGTCGGCGCGGAGGGCGCGCGCGACCTGATAGCCGTCCATCCCCGGCAGCCCGATGTCGCAGATGACGATCTCGGGCCGGTGCTCGCGCGCGGCGGCGAGGCCCGTGGGGCCGTCGGGCGCGGTATGGACCTCGTGTCCGCTCAGCTCCAGAAGCTCCTTCAGCGTGCTGCACCCGTCCTCGTTGTCCTCGATGAGGAGGATGCGGCGGCGCCCCGGTGCGCTCGGCAGCACCGGTGCCACGGCCCGCGATGGCTCGGAGACGCGCGGCAGTCGGATCGTGAACTCGGCCCCGCGCCCCTGTCCCTCGCTGGCGAGGGACACCGTACCCCCGTGCAGCTCGACCAGCCCCTTGACGGTCGCCAGCCCCAGCCCCAGGCCGCCGGGGGCCCGCTCCAGGCTCTGCGGCGCCTGCGTGAAGGGCTCGAAGATCCTGGCGCGGATCTCCGGCGCGACGCCCACGCCGCTGTCTCGCACCGACAGCACGACGGCGGGCCCTTCGTTCCGGACCGTCACCCCCACCCGGCCGCCGGTGGGGGTGAACTTCTGCGCGTTGCCGAGCAGGTTCCCCAGGATCTGCACCAGCCGCGTCGCGTCGCCGGACACGCAGCATGGCTCGGCGGGGAGGTCCCCCTCGAGGGCGACCCCCCTGGCCTGGAAGATGGCGCGGTGGTCGTCCAGCGTCCGCCGGACCAGCTCCACCAGATCGAGCGCCTCGCAGCTCAGGCGGAGCTTGCCGCGAGCGATGCGGGTCACATCCAGCAGATCCTCGACGATGGCCGTCAGGTGCCCCAGCTGCCGATCGATGATCCGGAGGGCGTTGCGCGCCACGTCCCCGCCGGGCGCGGCGTGCTCCAGCAGGTAGACCGCGTTCCGGAGCGGCGAGAGCGGATTGCGCAGCTCGTGCGAGAGCGCACCCAGGAACTCGTCCTTGCGGCGGCCCTCCTCGCGCAGCGCCTCCTCGGCCTGGCGCCGCACGGTCACGTCCTCGACCGCGAGGAGCGCGGACCGAACCGGCCCGGAGACGATGCCGATCGTGACCCGCACGCTCCGCTCTCTGCCCGCGGCGTCCCGGATCGAGATCTCACACGCTTCGCCGACGTCGCCGTCCGGGGCGAGCGCCGCCGCCAGAAAGCGCTCGAACTTCAGCGCATCGTCCTCGGCCACGAACCCACCGAAGCGCCGACCCACCACCCGCCTCCGCTCCTCGCCCAGGAGCCGGGCGGCCGCGAAGTTGGCCTTCCCTATGGTCCCGTCCGCGTTCACGGCCAGGTAGCCGACCGGCGCGAAGTCGAAGAGCTCGGTGTAGTGCTCCAGGGCCGCCTCGGTCTCGAGCCGCGCCGCGCGGAGCTCCTCGTTCTGCAGCTCGAGCTCGACCCTGTGCACCTCGAGCTCGTGCACCAGCCGGCGGGGGTCCTCCGCGACGGCCCTTGCCGGCCCAGGCCGGCCTTCGAGGTGGCTCTCGGCCCGGCGGCGCAGCTCGGAGATCTCGGCTTCTCAACCTCGTCACATCTACGCCCTTCGCGCCGCGCCTCCGCGGGCTTGCCGCCGGTCACCCCCGAAGGGCTGCAGGAGCAGCCGGCACCGCCCGGGTGCCCAAGGGGCCGGACGCCCAGCAGGCGCTCGCCCATCGCGAGGTCGAACGACTTGGGGCGTTGACGGCGGATCGCAGTTCAGATGTCTGCATCGGCCCGAGGATGTGCCACCGGGGGAGGTCGGCGAGGCCCCTTCGAGCAGCTCCCCGCGCCTGCGGGCGAGCGCCCGCCCCGCCGCTGCCTCGAGGCGCCGTGATGCGCCGCTCCCCGCCCACGGCGAGGGGCGGCCCGGGCCATCGCCCAGCGCTCACGCGGAAGTCCGGCCGCGACCTCCTGTCAGGTCTCCGCCGAGCGCTTCAGATCGTCCACGTCGGTGCTGGTCGCGTACCATTTCATCACCGCCCCGCCTGCGTCGCGAATGGGGGTGGAGCGGGTCTTGAACCACCGGTACTCACCGTCGCGCCCGCGTATCCGGAACTCGGCGTCGAGCGCCGAGCCGGACTCGACCGCCGTCCGCCACTCCTCCCGCACCCGCTTCCGGTCCTCGGGGTGCACCTGCTCCAGCCATCCGTACCCGAGCTGCTCCTTCTCCGGGTTGCCGGTGTAGTCGACCCACTGCCGGCTCAGGTAGTCGCACGACCCGTCGGGCCGGCACCCCCACACGAGGTTCGGCAGCGACTCGGCCATCTGGCGCAGCTCGCTGGCCTGCTGGCGCAGCGTCGATTCGAGGATCTTGCTGGCCGTCCAGTCGGTGAAGGTGATCACCACGCCGTCGATCACGTTCTGGAGCGTGCGATAGGGAAGGACGCGGACGCTGAACCAGCGGCCGTCGCGGGACGAGACCTGGCGCTCCTTGAATACCAGCGTGCCCAGCACCTCGCGGGCGTCCTCGGCCAGCTCGGGATAGTCCAGCTCGGTGGCGATGTCGGTGATGGGCCGTCCGACGTCGCCGGGGATGAGCTTGATGAGCTTGGAGGTCGGGGTCGTGAACCGGCGCACCAGCAGCTGGCCGTCGAGGAAGAGCGTGGCGATGTCCGTGCTGTTGAGGAGGTTCTTCATGTCGTTGTTCGAGCGCGAGAGCTCGTCGACCTTGGCCTGCAGCTCGTGGTTCACGGTTTGCAGCTCCTCGTTCATCGACTGCATTTCCTCCTTGGAGGTCGTCAGCTCCTCGTTCGTCGATTGCAGCTCCTCGTTGGTCGACTGGAGCTCCTCGTTCGTCGACTTCAGCTCCTCCTGGGAGGTCTGCATCTCCTCGCGCGTGGTCTGCAGCTCGTCGCGGGCGTGGCGCAGCTCGCGCTCGATCGCGGCCAGGCGCGGGTTCATCGACGTACGGCGGGCGCTCTCCGCCGGCCTGTCAGGCTGGGCGGGAACGTCGGCCATGGTGATGAGGAGGCTTCCCCGCAGCTCCCGCGGGTCGGCGAGCTTCTCCACGGTCAGGTCGACGCTCTGGGTCCCGCCGTTGGTTCCGACGCGGACGCCCCGGATCGTGACGGATCGGCCCTGGGCGAGCGCCGACGAGAACGCCGCCGAGAGCTCGGACCGCAGCCCTTCCCGGGCCATGGCGAACACGTTCAGGTTGGCCCGGCCCACCGCCGGCTCGAGGTACTTCCCGGTCCGGCCGCTGATGTAGAGGATGTCGCCCTTGTTGCTGGTGAGGATGGCCGCCGGAGCGAACCGCTGAACGATGACGCGGTCGGCCAGGGACTGCACGTTGGCCGGGGCGCTGGAAGCGTCGGCCGCGACCTGCGGCACTCCCTCCGCGGACGGCGGCGGCCGCGCGTACGAGGACGGGAAATCCGCGGGGGCGACTGCCGCGGCCGACTCCAGCCGGCGATAGACGCGCGCCTTCCCGTCGAGCGGGCTGAACAGGCCGGTGAACGTGCCCACCGTCTCGGCCGTGCCCAGGAAGAGGATGCCGCCGGGGACGAGGCTGTAGTGGAAGAGGGAGATGAGCTTTCGCTGCAGCTCCGAGGACAGGTAGATGAGGAGATTCCGGCAGGAGAGGATGTCGAGGCGCGTGAAGGGCGGGTCCGCGACCAGGTTCTGCGGCGCGAACACCACCATCTCGCGGATCTCCTTGGAGACCCGGAACCCGCGCTCGCTCTGCACGAAGAAGCGGCGCAGCCGCTCCGGGGGGACGTCGGCGGCGATGTTGGCGGGGTAGCTGGCCTGCCTTGCCTTCTCGATGGCGACCGCGTCGAGATCGGTGGCGAAGATCTGGACGGGGGTCGGATTCCTCCCCCGCGCGTCGACCGCCTCCTTGAGCGCGATGGCGAGCGAGTACGCCTCCTCGCCGGTCGAGCACCCGGGCACCCAGGCGCGCACGGGCCTCGCATCCGCGCGCGCCTCCAGGAAGCCGGGCAGCACGTGGCGCTCCAGGTGCTCCCAGGCCGCGGGATCGCGGAAGAAGCTCGTCACCCCGATGAGGAGCTCCTTGAAGAGGAGCTCGGTCTCCTCCGGGTTCTCGCGGAGGAAGCGGACGTAGGCGGCGATCCGGTCGATCTGGTGCAGGCTCATCCGCCGCTCGATGCGGCGGTGGATGGTGCTCTGCTTGTAGAGCGAGAAGTCGGTGCCGGTGTGGGCGCGGAGCAGGATGAACACCTTCTCCAGGGCGCTCTGCTTCCGCTCCTCGAGTGGGGGCCCCGCGTGTGCCCCGCGATGCCGCTGGAACGCGAGGATGCGGCCCGGGAGCTCGTCGGCGGAAGCCACCACGTCCACGTGGCCAGCGTCGATGGCGCTGCTCGGCATCCCGCTGAACTTGGCGGAGGCGGGCGACTGCACGAAGGTG
Organism: uncultured Pseudomonadota bacterium; assembly: GCA_963736345.1. GTDB lineage: Bacteria > Myxococcota > Myxococcia > Myxococcales > Anaeromyxobacteraceae > Anaeromyxobacter. The sequence goes on along the minus strand of CAVTOU010000024.1, from coordinate 172,011 downwards.
GCCCCGGCCTTCTCCTTGATCGCGGCGAGGCCGAGCGTCCCGTCGGAGCCCATCCCCGAGAGCACCACGCCGATGCTCTGCTCCTGCCGGTCCTCGGCGAGCGAGCGCAGGAAGAAGTCGATGGGTAGGGTGCGCGGGGACGTGTGCGGCAGGAGGTGCAGCACGCCGTGCATGACGGACATGTCCCGGTTGGGAGGGATCACGTACACGTGATCCGGCTCGACGCTCATCCGATCCTTCACCTGCACGACCGGCATCGTGCAGGTGCGCTGGAGCAGCTCCACCAGGATGCCCTTGTGCGTGGGGTCGAGGTGCTGAACGATCACGAAGGCCAAGCCGCTGTCCGCCGGGACCTTGCGGAGGAACTGCTCGAGGGCCTCCAGACCGCCGGCCGACGCACCGATCCCGACGATGGGGAAGGGCACGGTCCCGACGGTGGGTTCCCCCGACAAAGGGCTGGGGAGCGGCTTATCCTGGTCTTCGAGCCCTCCACCCCGGGCGCTCGTCGCGGCCGGTGAGGGCGGGGCCTCCCCGACCCGCGCCCCGCGGCTCCTCGCCCTCCGGGAGGTCACCTTCCGCGCCCCGCCGCCCGCCGGCGGACCCGTTTTCCTGGTGCGATTGCGGGAGGCTCGAATCCGGTCCTTCACGAGACACCTCGCCGTGGGTGCGTCGACGCCGAAGCCAATGATGTGCGGCGCTCGCGGATGCTACCAGGATGTGCGTGCCTCGGGACTCTCCGTCAATGGCCGACCCAAGCCGCCTCGCAGGCCTGGCCGTGCCTGGCGCGACCCACCCCGGATCCGGCTCCAGGACGCGCCCCGGTGCCACGCTGGTCGCCGCCCCTGGCGGGTATTCACCGCGAGCAGGCCAGGCAGACTCCGCCCTGCAACAGCGGCCGCCTGCTCGATCACCCGGCACCGGCGACCCCCTTGGTGCCCCGTCCGCTCTTTCGGTACAGTGCGGCCTCGTCGGTTGCTCGGAGGTTTCACCATGAGAAAACTGCCGTTCGCCGTTGCCGCCCTGCTCCTCGCCGGCAGCGCCCTGGCCGCGCCCTCGTCCAAGGTCAAGATCGCCCTCATCGTCGAGTCGACCATCGACGACAAGGGCTGGGGACAGGCCATGGCCGACGCCATCAAGGTGGTGCAGAAGAAGTACGGCCCGGCGCTGGTCGAGGTCAGCTTCAGCGAGAAGATGAAGCCCGTCGACGCGGGCTCGGCGGCGCGGCAGTACGCCTCCAGCGGCTTCGACATCGTCATCGCCCACGGCGCCCAGTACAAGAACCTGGTCCTGGAGATGGCGGAGGAGTTCCCCAAGACCACCTTCGCCTTCGGCACCAGCGCCGAGATCGGCCCGAAGAACGTCTTCACCTACATGCCCGAGAGCGAGCAGACCGGGTACCTGAACGGCCTCATCGCCGGCCTGGTGACCAGGTCCAACGTCATCGGCCTGGTGGGCCCGGTGGACGGCGGCGACGCCGCCCGCTACGACCGCGGCTTCGTCCTGGGCGTCAGGGCCGTGAACCCGAAGGCGGACGTGAAGGTCGCCCACACCGGCAGCTTCGGCGACTTCGTCAAGGCGGGCGAGCTGGCCCAGACGCACATCAAGGCCGGCGCGGACGTGCTCACCGGCTCGTCGCAGCAGGCGCTGGGCGCGCTCCAGGCGGTGGCCACGGTCAAGGACCGGCCGCATCTGGTGGGTGGGCCAGGATACCGCCCAGCTCGCCATCCCCGAGAGCGCCAGGGTCATCGCCGCCTCCAGCTACGACTACGTCGGCGGTCGTCGAGCAGCTCATCGCCAAGCGCCAGGCCGGCGTCCTGGGCGGCGAGAACCTGCCGCTCACGTTCCAGAACGGCGGCTTCGTCTTCCAGTACAACGACAAGGTCGGCCCGGTGCTCACCAAGGAGATCCGCGCCCGGGTCGATCAGTCGAAGGCGAGCCTGGTCTCCGGCAAGCTGCCGCTCGACTGGAAGAGCGTGAAGTTCTAGCGCGGGCGCGGCGCCCATCCCCGTGAACGAGCCTGCGCCCGAGCGCATCGACGAGCTCGCGCTGGAGGGCATCACCAAGCGCTTCCCGGGCGTGCTCGCCTGCGACCGGATCTCGCTGGTGGTGCGGCGCGGCGAGGTCCACGCCCTGGTGGGCGAGAACGGCGCGGGCAAGTCGACGCTCATGAACGTCCTGGCCGGCCTGTACCAGCCGGACCAGGGGCGCATCCTCCTGAACGGCGACGCGGTCCACTTCCGCAGCCCGGCCGACGCCTGCGCCCGCGGCATCGGCATGGTGCACCAGGACTTCATGCTGGTGCCGAGCATGACCGTGGCCGAGAACGTGGCGCTCGGGCTGCGAGCGCTCCAGCGCGGCTGGCGGCTCGACCTGGGCGAGGCCCGGCGGCGGGTGACCGAGGTCTCGGAGCGACACCAGCTCCCGGCCGACCCCGACGCGCCGGTCTGGCAGCTCTCGGTGGGCGAGCAGCAGCGCGTCGAGCTGGTGAAGACGCTCTGCCTGGGCGCCCGGCTGCTGGTGCTGGACGAGCCCACCTCGGCCCTCACCCCGCAGGAGACGGACGACCTTCTCGAGCGGCTCCAGCGCATGTCGGCCGAGCTGCCCATCGTCTTCATCAGCCACAAGCTGAACGAGGTGAAGGCCCTCTCGCACCGCGTCACCATCCTCCGGCGCGGGGCGGTGGTCTTCAGCGGCGACACCGGGCAGACCAGTCCACCGCCGAGCTGGCGGCGCTCATGACCGGCCGCGACGTGAAGCAGGCCGCGCAACCAGGGCGGCGGCGACGGCCGGGCGGCCGGTGCTCTCGGTGAGCGGGCTCACGGTCCGCGGCGACCGGGGCCACCGGGCGGTCGACGGCCTCTCGCTCGAGCTCCGGGCCGGCGAGATCCTGGGGCTGGCCGGGGTCTCCGGCAACGGCCAGCGCGAGCTGGCCGACGCGCTGGCCGGGCTCCGGCCGGTCGAGGCGGGCACGATCCGGCTCGACGGCCAGGAGCTGGCCGGCGGCCGCCGCGCCGGATCATCGAGCGCGGCATGGGCTACATCCCGGAGGACCGGCACCACGAGGGGATCGTCCCGGCCTTCTCGGTGAAGGAGAACCTGGTGCTGAAGGACGTGGCCACGGCGCGCTTCAGCGCTGGCCCGTTCCTCCGGCTCGGCGCCATCGACCGCGAACGCCGCCGAGCTGCGCGACCGGTTCGACATCCGCTGCGCCTCCACCGCCACCGCGGCCGGCAGCCTCTCCGGCGGCAACATCCAGAAGGTGATCCTGGCCCGCGAGCTGGCCCGCGGGCCGCGCGCGCTGGTGGCGGTCTACCCGACCCGCGGCGTGGACATGGGCGCCTCCGAGTTCATCCACTGCCAGCTCCTCGCGCTGCGGGCGGCTCGGGCGCGGGCATCCTGCTCGTCTCCGAGGAGCTCGAGGAGCTCATGAACCTCTCCGACCGGATCGCGGTCGTCTTCCGCGGGCGCATCCTCGACGTGCTGGCCGGGCCCGCGCGGCGACCCGCGAGCGGCTGGGCCGGCTCATGGCGGGGGTCGAGGCATGACGCGGGCGCTTCCGCATCCTCTACGTCGCGCGCGGTGGCGGCGCTGGCCGGCCTGGCGGCCGCGGTGCTCGCCTCGCTGGTGCTCGTGGCCATCGGCGCGAGCCCCTGGGCCACCTTCGCCACCATCTTCGGCGGCCCGCTCGCGCGATCTCTTCGGCGCCTCCGAGATCGGGGTCCGGGCCGTGCCGCTCATCCTGGTGGCGCTGGGCGTCGCCATCTCCGTTCCGGACCGGCATCCTCAACATCGGCGCCGAGGGACAGATGCAGGTCGGGCATCCTCGCCTCCACCGCGGTGGCGCTGGGCTTCCCGGGCCTGCCAGGGCCGGTGCTCCTGCCGCTCTCGCTCCTGGCCGGCGCAGCGGCCGGCGGCGCTCTGGGGCGGCATCGCCGGCTGGCTGCGCGCCCGGCTCGACGTGAACGAGATCCTCTCCACCGTGATGCTCAACTACATCGCGGCCCAGCTCTACACCTTCCTCCTGCGCGGGCCGATGATCGATCCCGACGAGCTGATGACCGGCTCGGGGACGCCGCAGTCGATGCGGCTGCCGCGCGGCGCCTGGCTCGACCGGCTCGTCCCCGGGCACGCGGCTCCACACCGGACTCCTGCTGGCGCTGGTCCTGGCCTTCCTGGTCTGGCTGCTCCTCTGGCGGACCACCCTCGGGCTACCGGCTGCGGGCCGCCGGCGCGGAGGCGCGGGCGGCCCGCTACGCCGGCATCCAGGTGGAGCGCTCGCTGGTGGTGGCCATGCTCCTCGCCGGCGGCTTCGCCGGGCTGGCCGGGGCGGTGGAGGTGGCCGGGCGTGCACCACCGCGCCATCGAGGCCATCTCCGCCGGCTACGGCTTCGCCGGCATCGTGGTGGCGCTCTTCGGCGCCCTCCACCCGGCGGGCATCGTGCCGGCGGCGGCGTTCTTCGGCCTGATGCTGGTGGGCGCCGACATGACCCAGCGCTCCGCCGGCGTGCCGGCCAACATGGTGCTGGTGCTGGAGGGCGTCATCATCCTGGCCATCGTCTCGGCCCGGCATGTACGTCAACAACCCCTACGCGCAGGAGCGGGCCGTGCGGCTCTGGCACCGCGCCTTCGGCGCCCGGCGCCCGTCGGCCGAGGGGCCGCCCGGCCGGGCGCGGCCGCAGGGGAGGGGACGCCGTGAGCACGCTGCAGATGGCCCACGACGTGCTGGCGCTGGGCGTCCCCTTCTCGGTGGCGCTGCTCCTGGCGGCGCTGGGCGAGAACTTCAACCAGCGGGCCGGGGTCTTCAACCTCGGGCTGCGAGGGGATCATGAGCATGGGCGCCTTCCTCGGCTTCCTGCCCGCCCTACCTCCTGGCCCGCTCCGAGCTCGCGCCGGCTACGGCGCCGCGCATCGGGCTTCGCGCTCGCGGCCGCGGCCGGCGTGCTGCTCGGCCTGCTCTTCGGGCTCGTGACCGTGACCTTCCGCGCCCCGCAGGGGATCGCCGGCATCGGCCTGCAGATGCTCGGCTGGGGCGTGGCCGGGACCATCTTCCGCCACTTCATCGGCGGCGTGACCGGCATCGCGGGCGTCGCGCGCCTGGCCGATCCCGGGCTCTCGCGCATCCCGTTCCTGGGCGAGCGTGCTCTTCAACCACAACCCGGTGGTCTACCTGGCCTTCCTGGCGGTCCCGGCCAGCGCCTACCTGCTCTACCGGACGCCCTGGGGGCTGCGGGTCCGCGCGGTGGGCACCCACCCGCGCGCCGCCGACACCATGGGCATCGAGCGTGAACCGGGTGCGCTACCAGGCGCTCATGCTGGGCGGCGCCATGGCCGGGCTGGGCGGGGCCTACCTGTCGCTCTGCCAGGCGAAGATGTTCGCCGACGACCTGGTGGCCGGGCGCGGCTTCATCGCCGTGGCGCTGGTCTACTTCGGCCGCTGGACGCCGCTCGGGCATCATCGGTGGCGCGCTGCTCTTCAGCCTGGCCCAGGCGCTGCAGCTCTCCATCCAGGTGGCCGGGATCAAGTTCCCCTACGAGTTCGCCGTCATGCTTCCCTACGTCCTGGTGATCGTCGTGCTGGCGCTGGCCCGGCGCTCCCGCATGCTCGGGCCGGCGGCGCTCGGGAAGCCGTACGACCGCGAGGTGCGGGTGTAGCGGCCCGCACCCGCCGCGGCTCAGCGCTCCGCCCGCGAGGCGCGCCGGATGCGCTGGATGTCCGCGGGCGGGATGCGGATCGACTCGAGGAAGTCCTGGTGCGCCTCGGGGGCGGCGCGCTCGAAGGCGCGGTGCCAGCGCAGCATGGCCGCCTCGTCGAGCCCGACGGCGCGGAGCAGCGCCGTCCAGCCCTCCCGGTCCAGGCCGCGGTAGCGGCGCGCCAGCTCGGGCCGCCCCAGGATGCGGACGATCACGTCCTGCTGCGCCCGGATCCGGGAGAGCTCCTCCTGCAGCGCCACCAGACGCTGCTCCAGCACCGCGGCGGCGCCCTCCCGCGGGCCGTCCAGGATCTTGCGGATGGCCGAGAGCGGGACGCCCGCGCCGCGGTAGACGCGGATGAGCTCCAGGCGGCGCGCAGCCTCGGCGCCGTAGCTGCGGTACCCCGCGCCCGAGCGGGCCGGGGCGCGCAGGAGCCCGATCCGGTCGTAGTAGAGGAGCGTGCTCCGGGAGAGGCCGAACCGGCGGGCCAGGCGGCCGATGGTCTCCATCGCCGGAGAGCTTAGCGCATCGCGATCGGCTGCACCGGGATGGCGCCCACCGCGCGGCCGGTGGTGAGGTAGCGCTCCGCCTTCTCCGCGAGCGCTGCGGCGATCGCGGCATACGGCTCGCCGGTGGTGGCCGCGCGGCGCGCCTCCTCGCGGCCGGCCGCGTCGATGCCGCTGACGTCGTAGGTGATGTGCAGCCGGCACCGCTCGGCGCCGAGCGGCTCGACGTGCAGCGCCATCCGGACCACCCTGCGGCCCTCGGTGAACCGCACGAATGCCACCCGCCGCGCCGCGGGGTCGTGGAGGGTCGTCACCCAGGTGGTGGTGCCCTCGCCGCCGGGGCGCTCGGTGACGAAGATGCAGCCCGGCTCGACGAGCCCGGAGGCGGTGTGGACGAGCTGGCAGGTCCAGCCCTCGATCCACTCGTACTCCCGCACCGGGCAGAGGAGCGGAAAGAGCCGGCCGGCCGGCGCGGCAACGTCGTGGGCATACTCGAGGTGGACCAGGTTGGGAACGGGGGAGTGTGCGTGGGTCATGGTCCCCTTCTCGACCGTGAAGCCGTAGACGGGTCAAGCGGCGGCGCTTGCCGGGCGCGGGGGAGCGTGCAACTCTTGGTGATTCCGGGTGAACCCCGGAAGGCCGGCCGCCGGTGGTGGCTCGTCGAGCTCGCTCGTCCTTCGACGGGCTCAGGACGAGCGGATTGGGAAAGGTCGGTTCTGGTGAGCCTCCTGAGCCTGTCGAAGGACGAACCAGGAACGGTCTCGATCGATGCGCAGATCCGCGTACCTGGAGATCGCAGCCGCCTGCGCCCTCGCCGCCGCGCCCGCGGCCGCCGCCACGGCCCCGACCGCGTCCTCGATCACGGTCAGCGGCGGCGTCTCGCTGGGTGCCTACGAGGCGGGATTCCTCTTCTACGCGCTGACCGCGGCCCGGGGCGATGGGGCCGTCGATCTCCGGCTCCTCACCGGCGCCTCGGCCGGGAGCCTGAACGCGCTCCTGGCGGTGCTGGCCGCCTGCCGCCCGGCGGAGCCGTCCCCCACGCGCTCGATCTTCTGGAACACCTGGATCCCGGTCGGCTTCGATCGGATGTTCGTCCCCTCGGCCACCACGCCCCTGGGCGTCTTCTCGCGAGAGTGGCTGGAGCGCGGTGGGGCCGACCTGGAGAGGGCCTGGAACCAGGGGGTCGATCCCGGCTGCGACGTGGTGCTGGGCATCTCCGCCACCCGCGCCGAGCCGCGGGTGCTGCACGCCGCCGCGGGGCGGCTCGAGCTCCCGCGCATGGAGGAGAAGTTCGCGGTCCGCATCCGCGGCCGCGGCCCGGGGCGGCCTCCGCGGCTCACCAACTACGTGCCGGCCCGGGAGCCGCGCGCCGCGCCGCTGCTCATCACCGACGAGCAGGGCGAGATCGCCTTCTCCGAGCTGCGCGACCTGATCCTGGCCTCGATGTCCTTCCCGGTCGCGTTCCCCCCGCAACCGCTCTTCACCTGCACCGCGGGGGAGACCGCCGCGCCCGGCGTGTGCCTGCCGGAGGAGGCCCGCAGCGCGCCGTACGTCGACGGGGGCGTGTTCGACAACGCGCCGCTCCGGCTGGCGGTGACGCTGGCCCGGACCGGCCTGCGCGAGCTGCCCGGCGGCCGCCCGGGGTGGAGGGAGGCCCCCGAGCCGGAGGTGCGGCTCGCGCCGGTCCACGTCTCCTTCACCTTCGTCGATCCTTCCGCCACCGAGTACCCCGCCGCGCCGAGCCCGCCGACCGGGCCCACGGAGCCGTCGCTCGGCCGCGAGCTGGCCTCCATCCTGGCCTCCTTCGTGGCCACCGCCCGCTCCAAGGAGCTGGCCGTGCTCCTGGAGGAGCACCCGGAGATCGCCGACCGGATCCTCCTGCCCCGCCGGCGCTTCCCGGCTGCGGGGGCGCCGCTCCTCGCCTTCCTCGGGTTCTTCGAGACCGAGTTCCGCGTCTTCGACTTCCACCTGGGAATGTACGACGCGGGCCGCATGCTGGAGGAGGCCGCCGCCGCGCCGGGCGGCTCGCCGGTCCACTTGCCCGGGCCGGCCGGCGCGCCGGACCCGGGCTGGGAGGCGCTGGCGTGCATGCGGGCGGTCTACGACGGCGGCGATGCCGCCGCGGCCTGCCGATCCGACGCCCTGGCCGATCTCCGCGCGTTGCTGCAGGTCTCGCTCGATCAGCTCTACGACGTCTGCAGCGCCCCGCGCCCGGAGGGCGCCCGGCACGAGTGGCGGAACCCCCACTGCGAGCGGGCCGCCCGGGGCGAGGCGCCGCCCCACGTCCCCGGGATCGCGCCGCGGGGGGGCCGGTGGCCCGGCTTCCACCGGGGCGGCTCGGAGACCGAGCTCGCCTACTCCATGCGGCTCCTGGCCGCCTACGGGTTCCGCTTCCGCGATCTCCACGTGCCCGAGGGCCGCGGCGACCTGGCGGTGGATCGCATCCGGGGCGCGCTGGGGCGGGCGTCGGGCGCGCTGGCGGCGGCCCAGCCCTGGCGCGAGCGGGCCGCGGTGGGCTTCGCGGCCAAGCTCGCCGCCGACTCGGTCGCGTACGCGCCGCCCGATCACCTGTTCCACCTCACCCTCGGCCCGAGCGAGAGCGAGTTCGGCCTGAGCCGCGGCTTCTTCCAGTCCCGGCTGCCGCGCGGCGTCCGGCTGGCGGTCGCGGCCGGTTTCCGCGGCCTGGAGGAGGCGCTCTCGGCCGGGAAGAACGAGCCCTTCGGGATCGTGACGGCCGGCGGCATCGAGTGGCAGCCGCCCCCGGGGCGCTCGACGCTGGCGCAGCTCCGCCTCGGGCTGCGCGGCGGCTGGCTCTTCGCGGCCGACGACCGCTTCGGCGCCGGCGCGTGCCTGGACAAGGGTTCCTCGGGCGTCAGCGCCTGCTCGCGCCCGGTCGCCCAGGCGCTGGTCGGCATCACCGCCCTGGAGCGGTTCCGGGTCCAGGTGGTGGGCGAGTGGTTCCCCGGGACGGCCACGCGCGACGCGCTCTGGTCGATCGCGCCGGGGATCGGGTTCGAGCTCGGGTACTAGGCGGCCGCGGCGCGCGCCGGGGGGCAGCGGCTCCGGCGCCGGCCGGGTAGACGACGCGCCGGCCCTCGAAGACCGCGAACGGAGTCGGCTGGTGCGGGCGCGTCCGTGCCTTGCCCACGATGTGCTCCACCACCACGCCGCGGGCGAAGAGCGCGTCGGCGAGGAGGCTCCGGTGGCAGCGCCAGGGGACCGCCTCGGCGCACATGACCGCGACCGGGCCTTCGCGCGCCAGGGCGCGCAGCGCCGCCAGGCCCTCCTCGAACTCGGCGGTCTGCATGTGGTCGGCGTAGCCGCGGAAGCTGGAGTTGCGCCAGCCCAGGTTGGGCGAGTCGCGCCGGGCGTGCCGAAGGCCGCCCAGCTGCGGCAGGTGGACGTACCGCACCCCGGCCGCGGGCAGGGTGCGCTGGAGCGCCGTTCGCTCGTACTGCGGGTTGCGGCGGGAGCGGGGGACGGTGCGGATGTCCGCCAGCGTGCCCACGCCGCACGACCGGAGGAGCTCGATCAGCTCCTCCACCGGCCGCGTCGAGTGCCCGAGGGCCAGGACGCGCGCCCGGCCCCAGCCGGGCGCGGCCCGCGGGCGCCCGCGGGGAGGGCCTGCCTGCCGGTGCGCCGTCACGGCGGAAGCGTAACGGCGCGGCCGGGATGCTGCCGGGGTGGGCATGCCTCGCGACCTGCGCCGCGCGGTCCGGCATCCTTGTCGGGGCCTGCGCACCCGGCGCCTTGAACGCCGCCGCCCGCCCGGTGGACATTGCCGGGATGAGCAAGCCACCGACCCTGGTCTCCTCCGGGCGCGAGCTGGAGGACAGCTTCTTCCTGGAGGAGGATCGCGTCCTCCTCGAGCGCCTCAAGGCCCTGCGGCGCATGGAGGAGAACCGCGAGGCGCTGGGCCGGGCCTCCGGGATCCGCGATCCGGAGGTGCTGAAGAGGCTGGTCGAGCTGGGCGTCCGGCCGGAGAGCGTCGCGCCGCTGGCGCTGGTGCCCGTCGTGGAGGTGGCCTGGGCCGACGGGAAGATCGACGACCGGGAGCGCCGGGCCGTGCTCGACGCGGCCCAGGCGCGCGGCATCCGGGCAGGCGAGATCCAGCACGACCTCCTGCAGAGCTGGCTGGTCCACCGCCCGCCGCAGCAGCTCCTCGAGGCCTGGCAGCACTACCTGGCGGGGCTGCTCCCCGAGCTCACCCCCGACCAGCGCCAGGGGCTGCGCCGCGAGCTGCTCGACCGCGCCAGGGCGGTGGCCGAGGCCTCGGGCGGGTTCCTGGGGCTCGGCAACAAGGTCTCGCCGCAGGAGTCCGCCGTGCTGGAGCAGCTGGAGAAGGCGTTCACCGGCTGATGATGACAACTCGCCGGCTCACTGGACCGCCAGCGCCGCGCTCACCCAGTTCACCGCCCCGGGCGCCGCCACCGCCTCGCGCAGCCGCTCCATGATGCGCAGGTAAGCGAGGTCCACCGGGCCCTCGGCCCGGCCGGTGGCGGTGTCGGCCGGGGCGTCGGGATCGAGCTCGATCTCGAAGCCCTCGCCGCGGTAGCGGACGCGCGGGCCGGCGCGTTCGACCACGTACGCCTTCCCGCCGAACCGGCCGTGCATGCGGATCCCGCCCGGCACGCGCTCCAGCGCGAAACCGTCGTGGGTCGGGAACCCGGCCCAGGAGGCGACGCTCCCGAAGAAGCGCGGCTTGACCAGGTAGGGGCCGCCGTCCTCCGGGCAGAGCACGTCGCAGTGGCCGCACTCGTTGCAGGCGTCGGCGAAGTTGGCGATCTGCCGCTCGCGCGAGAGCCGCAAGGTCCCGGTGCGCTCGACCGTGAACCGGTCCGGGCCGGCGGGCACGAGCCGCTCCAGCGCGATCTCGCCGGGCGGCAGATCGAGCGAGAAGTTGGCGTCGTTGGGGCAGATGGGGATGCACTTGTCGCAGGTGAGGCAGTCGAACAGGGCCAGCTTCGAGCCCACCTTCCTGGGCGGGGTGCGGTTTCGCTCGGCGGCATAGCGCGGATCGGCGAGCGCGCGATCGGCGTACGCCTCGGTGTTCCGGAGCCGCGCCGCCGAGACCCAGTCCGCGAACCGGTCGCCGGCCGCGGCGCGCAGATCTGCCGCCGGCGGCCAGCGCGGCGCGGCAGGCCCGGGCCGGCTCCGGCGCGAGGGCCAGCGCCTCGAGCGCCGCCTCCGCGTGCCCGTTCGCCCGCAGCGCGAGCTCCTCCAGGTCGGCGGCGCCCACCTCGGCCATGCGCCGCGACAGCTCGGCGAAGTAGCGCCGGCCGCGGCCGTAGCCGCCCGGGCGGAGGAGGTCGGTGCAGGCGGTGATGGGGCGCAGGCCCAGGGCCGCCAGGTCGGGGAAGTTCATGGCGTCCACCCCGGCCGAGAAGGAGATGGGGGTGGCGATCGCCGAAGACCCGGCGGAAGCGCCGCACCAGCTCGACCGCCAGCACGTGCAGCGGCGCGCCCGAGAGGTACATCTGCCGCTCGGTGGCCGGGAAGAAGCTCCGGTGGTTCTCGACGATGAGCGTGTTGGTGAGCTTCACCCCGAAGCCGCGCCCGAGCGCGGCCGCCTTCTCGCCCAGGCGGCCCACCAACCGGGCCACGCCGTCCCAGGTGGCGTCCCGCTCGAAGGCGGTGTCAGGGACGGTGAGGTCGCGGTAGCCCAGGCGGTCGTGGAGGATGGCCCGCAGCTCGCGCGCCCCGAGCAGCGTGGGGTTGAGCTTCACGATGACGTGGAGCCCCAGCTCCTCCAGCAGGAAGGAGGCGATGCGCTCGACCTCGTCGGGCGGGCAGCCGTGGAAGGTGGAGAGGGTGAGCGTGTCGGAGATGCGGGTCGGGAAGGGCAGCTCGCGGAGGCGGGCCCAGCGAGCCGGGATCTCGCGCCGCAGCCGGTCGACCAGCGGCGAGGCGTCCCGCATCCCGGCCAGGAACCCGCGCACCCGCTCCGAGCGGATGCCGGCCAGGTCGTAGCCGACGCTCATGTCGAAGACGGTGTCCGAGAGCCCGGGCGCCACGCCGGAGGCCTTCAGGATCTCGATCAGCATGGCGGCCTTGACGTATTCCTCGAGCGACTCGGCCAGCGAGAGCTCCTGCGACCACTCGACGTTGAAGCCCACCGTCTGCATGTCGATGCAGGGGCGGGGGATGTCGAGCTCGTCCTCGACCTGGACCGTCTTCAGCTCCATGAAGCGGCCGCCCGCCAGCCACGACAGCACGATGTTCTGGGCGAGCTGGGTGTGCGGTCCCGCGGCCGGGCCGAACGGCGTCGCCGCGCGGCGGCCGTGGATCGACACCGACCAGTCCCGGCCGGGGTCGCTGCGCACGAAGGAGCGGGCCGGCAGGTCGAAGATCGACCCGCGCTCCTCCAGCTCCCGCAGGAGGCGCGTGACCAGCACACCGAACGGGACGGGGACGAGCGCAGCCAACGGGTCCTCGCGTGCCGGCGCGTGCGGATCCGCCCGCACGCCGGGCCGCTCGGGGGATATGGCCGGGCGGGCTGGCCGCGCGCAAGCCGATGTGGAGCGGTCGTTTACCGCGACGGGCCCGGTGTGGCGGCCTGGTGCTCGAGCGCCTTTCTCCGGCCGGGCGCGGGCTCGTTCACGGCGAGGGCGCCGGGCGGGGCGGGCTACGAGGCGCGGCGGAGCGGCAGTAGGATGGGCGGATGAAGATGCGCGTCGCCTTCACCCTGAACGGGACCCCGGCCTCGGCCGAGGTGGAGCCCGGCCAGTCCGCGCTGGATGTGCTGCGGGAGCGGTTCCGGCTCTTCTCGCTCAAGGACGCCTGCCAGCCGCAGGGACAGTGCGGCTGCTGCCTGGCGCTCGTCGACGGCGCGCCCAAGACCACCTGTGCCATCCCCGCCGGCAAGCTGGAGGGGCGGAGCATCGTGACGCTGGAGGGCGTGCCCGAGGCCGAGCGGAAGCTGTTCGCCGACGCCTTCCAGGCCGCGGCCGGGCTGCAGTGCGGCTTCTGCACGCCCGGGCTGGCCCTGCGGATCAAGTGGCTGACCGATCAGGACCGGCTCCTCTCGCGACCGGAGATCGCGCAGGGCCTGGACGGGCACCTGTGCCGCTGCACCGGGTACGTGAAGATCGTCGACGCCGTCGAGCTCATCCAGCGCGCCAAGCGCGGCGGCCCCGCCCCGCGCCCCACCGCCGACGGCGGCGTGGGGGCGGAGGTGGCGCGCCACCGCGGCGACGAGCTGACGCTGGGGACGCGCCCCTTCATCGGCGACATGGAGGCGCCGGGGATGCTCCACGGCGCGGTGGTGCTCTCGCCCCACGCCAGGGCGCGGGTGGTCCGCATCGACACGCGGCCGGCGCGAGCCCTCCCCGGCGTGGTCGCGGTGGCCACCGCCCGCGACGTCCGCGGCGACCGCTGGGTGGGCCAGCTCTACCGCGACTGGCCGGTGCTGGTGGCGGAGGGCGAGGAGGTCCGCTGCGTCGGCGACGTGCTGGCGGTGATCGCGGCCGAGAGCCCGCGCCTGGCCCGGGAGGCGGCGGAGCTCGTCGAGGTGGAGTACCAGAAGCTGCCGGCGGTGCTGGATCCCGCCCAGGCCATCCGGCCCGACGCGCCGCGGGTGAACCCCAGGCACGAGAACGTGCTCTCCCGGACCCAGTTCACGCGCGGTGACGTGGACGCGGCGCTGGCAGCGTCGGCGCACGTCGTCACCGGCACCTGGGAGACCCAGCGCATCGAGCACCTGTTCCTCGAGCCCGAGGCGGCGCTGGCGGTGCCGCTCCCGGACGGGCGCCTCCACCTGTACACGCAGGGCCAGGGCATCTTCGACGATCGCCGGCAGGTCGCCTCGGTGCTGGGGGAGCCCGAGGACCGGGTCCTGGCCGAGCTGGTGCCCAACGGCGGCGCCTTCGGCGGCAAGGAGGACATGTCCATCCAGGCGCAGACGGCGCTGCTGGCCCGGCTCACCGGCCGCCCGGTCCGGCTGGTGCTCTCGCGCGAGGAGTCCATCCGCCTCCACCCCAAGCGCCACCCCATGACCATGACCTACACGGTCGGCTGCGACGCCGAGGGGCGGCTCACCGCGGCCAGGGCGCGGATCCTGGGCGACTCCGGCGCCTACGCCTCGGTGGGCGGGAAGGTGCTGGAGCGGGCCGCCGGCCACGCCTGCGGGGCCTACCGCGTGCCCGCCGTCGACGTGGAGGCCATCGCCGCCTACACCAACAACCCGCCCTGCGGGGCCATGCGCGGCTTCGGCGTGAACCAGACCAGCTTCGCCATCGAGGGCGTGATGGACCTGCTGGCGAAGAAGGTCGGCATCGACGGCTGGGAGATCCGTTTCCGGAACGCGCTGCGGGTGGGCGACACATTCACCACCGGTCAGGTGCTGGAGAAGTCGGTGGGCCTGGAGCGGACGCTGCTGGCCGTGAAGGACGTGTACCGGCGCGCCCGGGCCGAGGGCCGGGCGGTGGGCATCGGCTGCGGCATCAAGAACTCCGGGATCGGCAACGGCGCCGTCGAGCGGGGCGCCGTCCGGATGGTGGTGCGCGGGGACGGCCGCGTCGACCTGCACATGGGCTTCACGGAGATGGGCCAGGGCCTGCACACGGTGGCGGCGCAGTGCGCGGCCGAGGTGACCGGGATCCCCTCCTCCAGGTTCCTGCCCACGACCGACACGCACCACGAGCTGGGCGGTGGCCAGACCACCGGGTCGCGCGGAACGCTGCTCACCGGGCGGGCGGTGATCGACGCGGGCAAGAAGCTCCGCGCCGACCTGGACCAGGGCCTCACGCTGGGTGATCTGGTGGGCCGGGTGTACGCCGGCGAGACCGTCATCGACGACACCACCGCGCCGGGGACCGTCGGCAAGGACGGCAAGATCAAGACCCACACCGCCTTCGGCTACGCCACCCAGCTGGTGATCCTGGACCGGAACGGGAAGCTGGAGCGGGTGGTCGCCGCCCACGACGTGGGCCGCGCCATCAACCCGCAGCAGTGCGCGGCCCAGGTCGAGGGCTCGGTGCACATGGGCCTGGGCTACGCCCTCACCGAGGAGCTGCCCTGCAAGGACGGCATGCCGGTCACCTTCCGGCTGCGCGACATCGGCGTCCTCCGCGCGCAGCACATGCCCGAGGTCGAGGTGATCCTGGTCGAGGAGGCCGAGCCCGAGGGGCCCTTCGGCGCCAAGGGCGTGGGCGAGATCGGCCTGGTGCCCACCGCCGGGGCCGTGGCCGGGGCGCTGGAGGCCTTCGACGGCATCCGCCGCACCCGGCTGCCCATGAAGGATTCCCCGGCGGCGCGGGCCATCCACGTGGGCAGGATCCCGGACCAGGACCGGAAGGACTGGCACTGATGGGCGACATCCTGGTGCGCGGGGGAACGGTCGTCACCGCCGAGGGTCGCCGCCGCGCCGACGTCCTCTGCTCGGGCGAGCGCATCGCCGCCGTCGGCGAGGGGCTACCGAGGCCGGCCGGGGCCGAGGCCATCGACGCCGGCGGCTGCTTCGTCCTCCCGGGCGGCGTCGATCCGCACACCCACCTGCAGCTTCCGACCATGGGGACGGTGGTGGCCGACGACTTCCTCTCCGGCACCGCCGCGGCGGCCGCCGGCGGCACCACCACCATCCTCGATTTCGCCGGGCCGGATCGCGGTGAGGCGCCGCTGGAGGCGCTGGCTCGCTGGCAGGGATGGGCCACCCGCGCCGCGGTGGACTACGGCCTGCACATGACCGTCTCGTGGTGGGGCGAGCGGTTCGCGCGGGAGATGGAGCCGCTGGTCCGCGAGCGCGGGGTGACGAGCTTCAAGTTCTTCACCGCCTACAAGGGGCGGATGATGCTGCCGGACGAGGACCTGATCGCCGGGTTCGCCCGCTGCCGCGAGCTGGGCGCACTCCCCCAGGTGCACGCCGAGAACGGCGACCTCATCGAGTACCTGCAGCGAAAGCTGGTCGCAGAGGGCGTCACCGGCCCGCGCGGGCATCCGCTGTCGCGCCCGCCGGCGCTGGAGAGCGAGGCCACCCTCCGCTGCATCACCATCGCCGAGGTGGTGGACGTGCCGCTCTACGTCGTCCACGTGTCGGCGGGGGACGCCGCCCAGGCCATCGCACGCGCACGCCGGCGCGGGGCAGCGGGTGGTGGGCGAGACCCTCCCCAACTTCCTCTTCATCGATGCCTCGGTCTACGACGGCCCCGATTTCGACTTCGCCGCCGGCCACGTGATGAGCCCGCCCTACCGTCCGCGCGAGCACCAGGCGGTGCTGTGGCAGGCCCTGACCGAGGGCGGCCTCAGCACCACCGGGACCGACCACTGCTGCTTCACCCGCGAGCAGAAGCGCGCCGGGCAGGACGACTTCCTCCGCATCCCCAACGGCTGCGGCGGGGTGGAGCAGCGGATGGAGGCGCTCTGGCACCTGGGGGTGAGCTCCGGGCGGATCACGCCCGAGCGCTTCGTGGCGCTCACCTCGACCAACGCCGCCCGCGCCTTCCACCTGTGGCCCAGGAAGGGCTCGCTGCAGGTGGGAGCCGACGCCGACCTGGCCGTCCTCGATCCGGAGCGGACCCGGGTCCTCTCCGCCCGGACCCAGCACCAGCGCACCGACTTCTCGGTGTGGGAGGGCCTGGAGGTCCGGGGCGCGGTGGTCCACACGCTGGCCCGCGGCCGTCACGTGTGGAAGGACGGCGACCTGCGGGCCGAGCCCGGCGCGGGGCAGTTCCTGGCGCGCCAGCCCTTCGGGCCGGTGTACCAGGGCGTGCTGGGGTGAAACGCTCTGCTCAGGGCTGCGAGACGATGGCCTCGGCGCGCCGGTTGCGCGCGTTGCACTGCTCGGTCTTGTCGGTGCAGAGCAGGCGCGTGAAGCCGTACGCCTTGATGGCGAGGCGCGAGCGCTCCACCCCACGCTGGAGGAGGTGGTCGACCACCGCGCCGGCGCGCTCCCCGCTCAGCCACTCGTTGTACTGCGCGCTCCCCCGCGGGTCGGTGTGGCCCTCGATCACCACCGCGTCGCCGCTCTGCTTCAGGCAGACGGCGAACTCGTCCAGCCGGGCGCGGTCGCCGGCGGCGAGCACGTGCTTCGCGAACGCGAAGTGGGGCGGCTCCAGGGTGCAGGCCCCGGCGCCCTGGCGCTCGACGAACACCGCCGGGACGGGCTCGGCCGCGGGCTTCTCCGGCTCGGGCTCGGGCTTGGCCTCCGGCTCGGCCTTGGCGACGGCGGTGGCGGGCGGCGCGTCGGGCACCTGGGCCGCCGCGGCCCGCTCGGACGCGTAGGCCGACGCCTTGAGCGCCAGCTTGAACCTGTCGGTCCACTCGAGCGTCAGCCCCGACCGCTTGACGACCTTGACGTTGACCCCCACCGCCTGGCCGGGGGGCGCGTCGATGTCGAGCTGGCCCGTCATCCGGAACACGTAGCCCTCGACGTAGGAGAAGGCGTCCGAGTTGCCGATGAACCCGGCCTCGACGTCGACGCGGTGCTTGCCCGGCGTCACCACGTCCGAGAAGACCGGCTGGGCCGGGTCGGCCTTGGGGGCCGGCACCGTCGCGGCCAGCGGCGCGCCATCGAGCAGCACCTTCAGCTCCTTGGCCTCGAGCCAGGTGGTCTCGTGCGGGCCGACGGTGATCTCGAGCAGGCTCCCCTGTGCGGCGAGAGCGGGCAGGGCGACCGCCGCGAGCACGGCGGCGGCCACCGTCCGGAGGAGCTGCGCAGGCGAAGGTCGTGATGCGACTCGGCGGACGCTCATCTGGGACCCCGGAAAGGTTGCGGGGAGGAGAGTAGTGCACCCGGGGCCGGCTGTCAGCCCTCCCGGTCGATCCGTTCCCGCTCCCGATGCCGGAGCGAGCCCACGCCTGCTCCTCGCTCTCCGCACCCGGAGGCACGGGAGTCGTATTTCTCACCGCGGACAAAAGTTGTACCATCGCCGCCGACATGAGCCGGGCCTCCAGCACCCGGGTGCAGGCGCGCCTGGCCGCCGCCTACGGCCAGCTGCCGGCCGCGCAGCGCGCCATCGCCGACCTGGTCATGAGCGATCCGCTGCTCGGGGCGCTGTGGGGCATCGAGGAGATGGCCCGGCGGGCGCAGGTGAGCGTGGGCTCGGTGATCCGGCTGGCCCGGCACCTCGGCTACGACGGGTTCAGCGAGTTCCGCAACGCGCTGCGGGCGGCCTGCACCGCCCGGTCCGGCGAGCCGGCGCTGAACCACCTCGAGGCTCCCACCGACGTGCTCGGCGCGCTGGCCGAGGTGGTCCGCCGCGACGGGGAGGGGCTGACCCGTCTCATGCAGGCGGTCGATCACGCCATGCTCGAGTCGGCCTCGCAGCTCCTGGTGCAGGCCGACCACCGGGTGATCCTGGGCCGGGGCGTCGGCCACGTGATGGGACCATCCTGGCCTTCCACCTCACCCAGGCCGGGGTTCCGTGCATCGCGGCCATCCCCTCGGACTTCTCCAACCAGGTCGCCAACCTCGGGCCCAGGGACCTCCTGGTGGTGCTGAGCTTCGCGCCCTACAGCCGGGAGACGGTGGACGCGGCCGCGTTCGCGAAGCAGAACGGGATCCCGGTGCTGGCCTTCTCCGATCGCAGGGACTCGCCGCTCGCGCCCCAGGCCGACCTGGTCCTGCCCGTGCCCAGCGAGAACCTGCTCTTCAGCTTCAGCCTCACCTCCTTCGCCGCCCTCTCGCACGCCTTCGCCATCGTGCTGGCGGCGCGCGACCAGCCGGGCACGCTCAAGCGCCTGCAGGCTGCCGACCGGGTGGGGAAGCCGCTGGTGGTGGAGCGCTGGCTTCCCGTGCAGCCCGGGGCCATGCGGAAGGACGACGGGCAGCGGTAGTCGGCTATACTGCAGGTGCACCCGGCGCCGTCCCCATGACCGACCCGAACCACCCCGCCTCGCCCGCCAAGTTCGACGCGTACGCGCGCTCCTACCAGGAGCTCCATCGGCGGAACATCACCGCCTCGGGCGAGCAGCCGGAGTACTTCGCCGAGTACAAGGTCGCCTGCCTGCGGCGGCTGGTGGGCGCCTCCTACGGTGCGCCCGTCCTCGACTACGGCTGCGGCACGGGCGCGCTCACGGAGAAGCTGGCCGGGGAGTTCGAGGACGTGAGCGGCTACGATCCCTCGGGCGCCTGCCTGGACGAGGCGCGGAAGCGGGCGCCCGCGGCGACGTTCTACGCCGAGCCCGGCGCCATCCCGCGCGGGCGCTTCGGCCTGGTGGTGCTCGCCAACGTCCTCCACCACGTCCCTCCTCCCGGGCGGCGCGGGCTGGTCTCCCTGCTGGCCGCGCTCCTCGAGCCCGGAGCCGGGCGGCTGGTCGCCTTCGAGCACAATCCGTACAACCCGCTCACCCGGCGGGCGGTGGCCACCTGCGAGTTCGACGACGACGCCATCCTGCTCGGCCCGATCGAGCTGACCCGGCTGCTCTCGAGCGCCGGGCTGATCCAGGTCCGCCGGCGGTTCATCGTCTTCTTCCCCCGGGCGCTGGCGGCGCTGCGCGGGCTGGAGCCGCACCTGGGCTGGCTCCCCGCCGGCGCGCAGGTGATGGCGGTCGGGCGCGCCCGCTGAGGAGCGCAGCTAGGGCACGAGCCGCGTCCCCGCCCGCCCGGCCAGCGCCTCGGCCAGGTGCGCCGGGTCGGTGATGACGCCCTCCTTGCCGCCCGCCTCGACGAAGCTCAGGAGCGCCTGGACCTTGGGGAGCATGCTCCCGGCCTTGAAGTGGTCCTGGGCGAGGTAGCGGCGCGCCTCGGCGGCGGTCATGGAGCGGACCGGCCGCTGGCTCGGCTTGCCATAGTCGAGGTAGACGTGCTCCACCGTGGTGGAGATGACGAGGAGCTCGGCCCGCAGCTCCCGCGCCAGCAGGCTCGAGGCCAGGTCCTTGTCCACCACCGCCGTCGCCCCGGACAGCTCGCCCTCCGCGTCCCGGACCACCGCGATGCCGCCGCCTCCCGCGGCCACCACCACGAACCCGGCGTCGAGGAGCGCCCGGACGGCGTCGATCTCGAGGACGGACATGGGCCTGGGCGAGCTGACCACCCGCCGCCAGCCGCGACCGGCGTCCTCGGCCACGTGCCAGCCGTCCTTCTGGCGGTGCTCCTCGGCGCGCTCGCGGGTGAGGAAGGAGCCGATGGGCTTGCTGGGGTGCTGGAAGGCGGGATCGGCCGCGTCCACCAGGACCTGGGTGACGACCGTGACCGCCTGCCGGTGCAGCTCGACGCGCTCGAACTCGTTCCGCAGCGCCCGCTGCAGCTGGTACCCGATGGCGCCCTGGGTGTCGGCCACGCAGGAGTCGAGCGGCACCTGGTGCAGCGTGGCCGAGGCGATCTCCGAGCGCTGCAGGATGAACCCCACCTGCGGACCGTTCCCGTGGGTGATCACCAACCGCACCTCCGGGTCGCGCAGGAGCGCGGTCAGGTGAGCGCAGGTCTGCTCGACGGCGTGGTACTGGTCGGGCACGCTCTGGTGCGACCGGTCGGTGATGAGCGAGTTGCCGCCGATGGCGACCACCACGGTCCTGGGCATGACCGCCTCTTTCCCCGTGAACGAGCCCGACGAGTCCTCCTCAGAACCGCTCCCACAGCTTCCGCGCCAGCTCCCGGCTGTGCGCCGCCACCGCCGCCTCGTTCAGCTCCGGGGCCAGCCGCTTCCCCTCCATGAGCACCCGCCCGCTGCACAGCGTGGTGTCGACGGTCGCCTGGGAGATCCCGAAGACCAGGTGGCCGAGCACGCTGTCGTCGTCGAGCGGGGTGGGCGGATCGTAGTCGACCAGGATCACGTCGGCGGCGCTGCCCTCGGCCAGGGTTCCGACCGGGAACCCCCACAGCCGGCTGGCCAGCTCGGGGTTCCGGACGAAGAGCGCCCCGGTCAGCTCGGCGAAGCCGGCGCTGGGGTCCTCCTGCCCGAGGTGCTGGGCCCACAGGCCCACGCGCAGCTCCTCGAGCATGTTCACCGTCATGGCGTCGGTGCCCAGCCCGACCGGCACGCCCCGGCGCGTGAGCGCCAGCACGTCGGCGATCCCGACCGCGTTGTTCAGGTTGGACTGCGGGTTGTGGGCGACGAAGGCGCCGCCTTCCGCCAGGAGCTCCAGGTCGCCCGCATCGACGTGGACCGCGTGCGCGGCCACGCTCCCCTCGCCCAGGAGCCCGTGCGCGGCCAGGCGGGCCACCGGGCTCCGCCCGTGGCGGGCGCGATTCTGCGCCACGTCGCTGGCGGCCTCGGCCACGTGGACGTGGAAACCCACCCCCAGCTCCCGCCCCAGGGCCGCGGCCCGCTCCAGGGTCGGGTCCGAGAGCGTGAAGGCCGCGTGGA
The DNA here is from genome assembly GCA_963736345.1 of uncultured Pseudomonadota bacterium. Taxonomy (GTDB): domain Bacteria; phylum Myxococcota; class Myxococcia; order Myxococcales; family Anaeromyxobacteraceae; genus Anaeromyxobacter. The sequence continues at coordinate 150,572 of CAVTOU010000024.1, read as the reverse complement.
GGCCGAAGAGCGCGCGCAGCCACGCATCCCGACCCCCGGCGCAACTGCGCGCGAAGGCGACGTTCTCCTCCAGCCCCTGCTCGGCCGCCTCCCTCCCGTCGCGGTCCGACACCTCGTAGCACAGGCAGGCGCGCAGCCCGGTCCGGTGCACGGCCCGGGCGATCCGCTCCAGGGAGCCGCGGGCCGCCCCGGGGCTGGCGTGGTGATCGACCAGGGTGGTGGTCCCCTTGCGGATGGCGTCCAGGAGCGCCACCTCGGCGCTCGCCTCGACGTCGTCGAGCGTGAGCTTCCGGTCGAGCCGCCACCACAGGTTGCGCAGGACCTCGGCGAAGTCGCGGCTGGGCGCGGCCTTTCCGAGCCCCCGCACCAGGGTGGAGTAGAAGTGCGTGTGGGCGTTGATCAGCCCGGGCATGACCACCTTGCCCTGGGCCTCGATGACCCGATCCCACGGGCCTTCCAGCGTGTCGGTCGGCGCCAGCCGGGCGATCCGGTCGCCCTGGAGGAGCAGGTCGTGATCGGCCAGGACGCGGCAGGGATCGCCCAGGGTGACCAGGGTGCCCCCGCGGATGAGGGTGCGGGTGGTCACGGTGATCTCCCGGCCGGCCCGGCCTGCCGCGCCGGAGCGTCGTCCTGGGCCAGCCCCACCTCCCGGTTGAAGGCGGCGATGAGCCGCTCGAACTCGCCGGCCTCGTCCTCGAACAGCTCGCGCCAGTACTCCGGGCTCCACTGCGCGTCGAGCTCCTCGGAGGTCTTCCCCTGCTGCTCCACCCAGGTGAAGTACTTGAGGTTGTGGATGGCCTTGCGGTCGGCGTGGGTCAGCTCCTTGAAGTGGTCGGTGGCCTGCCGCTCCAGGCTGCCGGTGAAGGCGGCGGCCGCCTGGGGCACGCCGAAGGCCCCCCGCTCGGCGCTCAGCTCGGCCAGGCGCGAGCGGTAGAGCTCGACGCTGTCGGTGAACACGGTGAAGAGGACGTCGTCCTCGTCCAGCTCCCAGGCGCGGGCCGCCTTGATGGCGGCCAGCAGGTTGCAGATCCCGCTGATCCCCAGGAGCCCGAGCTGGTCCACCGACGCCGGGTCGGCGCCCTGCGCCACCAGGAACCTGCGCCCCTCCGGCTCGTTGAACAGGCGCAGCACCCGCATGCAGTCCTCGTCGTCGACGGCGGCGACCGCGTCGGTGTTGCGGACGTTGTGGACCCAGGGGACGTGCTTGTCGCCGATGCCCTCGATGCGGTGGTCGCCGAAGCCGTTCTGGAGCAGGGTCGGGCACTGCAGCGCCTCGGCCGCCACCACCTTCGCCTGGGGGAAGACCTTCTTGAGGTAGTCGCCCGCGCCGATGGTGCCGGCGCTGCCGGTGGCGCTCACCCAGCCGGCCAGGCGGCTGCGCTTCGCGGGCAGTCCGCGGAAGACCTCCTCCACCGCCGGCCCGGTCACCGCGTGGTGCCAGATGGGATTCCCGAACTCCTCGAACTGGTTGAAGATGACGTGCACCGGATCCTTCCTGAGCCTCCAGCACTCGTCGTAGATCTCCTTCACGTTGGACTCGCAGCCCGGGGTGGCGATGATCTCGGCCCCCATCTGCCGGAGCCAGGCGAAGCGCTCCCTGGACATGTTCTCGGGGAGCACCGCCACCGCGGTGCAGCCCAGGATGGCCGAGTCGAAGGCCCCGCCCCGGCAGTAGTTGCCGGTGGAGGGCCAGACCGCCTTGTGCTTCTCGGGGTCGAACTCGCCGCTCACCAGCCGAGGCACCAGGCAGGCGAAGGCGGCCCCGACCTTGTGGGCGCCGGTGGGGAAGTGCTTGCCGACCATGCCCACGATGCGCGCCCGGACGCCGGTGATGGCGCGCGGGATCTCGAGGTGGCCGGGGGCGCCGAAGAGGCCGGTGCGCGGGTCGTTGTTCCAGGTGATCCGGAACAGGTTCACCGGATCGACCGCGTCCGGGTCCACGCCCTGGAGGCGCGCCGCCGTGGAGGCGGGGATCCGCGCCGGGTCGCGCATCTGCCCGAAGGTGGGGATGACGATCCCGCGCTCGCGGCAGCGCCTGGCCGTCCGCCGCAGGACCTCCTCGTCGACCGACTTCACGATGCGCGACATGGCTCGACCCTCACTTGCTCCGCTCGACCAGGCTCGCGATCCGGGCGGCGGGGTCCTTGACGCGGGTCAGGAACATGAGCGCGCTGATGACGAAGGGCTTGTAGCCGGCCTGGCGGTAGGTGGGGATGCGGTACTGCTCGAAGACCTCGGCGCTCACCTCGCCCCGCTCGCAGGAGACGCCGCTGATGTCCGCGGGCAGGCAGTGCATGTAGAGCGCCTTCCGGTCGCGGGTCAGGTCCATCTTGGCGCGATCGCACTGCCAGTCGACGAAGCGGGCATTGCTGGCCAGGCACTCCTTCTCCAGCGCGGCCAGCCCGGGCCTGTCGCCCTCCTGCAGGAGCTGCGTCCGGCGCTGCATGACGTGGTAGGGGGCCCACGACTTCGGGTAGACCACGTCGGCCCCGCGGAAGGCCTCCTCCATCGAGGTCGCCACCCGGAAGCTGCCGCCGCCCTGGGCGGCGTTCTCCCTCGCCACCTCCAGCACCTCGGGGACGAGGCCGTAGCCCTCGGGGTGCGCCAGGGTGACGTCCATGCCGAAGCGGGTCATGAGGCCGATCACGCCCTGCGGGACGGAGAGCGGCTTGCCGTAGCTGGGGCTGTAGGCCCAGGTCATGGCGAGCTTCTTCCCCTCGAGGCGCTCCAGCCCGCCGAAGTGCTCCTTCAGCCAGGCCAGGTCGGCCAGCGCCTGGGTGGGGTGATCCACGTCGCACTGCAGGTTGATGACGCTCGGGCGGCGGTGGAGGACGCCGGCCCGGGCACCCTCGGTGAGCGCGGCGCCCACCTCGCGCATGTACCGGTTCCCCTCGCCCAGGAACATGTCGTCGCGGATCCCGATCACCTCCGCCAGGAAGCTGATCATGTTGGCGGTCTCGCGGACCGTCTCGCCGTGCGCGATCTGGCTCTTCTCCTCGTCGAGATCGGCCAGCCCGAGGCCCAGCGCGTTGGCGGCCGAGGCGAAGGAGAAGCGCGTCCGGGTGGAGTTGTCCCGGAAGATGGAGATGGCGAGCCCCGTCTCGAAGACGCGATAGGAGATGCCCTCCTGGTGGAGACCCTTCAGGACGGACGCCAGCGAGAGGATGGCCTCGATCTCCTGCCTGGGGTGCTCCCAGGTGATGAGGAAGTCCTTGCGGAACAGATCGGTCTTCCGCGCGCGGAAGTCGTCGAGGTGCTTCTGGATGGGGAGGGACAAGTCGGGTCTTCCTTTCCTGCCGGCTTCAGACGGTCACCGCCTCCAGCACCGGGTCGATGGCCGCGGGGATGGTGATCCGGGAGAGCGGCGCGTCGACGTCCTTGAGCCCGTGCCCGGTGACGAGCAGCACCACCTCCTGGTCGCGCCCCAGGCGCTGCTCGGAGCGCTGCAGCCTGGCCAGGCCCGCGACGGAGGCCGCCGCGGCGGGCTCGGCGAAGACGCCGGTGGTGCGGGCCAGCAGCCGCTGCGCCTCCAGGATCTCGTCGTCGCTCACCACCAGCGAGAGGCCGCGGCTCTCCAGCACCGCCCGGCGGGCCCAGCGCGCGTTGCTCGGGCAGGAGACCGAGATCGAGTCGGCCCGGGTGGTCGGGCTGGGCGCGTCGGCGTAGCGGCCGGTCTGGACGTAGCGGTGGATGGCGTCGGAGGTCTCGGCCTGCACGCAGACGAGCCGGGGCAGCCCCTCGGCCAGGCCGGCGCGCCGCAGGTCCACGAAGGCCTTGTGCACCCCCGCCAGGATGACCCCGTCGCCGGCCGAGACCACCACCGCGTCCGGGATCCGGAACCCGAGCTGCTGCCACATCTCCAGGCCGACCGTCTTCTTCCCCTCGATGGTGAGCGGGTGGTAGGCGGTGTTGCGGTTCAGCCCGCCCCTCTTCTCCGTGTACTCGAGGGACAGCCGGAAGGCGTCGTCGTAACTCCCGCGCACCGGCACCACTCGGGCGCCGTGAAGGACCATCTGCACCAGCTTGGCGCGCGGCGCCGAGGCCGGGACGAAGATGAGCGCCTCGCGATCGGTCGAGGCGCACACCGCCGCCAGGGCCGAGGCGGCGTTGCCGGTCGAGGCGGTGACGATCCGCTTCTCCCCGAGGCGGCGCGCCTCCGCCACCACCAGGAAGGAGGCCCGGTCCTTGAGGCTGCCGCTGGGATTGAGCCCGTCGTTCTTCACCCATAGCGAATCGAGCCCGAGCTGCGCGCCCAGCCCGGCGGCGCGGACCAGGGGCGTGTTCCCCACCGGCAAGGGCGGGTGGAACTCGGCCTCCACCGGGCAGAACAGGCCCAGGTCCGGGCGGGCGCGATCGAACCCCTGCCGCACCGCCACCGCGTCGATGCACCGCCTCGAGCACGCCCGGCAGCGGCACGCCGGGGCGGTAGGCCTGGCCGCAGATCCGGGCAGAGATAGCGGACCGCCTCGCGCGGAAAGGTGCGTCCGCAGTCGGTGCAGCGATACTCGAAGGGGATCACCGGCCGGCCTCCGATGGCGGGGGCGCGGCCGGCAGCGCCGGCTCGGCCGCCAGCAGCGCCAGGAGCATGGCGCAGGTCGAGAGGTCGATGCGCTCGCCGTCGGCGAGCGGGCCGGCCGGCGCACAATCGAGGAGCGTCCAGGGGTGGGCCGAGAGCCGCGCGCGAACCTCGTCGGAGCGGTACTCGGCCTCGCCGCCGCGCCGCTCCAGCCGGTGGGCCCGACCGCCCACCCGCGCCGAGAGGATCACCGTCCCGTCGCTCCGCTCCAGGCGGAAGGCGTCGCCCTGCGCCTCGCGGAAGCCCTCCGCATCCAGCCAGAAGGTGGGCTTGGCCCGGTGCGGTGCTCCTGCGGTCGGGCAGAACGTGTCGCAGTTCCCGCACTCGTTGCAGAAGTCGCCGATCCGGAGGACCTGCACCGGCTGCGAGACGGTCACCGCCGTCGGCTCCGACGGCTCCAGCCTCCCGCCGCGCATCACCAGGCCCGGGAGCGCGATCGAGGCCGGCGAGGTGGCGTACGCCTGCATGGCGCGGTTCGGGCAGACCGTCACGCACAGGCTGCACAGCTCGTCGCAATCCAGGCAGCGGGCCGCCTCCGCGGCGGCAGCCTCGGCGCCGAAGCCCTGGACGACCTCCGCGAACCCGCTCCGCTCCGAGGCGGGGAGGACCGGGACCGTCTGCGGGACCGCCTGGAGCGCCTTCCGGGCCAGGAGCTGGGCGGGGCGGGCGGCCTTGTCGAGGTGGGGCTCGGGCGGGAGCTCGACACCGCAGCGAGCGCAGATGGCCGCGGCCGCGGCGCGCCCGTCGGCGACGGCCTTGATGACGGAGGCGGCCCCGCGGACCGCGTCGCCGCCCGCGAACAGCCCGGAAACGGAGGTCTCGCCGGTGGCGGGGTCGACCTGGATGGTCCCGTCCCGCCGGCGCGCGACGGCCAGGCCGCCCAGGAAGTCGGCGTCGAGCTCCTGGCCGATGGCGACGATGATCGTGTCGGCGGCCAGGACCTCCTCCGCGGCGCCGGACGGGACCGGGCCGGGCCGGCCCGAGGCGTCGCGCTGGCCGAGCTCCATGGGCGTGCAGGCCAGGCCGGCGACCCGGCCGTCCCGGGCCACCACCCGCGCCGGGGCGAGCAGCATCCGCAGGCCGATGCCCTCCAGCTCGCAGTCGCGCAACTCGCCGGCATCGGCGGGCATCTCGGCGCGGGTGCGGCGGTAGACCAGGGTGACCTCGCCCCCCTTCCCCACCACCCGGCGGGCGGCGCGGGCCGCATCCATGGCGGTGTTGCCGCCCCCCACCACCAGGACGCGGCGCCCGATCCCGGGATCCGTCCCCGCCTGCACGCGCTCCAGGAAGGTGAGCGCGTCGATCACGCCCGCGGCGGCAGCGCCGGGCATCCCCAGGCGCCTGCCGCGCTGGGCGCCCGCGGCCAGGAACACGAATTCATGGCGGCGCCGCAGCTCGTCCAGCGAGACGTCGCGCCCGACCGCCTGGCCCAGCTCGACCTGGACGCCCAGCTCGCGCAGCCGCGCCAGATCTCCATCGACGGACGGCGGCGAGAGCCGGTACCCGGGGATGGCGCCGGTCACCATCCCGCCGACCCGCTCCCGCGCCTCGTAGACGACCGGATCGATGCCCATCCGCGCCAGGAAGTAGGCGGCGGCCAGCCCGGCCGGCCCGGCGCCCACGATGGCCACCCGCACGCCGCGGGGCGGGCCGGGGCGCTCCGCGTGCACGTGGCCGTGCTCGAAGGCAAAGCGCTTCACCTCGCGGATGGCGAGGGGCGCGTCGTAGAAGTTCCGGACGCAGCGCTCGGTGCAGGGGTGCTCGCAGATGCTGCCGGTCACCCCGGGCTGGGGGTTGGTGCGGAGGATGACGTCCATGGCCTGCGAGGGGCGGCCGTGCGCCACCAGCCACAGGTAGTCGGGGATGTTCTGGTGGGCGGGGCAGGCGTCCTGGCACGGGGCCGCGATGCAGTCGAACGGGCCGAGCTGCCGGCCGCCCTTGAAGACCAGCGGGCGCTCGCGCCGGGCGTAGCGGGGCGCGCCGGCGACCTGGCCCGCGTGTCGGGCCAGGTGGGCGGCCGCACCGCCCTCGCCCGAGGCGGCCTCGACGTACGCGGTCAGGTCGCGCGCGCCGGCGCGGGCCATGGCCGCGTCCAGGTTGGCGAGGTACTGCGAGAGCCGCGCGTAGCCGCCCGGCCGGAGGAGGTCGGTGCAGACCGTCACCGGGGTGAGCCCGTCCGCGACCAGCTCGGGGAAGCTCTGCGCGTCGGCGCCGCCGGCGAAGCTGATGGGGACCTTGGCGCCCAGCGCCCCGCGCACCCGCGCCGCCAGCTGGAGCGTGAGCGGGTGCAGCGCCCGGCCGGACAGGTACATCGTCTTCTCGGCGGGCGGGAACACCGGGCGCCGGTTCACCACCTCGAGCGTGTTGCCGAGCTTGAGGCCGAACGACAGCGCGCGCCCCTCGGCGGCGCGGGCCAGGCTCTCCGCCATCGCCATCGCCTCGGGGAAGGTCGGATCGTGTGCGAAGGCCGAGTCGGGCACCTCGATGTCGAACCCGGCCTGCTCGTTGAGGAGCCGGCGCAGGTGCTCGGGCCCGAGCAGCGTCGGGTTGAGCTTCACCCAGGTGCTCACGCCCAGCTCGAGCATCAGGTAGCGCGCGATCCGCTCGATCTCCGCCGGCGGACAGCCGTGCATGGTCGAGAGCGTGACGTGGTCCGAGACCAGGGGCGGGATCTCGATCTCCCGCACGGCCGGATACGAGGCCGCCACCGCCTCGACGGCCGCCCCGAGCGCCGCGCGGGCATCGCGCATGGAGGCGAGGAACCGCTGCACCGGCGCGCTCTGGATCCCCGCCAGGTCGTAGCCCACGCTCATGTTGAAGAGCGCGGCCGGCCCGGGCAGGCCGAGCGCGTGCGCCAGCGCGTGCACCAGCACCCACGCGTTCAGGTACTCCGTGAACGACTCGCCGAGCTTCAGCTCCTGCGACCACTCGCAGTTGTAGGTCTCGTCGGCGGCGTCGATGCAGGGCCGGCTCACCTCGAGCTCGTCCTTCACCTGGACGGTCTTGAGCTCGAGGAAGCGCGCCCCGCACAGCCAGGCGGCCACGATGTTCTGGGCGAGCTGGGTGTGCGGACCGGCGGCCACCCCGAGCGGCGCCCCCAGGGTCCGGCCCAGCAGCGTCGACGCCATCCGCGGGCCGGGGACGGCCAGGTTCTGGCGCGGGATGCCGAGGACGGTCTCGCCGCCGGCCAGATCCCGGAAGATCCAGCGCGCCAGGTGCTGCAGCGGGATGGGACGAAATGGCCTCTGCATGCGGTTGCGCCTTCCGTTCCCACCCACGCCCCGTTCCTCAGCCGCCCTTCGCAAACACGCTCGGGAACCGCGCCAGGAACGCCGCGCAGTGCTGCAGCTCGCGCTGGTCCAGGCACTCCCCGATCTTGTGCGTATTCTGCTCGATCCCGGGGCCGAAGCCGAACATGGCCGGGTGCTGGTACGTGTCCCCCACGACCCAGCCCTTGCCGGCGCTCCCCGGGATGGCCGCTTCCCTGGGAACGGGGAATCCCACCCCGTCGGTCGAGAACACCCACCGATCGACCCGCGGCTCCCTGGTGAGCACGCCGCCGGTGCCGATCTTTCCGTCCACGTGCGGGCTGACCACCCCCCGGTACGTGCTCACCGCCGCCTGGATGGCAGGGTGCTCGGCCGGTGTGACCCAGCCCAGGTAGATCTGCGGGTTGTCGAGCTTGAACCCCTTCCAGCTGGGATCGCCGTAGACGGGCACGGTCACGTCCACCTGGAGGCCCGCCTGGCGCGCCGCGGCCACCGACCGGAGGTTCTCGACGTCGGCCAGCGCCTGCTCAGGCGTCTCCCCGATGGTGAGGCGGCGGTCGAAGCGGAAGACGAAGCGCTCGGGCACGGCGCAGTCGCTGGGGGTGTCGAGCCGGGCCCAGGACGCGGTCCGCGTGCCGTGGCCCAGGAAGGCGTCGTCCTTGAAGCCCTCGCGCCGGTCGTACCTCTCGGCCGCCTCCTTGACCATGGCCCCGCCGTGCTCGAGGGGGTTGAGGCCCTCCCATGGCATGGAGCCGTGGCACGACTTGCCGGTGACGGTGACCTCGATCTGCATGCGCCCGCGCTGGCCGCGGTAGATGCCGAGGGCGCCGCGCCGCGAGCAGCCGGTGCCGTCGGTGAGGATGACGACGTCGGGGACGATCTCCGGCCGGGCGGTGGGGAAGACCTTGCGCACCAGGAACATGGGCCCGGCGCCGTCGTTGTCCTCCTCGCACACGGTCGCGTAGGACCGGACCACCACGCCCCGGAGCGCGCCCTCGCCCGCCAGCTCGAGCAGGATCTTGGTGGCGATGATGGCCGAGACCACGCCGCCGAGCTGATCGGCCGAGCCGCGCCCGAAGATGAGGTGCTTCCACTCGGACTCGGGCGGCACCCAGCCCAGCTCCTTCTTCAGGAACTCGCGGTTGATCTTGGAGGCGTCGAGGAGGCCGTCGTAGCAGTCGACGCCCCCGACCTTCTCGCGCCACTGCCCGCGCAGCGCGCGCACGGTGTCGGTGTGGCCGTCGATGTAGACGATCCTCTTCTTCTGGGGGGCGATCCCGTCGCCGGGATCGTCCACCCACCAGACCAGGTTGCCGAAGTCGTCGAAGGACGCGTCCTCCGGCCGGCGCACCGCGCCCGAGCTCGACGATCCTCCGCTTCAGGTACTCGAGCCGGGGCCGCTCGTGGTTGGAGAGGCCGCAGAGCGGATCGCCGCCCTCCTGCGGGCCGCGATCGACGTGGTCGGCCGGGATCCGCACCGCCTCCCGCAGGAGCTCCACCGCGATGGGAAGGTACCTGGCGGCCAGCTCGGCCACGCGCGCGTCGAGGTCGGACATTCTCTGCTCTCCCGGGGAACCGCGGACGGACCGCCTTCCTCGGCGGCTCACGGATGGTAGCAGCAAAATATACTTCCGTCCAATCAGGAATTTTACCGCACACCCCTCCCAGGCGATCACGCGGCGCCAGGCGGTGCCTTCACCGCGCGCCGCAGCGCCGCCCGCGCCAGCAGCCGGGTCGAGTCCAGCGTGGGCAGGGGCGAGTTCCCGTCGTTCATGAGGAGGGGGATCTCGGTGCAGCCGAGGACGACGCCGTCGCAACCCGCCTCCTTCATCCGCTGCATCACCCGCTGGAACCTGGCCACCGCCTCCGGCCGGAGCACGCCCCGGACCAGCTCGCCGAAGATGAGCCGGTCGATCTCCTCGCGCTCGGCGGGCTCCGGGCGCAGCCAGGCCAGCCCGCGCGCCGCGAGCTGCTCGGGATAGACCTCGCTCTCGACCAGGGCCCGCGTGCCGAGCAGGCCGAGGCGTCGGAGCCCGCGCCCCGCCGCGGCATCCGCCACCACCTCGGCGATGTGGAGCCAGGGCAGCGGCCAGCGCTGCGCCACCAGCGGGAGCGCCTGGTGGATGGTGTTGTCGGGGCAGATGAGGAAGTCCGCGCCCGCCCGGGCCAGCTTCTCCGCCGAGGAGAGCATCAGCTCTCCGACGCCGCGCCAGTCGCCGGCAGCGATGCGCCGCACGTACTCGGCCAGCGAGTGCCCGTGCATCGAGACCTCGGGGTGGCCGTGCTCGCCCAGGAGCTGCTCGCCCTCCCCGCAGATGGTCCGGTAGCAGAGGGCCGCGCCCTCGGCCGAGCAGGCCACGATGCCGACGTGCTGGGGCATCCCCTCCCTGTTACCTGGCCGCGCCGCCCGCGCAACCGCCGGCGCGCGCGCCGGAGGTCTGGGATAAGGTGAGGGAGCGCGCGCCACGGACGCCGCCCCGGCCGGACACCTCGAATGCCCTCCGCAAACCTCGCCCGCCTGCCCCGTCGCGGCCCAGCAGCCAGGGCGGCTTCCTGCTCTCCAAGGGACCTGGTGGCCGTGTTCACCGGCGACATGCCGAGCGATTTCGACATCCTCCGGCAGATGATGAAGACGTTCGTCCTCCCCGCCATCCGCTCCGAGGGCGCGCTCGCCCGGAACCCGGTCGCGCTCGCCAAGCTCGAGGCCGAGATCTCGCGGATTCCGTAGCCCGGGCCCTGCCGGCCAGGACCCGCGCCAGCCCGATCGGCGCCGGCGCCGCGCCGGCGGCCCTGACCGCGGCGGCGTGCTACAAGGGCTGCATGCCCGTGAGCCCCGAGGACGAGCGGCTGCTGCGGCGCGCCTTCGAGGTCGCCCGCCGGGCCCAGGCGCACGGCAACCATCCCTTCGGTGCCATCCTGGTCGGCCCCGGCGAGGTGCTGCTCGAGCGCGAGAACGGATTCCTTCCCGGCCGGGATCGGACCGCCCACGCCGAGCGCCTCCTGGCCGGCGACGCCTGCCGGACCCTTCCGCTCGAGGTGCTGGCGCGCTGCACCCTCTACACCTCGGCGGAGCCGTGTGCCATGTGCGCGGGAGCGATCTACTGGGCCGGCATAGGACGGGTGGTGTACGGACTGTCGGAGCGGCGGCTGCGGGAGATGACCGGCGACCACCCGGAGAACCCGACCCTGGATCTCCCCTGCCGGAACGTGTTCGCGGCCGGCCAGCGGAGCACGGAGGTCGTCGGGCCGCTGCTCGAGGACGAGGGCTCAGCGTTGCACGAGGCGTTCTGGCGGGGAATGTAGGTGGACGCGTCGCCAGAATCGGTTCCTGGCGCTCTCGATGCTGCCGCCGCTCCCGTTCCCATCGAAGCGGATGCGCTCGGTCGAAGCACTAGTAGGTGATGATGATCTGCCCGTTGCCGCTCTGGTAACCATCCGTGTAGGTCGTGCTCGTCCCCCGGGAGTTGCTCGAGCCACCGCCGCCGCCGCCACCACCGTTGCCGCCGCCGCCACCTCCACCACCGTAGTACCCCCCACCACCGCCGCCGCCGCCGTAGTAGTCGACGGCGTTGCCGCCGACGCCGAGGGAGCCGCTGCTGCCGCCGTAGTAGGCGGCACCGCCGACACCGCCTGCGCTCTGCGTGCCGCCGCCACCTCCGAGATCGCAGCCGCCGCATCCGTAGCCGCTGGCTCCAACGTAGCCGCCTGCGCCACCGTGGCCGTTGGTGCCACCGTAGTTGCCACCGTAGCCCCAGCCACCGCCACCTCCGGCGACGACGACACGGTCACCAAGACCCGTCCCCGCCTGGCGAATGTCCGAGCCGCCACCACCGTTGTGGAAGCTGTCGAGATAGAAGCTGATGCCGCCACCATTGTAACCGTCAGTACCGCCCACGAAGACATGGAGCGCCTCCCCTGGAGTGACGACCAGCGTCGTCTGCACCCGTGCCCCATTGTTTTCGCTGGGACCCGCACCCTGGGCCCCTCTGACATCCACATGGATCGAGGTGACGCCCGCCGGCACGATCCATTGCTGCTCACCACCCGTGTAGTCGAAGGCCCGAACATAGCTCCAGGCAAAGGCCCGCGCGGCGCGCACGGGGTAGGTGCTGTGCTTGTAGTTCCAGCTCTGGCCGCCACCGCTGAAGCCCTGGTATGCCGCGGTCTGGAAATCGAGCTCCGACGAGCTCCAGTAGCCGGCGCTGCCATTGAAGCCGCCGAGCCCATGGGCTTTCAGCTCCACGTACATCAGGTCGAGCTCGTCCCTGGAGGGCAGGAACCAATCATCGTGGCCGCCCTCCGACAGGTCATCGCAGACCTGTGCGGCGTAGCTTCCGGCTCCTTGAGCGGAGACGATTGCAGCCGTATTTGCCCGCCCGGTGCCCACCGCGGTGCCCGTTGCGCCGGTGACCACGTTGTCCGTTCCGTTGCGCCATCGTATTCCCGCGCTCTGGTCGCCCGGAGCGGCCTCGAGGTATCTCCAGCCGTCGCCTTCGTGGTTCTGGTTGACGTGGAAGATCAGGCCGCCTGCGGGGCCGGTATCGCGAAGGACGTACGACGTCCTTGCCGTGACCAGGTAGGTCACGGTCGTCGTTCCGTCCTGTGCCGTGACCACCAGCGCGTCACCCGTGACGACCGGGTCGGAGATCGCCATGTCATTCCAGGTCTGATGACTCTCGCCCTTGGTCAGGGCCGCCAGAAACCTGTCCTTGCTGGTGCCGAAGGAAACATCGACGATGCTCTCGCTCGCCGTGCCACCGGCACTGACCGTGTATGCGCCGGAGGTCAGGGTCGCCACGTGACTCCCGGGAGCGACCGTGACCGTGACCGTATACGACTTCACCGAAGCGTCCTCCGCGGTGACGACGTACGTGACCGGCGATGAGAAGTCCCTCGCGACCTCGGACGCCGGGCTGACGCTCTCGCCGGTCGCCGTGATCGTCGGGATCAGAGCCGTCAGCGCCGTTCCGTAGGGCACGGTCACCGAGATCGTATCTTCACCGATCGTTCCATTCACCCCCAGGATCGCAAACTGCGTGATGTCCTTGGAGCTGTCGAGGGCAACGGTCACGGTCACGGTGTAGTCCTTGGTGGTGCCGTCCGCAGCCGTCACCGTGTACACCACGGGGCTGGTGAAGTCCCGCGACGCGCCGGCCGCCGGGCTCACGCTCTCCCCCGTGATCGAGACGGTCGTCGGGGTCAGAGCGGTCAGCGCCGTTCCGTGCGGAACGGTCAACGAGATCGTGTCTTCACCGATCGTTCCATTGACCCCCAGGATCGCGAACTCGGTGATGTCCTTGGCGCTGTCGAGCGCGACGCTCACGGTCACGGTGTAGACCTTCGTCGTACCGTCCGCAGCTGTCACCGTGTACGCAACGGGGTCGGTGAAGTCCTGCAGCACCCCGCTCGCCGGACTGACCCCCGCACCCGTGTGAGTGATGGTGGGCGCAAGGCTGGTGACCTCCGTGCCATGGGGCACGGTGAGCGCGATGCTCGCGCCGGTGATTGCGCCCGTCACTTCTGCTGCGAGATCGGCATTGGACGCCGGCAGGAGGGCGAAGGAAGTCAGCTCCTTCGCCGCGCTCAAAGGCGCCGCGGTCTTGCCGCCGCCGCAGGCGGGCGCCAGCGACCATATCGCCACGGCGGCGAGAAGCGTGGTGCTTCTGGAAACGCGCTGGAGTGCGTTCAAGCTCGTCCCCTTTGTGGCCGGCAGCAGGGCGGTGCTGGTTCCACACCGGCAACCGCTGTGCGAGCAAGTTACCTGCCACCCGGATCGTCTGGCCCACAGGATGTCCAGACGGAAGCAGGCAGACCCAGGGTCGCGAACCACCCGAACTGCTTCGCTGGAGGTCACCTAGGGTGACGAGGTGACGGCCAGCATCCTCCAGAACGCGGGCGTGGCGTTCACGGTTCCGCGAGCTCCACCGCGTCCACCGTCTCACCCGCCGCCGCATGCCCCGGTCGCGCACTCTCCATCTGCAGCAACTCCGCCGCCACCGCCACCGCGATGACGGCCGGCTCCTTGCCGGCGATCCCCACGACGCCGATGGGGCAGGTGAGGCGCGCGATCTGCTCCGGCGTCCGCCCGCGCGCCTCCAGCCGCTGCACCAGCCGGGCCCGCTTGGTGCGCGAGCCGATGAGCCCCAGGTAGCGATGGGCCCCGCGCCTGAGCGCGGCGTCCACGATCTCGAGGTCGAGCGCGTGGCTGTGGGTCATCACCACCAGGTCCGCGCCCGCCGGCAGCTCGGACACCTCGTCGGCGGGCGACTCGGAGAGGACGCAGCGCACCGAGCCGAGCGGCTGGGCGGGGAGCTCCTCGGGCCGCGAATCGATCCATGTGAGCGCGCAGGGCAGGTCGGCGAGGAGCTTCACCAGCGCCTTGCCGACGTGCCCGGCCCCGAAGACCGCCACCTGCCAGCGGGTGGGGAGGATGGGCTCGAGGAGCACCGAGGTGCGGCCGCCGCAGCACTGGCCCAGGCTGGGGCCCAGCGCCAGCTCGCGGACCACCGGGCCGGCCACGTCCTCGCCCGAGGCCGCCCGGGCCAGGAGCGCCCGCGCCTGGGTCACCATCTCGAGCTCGAGGTGGCCGCCGCCGATCGAGCCCGCGGCCCCGTCCGCGGTGACGAGCATCTTGGCCCCGGCCTCGCGTGGGGTGGACCCGGCGACTTGCAGCACCGTCACCAGCACCGCGGGGCGCCCCGCCCCAGTGGCCTCGGCCAGGGCCGCGATCCAGTCCCTCATGCGGTGGCCCCCGGCGCCGCCGGCTCGGCCGCCAGCCTGGCGCGCAGCTCCTCGATGGCCAGCAGCACGCGCTCGGGCGTGGCCGGGGCGTCGAGCCGCGGCGCCAGCCGGTGCTCGCCGACCGCCGCCACCGCGTCGCGCAGCGCGTGGTAGACCGAGATGGCCAGCATGAGCGGCGGCTCGCCCACCGCCTTGGAGCGGTGGACGGTGGCCTCGCGGTTGGGCGAGAAGCGCAGCGTCAGCCGGAAGTCCTCGGGCACGTCCGAGGCGGTCGGGATCTTGTAGGTCGAGGGCGCGTGGGTGCGGAGCCGACCCTCGGCGTCCCACCACAGCTCCTCGCTGGTGAGCCAGCCCATCCCCTGCACGAACCCGCCCTCCACCTGGCCCCGGTCGACGGCCGGGTTGAGCGAGTCGCCGCAATCGTGGAGGATGTCGACCCGCCGGACGCGGTGCTCGCCGGTGAGGGTGTCGATCTCCACCTCCGACACCGCCGCGCCGCAGGCGAAGTAGAGGAAGGGCCGCCCCTGGAACCGCGACTGGTCCCAGTGGATGCGCGGGGTCGCGTAGAAGCCGGTGGCCGAGAGCGGGATGCGCTGGTGGTGCGCCAGCTCGGCCAGCTCCGCCAGCTCCATCGAGCGCCGGCCCGAGCGGACCTTCCCGTCCGCGAAGACCACGTCGGCGGCGCGGCCGCCCAGCCTCTCCGCCGCGAGCTTCGCCAGCCGGGCCTTGATGGTCCGGACCGCCAGCTGGGCCGCCTTGCCGTTGAGATCGCTCCCGGAGGAGGCGGCGGTGGCCGAGGTGTTGGGGACCTTCTCGGTGGTGGTGGGGGTGATGGCGACGCGCTCGAGCGGAACGCCCATCTCGTCGGCCACCACCTGCGACACCTTGGTGAGGAGCCCCTGCCCCATCTCCACCCCGCCGTGGTTCAGGTGCACGCTGCCGTCGGTGTAGAGGTGGACCAGCGCCCCGGCCTGGTTCAGGAAGGTGGTGGTGAAGGAGATGCCGAACTTGACCGGGGTGAGCGCGATGCCGCGCTTCACCCAGCGGCTCCCCGCGTTGAAGGCGCGGATGGCCTCGCGCCGCGCCTGGTATTCGCTCTTCCGCTCCAGCTCCTCCACCAGCCCGGGCAGGACGCCCCGCTCGACCTGCTGCCCATAGGGCGTCAGGTCGCGGCCGGCGCCGCCGTAGAGGTTCCGCTTGCGGACCTCGAGCGGATCCTTGCCCAGCGTGCGGGCCACCTCGTCCATGACCTGCTCGATGGCCATCATCCCCTGCGGGCCGCCGAAGCCGCGGAAGGCCGTGTTGGACGCGGTGTTGGTGCGGCAGCGGTGCGAGGTCACCTGCACGTGCGGCAGGAAGTAGGCGTTGTCGCTGTGCAGGACGGCGCGGTCGTTGACGGGCCCGGAGAGGTCCGGGCTCACGCCGCAGCGCGAGGCGAGCTGCAGCTCCAGCGCCTGGATCCGCCCCTCGCCGTCGAAGCCCGCCTCCCACTCGACGAGGAAGTCGTGCCGCTTGCCGGTGAAGAGGATGTCGTCGTCGCGATCGAGCCGGAGCTTCACCGGCCGGCCCGTCCGCCGGGCGAGGAGCGCAGCGATGCAGGCGATGGGCGCGGCCTGCGTCTCCTTCCCGCCGAACCCGCCGCCCAGCCGGCGAACCTCGACGGTCACGGCGCCCTGCGCGATCCCGAGCACGCTGGCCACCAGGTGCTGCACCTCGCTCGGGTGCTGGGTCGAGGAGTGGACCAGCATCCCGCCGCCCTCGCGCGGGATGGCCATGGCGACCTGGCCCTCCAGGTAGAAGTGCTCCTGGCCGCCGATGGAGAGCCGGCCCTGGAGCCGCCGCGGGGCGCGACGCAGCGCGGCCGAGGGATGGCCGCGGCGCATCACCTGCGTGGGCAAGACGAACGAGCTCCTCTCCAGCGCCTGCTCGACGGTGACGATGGCCGGGAGATCCTGGTACTCGATCACGGCCAGGTGGGCGGCCGTCCGCGCCTGGTCGAGGGTCTCCGCGGCCACGGCCAGCACCGACTGCCCGCAGTACTCGACGGTGCCGTCGGCCAGCACCGAGATCGCCGGGCAGCACCGGGCCGATGTCCTTCGCCGCCGTCAGGTCGGCCGCGGTGAGCACGGCGGCCACCCCTGGCGCGGCGCGGGCCGGCCCGGCGTCGAGCCGGAGGATGCGGGCGTGGACCCGGTCGGAGAGCCGGACGTAGGCGTGGAGCAGATCGCGCGGCTCGGGGAGGTCGTCGACGTAGCGCGCCTCGCCGGTGACGTGGCGCTCGGCGCTGTCGTGGGGCAGCGGGGCGTGGACGGCGCCGGCCCCGGGCGAGGGCTTCGTGCCTGGCCGCTTCATGAGGAGCCCTCCGCTGCGAGCACGCGGGTGCGGGCCGGCGCGCCGGCGGTCTCGATCCAGAACTTGCGGAGCAGGTTCCCGGCCGCCAGCCGGCGGTAGGCGGCGCCGGCGCGCATGTCGGAGATGGGGGCGAGCTCGACCCCGAGCGCGGCCACGCCCGCCTCCACGGTCGCCTCGGTCCAGGGCCTCCCGGTGAGGGCCGCCTCGGCGCCGGCGGCGCGGACCGGGACGGCCGCCATCCCGCCGTAGGCCACGCGGGCCGAGCGGACGCGCCCGCCCTCGATCTCGACCGCGAATGCGCCGCACACGCCGGAGATGTCCTGATCGAACCGCTTGGAGAGCTTGTACACCGCGAAGCGCCTCCCGGGCGGGCCGTGCGGGATCCGGATCCGCTCGACCAGCTCGCCGGGCCGGAGCGCGGTCCTGCGGTACCCGAGGAAGAACGAGGAGAGGGCCAGCTCGCGCCGCTCCGGGCCGCGCCGGAGCACCACGCTCGCATCCAGGGCCAGCAGCGCCGGCGGCATGTCCCCCACCGGCGAGGCGTTGGCGAGGTTGCCGCCCAGGGTGGCCACGTTCCGGATCTGGGTCGAGCCGATGCGCCGGACCAGCTCGCCCAGGTCGGGGTGATAGGCGGAGAGCGGCCCGAGCGCGTCGCTGTAGGTCGCGGCCGCGCCGATCTCGAGGTGGGTGGGGCCGTCGTGGATGCTGCGCAGCTCGGGGATGCCCGCCACCGAGACCACCAGGGGGAGGTCGCGGTGCTCCTTGGTGACGAGCAGGCCCAGATCGGTGGCCCCGGCCACGAGCCGCGCCTCGGGGTGCTCGACCAGGAACGCCGCCAGCTCGTCCAGGCTGCAGGGCGCCACGTGGCGCCTGCCGGCGTGGGCGAGGTCGAGCGTCCCCCGGCGCTGGATGCCGCCGAGGGCGGAGGCCAGGGACCGGCGGGCCTCGGCGCCGTCGCGGGTGCCGGTTCGATAGGCGTCCCGCACCGCCTCGACGATGGGCCGGTAGCCGGTGCAGCGGCACAGGTTCCCGGCCAGCACCTCGTCGATGCGCCGGCGCGGCGGCGGCTCGCGCTCGCTCTCGTAGAGCGCGAACATCGACATGACGAACCCGGGCGTGCAGAAGCCGCACTGGGAGCCGTGGCACTCGACCAGGGCCCGCTGCACCGGGTGGAGCGCGCCGTCCGGCGCGCGGAGGCTCTCGACCGTGAAGAGCGCCTTCCCGTCCAGCGCCGGCAGGAGCAGCAGGCAGGCGTTCACGGCGCGAAGGCGGACGGCCCCGTCCCGGAGCTCGCCCAGCACCACCGTGCACGCGCCGCAGTCGCCCTCGGCGCAGCCTTCCTTGGTTCCGCAGCGCTGCTCGGGCCCGCGCAGCCATTGCAGGACCGTCGTGGTCGGGTCGACCTCCGAGACCGACCGCACGCGCCCGTCCAGGATGAAGCGCACCGCTTCCGGCACCACGATGAGGTTACCCCACCGCTCCGGCGGGCGCACCTCCAGGGCCCGCGCGGCGGGCACGCGGCCGAGCGCCGTCCTCCCGCCCCTGGCAGGGCCGGCGAACGGGCCGGCCACCGCCTATTCAGCGCGGTGGCATGGCGCGCTACTCCGCCCTCGTCGGCCGCTCCCACCACACGTTCCGGGATCTCCGGGAGGTGCTGGCCCGCGCCTCGCCGCCCCGCTCCGGTGACGCCCTGGCGGGGGTCGCGGCGCGCTCCGCCGAGGAACGGGTGGCGGCGCGGGCGGTGCTGGCGGACGTGCCGCTGTCGCGCTTCCTGGAGGAGCCGCTCGTCCCCTACGAGGACGACGAGGTCACCCGGCTCATCCTCGATACGCACGACCCCGGTGCCTTCCGGCCGGTCTCGGACCTCACGGTGGGCGCCTTCCGCGAGTGGCTGCTTGCATACGAGACCGGCCCCGAGACGCTGGCCGCGGTCGCGCCCGGGATCACCCCGGAGATGGCAGCCGCGGTGTCGAAGCTCATGCGCAACCAGGACCTCGTCCTGGCCGCGCGGAAGTGCCGGGTGGTGACGAGGTTCCGGGACACCATCGGCCTGCCCGGGCGGCTGGCGGTGCGGCTCCAGCCCAACCACCCCACCGACGATCCGAACGGCATCGCCGCCGGCGTGCTGGACGGGCTCCTGTACGGCTGCGGCGACGCCGTCATCGGGGTGAACCCGGCCACCGACAGCCCGGCCGCGGTCGAGGCGCTGGTCCGGCTCCTCGACGACCTGGTCTCCCGCCACGCCATCCCGACGCAGTCCTGCGTGCTCTGCCACGTCACCACCACGCTCCGGGCCATCGAGCGAGGGGCGCCGGTCGATCTGGTGTTCCAGTCCGTCGGCGGCACCGAGGGCACCAACCGCGCCTTCGGGATCAGCCTGGCGCTCCTGGCCGAGGCCCGCGACGCGGCCCTGGCCCTCCACCGCGGCACGCTCGGCGACCAGGTCATGTACTTCGAGACCGGCCAGGGGAGCGCCCTCTCCGCCGAGGCGGCTCGCGGCGTCGACCAGCAGACCTGCGAGGCCCGGGCCTACGCGGTCTGCCGCCGCTTCTCTCCGCTGCTCGTGAACTCGGTGGTCGGGTTCATCGGCCCCGAGTACCTGTACGACGGCAAGCAGATCGTCCGCGCCGGCCTGGAGGACCACTTCTGCGGCAAGCTCCTGGGGCTGCCCATGGGCGTCGACGTCTGCCACACCAACCACGCCGAGGCCGACCAGGACGACATGGATGTCCTCCTCACCCTGCTCGGCGCGGCCGGGTGCAGCTACGTGATGGGCGTGCCCGGTGCGGACGACGTGATGCTCGGGTACCAGTCCACCTCGTTCCACGACGTCCAGTACCTGCGCCAGGTGCTGGGCCTGCGCCCCGCCCCCGAGTTCGAGGCCTGGCTCGAGCGCGTCGGGGTCCTGGGCGAGGAGCTGCAGCTCCGGCCCATCGACCGGCGCAACCGGCTTCTTGCTGCGGGGCCAGGTGAAGCTCGGCCCCCCGGTCCCCCGCTCGAACCCGGGGGTACGGCGTGAGCCCGCCCCGCCCGCTGGTCACGCCCGATCCCTGGGGCGAGCTCCGCGCCTTCACCCGGGCGCGGATCGCGCTGGGCCGCGCCGGCGGCTCGCTCCCCACCGCCGAGCTGCTCGCGTTCTCGGCAGCGCACGCGGCCGCCCGGGACGCGGTCTGGTCCGAGCTCGATCGGGATCGCCTGGCCGCGGACCTCGAGCCCGCGGGCCTGGGCGCCGTCCGGGTCCAATCGCAGGCCGTCGACCGCGCGACCTTCCTCCAGCGCCCGGACCTCGGGCGCCGGCTCGATCCCGCCTGCGAGCCTGTCCTCGCAGCGGCGCGGCCCGAGGGCGGGTGCGATCTGGCGCTCATCGTGGCCGACGGCCTCTCCGCCACGGCGGCCCAGCGGCACGCACCGGCGCTCGTCACCGCGCTCGCCGGCCGGCTCCGCGCGCGGGGGTTCCGGCTCGCGCCGGCCGTGCTCGCCGTGCAGGCGCGCGTGGCGCTGGAGGATCCGATCGGCGCCGCCCTGGGGGCGCGGGCCGCCCTCATCCTCCTGGGCGAGCGGCCCGGGCTCGGCTCGCCCGACAGCCTCGGCGCCTACCTCGTGCTCGGGCCGCGGGCCGGCAACACCGACGCGCGGCGGAACTGCGTGTCGGGGATCCGTCCCGAGGGGCTGGCGCCCGAGGCCGCGGCGGAGGCCCTGGAGTGGCTCACCGCCGAGGCGCTCCGGCGCGGAATCTCCGGCGTGGGGCTCAAGGACGAGCGCGGGGAGCTGGCGGCGCGGACGGTGTCCGAGCTGCCCTGAGCTGCCCGGGCAGCTTCGCTTCTCGTCCCGCGGACGCGGGTGGCTCATCCGGTGACGCTGCGCGGCAGCACGAGCGCGGCCGATGCGGCGACCCACCCCGCAAGGCCTGGGTCGAACCGAGAGCCGGGGAGCCGAGGCACACGTGTCCACGGTGAGTGAATGTGGTAGGGCGCCCGCGAGAATCCCTCCGTTGACACGATAGGTGAACAAGCCATCCAATTGGACCTGGCTGGTCACGGACCCCATGTACATCCCGGGCAGGAGGCCCCCAATGAAGAGAGCGCGTGTCCTTGCGGTGAGCGTGGTCGGCATGATGGTGCTCGCTGGCTGCGGAGGTGGCGGAGGCGGTGGAGAGAAGACCAAGACCTCGGTGACGGGAACGGCGGCGCAGGGCGCGGCCATCGCCGACGCCACGGTGACGCTGGTGGACGCCAGCGGCGCGACCGCCACCGCCACCACCGCGGCCGACGGCACCTTCACCCTCGACACCACCGGCCTCACGCCTCCCTTCATGATCAAGCTGGTGAGCGGCGGCACCACGCTCTTCAGCGTCAGCGCTGAGGCCGGCGCCGGCACGGTCATGAACGTCACGCCGCTCACCGATCTGATCATCCGCTCCTGGTACGAGGTACAGGGCGTCACTGTGGACGACGCCTTCGCCGCGCCCGTCGCCAACCCTGCTCCCTCGCCGGCCGCGGTGGAGATCATCGGCTCGGTGGTCCAGCGGATCGTCCAGCTCTGGCTCGATCAGGCCGGCGTGAGCGGAGACTTCAACCTCATCTCCACCCCCTTCGACGCCGACGGGACCGGGGTCGACCAGGTGCTGGACCTGACGACCGTCGACACGTCCACGGGCGACATCGTCATCACCGACGGCGACACGACCCAGAGCACGGCAGTCAGCTACTCGACCACCGATGGATCGATCTCCGTGGACACCACCACCGACGGCACCGCGGGCTCCAGCTCCAGCAGCACCAGCACGGTGGTCCCGGTGGCCGGCTCGCAGCAGACCGCGCTCGAGGCCATCGCCACCCTGGTCGACCAGTTCGCGGCCAAGGTCAACACCAGGGGCCTCTCCCTGGCCGGCAGCGATCTCTCCGCCTTCATGGATCCGGCACTGGTCACCGACGGCTTCGATCGAACTGCATATGCGGCGTTTCTGGCCGGCCGTCTGGCCGGCACGACCGTCGCCTTCACGCTCGTGAACGTGCAGTCGCTCGACGAGGTCGCCGGGACGGCGGAGCTCGCGTACCAGCTCTCCATGTCGCAGGGAGGGCAGACCGGCATCCAGCCGCTGGTCCTCTTCCTCCGCAAGGTCGGCACGAGCTGGCTTCTCTCGGGCAACGGGCGCATCGCCGAGATCGAGCTCCGGACGGGCATGGTCACGAACCAGGGAGCCGTCACCGGCGGCGACGGGCCCATCCTGGAGGTGAACGTGGCCGCCCCCGCGGGCTCCGTCACCGGCGCGACCATCCAGGGAGGCCCGTGGGCGACCGACACGGCTCTTTCGCCGGGGGCCAGCAAGGACGGCCGCGATGGTTTCCAGATCTGGCAACAGACTTCCGTCACCGCCGGCACGGCGTTCACCGTCAAGGTGACGCCGGCCGGCGGGGGAACCGTCCCGTCCTATACCCTGTTCAGCAATGCGGTCACGAGCGAGAGCGTCGGGTTCACCGGGATCACGGTCACCACCTTGACCGGCTTCGGCCTCGATACGGCGCACACGATGACCTGGACCCTGCCCAAGACCTTCGCGGTGGCATTCGTGAGGCTCGGGCGCGTGGCCTACGACGGCGATCCCAACACCCCCACCACCCAGGCGTGCGAGATCGACCAGACGCTTCCGGCCTCGGCCGCCACCGGCTCGGTGACGATCCCTTCCACCTGCGCCGGCAACGCGACCGTGGCAGCGGAGGTGTACGTGCAGGCCTGGGGCGCCGCTGGCGAGTTCACCACGGCGTACTACCAGCTCGTCGATCCGTCCTGAGCTCGGGGCGCGGCGCCGGACTACCGCTCCGGCGCCGCCGCCTCGCGGGTCGCTGCCGCGGCCGGCCGGGACAGCTCCAGCGACTCGCCCACCGCCAGCACCCGCACCCGCTCCGGCGGGAGCCCGTGCTGCCGCCGTGCGGCGTCGAGCAGCTGGGGCGGCTCGTCGAGCGGCTCGTCGCTGAGCTTGAACGTGCCCCAGTGCATCCCCACCAGCGTCCGCGCGCCCAGCGTCTGGAAGGCGCGGACGGCCTGCTCGGGGCTGAGGTGCTGCCGCAGCATGAACCAGCCCGGGTCGTAGGCGCCGATGGGGAGCAGCGCGGCGTCGAGGCCCGGGAAGGCCGCGCCGATCTGCTGGAACCCTTCGAAGAGGGCCGAGTCGCCGGAGTGGTAGACGGCCGCGGCCGATCCCTCGATCACGAAGCCGCCCCACAGGGCGGCGTTCACGTCGAAGAGGCCGCGCCGGCTCCAGTGTTGCGCCGGCACGTAGGTGGCGCGCACGCCCCCGAGGCGGGTCGAGCTCCACCAGCCCAGCTCGGTGACCGGACCGCCCGCGTTCGCCAGATATCGGCTCGCGCCCAGCCCGGCCATGACGGGGGCTCGCACCCGCTCCAGGGTGGGCTTGTCCAGGTGGTCGTAGTGGGCGTGGGTGAGGAGCACGGCGTCGATCCGGGGCAGGGCCTCGACGGCCAGCCCCGGCGGCACGTTCCGGCGCGTCCCCCCGACGATCGCATCGCGCAGCGCGGGGTCGACGAGCAGCGTGAGGCCGTCCAGCTGGACGAGGAAGCAGGCGTGGCCCAGCCAGGTGAGCCGCGCCGGCGCGCCGGGGGCGGGCGGGTTCGAGAGCAGCGCGAGGTCGGGCTCGACGCGGGGCACCGGCGCATGGGCCGGCGAGATACGCCTCCTCCCCGCCAGCCGATCCAGCACCGCCCAGCGGAACACGGCCGCGATGCGCGGCGGGCCGGAGCCGTCGAGGTTGACGAACCGGCCGGAGGCGTCGCGGGGCTGGACGAAGGGTGAAGCGGGTGGATCCATGATTCTCCCGGGCGCGGGCTCGGGCCTCGTTCACGGGATGGCCGTCACAGGGCCAGGAGCAGCTTGGTCATGTCGTAGCGGAAATCGCCGCGCTCCGCGACCGGTACCGGCGCGGCGGGCAGGCGCAGGCGCTCCACCAGCCGGTTGTAGGCGAGATCCATGAGCGGTCGAAGATCGACCGCATCGTGAAGGTTGTACTCGACCAGGAGCTGGAGCGCCGCTCGGTCCCCGTCCCGGGCCGCGCGCCAGAGCCGCACCGCGTCGCGTCCGCCGAGCCCGTCCAGGTGAGGCGGCCGCGCCAGGCCCACCTCGCGCTCGAGCACCTTGAGCCCGCCGGCGTGGCCCAGCCGGTGCCAGAGCTGGCACAGGTCGACGTGGGCGCGCGGCGGGCGGAACCCCGGGAAGGCGCGGCGCAGGGCCGGCAGGTCGAAGGCCTGCCCGTTGAAGGTGACGAGCAGCTTCCAGCGCCGCGCCGCCGCCGGGAACTCGTCCAGGTCCCGCCCGCGGAGGAAGAGCCGCGGCCCATCCGCCTCCAGCACGCCCACGCAGGTGATGTCCTCGCCGTCGGTCTCGATGTCGAGGAACGCCGCCCGGTCGGCGAAGACCGCGTACAGGCGCCAGCGCTCGGCCCGCGGCAGCATCCCGGCCAGCGCCTCGGCGTCGCCCGCCGCCAGCGACCGCTGCGCGCGCGCCACCGCCTCCCGGATGCGCCCGTCCATGGCGCGCGAGATGGCCACCACCGGCGCAGCCGGGAACTCGGTCCAGCGGGTGATGCCCGCCTCCCAGAGCCTGGCCTCCACCGATGGCCCGATGCCGGGCGCGAGCCGGAAGGTGCTGCGGATCACGAGACGGAGTGTAGCGCGACCTCGTGATCCGTTCCCGGTACGGCTCGGGCTCACTTCACGCTGAAGCTCGTCAGCGCCTGGTCGAATGGTACCGGGTCCCCTGCGATCAGCCGCCGCCCGTTCCCGGCACCCCGGCTGCCGAGAAGATCACCCGGAACGTGCTTCCGGCGCCGAGCCGGCTCTCCACCTCGATGCGGCCGCCCATCCCCTCCACCAGCAGCCGGGTGATGTAGAGCCCGAGCCCCAGCCCCTCGGGCCGGCGGTTCCCCTTGGCGCGGTAGTAGCGCTCGAAGATGCGCGCCTGATCGTCGGCCGAGATGCCCACCCCGGTGTCGGCCACCGCCAGCGCCACAGCGTTGTCCATGCACTCCAGGGAGACGAGCACATCCTGCGACGAGTACTTGAGCGCGTTCGAGACCAGGTTCACCACGACGCGCTCGAGCCGCGCGGGATCCAGGCTCGCCCAGCAGGCCGGCGCCAGCTGGAGCCGGACCCGATCCACGGCCAGGCCGCCGCGGATGCCATGGAGGATGTCGGGGACGAGCGCCGCCACGTCGACCGGCGTCAAGGTCACCGGCAGCTGGCCGGCCTCGAGGAGCGTCACCTCCACCAGGTCCTGGATCATCCCGCTCATCCGCTCGCAGCTGCGCTCGATGGCGGCGGCGCGCTCGCCGGCCTTGCCGGGCGGGTCGGCGGCGCGGCGGATGAGGTGCGCCTGGGCGTAGATGGCCGAGAGCGGCGTGCGCAGGTCGTGGCTGACCATGCGGATCAGATTGTCGCGGGCCTCGGCCAGCTCGTGCAGCGTCGTCTCGTCGGAGAAGTTGAGGACCGCGCCCATCACCTTGCCGGCGGCGTCGAGGATGGGCGCGGCGCTGGCCAGCATCCACATGGGCCGGGCGCCCTCCGGCGCGCAGCGGAGGTGCACCCCGCGGACCCGCTCCCCCGAGAGCGCCCGCCGCACCGGCCACTCGCCGGCGGGCATGGGCCGTCCGTCCTCGCCGCGGAGCTCGAAGTGCTGGAAGGCGGAGCCGCCGGCGCTGCCGATGTCGATGCCCACGCCGCGCCAGCTCTCGGCCGCGGCGGCGTTCATGCGCACCACGGCGCCGGCCGCATCGAAGACCATGACGCCGTCGGGGATGGCCTCCATGATGGCCTCGAGCTCGGCCGCGCGCCGGCCGGCCCCGTCGGCGGCCGCCTCCGCCGCCCAGCGCGCCTGGACCAGCTCGGTGTTCTCGCGCAGCGCGATCAGGACTGCCGGACCGGAAGGTGCCTCGACGCGCCGGACCAGGGCCGCGAACCAGTGGCGCTTGCCCGACGCGTCCGCGATCTCGGTCTCGCGGTCGAAGGGGACCCCGCTGGCCAGCACCTGGCGAACGGTCTGGTCGAGCGGTTCGCGGGAGAGCGGCCTTGCCTCGTCGAAACGCCGCCCGCGAAGGTCGGCGCCGGGGTCGGGGCAGAGGGCGCGATAGGACTGGTTCGCAAGCTCGTACCGCAGCTCCGGGCCGGCCAGGAGCGCCAGGCCTGCGGGCGAGGCATCGAATGCAGCCTCGCGCATGGCGATCGCCTCTGCGCTCAATGGTGGCCTTGGCTGGACCTGGGCGGCGGCATCGGCCGCCGGCTCGTCCGACCTGGGCCCCCCGCCCACATCGGTCATCGGGCGTCCCTACCTCGTCCCAAAACGCTACCACCATCCCACCCGGGGATCACCGGAGCGGGAAAGACCCGGCCCAGTCACCTCTCCCAGGCGCTGCGCCAGGCACCGGTCTTCTCGGAATGTCTGAGGAACGCCGCGTAAAACGGGTGTCGAGACACGGTCGCACCGTCGCCGATCACCACCAGCTTCTTGCGGGCCCGGGTCATGGCCACGTTCATGCGCCGGACGTCGGCGAGGAACCCCACCTCACCCCCGTCGTTGGAGCGAACGAGGGAGACGATCACCGCGTCCTTCTCTCGCCCCTGGAACCCGTCGACCGTGTCGACCTCGAGGCCGCGATCGAGCTCCCCGGCCAGGAGCTCCCGGAGCCGCTGCACCTGGGCGTCGTAGGGCGAGATGACTGCCACCTCCGCGGGCGACACGCCGAGGGCGAGGACCCGCGCCACCTCGGCGGCGGCGAGCTCGGCCTCGCCCGCGTTCTGCCTCGAGTCGGAGCCGTCCGGGACCTCCTCCTCGAACCCGCGGCCGGCGGTGTCGACGAGCTCGAGCGGCGCAGCGTCGAGGGACCACCCCGCGACCGCCGGATGGGCCCGGAGCCGCCCCTGGTAGAGCATCTCCGAGGGGAAGGCCATGATGCGCTCGTTCATGCGGTGCTGCTCGGCCAGCGTCACCCGCGCCGCGGCGCCGCTCGCCTCGGCGAGGCGCTCGAAGAGCGACACGCCCAGGCCGCCCTGCTGCGCCGCCGCCGAGAGCACGGTGGGCGGCAGCTGGAGGTGATCGCCGGCCAGCACGGCCCGCTCCGCCCGGAGCAGGGCCAGGTAGGCGGCCGGCTCGAGCGCCTGGGTGGCCTCGTCGATCACGGCCAGGCCGAAGCGGCGGCCGGCCAGCGCCGGACCGTCGAGCGAGGTCAGCGTGGCCAGGACCACCTGGGCGCGGTCCAGCACCTCGGCCTCGGCCCGCCTCTCGAGGGCACGCGCCTCGGCCACGAGCGCCCGCGCGTCGCGCTCCTTCTCGCGCGGCTCGCTGAAGCGGCCCGGCCCGCGGCGCGTGCGCCGCTTGCGGGCGTCGCGGCGGAGGGCCAGTGCCTCGTCCACCAGCCCCTCCGCTATCCGCGCCGCCTCGTGCGCCGCCGCGCGGGCCTCCAGCGTGTGCTCGAGCAGCCCGGGCAGCACGCGGGCCGGGTGGCCGACGCGCACGCAGGCGAGGCCGGCCGTGGCCAGCCGCTCGAGCAGGTTGTCCACCGCCAGGTTCGAGGGCGCGGTGGCCAGCACCCGCTCCCCGCGGGCGACCGCCCGGCGCACCACCTCGACCAGCACCGTCGTCTTCCCGGTGCCGGGCGGTCCGTGCACGAGCGCCAGGTCCAGGGCGCGGTCCGCCAGATCCACCGCCGCCACCTGCTCGGCGTTGAGCGAGGTCCCGGGCGCGGGGGCAGGCGCGGGCGGCCGCGACAGGAACCGCGGCGGCCCACCCTGGAGCACCGCGTGCCAGCGCTTGCCCTCGCGCTCGTCGCGGAGCCGGACCAGACCCGCCTGGAGTCGATCCCAGGTGACGGGCGAGGGCTCGAGCTCGAGGATCACCCTGCCGTCCGTGACCCAGCCGGGCGGCGGCTCGTCGAAGGCCACCGCGATCCGGGTGCGGGTCCGCCTCGCCACGACGCCCTGCGGGGCATCCGGCGGGGTCTCGCGTCGCTTGCCGATCGACACGGGGCTGCCCACGCCGATGCGGCCGCCCGGGAGCGGCCCGCCGGCGCGCGCGAACGTCACCAGGGCCCGATCCCCCAGCGCGCCCTCGTCGGCGGCCTCCAGGTCGGGCACGGCCAGGCCGCGCGCCTCGCGCTCGGCCAGCGAGAGGTGCCCGCGGGCCTCCGAGAAGCGGGCCCGCTCCTCCTCGCGCTCCGCGGCCAGGAGCGCCGAGAGCCGGTCCAGGTGGTGCGTGATCTCCAAGCCTCCTCTATATTCCGCCGGGCCATGGCCGGCGAGTACGTCCTCTGGTTCGATGCGCGCTCCTCGGCGTGCCGCCGCGCGCTGGAGCTCCTGCGCGAGCGCGGCGTGGAGCCGGTCCTGCGCCGCTACCTGGAGGAGCCGCCCACGGCCGGCGAGATCCGCGCCCTGCTGCTCAAGCTGGGCCTGTCCGCGCACGCGGTGGTCCGCCCGGACGAGGACGAGTACCAGGTGCTCCGCCTCTCGGAGCGGACCCCGGAGGCCGAGCTGGTCGAGGCCATCGCCGCGCACCCCCGCATCCTCGACCGGCCCATCCTGGCGACCGCCGATCGCGCCGTGGTCGCGCGCCCTCCCGAGCAGCTCCTCCTGCTCCTGCCCGCAGCCGGCCAGGGTTCGGGGGCCTGACGCACATGGCCCCCCGGCGCAGCCCGCCCGACGATCCCGGCCAGGAGGAAGGTGCCGGGCCGTTCCCCGACCCGGTGCCGCTCCCCCTCGACGGCACGCTCGACCTGCACGCCTTCGCGCCGGCCGAGGTGGGCTCGCTGGTTCCGGAGTGGATCGGCGCCTGCGCCGAGGCGGGCCTGCGAGAGCTGCGCATCGTGCACGGGAAGGGGATCGGCGCGCTGCGCCAGACGGTGCATGCGATCCTGGCGCAGGGATCCGAGGGTGGAGTCGTTCCGGCTGGCCGGCGAGGACGGGGGCGGGTGGGGGGCGACGCTGCTGAGGCTGAAGGGATAGCTGCTTCTCCCGAACCCGAACCCGTGCCTGCACCCGCGGTGTGCGTGCCCGTGGCCCGGGTCCCGTGGCCCCAGGCCCCTGGCCCGTGTTCCCGGACCGCGGGGCACGGGCCAGGGGACGCGGGACTCGGGTCTGGGTTCACGGATGACGGGTTCAGGTTCGGGTTCGGGTTCGGGCGGCGAGGTCCCACTCTGCCCCGGCCAGAACCTCCTCCAGCTTCCCGATCTCCGTCCCGCTCCCCTGCGCGAAGTCTTGCGACCCCCCGCCCTTCCCTTCCAGCGCCGCCGCCGCGGTGCGCAGGAGCTCTCCCATGTTCACGCCTGGTCCGCGCGGGCGCGCGAAGGCGAGCTGGGCGCGCCCCTCCTCCACCGCGCCCAGGAGCGCCACCCGGCCCCGCGCCACCAGCGCCTGGGCCACCATCCTCGTCCAGGCGGCCGCGCCCGCGGCGGGAGGCGCGAGCACGGCTCGCACCGCCGCCGGCGCCGCCACCGCGGCCGCCAGCCGGTCCGCCTCGACCTCCGCGGCCGCGGCGAGCAGCCGCTCCAGCTCCCTGCGCCGCGCCGCGGCCTCGCCGGCGGCCCGGGACGCGGCGGAGGGGAGCTCGGCCGGCGCGCAGCGGAGCGCTCCCGCCGCCTCCTGGATCCTGCGGTCGGCCTCGGCCAGCGCCGCGACCACGCGCCCGCCGCACAGGAACTCCACCCGCGTCCCCGACCCCCACTTCTGCGCGCCCAGCACCGCGATGGCGCCCACCGCGCCCGTGCGCGGCGGGTGCGTTCCACCGCAGGGCGAGGCATCGAGGATGCCCGCCGGATCGAAACCCTCGCCCAGTGGCTCGGGGGCGACCACCACCACGCGGGCGCCGCGGGCCGGTTCCTTGCGGAGCGGCAGGCGCGCCAGCTCGGCGGGCGAGAACTCGCGCACCGTCACCGGGAGGTCGCGGAAGACGAGCTCGTTGGCCAGCGCCTCGGCGGCCCGGAGCCGGTCCCGGCCCAGCGCCGCGGGGGCTGATCGAGATCGATGGTGCAGCTCTCCTGGCCCAGGTGGAAGGAGACGGTGTGCGCGCCGGCCACCTTCTCGAAGGCGGCCGAGAGGAGGTGCTGGCCGTGGTGCTGCTGCACGTGATCCCGACGCCGCGCCCCGTCCACCTCGCCCACCACCCTCCCGGCCGGAGCCGGACCGTCGAGGGCGTGCAGCACCTCTCCGTCCACCTCCTGCACGTCGATGACGGGCACGCCGCCGAGCCGGCCCCGGTCCGCGGGCTGGCCTCCGCCCTCGGGGTAGAACG
Organism: uncultured Pseudomonadota bacterium; assembly: GCA_963736345.1. GTDB lineage: Bacteria > Myxococcota > Myxococcia > Myxococcales > Anaeromyxobacteraceae > Anaeromyxobacter. The sequence continues at coordinate 120,347 of CAVTOU010000024.1, read as the reverse complement.
CCGTTCGATCGAGCACGACGGCGGGGTGTCCGGCGAGCGCCCGCACCGCCACCACCTCGGCCTCGAAGCGAAGGAGGCCGGGGTCCGACGAGATCGAGCCGCAGGGTCACGGTCGCACGCTCCAGGGCCGGGCGGGAGGTCGCGCCCAGTCTATCGCCCCTCGCTCCTCCCGCCCCGTGCCCACCCTTCCGGCATGAAGCTCATCCTCCACTCGCAGCACCTGCCCTTCCCCCGCGACGCGGCCGAGTTCCTCCACAAGCACGTGGTCGGCCCCATCCTGCGGTTCTTCGACGACCCCGCCGCCGAGCTCGCCATCCACATCGTCGACTCCCGGCCCCGCCGGGGCGGCGTGGACCAGCAGTGCCGGATGTCGTTCCGCCTGCCGGGCGCCCGCACACTGCACGTGGAGAGCACACAGGAGGACCTCCGGCAGGCGCTGCTGGATGCCGCGCTCCGCCTCAAGCGGTCGATGAAGCGCGAGCTGGAAAAGATGCGAGGCAACGGGCGCAAGCGGACGCACCGGCCGCTCGGCCGCACGTGGCGGGAGCGTTCCACCCGGCGCGGAACCACCCCCGGGGGTGATCCGGCCGGGCTGTGAACGCGGCCGGAGTCCCGGAGGCCGGGCATCCCACCGCCCTGGAGCGAGGAAGCGGGGCAGCCCCCGTGTGGTCGACCTCCCGGGGACCTGGTAGGGTCTTCCTTCGAGGAGGCGCGTATGCGAAGGGCTCTCGCGGCCGCCGCCGTGCTGGCGGCGGTGAGCTGCAGGCAGCAGGCGCCGCAGGCTCCGGCGACCACCGTGGTCGAGTGGGCCCAGCAATCGCCGGATGGACGGTTCGAGCTGCGGCAGCGGAGGGAAGGGACCGGCTGCAAGGTCCAGGCGGTGGTGAAGTCGGCCGACGGCGACCGCACCCTGTGGAGCACCCAGAACTGCCTGCCGACCCCGTCGGGCCTGGCCTTCCTGTCGTCCAACGGCGAGAAGGTGCTGGCGCTCGACCTGTTCCCGTCTGCGCAGGCGGCCCAGACCTCCGACTGGTCGACGCTCCCGCTCCTCTCGCTCTGGGTGCGGGGGGCGGTCGTCCGCCAGTACACCGGTGCCGAGATCCTCGGCGCGGAGCGCTCGGCGGACATGCGCAAGGTGCTCTCGTGGGTGCGCGGGGACACCTTCGACGACGTGCACCGCGCGGCCCGCCCCTCCGCCGACGGCGAGCGGATCTCCATCGATCTCGTGGACGGCCGCACCCTGACCCTGGGCTTCGAGGGCAACCAGCTCCCGGCGGCGCCGGCGGCAGCGCCGGCGCGCCCGGCCGCGCCCGCGGACGAGGCGGTGGCTGCCGTGCCGCCCTCGCCCGACCGGCCCGCCAGGACCGAGCTGCTTCCCGCGGTCGACCGCACCGCCATCGCCGCCCAGCCCGTGGCCTTCGACGAGCAGGGCCTGTACCGGTGGGAGGACGATCAGGGCGGGCTGCACTTCGGCGCCGGCGGGGAGTATCCCGGCCCGGTACCGCAAGCGCGCAAGGCTGGTGGATGCGACCGTGGGGGTGGTTCCGCTGGAGCCGCACACCGGCCCGGTGACGCCCGCCGCCTCGGGGTCCGCCGCCCCGGCGCCCGGCGCTGCGCAGGCGCCCGCCGGTGGGGCCGGCCAGCCCGCCGGCACGGCTGCGGCGGGCACGGCGCCCGCGGCGGCCCCCGCCCCGCCCCCGCCGCAGTAGCGATCGCGGTGCATGCCGCCCGGAGCGAGCACCTCGTCATCAGGCGCTCGCCCGCGGCGGCCCGAGCAGGCGGCGCAGATGGCCCAGCAGGACCTCGCCGCTGAACGGCTTGTGGATGAGCTCGATGTCGCCATCCACCAGCCGATCCTTCACCTGCGCGTCGTCGGTGTGCCCGGTCATGAACAGGACCTTGAGCCCCGGCTGCAGGCGCGCCAGCTCCTGGGCCAGCTCGGCGCCGTTCATGCGCGGCATCACCAGGTCCGCCAGGAGCAGGTCGACCCGCCCGCCCCGCGAGCGCGCCGCCTCGAGCGCCTCCACGCCGTTGCGCGCCGCCACCACCTGGTATCCGCTGCCGGCCAGCATCCGCCCGAGCAGCGTCCGCAGCCCGTCCTCGTCCTCGGCCACCACCACCGTCTCGCCCAGGCCCCGCGGCGCCGCCGCCGAGACCGGCAGGGACACCCGCTGGGCGTGCTCCTCGGCCGCCGGCAGGTAGACGGTGAAGGTGGTGCCCTGGCCGAGCTGCGTGTCGACGTGGATGGCGCCGCCCGCCTGGCGCACGATGCCGTAGACGGTGGCCAGGCCCAGGCCGGTGCCCGTCTCCTTGGTGGAGAAGAAGGGCTCGAAGATGCGCGCCCGCACCTCCTCGGTCATGCCGCAGCCGCGGTCGCGCACCGCGAGCGTCACGTAGCGGCCGGCCGGCAGGTCCAGGGCCCGCGCGGCAGCGGCCGAGCTCGACGTTGGCGGTCGCGATCTCCAGGGCCCCTCCGTCGGGCATGGCGTCCCGCGCGTTCACCGACAGGTTGAGGAGCACCTGCGCCAGCTGGTCCGAGTCGGCCTGCACCGGCCACAGACCGGGCTGCAGCGCGGTGGTGACCTCGATGCGCTCGCCGATGGCGCGGGTGAGGAGCTTGCCCAGGTCCTGCACCACCTTGTTGAGCGACAGCACCTCCGGCCGGAGCAGCTTCTTGCGCGAGAGGGTGAGGAGCTGGCGGGTCACGCCCGCGGCCCGGTTGGCGGCCTCGACGATCCCCTCGGCGCTCTCCCGCAGCCGGACGTCGCCGGGCGCCAGATCGCGCATGAGCAGCTCGGAGTAGCCGAGCACCACCGCCAGCACGTTGGAGAAGTCGTGGGCCACCCCGCCGGCCAGTCGTCCCACCGCCTCCATCTTCTGGGCCTGGCGCAGGCTCTGCTCCAGGGCGCGGCGCTCCCGCTCCGCCGCCTCGCGCTCCGAGACGTCGCGGACGGAGAGCACCCGCAGCCCGCGCTCGTGCAGCCGGAGCTCGCCCACCGTGATCTCGACCGGGAAGGTGGCACCGTCGGCGCGGCGGTGGCGCGAGGGCGCGGCCCGATCGCCGGGGGCGGGGGCGGTCGGCTCCACCTCGGGGTCGAGCAGGTCCGCGTAGCGCAGCCGGCGCAGCTGCTCGCGCTCGCGGGCGTAGAGCCGCTCGGCGGCCGGGTTGGCGTCCTCGATGAGCCCGCTCTCCGCGTCCACCAGCAGGAACGCGTCCGAGGAGGTCTCGAAGACCCCGCGGTGCAGCGCCTCGCTCTCCCTGAGCCGGTCGACCAGCTCGCGCTGCGCCCGCTTCATGCGCACCTTCTCGGCCGCGTTCTCCACCTTGAGGTTCAGGGCCTCGTAGTCGGAGACCGGCTTGGTGACGTAGTCGTAGGCGCCGATCTGGACCGCCTGGATGGCGGAGTCGAGGGAGGCGTAGCCGGTGACCAGGATCACCTCGACGTCCGGCTTGGCGGCCTTGAGCCGGCGGGCCACGTCCAGGCCCGACCCGTCGCCCAGGTTCTTGTCCACCAGCGCCACGTCGATGTCCCCCGCCTCCGCGGCGCGGGCCATGGCCTCGCGGGCCGACCCGGCCAGGATCAGGGTGCGCCCCTCGCCCTCCAGGAAGCGGCGGAACACGTCCAGGATCACCGGCTCGTCGTCGACGATGAGCAGGGTTGCCATGTCAGTCTCCCGAAGCGGACTCGCGGCCGCTGGACGCGTCGAGGCTGGAGGCATCGAAGCGGACGCCGAGCGAGAGCGTGAGCGCGCGCACTGCGCCCCCCGGGCCGCCCGTGCCCAGGAAGCCGAGCTCCAGGAACGGCGCGGTGCGCTGCACCGGCACCGCCAGGCCGAGCCCCAGGCGCGCCGCCAGCCCCACCCCACCCCGCGACGATCCCGCCGGCCCGCGCGCCGTGCCGACGACGAACCCGACCGTTCCGCTCGCGAACCAGCGCGCGCGGGGCAGGACGCCCTTCAGCACCGGCCCGGCCAGCACGGTGGCGCCGGACTGGATCTGGTGGCCGCTTCCGGCCCAGCGCTTGCCCTGGACGCCGGCCAGCTCCAGGCGCAGGCCCAGGGCGCGATCGGCGGGAAGCGCCATCCATTGCGGGAACGACAGCTCGACGCCGGCCAGGAGCTGGCCTCCGGAGATGCTGCTGGAGACGCCGGCCAGGCCGCCGCCGGCCGCCAGGAGCGAGAGCTGGCTCGACGCCGGCGGGACGAGCAGGAGGTGGGCCTCGTCACGCGCGCCGCCCAGCTCCGCCACCACCCGCGCCTCGGTGGTTCCGGACACCGCCCGGGTGCGGTAGTGCACGGCCCAGCGGCCCGTCCCCCTGGGCTCGAGCGTGGTCGACCCCGCGTTCACGACGACGCGCGGGGAGCCGGAGACCGGGTTCTGGAACGCATCCCACAGCTCCAGCCCCAGCACCGCCTCGCTGCGCCCGTCGGCCCGCAGGGTGGTCCGCCGCGGTGTGAGGACCGCCCGCGCGGCGGGCCCGGGCACGAGCGCCACCGCTTGCGCCGCGGTCGCTCCGCTGGAGGGCACGCGCGCGGTCACCAGCACCTGCGCGCGGCCGCCGAACCGCGGATCGATGCGCAGGCGGCCCCGGACCACCCCGGGCCCGGCCTCCTCCTGCGCGAGCGAGCCCGCGTCGGCCGACAGCAGCAGCGACCCCGTGGGGTTTCCGGACCCGTCCACCGCGCTCGCGGTGATCTGCACCTCGTCCGCGGCACCGGCGGCCAGGGAGGTCCGGTCCAGGTTCAAGGCCACCGAGGCCGCCGGCCCGGGCAGCACCGCCACTCGCAGCACGGCCCGGGAGGCCGGAAACCCTTCCAGCCGCACCGTGGCGCGCTCCTCGCCGGCCGACCCGGGTGGGAGCGTCCAGGTCCCGACGTAGGCGCCGGGTTCGCGCGGCTGCAGGGTCAGCGTGCCGCGCGTCACCTCGACCACGGGTGGATCGCCCTTCCGCGCCGCGCCGTGCGGCGCCACCACGCAGACGAGGACGCGCACCGCCTCGGTCCGGTCGGCCTGGACCGCCGCTCGGTCGGCGGCGACGTGGACCTGGCTGGTGTCCGGGACGTGCAGGTCCACCGGCGCGAACCCACGGTGTCCCTCGCGCACGCCCGGCGGCACCACCACCGGGATGAGGGCGATGCCATCCTCTCCCACCCGGCCGGGCCCGAAGCTCTGACCCCCGATGCGCAGCGACACCTCCGAGCCGGGCTCCCCCGGCACGCGGGCGTCGCCCTGGCCCGCCAGCGGCACCGTCAGCCAGCCGTCCAGGGCGCCCGCGCCGGACCGCCCCATGGCGGCCAGGATGGCCACCTGCGGATAGCGCTCCGCGGGCGGGCGGTAGCGCGCGGCAAAGCCGCCGCCCGGCAGCCGCCGCACACCCTCGATCTTGCCCACGCTGGCCGTGAGCGAGAGCTCCTCCACCTCGGGCGGCGCCCAGATGCGCAGGTCCGCCCCGGCGTCCCTTCCCAGCACCAGCTGGGCGGGGTCGGCGCTGATGGTCAGCGCGCCACCTGAACCCGGAGTGAATGGCTCGTCGGCACGTGCCGGCCAGGCGACGACTCCCGCCAGGCCGAGCAGCAGCGCCGCCGCCCCCGCCGCGCGGCGTCTGCCTGGATCAGGACCCAGGTGCATTCCAGACGATCTCGATGCTGCGGGGGACGTCGGCCTCCGGGCCGGCGCGGCCGCGTGACTTCGCCTTCGGTGAAGCGTTGCGCATGGCGGTGCGGACCACCACGCTGGCCGGGACCTCCCCGGGGGGCCGGGCGCCGCCGCGCCATACCCCGGAGCGCGCCGCCGCGGGCAGCTCGGCTGCGCCGCGAACGCGCTCGGGCGCCACCGCCCGGGCCGGTTCCGGCGCGGGAGAGGCATCCAGCGCCTGGTCGTCGGCGGGCGCCGGCGCCTGCGGCGCCACCTGCCGGGTCGGTTCGGCGGTCGTCCCCATGGCCAGCACCACGGCCAGGGCCGGCGCGAGGGGCAGAGCGAAGCGGAGGATCTTCACGGCGCTCTCCCTTCCGCCGGCGGCGGCGGCACCGAGATGCAGAACTCGGTCACCGCCCATGGCAGCCGGCGTGGATCGTCCCCTCCCACCAGGTACACCTCGCCACCGAACCGGGACATGAGGCGCCTGGACAGGTGCAGGCCCAGCCCGCTGCCACGCTCCGGGGGCTTGGTGCTGAAGCGCGGCTCGAAGAGGTGCGCCTGGACGGCCTCGGGGATGCCGGGGCCCTCGTCGGAGATGCGCACCTGGGCGCCCCGGCCGGTGGACAGGACGCGGACGGCGACGCGCGCCGTGGGGCCGGCCGACTCGGCCGCGTCGACGGCATTCCCGAGCAGGTTGGTGGCCGCATGGACCAGCGCCGCCGGGGAGCCGAAGCCGGGGACGGGATCGGCCCCCAGCGCCAGCGCGAAGCGGTCCTCCAGCGGGCGGATGCGGTGAGCCATGAGCTGGACGGCCCGGGACACGGCTGAGCCCACCTCGAAGGTGCCCTCCCGCGCCTTGCCGGCGTGGAAGAGCTCGTCGTAGCCGTGCATCACCTCGGCCAGGCGCGCCAGCTGCTGGCGCAGCAGCTGCCACTCCTCCCGCGAGGTCACCATCGCGCCCAGCACCCGCTCGATGAGCGCGATGGCCGCGTCGGCCCCGGTGAGCGGCTGCTTCAGCTCGTGCAGGAGGGCGGGGACGAGCAGCTCGGCGTCCAGGACGCCCTCCCAGCTCGCCGATCCTCCCGAACGCGCGCGCGCCATCCGTTCCTCCCTCAAGCCAGGTGGGCGGCGGCCGCCGCCGGCAGGAGCACCGTCACCGCCGCCCCCGCCCCCTCGGCGCTGTCGACCACGATCTTGCCGTGATGAGCCTCCACGATGCTGTGGGAGACCGAGAGCCCCAACCCGAGCCGCTCCGGGTCGTCCTTGGTGGTGAAGAAGGGATCGAAGATCCGTTCACGAATCGTGACGGGGATGCCCTTGCCGGTGTCCGAGATGCGCAGGCGCAGCGCGTCGCCGGCCACCGACGAGAGCGTCACCTCCAGCGCGCCGCCCCCGGGCATGGCGTTGATGGCGTTGTCGAGCAGGTGCGCCACCACCTGCTGGATCTGGACCGGATCGCCCTGCGCGTCGGGGAGCCGCTCCTCGAAGCGGGTGGTGACCCGGATGCCGGCCGCGCGGAAGCGGTGCTCGTGGAGCGCCAGCGCGTCCTGCACCGGCTTCTGCAGCCGGAAGCGCTGGCCCTGCGTGGTCCGCTCCTGATCGGCGAAGCTGCGCAGCTCCTCGACCACGCGCGTGACCCGGGCCGCCTGCTCCTGGGCTGCGGCGATCATCTCGGCGTGCTGGCCCCCGAGCGGGAGCTGCTTCCGGAGGATGGCCAGGTAGCCGACGATGGCGGTCATGGGGTTGTTGAGCTCGTGGGCCAGCCCCGCGCCCAGCGAGCCCAGCGCCGCCAGCCGGCGGGTGCGCAGGATCTGGTCCTCGGCGGCCTTGAGCTCCTGGGTGCGCTCCTCCACCCGCTTCTGCAGCTCGCGGTTCCAGCCGTGGATCTCCACGTCGCGCCGCCGGATCTCCCCGGCCATGTGGGCGAAGGCGCGGGCCAGGTCGGCCAGCTCGTCCCCGCCCTTGGCCGGCGTGGGCAGGTCGTCGTGGCGACCCTCGGCGATGGCGGCGGCGGCCCGGGAGAGCTGCGCCACCGGCTGCGTCACGGTCCGCTCCAGGAGCACGCCGATGAAGAGGGCCACCGCCAGCGCCCCCACCGCCGCCCAGATGGTGTAGAGGCGCAGCTTCTCGGCGGCCCGGAAGGCGACCGTCATGGGCTGGGCCACCACAGCTCCCCAGCGGAGCCTGGGCACCGGCGAGAACGCCGCCAGCCAGCGCTGCCCGTCGGAGCGGTAGAGGAGCCGCGACCAGGCCATGTCCCGGGCGAAGCCCACCTCGGAGAGGCGCCGCTCGTCGGGGGCGAGCGCGTCGGTCACCCCGGCGATGGGCTCCCCCTTGGGATCGACGAGGTAGGCGACGCTGGTCGGGGAGGAGAGCTCCGCCAGCCGGGCCTCCACCTCCCGCAGCGAGAGCTCCGCCGCCAGGGTGCGCCGCGCGCCGATGCGCAGCGCCACCGCCAGCTTGAGCGGCCCGTTGCGCCGGTAGGGCTCGGAGAGCGCGGTGGCGCCGTTCTGGGGCGGGGCGCGCGGAAGATGGGCCACGAACAGGTCCAGGTCGGCGGACGCGATGGGCTCGCGATCCGCATCCGCGTCCTCGGCCCGCTCCACGAAGACCGGCCCGGCCACAGGTGCGCTCTCCTCGTTCACCACCGCCAGGATCGAGACGAAGGGCAGCTGCCGGTAGGGGATGGAGAGCACCGCCGAGAGCTCGCCCAGGCTGTAGTCGTCGAACAGGATGGGGGCCACGGCCAGCCGCAGCCGCTCCACCGAGGTGGAGACGAAGCGATCGGTGAACAGGGCCAGATCGCCGGCGGCCTGGGTCTGCATCCGGCCCACCGTCCGCTGCAGCTCGTCGCGGCTCACCGTCCAGGAAGCGAACCCGAGCAGCGCGACCGGCAGGACGCCGACCGCCAGCAGAACGAGGCCGATCTTCACCCGGAAGCGCATGCCAGCCAGCTGTTCCTCGTCGCCCCGCGGGAGTCTGGCCGGGGTGCGACGCAGGACGTCCACCCCCGGGGGGCCAATATGGTTGTCGGTACGGGTGCTCGCCAAGAGTTACAGGTGGAGGACGGACGCACAAGGCCCCGCATGTCGGGGAAACGACTGGGCTCCGCGCTCCTCGCCCGCTTGGGGGGCGCTGCGGGCGCCGTGTGACGTCTCTGTGACGTCCTGAACCCGTTTGCGCCGTGGGCCGGACACGGTAAGGTGCCCGCGCCCCGTCACACCCAGGAGGCGGATTCCCGATGACCCTGCTCGAGAGGCTCATGCCGAAGTCCGACGACTTCTTCACGGATTTCGAGGCTCAGGCGGACGCCGTCGTGGAGGGGACCAAGCTGCTCAAGGGGCTCCTGGAGGACTTCAGCGACGTCCCGCAGAAGGTCGCCGCCATCAAGGCCGTCGAGCACCGCGCCGACGACATCACCCATCGCGCCTTCGCCCGCCTCCATACGCAGTTCATCACGCCCTTCGACCGAGCCGAGATCCACCGCCTCCTGTCCCGCATCGACGACGTGCTCGACCTGGCCGACGCGGCCGCCGAGCGGCTCGGGCTCTACGACATCGAGCAGGTGCTGCCCGAGGCCCGCGAGCTGGCCGCGGTGCTGGTGGCCCAGGCCGAGAAGATGGCCGAGGTGGTGCGAGGGCTGCGCACCTTCCGCAACGACTCGGGCGCGGTGCTGGCCGGCTGCCGCGAGATCAACGCCCTGGAGAACCAGGCCGACTCGCTCACCCGCCGGACCATGGCCAAGCTCTTCCGGCGCGGGAGCGACCCGCTCACGGTGGTCAAGTGGAAGGAGATCATCGATCTCATCGAGTCCGCCACGGACCGCGCCGAGGACGTGGCCAACGTGATCGAGGGCGTGGTGCTGGAGCACGCCTGAGGGCGCCGGGCGCCCACCCTGCCACGACACCATGCTCCTCACCGTCGTCATCGCGCTCGTCCTGGTCGCGCTCCTCTTCGACTTCATCAACGGTTTCCACGACGCGGCCAACTCCATCGCGACCGTGGTCTCGACACGAGTCCTCGCGCCGCTGGTGGCGGTGGCCTGGGCAGCCTTCTTCAACTTCGTGTCGGCCATGCCGGTGCTCTGGGGCGTCGAACTCAAGGTGGCCGCCACCATGGGCAAGGGCATCGTGGAATTCCCGATGCTGCAGGCGCGCGGCCCCACCTTCGTGCTGGTCTTCATCTTCGCCGCCCTGGTGGGCGCCATCGTCTGGAACCTGCTCACCTGGGTCTGGGGGCTGCCGTCCTCGTCCTCTCACGCGCTGGCCGGCGGCATGATCGGCGCGTGTCTGGTGGCCATCGGGCCGACCGGGCTCATCGCTTCCGGCATCGGGAAGATCGTCCTCTTCATCGCGCTCTCCCCCATCATCGGCATGGTGCTGGGCTCGCTGAACATGGTCGCCATGGCCTGGCTGGTCCGGAAGAACACGCCGGCGCGCGTCGACCGGTGGTTCCGGAGGCTGCAGCTCCTCTCGGCGGCCATCTTCAGCTACAGCCACGGCACCAACGACGCGCAGAAGGTCATGGGCATCATCACGGTGATCCTGTACGGCACCGTCTGGGCGGACCGCGCCGCCCTGACCCCGGGCCATTTCCCGGTGCCGTTCTGGGTGGTGCTGCTGTGCCACGCCGCCATCGGCCTCGGGACGCTCTTCGGCGGCTGGCGGATCGTGAAGACCATGGGGCACAACCTGACCAAGCTGCAGCCCATCGGCGGGTTCTGCGCCGAGACGGGCGGGGGCGTCACCATCCTGGCGCTGGCCCACGCCGGCATCCCGGTCTCCACCACCCACACCATCACCGGCGCCATCGTGGGCGTGGGCGCGACCCGCGGCACCCGCGCGGTCCGCTGGGGCGTGGCCGGTCGGATCATCTGGGCCTGGATCCTGACCATGCCGGCCGCGGCCGCCGTGGCGGCGCTCGCGTACTTCGCGACCCACTGGCTCGTGAGGCTGGCGGGGGGCTGAGTTCCCAACGTCGTCGTGGACGTGGACGTAGACGGACCGATGCAGTCCTCGTCTACGCCCACGTCTACGTCTAAGTCTACGTCCACGTTGATGTTTCCTGGTAGGATTCGGCACCGCAACCCGAGGGCTGCCGGGGTGTTGCAGACCACAGGATGGGACCGGATCCCGACGCGGCGCTGATGCTGGCGTTCCAGCAGGGCGACGAGGGGGCCTTCCGGACCCTCTTCGAGAGGCACACGCGTGCGATGTTCGCCTTCTGCCACCACTTCGTCCGCGACGCCGCGCGGGCCGAGGAGCTCGCGCAGGACGTGTTCGTGAACCTGTACCGGGCGCGCGATCGTTACCGGCCCACGGCGCGGTTCAAGACCTTCCTCTACCGGGTCGCCTCCAACCATTGCCTGAACGAGCTGCGCCGGAGCGAGCACGCCGCCCGCCAGGCCGGCCCGGAGGACGCGCCGGCGGATCCCGATGCACTCCCCTCCGGCGCCGCCGGCCCCGACGAGGTCGCGCAGGCGAAGGCGCTCGAGGCCGCCGTGCGGGACCTGCTCTCGCGGCTGCCGGAGAAGCAGCGCGCCGCCCTGGTCCTGTGCCGGTTCGAGGGGCTCTCCTACGAGGAGATCGCCCAGGTGCTCTCGACCACCGTCTCGGCCGTGAAGTCCCTCGTCCACCGCGCCACGGTGGCGGCGGCCGAGGCGCTCGCCCCCTTCGAGGCTCGGCTCGATGCCGCGGGGAATCGATCATGACCGAACGGCACCCCCGCGAAGACCTGACCGCGCTCCTCGACGGAGCCCTGGCGCCCGATCGCGCCGCCGAGGTGCGGGAGCACCTGGCCCGCTGCGCCTCGTGCCGCGAGCAGGAGGCGCGGCTGCGGGGCGCGGTGGCCGCCCTGGCCTCGCTGCCCCCGGCGCCGGACCTCCCGCCGTTCTTCGGGGCCCGCCTGGAGGCGCGGCTGCGCGAGGAGCGAGACCGCGCCGCGCGCCCGCGCCTGGTGGGGTGGCTGGCCGGGCTCGGCCAGGCCATTCCGCACCCGCGGATCGTGCTCGTGGCCGGTGCGGTCGCCGCGGCCGCGGTGGCGGCGAGCTTCCCGGTCCGCGCCTATCTCGAGACCCGCGACATGGTGAAGGATCTCGAGCTGCTCCAGGACTACGAGACGGCCAGCGCGGTGGGGGTGGACACCCCCGAGGACGCCCTCATCGTGGCGCAGCTCGACCAGCTCGAGCCGGAGGAGGGGAAGCCGTGATCCGCCCGGCCGCCATCCTGGCGCTGCTCGCGCTGGCGCTCCCCGGGGTTCCGGCTCGCGCCGAGGATCCCCCGGCGGGCGACGCCCCGGCCGCGGCGCCCGGCGCGCGCGAGCAGTGGGAGCGGCTCAGCCCGGAGGAGAAGGAGCGGCTGCGGGAGCGGTGGCGCGCCTACCAGGCCTTGCCGCCGGAGCGGCGCGAGGAGCTCCAGCAGGTGCTGCAGCGGTTCCGCTCGCTCCCGCCCGAGCGGCGCGAGGAGATCCGGCGCAACTGGGAAGCCTTCCAGCGGCTCCCGCCGCGCGAGCGCGCCGAGATCCGCGAGCGCTTCCAGCGTTTCCGCGAGATGTCGCCCGAGCGGCGCGCCCAGCTCCGCCAGGCCATCCGCCAGATGCTCCAGGCCTCGCCGCGGGAACGGGAACGGCTCTGGGACAACCTGCGGCGCTGGCGCGAGATGACCCCCGAGCAGCGGGAGCGGGTCCGGCAGGAGTGGCGGCGTCGAAGAGGGGGGTAGAATCCCCGCGTGCGTCGCCTGCTCGCCGCGCTGCTCGTGCTCTCCTCGGCCCGCGCGGCCCCGGACGACGACGGGCTCTCCTTCCGCGGCTCCCTCCAGCTGCGGCTGCTCTCGGAGCGGAACGCGCCCGGGGCGGTGGTCCGCTACGATCGCGCCGCCGACGAGGTGACCACGGCCGGCTACCTCGCCACCGAGGGTCGCGAGTCCTTCGGATCCGTCCTGGCCTCGCTCGGGGTCGAGGGGCGCCACCTGGACGGCGCTCTCCGGTGGGTGCTCACCGCCGACACGGGGGAGCTGCGCAGCGAGCGCTTCCACCGGACCACGCAGATCTGCTGGTCCGACCGGACCGCGTCCGGCCTGGCCGTCCCCGGCAGCGGACAGTGCGATCTGTTCCGGCTGGGCCGGCTCACCTGGGCCCGCGTCATCCTCCCGGTCGAGGACACGCGCCTGGAGGAGCAGGCGCAGCTCACCTCCAACGGCCGCCCGTTCCGGGAGGAGGTCGGTCACACCCTGCTCCTGCGCGAGGCGTACTCGTCGGTGCGCTTCGGACGGGCCGGGTTCGCCTCGCTGGCCGTGGGGCAACGGCGGATGGTGGTGGCGGACGGCTACGTGCACGACGATTACGGGCTCGGGGTGGAGCTCTCCGCCGACGTGGGCGCCATCGGGCCGCCCTTCGAGCTCTCGCTGGCGCTCTTCCAGCCGACGCGCGATCTGCCCGGCAGGGCCGATCACGTCTCGCCGATGCTGGTGGTGCGCGCCGACTACCTCCCCTCGCTGTTCGAGCGGGTCGGCCTCTTCGCCGCGGGCCTGCGCGAGCGCTCCGACAGCCTGGCCGGCATCTTCAAGGCCACGGTCGAGGAGCGTCTGGTGCAGGTCGCGAGCGAGAACCCCGAGGCCACCGCGCTCCACCGGCGCGCCAACCAGCTCCTGGCCCTGAGCTCCTCGATGTCGTACGCCAGCGAGGGGACGCTGGGCTGGGTGGGCACGAGCGGCAGGATCCTGCCGGTCAAGGGGCAGCGCCTCTCCTGGACGGCCGCGCTCCTGGGGGGCCGGATCGAGCGGGTCTCGCTCGGCCAGGGATCGGCGCTGGCCGAGCGGATCTCGCTGCGGGGGCAGATGGCCTCCTTCCGCTACCAGCTCGACCTGCGTGGGGTCGGGGTGACGGCGTCGTTCCTGTTCCTCTCCGGCGACGAGCTCCCCCGGCTCAAGCTCGACGCCGGTCAGCAGGTGGTGCCCCTCACCGGCACCTACCGCGGGTTCCTGGGCGTCTCGCCCTATCTCACCGAGACCAACCTGTTCTTCGGCGGCGGGCTCTCCGAGACCTACGCCGATCGGCAAGCCCGTTCCTCCGGAGTGAACGGCCGAGGCGTGATCGCGCCCGGGCTGTCCGTGCGCTGGGACGCGACCGGGAGCCTGTCGCTCGCCGCCAAGGGCGCCTGGCTGCGCGCCGTGCAATCCGGACCGTTCGGCGGGCTCGGCTACGGCACCGAGCTGGACCTGAACCTGTCCTGGGAGGCGGCGCGCTGGCTGGTGCTCGGCCTCGAGGCCGACGTCCTCTTCCCCGGCGACTTCTTCCGCGGGCGCGAGCCCATCGCCCGTGGCATCCTGGCCGCCGACCTGGTCACTCCGTGATCGCCGCCCTCGCCGCCGCCCTGCTCCTCGCCGCCGAGCCGCCCGCCCGGCAGCATTCTCCGCCGCCGCCCGACGATGCCCGATCGCAGCCCGCCCCGCCGCCGCTCTCCGAGGAGGACGCCGCCATCGTCGAGCATCTCGAGCTCATGCAGAAGCTCGACCTCCTGCAGGATCTGAACGTGGTGGACCCGGGTGGCGACGACGCGGATGCCGGCGAGGAACGGAAGCCCACCAGGCCCTGAGCTCCCGGATGGCGCCAGCTACCTGGTCCGGGAGGCCAGCATCCCGCAGGCGGCCATTCGATCCTGCCCGCCGGAGTAGCGGCGCACGATGGGCTGGCCCGGGAGCGCCTGCCCCAGCCGATCCCGGAACGCGTTCCACTCGGCCTCGCTGGGCGGCTTGTACCTGCCGCTGGCGTCGTTCACGGCGATGGGATTGAGCCGCACCGGGATGCCCTTCAGGATCTGCCCCAGGGCCTCGGCATCCTCGGGGCCGACGTTGATGCCGGCGATCATCACGTATTCGAGCGTCACCCGGCCGGTGCGGGCCGCGTGCTCCCGGATCGCCTCCACCAGCTCGTCGAGCGGGAAGCCCTGCTCCACCACCGGCATGAGGGCGGCGCGCTTCCAGGGGATGGCGGCGTTGAGCGAGATGCAGAGCCGGAACTTGTGCCCCTCGGCGGTGTAGCGGCGGATCATGGGCACGATGCCCGCGGTGGAGATTGAGATGCGGCGGCCGTCGACGCGCGCCCCGGCCGGATCGCACAGCGCGTAGGCCGCGGCGATCACCTCGTCGTAGTTGAGGAAGGGCTCGCCCTGGCCCATGAAGACCACGCCGGTGATGGGCAGGGTGGAGTCGGCCCGGACGTGCAGGAGCTGCGCGACGATCTCCCAGCTCTTGAGCGAGCGGGTCAGCCCCAGCTCGCCGGTGGCGCAGAACACGCACCCGAGCCCGCAGCCCGCCTGGGACGACACGCACACCACGTGATGCGTGTCATGGAGTGGGATACGCACCGACTCCACCCGCGCACCGTCGGGCAGGGCGAACAGGTACTTGCGGAAGCCGTCGCGCGCGTCGACCGCCTCGAGCCTGCGGATCACTCCGGGTATGGCGAGCGCGGCCACGCGATCCAGCACCTCGCGGCGCACGTTTCGCGCATCGCGCAGGCCCAGCCCACGGCCGATCACCGCCCCCGTGATGCGGCGGGCGTCTTCGAGTGGGATACCCGCCTTGCGGGCCAGGGTGCGGCTGTCCTGGCCTGAGAGATGGAGCACGAGGCCGAGATAGCATAAGTTCGGCTCGATGAGACCATTCGTCCTCGGGGCCTTCTTCCTCCTCCTGGCGGGGTGCTTGATGTACGAGCGACATCCGTACGCCGAGCCCGTCCCGGGGCCGAGCGGTCCCGCTCGACGGATCATCACGCAGGAGGAGGCGATCGAGCAGGCGTTCCGGCTCTGCCAGGACCGCGAGCTTCGCGTCGATCGGGTGGAGAAGGCCACGCTCGACTCGACCGGGCGCTGGCACGTCACCCTGGCCGGCTACGCCGACCGCGCGCAGGTGCTGCTCGACGGCCGCGACGGGAAGCTGCTCAAGGGCCGCTTCCGCCGCAGCGAGGGCGCGCCCTCGCAGTGGCCGCAGACCGGGGTGCCGCCGCCGCCCTCGCCGCCCCCGCCGCCGCCCCAGGAGCAGCCGCAGGAACCGGACGATCTCGACTGAGGGCGCGCGAAGATCGGGCAGGGTCACGGAACCGGTGACGGTGACGGGAACGGAAGACCGGCACGGGTCAGCGCAGGGCGCGCGGAAGCGGCCGGCTCACCCACGGGCTCCCCGCCAGCGCGTAGCGCCAGGGGTGCCGGGCCCACGCGCCGGCGTAGTGCACGTTCACCCTTGGTCCAGTCACGATCCGTCCGGGGCGGGGCGCGTCCAGCAGGAACAGGTCGCCGCCGGTGAGGTCGCGGCCATTGTCGTGGGAGCGGCGGATGGCCAGCGCCCGGCACAGGTTCCCCGGCCCGCGCGTCGAGTGCAGGCAGTTCTCGACGGGCTCGGCCGCGCGCAGCAGCACCGCCGCCGGGAAGCCCTCGGCCCCGGTCACCACGTTCATGCAGTGGCTCCGCCCGTAGATGAGGTACACGTAGGCCACCCCGGGCGGACCGAACATGATGTCGGCCCGGGCCGTCCTGCCGAAGCGCGCGTGCGAGGCCCGGTCGCCGGGACCGTGGTAGGCCTCGGTCTCGACGATGCGCGCCGCCCGGAAGGTCCCGCCGTCGCGATGCACCAGCACCTTGCCGATGAGCTCGCGCGCCACCACGCGCGTGTCGCGGGCGTAGAAGGCCCGCGGGAGCTTCGATCCCGTCACGTCCGCGGCTCCCCCCGCCACACCCCGGCGCCCACGAAGACCTCCAGCAGCCCGACGTCGATCTGCCCGCGGCGGGCGTCGGTCTCGAGGATCTCGAGCGCCCGGGCCGGCGGGAGCGCCTTCTTGTAGGGCCGATCGCTGGCGGTGAGCGCGTCGTAGACGTCGGCGATGGCCATCATGCGCGCCTCGACCGGGATGGCCTCGGCCGGCACCCCCCGAGGATAGCCGTGGCCGTCCAGCCGCTCGTGGTGCGCGTAGGCGATCTCCGGCACCCGCCGGAGCGCGCGCGTCCAGGGGATCTGGGCGAGGAAGCGCCAGGTGTGCGAGACGTGCGATTCGATCTCGCGCCGCTCCGGCTCGGAGAGCGAGCCGCGCGCGATGCGCAGCGCCGCGAGCTCGTCGGGGCGGAGCAGCGGCTCCTCGCGCCCGTCCGGGGCCGGGACGCGGACGGCGCCGGCCGCGGCCAGCCGCTCGGAGGCACCCTCCGGCAGGATCGAGGGCCGGTTGGCGGCCACCACCACCTCCCAGAACCCGTCCAGCTCGCGCGCCCGGGCGAGCAGGGCCGACCCGGCCTCCTCCCTTCCCTCCAGCCGCGCCCGCAGCGCCTGGTTCTCCAGCGCCAGCCGGGCGTTGTCGAAGCGGGCGCGCAGGAGCCCGAGCTGCTCCGGGTAGAGCTTGTCCGCCTTCACCAGGACGTGCTCGCGGACGCCCACCTTGCCGAAGTCGTGGAGCAGGGCGGCGTAGCGGAGCTGCTGCAGGTCGGACGGCTCGAAGCGAAGGCCGGCATGCCCGGCGGGCGGGTGTTCTTCCACGGCGCGGGCCAGCTTCACCGTGAGCGCCGCCACGCGGCCGGAGTGGCCGGCGGTGGTGGGATCGCGCTGCTCGATGGCCAGGACCGAGGCCTGCACCAACCCCTCGAAGAGCCGCTCGATCTCCTCGTTCAGGACGGCGTTCTCGAGCGCCGAGGCGGCCGGCCCGGCCAGCGCCCCGAGCAGCTCCTGGTCCTCGTCGGTGAAGGAGCCGCCGCGCCGGTTCAGGGCCTGCAGCACTCCGACGATCTCACCGCGCGTGTTCCACATCGGGACCGCCAGGATGCTCCGGGTCCGGTAGCCGGTGGCGCGATCGACCTGGGGGTGGAAGCGGGGGTCGGCGTAGGCGTCGGCGATGCGCACCGGCGCGCCCGTCCGCACCACCGCCCCGGCGATGCCTGCCCGGAGCGGCATGCGGATCTCCTCCGTCCCCAGCGCGACCTTGCTCCACAGCTCGCCCTTCTCGCGATCGGCCACGAAGAGGGTGCAGCGGTCGGCCTCGGCCAGGCGGGCGCCCTCCTCGACGATGCGCGCGAAGAGCGCCCCGACCCGCCGCTCCGCCGCCAGCGCCTTCGCAACCTCCAGGATGGCGGTGAGCTTGGCGATCCGGCGCTGCCACTCGGGCGGAGCGTGGTCGGACATGGCTGCGACGGTATCAGCTTGGCACGCCCCCTGTTTCAGGGACGCGGGGAGATCCCGGGTGCTTCGGGCGCGACGTTTCGCAGCGGGTGGGCTTCGACCGGAGCCGCGCCGGGTGCCCGCGCCCTTCCGCGCGGCCGGGCACGGGTCGGAACGCGAGCTCGCCACCGAACCGGCCCGGGTTCCCGGGGTCGCCTGGCTCCCGCCCGATCCTCGGGCGCTTGCGCGGACGGGTCGCGTGACGGCGCTCACTCTCACGGCCTCGGTCGTTGGGGGCCCATGAACGCCGCGTGAATGTCGCTCCGCTCTGCACCTCCTTCGGGTTCCGGTCCTTCCGCACCCACTCAACGAGGAGTCAAGTTGCGTACCTCGGTGACCAGACATCGCCTCTGCCCTCGTTCCCCTACAATGTGGCCCAATTGCCTCCAACGTGGCAGGGGGGACTATGTTCACCATGGGTGCTTCAGCCTTTTCTCGCCGTGGCTGGCTGCGTTGCCTGGCGCTGGCCGCTCTCCTGGCATCGCCCCTCGCGGCGTCGGCCAGGACCATCCTGGTGATCGCGCCCCACCCCGACGACGAGACCCTCATCGCGGCCGGGCGGGTGCGGGCCGCGGTCGAGGCCGGCGACACCGCCAAGATCGCCGTCATCACCAACGGCGACATCGCCGGCCACGACCTGGGGCTCCTGCGCGAGACCGAGTCGGTCGCCGCCGCCCAGCTCCTCGGGCTGACCGAGCCGGACGTCATCTTCCTGGGATACGGCGACTCGACCCTGCAGACCCTCTATCTGAGCGGCTCGGGCTCGCAGGTCTACACCTCGCCCATCGGGTTGACCGCCACCTACGGCGCATCCGGCCTGGGCGGGATGGACTTCCACAGCTACTGGCTGCAGCTGCACGGGGAGCCGCCCGTACCCGGCCCCTACTCCCGGGATGGCCTGCTGCAGGATCTCGAGGACCTCATCGGCTGGCTCCGGCCCGACGAGATCTACACCGTCGCCCCCATGGACATGCACACCGACCACATGGCCGCGGCCATGTTCGTGATCGAGGCGCTCGTCGACCTGCAGCGGGCCGGCGCCGCGCTCCCCACCAGGCTCTTCCAGACGGTGGTCTGGGTCGGCCAGACGGGGGGGAGCAGTACCGCTGGCCGCAGATCACGGAGGACGGGTTCACGCCCACCACCCCCTTCGTCGAGCCGGAGTGCTGCTTCGACCAGAGCACGGTCTCGTGGGATCGCATCCAGCGCTTCCCGGTGCCGGCGGTGATGCAGTCCACCGATCCCGACGTCAGCCTGAAGTACCGGGCCATCCTCGCCTACGTATCGCAGACGGGTGGCACCGGAGGCTGGCTCACCTCGTTCGCGAGGAAGGACGAGTTCTTCTGGTCGACCAACGTGGGCGCGAACCGCGCCCTGACCGCCGCCGTGACCACCTCCGGACAGGTGGCGGGCGGCGAGGCGACCCGGGCCGTCGACGGGCTCGCCGACGCGGCGCACTCGTGGACCGCCAGCTCGGGCGCGGGCGCCTGGATCCAGCTGACCTGGCCGAGCCAGGTCGTGCTCTCCGAGATGGACCTGCAGGACCTCATCGAGACCTGGAACAACGTGCTCTCCGGTACGCTCTCCTTCAGCGACGGAAGCACGGTCCCGGTGGGCGCCCTTCCCGTCGGGGGCCAGGTCCTCCCGGTCACGTTCTCGCCGCGCAGCGTCACCTGGGTGCGCTTCACCATCCACTCCGTGGCCGGCACGGCCGGGCTGTCGGAGCTGGCCGCGCTCGGGCCCGCCGCCACCGGCAACACGCCGCCCACCATCGTGTCCGGGCCGCTGACGGACCTCGATCCCATCTACGCCTGGGAGACGGCCCTGTTCACGGTGGACGGCTGGGACCTGGACGGCGATCCCCTGACGGCGTCGTGGAGCGCCGACGGCGGCGCCATGCAGGGCGCGGGCGCGACGGCGGTCTTCCAGCCCCCGGCCGTCTCCCAGGCCACCACCTTCACCGTCTCGGCCCAGCTCTCCGACGGGCGCGGCGGGGTGGCCGGCAACGTCGGCTTCGTCACCGTGCTCCCCTCGTACGATGCGGTGGGCCTTCATCCCGTTCAGCTCGTCGGCGGCGCGTCCGCCCAGGGCATCGTCACCCTGGCCAGCGCGGCCCCCGCGGGCGGCCTCACGGTTTCCCTCGCCAGCAGCGACAACGCGCTGGTGACCGTGCCGGCGGCGGTCTCGATCGCGGCCGGCGCGCTGAGCGGCACCTTCACGGTGACCACCGCGCCGGTGGGCGCGACGTTCCAGGCCACCATCTCGGCGCAGATCCCCGACCGCCCCCTGCAGACCGCGACGCTCCTCGTCTTCCCGCCGCTCACCGGGACGAACCTGGCCCGCGCCGCCACCGTGAGCGTCTCGAGCCAGGCGGGCGGTCAGCCGGGAACGGCCGCCATCGACGGGGTGGTGAGCGGCTTCCCGCTCGACGGCAGCCGGGAGTGGGCGGCCAACGGCACCGACGGTCAGTGGATCCGGCTCACCTGGCCGGCGCCGGTCTACCTGGGCGGCGTGACCTTGCACGACCGCATCAACCTGACCGACCGGATCCTGGCCGGGCGCCTCGTCTTCAGCGACGGCAGCAGCGTGCCGGTCGGCGCGCTCCCCGACGACGGCACCGGCCTGGTGGTCCGGTTCCCGGAGCGGAGCGTGACCTCGGTCCGCCTGTTCATCGACCGGGTCAACGGCTGGAACACCGGCCTGGCGGAGATCGAGGCCTATGCACCGCTCGCCGACGCGCTGGCGCTGTCGCCGACCGGCGTGGGCGGCGGCGGCTCGGTGCAGGGCACCGTCGTCCTGGCGCTGCCCGCCTCGAGCGGCGGCGAGGTGGTCCCGCTCTCGAGCAGCGATCCCGCCGCCTCCGTGCCGGCCACGGTCACCGTGCCAGCCGGGTCGACGACCGCCACCTTCACCGTCACCACCCAGGTGGTCTCCGAGGGGCACACCGCCGTCATCACCGCCTCGTTCGCGCGCGGCGCGCGCAGCGCCTCGCTCACCATCGCCCCCGTGACCCTGGCCGGGCTGACCTTCTCCCCCGCCACGTTCCTGGGCGGCGGCGGAACGCTCGGGACGGTGCAGCTCTCGGTGGCCGCCCCCGCCGACCTCGGCGTCTCGCTCGCGAGCAGCGACCCGACCGTGGTGGTTCCGGCCACCGTGACGGTCGCGGCCGGCGCGTCGTCGGCCACCTTCCCCGCCTTCAGCAGCGCGGTCTCGACCCTGACCCCGGCCACCGTGACCGCCACCCTGGGCACCTCGCAGGCGGCGGCCGACCTGCTGCTCCTCCCGGTTCTGGGCGACGTCAACCTGGCGCGCTCCGCACAGGCGACCGCGTCGAGCCCGGCCCCGGGGGCGATGCAGGACGCGACCAAGGCCATCGACGGATGGATCGACGGGTATCCGAACGACGCCACGCGGGAGTGGGCCACCACCGGTGAGCGCAGCGGCGCCTGGATCCGGCTCGCCTGGACCACGCCGGTGACGCTGGAGGAGGCTCGCCTCTACGACCGGCCCAACCTGGACGACCACGTCCTCGCCGGACGGCTCGTCTTCAGCGACGGCAGCACCGTGGCCGTGGGCGCGCTGCCCAACGACGCCAGCAGCCCGTTCCTGGTGGACTTCGAGCCCCGCACCGTCTCCTGGGTCCAGTTGGTGGTGGATTCGGCCGGCGGCTACAACGTCGGGCTGGCGGAGCTCGAGGTCTACGGACCCGCCGCCGCGACCTCCTCGTTCACCGCCAGTCCCTCCAGCGTCCGGGCGGGCGGCCTGGTGACCGGGACCGTCAACCTGGGCCTGGTCGCACCCGCGGGCGGGACGGTGGTGCCGCTCTCCAGCAGCGATGCCGCCCTGCCGGTCCCGGCCAGCGTGACGGTGGCCCAGGGCGCGCACTCGGCGACGTTCACGGCGCTGGCCGGGTCGGTGTCCACGGCCACCGCCGTGACGCTGACCGCGTCCCTGCCGGGCGCGGCGCGCACGGTCACCGTGACGGTGCTGCCGCCGGCGGTGTCGAACCTGACCCTCACGCCCTCCTCCGTCACCGAGGGTGCCCCGGCCGAGGGGACCGTGATCCTCGATCAGGCGGCGGGGTCGGGCGGCATGCTGGTCCAGCTCGCCAGCGACTCGGCGGCCGCCCTGGTGCCGGCCTCGGTGCCCATCCCGGCCGGCCAGAGCTCGGCGACCTTCGCCGTCTCGACCGCCCCGGTCAGCACCGCCACCACCGCCGTGATCACGGCCACCGCGGGAGGCGTGAGCGCGACCGCTTCGCTAACCGTGAACCCGGTGCCGCTCGCCTCCGTCGGCGTGAGCCCGGCCTCCCTGGCGGGCGGTTCCTCCGCTCTGGGGACGGTCACGCTGGCGGTCCCGGCGGTCGGGGGCGGGGCGCTGGTCTCGCTCTCGAGCAGCGATGCGGCGCTGGTGGTCCCCGCCAGCGTCACCGTCCTGGCGGGTTCGACCACCGCCACCTTCCCGGTGACCACCTTCGCGGTCTCGACCTCGACCCCCGTCACCGTCACCGCCGCGCGCGGCTCGGTGGCGCGGACCGCGACCGTCACCGTGCGGCCGCCGGCCCTGGCCCAGCTGATCCTGTCCCCCTCCTCGCTCACCGAGGGTGCGAGCGCCTCCGGGTCGGTGACCCTCGAGCAGCCGGCCGGCGCCTCGGGCGTGATCGTCCAGCTCACCGCCGGCAACCCCTCCGCGCTGGCGGTCCCCGCCAGCGTCACCGTCGCCGCCGGCCAGAGCAGCGCCGCCTTCGACGCCGTGGCGGGCGCGGTCGGCGCCACCACGGTGGTCGAGGTGACCGCCGCCTCGGGGGGCGCGACCCGCACTGCCACCGTGACGGTGAACCCGATCGCCGTCACCGGGCTCGCCGTCAGCCCCGGCTCGGTGACCGGTGGCACCTCCGCCACCGGGACGGTCACCCTGGCCGTCCCCGCCGTCCAGCCGATCGTCGTGGCCCTGTCCGACGACAGCGCGGCGGCGACCGTCCCGGCCACCGTGACGGTGCCGGCGGGCGCCTCGACCGCCACGTTCACGGTCACGACCGTGGTCGTGGCGACCACCACCACCGTGACGCTGACCGCCTCGCGCGCGGGGACCTCGGCCACCGCCGGCCTGACCGTCTCGCCGCCGCCGCTCTCGGCCCTGAGGCTCGCCGCCACGACGCTGGTGGGCGGAAGCTCCACCACCGGGACGATCACCCTGGCCAGCGCCGCGCCCTCCGGTGGGCTCGCGGTCTCGCTCTCCTCCGGGAACGCCGCCGCCTCGGTGCCCGCCACGGTGACGGTGGCGGCCGGCGCCACCAGCGCCACCTTCCGGGTGACGACGACGCCGGTCAGCGCCGACACTCCGGTGACCCTGACCGCCATGCTGGGCGGGGCCAGCCTCGACACCGCCTTGACCGTGCAGGCCCCGCGCCCGCGCTCGCTCGCGCTCAGCCCGAGCACCGTGACCGGGTCCCAGACCAGCACCGGCACCGTCCGGCTGACCGGGGCTGCGCCCGCGGGCGGCACGGTCGTGATGCTCTCGTCGAGCAACCAGGCCGCGGCGACCGTGCCCACCTCGGTGACGGTTGCGGCCGGGGCCACCACCGCCACCTTCACCGTCCAGACCACCGCCGTGACCGCCAACACCGTCGTCGCCATCGCGGCCACCGCGGCCGGCACCACGGTACAGACGAACCTCTCGGTCCGGCTGCTGGCGGTCTCGAGCATGAACCTCAGCCCGAACAGCATCATGGGCGGCTACGGCTCGACCGGCACGGTCATGCTCACGCGCGCCGCCCTGGCCGGCGGCTTCACGGTCACCCTGTCCAGCAGCAACCCGGCGGCGACGGTGCCCGCCACCGTCACGGTGGCGGCCGGGGCCACCACCGCCACCTTCCCCGTGACCACCACCGCGGTGGGCGCGCGGACGACCTCCTCGATCTCCTCCTCGGGCGGAGGCGTGACGCGCTCGGCGACGCTCACCATCACGCCCTGACGGAAGCCGCCTCCCCTGCGCCGGCCCGGCGCGTCGCGCATCGCGCGGCGGGCCGGGCCGGGCGCCGGGGCCGGCCGGGGATCACTGGCAGGCGGTCACCGGCCCGCCGGCCGGATGGTAGACGCGGAAGTTCCCGCTCACCTCGAGCAGGCCGAGCAGGTACAGCATGCCGTCGTAGTAGCGGTAGGTTCCCGTCGGGGTGGCCGCGTCCCACAGGTCCTGGACGAACTCGGTGCGCAGCCCGTCCTCGCTGGCGGCCAGGGCCCCCGCGGCGTTCATGGCGGTGAGCCCCGCTCCGTGGGGCGAGCCGATGGGCGAGCCGGCCAGCGTGTACTGGTTCGAGTAGCTGCCGCCCTCCGCGGCCTTGCGGGCGTGGAAGAAGGTGAGCAGGCGATCGCTCTGCTCCACCTCCCCGGGATCGGCCAGGAACCAGAGGTGGTCCAGGGCGACGTTCGAGGCCACCCGGTGGGCGTCGAAGCGGAAGTCGCCGTGGCCGAGGATGGCGTTGGGCGTTGCGTCGAACTGGGCGTAGTCGGGCGAGAGGCCGGTGGTGGGGTTGGCCGCGGTCGGGAAGAAGGCGCGGCTGGCGGAGGCGGCGGCGCACCAGAACGCCTGGTCCTGGTTCCCTCAGCGGGCCCACAGCTCGTAGAAGTGCGGCAGGTGGTAGGAGGGATCGGTGAAGGTGGCGGAGGTCCCCGAGGGCACGAACACCACCTGGTGCGTGGCCGCGTCGAACATGTTGGTGACGGCCCCGTGGTCCGCCTGCTCCTCCTTGTGGAGCATGACGTCGAGGATCCGCTGCGCCTCGGACTGGTAGTCGAAAATGCCGGTCCCGCTGCCCCAGCGATTGGCCGCCAGGAGGAGCGCGGTCGCCAGCCACTCCTCGCCGTCCGAGGCGGGGTTCTCGGACAGCTTGTCGCCCGACGTGTTGGTGTGCCAGGCGAAGTAGTCCCGCCACGCGCCGCTCGGTTGCCACATGTACGTCCGGGCGAAGGTCCAGAGCCGGTCGAACTCGGCGTGCTTGTCGAGCTGGACCGCGATCATCATCCCGTAGGACATCCCCTCGCTGCGGACGTCGCCGTTGCCGGTGTCGAGCATGTAGGCCATGTCCGCGCCGACCGGGTAGTAGACGCGCTCCCAGCCGTCGCTCCCGTAGAAGAGCTGCTGGAAGGCGCCGTCGATCCGGGCCTGCACCTCCTGCGGCGTCTTCCCGAGCAGCTCGACGAACAGGTCCGGGTAGGTCCCGCTGGTCTAGGCACCCACGGTGGCGAGGACCTCGACCCGGTACGGCAGGGAGTTCCCGGTCGCGGGATAGCGTTCGGCGCAGGCCGGGTCGCGGCACAGGAGCAAGGTCAGCGTGCCCTTGTGCGTCCCCGCGGGGTGGCACGGTCCGCCGAGGGTACGCAGACCCGCCGCGCCATGCAATGGCATTCGTCCAGATTGCGGACCAACCAGGAACTGCCGGGATCCCGCCAGATGGCGCCGATGATGCTTTCCGGCCCGCCGCTCTGCACATCATTCATCCAGGCGATGGACCAATGGCGATCCGGGACCTGGGGAGCACCAGTACCGCCCGCACGGCTCCGCGGGGGCGGCCTGAGCCGCCCCCGCGGAATGCGACTAGAAGTTCACGCAGTAGAACGCCACGCAGGTCGACGTCTCGAGGTCGCAGATCTTCCCCGGACCGCACTCCGACCAGGAGAACCCGCCGCCCATCACCGTCTCCGTCTTCGCCTCGCAGCTCGCTCCCTCGGCCAGGAAGGCGCGGCAGGTGCCGGTAGGCGCAGGGGCCATCACGACCGGCGGGGGCGGCGGCGGCGGCGAGGCCACCTCGCACCAGGAGTCGTTGCAGTACCGGTACTCGCCCTCGGCGGTGGAGCCGCAGGTTCCTCCGACCGTCGGGAACGCGGTGCAGGTCTGGGTGGTCGAGTCGCAGAAGGCGCCGGCGATGCACTCGCCGTCGCCCGGGACGCAGTCCGCCCCGACGCCCTTCCAGGTCTGGCAGGTCCCGTTGCAGGAGGTGCCGATGGGACACTGCTCGGAGCCGGTACAGTCGGCGCCCACGGCCAAGCGCAGCTGGCAGGTGGAATCGCCGGCGCAGTACAGGGCGTCCGCGCACACGTCGTAGCTGCCGCATCCGTCGCCGACCTGGTCGTGGATGACGAACGCCTGCGCCACCTGGCAGGTGTTGTCCAGGCAGTCGAGGCCCTGGGCGCAATCCCGGAAGGCCGCCGGCATGTCGCAGGGGTCACCTTCCGCCGCCAGCGTCTTGCAGGTCCCGTGCATGGTGCAGGCGAAGGGCGAGTCCGCGACGCATTCTCCGGACACGCACTCGGCCGTGAGCCCCATGCCGATGAAGAGGGTGCATGCCCCTCCCTCCTGGACCTTGGGGACGAGCGCCGCCAGGCACGCCGTCGGCCCGTCCTGGGTGTTCAGCTCCGCGCAGCTCGCCGACTCGAGCCAGCTCAGGCATTCCTGGCCCTTGCTCTCGTCCAGAGCGAGGCGCCCGCTCCGCTGCGCCTCCGCCACCACCTCGGAGCGCAGCACCATCAGCATCTCCTGCCGCGCCAGATCCGCCGTGACCGGCTCGCACCGCGCGATCATGGCGCCGTACGCCTGCACCAGCTGGTCGGTGAAGTGCGCCACGCTGGGCGGGTTCGAGCTGTCGCTCGAGCACCCCGCGACCGCGAGGAGCGCCGTCAGCACCACCACATGGACACGATGCATGTGAATCCTCCCGTCGGCGAGCTACTTGATCCCGCCGCAGTAGTAGGCGATGCAGGTGGAGGTCTCCGGATCGCAGACCATGCCTGGGCCGCACTGGCCCGTCCAGATCCGGATACCGGCCGTCGCGAGGGAGCGGTCGAGCTCGGGCGTGCAGGCCCCGCCCGCGGCGACGTAGGGCTGGCAGGTCGGCAGCGGTACCGGCGCCGCGACCCCGGTCATGTCCGGGTACTCACACCACGAGTCGACGCAGCCGATGTACTCGCCCTCGGTGGTGCTACCGCAGGTTCCACCCGCCTTGGGGAAGGCCGTGCAGGTCGAGGTGGTGGAGTCGCAGAAGGCGCCGGACACGCACTCGTACTCGCCCGCGGTGCAGTCGGCTCCCACGACCTTCCAGGCCTGGCAGGTCCCGTTGCACGACGTGCCGATGGCGCACTGGTCGCTGCCGGTGCAGTCCTCGCCCTGCGCAACCCGCGGCTGGCAGGTGGCGGCGGTGTCGCCCGCCACGCAGTAGAGGGCGTCGGCGCAGAGGTGGTACTGGCCGAAGTCGCAGGGGTCGCCGACCTGGTCGTGGATGACGACCGGCGTCCCCGCCTCGCAGGTGCCTTCCCCGCAGACCAGCCCCTGGGCGCAGTTCCGGAAGGCCATCGGGACCTGGCAGGCGTCGCCCTCGGCCGCCAGGGTCCTGCACATGCCATGCGTCACGCAGGCGAAGTCCGAGCCCAGCACGCACTCACCCTGGATGCACTCCGCCGTCATCCCTCCCCGGCCGGAGGACCACGGCTCTGCGAAGAGCGTGCAGGCGCCTCCCTCGTGGACCTTGGGCACGAAGGCGGAGAGGCACTGCGAGCCGCCCCCCTCCTGCATCAGCTCCGCGCACTGCGCGGTCTCGATCCAGGCCAGGCACTCATTGGCCTTCGCCTCGTCCAGGCCGATTCGCCCTGCGCGCTGCGCCTCGGCGATCGCGTCGGGCTGGATGCTGGTGAGCATGTACTGTCGGCCCATGTCCGGCGTCGCTTCCGTGCAGGCGGCGAACCTGTCGCCCAGCGCCTGGACCAGCGTCTCGGTGAAGTCCTTCGCGCTCGGCGGGCTGGAGCTGCTCTTCGAGCAGCCAGCCAGGCCGAGGAGCGCCGCCAGCATGACGGCATTGGTACGCTGCATGTGAGACCTCCGGTGCGGGAAACGATGGTGGATGGCCGGTCGGTCGCTCGCCTCGAGCCGCGCGGGCCGGGCCGGTGCGCCATTCTAGACTGGCCGCACCCCTGCATCACCATAGGTGAACTACAACCCAGGGGGAACCAACCGGGAGCGGCCCGACCCCGGGTCCGGGCGGCCGTGGCAGCGCACCTGGCAGCTCCTGCCCGGCCGGCCTGGTCCGCGCAGGAGCCGCCCGGTGCGGGCCTACATCTTCCCGCCCAGGCACACGCGCGCGCGCCGCCGGCGCGGCCATCCCTCCCCGCCGGCGGAGCAGCTGCGCCCGCTACCCCGGCTTCCAGTCCAGGATCACCTTCCCCGACTTCCCGCTCCGCATGACGTCGAACCCGCGCTGGAACTCGGAGATGGGGAAGCGGTGGGTGATGACGGGCGCGATGTCGAGCCCGCTCTGCAGCATGGCCACCATCTTGTACCAGGTCTCGTACATCTCCCGGCCGTAGATGCCCTTCAGCACCAGGCCCTTGAAGACCACCTGGCTCCAGTCGATGGCCTCCTCGCCGGGCATGATCCCGAGCAGCGCCACCCGGCCGCCGTGGTTCATCACCTCGAGCATCTGGCGGAAGGCCTTCCCGTTGCCGCTCATCTCCAGGCCCACGTCGAACCCCTCGCGCATGCCCAGCTCGCCCATCACGGCGCGAAGGTCCTCGCGGGACACGTTCACCACCCGGGAGGCGCCCAGCTTCTTGGCCAGCTCGAGCCGGTAGTCGTTCACGTCCGTCACCACCACGTTGCGCGCCCCGACGTGCCGGGCGATGCCCGCCGCCATGACGCCGATGGGGCCGGCGCCGGTGATGAGCACGTCCTCGCCCACCAGGTCGAAGGAGAGCGCGGTGTGGGCGGCGTTGCCGAAGGGATCGAACACCGCCGCCACCTCATCGGGGATGTCGTCGGGGATGCGGTAGACGTTGCCGGCCGGGATGACCAGGAGCTCGGCGAACGCGCCCGGGCGGTTGACGCCCACCCCGATGGCGTGCCGGCACAGGTGCCGGCGCCCGGCGCGGCAGTTGCGGCAGAAGCCGCAGGTGATGTGGCCCTCGCCCGAGACGCGCTGCCCGGGCTGGAACGCCTCCACCTCCGCCCCCACCCGCTCCACCCGGCCCGCGTACTCGTGGCCGACGATCATGGGAACCGGGATGGTGCGCTGGCTCCAGGCGTCCCAGTTGTAGATGTGCACGTCGGTGCCGCAGATGGCGGTGCGGGAGATGCGGATCATCACGTCGTGGACGCCCACCTCCGGCTCCGGGGCGTCCTCCACCAGCCAGATGCCCTCGGTGCGCTGCGCCTTCACGAGTGCCCTCATCGCCGCCGCCTCCCGTGACCCTTCGACTTCGCGGTTTGACTGCGCCCGACCCCGAGAGCCACCGCTCAGATCACCTTCAGCTCCCTCCCCACCTTCTCGAACGCCTTCACCGCCAGTTCGAGGTCCTGGCGGCTGTGCGCCGCGCTCATCTGCGTGCGGATGCGCGCCTGGCCGCGTGGCACCACCGGGTGGAAGAACCCGACCGCGTAGACGCCCTCCTCCAGCAGCCGCCGCGCGAACTCCTGCGCCAGCGGCGCCTCGCCCAGCATCACCGGGATGATGGGGTGCTCCCCGGCCAGGAGCCGGAACCCGCGCCGCGACATCTCCGCCCGGAAGAGGCGCGCGTTGTCGCGGAGCTGCCGGCGCAGGTCGTCGCTCGACTCGAGCAGGTCCAGCACCGCCAGCGTGGCCCCGGCGATGACGGGCGGCAGGGTGTTGGAGAAGAGGTACGGCCGCGCCTTCTGCCTGAGCCAGGCCACCACCTCCCTCGACCCCGCCACGTACCCGCCGGCGGCGCCGCCCAGCGCCTTCCCGAGCGTGCCGGTGAGGAGGTCCACCCGCCCCATCACCCGGTGGTGCTCGGGCGTCCCGCGCCCCTTCTCGCCCACGAAGCCGACGGCGTGGCTGTCGTCGACCAGGACCATGGCCCGGTGGCGCTCGGCCAGGTCGCAGATGGCGGGCAGGTCGGCCAGGTATCCGTCCATGGAGAAGACGCCGTCGGTGGCGATGAGCTTGAAGCGCGCCCCGGCCGCGTCGGCCGCCTCGAGCTGCCGGGCCAGATCGGCCATGTCGCCGTTGGCGTACCGGAAGCGCCTGGCCTTGCACAGCCGGATGCCGTCGATGAGCGAGGCGTGGTTGAGCGCGTCGGAGACGACCGCGTCCTCCTCGCCCAGCAGCGCCTCGAACACCCCGCCGTTGGCGTCGAAGCAGGAGGAGAACAGGATCGCGTCCTCGAACCCGAGGAAGCGGGCCAGCCGCTCCTCCAGCGCCTTGTGCACGTCCTGGGTTCCGCAGATGAACCGGACCGAGGACAGGCCGAACCCGTACCGGCGCAGCGCCGCGCAGCCCGCCTCCACCAGCTCCGGCCGGCCGGACAGGCCCAGGTAGTTGTTGGCGCACAGGTTCACCACCCGCCGCCCGTCCGCCTCGACCCAGGCGCCCTGCGGGCTGGTGAGGATCCGCTCGCGCTTGGTGAGCCCCTCCGCCTCGAGCTGGGCGAGCTGGGAACGAAGGTGCTCCGTGAATGCACCCTGCATCATCGACCTCCCCGCGAGGCCTAGCATAGCGGCGCCGCCGGCCCAGGGCTGCGCTTCGGTCCTGCCCGGGGCGCGGGGAGGGGCACCTCACCGAGAACGCGCCTGCCCCGTTCCGTGCCCGGTGACCGCTCGGGGACGGGGACCGAGCCGGTGACGGTCCCGCTGACGGTGGCGCGCACGGGGCTTATAACGCGCCCATGGACATCCCGGCCCTGCAGGCGGCGCTCGGCGAGGCGAAGCTCGACGGCTGGCTCCTCTACGACTTCCACGGACAGAACCCGACCGCGGTGGCCGCGCTCGATCTCGAGGGGCACATGCTCACGCGGCGCTGGTTCTACCTCGTGCCGCGCAGCGGCGAGCCGCGGGTCCTGACCCACGCCATCGAGGCGGGCACCTTCCCGGCGGAGATCCCCGGCCGCCGCCGCACCTACGCCTCCTGGCAGTCCCAGCGCGAGGAGCTGGGGTCGCTGCTCGGGACGCTCCGGCGCGGCGCCCGGGTGGCCATGGAGTACTGCCCGCAGGGCGCCATCCCCTACCTGTCGCGCGTCGACGCCGGGATGCTGGAGCTGGTGCGTTCCTTCGGTGTGGAGGTGGTCTCCTCGGGCGACCTGGTCCAGCGCTTCCTGTGCCGGTGGGACGAGGCGCAGGTGGCCAGCCACCGGCGGGCCCTGGAGGCGATCGACGCCGCCAAGGACGCCGCCTTCGCGCGCATCGCCGAGGCGCACCGGCGCGGCCAGGAGCCGCTCGAGACCGAGGTGCAGCGGTTCCTGATGGAGCGCTTCGAGGAGGCCGCCCTCGAGACCGACTCGCCGCCCATCGTGGCCGTGAACGGCCACGCCGGCGATCCGCACTACGAGCCCTCGGACCGGACGCCCACGCCCATCCGCCGCGGCGACCTGGTGCTCATCGATCTGTGGGCGCGCGGGAAGGGGCCGCGCGACGTCTTCGCCGACATCACCTGGGTCGGCTTCTGCGGCGACCGCCCGCCGGGCAAGCTGGAGGAGATCTTCCGGATCACGCTCGAGGCGCGCGACAAGGGCGTGGCCACCCTGGAGCAGGCGTTCCGCTCGGGCCGGACCCTGTGCGGGTTCGAGGTGGACCGGGTGGTGCGCGACCACATCGCCTCCAAGGGATACGGCGCCCGGTTCGTGCACCGCACCGGGCACTCCATCGGCACGCGCGTCCACGGCGACGGCGCCAACCTCGACGACCTCGAGACCCACGACACCCGGCCGCTGGTGAGCGGGCTCGGGTTCTCGATCGAGCCCGGGATCTACCTGCCCGAGGAGGGGCTCGGGGTCCGCAGCGAGATCGACGTGTTCCTGGCCGCGGACGGGCCCAAGGTGTTCGGCCCGGTGCAGCGCGAGCTGGTGCGCATCTGAGCTGTCCGTGAGCGCCGGCTTTCCAGGCATCCCGGCCCCGCCGCCCTCCGAGCCCATCGCCGCCGCCGCCGTGGTGCTCTGGCGCGACGGACCGGAGGGGCGCGAGGCGCTGCTGGTCCGGCGCGGCCGCAACCTGGCGTTCGCCGGCGGCTGGCACGCCTTTCCCGGGGGACGGCTCGATTCCGGCCGACTCCGAGGTGCCCGTGCCCGGGCTGGCCGGAGAGGATGCGGCCCTGGTCGCCTGCGCGGTCCGCGAGGTCTTCGAGGAGAGCGGGATCCTGCTCGCCGCCGGGGCGGAGCGGCTCCCCGCGGAGGCGCGCGCCCCGGCCCGCCGGATGCTCCTCGACGGGACGCTGGCGTTCCCGCGCTTCCTCGGGGAGCGCGGGCTGACGGTGGATGCCGGCCGCCTCACCCCGGCCGGCCGCTGGGTGACGCCCGAGCACCTCCCGCTCCGCTACGACGCGCGGGTGTTCCTCACGCCGGTGGGGGCCGAGGCCCGGGCCGAGATCTGGCCGGGCGAGCTCGCCGACGGCGGCTTCGTCCCGGTGCGGCGCGCGCTGGAGGGCTGGCGCCGGGGCGAGGTGCTCCTCCACCCCCCCAACCTGAACGCCCTTCAGACCCTGGCCCGGCCGGGCCCCATCGACCTGGCCGCGCTGCGCAACCCTCCCCACCGGGACGGCTTCCTGGCCCGGCGCATGGAATTCCAGGAGGGGTTCTTCCTGGCTGCGCTTCGCACCCCGACGCTCCCGCCCGCCACCCACACGAACTCCTGGCTCGTGCCCGACGGCACCGGGGGCTTGGCGGTGACCGATCCCGGCGCCGACGATCCGGCCGAGCAGCGGCGGTTGTTCCAGCTCCTCGACGCGCACGCCGCCGAGGGCCGGCCGCCCCGGGCCGTGTGGCTGACGCACGCCCACCCCGACCACGTGGGCGCCGTCTCGGCGGTGGTGGAGCGTTACCGGATCCCGGTGCGCGCCCACCCGCTGGCCGCCGACCGGGTGGCGGCCGAGATCGAGCCGCTCGCCGAGGGCGAGCGGCTCGGCCGGTTCCGCGTGCTGGCCACCCCCGGACACGCCCGGGAGCACGTCGTCTTCCTGGACCAGGAGACCGGCGCCCTCCTGTGCGGCGACATGGTGAGCACGCTCTCCACCATCGTCATCGATCCGCCGGAGGGCGACATGGCGGAGTACGTCCGGCAGCTGGGACGGCTCGCCGAGCTCGCGCCGCGCACGCTCTACCCCGCGCACGGCCCGCCGGTGCCCGACGGCGCGGCCCGGCTCGGCGAAACCATCTCGCACCGCCGCGAGCGGGAGGGGATGGTGCTGGCGGCGCTGGCCGAGCCGGGAACGCTGCAGGAGATCACGGCGCGGGCGTACACCGACACACCCGCCGTCCTGCACCCCGTGGCCTCCCGGAGCTGCCTGGCGTCGCTCCTCCAGCTGCGCGACGAGGGGAGGGCTCGGGAGCAGGGCGGGGTGTGGTCCCGGGTCGAGTGACGCGCGCGATCCCGCCCGTCCCGCGAGGGAGCACGCGCGCACGAGGTTTGACGCGAATCGATGGTTTTCCGAGTCGCGTCTGCCAAAAAGACACGCCCAGGTGGTGACCAGGCTCCCTAACCAGCGGATATTCCCTCGCCCGCGTCGGGGTACGGTCGTTGCAATCCGCGTCAGCGCATGACGGAACGTCTTCTGCGCGTGGGACGGGTGGCGGCCATTCTCTCGAGCGCCTTCCTGGTCGGCGGGGCGTCTGCGACGGTTGCGGTGCGGACCCATGCCGCCGTGCGCGCCGTCCGGCAGGAGCGCGAGCTGGGCAGCGCCGGCGAGCTCGTGTCGCTGAAGCTCACCGCCCCCGACGGCTCCATCGTCGCCCATCCGAGGCTGATCGCGCCGGCGGGCAAGCCCGCCCGGCTGGTGCTCCATGCCCCGGGCCGCCCCGACGAGGTGCTGCTGTCGTTCCGGGTGGAGGCGGCCCGCCAGACCGGGGGCTTCATCGCGCTCCGCTACGAGCTCTCCTTCCCCGATCGCGCGCTCGTCACGCGCGGGAACCTGCGCCTCTCGCCCGGCGTGAAGCAGGCCATCCCGCTGCCGCACGGGGAGCTGGTGGCCACCTGGTTCGCCCTCCCCGTTCCCTCGGACGCGTTCGACGCGTACCTGGAGGCCGAGCAGGCGGCGCGCCTCGCCGCCGACCCCTCCTGAAACGGGCGTGCGGGCCCGGGCCACCCGGGAGCCCATGCGCGCCGTGGGTCCGGCGGCCCGCCTCTTCCGGTGCGCCGGGTTCGTCACTCGCCGTCGAGCGCGTCCGCCTGCGCCTCGAGCCTCGAGGCCTCGAGCCGCAGCGCGGCGATGTGCGCCTCGAGGCGCGCGCGCTGCTGCACCAGCGGGCCGAGCGCCGTCTGCGCGGCGGCCCGCGAGGCGTCCTCGTCGGCGCCGGCGGCGGCGCTGGTCAGGGTCGCCTGCGGGAGGGAGGGCTGCTGCGCTGCGGTCGGCCCGGGCGAGGCCGCGGTGGCGGCCCGCAGGGCCGCCGCGATGCGCGCCTCCAGGGCAGCCAGCACCTGGGTGAGCCGGTGCGCCTGGCCCCGCAGCGCGGCCGCCTGGTCGCGGAGCTCGTCGGCGTGCTCGCGATCCGGATTGGGAGACGACGGGGCGGGCGGCGACGGCTCGGGGCGCGCCCGCTCCAGCTCCTCCGCCAGCTCCTGCGAGCGCACCAGCAGCGGCTCCAGCTCTCCCTCGACCGATTCGCCCGCCAGGCGCTGCGCCTTGAGCTGCTCGATGCGCGCGGCCACCGCGTCCAGCTCCCGCCGGAGCGCCTCCACGTTGGGGGCGCCCGCGAGCACGGCGATGAGGAGGAGGTTGCCGATCGTCATGGGCCGATCCGCTCTGAAGAGCAACGATCGTGCCGCGAAGACCGGCCCGGCGTTCCGCCCGGTTACCGAAGGCTCGCCGCCGGATATCCGGGCAACGGAGCCGCCGGACCTCGAAAATCCGTCGGGCGGCGCAACCCACCCCTGGGGACTGGAGGCCTCGCGCCCGGGCGACCCTCAGGGCGCGGCGCGCTGATCGCCATATTCGACCGACCCGATGAGCCGCCCCGCCTCGTCGT
Source organism: uncultured Pseudomonadota bacterium (assembly GCA_963736345.1). Taxonomy (GTDB): domain Bacteria; phylum Myxococcota; class Myxococcia; order Myxococcales; family Anaeromyxobacteraceae; genus Anaeromyxobacter. The sequence continues at coordinate 85,569 of CAVTOU010000024.1, read as the reverse complement.
ACGATCTCCACCGCCCGCACTGGGACCCCAGGCAGCGGCGTCCGACGCTCCTCGGCTTCCCGCTGGGCCAGTAGTCGGCGAAGGGGCCGTCGGGCACGCCCTTCGTCCAGCTGGACTCCTCCTCGACGGTTCCGTCCTCGTAGAAGAACGTCCACGCGCCGGAGCGCGCGCCCGCCTGGTAGGAGCCCTGGCGGGCCTTCCTTCCCCCGCGGTAGCGCTCGACGAACGGGCCGTCGAGCAGCCCCTCGTGATAGGTGGCCTCGACCCACAGGCTGCCGTCGTCGTAGTAGGTCCGGGCCGGGCCCTCGCGGCGGGGGCGGCCGTCGGGCGCCGGCGCCTCGCACCATTCGTCGAAGCCCTCCATCGGCTGCGCGCCGGCCCGCTGGGTGCCGGGCGGGCAGACCAGCGGATGCGGCGGCGCGGCCAGGGCGAGGACCAGGGCCAGGAGGATCATCCGCCCTCCTCCTGCGGCTCCCCGCGTGCGATGCCGTACTTCTCGAGCTTGTAGTAGAGCGCGGAGGGCTTGATGCCGAGGAGCCGCGCCGCCTCGGCCTTGACCCCGCGCGCCTTCTCGAACGCGGCCAGGACCAGCTGCTTCTCGAGGTCGTCCAGGACCTCGGGCAGGCTGCGATCGCCGGCCGGCACCGGCAGCCGGGCCGGCTCGGAGGGCCGGCGCACGCCCTCGGGCAGGTCCGCGACCGTCACCTCCGGACCCTCGGCGAAGACCAGCGCCTGCTCGATCAGGTTCTGCAGCTCGCGGACGTTGCCCGGCCAGCGATGGCGTCGCAGCAGGTCCATGGCCTCGGCGCTGAAGCCGGTGACCTGCCGGCCGAGCCGCGGCGCGGCGCGGGCCAGGAACGTCCGGGCCAGCTCCTCGACGTCGCCGGGCCGCTCGCGCAGCGGCGGGAGGCGGATGGGGACCACGTCCAGGCGGTAGTAGAGGTCCTGGCGAAAGCCCCCCTCGGCCACCATTCGCGCCAGGTCCCGGTGGGTGGCCGAGACCAGGCGCACGTCGACGTCGACGGACCCCTCGCCGCCCACCCGCTCGAATCTTCCGTTCCTGGAGGACGCGCAGGAGCTTCACCTGGATGGAGGGCGGGATCTCGCCCACCTCGTCGAGGAAGAGCGTGCCCCCGTCGGCCAGCTCGAAGCGGCCCAGCTTGCGCCGGACCGCGCCGGTGAACGCGCCGCGCTCGTGGCCGAAGAGCTCCGACTCGAGCAGGCCCTCGGGGATGGCGGCGCAGGAGACGGTGACGAAGGGCCCATCCCGGCGCGCCCCCGCGTCGTGGATGGCCCGGGCCACCAGCTCCTTGCCGGTGCCGGACTCGCCCGACACCAGCACCGTCGCGTCGGTGCCGGCCACCTTGCGGACCTGCTCCAGCACGCGCTGCATGGGCTCGGAGCGACCCACCAGCCCATGGGGATCGTGGTCGCGGAGCCGATCCTCCTCCAGCGCCTCGGCGCGGCCGCGATCGGCCCGGGCCCCGCGCCGCTCGCGGGCGATCTCGATCGCCTTCTCGACCCGGGCCCGCAGCACCTCCGGCGAGAAGGGCTTCTCCATGAAGTCGATGGCCCCGCGCGCCATGGCTTCCACCGCGGTGGCGATGGTGCCGTGGGCGGAGATCACCACCACGGTCGCGTCCGGGTCCTCGCCGCGCAGCGTGCGCACCACCTCGATGCCGTCGACCGGCACCATGCGGAGATCGGTCACCACCACGTCGGCCGCCCGCTTGCGGTAGGCGGCGATGGCCTCGGCCCCGCCCTTGACCCCCTGGACGTCGTGTCCCAGCCGGGTCAGCACCAGGACCATGCCCTCGCGCATGGCGTCGTGATCGTCTGCCACCAGGATGCGGGCCATCCACGCGAGTCTACTGCATCGATGGCCGGGCGCACCCGGCCCCGGCGGCGCGTTGCCGCGCCCCCGATCGTTCGATCATTTCGAAGTGTTTCTGCGGAACTTCGTATTTGTGGCGGCCCGGTTCGTGGTTACGGATCCGCTGCATGCGGGCGCGTTCCCGCGCAGGTGATCGAATGAACAGACGGAACCGCTTCAACCTGGGCTTCCTCGTCATCGCGGTGCTGAGCGTCCTCCTGGTGCAGGAGTTCTGGACGCGCTCGCAGGTGGTCGCCATCCCCTACAGCGAGTTCCAGAAGCTGGTCCGGACCGACAAGGTCGCGCAGGTGGTGGTGTCGCAGGACCAGCTGCAAGGCGAGCTCAAGGAACCCCTGCTCGGCGGCAAGAAGCGCTTCGTCACCGTGCGCGTGGACGCGGAGATGGCCAAGGAGCTCGACGCCCACAAGGTCCAGTACGCGGGGCGGTTCCAGAACGACGTCATCCCGATGATCCTGTCCTGGGTCCTGCCCACCCTGATCTTCTTCGGCATCTGGATGCTGCTCTCCCGCCGCATGGCCAGGCAGATGGGCGGCGGCATGGGCGGCGGGCTCATGTCCATCGGCAAGTCCAAGGCCAAGGTCTACGTCGAGACCGACACCAAGGTGACCTTCGCCGACGTGGCCGGGGTGGAGGAGTCAAAGGCCGAGCTGCAGGAGATCGTCTCGTTCCTCAAGGACCCCAGGCAGCACGGCCGGCTGGGCGCGCGCATGCCCAAGGGCGTCCTCCTGGTCGGGCCGCCCGGCACGGGCAAGACCCTGCTGGCCAAGGCGGTGGCCGGCGAGGCCGGGGTGCCCTTCTTCTCCATCTCCGGCTCCGAGTTCGTGGAGATGTTCGTGGGCGTGGGCGCGGCCCGGGTGCGGGACCTCTTCGAGCAGGCCCGTGCCAAGGCGCCGGCCATCATCTTCATCGACGAGCTGGACGCGCTCGGACGCGCCCGCGCCGCGGTGGCCGGGTTCGGCGGCCACGACGAGAAGGAGCAGACCCTCAACCAGCTCCTGGTCGAGCTGGACGGCTTCGACCCGACCTCGGGGATCGTGCTGCTGGCGGCCACCAACCGCCCCGAGGTGCTGGACCCGGCGCTGCTGCGGGCCGGCCGGTTCGACCGGCAGGTGCTGGTGGACCGCCCCGACCGCGCCGGCCGGGTGGCCATCCTGGCGGTGCACGCGCGCAAGGTGACGCTGGCGGCCGACGTGAAGCTCGAGGAGGTGGCCGCGCTCACCCCCGGCTTCACCGGCGCCGACCTGGCCAACCTGGTGAACGAGGCCGCGCTGGTCGCGACCCGCCGCGGCGCGAGCCAGGTCTCGCTCGACGACTTCAACGTGGCGGTGGAGCGGATCGTGGCCGGCCTGGAGAAGAAGAACCGGCTCCTCAACCCGCGCGAGCGCGAGGTGGTGGCGCATCACGAGATGGGGCACGCGCTGGTGGCGGCCGCGCTCCCGCGGCTGCGACCCGGTCCACAAGATCTCCATCATCCCGCGCGGCATCGGCGCGCTGGGCTACACCATCCAGCGCCCGACCGAGGATCGCTACCTCATGACGCGCGAGGAGCTGGAGGACAAGATGGCGGTGCTGCTGGGCGGCCGCGCCGCCGAGCACCTCTCCTTCGGGCACCTCTCCACCGGCGCCGCCGACGACCTCGGCAAGGCCAGCGAGATCGCGCGCAGCATGGTCACCCGCTACGGCATGGGAGGGGCGCTCGGCCCGGTGAGCTACCAGACGCGAGCCGGAGGGCTTCCTCGGGCCAGGTCACCGGCATGCGCCGGCTCTACTCCGAGGAGACCGCCCGGGAGATCGACCTGGCGGTGCGCGAGCTGGTGGACGCCGCCTTCCGGCGCGCCCGGGTCGTCCTGGAGGCCAACCGCTCCGTGCTGGACGAGGGGGCGCGGACGCTGCTGGCCCGCGAGACCCTGACCGGCGACGAGCTGGCCGCGCTTTTGGCCCGCGTCCGGGCGGAGGGGCCGCGGGCGGCGGCCTGACCCGGGGGCCGGAGCTGCCGGCCTCCTGCCGGCCCCCGCTCACTCGGCGTCGTGGAAGATGAGGCCCACCGTGTAGCGGTGCCCGGAGCGGAGCCGGCTCACGCCGTGGCGGAGGTTCACCCGGTAGAACCCGCGGCCGCCCTGCACCGGCCGGTGGCGGACCGCGAAGACGGCCGCGTCGCCCTGCCGCAGCGGGAGCACCATGGGCCGCGACTGCATGCGCGGCCGCTGCTCGGTCATGACGAACTCGCCCCCGGTGAAGTCGCGGCCCGGCTCCGAGAGCAGCACGGTCACCTGCAGCGGGAAGACGTGCTCTCCGTAGACGTCCTGGTGCAGGCAGTTGTGGTCGCCCTCGCGGTACCGGAGCAGGAGCGGGTGGGTCGCACCTGCCCGGCCCGGTGGCATCGCTCGAGGAAGCGCGCGTGCTCCTGCGGGTACTCGGTGGCCAGGCCCAGCGCCCGGGCCCAGCGGTTGGCGACCGGGACGAGCCACGGGTAGAGGGCGGCGCGCAGCTCGGCCACGAGCCCGGGGAGCGGGTAGCCGAAGTACTGGTACTCCCCGCGGCCGTACCCGTGCCGCGCCATGACGACGCGGCTGCGGAAGTGCTCGGGGTGCCCGTACAGACCGGCGATCTGGTCGCACTCGGCCGGGGCGAGGAGCCCCTCGATGACCGCGCCCCCCTGCGTCTCGAGCTCCGCCGACACGGCCGCCCAGGGGATGCGCGCGACGCGGTCCGCGACGGCCGACCTGCGTCCGGGGACGCGTCCAGGGGTCGCCGGGAACGGGGTTCCTTCGCGTGGTTCTACGCTGTCCATGGCGAGAAGGTGGGGTCGGGCCAGGGCCCGGGCACCCCGGCGATTGCGCTCCAATCGCGAACCTGGGCGGAGCGTACGACCCTCCGCCGGCCCGGCGTATTCACTCGTGCGGAGCGCCCTTCACCTGGCGAGCTCCCAGTCCGTCCCGGTCAGGCCCGGCATGGGCGAGGAGATGACCTTCCCCGCGATGGTGGTGTCGGCAGCGGTCACCGCGCTGGCGGTCATGAGCGTGCCGGTGGGGGGACACTCGTTGGTGAGCGAGTACGTGCCGGTGAAGGTGCCGTCCTCGGCCAGCCCCCAGAACCCCGGCAATCGCCTGCCGCTCCCGTGATCGACGAAGGTCCCGTTGTCGTGGAGCGTGAAAGCGCTCGTGTAGCCGCCGACGAGGGTGATCTGCCACTCCCCCACCAGCCCGGCCGCGGCCGGGCCGTAGCCCAGATCCTGGCAGGGATCGGAGGGTTTCGGGTCCGCGCCCCCTCCACCACCCCCGCCGCAGGCGGCGCACAGCACCGACGCCACCAGCATCGTGACCAGCTTCCGTCTCATCGCGCAGCTCTCCTCGCCGGTCGCGCCGCCGCGTGCCCGGAAGTCGGGAGCAGGCCGGACCGTTCCTGAACGCCTCGGGTGGAACCCGCGTTCACGTTCCGATCGGCCTGCGCCCTCGAACGTGACAGGCCGGGAACGCCGCACCGGGGCGGCCCCCGCCCGGCCCCGAACCCTTCTTTCCTCGCTCTCGCCGCGGATCTCTGCTTCGATCGCGGCCGGTGCTGCACGAGTCCTGGAAGGTCGTCGCCTCGGTGCTGTCGGTGCTCGTGGCCATCCTGGCCTGGAGCCACGTGGTGCTGCACAAGCGCGACGTCCGGGCGGCGCTGGGCTGGGTGGGCCTCATCGGCTTCGCCCCCGTGGTCGGCGCCGTCGCCTACCTCATCTTCGGCGTGAACCGCATCCGCCGCCGGGCCCAGGCCCTTCGCCTCCCCGAGGTGCGCCCGCGCCCGGAGGACCGGCCGCCCGCGCCGCCGCTGCCGCCCGGGGCCGAGCATCTGTCCCCGCTCATCCGCCTGGCCGACGCGGTGGTGCGCAGGCCGCTCGTCGCCGGCAACGCCTTCTCGCTCCTCCCCGGCGGAACGCTGGCCTACCCGGCCATGCTCTCGGCCATCGATGCCGCCGAGCGTTCCATCACGCTCTGCACGTACATCTTCGATCCGGGGGTGGTGGGCGATGCGTTCGTGGAGGCGCTGGCGAGGGCCCGGGCGCGCGAGGTGCAGGTGCGGGTCCTCATCGACGCCATCGGGGTGCGGTACCGGTGGCCGCCCATCCACCACCGCCTGCGTAAGCACGGCGTGCGGACGGCCCTGTTCCTGCCGCGGCTGTCGCCGGTCTGGTTGCCGTTCGTGAACCTGCGCAACCACCGCAAGATCCTGGTGGTGGACGGGCGCGTCGCCTTCACCGGGGGGATGAACATCCGCGACACCTTCGTGCCCGGCCCGCGCCGCCCGACGCCCTCCATGGACCTGCAGGCGCGGGTGGAGGGACCGGTGGTCGCCCACCTGCAGTCGGCCTTCGCCGAGGACTGGCTCTTCACCACCGGAGAGGACCTCGACGGCCCGGCCTTCTTCCCCCCGGCCGTCTCCGCCGGCCCGGTGCTGGCCCGCGGCATCCCCGACGGCCCCGACGAGGACTTCGAATCCATCCGCTGGGTGCTGCTGGGAGCCCTGGCGGCCGCGCGCCAGCGCATCCGCATCGTCACCCCCTACTTCCTGCCCGACCAGGGGCTCATCACCGCCCTCAACGTGGCCGCCCTGCGCGGCGTGGAGGTGGACGTCATCCTGCCCGAGCGCGGGAACCTGCCCATCGTGCAGTGGGCCCAGAACGCCCAGCTCTGGCAGGTGCTGGATCACGGCTGCCGCGTGTGGATCACCCCGCGGCCCTTCGATCACACCAAGGCCATGACGGTCGACGGCGCCTGGTCGCTGCTCGGCTCGGCCAACTGGGATCCCCGCAGCCTGCGGCTCAACTTCGAGCTCGATGTCGAGGCCTACGGCGCCGGGGTGGCCGCCGGCCTCGACGCCCTGGTGGACGCGCGCCTCCTCACCGCCCGCGAGATCACGCTCCGCGACGTGGACCAGCGGCCGCTGCCGCTGCGGCTGCGGGACGGCGTGGCACGGCTGTTCTCGCCCTACCTCTGATCGGGCGCCCCCCATCGGCCGGGGTCACCGCGGGTCCATGGACGGCTCGCGCCGGCGGTGGCCTCATGGGTGCATGGATGCGCCCGTTCCCACCGCTGGGCGCAGGGGCCGCCGGCTCCTGCGCACCGCCGCCGTCCTGGCCGGCCTCTTCGTCGCGTACACCGCCTTCGGCTTCCTGGCGGCCCCGCCCATCGCCCGCAAGGTGCTGGTGAGCAAGGCCTCCGCCGCGCTCCACCGCGAGGTGTCCATCGAGAAGGTGCGCGTGAATCCGCTCGCGCTCTCCGTCACGGTCGCCGGCCTGGCGGTGCGGGACCGCGACGGCTCGCCCTTCGTCTCCTGGGAGTCGCTGTACGTGCGGCTCGCGCCGCTGCGGCTCTTCGCGGGCGACCTCGGGCTGCGCGAGATCCGGCTGGTCCGGCCGTCGATCCAAGCCGGCCTGACGGCCGACGGATCGCTGTCGTTCCAGGACCTGCTCGCCTCGCCCGAGCCCGCGCAGCCGGCCCCGGCGCCCGAGGCGGGGGGTGGCCGGCTCGGCCTCTCCATCGGGCGGCTCGCCATCGAGGAGGCGCAGGTGGTGTTCCGGGATGCGACCCGGCGACCCGCCTTCGAGAGCGTGCTCGGCCCGCTCACCATCCGCCTCGAGTCGTTCCGGACCAAGGGCGGCGGCGACAGCCCGTACTCGTTCAGCGGGACCACCGACGCGGGCGAGACCTTCCGCTGGACCGGCACGGTCCGGACGCAGCCGGTCCGCTCGGCGGGCGTGCTGACCTTCGAGCGGATCGACCTTCCCCGCTACGGGCCGTATCTGCGGGATGCCGCCCCGGCGGAGGTGCGGGCCGGGCGCCTCGATCTGGAGACGAGCTACGAGCTGGAGTGGGGGCCGGCCAGCCACGTCGTCCGCCTGAGCGGGGGCCGGGTGGTGGTCAGCGACCTGGCGGTGGCGCCGCGCCAGGTGGCCGACGCGCCGGTGAAGCTGCCGCGCATCGAGGTCTCGGGCATCGAGGTGGACGTGGTGGGGCGCAGCGCCCGGGTGGCCGAGGTGGCGGTGAAGGGCGGTGCGGTGCGGGTGCGGCGCGAGGCGGACGCGACCCTGGAGCTGATGCGCATGGCGCCACCCCCGGCGCCGGCGCGGCCCGCCGCTGCGCCGCCGTCCCCCTGGAACTGGACGGTGGTGGCCATCGCCGCCTCCGGGGTGGCGCTCACCTGGGAAGACCGGGTGCCGCCGAGCCCGGTCGCGCTGCCGCTCACCGACGTGGCCGTCCGGCTGGAGCAGCTCCGGCCCGGCGCCGACACCAGCTCGCCGCTGTCGGTCTCGCTCTCCTGGCCGGGCGGCGGGAAGGTGACGGTGGGCGGCGCCATCCGGCCCTTCGGAAACGCCGGCACGCTCGACCTCGAGGCCACCGGCCTGGACCTGGTGCCGCTCGAGCCGTACCTTCAGCCCGATCTGGCGGCGCAGCTCACCTTTGGGCGCGCCGGCGCCAAGGCCCGGGTGGGCTTCGACGCCTCCGGGGAGGAGGCGCGCTGGACCTTCGCAGGCGACCTGCGGCTGGACGGGCTGGCCCTGGCCGAGAAGGGCAACCCCGACCTGCTCCGGTGGCGTTCCCTGGAGGTGAGCGGGGTGGACGCCGGCTCGACGCCGCCGCACGTCACGGTGAAGCGGATCCGGCTCCTGGAGCCGAGGGCCAGGGTCTATATCTGGCCGGACAGCACCACCAGCATCGCTCGAGCCCGGGGAGCCCCGGCGGCGCGGCCCTCTCCGGTCGCCGCGCCCGCGGCCGCCGCGCCCCCGGCCAGGACCGCGGGCCCGGCCTGGAAGACCGCCATCGGCGCTGTCGAGGTGGCCGGCGGACGCTTCGCGTTCCTGGACCGCTCCGTGAATCCTCCGGCGCTCATCCAGATCACGCGCGCCACCGCCCGGGTGACGAACCTCTCCTCCGATCCGCGGCAGCGCTCCGCGGTCGACGTCCGCCTGGAGGTGGAGGGCGCCTCGCCCATCCTGGTGACCGGCACCCTCAACCCGCTGCAGAGCAGCGCCTACACGGACCTGGCCGTCGCCTCGCAGGGCGTGGACCTGTCGCCGCTCGGCCCGTACGCCGGCAAGTACCTGGGCTACGGGATCCAGAAGGGCAAGCTCGACCTGGACCTGCACTACAAGATCGAGAACCGCGCCCTCGCCTCCAGCAACGTGGTGCGGGTGAACCAGCTCACGCTGGGGGAGGCGACCAACAGCCCCGACGCGACCGGCATCCCGGTGCGCCTGGCGCTGGCCCTCCTCAAGGACCGCAGCGGCGTGATCCTGCTGGACGTGCCGGTCGAGGGCAGGCTGGACGACCCGGAGTTCCGGCTCGGCAAGGTCATCTGGCACACCATCCTCAACGTGCTCGTCAAGGTGGCCACCTCGCCCTTCCGCGCGCTGGCGGCCCTGGTCGGCGGCGGGCAGGAGGAGATCTCGGTCATCGAGTTCCGGCCGGGCACGGCGGACGTGGCGGCGGAGTCGCAGAGGCGCCTCGAGCTCCTGGCCGGCTCGCTGGGCCAGCGGCCGGCGCTGGAGCTGGAGGTGGAAGGCTGCGCCGACGAGGGGCAGGATGGCGACGCGCTCCGGCGCGCCGCGCTGGAAGTGGCGCTGCGGCGGGCCAAGGCCGCCGCCCTGAAGCCCCCGCCCGCATCGGAGGACGAGGTGACGTTGGCGCCCGAGGAGCGCGCCCGCCTGGTGCGGGCCGCCTTCGCGGCGGCGTTCCAGACCCCCGCCGCCGGCGCGAAGACCGAGGACGCCAAGGCCGAGGGCAAGAAGGCGGAGGCGCCGGAGCCGCCGCTGCAGGAGATGGAGGACCGGCTGGCGGCGGCGGCCGAGGTTGCGCCGGACGCCTACGCGTCCCTGGCCGCCGAGCGCGCCCGCCGTGCGCGCGACGCGCTGGTGGCGGCGGGCATCGACCAGACGCGGCTCTTCCTGACGCAGGGCGGCGAGCGAGCCTCCAAGGAGAAGGGGGCCCGGGTCTACTTCGGCGTGAAGTGATGCTGAGTGGCGGCGGCCGCTTCGAGCCGGGCCCGGGCGGCGCTGCGAGATCTGCCCGGCCGGCGGCCGCCAGGGATGTCGCAGCGTGAAGGTCCGTCTCCGACACGGACCCCGTACGCAGCGTTCACCCCGGCAGAGTTCGGCAGGCCTGTCCCTCGATCGTGAGATACTCGGGCCGATCCCGGCCGTCTCGAGGTCCATGCGCCCCCGCAGCCTGGGCTCGCCATGGCGGCCCGTGGTCTTCACCAATAGTGCTACGGCACTCCGCGGGAGGATTCCATGTTGGAGTCGAGTCGAGCGCCCGGCCGCAGGGCGCAGGTCCGGTTCTCGGCGGCGGCGGTCCTGTTGACGGCGCTGCTCGCCTGCAGGCTGCAGCCGCCCACCATCACCACGCAGCCCCAGGCACAGACCGTCACCGTCGGCCAGGCCGCCACCTTCTCGGTGGCGGCGGCCGGGGTGGCGCCGCTCAGCTACCAGTGGACGCGGGACGGGACCGCCATCGCCGGCGCCACCGCGCCCTCGTACACGACGCCGGCCACCGCCCTGGCCGACTCCGTGAAGGTGTTCCAGGTGGTGGTGAAGAACCGCGGCGGATCGGTGACCAGCGACCCGGCCACGCTCACCGTGGTCGAGCCCACCGTGGCGCCGGCCATCGCCGCCCAGCCGCAGAGCCAGACCGTGACCGAGGGGCAGACGGCGACCTTCTCCGTCGTCGCCACCGGCACCGAGCCGCTCGCCTACCAGTGGAGCCGCGACGGCGTCGACATCGCCGGCGCGACCTCGGCCTCGTACACCACGCTCATCACCGCCATCTCCGACAGCGGGGCCGCCTTCCGCGTCACCGTCGGCAACTCGGCCGGCTCGGCCCGGAGCAATCCGGCCACCCTCACCGTCGCGCCCGCCGTCCTGACCGCCACCGTGTACCAGGACGGCGTGGTCGGCGAGGGCTGGTCTCCCGGGGTCTGGACGGCCTGCGGCACCAACAACCCGAACATGGCCGCCACGTTCGCGGGCCAGACCGCGGCATTCTTCGACCTGAGCTGCGCCGGCGGGTGGACCGCCGGGGTGTTCGGTCACTGGAACGCCGACTTCGATCTGGCGCCCTACGACACGCTCTCCTTCGACATCGGCTCGGAGGGTGCCATGGCCGACATGCGGATCTGGTTCAACAACGACCAGAGCCTCCCCATCGGGCCCCTCGTCGCCGGCCGGATGAACCATGTCACCATCGCCCTGAAGGACGTGGGGCTCACCGGCGGGAAGATCAGCCAGTTCGGCTGGTTCTTCTTCAACAGCGGCGCCGGCCCGGCCTTCTACGTGAACCGCGTGGTGTTCAGCAGCGTGCCGCGGCCGACCACGCCGCCGACCATCTCCGACCTGGCCGCCTCGACGGTGCAGGACTACAGCGCCACGCTCACCTGGACCACCGACCGCGCCTGCACCGGAACGGTCACGTACCAGAAGAGCGGCGGGCCGGTGCTGACCCGGCCCGAGGGCGCGCCCGGTCTCGCGCACAGCCTGACCCTGGACTCGCTCGAGCCGTCCACCACCTACTCGGTCACGGTGGTCGCGACCGACCTGTTCGGCAACGTCTCCAGCCCCGCCGGCGTCAGCCTGACCACCGCCGCAGCGGACCAGACGCCCACGGTGACGGTCACGCTCGATCCCGCGCACACGGCGCCCATCTCGCCATACATCTACGGCATCAACGGCCTGGCCGGGAACGCGAACGCTCCCGCGCACCTCACCCTCGACCGGATGGGCGGCAACCGGCTCACCGCCTACAACTGGGAGAACAACGCCTCCAACGCCGGGAGCGACTGGCACTACTCCAGCGACAACTACCTGAGCAGCAGCGCGGTCGCGGGCGAGGCGGTCCGGAGCTTCATCGCCGCGGACCGCGACCAGGGGCTGGCCAGCATCGTGACCCTGCAGATGCAGGGCTACGTCTCCGCGGACGAGGACGGCTACGTCGACATGACCCAGCCGCTCGACCTCCGCCTGGCGTCGCGCTTCAAGCAGGTGGTCTACAAGAAGAGCACCGTCGACACGACGCCCTTCACCGAGCAGCCGTCCACCGGCGATCCCTACGTCTTCATGGACGAGCTGGCCTGGGCGCTGGACCGGAAGTTCGCCGGGCAGGGCATCTTCGGGAGCGGGACCGCCACCCCCACGTTCGTCTGCCTCGACAACGAGCCGGAGCTCTGGAACACGACGCACGAGGAGGTGCAGGGGACCTCGCCGGAGGGCAGCGACGACTTCATCCAGAAGACCGTCGCCCTCTCCTCGGCGCTCAAGGACCAGTTCCCGGACATGCAGATCTTCGGGCCTGTCCACTACGGGTTCATGGGCCTGTGGAATCTCCAGAACGACACCGGCCTGGGCGGGGACAACTGGTTCACCGACGAGTACCTGCAGGCCATGAAGGCGGCCGAGGAGGCGTACGGGAAGCGGCTCCTCGACGTGTACGACTTCCACTGGTACTCGGAGTCCCAGGGCAGCAGCCGGGTCATCAACCTGAGCGGCCCGGACCTCTCCGACGCCGACGTCCAGGCCATCGTCCAGAGCCCGCGCAGCCTGTGGGATCCCACCTTCACGGACGGCTCCGACTGGATCAGCCGTGACGTCCTGCACGGCCCCATCCGCATCCTGGGGCGGCTCCAGGAGAAGATCGACGCCAGCTACCCCGGGACCAGGATCGCCGTCACCGAGTACGAGAGCGGCGGCTGGAACCACATCGCCGGCACCATCGCGCAGGCGGATGACCTGGGCATCTTCGCGAGCCACGGCGTCTACGCCGCCACCTTCTGGCCGCCCGGCGGCCCCCACGATTACGCCCTGGCTGGCTTCCGCGCCTTCCGCGGCTTCGACGGGGCCAGCGCCGTGTTCGGTGACCTCTCCATCCCGGCCACGTCCAGCGACGTCTCCAAGGTGATGGTGTACGCGAGCCAGGACAGCAGCGCCCCCGGGCGGCTGGTGTTCGTGGCCATCAACCGCTCCGCCGCCACGCAGAAGGTGGCCATCGCGGGCCGGGCGCTCTCCGGCACCGCCTCCCTCTACCGGATGACGGCGGCGTCGGCCGCCGGCCAGGTCGCCGCCGGGCAGCACGTGGCGCCGGTCCTGGTGGGCCAGGCCCCGGTCGGCGGCACCTCCATGCTGGTGGTGCTGCCCGGGCTCAGCGTCACCACCATCGCGGTGCAGTGACGGAGAGGTTGGGCGGGTGAGGCGCCGGCCGCGGCCTCACCCGCCCACGATCTCCGCGAGCTTCCGCACCGTGTTCCAGTTCCGCAGCGTGCTGGTCGTGCCCAGCGTCCGGTCCAGGTAGTCGTTGGTGAGCCTGGTCCGCCCCGCGCCGTTGGGGAGCGAGAGGTAGACGTCGCGCCCCACCACCGCGAAGGCGTCGGGCGGCGAGCGGGCCGGATCGAGCCTGGCCACCGCCGCGCGGTCGGGCGCGGCGGCCAGGAAGGCGACGTGGAGGAACCTGGGATCCGCGCCCGCCTGGAACAACGGGTGGCCGGCGGCGACGCGGCGAAGCTCCGCCGCCGTGCGCAGGATCACCGGCACCCGCAGCCCGTGCCGCTCCTCGATCAGCGACCCGATCCGCTCCGGGAGCCGCCGGGCCACGGCCGCCGGGGCCGCCAGGAGCACGTTGCCGCTCTGGATGAAGGTCCGCACGCCTGCGCACCCTGCCGCCTCGAAGAGCGCGGCCAGCTCGGTCATGGGCAGGAGGTTCTTGCCGCCCACGTTGATCCCGCGGAGCAGGGCCACGTGGGTGACGGCGGCGGCCGGGGGCGCGCGGCGGGCGGCAGGAGAGGGCACCGGGCCCGTCTCTTACCGCTGGCGCCGCTCCAAGGTAGGGTCCCTTCCGTGAACGACTGGCGCCGGCCGTTCGGCGGCAGCATCCTCCTCGCGATGCGACTCGACGCCCGGCAAGCGCCCCGGCTCCCGGTCCGGGTTCCCGCGCAACTCGCCTTCGGGGCGGGCCGCCTGGCCGTCGTGGCCGAGGACTTCGCGGTCGGCGGCTGCGGCCTGATCTCGCCGCTGGCCCTGCGCCGCGGCCAGCCGGTGTTCCTCTCGGTGCACGTGCCGGGGGCGCCAGACTTCGCCGCCCACGCCACGGTCGCATGGGCCAGCTCGGCCACGCCGTACCGGACCGGCATCTCGTTTGGCCCGACCGGTCGCCCGAGCGCGAGCGGACCCTCCGCGCCGTTCTTGCGGCGCTGTCGGGGCCCAGCCGCCCCTTGCCCGCGCTCCGCCCCGACACCTGGCTCCGCGCCACCCGCAGCGCCGACCTCGGGCCGCTGCCGCCCGACGAGCGGGAGGTGCTGGCCGCCGCCCTGGAGGGCGGGACGGTGCGAGACGTGCTGCAGCGGGCGAGCGGTCCCGGTACGCGGCGGGCGCTGCTGCTGCTGTGCGCGCGGGGGATGGTGGCCGAGGGGATCGGGCCGGCCCGGACGGCGGGGGGTCGCGGCACGACCGACAATCCGGCGCACGATCTCGAGCTCCTGTGCGACTTCCCCGGCCCTCCGCCCCGGTCGCGACGCGCCGCGGCGTGCCTGGAGATGGCGCGTGCGGAGCGCGCTGCCGGCCACCTTTCCGCGGCGCTGCAATGGCTGCAGGCGGCGGCCGAGGAGGCTCCGGACGATCCGGAGATCGGCACCGAGCTGGACGCGCTGACGCTCGTGATGGGCTACTAGGGCCCGGCTTTCGGCGGCCGCCCACGGGCGCATCGGCGGGCGAGCCGCAGCAAGGCCCCCCACCCCCCCGGGGCGGCTCGGGTAGAGTGGCGCGACCATGTCCCCATTCGCCTCGATCGCGATCGTGGTGGCGTACGTCCTGGTCATGCTCGGCGTCGGCTGGTTCTCGATGCGGAAGACCCGGGACGTGAAGGACTTCTTCCTCGGCGGCCGCACCCTCGGGCCGTGGATGAGCGCCTTCGCCTACGGCACCACCTACTTCTCGGCCGTGCTGTTCATCGGCTACGCCGGCAAGCTGGGCTGGGGCTTCGGCATCCACACCATGTGGATCGTGCTCGGCAACACGCTGGTCGGGACGATCCTGGCCTGGAAGATCCTGGCCGGCCGCACCCGCGACATGACCGCCCGGCTCAACGCCATCACCATGCCGGAGTTCCTGCGGGCTCGCTTCCGGAGCCCCGGGCTCCAGGTCTTCGCCGCGGTGGTGATGTTCGTCTTCCTGGTCCCCTACTCGGCCTCGGTGCTGATGGGCCTGTGCTACCTGTTCGAGATGACCCTGCACATCCGCTACGAGTCGGCCCTGTACTTCCTCACGGCCCTCACCGCCGTGTACCTGGTCATGGGCGGCTACTTCGCGGTGGCCATCAGCGATTTCATCCGCGGCATCGTCGAGTTCGCCGGCGTCATGATCATGGTGTAGCTCCTGGCCCACCGGCCGGAGGTCGGCGGCTTCGCGGCGGCCACCTCGGCCCTGCTCTCCGATCCGAACACCATGGCGCCGGGGCTCTTGCCGGTGAAGCAGCTCGGGTCGGGGGCCTTCGCCGTCCCGCGGTCGGGTGGATGACGCTGGCCGCGCTGGTGCTGATCACCAGCTTCGGCCCGTGGGCGCTGCCGCAGATGGTGCAGAAGTTCTATTCCATCCGCAGCCGCAAGGACGTGACCCGGGCCATGATCATCGCCAGAGTCTTCGCGCTCTTCATGTCCTTCGGCGCCTACTACAGCGGCGCGCTCACCCACCTCTTCTACGGACCGAACCTGCCGGCCGACCTCATGGGCGCCAAGGGGCCGATCTGGGACAAGATCATGCCGCACTTCATCACCACCTCCGGACTGCCGGGGGCGCTGGTGCTCGTGATCGTGCTGATGGTGTTCTCCGCCTCCATGTCGAGCCTGTCCTCGCTGGTGCTGGTCTCGAGCTCGGCGATCGCCATCGACTTCTACGGCGCCTTCGTCGACCACCAGAAGAACCCGCGCCGGACCATGGCGCTGATGCGCGTGCTGTGCGCGGTGTTCGTGGGCCTCTCGCTGTTCATCGCACTGAG
This sequence comes from uncultured Pseudomonadota bacterium, assembly GCA_963736345.1. Classification (GTDB taxonomy): domain Bacteria; phylum Myxococcota; class Myxococcia; order Myxococcales; family Anaeromyxobacteraceae; genus Anaeromyxobacter. The sequence goes on along the minus strand of CAVTOU010000024.1, from coordinate 69,666 downwards.
GCGGCCGGCCGTGATCGTCAACCTGATGGTCATGAGCTGGGGCACGCTCTCGGGCGTGTTCCTGGCGCCCTACCTGTACGGCCTGTTCTGGCGCGGCACCACGCGGGCCGGCGTGTGGGCGGGGATGGCGGTGGGGCTCGCGACCGCGGTGGTGCTCTTCTGGGCCTGGGGCGCCGACGGCGTCCCCCTGGCCGGCGCGGTGGCCATGCTCCTGCCCCTGGCGGTGGTGCCGGCGGTCTCGGCCGTGACCCGCCCGCCGGAGCCCGAGGTGCTGGCCAGGGCCTTCGGCGGCGAGGAGCCGCAGGCTCCGGGCGGGCTCGCGCCGGGCGTGTAGCAGAGCATCGGACAAACCCAACTTCCGGACCCGGATACCGATCCGGGATCCGCAACGTTCCCGCGTCCACCGGTTTCCAGGCGGACGAACGGGCGCATGCGGCGCCCGTCAGAAGGGAGCGCCGTACATGTCCTCTTTCAGGGTTCTCCTCGTCTCTTTGCCCCTGGCGATCGCGGTCGCCTGCGGCGGTGGAGGCGGCACCTCCGGCGCGACGGCCAGCGCGACCTCCATCGCCGCCGCGACGCCGTCCAGCAGGATGCTGAGCGTGGAGCTGGCCAATGCGCCCGCCACCGCCATGCCGTCCTCCGGGATGCCCGGCATGATGGGCCCGGGCGGCGGCGGTGACATGTTCCCGCCGGTGAGCATCGGCGCCGACGGCTGCCACCCGCACCTGTTCCTCCGGGTCGAGGCCGTCTCCCGCCGGCTGAACCGGCACCTGTTCAAGTTCCTGGGCCGGATCGACACCCTCATCGCCGACACGCCCAGCATCGCCACCGACGGCCAGATGGTCTGGGAGAAGGTCTTCCCGGATGGGCTCGACGCGAAGTTCACCATCGCCAGGGTCGCCGACATGGTCTTCTCCTGGACGCTCGAGCTGCGCCAGGGCACCACCGGCGACTTCACCACCGTCTTCAGCGGCCAGATCGACCGGACCGGCGCCGCCGACGTGCACCAGGGCAAGGGCAACTTGACCCTGGACCTGACCGCGCTGCACGCCGTCATCCCGGCCGAGCCCGCCACCGGAGCGATCCAGGTCGCCTTCGACGTGACCGCCGCCTCGCGTGAGGTGGTCCTCGACGCCGCCGACGTGGTCTGGGACGACGACGGCGATCCCGACGACCTCCCGGCGGTGGCCCCGCGCAACGCCCACTACGTCTACCTGGCCGAGGCCGGCAAGGGCGGGAGCCTCAAGGCCGCCGACCAGATGATCTTCGCCTGCCCGGCCAACCCGACCAGCGCCCGCGCCGACGTGAACCTCGTCCACCGCTGGGTCGACGAGAGCGACGGCAGCGTCCATGGCCGCAGCGACGCGCTATTGAAGAACGGCCAGCTCACCGCCACCCAGCAGGAGGTGGGGGTGACCTGCCACCTGGCCCCGCGCATGCCGACCGCGATGCGCATGCTCCTGCCCGACATCGAGGGCTACTGGCTCTTGAAGCTCGAGGACGGCGGCTCGGTGGTGGCGGGCAGCGTCCACCAGGCCGGCTCGCCCAGCGCCTGCGACCCGGCCTTCGGCCCGGTGCCCGCGGCCGACTCGACCACCGACGACTTCGACTTCTCGTCGGTGAACTTCGAGGACTCGACGCCGTTCCCGTTCCCGGGGATGTGATCGGTCAGAGCCCGAGCCCGAGCCTGAGCCCGAGAGGCTCCGGCCGGGCTCGGGCGCCTTCTCATTCCGCAGCCGCCGCCGGCACGCCCCTCCGCGCCTGCCGAACCGCCAGCGGCCCGACCAGTACCAACGCCAGCACCAGCAGCCCCAGCCCTGCGGCCTCGATCCCGCGGGGGCGCTCGCCGAGCTGCACCGCGCTGCACAGGAGGCCGATGAGCGGGGTGGCCAGGATGGCCAGGCTCGCCACCCCGGCCGAGACGTGCTTGAGGAGGACGGTCCAGAGGAGCCAGGCCACCGCCGTGGCGGGCAGGATCTCGTACAGGACGGCGAAGACCAGGTACGGCGACCAGGTGGTCGCGCGCCCCGGGAAGAAGAGCGCGCCCAGGACCAGCGCCGCCCCGCCGAACAGGTTCTGCCAGGACGCCACCGCCATCGTGTCGACCCGCTCGCGCACCAGCAGGCGCCGGGTGAGGACCGCACCGCAGGCCCAGGCCAGGCCCGCGCCGGTGGCCAGCACCGCCGCCGGCAGGTTCCCGCCTGCCCCAGACCCGCCCACGAAGATGAGCGTCAGGCCCGCGGCCGCCGCCGCCAGCGCCACGCCCTGCAGCCGGCCCGGACGCTCGCGCAGGATGGGCCACCCCAGCACCACCACCCAGAACGGCATGGTGTAGCAGAGCAGCGCGGCCCGCCCCGCCGGCCCCGTCCGCAGCGCGAACAGCGACAACGCCGTGTTGACGCCGGTCTGGAGGATCCCGGCCCAGGCGACCGTCCCGAGCCGCCGGACGGCGACCGGGCGCCCCGCGGCCATCATGGAGCCGAGCATCAGCACGCCGGCCGGCACGAACCGCCAGGCGGCGAACTCGAACGGCCCCACGAACCGGAGGGCCGACTTCATCACGACCCAGTTGTATCCCCAGATGAACGGGACCACGGACAGGGCGAGGAGGGCGGGCCAGGCGGTCCGCGGGGGAGGGATCGGCGCCGGCTGCTTTTCCTGCTTAGTAGATGCCGTCAACTCGGGTACCTTCGCTCACCAGGGTGGGCGCACTGTACACGCCGACCGGGCCGGGACGCCTCGGTCCCTCCGGGGCGGGGCCCGGTGCGCACGCCGCACGGCGACCGCGGGAGGTTCGGGCCATGGCCAAGAGGATCCTCGTCATCGACGTGGGTGGAACGCACGTGAAGCTGCACGTCACCGGGCACGGGGAGACGCTCAAGATCCCGTCGGGGAAGGACCTCACCCCGAGGAAGATGCTGCGCGAGTCCCTGGCCGCCGTGGCCGGGAAGGGCTGGAAGTTCGATGCCATCACCATCGGCATCCCGGCCCCCATCGTCGGCGGCAAGGTGGCCCTCGAGCCCGCCAACCTGGGCCGCGGCTGGACCCGCCTCGACTTCGTCCACGCCGCGCAGAAGCCGGTGCGGCTCCTCAACGACGCCGCCATGCAGGCCCTGGGCAGCTACCGCGGCAAGGGGACCATGCTCTTCCTCGGCCTGGGCACCGGGCTCGGGGCGGCCCTGGTGGTGGACGGAACGCTGGTGCCCCTCGAGCTGGCGCGGCTCCCCTACAAGCAGGGCGAGCTGGAGGACCACGTCGGCGAGCGCGCCCTGAAGCGGATGGGGAAGGGGCGCTGGCGGAAGAGCGTCGACGAGGTGGTCCGGTCGGTGGCGGCGGCGTTCGTGGTCGACGAGGTGGTGCTGGGCGGGGGGAACTCACGGCGCCTGAAGGAGCTCCCGCCCCGGACCCGCCTCGGCTCGAACGCGTTCGCCATCGTGGGTGGCGAGCGGCTCTGGCACGAGCAGCCGAGGGCCGGCCTGAAGCGTTTCGCCGCCGCGCGCTACCGGCGCGCCCGGGCGCGCCGGTAGCCGCTGCCCCGGCATGCCGGCAGTCCGGTAAGCGGTCGCTCGCCGCCCCGGGCGTGCCCTCTCGCCGGCACGCCGATCTGGTTCACCGCCTTCCGAATTCTGGGGATGTCTCGGCGTTCCCCATCCGGTACCATATGCGGTCACCCGACCGGCCCGCGAAGGGCTCCGCGCCAGGGCGCGGCGGGTGATCCATGCGCGTGCCGGACCGCCCTCGGCCGGACCGGCGGAGGAAGTGGATGCAAGGCAAGGAGCGGCGGCTCGTTTCCGGCGACGAGGCGGTGGCGGCCGCGGCGCGCGATGCGGGGGTCCATCTGGGAACCGGCTACCCGGGCACCCCCTCGACCGAGATCCTCCAGGTCTTCTTCGCGCTGGGCGGGCGCGCGCAATGGGCCCCCAACGAGAAGGTGGCCCTGGAGGTCGGGCTGGGCGCAGCCTTCGGCGGCGCCCGCGCCATCGTCACCATGAAGCACGTCGGCCTGAACGTGGCCGCCGATCCGCTCTTCACCGCCGCCTACACCGGCGTATCGGGCGGCCTGGTGGTGGTCTCGGCCGACGACCCGGGCATGGCCTCGTCGCAGAACGAGCAGGACAACCGGCACTACGCCGTCGCCGCCGGCCTGCCGCTGCTCGAGCCGTCGGACTCGCAGGAGGCCTACGACCTGACCCTGGCCGCCTTCGAGCTTTCCGAGCGCTGGCAGCTCCCGGTCATCCTCCGCATGACCACCCGGGTCTGCCACTCGAAGACCATCATGGTCCGGCGGCCGCCGGCCGCCGCGCCCCGCGCGCCGCGCTTCGAGCGGGACATCCAGGGCCGGGTGATGATCCCCGCCTACGCCCGACCGGCCCACCGGCGGCTGCGCAAGAAGCTCGATGCCATCCAGGTCTTCGCCGAGTCCTCGTCGTCGTTGACCGTCGAGCGCCGGGGCGACGAGGCGCTGGGCATCATCACCTCCGGCGTCACCGCGCGGCACGCCCGCGAGGCGGCGCCCGGGGCGAGCATCCTCGAGCTCAAGATCCTGCACCCGCTGCCCATCGAGCGCATCCGCGCCTTCGCCAAGAGCGTCAGGCGCTGCGTGGTGATCGAGGAGGGCGATCCCTACCTGGCCGAGGCGCTGCGCGCGGCCGAGATCCCCATGGAGCCCAAGGACCTGGCCTTCCGCTTCGGCGAGCTGAGCGTCGATCGGGTCCGGCGCATCCTGGCCCGGGACCGCTCGCCCGAGCCGGAGCTGCCGCGCGGCAAGCCCCCGGCGCTGTGCGAGGCCTGCCCCTATCACCCGGTCTACGGCGCGCTCCGCAAGCTGGACTGCATCGTGGCCGGCGACATCGGCTGCTACACGCTGGGCGTCATGCCGCCGTACCAGGGCATGGACACCTGCGTGGCCATGGGCGCCTCCATCGGCGTCGGGCTGGGGCTGCGACACGTCTTGCCCGAGAAGGATGCCAGGCGGGTGGTGTCGCTCATCGGCGACTCGACCTTCGTGCACTCCGGGGTGAGCGGGCTCGTGGAGATGGTCTACAACCCGCCCCCCACCGGCCACGTGCTGATCGTGCTCGACAACGGCACCACCGCCATGACCGGGCAGCAGGAGCACCCTGCCACCGGCCGGTCGCTGGGGCACGAGCCCACCGGCAAGCTGTCGATCGAGGGGCTGGCCCGGGCGCTGGGGGTGAAGAACGTGGACGTGGTCGATCCCATGCCCGACCCGAGCGCGTTCGAGAAGCTGCTGGTCGATCGGCTCTCGCGGTCGGAGATCTCGGTCATCGTCTCGCGGCGTCCCTGCATCCTGGCGGCCGCCGACATCCGCAAGTACGAGAAGGCGGCGGCCGGAAAGCGTGCCGACGCCTGCCCCGCGGCGACGGAGGCAGAGTGATGGCGGCGCCCAAGAAGGTCGTGAACGTGATCGTCGCCGGCCTGGGCGGGCAGGGCGTCATCAAGGCCTCCGACATCCTGGCCGACGCCGCCTTCCGGGCCGGCCTCGACGTCAAGAAGGCCGAGATCCACGGCATGAGCCAGCGGGGCGGGTCGGTCACCTCCGACGTCCGCTTCGGCGAGGTGGTGCACTCCCCATGATCCCGGCCGGCGAGGCCGACTTCCTCCTGGTGCTCGAGCCCTCCGAGGTGGCGGTCACGTCGCCGCTGCTCGCGCCGCAGGGCGTCCTCATCCCGCCCGAGATCATCCCGCCCGACCAGCTCGCCAACAAGCGCAGCCTCAACGTGGCCCTGCTGGGCGTGCTCTCGGCCCGGCTCGACATCGCCGAGGAGCACTGGACGGCGGCCATCCGCGCGGCGCTCCCCGAGCGGCTCCACGCCGTGAACGATGCGGCCTTCCGGCTCGGCCAAAAGACCCCCATCCCCCCCGCCCAGCGCGCAACCCGGAGGCTCCCGTGAAGACTTCCTGGAACGATCCCGACGGCGGATTCCACCCGGCCAGCGCCCCGGACTTCCTGCCCCGGCGCGAGCTGGAGCAGCTGCAGCTCGGCCGCCTCCTCTCGGTGGTGGGGCTGGCCTACGAGCGGGTCTCGCTCTTCCGGCAGCGCATGGAGGAGCGGCGCCTCACCCCGGCCTCCATCCGCAGCCTCGCCGATCTGGCCCACCTGCCCTTCACGGTGAAGACCGACCTGCGCGACACCTATCCGTTCGGCCTGTTCGCCACGCCCATGAGCCAGGTGGTCCGCCTCCACGCCACCTCCGGCACCACCGGCAAGCCCATCGTGGTGGCCTACACCGAGGAGGACGTGCAGGTCTGGTCGAGCGTCATGGTCCGCTCCTTCGCCGCCTGCGGCATCTCACCGGGGCGACATCATCCAGAACGCCTACGGCTACGGCCTGTTCACCGGCGGTCTGGGCGCGCACTACGGCGCCGAGGCCCTGGGCGCCACCGTCATCCCCATCTCCGGCGGCAACACCGAGCGGCAGCTCATGGTGATGGACGACTTCGGCGTCACCGCCATCTGCTGCACGCCGTCCTACTTCATCCACCTCATCGAGCGGGCCAAGGAGGCCAGGATCGGCTTCGGCAAGCTCCGGGTGGGCGTGTTCGGCGCCGAGCCCTGGTCGGAGGCGATGCGGGAGTACATCCAGTCCGAGACCGGGATCAAGGCCTACGACATCTACGGCCTGTCCGAGATCATCGGCCCGGGCGTGGGCGTCGAGTGCATCCACCGCCGCGGGCTGCACATCTTCGAGGACCACTTCTACCCGGAGATCATCGACCCGGAGACCGGCGAGGTCCTGCCCGACGGCACCGAGGGCGAGCTGGTCCTGACCACGCTCTCCAAGCAGGCCATGCCCATGATCCGCTACCGGACCCGGGACATCACCGCCATCGATCCCGAGCCCTGCGCCTGCGGCCGGACCCTGCGCCGCATCCGCCGCATCGGCCGCCGCACCGACGACATGTTCATCATCCGCGGCGTCAACGTGTTCCCGTCGCAGGTCGAGACGGCGCTCCTGGCCGTCGAGGGCACGCTGCCGCACTACCAGATCGTCCTCACCCGCGAGAAGGGGCTGGACGAGATGGAGGTGCAGGTGGAGGTCACGCCCGAGGTCTTCTCGGACGAGATCCGGCGGCCTGGAGACGCTCCAGGAGAAGCTGGGTCGCTCCATCGAGCACGTGCTCGGCATCCGGGTGAAGGTGACGCTGGTCGAGCCGCGCACCATGGCCCGCAGCGAGGGCAAGGCCAAGCGCGTGCAGGACCAGCGGAAGGTCTAGAGTGGCCGTGGGAGAAGCCGGAAGCGGACAACCAGTCTCGCGAGGTCGCCCATGAAGATTCGCCAACTGTCGCTCTTCCTGGAGAACCGGCCCGGCCAGCTCCGCATCCCTTGCAGGATCCTGGGGGACGCCGGCATCGACATCCTCACCATGTCGCTGGCCGACACGCAGCAGTTCGGCATCCTGCGCCTGATCGTGAAGGACTGCGAGAAGGCCCGGAAGGTGCTCGAGGCCCAGGGCGTGGTGGTGAACGTCACCGAGGTCCTGGCGGTGGACGTCCCGGACCGGCCCGGCGGGCTGGCCGACGTGCTGGAGGGCTTCGAGAAGGCGGGGCTCAGCGTCGAGTACATGTACGCGTTCGCGCGCGGCCCCCAGGCCACCCTGCTCTTCCGCGTCGAGGATCCGGATCGCGCCGAGAAGGTCCTGTCCGAGAGCGGCGTGAAGCTCGTCCCGGCCTCCGAGCTGCTGGCCCGCACCGCCCGCTGAGCGCGCCCGTGAAAGCTCCCCTCGAGAACCGACTCTTCGATCCGGCCGAGACGCTCCCCGGCGACGCCCTCCGCTCGCTCCAGACCCGCCGGCTGGCCGAGACCGTGGCGCGGGTCTCGAAGGTCCCGCTCTATCGCGAGGCGCTGGCCAGGGCCGGGATCACCCCCGACTCGATCCGCTCGCCGGACGACGTGCGCCGGCTGCCCTTCACGATCAAGGACGACCTGCGCCACCACTACCCGCTGGGCCTCCTGGCCGTGCCGCGCGCCGAGGTGGCCCGCATCCACGGGTCGTCCGGCACCACCGGCAAGCCCACCTTCGTGGCCTACACCCGGCGCGACCTCGAGACCTGGGCCGGCCTGTGCGCCCGCTTCCTGATCGCCGGCGGGCTGCGTCCCGAGCACACCGTCCACATCGCCTTCGGCTACGGCCTCTTCACCGGCGGATTCGGCCTGCACTACGGGGTCGAGAAGGTGGGCGCGGCGGTGGTCCCGGCCGCGGGCGGGAACACCCCGCGGCAGATCATGCTCATCCAGGACCTGGGGGCGGACGTGCTGGTCTGCACGCCCTCCTACGCGCTCCACATCGCCGAGGTGGCCCTCTCGCAGGGGCTCACCCCGGACCAGATCTCGCTCCGCTTCGGCCACTTCGGCGGCGAGCCCTGGACCGAGGAGATGCGCGTCGAGATCGAGCGCACCCTGGGGATCACCGCCTTCAACAACTACGGCCTCTCCGAGGTGATCGGCCCGGGCGTCTCCGGCGACTGCCACCTGCGCCGGGGCATGCACGTCTCCGAGGACCACTTCCTGGTCGAGTGCATCGACCCGGAGACGCTCGAGCCCGTGCCGGACGGCGAGGTGGGCGAGCTGGTCTTCACCTCGCTCACCAAGGAGGCCATGCCGGTGCTCCGCTACCGGACCCGGGACCTGGCCTCGCTGGACCGGGGCCCCTGCCCCTGCGGCCGCACCGGGACGCGCATGAGCCGGGTCAAGGGCCGCTCGGACGACATGCTCATCATCCGCGGCGTGAACGTGTTCCCGTCGCAGGTGGAGGAGGCGCTGCTCCGGGTCGAGGGGACGGCCCCGCACTACCTGATCGAGATCTCGCGCCCCGGCGCGCTCGACGAGGTGGTGGTCAAGGTCGAGGTCCGCCCGGGCGACTTCCGCGACGAGATGCGCCAGATGGTCGACCTGAAGGATCGGATCGACCGGGAGATCCACGCCGTCACCGGCATCCGCATGACGGTGGAGCTGGTGGCGCCGAACACGCTCGAGCGCTCGGCCGGGAAGGCCAAGCGGGTGGTCGATCACCGGAAGGCGCAGGGGTAGCGCGTCGCCTGGCGGCGATCCGCCCCGCGCTGGGCGGACCTGGGCCAGGCGCTGGCGCTTCCGTCGAGCCACCCTGCGCGGCGACAGCCCAGGCGCTTCAGTCCATTTCACTGTCGCCAGAACGTGCAAGCCGAGGGTTGTTGTTGGCACGTCCTGCAACCGTCCAGGAGCACCTCGACCGCGAGCGCCCCGGTCGCGCCCTCCGGGATCGTCAGCGAGACCTGGAACCGGCTCCAGTCCACCGTCGCCGGGACGGGAACGCCGTCCACCGTGGCGACGAGGCTGGAGATGCCGTCCGGGTTGGCCATACCGTCGAGGTTGACCTTGATCACCGTCAGGCCGGGGCCCGCAGGTGGCCACAGGCTGACTGTGCGCGGGGGCACGACGGTGATGGTGTAGGAACGGCTCTCATGGCCTTCCGCGACCACGGCGACACCGTTCATCATCGCCGCGGAGATGCATGGGACCCTGGCCTCGACCGACGTATCCGACCAGCTCAGGATGGTGTCCACAGCGACCTCCGGCGAGTTCGGCGACGTGACGACGACCGACCCAGCGTCGGCGCCGAACTGCCTTCCGGTGAGGGTGAAGGTATCGCCGAGGCAGAGCACGCCCGAATAGCAGGCGGAGCCGGGGGGCTTGGTGAGCGAGTCGATGAATGGGTTCAGGACGGAGTAGGGGAGGTCGTTGCTCGCGAGCCCGTCCCTGACGGCGAGCAAGTGCCCGCCGTCCACGCCGGCGGGGACGATGACGATCGCCTGCGTGTCGGTCCACGCCGAGACCGCAGCGTCGGTCCCGTTGAACCGCACCTCTCCCGGCGAAGCGCCCAGGCCGCTTCCGTCGAGCTGGGCGACGTCCCCGTAGAAGAGCTGGTCGGGGGCCGACCCCAGCACGGGCGACCTGCGCGAGTCGAAGATCGTGCCGGGTGCTCCCGCCACACCACCCTGGTAGCCGCCCCCGCCGGCCCCCCCTGCCACGCTGAGGAGTGCCGTGTCCTCGACGACCCCCGACGGATATCGCAGCTTGATCCTCCCGCCGCCACCGCCACCGCCGCCGAGATCGGCGGTCCCGCCGCTGCCTCCCCTCGCGCTCACCACCGCGGAGCTGCCGAGCCACAGGAAACCGCTCGCGTCGACGCTGATCCCACCTCCTGCCCCGCCTCCAGCCGCATAGGATCCCCCTGAAGAGGCCGCATGACCATCAGCGCTCAGCGTGCCCTCGATGCGGGCGGCACCGGCCACGATCTCGATCTTCCCACCCCCTGCACCCGCGTCCGTGCCGTACTGGCTTCCACCCGACCCTCTCTCGAGCGTGAGCGTGGCCGAGCGATCCTGCATCGGTCCCCCGCCTGACGCCAACAGGAACGTCGCCCCTCCGATGCCACCGTGCGATCCACCCCCACCACGGTTCCCCACCCCGGGGCCGGTCCCGCCCGCGTAACCGGTGCCGTCGGCGATGACGCTGCCGGTGATCTCGGCCAGGGTCGCCTCGAGCCTGCAGCTGCCGATCACCTGCACCGTCCCCGCGATCACCAGGCAGCCCGCCCCGCCGAGGGTCTGGTCCGTGCACGCGAGCGTGTCCCCCGCCGCAACGGTGAGGACCGGCACGACGGGCGAGTAGGCAACAGCGCTCACGGAGGGGACGCAGGCCTCGCAGCGGGCAGCCGGGTTCGGCTGACTTTCCGCGACGCAGGCCCCATCGATGAAGCAGCTACCCGCTGCGAGGGGGTGCGTGCATTCCCTCGCCGCCTCGTCGCAGGCGTCTGCGGTGCACGCGAGGCCGTCCGTGCACGACCTGGCAACCCCGGTGCAGGCGCCGGCCGCGCAAGCGTCGGCCGTCGTGCAGTAGAGGCCGTCGTCGCAGGTCGCGCCGTCGTCGTCGGACCAGGCGACGGTGCTCGCCGCCGGGATGCATGCGCGGCAGGTGTTGGCTGGGTCTCGAGCGCCGGCGGACACGCATGCGCCGTCGATGGCACAGCTGCCTGCCGCGACGGCGTGCGTGCACGTCTTCGCCGCCTCGTCGCAGGCGTCCGTGGTGCACGTCAGGCCGTCCACGCAATCCCTCGACACCCCCGTGCAGGCGCCCGCGTGGCAGGCGTCGCCCGTCGTGCAGTAGAGGTCGTCGTCGCAGACCTTGCCGTCGTCGTCCGACCAGGCGCCGGTGCTCGCCGCCGGGATGCACGCGCGGCACGCGATCCCCGGCTCTGGCGTCCCGGCGGACACGCAGGCACCGTCGATGAGGCAGTTCGATTCGAGGTCGCACAGGGGCGAGCTCGAACCGCTGCTTCCGTTGCAGGCTTGCGATGCCAGCAGTGACCCGAGGACGAGCATCCGAAGCGCGACGCGCATCGTGATCCCCTATCGGTGAAGGTGGCGGCCGGATCGGATCGATCGCGGGCGTGACGTCCCCAGGATACGCCTTCCAGCCGAGGAGGCCGAACGAACGGCCGTGCGCACATGCCGGCGGCACTCGTACACGGCTGTGGGACATGGCCCGGAGCCGGCCTTCGCGGAAGGTGAGCCGGGGTGGATGGGGCTTCATCGTCCCGGGCCCTTCAGGTGATTCGCATCGGACCGGGTGACCGTCACCCCGCGCTGCAGCTCAGTTGGCAAGCCCCCCCGTCCTCGCGTCCAGCTCCAGGCTGGCCGGCGCTGCCAGGCCCGAGTAGCGCTGGTCAACGGCCCTGAGCTTCGCGCGCGCGGCCTGGCGGTCCCCGCGGGAGAGCGCGGCCTCGACCTCGGCCAGCTTCGCCGCCAGCTCGCGCTCGATCCGGGCGTTGCACCGCGCTCGCCCCTCCGGGTCGGGCTTCCGCTGGTCGAGCGCTTCGAGCGCGCGGTCCAGCGAGGGCGCATCGAGGGCCTGGTGCCCCCTGTGGCGCGGGTGCTGGATGGCGACGTCGAGGACGCACCACTCGCGCATCGAGGCCTGGCTGATGCGATCGTCGGCGAGGTTCACCTCGTCCTCGTCGCCGGTCACGTAGACGATCCTCGACTCCTGGAAGCGATGGAAGAGATCCGCCGGGGGCAGGACGCGCCAGCCTTCGCCGCCGATGGGATCGCTGCCGGCGTTCAGCAGGGCCCCCCGGAACACGTCCGGGTAGGCGAGGGCAGCGGCCTCCGCCACGCGCGATCCACCCGAGAGCCCGCCCACGTAGATCCGTTCCGGATCGAGCGGGTACCGGGCGCGGACGTTCTCGTAGGCGAGCAGCGCCAGGGGCAGGCGCCGCTCCAGGATGCTGCTCTCGTTACCGGAGTGGGTGGCCGCGACGAAGATGAGGCCGTGGCGGTCGAGCGGAGGCCGCCAGCGCCTGGGCTCGGTGGCTTCGTCCCAGGGCGCCACGAACACCAGGAGCCCGTAGCCGCGCGCGGGCAGCGCGCCGGCCGGGACGTACAGGCTGAAGCGCTCCCGGGCGAGATCGATCTGCTGATCGACCAGCGCCTGGCCTCGCGCCTCGACGGCCCTCTGCGCATGGGCGACCGTGAGCGGTGTCAGGGTGCGGCGCGCGATCTCGGCGGCGCTCGAGAGCGGCGTGTAGCGGTCGAAGACCTCGGCGCTCCGGGCGACCGCGGCCGGGCCGGATGGCGCTTGCTCGTGCGCGCAGGTGGCGGCCGAGAGCAGGAACACCAGCGCGGCGATGCCAACCCCCTTCACCCAGGGTTGCATCGCCCGAGGATACGCTAAACGGAGGATCATGATTCGCGAAGAGCGGGGGGGGAGGGGGGACCCAGCGAAGCTGGGGGGAGGGGCGCAACCCCTCCGCCGCGGGGCAGCCGCGCGGAGCCGCGAAGCGGCGAGCACGGCGCCGGGCCCCGCGCAGCAGGGGTGGGGCTCCGAACGGCTTTGTCGGCGGGGCGGGGCGGCACGCCCCGTGAGATCTCCCAAACGGCTGTCGCGATGAGCGACGCCGTCAGGTGATCGCGAGTCGCGACCTGCCGTCTAGGGCGTGCTCGGCGTCGACGGCCGCTCGCCCGAGCCGCTCACGCTCCAGTCGGGCAGGTTCATGACGGCGATGGGCCGGAGCTCGACCGCACCCCGGGCTCGCGCGCAGGGCGTCTTGGCCACGAGGCGGATGGCCTCGTCCAGATCGGCGGCCTCGATGATGCCGAAGCCGGCCAGCGGCAGCAGCGAGACGCTGAACGGGCCCGCGCAGGCGAGCGGTGGGCCCTCCCATGCGCGGACGGTCGTCGCCGTCTCGGCCAGCGCCGCCACCAGGTCTCCGCGATCGCGGAGCACCTCGTCCTGCAACAGGAGCTCGTCCCGCTCGCGCTTGGTGAGCGCCTTCCAGTCTCGTTCGTGGCCGTAGGCCAGCACCAGGTACTTCATCGCTCGCTCCCCGGTCGCCGTGGAAACCCCGAGCTCGCGACCCGAACCCGACAGCGGAAGGTAGGGCACGGCTGCCCCGAAGCACGCGGCCCACGCTCGCACCCCGGACGCGCGTCCCGCCGGACCACCGCTCGCCTGCCGTCGAGCGTCGTCGCTAACCGTTCGTGATTGCGATCACATTCGCATCGTCCAGCCCGGGCTCGGCTCTTGCGGTGCCGCGGTCGGACGTTGGCACCCGTTTCGGGGGCCGGGGGCTGGGAACCCCTGCGGGGAGGGAAGGATGGAACCAGCGGGAAGGGGTGTGCCGGCGGCGCCGCAGCCGAGCCGGCCGAGGCTCGCCGAGCGGTGGATCCGGTACCCGACCGCCGCACCCGCGGCCAGCACCATCACACCCACGGTGGAGGCGATGGCCGCGCGCCGATGCGCGCGAAGGAATGCCGCCGCACGCCCCGCGGTCCGGCCGATCGTGGCGCGGGTGGGTTCGCCGTCCGTGCGGTGGGCGACCGCGGCCGCGCCGGCGCCACCCGCCTCGACGTGTCCGCGGTCGAGTGACTCTCCCCGTGAACGAGCCCGAGCCCGAGCGATCCTCATCGGCCACCTCGCCCCGCCCGGGACACCACTTCGCCACACACGGTCACCACCGGCGCGCGACTGGTCCCAGGTGCTGGATCGTGCTTTGCTGCCAGGCGAAGCGACGTTCTTCTCCGCGCGAGGGTGTTCCATGAAGCCCTGGGTTCTCGTCTCGCTCCTCAGCGATCACCAGGAGTACCAGCGCCTCCAGGCCAGCGAGGGGCGCGCCGCCGCGGCGCGAGGCGGCCTCGACAGCCGCGTGGTCTTCTCCGAGAGCGATCCCACTCGCCAGATCCAGCAGATCTCCGAGGCCGCCGGCGCGCCGGAGGGGAGCCGGCCGGTCGCCGTGGTGGCCGAGACCGCCGGCTCGGTCGGGTTCGAGCGCGTGGCCCGCTCCGTGCTCCAGGCGGGGATCGGATGGGTGCTGATCAGCGACAACCCGCGCTACCTGGACTCCCTGCGCCGCGAGTTCCCCGACCGGCTGGTGGCCTCCGCCTGCATCAACAACGAGGAGACGGGGCGGCTCCTGGGGACGATGGCGCTGACGCTGCTGCCCACCGGCGGCAAGGTCCTGTGCGTGGAGGGCCCCACCGCCACCGCCGCGACCCTGCAGCGGCGGCGCGGGCTGGAGGACGGGATCCGCGGATCGAGCATCCAGATCGCGAAGACCCTGGGCTCGGACTGGACCTCGGCCGGCGCCGGGAGAGTCACCGAGGCCTGGCTCAAGCTGGCGGGCAAGTCGGCCCAGAAGCCCGATCTGATCGTCTCGCTCAACGACGAGATGGCGGTGGGCGTCCTCGGGGCCATCCACGCCGTTCACCCGGACTGGGGGAAGATCCCGGCCATCGGCTGCGACGGCCTCCCCGACGGCGGGCAGCGGCTGGTCAAGGAGGGCGTCCTGGCGGCCACCATCGTGACCCCGGCGACGTCCGGTCCCGGGGTGGACCTGGTGGTGAAGTCGACGCGCGGCGGGAAGGTGGACCTCTCCGCGGCCATCCCCACCCGTCCGTTCCCGAGCCTCGAGGAGCTGGCCGCCGGCCGCTAGAGCGCCGCCTCGGCGCCGGGGATCTCGAGCCGGGCGGCGGTCCCGCCGCCCTCGCGGTCGCGCAGGATGAGCGAGCCCCCGTGGGCGTCGGCCACCTTCTTGGCCAGGGCCAGCCCCAGCCCCGTCCCCCGCTCCTTGGTGGTGAAGAAGGGTCGGAAGAGGTTCCCGCGCGCCTCCGCCGGCAGGCCGGGGCCGCGATCCAGCACCTCCAGCCAGGCCCCCCGCCCGTCGGCGCGGGTCGAGAGGATCACCTCGCTGGCCGGGGGCGCGGCCTCGACCGCATTGCGGGTCAGGTTCACCAGCGCCCGCCGGAGCTGCTCGCGATCGGCCCGCACCGAACCGCTCCCGACGGTGGTGATCGACACGGTCCGCTGGGCGGCCAGCGGCGCGCACAGCTCGGCCACCTCTCCGGCGATGGCCGCCAGGTCCACCTCCTCGCGCACGCGGGGTCGCGCCCGCGCCAGGTCCAGGAACTCGCCCACCACCTTCTCCAGCGCCGCCAGCTCGCTGCGGAGGCGCGCCACGTGGGACGCCTCGGGCCGACCGGCCAGCTCCTCGGCCAGGAGCCCGGCGAACAGGTCCAGCGCGCCGAGCGGGTTGCGGACCTCGTGGGCGATGCCGGCGAGCAGCATCTCCCGGTCCTCGTCCCGGGCCTGCAGGGCCTTGCGCATCTCCTCCAGCGTGTCGCGCAGCGTTCCGATCTGGTCGCCGCGCGTCTGCTCGCGCAGCGGGGTGGAGAGGTCGCCGCGGCCGATCCGGCGCGCCGCCGCGGTGAGCCGGTTGAGCGGCCCGGTGACCGAGAGCGAGGCCGCCACCGCCACCAGCGCCCCCAGCACCGCCCCGGAGATCGCGAACAGGGCGAACAGCCGCCGGAACCGCAGGTAGGTCGCGAACGACGGGGCGGTGCCGTCCGCGCCCACCACCGCCACCACCCGGCCTGCCGGATCCCGGAGCGGCGCATACCCGGTCTTGTAGAGCAGCCCGTCCGAGCCCTCGAACAGCACCTGGCTGGCCACCGGCTGCCCCTGGGCCGCGTGGGCGATCTCGAGCCGGTCCCGCTCCAGCGAGGGCACCGGCTCGCCGATGACGCTCCGCCCGGCGGAGTCGGCCAGCGCGGTGCGATCGGGGCGGATGACGAAGATGCGGGTCCCGGTGGCGTGGGCCAGGGCCTCGAGCCGTCCCCGCAGGTAGCCGTAGGCGCGGGTGGTCTCGTCGCCCCGCGACAGGTGCACCACCCGCTCCGCCGGCAGCGAGGCCGCCGTGGCCTGCGCCGAGACGATGAGCCGCGCCCCGAGCTCGTCCTCGAGCGCCCGGCGGATGAGCCGATCGGCCAGGAAGGCCATGGCCGCCAGCGAGATCAGCGCCGGAAGCGCGGCGGCGAGGGCGAAGCGGAGGCGCACGGGACAAGCATGCTAGCGCAAACTCCGAACCCGAACCCGAACCTGAACCCGCGGAGTGCGTGCCCGTGAGCCGCGTCCCGTGGCCCGTCGGCCGTCGACCGTGCCCCGGCCGTTCTCGGGGCACGGTCACGGGCCTCGGGACCCGGATCACGGGGACGAGAGGCCGGGTTCAGGTTCGGGTGCGGGTTCGGGCTGAGTGCGACGGAAGGGAGCCACCTGCTCCTCCAGGAACTCCCTCACGACCGGATACACCACCTCCGGCGCGTGCCGGCCGAGCAGCAGATCCGTGTGCCCGTACTCGCGCTCGAACACCACGTAGCGCTTGGGCCCTCCCCAGCGCCGGTAGGCGGCCTGCACCACCGCCGGCGGCGCCAGGCCGTCCTTCTCCGCGGCCACGAACAGCGCCGGCTGCCGGCACCGCTCCAGGGCGGCGCGGTAGTCCACCTTCCCGTCCATGGAGCGGAACGAGTCCTCGCGGATGAAGGTGTCGAACTGGTCCAGCACGCCCCTGGGCAGGTTCTCGACGGCGTTGGCCAGGAGCCGGCGGTACACCCGCGGCTCCACGTTGCGGAGGTTCAGGGCCAGGTCCGCCTGGACCGGGTGCCAGTAGCCGGAGAAGGGGGCCATCATCCGGGCAATGGGCTTGGCGAGCGAGCCGCGCAGGGGGTACTGCCAGCGCACCAGCTTCTTGAGACGCTCCTGCACGTCGAAGTGCGCCGGGGCCGCCAGGGCGACCAGCGCGGCGATCCGCTCCGGGTAGAGGGCGGCGGCGGCAAGCCCCAGCAAGGCCCCCTGGCTGTGGCCGAGGTACAGCACCCGCGGCGCGCCCGTCTCGCGCCGGATGGCGTCGAGCGCCGCCGGGATGTCCTCCGCCAGGTAGGTGTCCAGGTTCCATCGCCGCGGCGAGGTGGGCCCGCGGCGGCGCGACGCACCATGGCCGCGCAGATCCAGCGAGAAGCAGTCGAACCCGGCCGCGGCCAGATGCGCCGCCAGCGCGTAGCGGGCCAGCCCGAACTCGAACGCCTGCCGGTTCATGGCGATCCCGTGCACCAGCAGCACCGGCACCGGCCGGGCCCGGCCGCGGGGGCGGCAGCGCCCCAGTGCGATCCGCCAGGAGTCGCGCGTGCGCGTGAAGAGGAGCTGGTCCTCGTGCGCCCGCGTCCGCAGCTTCCAGCTCCAGAAGGCGTAGTGGAGCAGCGAGAGGACGAGCAGGGCGCCGATCGCGCCAGGCACCAGGTGCGGATCCATCCCGGGCCAGAAGCTTAGCGCGCCTGCCCACGCGCGCCCTGGCGGCAGGGGGCCGACCATGGCCCGGCCGTTGCAGCTCCTGCCGCATGCCCCCGGGGCCGACCCCACCGAGCGGACCAGGTGTCCGGGCTTGCCAGGGGTGGAGGCGGACACGGCATGCGGTCTGATTGAATCCTGGGCAGGTACAGCACAGAATTCGGGCACCAAGGTCGCAGGGCCGTGCGCCCGACCTCTCGAACCCCGAGAGGCTTGAGAAAAACACCTATCCATCGCAGGGGTGCACCGTGAAGAAGGTCGAGGCCATCATCAAGCCGTTCAAGCTGGACGAGGTGAAGCAGGCCCTCACCGAGGTGGGCGTCGCGGGCCTGACCGCAACCGAGGTGAAGGGCTTCGGCCGGCAGAAGGGCCACACCGAGCTGTACCGCGGCGCCGAGTACGTCGTGGACTTCCTCCCCAAGGTGAAGGTCGAGATCGTGGTGGCGGATGCCATGGTCGGACGGGTGGTGGAGGTCATCGAGCGGGCGGCCAAGACCGGCCGCATCGGCGACGGCAAGATCTTCGTGGTCCCGGTGGAGGAGGTCATCCGCATCCGCACGGGCGAGCGCGGGGACGAGGCGCTGTAGGCCTCGGATCGACGCGTGTCCCGCACCGGCAAGGCGGTCCCGCTCTCGGCGGCGGTCGCGCGTGCGACGGTCGACAGCCTCGCGGACGCGGTGCTGGTGGTGGGAGCCGACGGCGGAGTGCTCCACCTGAACCCGGCCGCCGAGGAGCTGTTCGGGCGATCTCCGCGATCGGGCCGTCGACCTGCCCGTTCGCGCGCTCCCCGGCGGCGTGCCGCTGGCTGCGGTGGCGGAGCGGGCCCAGCTCTCGCAGGAGAGCCAGTCCGTCGATCTCCAGGGCCCCAACGACTCCGGGAAGCTGGCGGTCGAGGCGACGGTGCTCCTCGACGGCGCGGTCTGCGTGGGGACGGTGCTGGTGCTGCGCCGCCCCCGCCCGGCGGAGCAGCTGCTCGATTTCGAGGCGCTGGCGGCGGGCCTGGCGCACGAGATCAAGAATCCGCTGGCCGGGCTGCAGGGCTCGGCCGAGCTCCTGGCGCGGGAGGCGGAGGGGGCGGCCCGCGAGTACGCGCAGGTGATCGCCCGCGAGGCCAAGCGGGTCGACGGCCTGGTCCGCGAGCTGCTCGACCTGGCCCGCCCCGCCGCGCTCCAGACCGCGGCGGTCAACGTGCACGACGTGCTCGGCGACGTGCTGGTGCTGGCCCGGGGACTGCCCGGGGCCGAGCGGATCTCGTTCCTGGAGCGCTACGACCCCTCGCTGCCGTCGGTCCAGGGCGACGAGGAGAAGCTCACGCAGGTGGTGCTGAACCTGGTGCGCAACGCGGTCGAGGCGGTGGCCGAGGTGGAGAACCCGGGCATCCAGCTCGAGACCGGCGTGGCGGCGCTCCGGCTGCGCTCGGCCGGCGGGCGCACGCGGCCGCTGGCGCGCATCGCGGTCCTGGACAATGGGATCGGCGTCCCCGACGCCATGCTCAACCGGCTCTTCACGCCCTTCGCCACATCGAAGCCCCACGGCACCGGCCTGGGGCTGGCCATCTCCCGGCGGATCGTGGAGGCGCACGGCGGGCGCATGGAGGTCAGGAACAGGAACGGGGGAGGCGCCGAGGCCTCGCTCTACCTGCCGCTCGACGTCGCCTGACGGCGGTGAACGAGCCCCGGCTCCGGCAGGAAGATCGGGGCCGGACGGCGCTCACGTTCGCAGCCCCCTGCAGGGGCCCCGCATTCTCACGGGCTGCGCATGGTCGCGGCGACCTGGCAGAGTACTTGCTTAAGAACCGGGCAGGAACCCCATCGGGAGGCGCGCGTTGCGCAAGGTCCTCATCGTCGACGACGAACCCTCGGTCCGCTTCGTGCTCGCGCGCACCTGCGAGCGCGCGGGCGTGCCCTTCGACGAGGCCGGATCCGCCGAGGAGGCCCGGGACAAGCTGCGCGGCCAGGGCGCCGGCCGGAACGGGATCGGGCTCGTGCTGCTCGACATCCGGCTCCCCGGCGACGACGGCTTCAAGCTCCTCGGTGAGATCGGTGGGCGCGCCGACTCGCCCTTCGTCGTGGTCATGACGGCCGAGGACACGATGCGCTCGGCGGTCGAGGCCATGAAGCGCGGGGCCGCCGACTACCTGGGCAAGCCCTTCGACCTGAACCGCGTGGAACGGATCGTCCGCGACCTGGCGGCCGCGCCCACCGAGCCGGTGGACGGGGCCCTGGACCACGAGAGCGCGCCGCGGTTCGCCGGCGGCGGCGCCGGCGAGGAGGCGCGCCGGCGCGAGGTCTCGCTCCTCGACACGCTCATCGGCCGGTCCACCGCCATGGTGGAGGTCTACAAGGAGATCGGCCGGGTGGCGCGCACCGAGATGACGGTGTTGCTCACCGGCGAGTCGGGCACCGGCAAGGAGCTGGTGGCGCGGGCCATCCACGGCAACTCGATCCGCAGCCGCGGCCCGTTCATCACCGTGAACATGGCCGCCATCCCCAAGGACCTCATCGAGAGCGAGCTGTACGGCCACGAGAAGGGCTCGTTCACGGGCGCGGTGGAACGGCGGCCCGGCAAGTTCGAGCTGGCCAGCGGCGGCACGCTCTTCCTGGACGAGATCGGCGAGATGCCCATCGAGCTGCAGGCCAAGCTCCTCCGGGTCCTGCAGGAGCGCGAGGTCGATCGGGTGGGCGGATCGCGCCCGCTGCCGGTCGACGTGCGCATCGTGGCCGCCACCAACGCGGACCTGCAGCGCTCGGTCGAGGACGGCCGCTTCCGCCGCGACCTCTACTACCGCCTGGCGGTCGTGCCCATTCGCTTGCCGCCGCTGCGCGAGCGCGAGGGCGACGTGGTGCTCCTGGCTCGCCATTTCGTGGCCAAGTACGGCGAGCAGCTCCGGGGCCGCCCGGTGTCGCTGGCCAAGGACGCCGAGCCGCTGCTCCTTGCCCACGGCTGGCCGGGCAACGTGCGCGAGCTGCAGAACGTGGTGCAGCGCGCGCTGCTCAAGCTGGCCGGGCCGCGCCTGACGGCCAAGGACCTGAGCGGCCTCCTGCCCGCCGGCGCGGCGGCCGAGCGCGGGATCGCCGGCCTGGTCGAGACCATGCTCGACGCCTCCGCGCCGGACGGCGGCCGCTACCAGGCGGTGCTGGCCTCCGTGGAGGCGCCGCTCATCGCGGCGGCCCTGGCGCGCACCAAGGGGAACCAGCTCCGCGCGGCGGAGCTCCTGGGCATGAACCGGAACACGCTCCGGGAGCGCATGCGCGTCCTGGGCATGAAGCCGCGCTGACCGCCCTCGGGCTGCGGCCCCGCCTGCGGACCGGTGGGTGTGCCCATTGCCCCGGCACTCGCTGCACGATTCGTGGGCAGCGGCGCAACCGGCGCCCCATGACCGGGCGTTCGCGCCGGTGCGGCCGTCCTTCCGACCCTCCCAGGTGCCTGCGCCCGATCGCCCCGACCGTCGAGTCGACACCCCGGTCGGCTCCCGCCCCGCCCATCCTGCTGCCCGGAACCCGGGCAGCAGCTGCCCGCCGCTCGGGCAGGCGAGCCCCGCCGTTTCGCACCCATCCCCGGATTCGCTTTGGCCACACTCGTGGCACGCACCGTGCTATCTGGCTGCCCGCTAACCCGCAACCTCCGGAGACCCGACCGCGATGGCGAATCTCACCCCGAAGCAGGTCCTCGACATGGCCAAGGAGCGGAAGGCCACCTACGTGGACCTGAAGTTCATGGACTTCGTCGGCATCTGGCAGCACTTCTCGATCCCGATCTACGAGCTCGCCGAGGACGTCTTCGAGGCCGGGCTCGGGTTCGACGGCTCCTCGATCCGCGGGTGGCAGGCGATCCACGCCTCCGACATGCTGGTCATGCCGGACGCGAGCACCGCCGTCATCGACCCCTTCATGGCGGAGCCCACCCTCTCGCTCATCTGCAACATCACCGACCCGATCACGAAGGAGCCGTACTCCCGCGATCCGCGCAACATCGCCATCAAGGCGGAGAAGTATCTGAAGTCCACCGGGATCGGCGACACCGCCTTCTTCGGTCCCGAGGCCGAGTTCTTCATCTTCGACGAGGTCCGCTACGACGCCGGGGTGAACCAGGCCTTCTACAAGGTCGATTCGGTCGAGGGCCAGTGGAACACCGGCCGCGAGGAGGACGGCGGCAACCTGGGCTACAAGCCGCGCTACAAGGAAGGCTACTTCCCGGTCGCCCCGACCGACAGCCAGCAGGACATCCGCACCGAGATGTGCCGCGTGATGGAGGCCGTCGGCCTGCACGTCGAGCGGCAGCACCACGAGGTGGCCACCGCCGGCCAGGCCGAGATCGACATCAAGTTCGAGAACCTGGTGAAGATGGGCGACAGCCTCCAGTGGTTCAAGTACATCATCAAGAACGTCGCCCGCCGGCACGGGAAGACCGTGACCTTCATGCCGAAGCCGCTCTACGGCGACAACGGCTCGGGCATGCACGTGCACCAGTCGATCTGGAAGTCCGGCAAGCCGCTCTTCGCCGGCGACGGCTACGCGGGCCTCTCCGACCTGGCCATGTACTACATCGGCGGGATCCTCAAGCACGGCCCGGCCCTGGCCGCCCTGTGCTGCCCGACCACCAACTCGTACAAGCGGCTGGTGCCTGGCTTCGAGGCGCCCATCAACCTGGCCTACTCGGCCCGCAACCGCTCGGCCTCGATCCGCATCCCCATGTACTCGCCCAGCCCCAAGGCGAAGCGCATCGAGTTCCGCTCGCCGGATCCGTCCTGCAACGGCTACCTGGCCTTCGCGGCCATGCTCATGGCCGGCCTGGACGGCATCGAGAACAAGCTCAACCCCGGCCAGCCGCTCGACAAGGACATCTACGGCATGTCTCCGGAGGAGCTGAAGGACATCCCCAAGATGCCTGGCTCGCTCGACGGCGCGCTCGAGGCGCTCCGCGCCGATCACAAGTTCCTGCTCAAGGGCGACGTCTTCACCGAGGACGTGATCGAGACCTGGATCCAGTACAAGTACGACAAGGAAGTGAACCCGGTCCGGATGCGCCCGTCGCCGCTCGAGTTCCAGCTGTATTTCGATATCTAGTCGAAGCCTCGATTCTGCAGACTGCGACGGCCGCCTTCCGAGGCGGCCGTCGTCGTTTTCCACCCGCACCCGTACCTGCACCTGCACCCGTAGCCCCTCCCCGCCACCCCAGTCCCGAGTCCCCTGGCCCGCCCATCGTCGGACCGCGGGCCAGGGAACAGGGGACGCGGGACTCGGGCGTCGGTTCACGGGTTAACGGGTTCAGGCACAGGTCCGGGTTCGGGTATAAGTCTCGCGCTTGCGCCTCCCGGCCCGACTCCGAACGTTGGCGGCCAGCCTCCCGCCCGCCTTCTGGGTGCTGTGGTGGGGCGTGCTCGTCAACCGGGCGGCGTCGTTCGTGGCCGCGTTCCTGGCCCTGTTTCTCGTCCAGGAACGCGGGTTCGACGTGGCCGCCGCGGGGCGCGTGGTGGCGCTGTACGGGGTCGGGGGCATCGTGGGCGCGGTGGTGGGCGGGGCCGTGGCCGACCGGATCGGGCGCCGCTTCACCATGCTCTCGAGCCTGGCGCTGAGCGCTGCCGCGGTGGGCTCGCTGGCGCTGGCCCGCGGGACCTTCGGCATCGCCGCGCTCACCCTGCTGGCGGGCTTCGCCGGGCAGACCTACGCCCCCGCGCTCAACGCCGCCGTCGCCGACGTGGTGCCGCTTCCGGATCGGCGCCGCGCCTTCGGCCTCGTCTACTGGGCGGCGAACGTCGGATACGGGGTGGGGTTCGCGGTGGCGGGGGCGGTGGGCCCGAAGAGCCTCCCCGCGCTGTTCGTCCTGGACGCGGCCACCACCACCGCCTTCCTCCTGCTGGTGGCCTGGCGCATGCCGGAGACCCGGCCCGCCGGCGCCGGGCGCGATCCCGTGCTGGGAGGGCTCCGGCGCGTGGTGACCGACGGCACCTTCATGGTCTTCCTCGGGCTGCAGCTGGTGGTGCTGCTGGTCTTCACCCAGTGGGTGCTCATGCTGGGCGTGGACACGGCAGCGCATGGGGTGGGTCGGGCCGGCTATGCGTTCCTCATGTGGCTCAACTGCGCCGGGGCGATCGTCCTGCAGCCCCTGCTCGGCCGCTGGATCATCCGGCGCGACCCGACCTGGAGCCTGGTCTCCTCGGCGCTCCTCTTCGGCATCGGATACGGGCTGAATGCGTTCGCGACCGGGCTGCCGGTCTACGCGGTGGGGGTCGTGCTCTGGACCACGGGCGAGGTGCTGTGCCTGCCGGTCGCCTCGGCGGTGCCGGCCGCCCTGGCGCCCCCCGAGCTCCGCGGCCGCTACCAGGGAGTGTTCGCGACGGTGTTCGCGAGCGCGTTCGCCCTCTCGCCCCTGCTCTCGGGGGAGCTCGCCGCCCGGGCGGGGACCCGCGCGGTCTGGTTCGCCTGCCTGGGCGCCGGCGTCCTCGCCGCCGCCGGACACCTGGCGGCGGCCGGCCCCCGTCGGCGCAGGCTGGTGGAGCGGGCGCGGCAGGAAGCCGCGTACGAGGAGGGCGCGCCGGAGGAACCCGCCGCCTGAATTGCGATGCGGCGCGTCATGCGGTATCCGTCGAGCCCTTGCGCGCGTTCAGGGCCAGGCTCCACGCCGTGGTGGGCGGCCTGTCACCCGTCTTCTGGGTGATCTGGTGGGGCGTGCTCGTCAATCGCATGGCCAGCTTCGTGGGGGTCTTCCTGGCGCTGTACCTGCGCCAGGAGCATGGCTTCACCAAGGGTGAGGCGGGCTGGGTGGTGGGGCTGTGGGGGATCGGCGGGACGCTGGCGGCGCCGCTCGGGGGAGCGCTCACCGATCGCATCGGCCGCCGGACCACCATGCTCCTCGGGCTGGTCCTGGGGGGCCTGTCGGTGGTGGCCATCGCGCTGGTCGCGAACCCGCTCCTGCTGGTGGTGCTGGCCTTCCTGGGCGGGGCCACCGGACAGCTCTTCTTCCCCGCCTCCAACGCGGCCCTGGCCGACGTGGTGCCTCCGCCCGACCGGCGGCGGGCCAACGGCCACGTGTACTGGGCCGTGAACCTGGGGCTGGCCTTCGGCTTCTTCGTGGCCGGGCTGGTGCCGTCCCGGTACATGTTCTGGCTGTTCCTGGCCGACGCCGGGACCACCTTCCTGTGCGCGGCGCTCATCGCCTGGAAGGTGCCCGAGACCCGGCCGGCGGTGGTGGCGCACGAGCCGGTGCTCACCGGGCTCGCCCGCGTGCTCCGCGATCGCGTGTACCTGCGCCTCATGGTCCTGCACATGGTGGCGCTCCTCATCTTCACCCAGTTCCAGCTGGCGCTGCCGCTCGACATGGACGACCACGGGGTGGGCTCGCAGGGCTTCGCCCGCCTCATGGCCTTCAACTGCATCGGGGTGGTGCTGCTGCAGCCGTGGCTGACGCCGCTCTTGCGGCGCGTCGACGCCTCGCGCCTGCTGGCCGTTTCGGTGCTGCTCTTCGGCCTGGGGTACGCGCTGAACGCGCTGGTCTCCACCTTGCCGCTCTACCTCCTGGGCGCCGCCTTCTGGACGGTGGGCGAGGTGGTGGGCTTCCCCGCCGCGTCGGCGCTGGTCTCGGACCTGGCGCCGGTCGAGATGCGCGGCCGCTACCACGGGCGCGTTCTCGATGGTGTGGGGGCTGGGCATGGGCCTGTCGCCCATCATCGGCGGCTACACCATGCAGTTCCTGGGCGCGCCCGTCCTGTGGTGGTCGTGCCTGGCGGTGGCCGCCGCGGTCGCGGTCGGGCACCTGCTCTCCGCGCCGGCGCGCCACCGCCGCCTGGCCGAGCTCGGGGTGGCCCAGCACCGGAAGACCGCGGTCGCCGCGCCGGCGGCCTAGTCCCTCTCCCCGACGGGGGCGGCGCCAAGTGCGGGCGGCAGCGCGGGGTGCGCCGCAGCATGGGTGGAGAAGAGGTCGCCCATGAACGACGGACGCACCGGGACCGCCGCGCTCGCCCAGGACCTGGAAAAACAGCGCAGGATCCTGGAACGGCGCTGCCCGCCGTACGCGCGGGCGCTGGAGCTGCTCCCCGCCGTGCTCGAGGGCCCGCCGGGCAGGTACCTGGAGGCCGCCTGGGCCCACCGGCGCTTCTTCTCGCCCTACGACCGGCCGCTCCTCCTCCTGGACGCCATCCGGGCGGATGCGCGGGCGGAGGGCGCCGGGCATCCCCTCTTCCCCGCCTTCACCGGCCCCTCCCCCGACGCGGCGGCGGTCACGCCGGCCGCCCTGGAGTCGGCGCTCGACCCGGCCCGGGAGCGCCTCTACGACGCCCTCGCCCGTCGCACCGTCCAGACCAACGAGACCTCGCGCGCCGTTGCCTGGCTCTGGCCCGCGGCGCTGGCGGGCGCCTCCGACGGCGGCCGGCCGCTGGCGCTGGCGGACATCGGGGCCAGCGCCGGCCTGAACCTGATCGCGGACGCGCTCCCCTCGCCGTGGCGGTTCAGCGACGGCAGCCCGGTGCCGGTGGCGCGCGCCATCCAGGCGGTGGCCCGCCTCGGGCTCGACGCCAGCCCGCTCGACGCGACCCGCGCCGAGGACGCCGACTGGCTGCGGGCCTGCATCTGGCCGGGCGAGGTGCAGCGGGAGGAGCGGCTGGAGGCGGCCCTGGCGGCCTTCGCGGCCGCGCGCACGCGGCCCGACGCGCCGGTGCTCCTGCCCATCGCCGCCGGCAACGTCCCGGCCCGCCTCGGCATCCTCTCCGGCGCCGAGACGGGCGCGCTCGTGATCGCGTACCAGACGGTGGTGCGCGACTATCTCTACCCGACGAGCGCGCCGAGTACACCGGCGGGATGAACGACTGGCTGGCCACCCATCCGGTCGGCCAGGCGGTGTGGGTCGAGCTCGAGTTCCACCCCGGCGACGTCCCGGAGCTGCCGTGCGGCCTGATCGCCCACGTGCGGGCGACGGGCGGCGAGGTGAGGACGCTGGTCCTGGCGCGCAGCAGCTACCATCCGGTTCTGCTCGAGCCGGGACGCGCCGGCGGCCGCGGAGCTGGCGCGGATTCTGCGCCAGCCGCCCCGGGCGCAGGCGGCGGCCTCCGCCGCCCCCTGAACGCGCCCGGCGGCTCGAACCGGGCGAGAAACACCCCGGGTCCGCGCCCGGCTCCGGGGGAGAAGGCCGGGCGCGGTCCCGAGGGTCCCGCCTCCTCAGAGCTTCAGCGCGTACCGGATCAGGTCACCGATCGTGAACACCGCCCCCGCCGCCGGCACGGACGGCGTCCAGGAAGGATCCTGGCGCAGGAACGAGCTGGGATCTCCCCAGCAGGAGCCCGATGAGCGTCTCGGCCACGATGCGGCCCCCCACCGGCCCGAGCCGGATGGGGATCTGGTCGGCCTGGTCCTCCTTCTTCCCCGACTCGCGCACCTGCCGCATCCAGACCGCCTCCGCCTCGGCCAGCACGTAGCACCAGAGCGGCGCCTTCCCGGCGAAACCCGGGGCGATGGAGGCCAGCGTGCGGTTGGCCTTGTTCTGGAACGCGTCCTCGCAGGTGGCCTTGGCCGACGAGGATCTCGGAGTCGGGCAGCGGTTCCTCGCCCAGCGACCGGGCCACGTCCTGTCCCGAGGGGAGGCCCAGGGCCACCCCGCGCCGCAGGTTCCGCTCGGCCAGGTTGGCGATCTCGGGCGGAGTCCTGGGCGCGGCCTGCAGGTTCTTGAGGGTGAGGGGCGGCTCCCCGTTGACCACCGAGAACTCGGGCAGGAAGGCGAGCGGGTTCACCAGCGAGGTGTCGATCTTGTACGCGGGCTGCACCCGGGCCTTGCCCACGCGGGCGCCCGAGCCCCCGATGTCGAAGAACAGGCTCCAGTCGATGGCCCAGTCCCGCGGGAAGGCGCCGAAGCCGTTCAGGCCGCGGTTGCGGACGCCGGCGAAGACGAAGAGCCGCCCGGAGAGTCCGCGTTTCTCCTCGTCGGCGCGGATCCTCGGATCCTCGTCGAGCACCTCCAGCGTCTGGCTGAGCCGGTAGATGGGGCGGACCATGGAGTGGCCGAAGCGGTAGGCGGCCCCGGTGAACTCGATGGGGATGAACGAGTCGCGGCGCGGGTGGTAGGCCCGGAAGCGAGGCGGATGGTCGACGATGCGGTATCCCCCGCCGTGGGCCAGGTGGGGAAGGACCGATTCCACCATGGGGCGCCCGGCGATGCGGCCCAGGAAGTCGTGCAGCACCACGTACTGGTAGTGCCAGCGGACCTGCCGCTGCACCTGGGCGAAGCTCCACTCCGGGTGGTCGTCGGCCAGCCGGTTGTGGAACTGCAGCATGGCGCCGTGCAGCTGCGAGACGATGACGTTCTCGTCGTTCCGCTTGTCGCCGATGAGCGCCCGCTGGAAGTCTGTCGCGCCGGTGGCCGATTGGCGCCCCTCGGCGTCCTCGCTCCACTCGAAGCGGGGCAGGTCCCGGGTCCGGACGGCGGTGCCCTCGAGCAGCTCGCGGCCCAGGAGGAAGCGGCGACCGTCGGAGGTGTAGAGGTAGGGCTGGTCGTCGGGGCCGCGCCCGTAGAGGGAATCGAGATCCAGCCTGGGCGTGCGGAAGTCGACCAGGGCATCGGGGTCGTTCTGGCGATCGAGGCTGCTGGCCGGGTCGAAGGTGATGTCGTGATCGATGAACTGGCCCAGGTAGGTGTAGCCGGCGTCGATGCCGGCGTTCTCCTCGGCGTCGTGGAACCGGGTGCGGGGATCCTCCGCCGCGGCGGCGGGCTTTCCGTCCTGCGCCTCGGGCTGCGACGACATGTTGCCCTGCGCCGCCAGGGCCTGGAGCGCGGCCGGGTCGAACTCCGCCGGCGGGAGCGTGCGGAAGATGCGCCCGAACCGGCCCTCGAACATGGACGAGCGGACGGGCCCGCCTTCCCCGCGCACCCCGCCGCCGTGCGAGGACGAGCCGTGCGGCTTGCCGCCGAGCCGAGGTCCTGGGCCCGTCATGGCGCGGTCCTTTCTGCTGAGTGGGAGCGGGGCGCGAGGTGGGATGGCTGCATGGATCGACTCCTGGTCGCGGAAGGCGAGAGGACGGACGGCGACCCTCGCCGGTCGGGCCCCCCGCACGTTGGCCGGTTGCGCTCGCGAAGCTGAGAGCCATGCAGTCTACTCACCGTGACGTGCACGGCCGGGTCGGCCGCGCGGCCATGGTGGGTCGCAAGCGCCGCTTGGCTGTGCGTACCTGCCGCACCGCAAGTGAACACTTGCAGGACCCCGGATCGGGCGCCCCGGGCTACCGAGCCCAACCGGACACGGAGACCGGCTTGATCCGCCCCTGTTCCACGCGCACAGCGTGCCTGTTCCCCTCGCCCACAAGGAGGACCCATGCCCCTCGGCTACGATCCCATTCCCGACTGGTTCTCGTTCCAGAACGCGGGTGGCAACGTGGCGGTGGCGGATCTGGTCGGCGACGGCGGCCGCGATCTGCTGGCCGTCATGGTGGACGATCCCGGCGGCCAGAACCGCGGCCTGTACCGGGTGGGCAAGCGGCTCGACGCGGCCGGGAAGCCGACCAGCTGGACCCCCTGGATCGACGTGCCGGACTGGTTCAGCTGGGAGAACCAGGGGGCCGGCCTCGCGGTGGCCGATCTCTCCGGGACCGGGCGGCTCGACCTGATGGTCTTCATGATCGACGCCCCCGACGGCCAGAATCAGGGATACACCCGTGTCGGCAAGGGGCTGGACGACGACGGCAACGTGACCCAGGGCTGGGGACCGTGGGTCCCGGTGCCGGACTGGTTCTCCTGGGAGAACCAGCACGGCGCGGTGGCGCTGGCCGACCTGGACGGCGACGGACGGCAGGAGCTCGTCGTCCTCATGGTCGACAACCCGGGGCAGCAGAACCGCGGCCTGTACCGGATCGGCCGATCGCTCGACGCCGACGGGAACGTGACCGGCGGCTGGACGCCCTGGATCGACGTGCCCGACTGGTTCAGCTGGGAGAACCAGGGGGCCGGCATCGCGGTGGCCGATCTCGCCGGCACCGGCAGGAAGGACCTGCTGGTGTTCATGATCGACAACGCCGCCGAGCAGAACCAGGCCTTCTACAAGATCGGCACCGGCCTGGACCGCGAGGGCGCTGCCGCCGGCGGCTGGAGCCTGTGGCAGGGCCTGCCGCACTGGTTCAGCTGGGAGAACCAGGGCGGCGGGATCGCCGCCACGCGACGCAACGGCCGGCCGGAGCTGTACCTGCTCATGGTCGACGCCCCGCCCGGCCAGAACGCCGGGCTCACGCGCATGCTGCCGCTCGACGAGGTCCCCGCCCGCGACGGGCGCTGGGAGCTCCTCCCCTTCCACTCCGGCGTGCTGGCGGTGCACGCCGCCCTGCTTCCCAGGGGCAAGGTGCTCTTCTTCGCCGGCTCCGGGTCGAGCGCGGCGCGCTTCGCCAGCCCCGACTTCTCGAACCCGGCCAGGAAGATCTGGACCAGCGTGGTCTGGGACCCGACCGTGGCCGGCCCGGGCAACTTCTTCCACCCCACCATCCTCTTCGCCGCCGACCACCGCCCCTTCGACTTCTTCTGCGGCGGCGACTCCCACCTGCGCCGACGGCCGGCTCCTCTCCGCCGGCGGAACCATCGGCTACAACCCCTTCCGCGGCCGCAACGACGCCTGCGTCTTCGACCCGGTCACGCAGCAGTGGTCGTTCGTGCAGCACATGCAGCACGGGCGCTGGTATCCGACGCTGGTCACCCTGGGGGACGGGCGGGTGCTGGCCGCCACCGGCCTGACCGAGGACTTCGACGAGCCGCACAACGAGACCATCGAGATCTACTCGCCGGCCACGAACCACTGGGAGCTGCACGAGTTCTTCCCCGACTTCCCGGGGCTGCCCCTCTACGCGCATCTCTTCCTCATGGCCGACGGCCGCGTCTTCTTCGACGGCGGACGCATGGACGACGAGCTGGCGGTCGACCCCTGCATCATCGACCTCGACGAGCACCCGCTCCACACCACGCCCGTCCCCGGCCTCGCCGGCGGGGGCATGCGAAACCAGTCCGCCAGCGTGATCCTGCCGCCGGCCCAGGACCAGCGGGTGATGGTCATGGGCGGCGGCCCGGCCGGCAAGCCCAACAAGACCGACGCCATCGACGACGTCGACGTGGTCGATCTGCGGGGCCCGGAGCCGCACTTCGAGGCGGCCGAGCCGCTCTGCTTCCCGCGCCTGCACCTCAACGCCGTGCTCCTCCCCGACCGCACCGTGCTCGTCACCGGCGGCTCGCTCAAGCAGGAGGACCAGCCGCTGGCGCGGCTCCAGGCCGAGATCCTCGATCCCGCGACCGGCTCCTGGACGCCGGTGGCCAGATCGCAGGTCCCGCGGCTCTACCATTCGACCGCGGTGCTCCTGCCCGACGGGCGCGTGGTGGCGGCCGGCGGCAACCCCGAGGGCGGCACGCACGTCGAGTGGGACCAGGACCCCGAGGAGGAGATGCGGCTCGAGCTGTTCAGCCCTCCCTACCTGTTCCGCGGCCCCCGGCCCACCATCGGCGCGGTCGCCACCGAGTGGACCTACGGCCAGACCATCGCCATCCCCTCCCCCGAGGCCGGCAGCCTGCGCTGGGCGCACCTCATGCGCCCCTGCGTGACCACCCACTCCTTCGACGGCAGCCAGCGGCTGGTCGATCTCCCCATCGCCTCGCAGGCGGCCGGGGTGGTCAAGGCCACGGTCCCGGCCAACCGGAACATCGTCCCGCCCGGCTGGTACATGCTCTTCGTGGTCTCTCAGAACGGCGTGCCCTCGGTGGCGAGCTGGGTCCACCTGGCCGGGTGAGCGGCGCCGGGCCACGCCAGCGCAGCGGCGCCCCCTCACCAGCCCCGCGTGGAGGCGGGGGTCGGCTGCGGCTTTACACCCGGCCTGGGCCGCGCTACTCCCACCGGCCCCATGTCCCATCTCGCCCCAGCGCTCGCCGGCAGCCCCGCCGTCCCCTGGTGGCGCGAGCCCAGCCGCGCCCAGTGGATCAACTATCTCGCCGCCTGGGCGGGCTGGGTCCTCGACGGCTTCGACTTCTGCATCTTCCTCTTCGCGATGAAGGACATCGCGGCCGAGTTCCACGAGTCGATCCCGGCCACCGCCTCGATCATCACGCTCACCCTGGTGGTGCGGCTGGCGGGCGGGCTCGCGGGCGGCTGGCTCGCCGACCGCGCCGGGCGGCGGCTGCCGCTCATGATCTCCATCCTCTGGTTCGCGGCCTGCGACGGCGCGGTGGCCTTCGCGCCGACCTTCACCGCGGTGGTGGTCCTGCGAACCCTGTTCGGGTTCGGCATGGGCGCGGAGTGGACCAGCGGCGCGGCGCTGGCGATGGAGAGCTGGCCGGAGCGGACGCGCGGCCTGGCCTCGGGCGTGCTGCAGGGGAGCTGGGGGCTCGGGTACGCGATGGCCGCCTTCGCCTACGCCGCCGTCGGGCCCGCCCACTGGCGAACGCTCTTCCTCCTGGCCGCCATCCCGGCGCTGCTGGTCGTGCCCATTCGCCTATTGGTGAAAGAGGAACGCCTTCCGGCGCGGGCGCGCCCGGCGCCGGTTGCGCCCGCCCGCGGCGCCGCGCCGGGGCGGGGGCTGGCGGCCCGCATCGTCTGGGCCTGCATCCTCTACGGTGCGAGCTTCGCCATCTACAACGCCCTCACCGGGATGTGGGCCACGCTGCTCATGACCGAGGTCGGGCTGACCCCGGCCGCGCTGCGGATTCCCGCGCTGCTCTTCAACCTGGGAATGCTGGGCGGCGCCATCGCCGTGGGCGCGGCCGCGAGCCGCTTCGGGGTGGTCCGGGCGCAGGTGTTGCCCCTGGCGCTGCTCCTGCCGGTGCTGCCGCTCTTCGTGGGCGCGGCGCCGGGCTACCTGTGGGCCGGCGCCTTCCTGGCCGGGGTGCTGGGCCCGGGCATCTCCGGGGTGACGCCCTACCTCTTCGCGGCTCTCTTCCCCGCCGAGGTGCGGGCCCGCAGCTTCGGGATCGTCTATCACGTGGGCGCGCTGCTGGCGGCGCCGGTGCCGTGGCTGGTGGCCTACCTGGGCCGGCCGGGGCACATGCCGCTCGCGCACGCGCTGGCCGGCACGGCCGCGGTATCGGCGGTGGTCACGATCCTCATGCTGGTCGTCCGCCCGCACGGGATCCTGCCCGACGAGGTCCTGGGCCGCACCCCGGTCGCTTCGCCGTGACGTGGGCCGCGCGCCGGTCCTTCGTTTCGCTGCGGGGAGCGTCGGCCCCTTGTGCGGCGCGACCTCCTGCCGCGCCTGGCCGGGAACGCTCCCCCGGGTCGTGCGCGTCCCTGTGGCGACAGGTGGCGTCGACACCGGCCGCGAAAGGTGCTCACCATCCGAGGGCACGCGGTCCCGGGTCGTCCTCGCCTCCGCGCCCGATCTCGATCACCGGTCAGAGTAGAGGCTCCTCGTGAACGATCCCGTCTTCCTGGTGAGCGGTGCAGCTTGCGGCCTGGGGCAGAGCCTGGTGAACCGGCTGGCAGGTCTGGGGCATCAGGTGGTCGCAACCGACGTCGACAACCACCGGCTGGAGGAGGCCGCCCGGCTCGCCGCCTGGCCCATGAACACGGTGCGGCTGGTCCCGCTCGACGTGCGCGAGCCGGCGCAATGGGCCGCCGCGTTCGCGGTGGCTGCGCGCGCGTTCGGCGGCGTCGACGTCCTGCTCCACGCCGCCTCGCACCTCAAGGCGGGCGAGGCCCACGCCGCCGCCGCCGAGGACGTGCACCGCCACCTGGACGTGAACGCGAAGGGCACCGCCTTCGCGCTCCAGGCCGCGGCCGTGCACATGGTCCCCCGCCGCCAGGGCCACGTGGTCGTGTTCTCGTCGCTGGACGCGTTCGCGCCGCGGCCCGGGCTCGGGCTGCACGGCGCGGCGGCGGCCGCCGCCCGCTCGGTGGCGCTGGCGGCCGATCTCGAGCTCCGGCCGCGCGGGGTGGCCGTCACCGTGGTCTGCACCGCCACGGTGGAGGCCCCTGCCGACGTGCTCGGCCTGGGCGCCCAGGCGACCGACCAGGCGGGCGGTCCAGAGGTCTCGGCCGACGTGGTGGTGGACGCCGTCCTGGCCCGCGTCCTGCCCGGACGGCCCCGGGAGCTGGTGGTGCCGTCTTCGCGGGGGCTGGCGGCGCGCCTGGCCTGCCTCTCGCCGGCGCTGTGCGCGTACCTGTGGAACCGCCGCGAGCGCCGCGAGCACGGGCGAGGCCCGGGTCGCGTGCGCACGCACCCGGCCTGATCGCCGGGCGATATCCTCCGCTTCCCCGCCTCCCCCGACCGCTGGTCTGCCCGCGTGCGCCGATGTGTGCCCCGGCCTCTGCCCCAGGGTCGTGGAGTCACCTCCGGGCCGTCCTTCTGATACAACGGTGCGACGGAGTGGCTCGGGTCGGCTGAGGCGGCCGTCGGCCGCACGGACCCTGGCGAACGCTCGAGGGTTTCACGATGCAGACCTCGTTCTGGACGGTGCGGCGGAAGATGCTGATTCCGGCCCTGGCGGCCGTGGCCGCCACGGTCCTGGCGACCGGGGTGACGGCCTCCCTGTCGGGGAGCGCCACCCGCGGGCTGGCGCGGATCGAGGACAAGTACTTCCCGGTCCTGCGCTTCAACCAGACCATGCTCAACTCGCTCAAGGAGCTGCACCTCCTGCTCCTCAACGTGGGCGAGTCGGAGAGCATGGACGCGATGGACGTCCCCGACGACCTGCACCAGTACATCGCGCAGAAGATCCAGGGCGACGGGCCCAAGGCGCTGGGCAGCGAGGCGGAGGTGCAGAAGCTGCAGGCCCAGTTCGAGGACTACTTCACCGCCGGGCGCAAGCTGGCGGTGGAGCGGGTCCAGGCGCAGCTCAAGGCCAAGCGCGCCATC
Source organism: uncultured Pseudomonadota bacterium (assembly GCA_963736345.1). GTDB lineage: Bacteria > Myxococcota > Myxococcia > Myxococcales > Anaeromyxobacteraceae > Anaeromyxobacter. The sequence goes on along the minus strand of CAVTOU010000024.1, from coordinate 35,198 downwards.
GCCACCGTGCAGAACAAGATGGTGATCCACTCCGACGCCACCCCCGAGGAGCGCGCCATCCGGCGCGAGATGTCGGACGTCGAGAACAAGTACGGAGCTCTTTACGATCGGTTCACCGCGGAGGTGGACAAGGCGGGCACGGACATGGCCACCGCCATCGTCAACGCCAAGTCCGACCAGTGGAAGGCGGTGATCTGGGGCGCGCTCATCCTGCTGGCCTCGGCGCTGCTGGCCGGGCTGGCCGCGTGGTTCATCGCCAAGCGCGCCTCCCGTCCGCTCCGCACCCTCTCCGCCGTGGCCCTGCGCGTGGCCGAGGGCGACCTCACCCAGGAGGTCAAGGTCGAGTCCAACGACGAGGTCGGGCTGCTCGCCACCAGCTTCCAGCGAATGGTCGGCCGCCTGCGCGAGCTGGTGGGGACCTTGAAGAGCGCCGCCCAGGAGCTGGCCGTGGCCGCCGAGCAGCTCTCCGACCACACCCGCGCCCAGAGCGCCATGCTCGAGCAGCAGGCCTCCGGCGTGGCCGAGACCTCCTCCACCACCCGCGAGCTGGAGCAGACCTCCTCGGTGGCCGCCTCCCGCGCCGCCTCCGTCCTCGAGGTCGCCAAGCGCGCCGCCGAGATGAGCGACGCCGGCAGGACCTCCGCCGAGAAGAGCGCCGGCGAGCTGCAGCGCATCCAGGCCTCGGTCGAGTCCATCATCGGCCAGTCCACCGGCCTGCTCGAGCAGGCCCGCCAGGTCGGCGACATCGTCGAGACCGTCCGCGACCTCGCCACCCAGTCCCACGTCCTCTCCCTCAACGCCTCCATCGAGGCCGCCAAGGCCGGCGAGGCCGGCAAGAGCTTCGGCGTCGTCGCCCAGGAGGTCCGCGCCCTGGCCGAGCAGTCCGGCGAGTCCGCCTCCCGCATCGGCAAGATCGTCGAGGACATCCTCTCCGCCGTCCAGGGCACCCGCGACATGACCGAGCGCGGCGCCAAGGACATGACCGGCTCCCTCACCCAGGTCCGCTCCTCCGGCGAGAGCCTCCGCGAGATCGGCTCCATCGTCCGCGAGACCAGCGACGCCGCCCTCCAGATCGCCTCCGCCGTCCAGCAGCAGTCCACCGGCATCGGCCAGATCGCCTCCGCCATGCGCGACATCGACAAGGGCATGGAAGAGACCATCGGGCGCATCCGCTCCCTCGAGATCTCCGCCCAGCAGGTCGCCGAGACCGCCACCCGCATCTCCGCCGTCGCCGCCGAGTTCACTGTCTGAGCATGGATGGCCTAGGCCCACTCCTCCAGACACCTGCCGCCAGATTGGATTCGCCCCAGGGTTGGCCCTACACTCATGCTCGAGGCTGGCAAACGCTCGAGGGTTCCACGATGCAGACCTCGTTCTGGACGGTGCGGCGGAAGATGCTGATTCCGGCCCTGGCGGCCGTGGCCGCCACGGTCCTGGCGACCGGGGTGACGGCCTCCCTGTCGGGGAGCGCCACCCGCGGGCTGGCGCGGATCGAGGACAGGTACTTCCCGGTCCTGCGCTTCAACCAGACCATGCTCAACTCGCTCAAGGAGCTGGACCTGCTCCTCACCAACGTGGGCGAGTCGGAGAGCATGGACGCGATGGACGTCCCCGACGACCTGCACCAGTACATCGCGCAGAAGATCCAGAGCGACGGGCCCAAGGCGCTGGGCAGCGAGGCGGAGGTGCAGAAGCTGCAGGCCCAGTTCGAGGACTACTTCAGCGCCGGGCGCAAGCTGGCGGTGGAGCGGGTCCAGGCGCAGCTCAAGACCAAGCGCGCCATCGCCGCCGCCAAGAACGATCCCCACATCTACTCCAATGCCACGCCCGAGGAGCGGGCCATCCGGGCGAACCGGTCCGCGGTCGACAACAAGTACGGTGCGCTCTACGACCGGTTCTCGGCGGAGGTGGACAAGGCCGGAACCGACCTGAGCGCGGCCATCGTCCAGGCCAAGTCCTCCCAGTGGAAGGCGGTGATCTGGGGCGCGCTCATCCTGCTCACCTCGGCGCTGCTGGCCGGGCTGGCCGCGTGGTTCATCGCCAGGCGCGCCTCCCGTCCGCTCCGCACCCTCTCCGCCGTGGCCCTGCGCGTGGCCGAGGGCGACCTCACCCAGGAGGTCAAGGTCGAGTCCAACGACGAGGTCGGGTTGCTCGCCACCAGCTTCCAGCGAATGGTCGGCCGCCTGCGCGAGCTGGTCGGGACCTTGAAGAGCGCCGCCCAGGAGCTGGCCGTGGCCGCCGAGCAGCTCTCCGACCACACCCGCGCCCAGAGCGCCATGCTCGAGCAGCAGGCCTCCGGCGTGGCCGAGACCTCCTCCACCACCCGCGAGCTGGAGCAGACCTCCTCGGTGGCCGCCTCCCGCGCCGCCTCCGTCCTCGAGGTCGCCAAGCGCGCCGCCGAGATGAGCGACGCCGGCAGGACCTCCGCCGAGAAGAGCGCCGGCGAGCTGCAGCGCATCCAGGCCTCGGTCGAGTCCATCATCGGCCAGTCCACCGGCCTGCTCGAGCAGGCCCGCCAGGTCGGCGACATCGTCGAGACCGTCCGCGACCTCGCCACCCAGTCCCACGTCCTCTCCCTCAACGCCTCCATCGAGGCCGCCAAGGCCGGCGAGGCCGGCAAGAGCTTCGGCGTCGTCGCCCAGGAGGTCCGCGCCCTGGCCGAGCAGTCCGGCGAGTCCGCCTCCCGCATCGGCAAGATCGTCGAGGACATCCTCTCCGCCGTCCAGGGCACCCGCGACATGACCGAGCGCGGCGCCAAGGACATGACCGGCTCCCTCACCCAGGTCCGCTCCTCCGGCGAGAGCCTCCGCGAGATCGGCTCCATCGTCCGCGAGACCAGCGACGCCGCCCTCCAGATCGCCTCCGCCGTCCAGCAGCAGTCCACCGGCATCGGCCAGATCGCCTCCGCCATGCGCGACATCGACAAGGGCATGGAGGAGACCATCGGACGCATCCGCTCCCTCGAGATCTCCGCCCAGCAGGTCGCCGAGACCGCCACCCGCATCTCCGCCGTCGCCGCCGAGTTCACCGTCTGAGCAGGTCACCTCGGCGGATACTCCGCCTTGGCCTCGACCCGGTACTCGCCGGGAGGCGCTGCGATCCAGGTCGAGATCTCGGTCCTTTCCCCGCGCTCGACCGGCGACGACTCCTGGCGCGCGTAGGTCCGCCCGCTGCGGGCGTCGACGACCCGGAAGTCGACCTGGACCTGCCCCTCGCCGCCGTCGTTCCGGACGCTGGCCACCGCCCGCACCCCGCCGGCCAGCGGCTCGATCCACGCGCTCACGACCTCGGGGCGGGGGCCGGTGCAGGCGCGGAGGTATCCGGCTCCCAGGAGCAGGAGCAGCGCCGGCGGGGCGAGCCAGGCGAAGGCGCGTCCCACGTCAACTCCCGGGCACCCAGGGCGGCGCCGCGATGACCACCAGGAGCAGCGCCACTGCGATGAGCACGACGGCGGTCAGGGCCGAGAGCGTCGGCAGCGGATCGGCGCGCCTCTCGCTGCGTCCCAGGCTGGCCAGGCCCAGCGGCTCCGGGACGATCGGAAGCTTGTGCTCCGCCGAGTACTCCCACTCCGGGAGGAAGCCCTCGCTGCGCAGGGCCGGGCACACCGCCGCCAGCCGGCGCTCCAGCTCCGCGACCGCAGCGTCGTCCAGGACCACGCGCGGCCACAGGCCGGGCCGGCCCAGCGCGGTGCCCAGGTTGCGACCGAACTCCGCCAGCGAGAGGAACTGGAGCATCGACTCGTCGTCGAGCGTGCCCCACTCCACCACGTCCACGGCCCGGCCCTGTGGCCGGCCCGCGATCTGGTCGACCTGGCGAGCGAAGTAGGCGAGGAGGTTGTTCGAGCCGTCCCGGCGCAGGGGAACGCTCCGGATCCGGGCCCCGTCGATCACGATCCGCCCCATGTCTCCGGCGGCGTCGCGGACCGGGATGGCGACGCTCCGGCCGGCGGCGCCCTCCCGCTCGACCACCACGTTCAGGGCGGCCATGGGGCCGTCCTTGGTCGCCGCCCCGAGCGCCCCCCACTTGGCGCGCTCGGCGGCCTCGCCCCCGCGCAGCCGCGCCAGCAGCGCGAACCGGAGGATCTGGATCGCCCCGGGCAGGCCCCTTCCTCCGAGCACCCCGACGTAGGCGAAGAACACCGCGAAGAACGCCAGGGTGAGCGTCTCGACGTTCGAACGCTGGGTGAGCGCCACGAGGTGCTTGCCGCGCCAGCCCAGCAGCACCTCCCCGACCAGGGCGCCGAAGGTGAGGGTCGGATAGAGGACGGTCAGGCGCCGCACGCGGGCGGCGTACTGACCCGGCGTCTCGGAACCGGGCTCGGCGACCATCTTCCGGAATCCCACGCTGCAAAGGTCGATCCTGCTCGTGCTCGGCGCGACGCCCGGTGCGCGGTCATTGCCCGGACGGCCGTGGGACGGGCGCATCCTCGGTCAGGGGCTCACCGTCCACGTCCACGCCAGCCTGCGTACCGGCGCTGCCCGCGACAGCGGCGCTCCGGTCGTCGCCCGACGCGCCGGTGACCGGCGCCTGCGGCGGGAAGCGGAACCGGCCCGGGCGCTACTCCCCCAGGTACGCCCGCCTGACCTCGGGCGACGCCAGCAGCTCCTTGCCGGTCCCCTGCATGACCACGTTCCCGGTCTCGAGCACGTAGGCGCGGTGCGCGAGCTGCAGCGCCTTGTGCGCGTTCTGCTCGACCAGGAGCAGCGCCACCCCGGCCTGGTTCACCTCGCGGAGCACGCTGAAGATCCGCTCCACCACCTGCGGGGCCAGCCCCAGCGAGGGCTCGTCGAGGAGCATCAGCCTGGGCTTGCTCATGAGCGCCCGGGCCACCGCCAGCATCTGCTGCTCGCCGCCGGAGAGCGTGCCCGCCACCTGCGACTTCCGCTCGCCGAGCACGGGGAAGAGCTTGTAGGCGTTGCGCGCGTCCTCGAGGATGGCGGCCTTGTCGCGGCGCAGGTAGGCGCCCAGGTCCAGGTTTTCCTTCACGGTCAGGTTCAGGAAGATGCCCCGTCCCTCGGGCGCGTGGGCCATGCCCATGGCCACCAGCGCGTTGGAGGGGAGCCGCCCCACGTCCTCTCCCTCGAAGCGGATGCTTCCGCCGCTGGCCCGGATCATCCGGGAGACGGCCTTCAGCGTGGTGGTCTTGCCGGCCCCGTTGGCGCCGATGAGCGCCACCACCTCGCCGGCCGGCACCGCCAGCGAGACGCCCCGCAGCGCCTGGATGGCGCCGTAGTGGACCGAGAGGTCCTCGACCTGGAGGATGCTCGCGCTCACGTGCTCGACCCCGGCCCGCCCACCGGCACGGCGATGTGCTTCTCCTGGAGGTAGGCGTCGCCCAGGTAGGCCTCGATGACCTTGGGATCCTTGCGGACCGCTTCGGGCCGGCCCTGGGCGATGGTCACGCCGTGGTCGAGCACGACCATGCGCTCCGACACGCCCATGGCCACCCGCATGTCGTGCTCGATGAGGAGCACGGCCAGGCCGAACCGGTCGCGGACCGAGCGGATGAGCGACATGAGCTCGGTCTTCTCGGCGGCGTTCATGCCGGCGGCGGGCTCGTCCAGGCACAGCACCTTGGGCCCGGTGGCCAGCGCCCGGGCGATCTCCAGCCGCCGCTGCTCGCCGTAGGGGAGGTTGCGGGCCGTCTCGGTGTGGCGGTGCCCGAGCCCCATCACCGACAGGTACTGCTCGGCCCGCTCCAGGATGCGCTGCTCCTCGGAGCGGTGGTGCCGGGTGAGGAAGAGCGCGTCCACGAATCCGCTCTGCGCGCCGGCGTGGCAGGCGATCCGCACGTTGTCGAGCGCCGAGAGCTCGCGGAAGAGGCGGATGTTCTGGAAGGTGCGGGCCACGCCGCGGGTGCAGATTCTGGTGCGGGCGGAGCCCGTTCACGCGCTCGCCGGCCACCCGCACGTCCCCCTCGGTGGGCGTGTACACGCCGGTGACCGCGTTGAAGGCGGTGGTCTTGCCCGCGCCGTTGGGGCCGATCATGCCCACCAGCTCGCCGGGCTCCATCCGGAGGTTGAAGTCTCCCAGGGCGCGGAGCCCGCCGAACCGCATGGTGACGTGGCTCAGCTCGAGGACCGGCTCGCTCACGACTGTCCTCCGGTCTCGCTCTCGCCGCGGACCTCGGTGGGTGCCGCGCCGGCCGGCGCCGCCGCCGCGCGGGTCCGCATCCAGGGCAGGCGCCGGAGCAGCGGCAGGTCCCACAGCTCGCGCGTCCCGAACAGCCCCTGCGGCCGGAGCAGCATGAGCACGATGAGGAGGAACGAGTACACCACCATGCGGTACTGCTGGAACTCGCGGAGCGCCTCCAGCGCCACCGTGAGCAGGGCGGCCGCCAGCACCGAGCCGGTGATCGAGCCCAGCCCGCCCAGCACCACCATCACCACCACCTCGAACGAGCGGATGAAGGTGAAGCTCCGGGGCGTGGCCAGCTGCAGCAGGTGCACGATCAGTCCGCCCGCCAGCCCGGCGAAGGCGGCGGAGATGACGAAGGCGCGGACCTTGTAGCCGGTGGTGTCGACCCCCATGGCCTCGGCGGCGATCTCGTCCTCCCGGATGGCGAAGAGGGCCCGCCCCTGGGTGGACACGGCCAGGCGCCGGGCCATGACGATGGTGGCGATGGCGGCCACGCCCGTCCAGGTGATGTTGGTGAGCCCCGGCAGGCCGGAGAGGCCGATGGCCTTCCCGAGCGCGTCCACGTTCTCGATGATGGAGACGATGATCTGGCCGAACCCGAGGGTCACGATGGCCAGGTAGTCGCCCCGCAGGCGCAGCGAGGGCATGCCCACCACCAGTCCCGCCACCGCCGCCATGGCCATCCCGCCCAGCAGGGCCACCGCGAACACCGCCTGCTGGGCCAGGCTGTGCGCGCTGGCCGCGAAGGCCAGCGTGATCTTGGCGGTGGTGTAGGCGCCCACCGCCATGAACCCGGCGTGGCCGAGCGAGAACTGACCGGTGAAGCCGTTCACCACGTTGAGCGACACCGCCAGGACCACGTTGATGCCGACGCTGATGAGGATGATGGTCCAGTCGTCCATCCCGTTGAAGTCGAGCAGGTACTGCACACCGAGCAGGATGGGGATTCCCACCAGGAAGGGCGTCACCGGCCGGAGCACGCTCCACAGGGAGTGGAGTGCACGATCGATCCGTGCAGCCCCCCGCGCCTCGCTCGCCCCAGGTCCGGGCGTCATACCTTCTCCACCGTGGTCCGCCCGAAGAGCCCGCTCGGCCGGAGCAGGAGGACGAGGATGAGGATGCCGAAGGCGATGGCGTCGCGGTAGGAGGAGAGCAGGTACCCGGCCACGAACTCCTCCGACAGCCCCAGCACCAGGCCGCCCACCATGGCGCCGGGAACGCTGCCGATGCCGCCCAGCACCGCGGCCACGAAGGCCTTGAGGCCGAACATGAGGCCCATCAGCGGCTCGATGCGGGGGCGGGTGATGGCGAAGAGGATGCCCGCCGCCGCGGCCAGGACGCTCCCCAGCACGAAGGTCCAGGAGATGATCCGGTTCACCGGGATCCCCATCAGCCCCGCGACCTGGTGGTCGAAGGAGACCGCCCGCATGGCCGTCCCGAACTTGGTCCGGTAGACGATCCACTGCAAGAGCACCATGAGCGCGATGGCCACGCCCAGGGTGAGCAGATCGGTGTTGTACAGGTTCACGCGCAGGCCGGAGAGCCAGCCGGTGTCGTACCCCTGGAGCAGGGTCGGGAAGATGTGGGGGGTCGGGCCGGGCGGGAAGTCCGAGCCGCGAAAGTTGAGCTGGAACCCGAACTCGAGCAGGAACGAGACCCCGATGGCGGTGATGAGGGCGGTGAGCCGCGGGCGGTCGCGGAGCGGCCGGTAGGCGAACCGCTCGATGACGTAGCCCAGGAGGCCGCAGATGATCATGGCGCCGGCGGTCACCAGGAAGGCCCGCGCCAGGGAGCTGGGGATGGCCTTCACCCGCGAGAAGCCCGCGATGTAGTAGCCCATGAACGCGCCCACCATGTAGACGTCACCGTGGGCGAAGTTGATGAGCTTGAGGACGCCGTAGACCATCGTGTAGCCCAGCGCGATCAGGGCGTAGATGGTGCCGAGCGAGATGCCGTTCACCAGGTGCTGGACGAACTCGGTCACGGACAGGAAACCTGTGGGATCGAGGCGCGCGCCGGGCGGCGGGACGGACCCGCCGCCCGCGCGGCGCCGGAGCTACGGCGTGACCGTGGCCGCGTACTTGGCGGCGTTGTTCTGGATGGCGATCACCACCGCGGACTTCACCGCGTTGTGCTGCTCGTTCAGGCTGATGTTGCCGGTGACGGCCTTGAAGTCCTTGGTGGCGGCCAGGGCGTCGGCGATGTCGGGGCCGGTCAGGTCCTTGGCCCGGCTCATGGCGTCGGCGGCCACCACGGCCGCGTCGTAGCCCAGGGCGGCCAGCGCGTCCGGGACCTTGCCGTAGGCGGCCTTGTACTTGTTCACGAAGTCCTGCACGCGCTGATCCGGGCTCTCGAAGGTGTAGTGGTTCGAGAAGAACGAGCCGTCGAGCGCGCCGCCCGAGATCTTGTAGAGCTCCTCGGAATCCCAGCCGTCGCCGCCCATCAGGGGAACCTTCATCCCCAGCTCGCGGACCTGGCGGGAGATGAGGCCGACGTCGGTGTAGTAGGCCGGGACGTAGATGGCCTCGGGGTTGGTCTCGCGGATCTTGGTGAGCTGGGCCTTGAAGTCCTGGTCGCCGGCCTTGAAGCTCTGGTCGGTGACGATCTCGCCGCCCATCTTCTTGAAGGTCTCCTCGAAGAAGTCGGCCAGGCCGACGGAGTAGGCGTTGCCCACGTCGCGGAGCACGGCCACCTTCGAGATCTTCATGTTCTCGCGGGCGAACTTGGCCATCACCGTGCCCTGGAACGGGTCGATGAAGCACACCCGGAACACGTACTTGCGGGTGTTGCCCTGCGCATCGAGCGTGACCTTCGGGATTGGTCGACGCCGAGGAGATCATCGGCACCTTGTGATCGTCGGCCACCGGCGCCATGGCCAGCGAGCGGCTGGAGGCCACCTCACCGAGCAGCATCGTCACCTTGTCGTTGACGATGAGCCGGGTGGCGGCGACCTGGGCCTCCTCCGGCTTGCCCTGATCGTCGAGCGTCTTGAGGACCAGCTTCTTCCCCTTCACGCCTCCGGCCTTGTTCAGCTCGTCGAAGGCGAGCTTGATGCCGTTGTCGGTGGAGACGCCGAAGGTGGCCTCCGAGCCCGTCAGCGAGGCGACGTGGCCGACCAGGATGGTGTCGGAGCTCTTCTTGCTGCAGCCGAGGGCCAGGACCAGGGCCGCAGCTGCTGCCAAACGAACGAAACGCATCAGGACCTCCCAGATGAGAATCCGGTTCGGACGTGCTTACTTGCCTTCCGAGCGACTTGTCAACGTGTTGCAGGCCTTTGTGAAATTCCGCGATGCGCGCGGGCAGCAGCAGCCCGCGAAACGTGCGCGCGCCCCGGGCCGGGCGAGGGCTCGAGCGCCCCCCGGCGGGGTCGGGCCGGGGACCGCGCCGCGCTGCGGCGGCCCGGTCCCCGCGCCTTCCCTCTCAGAAGAACTTGTAGGTCGCGCTGGCGGTGACCCGGTCCTGGTTGCCGGTGTGGTCGCCGAGGAACGTGTGCCGGCGGCCGAGCTCGTACTCGAGGCCCAGCTCGAAGCCCTTGGTGATGCCGTAGAAGGTGTTCACGAAGAGCTGGTCGATGCGCTTGTTGGGTACGAAGGTTCCCGTCCCCGGGTCGTCGGCGGTCGGCATGGCGGCGCGGTCGATCCCGTTCCGGTCGAAGAACGTCTGGCTCCACACCACGTTGGAGCGAAGCTGGTCGTTCCAGGGGTGCGTGTAGCCGAGGTGGTACGACGCCGCCCGCCAGAGCTTCAGGTTGCCGCTCGAGTCAGGGCCGGCGACGTTCGTAATGGCGTTGAACAGGTACCTGCCCAGGCCGTCGCCGAACACGAGCAGCCCCACGATGGTGCCCTTCCACGGGAGCTTGTAGCTCCCGGACAGTGCGATGCCGTAGCCCTGGACGGTGCTGTCGTTGGGGGTGGAGTCAGTGGCCTTGGTGTAGCGGTACTGGTTGGTCACGAAGGCGGCCCCGGCGCTGCCCCACTCCGGCGTGTAGCCGACCTTGGCGGTGAAGTCCGGGATGTGCCCGACGTTGAAGTTGTGAGGGTTCTCGGCCGCGATGCCCGCCGAGAGGGGACCGCTCTCGTAGGTGTAGCGAACCTGCGGCTGCCGGACGAGGGCCAGCGAGCCCGGGCCGTTGAAGTCCACCGTGTCGGGGGCGGAGGGGAAGTCCAGGAACTGGGTCCAGGTCTGGCCGACCAGGAAGCCGTGCAGCGTGCCGTAGGCGTGGCGGAGCCGGAAGAGGACCGAGTTGGTGTAGGTCTGGCCCTGGAAGCCGTTGGGTCCGTTGAAGTCGCCCTCGATCCTGGTGCCGAGCGGCCCGACGGGCGTGGGCGTGCTGGTCGACAGGCCGATGCGTGACGTCCGGGCGGTGAGGTACAGGATCCCGTGCTCCTTTTCAGCGGTGGTGCCCTTGAGCGGCTGGACGGCGGGGATGGTCGCCCAGTCGTAGTTCTCGATGTCGCCGATGCGGCTGCTCAGGTCGGACGTGCCGTAGACCTGGATGAACCCGCTCAGCGTCAGGGTCGTTTCGGTTCCCGGGATCTTGAACGTGCCGGGCGCCTCCTGCGGAAGGGCGGCGATGGGCAGGGCGAGCGCGGTCGCGGTGGCGAGCGCGCCGAACAGGTGCAGGTGTTTCGTCATGGCTCCCTCGTGACTGACCGTCAACCGAGTCGGTCGTGGAATTCCGGCAGTCTTCCACGAACGGGGCGTGAACGGCACGGGAACACCCAGTGGGAACGTTTCCCTTTCGGGTCATGCACGGCGTGCACCCCGAACCGGGTCGTCGCTCGCCGCCGGTCCGGCGGCGGGCCGGCCGCGGCGCGGTCCTCGACGCGCCGCTTCCCCGCGGTCACGATGTGTGCACCGGTAGGCGCAGCATCCGGGAAGCGGCGTTGAATCCCTCGTCTTCTCCCCGGTATCGTCGGCCTCCATGCCGCCGAAGATCCTCCTCGTGGACGACAACCAGGAGCTGCTCGCGCTCCTGGCGCGGCTGATCGAGTCCGAGGGGTGGATCGCGGTCCCGGCCAACAAGGGCCGGGTGGCCATGGAGAAGCTGGCGGCCGAGAAGCCGGCCATCGCCATCGTGGACGTGCTCCTCCCCGACATGATGGGCTACGACGTCGCCCACGGGCTCAAGAACGCGGGCGTGCCCTTCGTGTTCATGACCGGCGTGTTCAAGGGAGGCCGGGCGGCCTCCGACGCCCGGGCCCTGCACGGAGCCGCCGGCTACTTCGAGAAGCCCTTCGAGGCGCGCAAGCTCCTCGAGGCGGTGAGGGCGCTCCTGCCGGCGCCGCCGCCCACCCGCGCCACGCCTCCCCCATCCGCCGGCGGCCGGCCACCGAGCTCACCGACTTCGACGTCGAGGTGGCGGTCGAGCCCGACGAGCCGGTCGAGGCCATGGAGCTGACCGGCCGGGTGGTGCTGACCGAGGACGGGAAGGTCTCGGCGGTGCTGCGCGGCGACACCATCACCGCCGGGCCCATGGCCGCCCCGGCGCGGCCGGCGCCCGCCCCGGCGCCGCCCCGCACCGCCGCCGCGGTGCGCGAGGAGGACGCCGCCCGCAAGTACGCGCTGGACCAGACCGAGGGGAAGCTCGAGGACAACCTGCCCGAGCTCATCACCGCCTTCTACCTGGCCCAGCAGACCGGCGAGCTGACGCTGCAGAAGGGCAAGGTCAAGAAGACCATCTACTTCGAGAAGGGCCACCCCTGCTTCGCCATCTCCAACCTCATCGCCGATCGCTTCGGACCGTTCCTGGTGCGGGTCGGCAAGATCAGCAACGCGCAGCTCGAGCTGTGCCAGGCCGCCGCCGACAAGACCGGCCGCAAGACCGGCGACGTGCTGGGGGAGATGGGGCTGCTCAAGGAGACCGAGAAGCTCTACTACGTCGCCCAGCAGGTGAAGGCCATCATCTACTCCGTCTTCGGCTGGGAGGAGGGCGAGTACCGGCTCCACTTCGCCGACCGGGCCGGCAAGGAAGCCATCAAGATCGACATCCACCCCGCCAACCTCATCACCCGCGGGGTGAAGAAGCTCTACAAGCCCGAGCGCCTCTACCGGCTGCTCTCGCCCGAGGACCGGCTCATCCCCTCGCCCCAGCCCGCCTTCGGGCTGCACGAGGTCGAGCTGGAGCGCTGGGAGGCCGAGATCCTGCCGCGGGTGGACGGGACCCGGACGCTGGCGGAGCTCATCCACCTGGCGCAGCGCCCGGAGCATGCGGTGTACGGGTTCCTGTACGGGCTGGTGGCCCTCAAGATCCTGGACCGGACCGGGTTCTAGCGGTCCCGAGCTCCGCGCGGGGCGGGTCGCCCGGCCCTCCCCGCAGGCGCGGGGAGGACCGGGCAACCGGCTGCCTCACAGCGATCCCAGGAACTGCAGCAGATCGCTGCGATCGCCCGGCCTGAGCGCGCGGAACGCCTCCCGCGCGCGCCGGGCCTGGCCGTCGTGCGCCTGGATGGCTTCCGGGATGCTCGAGGCGCGGCCGTCGTGCAGGAACGTGCTCAGGTTGTGCAGGCCCCACAGCGGCGCGGTCCGGAACTCGCGACCGCGCGCCGCGCCCAGCGCGATCCCGTCGCCCAGGCTTCCCATGTCGTGGAGCAGGAAGTCGGAGTAGGGGTGGAACGCCTTCTGGCGCAGCGCGGCCGAGGGCGAGTTGCCGGTGACGAGCGTGCCGGCGTGGCAGTGGTTGCAGCCGACCACGTTGAACACCTGCCGTCCGTGGGCGATGGCGGTGGTGACCGTGCCGGGCGTGGGGGCGGCCAGGAAGGTCATGAAGTCCTGGAAGGCCGCCGGCCCGGACCCGTCGTCGTTGAGCGTGGGCAGGGGATTGCACCGGAGCAGGGAACAGTCGCCCTGCGGGCAGCTCTCGTCCGGGAACTCGGGGCTGGTGATGCCCATCTCGTTCAGGTAGGCGTCACCCGCGAACTGGTGCAGCGAGGGCACCTGCCCCTTCCACCCGAACCGGCCGGGCCGATCCCGGTTCTGGGCGATGTCGTGCACCAGGGCCACCCGGCCCGCCTCGCCCGGGAAGAAACGGCGCTCGAACGCGGCCAGGGCGCCGAAGGCGCCGTCGGGGACGGCGTCGACGAGGCCCAGGCCGAAGAGCGGGGTGGTCCGCCGCCCGGAGCGCAGGGTGCCCTGGGCCGGCACCAGCTCGCCGACGTAGTTGCAGTCACCGGCGATGCCGATACCGTGCTCCTGGATGAGCGAGCCGCCCAGGCTGGCGAGCGGATTGAACCGTCCGCCGGTCATGCTGCCGAAGCGCGTCTCGAGCCGGGGGCTGCCTCCGCCGGTGGCCGGAACGGAGTGGCAGTTCGCGCAGGAAGTGTCGTTGAACACCGGCCCCAGACCCTCCGCCGCATCCTCCACGGCGACGAACTCGGCCCTGCCATTCTGGAACCGGGTCTGCTCGTCGGCGGTGAGCCCGGGCAGCGGATTGCCCGGGCCGGCGGCGGCGACCTCGGGCGCGCCGGCCGGCCCTCCGCTGGCGGTGGGATCGGCGGTGGGATCCGATCCCGCCGGCGCGGTCGCCGCCAGGGCCGCGGCCGGGTCCGTGGCGCCGGAAGCGCTCGCCGGAACGAGCGCGGCGTCGTCCGGGCCCGAGCCCCCGCAGGCAGCCCCGGCCAGGGCCAGGGGCAGGAACAACGCGAATGCGAAGCAGCTCTCCTTCCGCATGGAACGGCTCCTTCACCCCTCCCTGGTCCACTCCGGACATTTCACCGTTCGTGATTCCTCGAGATCCTCCCGTTGGTGAGTACCTGGCCGCCAGCTTGCGCTCGCGGGGAAAGGGACGCGCGCCCGGCGGGCGCGAAAACGCGACCGCAGCGCTCGCGCCCCGAACGCTCGGATCCGAGCCCGGAATGCGCAGGGCGTTACGTTCGCGGGCCAGGCCGCCGCCCGGCGGCGATTCCACTCCCGCCCCGAAACCTCGCCAGCTCGGGTGCGGGACGGTGCTCGTTCACCGGATCAGTGGAACCCGCCGGGCTGCGCGCCCTGCCGGTAGTGGGATGGGACCACCCCGAAGGCCTGCCTGAACTGCCGGGAGAACTTGGCCGGCGAGCCGTAGCCGCAACGCATGGCCACCTCGGTCACGTTGAGGCGACGGTCTCCCAGGAGCGTGCGCGCCACCAGCATCCGCTCCTGCTGGACGAGGCGGCGGAGCCCGGTCCCGCGCTGCGCCAGGCGCCGGCGAAGCGTGGCCTGCGAGAGCCCGAGGCGGCGGGCCGTCGCGAGCAGCGACCAGGGCCGCTCCGGCGTGGCCCGCACCATCTGCCGGATGGCCAGCGTGAGGTCGAGCTGGGCGCGTTCCCGCTCCAGCGAGCCCGGATCGCTCCGGCCCTCGAGCGCCATGGCCAGGAGGACACCTTCCAGCTGGTGCTCCAGCATCCGCGGGTGGGTGGTGGGCTCGAGCACGCCCTCGCAGAAGCCGACCAGCGCAGCGAGGGCGGCGCGGCCCGGCCGCCGGAGCAGGGACACGCCGGCGGCATGCTCGAGCGCGAGGTCGGTGGGCAGCCGGCGCGCCAGAGAGCCAGCCAGGAGCTCGACCTCGAGCGACTGGAAGGCGGGGCAGTCCCCGGGCCAGAGCGCCACCTCGAGCGCCTTCCGCCCGGGCAGGATCACGACCTCGCCCGCCGTGGCCCGGGTGGCGGAGCCGTCCGCGCGCACGCCCATGGAGCCGGCCAGGACCACGGCGAGCCACGGGCTCTCGAGGGCTCGAGGTTCCGTTCGCGGATTGGGCGTGCGGATGAACCGGAAGAACGAGGCCAGCCCGGGCGCACCGGGCCGTCCTGCATCGGCCGCGTGCTCCAGGCCCCGGGCACCGATGGCGTCTCCGAGCTCGCGGAGGCGGTGCAGCAGCGGTTCGGGACCGCTGGCCGTCGGGGGAGTGAGATCCGTGGAGTTCATGGCGAGGTACGGAAGACGAACGGCGCGTCTCTCACACCAACGGATGAATCGTCTCCCCCATGTGCGCGTGGAAATCGATTCCGTCAACGCCTTCGAAAGGGCGACCGATCGGCCAGGCCCTTGATTGAAGGACCATTTTTCTGCGGGTGTAGGTGCGACGATGTGTGTGGTATCCCACGCCGCCCGCGTGCGAAACGGCGCGCGCTCACATGCCCCCACGAGATCCGAGCCCGTGTCGCTCCTTCTTGGTACCTTGCCACCCGGGAGACGCGACGCGATGGCAAACGTGGTGCTGTCCATTCTCGGGTTCGTGGTCCTGTCGGTGATCACCGGGGATCTCGTCCTCGAGGAGCGGCGCAGACGACGGTCGCTCCGCGCGTTCTTCGCGAGGCGGGATCCCTAGTCATTCCGGGGTTTCCCTGGGCCCGATCACGGGCCGGCGCGGCCTTCAGGCGAGCTCTAGGCGATGGCGGTCGGCTCGCGGCCCGGGGCCGGCGCAGGGATGCGCGCGGCCAGGGCCAGGTGCTCGCGCGTGCGGAGCCGCTCGTGGACCAGCCGCGGATCGGGCGGCGGGCCTGCACGGGCGAGCAGCCGCTCGATGCGGGCGCGCGCCTCGTCGATCCGCTGGCGCGCGATCCCGCCGTCCTCGACCGCCCTGCGGATGAGGTCGATGGCCCGGTGCTGGACCGTGGCCGAGTGGCAGACGAGGAGCGCGTCCACGCCGGCCTGGACGCACCCGGCGCGATCTCCTCGAGCGGGAAGTGCTCGGCCACCGCCTTCATCTCCAGGTCGTCCGAGATGCAGCAGCCATCGAACCCCAGCTCCTCCCGCAAGAGCCGGAGCACCGGCGCCGAGAGCGTGGCCGGCCGGTCGGGATCGAGCGCCTCGAAGACCACGTGCGCCGTCATCACCGAGGCCACGCCGGCGCGGGCCAGCGCCGCGAAGGGCGGGAGCTCGACCCGGCGCAGGCGCTCGAGCGAGTGGGGCAGGCGCGGGAGGTCGACGTGGGAGTCCTGGCTGGTGTCGCCGTGCCCGGGGAAGTGCTTGGCGCAGGCGGCCACGCCCTGCGACTGGAGCCCCTGGGCCAGGGCCGCGCCCAGCCAGGCCACCTGGGCCGGATTGCCGGACAGCGCGCGATCGCCGATGACCGGGTTGGCTGGGTTCGTGTTCACGTCGACGCAGGGCGCGTAGTCCAGATCGATGCCCACCGCCCGCAGCTCGCGCCCGAGGAGCGCGCCCACCTGCCGGGCCAGGTCCGCATCGCCGGTCTTCCCCAGCGCCTGCATGGGGGGAAGCTCGGTGAAGCCGTGGGCCGCCCGCAGCCGGGCCACCCGGCCGCCCTCCTGGTCGATCGACACGAGCAGCCTGCGATCGCCGGCCGCCCGCTTCAGGTCGCCCACCAGCTGGGCCACCTGCTCGGCCTCGGCCACGTTCCGGCCGAGCAGGATCACCCCGTGGACGCCGCGCCGGATCAGGTCCAGGACCTCGAGCGAGGGCGCGGTGCCGTGAAAGCCGATGCAGAAGAGGCCGGCGATGTCGCGGTCGAGGAGGGAGGACACGGGAGCGACTTTACAGGAGGCGTGCCCGAGGATCGAGCAGCGCCGTGCGGACCACGCCTACGCGATCAGGAGCCCTTCCACGAAGAACGCCGCCAGCCCCAGCATGAGCAGCACCGACCAGAGCGGCAGCTCGTGCCCCCCGGCGGTGCGGGCATCGCTGGCGACCCGGGCATGGCTCTCGCCGCCGAACCAGGCGGTCAGCTCGGCGGGATCGAGCCGGCGGGTGTCGGACTCGCGCGCATCCGGCCACACCGCGAACATGAGCCCCGGATCGAGCCGCTCCTCGCCGCGCACCGACACCTTCACCTGCCACAGCCCCGGCTCGGGCGGCTCCCAGGCCACGGCGCCCGCCTCCCGGGAGAGGCCGGTCCGCCCCAGCTCGCTGAGCGAGCGCTCGCGCCCGCCGGGGCCGACCAGCGACACCAGGGTCTCGCCCTCGGGCAGGCGGATGGTCCGGCGCACACCCACCACCGTCGCCGCCTGCCGGTGGTCGTCGAGGCCGCCGGTGAGGTAGGCCGCGAACCGCTGCATGGCGGGGAGGAAGCTGGTGCGGATGGCCCAGTCGCTCCAGTCGCGGTCGGCGCTGGAGGTGTAGAGCAGCACGCGCCCCTTGCCCCGCTGTCCCTCGATGAGCGCGGGCGCGCCGTCGTCGAAGGCGGCCAGGACCCGCGCCGGCGGTCCGCCTGGCCGGGCCGGCCGCGCCAGCAGGTAGCGGGTGGTGCGGGCGCCGAGCAGGCCCTCGCGCGCCTCCCCGGTGAAGACCGAGAGGGCGGGGTGGTTGAAGTCGACCTCGGCGAAGTGGGCCGTGCCGGCGCCCGCGCCGCCCTCGCGCGGTGCGGCGGTCTTCTCCACGTGGAGCGACATGGGGAGCAGCGCGCCCAGCTCGCGGCCGTACAGATTGGGGTCCACCTGGTCGCCGACCGAGATGAACAGCCCGCCGCCGTTCTCGACGAAGCGCTGCAGCTCGGAGGCCTTGGCCCCCACCGAGCGGACGTTGAGCAGGAACACCACGTCGTACTGGGTCAGGTCCTCGCGCACCAGCGCCTCGGCGTCGACCAGGTGCGGGCGCACCGGGGAGGCCGGCGAGGTCAGGGCCGACTCCACGAAGTAGGCCTCGTCGCGGTACTTGACCGGCGAGGGAGCGCCGTCCACCACCAGGGCCCGGACGTCGCGCGGCACGGCCAGCACCACGGCGCGGGCGTCGTCCACCGCCAGCGCGTCGCCCGGGATGGCGACCTGGACCGCGGCCGGGCCGCCCCTGGGAAACGCCTGCAGCAGGCTCTTCCGCGCCGCCCCGCCCGCCGGCAGCTCGGTGAAGGAGCGGATGGCGGTCTTCTGCTCCGGGCCGATGCCGATCTGCAGCGAGAGCGGGACCTCGGGGAGCTTCTGCGGGCCGTGGTTCACGAGCGTGGCGGTGAACTTGTAGCCGCGCGGGCCGGCGGCCGGGTCGGGCTCGGCCTCGAGCCCCACCACGGCGCGGTTGGGGAGCGCCTCGCCGCGGGCCGCGTCCAGCACCGACACCTCCGGCCGGACGGGCCCGCCGGGCGAGTCGACCGTGGGCGCGGGCGCATCGAGGCGCCAGGCGCTGGCGGCCAGGTCGGTGGCCACGATGATGCGCTTGGGCAGGCCCTCCTGCGCCTTGGCGGCCGAGAGCGCCTGCGCCGCGGCCTGCACGCAGGTGGTGAGGTCGGAGTGGCCGGCCGCGGGCGCGGCCCGATCCAGCACGCGCCGGACGGCGGCGCGGTCGAAGGAGGGCGGCTCGGCGCTGGGCGGCTCCATCCCGCACACCACCGCGGTGGCGGGCTCCTCCGAGGTGAGCGAGGCGAGGGCGTCCCGGGCGTCGGCCAGGGCGCGCTCGAACAGCGTCTGGCCGCCCAGCTGGTAGCGCATGGAGCCGGAGGCGTCGAGGACGATGGCGGTGGCGCGCGGGCCGACGGCGATGGGGGCGCCGGAGCCGGGCTGCTCGGCGCGCGGGCGGGCGATGGCGGTGGCGATGGCCGCCAGGAGGAGCGTGCGGGCCGTGAAGAGCAGGATCTTCTTGAGCCGCAGCCGCCGCTGGGTCTCGCGGCGGGCCCGCAGGATGAAGTCGATGGCCGGGAACGGGGTGGGCCGCGGGCGCCGCCGGAAGAAGAGGTGGATGGCCACCGGGATGGCCGCGGCCAGCAGGCCCCACAGCAGCGCCGGGTTGACGAAGCTCAGGTTCATGCCGCGGTCCGCTCCCGGCGCGCCAGGAAGGGGAGGAGCACCCTGTCGAGCGGGGTGTCGGTCCGGCACAGGGCGTAGTCGACGTCGGACTCGAAGGCGGTGCGGCGGACCTCGTCCAGCCAGCGGCGGAACAGCTCCAGGTAACCCTTGCGCATGTCGCGGCCGTTGGCCTCGACCTGGCGCTCGTCCTCCATGGAGAGGAACAGGGTCGGGTCCTCGAACGGGAACTCGATCTCGGCGGGGTCGAGCACGTGGAAGAGCGTGACCTCGTGCTTGCGGCGGCCGAGCTGGGACAGCTTCTTCAGGACCTTCTCCTCGCGGTCCATGAGGTCGGAGAAGATGATCACCGAGGAGCGGCGCGGCGCGTGCTCGACCACCCAGTCCACCGCCGTCCCCAGCTCGGTCGGCCCCTCCGCGCGGCACTTCTCCAGCGAGTCCACCAGCGGGGTGAGGTGGCCGGCCGTGGCCCGGGGCGGCAGGGCGGAGCGGACCTGCCCCGAGACCACCAGGAGCCCTACCGCGTCCTGCTGCCGGACCAGCAGGTAGGCCAGCGAGGCGGCCAGCGCGCTCGCGTACTCGAGCTTGGTCATGCGCCCCGGGTCGCCGCGGTAGCCCATCGAGCCCGAGGCGTCCACCACCAGGTAGGCGCGCAGGTTCGTCTCCTGCTCGTACTTCTTCACGTAGTACTTGTCGAACTTCCCGTACGCCTTCCAGTCGATGAGCCGGATCTCGTCCCCCGGTGCGTACTCCTTGTGCTCCGCGAACTCGACCGACTGCCCGTGGTGCGGGGACTTGTGGAGCCCGGTGAGGATCCCCTCGGTGATGGCGCGCACCCGCAGCTTGAGGCTCCCGAGCTTGGCCAGCACCGCGGGGTCGAGGAGGGAGGGTCGGGGCTGGTCAGGCATCGCTCGAGTCCTTGGTGCCGCTGGGTTCGCCCTTCGACTCCGCGGGCGCTCCGCGCCCGCTACGCTCAGGGCGAACGGATCCGTGAATCGAGCGTCCGGATGCGCGAGCGCCTCCCGGCCACGGGGGCGCGGTCGCGACGCCGCATCCCGCGAGCGGCGCCGGCCAGCCGTCGCCGGCCGCCGCCACCACCGTCCCCTGCATGGCGAGCGCAGACCCATTCCCCCGTTCGCCCTGAGCGTAGGGCCCGCCGGAGGCGGGCCCGGAGTCGAAGGACGACCTCTGCTTGGCCGGCGCGTATACCCGATCGGGGCCGCGCGCGAGCCGCTTCAGCAGCGCCCAGTCCCCCTCGATCAGCGCCCTCTTCTTCGCGCGCGACCAGCCCTTGAGCTGCAGCTCGCATGCGAGCGCCTCCGCGCGCGAGACCATCTCCTCGCACCAGACCAGCCGGACCGGCCGCCGCGTGGACGTGTAACCGCCGAGCACACCGCTCTCGTGCTGGGCGAGCCGGGTCTCCAGCTCGTCCGTGTGGCCCACGTAGAGGCTGCGATCACTGCATTCGAGCATGTACACGAAGAAGGGCTTCATGTTGCCCCCGCGAAGTGCGGGAGCGCGGAATTCAAGTTTCGAGCCGGGGAAGCCTCACGCCTTCACCGTCTCCACCAGCCGGTCCACGATCTGCGCCGACGAGACGCCCTCCGACTCGGCGCGGAAGTTGGTGAGGACGCGGTGGACGAGGACGTTGCGGGTCAGGGCGCGGACGTCTTCCTCGCTCGCGGCCATGCGGCCGTCGAGGATGGCCCGGCTCTTGGCGCCGAGGATGAGGTACTGGCTGGCGCGCGGGCCCGCGCCCCAGGAGACGTTCTCCTTCACGAAGTCGGGGGCGCCCGCCTCGTTGGGGCGGGTGCGGCGCACCAGCTCCACGGCGTAGCGGATGACGTGGTCGGCGGCCGGCACGCGCAGCACCAGGTCCTGCAGCTCGCGGATCTTGTGGGGCGAGAGCACCCGGTGGAGCGGCGGGCGCGAGGAGACGGTGGTGGAGCGGACGATCTCCAGCTCCTCCTGCGCGCTCGGGTAGGAGACGTTCACGTAGAACATGAACCGATCGAGCTGCGCCTCGGGCAAGGGGTAGGTGCCCTCCTGCTCGATGGGGTTCTGGGTGGCGAACACCAGGAAGGGCAGATCGAGCGGGTAGGTCTCGCCGCCGGCGGTGACGCGGTACTCCTGCATGGCCTGGAGCAGCGCCGCCTGGGTCTTGGGCGGGGTGCGGTTGATCTCGTCCGCCAGGAGCAGGTTGGCGAAGATGGGCCCGCGCACGAAGCGGAAGGTGCGCCGCCCGGTGGTGTGGTCCTCCTCCAGCACGTCGGTGCCGGTGATGTCGGAGGGCATGAGGTCGGGCGTGAACTGGATCCGGTTGAAGGACAGGTCCAGCACGTCGGACACGGTGGAGATGAGCAGCGTCTTGGCCAGCCCGGGCACGCCCACGAACAGGCAGTGGCCGCGGGCGAAGAGGGCCACCAGGAGCGAGTCGACCACGTTCTTCTGCCCGACGATGCGCTTCTCGATCTCGGCCAGGAGGACGCGGCGGGCCTCGTGCAGCTCCTGGACGGCGTGGAGATCGGACTCGGGGCTGGGGACGCGCTGGGTGATCTCGGTGTGGGTCGGGGTGTCGGTCGGGGCGGTCATCGCGGCGGGGCCTCCTGCCCCACGAGGATGCGGGTGAAACGGGTCTCGCGCTCGGCGCCGGCCGGATCGTTCAGGCCGGTGAGCACCTTGGCGAGCAGGGCGTGGATCTCCGGGTCGAACGGATCCTGCCGGTTGGCGGAGAGCAGGTGGTCGCGGGCGCCCGGGAGCTGGTTGCGATCGAGGAGCACCCGGCCCATCTGAAGATTGAGGGCGGGGTAGTCCGGGTTCCAGGCCAGCGCCTCGGAGAGCACCTTCTCGGCCCCGGCCTTGTCGCCGGCCATGATGCCGGCCAGCGCGTAGCGCTCGGAGAGGATGGGGATGCGCGGCCCCACCCGGTCGTAGGCCTTGGCGTACTCGAGCTTGGCGGCCGTCCAGCGGCCGCGGGCCCGGAAGATCTCGCCCAGCCGGGCGAAGCCGCGCGAATCCTCGTCGGGGATCTCCGCCCACTCGGCGAACTGCGTCCCCTGCTTCGGGTCGTCCTTGAACCGGAGCTTGCGCAGCTCGCGGTCGCCGCCGCGGGGCAGCGGCCGCTGCGCCATGTACTTGTTCCAGTCGTCGAGGAAGCGGCGGAAGGGCACGCCCGCGGCCTGGGAGACGGCGTCCTCGGTGGACTTCCCCTCGCCCAGGAGCCCGGTCATGCGCTCCAGCGTGGCCGGCCCCTTCTGCTTCACCAGCCACTCGATGGCCATCGACACCTCGGCGTAGGCGAGGGCGGCCCGCTCCTGGGTGGGGAGCTTGGCCAGCGAGGGGTGCATCTCCTCGAAGGTGACCAGGTCCTTCTTGGCGATGGCGTCGCGGACCAGCGCCGCCGAGAAGGGCGTCACCGGCTCGTGGCGGCCGCGCCAGGCCTGCTCGAACCACTTGGCCAGCCCCTCCTGCATCCAGAGCGGCGCGCGGTTGTGGGTGCGCTCGGTGATCACGTAGTGCGTGAACTCGTGCGCGGCGGTGTCGAGCCAGTCGTAGCCCTTGAGCAGCGCCTTGGGCGACAGCATCATGAGCTTGCCGAACTTCGAGACCGCCACCGTCCCGGTGGTGCGCACCTCCTCCTCGGTCAGGGTCGAGAGCTGGGCCAGCTCCCGCACGTCGCCCACGATCTCGACCGAGATGCGCGACCGCGGCACCGTCCCCAGCCCCTCCCCCAGCGCGGCGCGCTGCTTCTCGAGCGCGTCGATGAGGTAGGGGACCAGCACCTCGTCCTTGCCCTTGGGGTACGAGACCGCGAAGTGCTCGCTCTCGAAATGGGCATCGTCCTTGGTGACCTCGCGCGCGACGCGGGCCAGCGGCAGGTAGCCGCCGATGCTGCCCGCGCCCGAGCTCTCCATGAGCTGGACGGCCTCGTCGTACCGCTGCTCGAAGAAGCGCAGCACGCCGCCGGCGAAGCGGACCCCGGCCGAGCCCTTGGCGAAGGGCTCGTGCGACGCCAGGATGTCGCGGGCGCGATCGGCGTCCTCCTGCGCCAGCGCGTTCAGCGCCTGCATGGCGGCCTGGCCGTCCTTGCCCTTGAACTCGGGCATGGCGGCGCGGGCCAGGAGCGGCACCAACAGCATCGTGAGGGCGGCGGAGACGAGCAGCGCGCGCCTCGCCCGTTCGCCCTTCGACTCCGCGCCTCCGGCGCTACGCTCAGGGCGAACGGAGGGTAGCCGCGCTCGCGTGTAGAGATCCCGCTCGCCCTGAGCCGTTCGACTACGGCGCCCGCCCTTCCGTTCGTCCTGAGCGTAGGGCCCGCCGCAGGCGGGCCCGGAGTCGAAGGAGGGGCGTGCGCCTACGCTAATGGCGGGCGGAGTCGAAGGACGAGCCTCGCGCGTCATCACTTCACCAGCTCCTCGTAGTAGCGCTGCACGTCGGGCTTGTAGCGCTCGGGGGTGCCCTGCTTCATGGCCTCGAGCAGATCCTTGCGGAACGCCTCCGGCACCTTGTGGGCCTCGGCGCCGGGGATCTTCACCTTCTCGCGGGAGGGGTCGAGGCCCTCGCCGGTCTGGTCCCCGCTGTCGTTCTCCGCGAACGGGAAGGGGAACCCGCCGCCCTGCTGCCCGCCGCCCTGGCGCATGCCCTTGGCCGCGTCCTCCAGCCCCTTCCTGAAGCGGGCCAGCGCGTCCAGCGCCAGCTCCTGCTCCCCGTGGCCGCGCTGCGGGTTGCGATTGCCGAGCTCGGAGGCGGCCTCGCCCATGTGGCCGCGCGACTCGCCCAGCTGGCCCTGGGCGGTGGGCGGGAAGACCGGTGCCTTGCGGGCCAGCTCGTCCAGCGCCTGCTGCAGCCGGCCCGCCTGCTGCTCCAGCTCGCCCTGCCGCTTGGCCAGCTCGCCCAGCCGCTGCTGCTCCTCCTTCGACATCACCGAGCGTGGATCGGGGAAGAGGCGCGAGAGCGCGTCGCGGATCTCTCGGACCTTGGGGACGGCCTGGTCCACCCGCCGGTGGGCCTCGGCCACCTGCGGCCGCTCCTTCCCCACGAACGGGCTGTCGAGGGTGGTGGCGTCCTCCTCCAGGTAGCGCGAGAGCCGCTCCACCGAGGGCTGGGCCCGGCGCACCGCCTCGCTGGCCCCCTCCAGCTCGCGCATGCCCAGGGCCCGCTCCAGGTCCTTGAGCCCCTCGTCGGCGATCTCGTAGTCGGGCTCGGCGCGGAAGGTCACGCCCGGCCGCGCGCTCTCCACGTCCTTCTGCGCGCTCTGGGCCAGCTCGTGGAGGCGCTTCAGCGCCGCCTCGGCGTCGCGGAGCCGGTCGGCGATGCGGCGGCGGTACTCGGCCCGCAGCTTCTCGGTCTCGCCGGCGGTGTCCTTCTGCGCCTGCTCCAGCTTCTCCAGCTGCGCCTTGAAGGCCAGCATGTCCTTCATGAGCGCCTGGGCCTTCTCGTCGGGCATGCCCGCGGTGCGGGACAGGCCGGCCATCATCCGGTCCATGGCCCCGGCCATCTGGTCGAGCGCCTTCATGGCGCCCTCCACGTCGCCCCGGGCCAGCATCTTCTCGATCTGGTCCAGCCCGCCCATGAGGTCCTGCGACTTGGCCATCTCGGCCAGCGCCTCCTCGTTCATGTGCTCGTCGTTGAAGCCCTTGGAGAGCTCGGCCATGCGCGAGAGCAGGTCGCGGACCTGGTCCTTCATGCGGCGCACCTGGGCCAGCAGCTCCTGCTTGGCCTGCTCGCTGGGCGCCTTGCGGTAGCGCTCCATCAGGTCGGCCAGGTCGCGCCGCTTCTGGGTCAGGCTCCTGGCCAGCTTGACCAGGTCCTCGGCGCGCCGCTTGTCGAGGAGCTGCTCCAGGTAGAGGATCCCCTTCTCCGAGGCGCGCTCCACCCCGGCGTCGTCGCGGTCCACGCCGGCCAGGGCCAGCTTGATCTCCTCGCGGGACCGCCGGCGGTTGGGCTCGTCGAGCGAGCCCTGGAGCAGGCGGTAGGCCATGGCCAGCCGCGTGCGGCTGCCGATGGCGCCCTCCACCGCGAAGCGGACGTTCTGGGCCACGTTCTCGAGCGCCGCTGCCACCTCGCGCGGGCCGGCCGGGTCGCGCCGCAGATCGCGGGCCGCCAGGCGCAGGTGGTCGGTCATGAGCCGGGTGCGCGCGTCCACCGACTGCGCCTGCGGCAGCCGCTCCTCGCTGTTCTGCTGCCCCTGCACGTGCAGGTCGAGGCGGTCGCCCAGGCTCGCCACCAGCTCCTCGTAGGCCTGGCGGGCCCGCTCCAGCATCTGCCGGCGGTGCTCGGCCTCGGAGTAGATGCGGACGTACTGGGTGTCGGAGGAGGAGACCTTGGGACCGGAGACCGTGTCGGTGTCGGCGGCCTCGACGCGGTAGGCGAGCCGCTCGCCCTCGCCCAGCTGCAGCGGGGCGACGGCCAGCTTGTAGCTGCCGGTGTCGCGCCGGACCGGGTCGCCGGAACGGAGCGGGATGCGCTTCTCCTCGCCCTGCGGCGGCTTCAGCACCAGGTTGACCTCGCTCAGCCCGAAGTCGTCCTCCGCCTGCCAGACGATCTCGGCCGAGGCGGAGGGCTCGATCTCGATCTCCCTCTCGGGCGCGGTGATCTGGACGGTCGGGTAGGCGTCGGGCTCGATGACGATGGGGATGGAGGGCCCCTCGGCCAGGAGCCTCCCCTTGGCGTCGAAGAACCGGAACCGGTAGCTCCCGCCCTCCGTCACCGGGAAGGCGCCCTGCAGGTCGCGGCCGTCCGTGACCTTGAGCGCGTACCGGCGCGCCACCGGCCGCTGCGGGGTGGCCCCGGCGTGCGCGCCGGCAGCGGGGGCGCCCGGCCTCGACGCCGGCGCCGCCTGCGCGTTCCCGGGCGCGGGCTTCTCCTCCGGGGCGGCGGGCGGCGCGGGCGGCGCGTCGCCCGCGGCGGCGGGGCCGGCCCCGGTCCCCTGCAGCGGCGGCGGGGCCGCCGGCCGGGCCGAGGGATCGACCTCCAGGTCGACGACGATCTCCGCCGAGGCGACGACGCGGTCGGCGCGGGTGCGCAGCTCGACCTCGGTTCCCTTGGGGGCCCGGATCTCGCCGCCGGTGCCGGAGAGCGTCCGCGCGCTCGCGGCGCATGTACGCCGGGTAGCGATAGGTGAGCTCGATGTCGCCGGTGATGGGCTCGACCTGGATGGGCGAGCCCGGCGGATCGCCGCGCACGACGCGGAGGTAGGCGCGGGTGAGCGGGCCGCGCCCGACCGCCAGCGCGGCCAGGTGGAGCGCGATCACCGCGAGGAGGACGGTTCCGGCCACCCGGGCCGCTCGGTCGGGGAGGGCGCGGCGGAGGTCGAAGGTGCGCGCCCGGGCCGCCGTCCGGCGGACGTGGGCGTCGACCAGCGCCACCGAGAGCTGCCCATCGGCGGCGATCTGCTCGCGCGCGGCGCTGAGCTCGACCGAGCTCTGCAGGGCCGAACGCAGCGAGGGATCGGCGGCGGCCACCGTCCGCGCCGCGGCGTCGTCGCTGCCCACGCGCCGGAGGATGTCGCGGATGGCCAGGGCCAGCCCGCCCAGGACCCCCAGCGCCGCGCCCGCCAGCGCGGCGTACCGGAACGGGAGGCGCGCCCCGTTGCCGAGGGCCACCGCGCCGGCGAGCAGGCACAGGAGGCCGGCGGCGACGCCCATGGCCAGGCCGGCCCGGAGGGCGATCCCCACCTGTCGGCGGCGCGCGCTCCGGAGGAGGCGGGCGATGTCGGCGTATGCGCCGGTCATGGGTCGAGCCAGCCACGGCGTACGCCGGTCCCGGCACGTCCGCCAAGGATAACGCGCCATGCCCCTGCGGGCGACCTCGCCAGGGCCGGGCGGGCGGGCGCTCGTTCCGGATGGGGTGGGGACGGCTCTGCCCCGGGCGAAAGGGCCCGGAACGCCGCGCGTCATGCCGGCGAAACGGCCCTTTTCCGCCGGGTCCGCATGCCCCGAAACGTGCTGTCGGGTGACCCCGATCCATCAGCCCCGCGGCAGCAGGATCACCCGCCCGAACGCGGCCCGGCCCTCGACGTAGGCGTGGGCCGCGGCGGCATGGGAGAGCGGGTACCTCGCGGCGATCACCACGCGCAGCTCCCCGGAGGCGACGCGGCGGATGCAGTCGCCGATGACGCCGTAGGTCCGGGCCCACTCCTGCTGGAGCGAGGCCAGCAGGTAGAGCCCGATGAGCGCGCCGTTCTTGCGCCAGAGCGGCATCGGCTGGAAGGGGGTCGGGTCGCGGCCGGCGCGGCCCAGGTTGACGATCCGCCCGCGGTAGCGGAGGCACTCGACGCTCTCCTGCAGCGTCCTGCCGCCGACCGTGTCCACGACCACGTCGATCCCGTCCGGGCCGACCGCGCGCGCCACGCCGTCGACGAGCGGCGTGGTGCGGTAGTTCACGAGGTGGGTGGCGCCGAGCTCGCGCAGGCGGGCGAGCTTCTCGTCGCTGGAGGCGGTCGTCACCACCTCCGCCCCGGCCGCCCGGGCGAGCTGGATGGCCGCCATGCCCACCCCTCCGGCGCCGGCGTGGACGAGGACTCGCTCCCCCTTGGCGAGGTGCCCGAGCGTGAAGAGCGCCTCGTGCGCCGTGCCGAACGCCACCGGGACGCAGGCGATCGACTCCAGATCCGCGCCCGCGGGGACGGGCCAGACGGTCGAGGCGGGCGCGACGGCGCGCTCGGCATGCGAGCCGCTGGGCATGACCGCCACGACGCGCTCGCCGACGCGCCGGCCCTTCACCTGCGGACCGACCTCGCGGATGGTGCCGGCGCACTGGTAGCCGACGATGTGCGGATGGTGCGGGAGGGGCGAGCCGGCGCGGTGGAGCGTGTCGCCGCCCTCCAGGCTCACGACCTCGACGTCGATCACCACGCCGTCCGGCGGGCAGGCGGGGTCGGGCACGTCCTCGTAGCGCAGGACCTCCGGCCCACCGTTCTCGTAGTACACGGCTGCCTTCACGATCGCGCCTCCGGTTCAAGGGCCTCGCCGAGGCCGGTCCGCGCCGCCCCATAGCCCGGCGCCGCCCGGCGAGCCACCCGGAACTCGGGGGCCGGCCCGCCCCGCCCGGCGACGCGTGCCGCCCGGGGCGCGAGCGTCACCCCGCGGCCGCGCCGCGGCGCTCGAGCCACTCCCGATGGAAGCGCTCCAGCGCCTCGCCGATCTCGAGCGGCCGGTTCCGGAGGAGCGAGATGGCGCGGTCGACCTCGAGGCCGCCCCGGAGCGGCCGCGGCGCGAGCAGCCTCGCCTCGGCGGTCGCGATCGGGACGATCTCGCCCCGAAGGCCGAACCGCGCCGCGATGCGACGGGCCAGCTCGACCCGGTCGAGCACGGTGGCGTCGCTGGCGTGCAGCACGCCTCGGTAGTCCGTCTCGAGCAGGAGCTCCAGGCAGCGCGCCGCCCCGGCCGAGGCGAGCGTGGTCGAGACGCGCTGATCGTGGAAGGCCCGCACCGGCTCGCCGCGCGAGAGCTTCTCGACCACCTGGGAGGCGAAGGTGGCGCGGGTGGGCGTCCTTCCGCCGTACACCACCGCCAGGCGCGCCACCGCGGCGTCGCGGGCGAGGAGCAGCGCGGCCTCCTCGCCGCAGCGCTTGGAGCGGGCGTAGGCGCCGCGGGGGTTCGGCAGGTCGTCCTCGGCGTAGGGGCCGGCGTCGCCGTCGAAGACGTAGTCGGTCGAGAGCGCCACCAGCCGCGCGCCCAGCGACGCGCAGGTCCGGGCCACCTCGGCCGTGCCCTCGGCGTTCACGCGCCAGGCCAGGTCCGGGTCGCGCTCGCAGGCGTCGACGTCGGTGAGCGCGCCCGCGTGCAGGACCGCCTCGGCCCGGAAGCCGGCCAGGGCCGCCGCGGTCGGGCCCCGCTCGCCGAGGTCGGCGGAGACGTAGGTGTACGGCCCCGGCCGAAGCCGGCAGGGGCCCTTGCCCAGCGCCAGCACCTCGTGCTGCTCCAGCAGGGCCACCGCCTCGCCGCCGATGAGGCCGTTCGCGCCGGTGACGGCGATCCTCACCTTCGCGCCCCGTACTGCTGCTCGTAGTACTCGCGGTACTCCCCCGAGAGGATCCGCTCCCACCAGCCGCGGTGCTCGGCGTACCAGCGCACCGTCGCGTCCAGGCCCTCCTCGAAGGCGTGCCGCGGCGCCCAGCCGAGCCCGGCCCGCGCCCGGGAGGCGTCGATGGCGTAGCGCCGGTCGTGCCCGGGCCGATCCGTGACGAACCGGATGAGCGACTCCGGCTTGCCGAGGACCGCCAGCACGCGCTTCACCACGTCGAGGTTGTGCCGCTCGCTCGACGGCGCCGAGGTTGTAGACCTGCCCCGGCCTCGCCGCGCTCGAGCGCCGCGACCAGCGCCGCGGGCAGTGGTCCTCGACGTGGATCCAGTCGCGCACGTTCATGCCGTCGCCGTAGACCGGCAGCGGCTGGTCCGCGCAGGGCGTTGGCGATCATGAGCGGGATGAGCTTCTCGGGGAACTGGTACGGCCCGTAGTTGTTGGAGCAGCGGGTCACCACCACCGGGAGCCGAAGGTGCGCGCGTAGGCGAGCGCCAGGAGGTCGCGCGGCGGCCTTGGAGGCCGAGTAGGGCGAGGAGGGCGCGAGCTGGCTCTGCTCGGTGAAGAGGCCGGTCGGGCCGAGCGAGCCGTAGACCTCGTCGGTCGAGACGTGGACGAAGCGGGCGACGCCCTGCGTCGCGGCGCCGCCTCGAGCAGCACCTGCGTGCCGCGGACGTTGGTCTCGATGAAGACCGCCGGGGCGAGGATGGAGCGGTCGACGTGGCTCTCCGCCGCGAGGTGCAGGACCGCGTCGATGCGCTCGCTTCGCCAGACCTCCGCGACGAGCGGCCGCATCGCAGATGTCGCCCCTCACGAAGCGGTAGCGCGGGCTCGCCGCCACGTCGGCCAGGCTCTCCGCATTGCCCGCGTAGGTGAGCTTGTCGAGGACCACCACGCGCCAGCCCGGCCGCTCGGCCAGCAGGAGCCGGACCAGGTTCACGCCGATGAAGCCGGCGCCGCCGGTGACCAGTACCCGCACCTCAGCCGTCCTTCCTCGCCCAGCTGTACGGAATGTGGTTCTGGTGCCGGATCGATGCGGTACTCGTCGGGCGCGTCGTGCTGATACGGGTGCGTCGTGATGTTCACGATCAAGGACTCGGTGTCGCCGATGTTCTTGAACCCGTGCCAGACGTGGTGCGGGATGAGAACGAGCTGCTGGTCGTGATCGCCCAGGAAGAACTCGTTCACGGTTCCCCTGGTGGGCGAGCTCTCTCGTTCGTCGTAGAGGACGAGCTTGATCATGCCCTTGACGCACACGAACGCGTCGGTCTGGAGCTTGTGGTAGTGCCAGGCCTTGGTGACCCCGGGGTACATGGTGGTGAGGTACGTCTGGCCGAACTCGACGAAGCAGGGTCGTCGCCGCCGGAGCATCTCCATCAGCCGGCCACGTTCGTCGGCGATGACCCGCAACTGCTTGACCTGCACGCCATCGATGAGCTTCTGGGCCACTTCGTCGCTCCGTTCAGCCGCGCGCCTTCTGGCGGGAAACCTGCTTGCCGGATTCCTCTGCTGGCACGCGTTGCCCGACGAGCTCGTTCGCCTTCATGAGCGACTCGAACGTCCCGGCATCGGTCCACCAGCCCTCGAGGAGCTCCCACTCGAGCTCGCCCCGCGCGAGATAGGCGTTGTTCACGTCGGTGATCTCCAGCTCGCCGCGGCCGGAAGGCTCGAAGCGTGCGGATGATGTCGTACACGCCGCCGTCGTACATGTAGATGCCGGTCACCGCGAGATCGCTCCTCGGGCGGCGTCGGCTTCTCCTCGATGGCCGACGATCGAGCTCCCCTTCACCTCGGCCACGCCGTAGCGCGCCGGGTCCGGCACCTTCTTGAGAGCCAGTCGCGCGCCCTTCTCCTGGCGCGCGAACGCCCTGGCCATGTTCACGATTGGTGACTCGAAGATGTTGTCGCCCAGGATCACGCAGACCGGGTCGCCCGAGGCGAAGTTCTCGGCCAGGCCCAGCGCCTGGGCGATGCCGCCCGCCTGGTCCTGCACCTTGTAGGTGAAGCGGCAGCCGAACTCCTTCCCCGAACCGAGCAGGGTCACGACATCGCCCATGTGCTCGACGCCGGTCACGACGAGGATCTCCTCGACCCCGGCTTCCGTGAGCTTGCCGATGGGGTGGTAGATCATCGGCGTCCGCCCGACCGGGAGCAGGTGCTTGTTCGTGACCTTGGTCAGAGGGAACAGGCGTGAGCCGGTTCCGCCGGCGAGGACGACGCCTTTCATCGAGGTACGACTCCTCTCGCGGCCAGGCGCGCAGGGGTGCGATTCGGCCCCGCACCGTACGTCATGACCCGGCCCACCTCAACGCAAGGACCCCGGCCGGGGACCCATCTCGGCCTGCCGCGGGTCTGTGCAAGCGGCTGCTCCGCAGCCGGCAGAATGGACCCTCCTTCGGGGGTGCGCTGAAATTCCCCGTGTTCGCCCGGGTCCTCCGTCATGACCCAGGGGGCGTGCTAGCTTGGCGCACTGTCTACGTGAATTTCCGGACCCAACAGCCCGTCAGCTCGATGGAAGACGACGACCTTTCGCTCGTCCAGCGTGCCAAGGACGGCGAGATGGAGGCGTTTCGCTCGCTGGTCGTTCGGTATCAGAGGAAGGTCTACGCGGTGGCGCTCGGCATCGTGAAGGACGCCGATCTCGCCTGGGATGTCGCCCAGGACGTGTTCGTTCGCGTCCACCGCAGCCTGGACGGGTTCAAGGGCGAGTCGTCGTTCTTCACGTGGCTGTTCCGGATCGCCACCCACGTGTCGATCGACAGCGTCCGGAAGGAGAGGGTCGCACAGCGAGATGAGGTGGACGAGCTCCGGGAGGCGGACCTGGTGGAGGCCGGCGAGGGGATCCTCGCCACGGGCCTTGGAAACGATCCCGCCGAGACCCTGCTCCGCCGCGAGCTGGCCGCCAAGATGGCTGCGGCGCTCGCGACCCTCCCCGAGAAGCACCGCACGATCCTGGTGCTGCGCGAGGTGGAGGGGCTCTCATACGACGAGCTTGCCGTGCGCCTCGGCATTCACAAGGGGACGGTCATGAGCCGTCTCTTCCACGCGCGGAAGAAGATGCAGGCTGCGCTGAGGTCGTACACGGGGATCACCCCGGTCGACCACGCGAAAGGCACCGAAGTTGAACGCAGCGGAACCGAAGTGGGAAGCACCAGAGGGGATGAGGAGTAGCGGATGACGGCCTGCCTACGACTTGCGCCCATGATCGGCTCCCGGGAGGGCGAGCTGTCCGCGGAGGATTCGCGGGCGCTGGCGGCCCACCTGGTCGAGTGTCCGACCTGCAGCGCGCTGGCGGCCGACGTGGCAGCGACCGAGGGCCTGTTGACCGAGGCGCTGCTCGCCAGGGCGAACGCCCGCGACTTCGGGCCGTTCGTGGACCAGGTGATGGCCAGGGTGGAAAACGTTTCCACGGCCCGGGGCCTGCCGGCCGCTGCTCCCCGCGCGTGCCGCGCGCGGCTGGAGCCTGGGCCTGAGCGCCCTGCGCAACCACTGGAAGCTCCTCACCGCCACGGCCGTCGCCGCCGTGGTGGCGGCTGGTTCGCTGTTCATGTACGTTCATCGAGACGTGTCCGAACCCGAAGAGATCGCCGCGCTGGAGATGGACCTCCAGGGCGGCGGCACCGTCCTGCAGACGTCGGACGGGCCCGTGGTGCTCCTCGAGCCCGATGACAGCGGGTCGTAGGCCGTATGCCAGGGAGGCTTGACCCGACATGATGCGAAGGATCGCCCGTGGCCTCGCCGTCGGTCTCGCCCTGCTCCTGAACGCGCCCGTCATCGCGAGCGCGGACGTCCCGGTGCACCTGCGGGTCATCAAGGGCTCGAAGAAGGGGCCCGCCAAGATGGATCCCGCGCTCGAGCCCCTCAAGCGGCAGCTCTCGTCGCTCGCCTACGTCCGCTGGGAGCTGGCCAGCGACGAGCAGCGGACCATGTCCAAGGGGAAGGTCGAGTCGGTGAAGCTGCCCGACGGCGACGAGGTGACGATCAACGTCGCCGACGAGTCGCCGGACAAGGTGACCTTCGAGGTGAGCGTGGTGACGCGCAAGACGCAGAGCCGGCTCACCGTGGAGAAGGGGCAGCGCATCGTGCACCAGGTGAGCGGAGAGAAGAACGGCAGCGCGTTCTTCCTGACCATGATCGCGTGGCCGGACTCGACGAGGTAGGCGAGGCGTTCTCCGCCGGATCCGTCAGATTCCGTTCGCCCTGAGCGTAGCGCTCCGGTTCCGTTCGCCCTGAGCGTAGCGGGCGCGGAGCGCCCGCGTAGTCGAAGGGCCGCGTAGTCGAAGGGCCGCGGAATCGAAGGGCTACGCCGCTCCCGTCTTCTGCTCGATCCGGAACCGCCCCGTGTGCTCGACCTCGACCCGGTCGAGCGCCACCGACAGGTGCTGGCAGAGCGTCTCGACGGCGATCTCGGTGTCCCGATCGACCTCGGACCGGCCGTCCTCCCAGGTCAGGATCAGGTGCTTCGCCCCGGGGCGCTCGCCCAGCAGGCTGAAGCGCGCGCTGAGCCGCTCCGCGGTCGCGTCCAGGCCGAGGCCGAACCCCTGGATGGCCGCCTCGGCGCGGTCCTCGTCGCGGAGCCACACCGCCGAGGCGCCCACCGCCTGCGCGCCCTCGCGGAGCGCGTGCCAGAGCTCGTGCTCGGTCTGCGCGGTCCGGAGGGCGTCGCCGACCCGCTTCACCGCCGCCGCGCATGTCGTAGTTGCGCTTCCGCTCCTCGAGGAGGCGCTCGGGCGCTGCTCCAGCGGAAGTAGCCCAGCTTCCAGAGCGCCGCGACCGCCAGGAGCGAGAGCGCGACCAGGTACCAGGCCGCCTCGCCCGACTTCGCGAAGTTCACGGCCAGGGCCAGCCCGCCCAGCACGGCGCAGGCACCGTAGAGCACGATGACCGCCTGCCGCTGCGATGAGCCCCAGCGCCAGCAGCCGGTGGTGGATGTGGCCCCGGTCGGCCGAGAAGAGCGGGGCCCCGCGCAGGCGCCCGCCGGACCATCGCGAGGAGCGTGTCGGCGATGGGGACGCCCAGGGCGATGATGGGCACGACCATCGCCACCGCGGTGGAGGACTTCTGGTTGGTCTGGATGGCGGTGGTGGCGAGGACGAAGCCGAGGAACATCGACCCCGGTGTCCCCCATGAAGATGGTGGCCGGGTTGAAGTTGTAGAAGAGGAAGCCCAGCACCGCGCCGGCGAGCGTCCCGGTGAAGAGCAGCATCAGCGGGTCGCCGCGGAACATGGCGACGGCGAACGTGGTCGCGACCGCGATGAAGGCCACGCCCGCCCGCCAGCCCGTCCAGCCCGTCGATGAGGTTCATCGCGTTGATGACCCCGGCGATCCAGAGCATGGTGAACGGGAGCGCGAAGAGCCCCAGCTGGATGTTGCCGCCGAACGGGTTGGCGATGAAGTCGATGCGGAAGCCGACCCAGTACATGAGGGCCGCGACCGCGAACTGGACCACGAACTTGATGCGCGCGCCGCTGCCGCGGAGGTCGTCGAGCACGCCCAGAAGCGCGATGACCGCGCCTCCCGCGAACAGGCCGCCGGCGCGGCAAGGGATCGGCCCAGAAGCGCCGGCCCACCTCGCTGTCCACGAAGTAGAGCGCGACCAGCGGCGCGAGGAACGCGCACACGATGGCCACGCCGCCGAGCCGCGGGATCGGCTTGCCGTGAACCTTGCGCGAGCTGAGCGCGTGATCGAGCAGCCCCCAGCGGCGAGCCAGGTGCCGCACGATCGGCGTGAGGGCCGCTGCGGTCGCGGTCGCCGTGACGAAGGCGACTCCTGCCGTCCTCATGCCTGATTCCCCGCCCTGGTTACCTACACCCACAGTCGAGGGGACACGTCCAGCTCATGGCATGAGCCGGTGTTTCACGTTCCGTTGCCCCCGGCCAGATGGACTGCGTACTCGGGACGACGACGTCGAGCGCTAGGAGTCCCCCAGAGTGTGGGGTCGAGTCAAGAGGACGTATGTGCGCAGGACCCTAGAGGTTTCTTTACCGTTGCTCGCTCGCGAGGGCGGGGCTCCGGGCACCCAGCTTGCGGAGGATCTCCGCGAATCGTGATGTCCGAAGCTTGCGCCGGTATCGCGCCTCGAACGCGGCGCGCGCGCGGGTCCCCAGCGACTCGCGATCTGCAAGCAAGCGTTCAATCCCTGCGACCGCCGACGCCACGTCGCCCGCCGCCACGATCGCCCCGATCCGCTCCTGCTCGATGGTGCGCGCCGCCTCGGTTCCCGGTGGGCCGATGTACAGCACCGGCCTACCCACCGCCATCACCCCGTAGAGCTTGCTCGGCTCGATGAGGCCGAGGGTGCAAGGCTCCTGCGTGACGACGTGGATGTCGCCCGAGGAGAGCGACTCGGAGAGCCGCTCGCGGGGCTGATACGGAA
>CAVTOU010000023.1:0-163721 GCA_963736345.1 uncultured Pseudomonadota bacterium | reverse complement strand
GGCTCCGGCGGGCCCTGAAGGTGGCGGTGGCCGACGCGCTGGTGATGTCGGGCGCGGACGCGGCCGTGCGCGCCTGGCGCCGGCGCCAGGCGGGGGGCGCCCGGGGTGCTGATCTCGTGTCGTACCACCACGTCACCCACGACTTCGCGGCTGGCGCGCAGGAGGGGCTGGCCTCTCTGCTCGTCTCCGCCCGCACCCTGCGATTGCAGCTCGCCCACCTGGCGCACCCGGGAGATTCGTGTCCTCACCCGACGCCCAGCGTACCGCCGCGGGCCGCCGAGGGACGTGGTCAGCGTCACCTTCGACGACGGCTACGCGGACGTGCACGGGGTCGCGCTTCCCATCCTCTCCGAGCTGCGCATCCCGGCCACCACCTTCGTGGTGACGGGCTACGTGGGGACGGAGCGGCGGCTGCCGCACGACCGGATTCACGCTGCCCTGGCCGAGAAGTGGCGCGCGGCGTCGAGCCTCGCCAGGCGGGGCGGCCCCGGCCGCTCCAGTCGGCGCTGGACGGCTGCGGGGCGCTGGGCCCGGCGGCGGCCCTGGACCTTGCTCATCGCCCGCCTCCCGCCCGCCGCGCTGCTCGAGCTGGCCGATGCGCTCGGGGCCCGCGTCGGCCAGGGCGAGCGCGAGCTGCCGGCGGCCACGCGGCTCATGGGCCTGCCGAGCTGCGCGACCTGCAGCAGGCCGGCGTGGCGGTGGGGGGCCACACCATCTCGCACGCGGTCCTGCCGCTGCTCCCGCCGGCGGAGGCGCGGCGAGAGGTGGAGGGCTGTCGCGACGCCATCGCCGAGCACCTGGGCCGGCCCCCCACCTCGCCTACCGAACGGCTATCACACGCCGGCCGTGCGCCGGCTGGTCGCGTCGGCGGGCTTCGAGGGGGCGGTCACCACCGAGGACCGCGACAACGTGCGCGGCGGCGACGCCTACCGGCTGCATCTTGCGCTGCAGCCGGTAGGCGTCGCCGCCGCGCACGTTCTCGCGGTCCTCGGTGGTGACCGCCCCCTCGAAGCCCGCCGACGCGACCAGCCGGCGCACGGCCGGCGTGTGATAGCCGTTCGGGTAGGCGAGGTGGCGCGGGGGCCGGCCCAGGTGCTCGGCGATGGCGTCGCGACAGCCCTCCACCTCTCGCCGCGCCTCCGCCGGCGGGAGCAGCGGCAGGACCGCGTGCGAGATGGTGTGGCCCCCCACCGCCACGCCGGCCTGCTGCAGATCGCGCAGCTCCGCCCAGCCCATGAGCCGCGTGGCCGCCGGCAGCTCGCGCTCGCCCTGGCCGACGCGGGCCCCGAGCGCATCGGCCAGCTCGAGCAGCGCGGCGGGCGGGAGGCGGGCGATGAGCAGGTCCAGGGCCGCGGCCGGGCCCAGCGCCCCGCAGCCGTCCAGCGCCGACTGGAGCGGCCGGGGCAGCCCCGCCTGGCGAGGCTCGACGCCGCGCGCCGCCAGCTCGGCCAGGGCGGCGTAGATCCGGTCGTGCGGCAGCCGCCGCTCCGTCCCCACGTAGCCCGTCACCACGAAGGTGGTGGCCGGGATGCGCAGCTCGGAGAGGATGGGAAGCGCGACCCCGTGCACGTCCGCGTAGCCGTCGTCGAAGGTGACGCTGACCACGTCCCTCGGCGGCCCGCGGCCAGGCGGTTCCCCGAGGATGCGCTGGGCGTCGTGCAAGGAGACGATCTCCCGGGTGCGGGCCAGGTGGGCGAGCTGCAATCGCAGGGTGCGGGCGGAGACGAGCAGAGAGGCCAGCCCCTCCTGCGCGCCAGCCGCGAAGTCGTGGGTGACGTGGTGGTACGACACGATCAGCACCCGGGCGCCCCCCGCCTGGCGCCGGCGCCAGGCGCGCACGGCCGCGTCCGCGCCCGACATCACCAGCGCGTCGGCCACCGCCACCTTCAGGGCCCGCCGGAGCCTCCAGCGGGCGCTGCCGTCCGCCCGCTCAGGCATGGAGATCCCCCGGGCCGATGCGCAGCGGTCCTGCGCCCGCCTGGGCCCGCCGCCGCATTCGCTGCAGCGCGGCCCACAGCCGCGGCGGCGCCACGGCGCGGGCGGCATGGCGCGCCGCCTCGACGGTGGTCTCGAGCGCCCGGTCGGTCTCGGAGCGGAGCGAAGGCGCGCGCAGGCGCACCGCGCAGGTCTCCCGCCGGTCCGCCGCCCAGTCGAGCTTGTAGGCTTCCTCCCCGCGGAGGAAGTCGTAGTCGGTGAGCCCGCGGGCGTAGGCGTCCTCGATGGTCCGGCCCAGCAGCACCAGGCCCGGGCTGCGCGCCGACCAGGCCGGGTCGCTGCCCGACTGGTAGAAGAAGAACCTGCGGCGCAGCTCCACCCCGTACACCGCGGCGATGGCCGCCTCCCCCACCCAGAGCCGGTAGAGCCGGAGCCAGCCGCGCTCCGCCAGCGCCGGCGCCAGGGCCACATGGAAGGCCTCCACCGCCGGCGTCGGGATGCCGTACGAGCCGCCCTCAGCCTTCCAGCGCAGCCGGTGCAGCCGCAGGAAGTCCTGCATGGCGGGCGCCGCCTGCCCGGGCTCCGCTGCCTCGATCCGGAACCCGGGCTGCCTCCCCAGCCAGCGCACGCGACGGCCGTAGGTCTCGCGGCGGCGGATGCGCGCCAGGTGCTCCTGGAAGGTGCCCCGCAGCGCGAACCCGGGGCAGGCGAAGCGGCGCGCCACCCGAACCCGGAGCCCGCGCGCACCGGCCAGCTCCAGGAGCACCCGCACCGAGGGCGAGCCGCAGGGGAGATCCTCGAGGTCCAGGAGCTCCCAGCCGCCGGCGTCCAGCGCCGCCGAGAGCAGCGCGGCCCGCGCCTCCGCGGCGCGGGGACCGGCCACCAGCGCGTCCAGGCCGTCGGCGCCGCCCAGGCCGTTGCCCAGGAGCTGCCAGCGCCTGCCGGGCCGGAGCCCGGGGCTTCCGGCCAGCGCCAGGAACCCGCAGGCCCGGCCCGCGCCGTCGCGCGCCTCGAGCAGGCGCAGGCGCCGGCCCGCCCCGAAGGTCGCCCACCAGGACCGGAGCCACTCCCAGGAAAGGAACGGGGCCGCATCGGAAGCGGCGTCGAAGACCGCCCGCCACTCGTCGCGGACGGCGTCGAGCCGCGCCGGGTCCTGGTGGAGGGTGACCCGCACCGTCGGCTCGCTCACGCCAGCGCCTCCTGCACCGCGTGCTGCAGGTGCTCCATGTCCTCCGGCGCCAGATCCTGGTGGATGGGCAGCTCGAGGACGTGCCGGCGCAGCCGCGCCACCTCCGGGAAGCGCTCGGTGGGGCAGAGCGCGTGGCCGGTGCGCCAGAAGTCCACCGTCTCGATCCCGGAGGCGGCCAGCCGCTCCCGCACCGCAACCTTGTCCTGGCAGAGGAGCGGGTAGAACAGCGGGCAGGCGCCGGCGGGGAGGCCCGGGAAGATCGGCTCGGCCAGCTCGCGCAGCCCGCCCAGGAGCATGAAGTAGTTGCGCCGCCGCGCCGCCACCACCGCCTCGGGGTCGATGCGCCGCAGGATGTTGCGCGAGAGGGCGCTCATGCCGAGCTGCGCCGCGCCGGGATCGAAGCGGCTCGTCCCGGTGGAGACCGGCCGCAGTCCGGAGACGTCGCGCAGCAGCTGCGCCGAGCGGCGGGCCAGCTGGCGAACCCGCCGGCCCGCCTCCCCGGCGCGAAAGGCGAGGTTGGCCAGGAGCGAGCCGCCGGCGTGGGAGAGCGTGGAGCCGAGCGGCGGCGGCACCGGGCTGGGCAGGACGCCGCGCAGGTCCGGATCGTTGACCACCAGCGCGCCGCCGTTGGGCACCGGGACCGTCTTGTAGAAGCAGAACACCGCCAGCTCGCCGGTGGATCCGAGCGGCCGGGTGCCCTCGGCCGCGTAGAGGGAGAGGGCGCAGTCCTCGATCACCGGCACGCCCAGCCGCCGTGCCGCCGCGCGAACCTCGTCCATGGGCTGGGCGAACCCGGCGTAGTGGATGACGTAGATGGCGGCCGTGCGCGGCGTGGCCTGGTCGACCAGGGCATCGAGATCGAGCCGCATCCGCGCGTCCACCCGGACGAAGCAGGGGATGGTACCGCCGGCCACCAGGGCCGCCACCTCCACCCCGTGGTGGTAGGCCGGCACCAGGACCTCCCGCCCGGCCAGGCCGAGCAGGCGCACCGCGTGGAACACCGCGTTGCGCGCGAAGTAGAACGGCACCAGCCGCGGCGCGGTGAAGGGAAACCCGGGCGCACGCTCGGCCTGCAGCGGCGAGAGCTGGGAGGGCCAGAGCGTGGGCAGCGCCGGCACGAACCGGCGGCGGACCGCCGGGACCGCGGGACGCGCCTCGGCGGCGCGGGTCACGAGCGCCACCGGAGCACCTCCTTGACCGCCGGCCGGAGGCGGTGCTTGAGCGCGTGCAGCGCGCGCCCCGCCAGCGAGGGGCGGTACACGTAGAGCCAGTCGTGAGGGCGATGCTCCGGCCCCCAGTCGCGCTTCCACTCCATGTCCGGCCCGAGGAAGTCCAGCTCGGCCAGGCCGCAGGCGCGGCACTCGTCCACCACCTGGCCGTGCAGGAGCTGGCCGGGGGAGACCGCGGACAGCCGCTCGTCGTAGGCGGTCTTGGGCAGGTAGTACGTCCCCCGGTGCACCAGCCCCAGGTGCATGGCCACCGGGTGGCCGTCGAGCGTGAGGGCCCGGATGGCCAGGGCGCCGCGCCCCGCCGCCTCGTGGATCCAGCGCCGGTAGAAGTCCACCCGGCGCCCGTCGAGCGCCAGCGCCGTCCCCTCGCGTCCCTTCCAGCCCGACGCCTCCAGCGCCAGGAACTGGCGGAGGACGCCGTCCGGGTCGCCGCGCCCGTCCTCGCGGAGCACGGCCACCGAGCCCATCTCGGTGAGCCTCCGGTGCCGGCGGCGCAGGTTGGCCAGGAAGCGGGCCGTGGTCCGGACCGGGGTGCCCTTACCGAGCGGCAGGTACGGGCTGCGCTGCGACTCCCATCGGCCGCAAGGATGTCCGTCGGCGCGGGCCAGCGGCTCGAGCAGCGAGGAGGTGGGGCCGTCGCGGGGCAGATCGCGGAGCAGCAGCACGTCCCACCGGACCCGATCGCGCAGGTGCCCCCACAGCGCCGCCACCGCGCCGGAGGCGTCCGGCCCCAGCACCCACTCCACCCGGCAGGAGTGCTCGTTGGCCGGCGAGAGGAGCCGGACCAGCCCGCGCCGGCGCAGCACCAGGAGCGGCGCGAAGCCGGCCGGTTCGCCGTCCTCGTCCCGCGCCGCCAGCACCAGCAGCTCCGCGCCGGGCGGGGCGAAGGCATCCAGCCACGCCTCGAGCAGGCGGTGGCGCAGGAAGGGCAGGTCGACCGGCCCGCGCTCCAGCAGCCCATCCCACTCCGCGCGCAGCGCGGCGAATCCGGCCCGGCCGGTGCGGGTCTCGACGTGGTAGGGCAGCCGCCTGGCGGGCATGGCCGCACCGCGGGTCGACATGGGCAGCACGCTCACAGCCTCCGCGTTTCGGCGAGCCGCCGCAGCGCCCGCGCCAGCTTGGCGGGGTCGTGGCGGGCGCAGGGTTCCGCGAGCGGGCCCGAGCCCGCGCTCGCGGCGACCAGGTCCGCGTGCACCACCATCGGACCCAGCTTCTCGATCTCGCCGGCCCGGGCGTGTACCGGGTGGCTGCC
This sequence comes from uncultured Pseudomonadota bacterium, assembly GCA_963736345.1. Taxonomy (GTDB): domain Bacteria; phylum Myxococcota; class Myxococcia; order Myxococcales; family Anaeromyxobacteraceae; genus Anaeromyxobacter. The sequence goes on along the minus strand of CAVTOU010000023.1, from coordinate 158,116 downwards.
GCGGGCCGCCTCCCCCGCCACCATCTCCGGCGGCAGCGGCCGGTCGTGCAGCAGCACCGCATCGACGACGTCGCCCAGGTGGCGCTGTAGCGCCGCCACGTGATCGGCGGCGCCGTAGCCGTCGGTCTCGCCGGGCTGGGTGAACAGGTTGGCCACCCAGACCCGGGTGGCGCGGCTCCGCCGCAGCGCCCCCGCGGTCCCCGCCCCCAGGAGGCTCGCCAGCACCGACGAGTACAGGCTCCCCGGCCCCAGCACCACCAGGTCGGCCTCGCGCAGGGCGGCCAGGGCGCGGGGGGGCGCGGCGGAGGGCGTGTCCAGCCGCACCGCCGAGATCCGCCCCGCCGCCGCCCGCAGCGACGCCTCACCGTGAACCACCCGGCCGTCCTCCAGCGCCGCCACCAGCATGGCCTCGCCCGCCACCGCCGGCAGGACCCGGCCGCGCGCCCCCAGCAGCCGCGCCATGGCCTCCACCGCCTCGCCGAAGTCCCCCAGGTGGCTGGTCAGCGCCGTCAGCACCAGGTTCCCGACGGTGTGGCCCGGGACGTCCCCGGCGCTCTGCAGCCGGTGCTGGAGCAGCGGCGCCAGGGTATTGTCGCGGGCCGAGAGCGCCACCAGGCAGTTGCGCGCATCGCCCGCGGCCGGGACGCGGTACTGCCGCCGCAGCTCGCCCGAGCTGCCGCCGTCGTCGGAGACGCTGACCAGGGCGGTGATCTCGAGCGGGCTCAGGGGATCGTCGCCGACCGCAGCCAGCCCCGAGAGCACGGCCGGCAGCCCGGTGCCGCCGCCGGCCGCCACCACGCGCAGGGGGCGGTCCAGGCGCGTGGCCAGCGGCAGCGGCGCTCGCTCCAGCACCCTCATCGCGCTCCCCGCCCCAGCAGCACCACCTTGGCGGTGGCCAGCAGGCACACCAGGTCGAGGAAGAGCGAGATGTTCTTGATGTAGTAGAGGTCGTACTCGAGCTTGAGCGCGTTCTCCTCCATGGTCGAGCCGTAACCGTACTTGAGCTGCGCCCAGCCGGTGAGACCGGGTTTGACCAGCTCACGCAGCGTGAACAGCGGCCACCGCTCCTTGAGCTCGGCCAGGAAGACGGACCGCTCCGGCCGCGGCCCCACCAGGCTCATGTCCCCCTGCAGCACGTTCCAGAGCTGCGGCAGCTCGTCGATGCGCGAGCGCCGCAGGAACCTTCCCACCGGCAGGACGCGCGGATCGCGGTCGGTGGCCCAGACCGCCCCCAGCCGCTCGGCGTCGCGCCGCATGGTCCGGAACTTCCAGATGCGGTAGATGCGGCCGGCGCGCCCGACCCGCTCCTGCGAGTACAGCACCGGCCGGCCGTCGGTGGCCCAGATGAGGAGCGCCACCCCGGCCATCACGGGCGCCAGCGCCACCAGCAGGAGGACCGAGGCCAGCAGATCGAGGAAGCGCTTGCCGAACCGGGTGACCACCCCGGCGCGAAAGCCCTCGTCGAAGATGAGCGCGCTGGGGCGCACCAGCGCCAGCGGGATGCGCTGCACGGTGGCCTCGGCGAACCCGACGTCGTCGACCACGCGGAACCCGCGGGTGCGGAGCTCGAGCAGCTCGTCGACGGGCAGCCCCCGGCGATCCTCCAGGGCCACCACCACCACCTGCGCGCGAAGCGAGCGCGCCAGCTCACGCACCGAGCCCTGCCGGATGCGATCCGGATCGACCACGCTGGCCGCCTTGCTCCCGCCCGGGATGGCGAAGCCGACCACCTCCCAGAGGCCGTCCGCCTCCCGCTCCACCGCGCGCGCCAGGTCGCGGGCCCGGGCTCCGCCGCCGACCACCAGCACGCGATTGGGTGCCCCCACCACGGCGGGCATGAGGACCCGGGCCACGATGACCCCCAGCGTGCCCCCCGCCGCCGACAGCACCAGCGAGCCGTGCAGCATCCAGCCGGGCACCACCAGCAGGTACAGCACCACGTCCGCCACCGCCATGGCGATGGCCGCCACGCCCAGCGCCCGCAGCAGCCGCCGCCCGTCGGCGCGGTCGCGCACCGCCGCGTGCAGGTCGTACAGGTCCCCCAGGTAGAGCGCTCCGGCGAACACCAGCGAGGCCAGCCCGGCCCGGAGCAGCGCCGGCCCCATGGGCGCCGCCACGCCCCCCGCCTTGGCTGCCACCGGCCCGAGCGATGCCCCCGCCAGGAGCGCCAGCACCAGGACGGTCTCCTCCGCGAAGAAGTAGGCCGCCTTGCGCGGCGAGAACCAGTGGTTGAAGACCCGGAGCACGTCCCCCCCCCGAGGATCGTGTTCAAACGCGGCCCGGACTGCGCTCGCCGCCCAGGAAAGCTGCTTCCAGCGCACGGTTCCCGACAGCTCGACAGACGGGGCTGCGGCCCTCGATTCCCCCGCTCCCTCGCGTCGGACGCCGGCACACCCGCATGCCCGGCCTCGAGGGCCGTCCCCTGCTCCGCGCGCGGCGCCGCCTCAGCTCGCCCCGGCCTGCCGTCGCGCCGGCGTCGCATCCTGGGCGTCGGCATAGAGCCAGCGCCCGTGGAGCGTGGCCGCGGGATCCACGCCGTTCAGCACGATGCCGGCGGCGCGCTCCCCCAGCGCCTCCAGCGCCAGCCCGACCACCTGGCGCGGCGTGACCCCGGCCCGGACCACCAGCACCGCCAGGTCGGCCTCGGCCACCACGCGATCGCCGTCGGCGAAGGCGAGGGCGGGCGGGGCGTCGAGGTAGACGTGGTCCCAGCCGGCCCGCAGCGCGTCCACCACGGCCGCGGCCCGGGCGCTGCGCAGCGCCACCCCCGCATCCCGGACCTGTCCCGCGCACAGCACCGACAGGCTGCCCAGGCGCGCCACCGCCTGCGCCAGCTCGGCGGTCCCCTCCAGCACCTCGCCCAGACCGGCGCGCGGCGCCAGGCCCAGCAGGTTGGCCAGGGCGGGCCGGCGCAGGTCGGCCTCCACCAGCAGCACCGAGCGGCTCTCCCCGACCGCGGTCAGGGCCAGGTTGGCGGCGGTGGTGGTGCGCCCCTCGCCGCGCCCGGCCGAGGTGATGGCCACCACCCGCGCCGGCCGGCGCGCCGCCAGGCGCACCAGGCGGTGGTACAGGACGCGGTACTGCTCGGCGGCCGGCGACTGCGGATCGGCCAGCGCCACCAGCCGCGCCTCGGGCGCGACGGTGGGCGGCGCGGTGTTCAGGGTCTCTGCCGGGATCGATGATCGTGCCTCCGGGTCACGGGTTCGAGGTCAGCGGCGCCCGATGCGCGGGATGGCGGCCAGCACCGGCACGCCGTGGCCGGCGGCGTCCTCCGGCCCCCGCATCGATCCGTCCGCCCACTCCGCCACCGTCACCGACCCGATGGCGATGGCCACCGCCGCCAGCAGCGCCAGCAGGGCGAGCCGGCTGCGGTCGGGCGCGGAGGGGTGCTCCGGCACCACCGCCGGCTCCACCTGCCGGAACAGCCCGGGGCCGTCGGCGCCCAGCAGCTCCTCGGCGCTGGCCGCGTCGGCGCGGCGGGAGACGGTGCTCACGTACTTGGCCCTGAGCGTGTCGTAGTCGCGGGTCAGGGCCGCCAGCTCCTGTCCCCAGCGCGGAGCCGCCAGGCTGCGCCGGGCGTAGAGATCGATCTCGCGCCGGAGGGAAGCGATCTGGCCCCGGTGCTCCTTCACCTCGGCGTCGATGCGGGCCAGGCCCTCGTCGACCCGCAGCTTCTGGTAGCGATCGAACTCGCCATCGCGCCGCGTCTTGGCTTCCTCCAGCTCGCGCTGCGCCCGCTGGACGTCGGGGGTGTTGGGTCCGTAGGCAGCCTGGGCGGCCTGCAGCTTCCGCTCGGCGGCGTCGACGGAGGTCTCGGCCAGGCCGGCGCTGCTCACACCCTCGGGGATGGCTGCCAGGAGGGCCCCGCGCCGCCGCTGGGCGTCGAGGAGCGCCCCCTGTTCCAGCTCCAGCAGCGCCTGGGCGCGCCCGGAGCTGCGCGCATTGGTGTCGGAGGCCTCCGGCAGCTCGTCCATGTGCGCCTGCTTGAACTCGAGGATCTTGCGCTCGCCGTCGGCCAGCTGCTGGGACATCCGCGCCGTCTCCTGGTCGAGCGTCTGGCGCAGGGCGCGGGCCTGGGTGGCCAGCACCTGCCGCATCATCTCCTCGTAGTAGCGGGGCAGGAGCTCGGCGGCGGCCTTCACCTTGGCGGGATCCCTTCCGCGCACCGCCACCACGAACAGCAGCGCCGGAGGGCCGCCCGGCACCTCGCCCTCCAGCCGCACCTCGACCTGGCGCCGCAGCTTCTCCACCGCGCCGTCCATGTCGTCCTTCATGTCGGGGAAGAAGTCGGTCTCGCGGATCACGCGCTCCAGGATGGGCCGGGCCAGGATCCCGTGCTTCACCGTCCGCATGCGGTCCTCGAGCGGGACGATCCCCTGGGCCGGCAGGAAGTCGGCCGTCAGCCGTCGCGGCTCGATCTGGACGGTGGAGGAAGCGGTGTACTCGGCCGGGAGGAGCGCGGACAGCGCCAGGCCCCCGGCCAGGACCGCTGCCAAGACCCCCAGCGCGAGCCATCGTCTCCGGCGAAGCGCCGCCGTCAGATCCTCGAACGTATAGGTCCGCTCCATATCCACCCCCCTCGGCGCTCACCGAGCCGGCAGTTCCCAGCCCATCAGGATCCCTACGGTGGTCCTCCGCAGCTGCGGGGACGAGTCATCCAGCCGGGCCAGGTAGGAGCCTGCCAGGGCCAGCCGCAGCTGGCGCGTGACGTACCACCCCGCCTCGCCGGCGACGGCGAACCCGAGGGTGGCGTTGCGCCCGGTGGGGACGTCCCCGGTCTGCCAGATGCCGCCGTCGCCGCGCAGGTCGAAGCGGCGGCCGAAGCGCCGCACCGTTCCCGCCTCCACCGAGTTCACCAGGCTGGGCGCGGCGGTCGATCCCAGCCCCAGCCGGTGCGCCGCCGTCAGTCGCAGGTCCCAGTCCCGATCGGCGTGGCGCAGCTCGGCCCCGATCTCGGGCACGACCGACCGACCGTTCGGCCCCGACCAGAGCGCCGGCCCGGCGAAGGCGTCGGCGTCGATGAAGCGCGACACCTTGTAGCGCAGGCGGGCCCGGACCGCATGCGCGTAGGCCAGCCGGGCTCCGGCGGGCCGGAAGTCCTGGAAGATCGTGAACGCGTAGGCTCCGCCGACGAACAACCGCTCGTTGAGCGCCCGCAGCACCTCCACCGACGGCGCGTGCATGGCGCCCCCGGTCGCGTCCTCGAACCGGACCAGGCGCTCGGCCAGCTCGCCCGCCACGAGCAGGAGATGGGTGGCCTCGTACTCCGCCCGCGCGCCACCCTGCAGGTAGAGCGCCCGCTGCTGGCCGGTCCGGAAGATGCCCACCTGTGCCAGGCCCACCGGATCGTCGGCGTAGGTGCTTCTCAGCGTCCCGGTGGCGTCGAAGCGCTCGGTCGGCGTGGCCGCGAAGTTCAGCGACCCGCGCTGATTCCACACCCCCTTCGGCCGGAGCTGGCGGTACTGCAGGTAGTCGGCGCCGTACACGCCGGTGAAGCTCCACAGGTGATCGCGCAGCTTGAGCCCGAGGTCGGGCGAGAGGCGATTCGCCTGGTCGCCGCGCCCGTCGAAGAGGACGTTGGAGTCGTAGCCCCCCTCGACAGTCAGGCGGGCGATGGGCTCGACCTGCGTCTCCGCCCGGACGGGTCCCGCCAGGAGCGACGCCAGCAGCGCCGCCATCCCCGGCAGGCCGCGCCTGCCCATCGCCCGCCCTGGCCCCCGGCTCCTGCTCCGGGCCCGCCGCTCAGGGCACGTACAGGACGTCGCCGCTCCTGAGCCCAAGCGCACCCGTGACCTCCCCCTTCACCAAGTCGCCGAACGAGAGCGTGGCCTTCTCCGCCTTCCCGTTCCCCATCTGGCGGAGCCAGACGACCCGATCGCCCGCGTACGGCGTCCGCCCACCGGCGACCGCGATGGCCTGTACGACGCTCATCGGTCCACGCAGTGGGAAGCCCCCGGGATGGACCACCTCGCCCAGGACGAAGACCCTCGAGGCGTTGATCTCCCGGACCATGACGTTCACCGTCGCGTCGTGGACGTAGGGCGAGAGCATCTTGGCGAGACCTTGCCCCAGCTCGGACGCGGTCTTCCCGGCCGCTTCCACCTCACCGGCCAGCGGGAGCGAGATGCGCCCGTCGGGACGCACCGGGACCACCCGCGACAGCTCGGGCTCCCGGTAGACCACCACGTCCAGGACGTCCTCCTTCCCGATCCGGTATTCACCCTTCTCGGGCCCGTCGTCCTTCATCGGGCTCACCTGCGTCGAGGCGCACCCCGACGCGAGCACGACGCACGTGACCAGAGCCCCCTTCCATCGAGCCATGCCAACCTCCAAGCGCACCCGCGCTCCGACGGGCCGCTTGCAGCACGGCGCATGCCATGCCGCCTTCGGCCCCGTCCGAAGAGCCTTGCGCACGAGCCCAGGACGCACGTGTCGGCGGTCCTGGGCGCGCCGCGTCGGCGTAGGCCCGGCCGCTCGGTGAACCGGTGCGGCCGACGTGACGACTTCGGTTCCCACGCCGTGGAAGCGGCGTGCTCGCGTTGACGGACGCGCGCCGGCGCATGACGTTCTCTCGGGAGTGCAGCTCGGTGCGCGGGGGGTGCGGATGCTGAGGGCGGCGACATGGGCGGTGGGCTTGTTCGGCCTGGCGATGCTGATCTGCCGGACGTTCCCGGTGCCGTGGCTGGAGCCGATCGCGCTGGTGGCGTTGGGGGTCGCGATGCTATGGGCCAGCGCGCGATCCGGCGTCCGCCCGCGGCGCGCCCGCGCGCCGCAGCCCAAGGAGGCCGCCGCCTGAGGCCGGGAGGGCTCCCCTCCCTATTCCAGCGCCGCCGCGTCGCGCGGATCCACGATCCCGCAGCCCCGGATCTTGTAGAGCAGCGCCTTGTAGCTCACCTGCAGCCGCTTGGCTGCCTTGCGCTTGTTCCACCCCGTCCGCTTGAGGGCGCGGAGGATCGCCTCCCGCTCCGCCATCCGCGCCGCGCGGCGCGCCACCTCCTTGAGCGGCTCGTCGTCGGGGAGCGGCACGGGCAGCGACCCAGGACCGTCGCGCACGGTGTTGGGAATGGTGGGGGCGCCGGGCGCCCGCCCCGCCGTGAGCTCCCCCAGGACCATGGCCGGATCGCGCAGCACCACCAGGCGCCGGACCAGGTTCTCGAGCTCGCGCACGTTGCCGGGCCAGTCGTAGGCCAGGAAGCGCTCCATCACCTCGGCCGGGACCTCCTCCAGCCCACCGCGATACCGGCGGCGGTACTTCTCGGTGAAGTGGCGGACCAGCGGTCCGATCTCCTCCTTGCGCTCGCGCAGCGGCGGCACGCGCACCGTCACCACGTTGAGCCGGTAGAAGAGATCCTCGCGGAAGGTGCCCTGCCGGATGGCCGCCTCCAGCACGCGGTTGGTGGCGGTCAGGACGCGCGCGTCCACCCGCACCGGGCGCCGGCCGCCGACCCGGTAGAACTCCTCGTCCTGCAGGACCTGCAGGAGCTTGGCCTGCAGGCGCGGGTCCATCTCGCCGATCTCGTCGAGGAAGATGGTGCCCTGGTGCGCCAGCTCGAACTTGCCCGGCTTCTCGGTGTGGGCTCCGGTGAAGGCTCCGCGCTCGTGCCCGAACAGCTCGCTCTCCAGCAGCTCGGCGGGAAGCGCGGCGCAGTTGATCTTCACGAACGGTCGCGCCGCCCGCCGGCTCAGCGAGTGGATCTGGCGGGCGATGACGTCCTTGCCCACCCCGCTCTCGCCCACCAGCAGCACGGGCACGTCGGTGTCGGCGATGCGCTCGACCAGATCGCGCACGCGCTCCATCGCGCCGGAGAGCACCGGCTGCGACCCGTCCAGCTCGGTCTGCAGCCTCGGCTCCGGCGGCCGCGCCGCCGGGGCGCTCCCGTTCCGGCGCTGGGCGTCGAGCGCTCGCCGCAGGACCAGGTCCAGCTCGGCCGGCTCGAATGGCTTGGGGAGATAGTCGGTGGCGCCCAGCTTCATGGCGCGCACCACGTCCTCCGCCTGGGCCAGGGCGGAGAGCACGATGATGGGCAGGTGCGGGTCGCTGGCCCGGGCGGTGCGCAGCACCTCGAAGCCGTCCGGCTCCGGCAGGACCAGATCGAGCAGGACCGCGTCGGCGGGCCCGGAGGCGACGGCGCTGAGCGCCTCCGCACCCGTTCCCGCCCACCGCACGCGGTAACCACCGGCCTGGAGGAACCCGGTCAGCGCCGTCCGGGCAGCCTCGTCGTCCTCCACGACGAGCACCGTGCATTCGTGGTCCATTGGCTTTCGTGACCTGGCGAGATTCGTTCTGCCGATGGGAAACTGGGCCGACCGGTCCGGGCCGGCACCGGCCCGAACGCGTGCCGCGCGCCTCGTCCGAGGATGGTGACGGGCAAGCGGGCGATCGCGTGCGTGAGTGGATACACGGAGGGTGTACACCATCGGAGGAGGTCGCACCTGCGCCGCGATTGTCGCCTTCCGCGCCGCGCCGTGCGATATCTTGCCCGTGCGCCTGTCCCGTCCCCGCGTCCTGCTCCGGGCCGTGCTCCTGGTGGTGACGGGCGCCTTCATGCTCTGGAAGGCATGGGGAGCCCATCTGGCCGCGCGCCAGGCCCCCGGAACCTCCGAGGTGCTGCTGCTCTCGCGCATCGCCCTGGTCGAGGCGCTGCTGGGGATGCTCGGGCTGGCGGCGGCCGGGGTGGCGCTCCTGACGCTCCGCAAGCGCAGGAGGACGCACACGCTCCGGCTGGGCGACCTGGGGCCTCCGGCCTCCGGGCCGGAGTCCCCCGACCGCGGGCAGCGGGATGGGTAGACCGGGAGATCCTGCGCTTCGCGTCGCTAGTAGATCTTCCCGACCTCCGCCCCCGAGAAGTACGCGCGCAGGATCTCCTGGTATCCCTGCCCGGACATGGCCCTGCCCACGGCTCCCCACTGGCACAGCCCCACGCCGTGTCCCCAGCCCCCGCCGCGCAGCACCAGCGACTCCCCGTCGCGGTCCACCACGAACATGGCGGAGGGAAGATCGCCCAGCGCGCGCCGGATCTGCAGCTCCGGCCCGATCTCGACCGCCCCGCGCTCGCCCTCGACCCGGAGCACGCGGGCCCGGCCCGAGCTGCCCCGGGAGAGCACGCGCAGCGACCGCACCCGGCCCACCCCGAGCGCATCACCGATCTCGTGCAGCCGCTGCGGCTCCAGGCGCCGCTCCCAGCGGAAGCGATCGCGCCGGGCGCCCGGCAGCCGGCAGTACGCGCCGCTCGGGGAGGACAGGAACGCGCGCAGGGTGCCGTCCTGGGCCAGCCCGCCGGCCCAGCGGGAGGCCTCCTCGGGCGGCACATCCGGGTGGCCGCGCAGGCTGGCGGAGGGTGCTTTGCCCCAGACCGCGTCGTTGTCCTCGCCGTAGCCGCCGCACATGGCGGAGTAGACGCCGTCGACCAGGCGGCGATCCTCGAGCCCGAAGAGCGCCTCGCCGCGGGTGGCCCGCACCGCCTCGTCGGTGCGCGGCGTGCGAGCGCCGTCCCCCCGGTACGCCTGGCAGTGAACCTCGGCGCAGAGCATGAAGGGATCGTTCAGGTGGCGGACGCCGATCTGCGCCAGCACGTTGGAGCGGGCAGTGACCGCCTGGGCCTTGAGCGCCTCGATGGGCGAGCCGCCCGGCATCTCGCTGGGCACGATCCCGCGCAGCAGCTCCTCCAGCGGGACGCCGTGGATCGCCGCCAGCAGGCCGCCGGGGTCCAGCGCGACGTAGAGACGGCCCTTGTAGGAGCGGTCCTCGCGCGCCCGCCCCGGACCGCGGCCGTGCTCGACCGACTCCACCACCACGCCGGCGTCGCCCTCGACCAGCAGGGTGAGCGCTCCATCCGCCTCCCCCAGCGGCGCTCCCCCGGGGCCGAGCAGCACCAGAACGCCGGAGGGCCGCGCCACCAGGTCCTGGTCGAGCACTGCGCGCAGGCCGCGGGCGCGGAGGGCCTCGATCGCGGCGCGGGCCGCGGCCTCGCCCCCGTCGCCCTCCACCACCACCTGCTCGCGGCGGTTGTCCACCACCCGGCCGGCGATCCCGTAGACCGCCCCGGAGACCTTGATCCGGGCGGCGATCCCGTCGGCCTCGAGCCCGGCCCGCAGCGCGACGGCGGCATCGTGCCCGGCGATGGGCTCGTCGGCCGCCACGGCCGACCAGGCCAGCCGGGCCGGGGCGGTGTCCCGCGTCCGCACCGCCAGCCGGACGCCGGCGGGGACCTCGACCTTGCCCCCGCCGCGGAGCAGCACCTGGGCCGCGGCGCGGGGGCGGAAGGCGATCTCGCGCTGGCCGTCCATGAGGCCGATGGTGACGAGCGGCTCGCCCCCGGAGGCGAACTCGAGGCGGTGGCCCCAGAGCAGATCCAGCGGATCCGCCAGATCGGCGGCGGGCGGCGGCGGCTCCGGCACGGGCAGCGGGGTCGGCTCGGGGGGCGGCAGTGGCGGCGGGAGCGGCTCGGGGGCCTCGGCCGGCGCCGGAGGGGTGGGCTCCTGCGCGGGCGGCAGGGTCGCCTCCGCCTCGGGCTCGGGCGGCGCGGCGGATCGCTCCGCGCGCACGCCCAGGCATGCGCACACCACCAGCGCGGAGACGATCGCGGCCTTCCTCACGGCCCGATGCGCCGGCCCTTCTCGGAGGCGAGCGCCTCGAGCTGGCGGGCCAGCTCCTGCCGGGTCGGGGCCGCGGAGAACGGGTCGCGCAGGACGCCCACGGCCAGCGCCAGCAGGTCCCGCTCGCGGCCCTCGCGGGCGCGCAGCTCCAGGACCATGCCGTGGACCTCGTCGCCCAGCTCGACCAGGAGGTCGCGGGACCGGAGCGGCGGCGGCTCGGTGAGATCCCCCTCCGCCACCCTGCGGCAGGTCCTGGCGATGGCGTAGGCCGGTCCGGCGATCCGGTGCGTCACCACGATGGCCGCCGCCAGGAGGCAGCACAGCACCGCCACCAGCACCACCGCCAGCGCCAGGATCCGGAACCGATCCTCCTGGGCCAGCGCCGACCCGAGGGCGGCGCCGACGCTGGGATCCGATAGCTCCAGCACCTGGCTCGTCTCCCGGTAGGCGTTCCACAAGAGCCAGCCCAGCCCGACCGAGAGCAAGGTCGCGGCCGCCAGCAGGTAGCTTGCCAGCCGGAGCTGGAGGCGGGTGTCGAGCAGGTAGTTCCGGACGTGCCGGCGAGCCTTGACGGCGGGCTCCGCGGGGGGGGCCGGCTCGAGGGTCGCCTGGGGCTCGGCGATGGGCATGGACCCTTCTACCTCTCTCCGAGCTTGGCGGCGAGGTCGTCGACCAGGACCTTGGCGACCGCGTCCACCGCGCGAACGGAGACCGCGGCCAGCTCGGAGTCGCCGAGCTTCCCCGTGGCCGAGAGCCTCGCCGCGCCCTCCAGCATGGCGGCCATCCTGCCGCCGCCCTCCACCGCCACCAGCTCGGCCCGGACCGCGATGACGGTCTTTTCCCCCGCCCGCTCCACGTCCAGCCGGACGATCGAGGGCTTGAGGCGTAGGCCGCCGGATCCCTGGACCTGGAACCCCGCCTCCCGGAGCCTCCGCCCGATGGCATCCCGCAGGGCGACCCGCTCGGCCGGGCTTCCCGCGCTCCCCACGGCCTCCTCCAGCGATACCGCCGTGGCGCCGTGGGCCGGGCGCGGGGCAGGAGGTAGCTCGAGCCCCGCCAGCGCGCTGGTCGCGGCCCCGCGCACGGACTCGTCGCCGTCCGCGCGCGCCACCTCCTCCAAGGTGGGCCGGGCCTCGGCGGGCCCCAGCTTGGACAGGGCCGCGACGGCGGCGATGCGAACGGCCACGGCCGGATCCGCGGTGGCGGCGTGGCGCAAGGCCGGCGCGGCCTCGACCGCGCGGAGCTGACCCAGCACCAGGGCGGCCTGGGAGCGGACCTTGAGGGACGAGCTGCTCTCGAGCGCGCGCACCGCCCGTTCGGTCTGCGCGTCGGCGCGAGCGGCGGAGGGGTGGGCGGCTGCGAGGAGGATGAGGAGGGGCACCATCCGGCGCATGCGCGTTCCAGCTTACGACGCTCCGCGCTCCGAGGGGTGAACGGGCTCGCGCCCGTGGTGAGATCCTACGTCGTCACCGGCGGACCTACAGACTCTCCGCCAGGCGCCGGAACGCGTGGTGCAGCCGCGTGGTCACCGCACCGGGGCGACCGTCCCCGACCATCCGCTCGCCCACCCGCGTGACCGGCAGGATCTCGCGCATGGTGGACGTGAGGAACACCTCCTCCGCCATCTCCAGATCCCGCGGGTCGAGCATCACCTCCTCCACCCGCACGCCCTCGGCGCGCGCCAGGCGCAGGACCACTCCCCGGGTGACGCCCTCCAGGATCCCGGCCGCCAGCGGTGGGGTGACGAGGGTGCCGTTGCGGACGGCGAACAAGCTCGACGAGCAACCCTCGGTCACGCGCCCGAGCGCGTCGCGCAGCAGCGCCTCGTGCGCCCCGGCCGCGCGCGCCTCGCGCACGGCCAGCACGTGGGGCAGGTGCGCTCCGGTCTTGGCCGTCGGATCGACCGCCTCCGGAGAGGGGCGCGGAACCGTGGCCAGGATCACCTTCACGCCCTCGGCGTAGGCGCGCGCGGGCGGGCCGGCCACGGGCTGGAGGATGATGACCGCGAGCGGGTCGACCGCCAGGCTCGGATCGAGCCCCACTTCCCCGGCCCCGCGGGTCATCACCACCCGGGCCGACCACTCCCCGGCGTTCCAGGAGGCAGCCTCGGGGTCTTCGCGGACCGGGGCCAGCGCCCGGGCCGCCTCCAGCGTCCGCCCGAGCTCGTCCGCGGTGCGGACCGCGTCCCAGCGCGGCGCCAGCGCGATCCTCTGCGCCGAGTGCTCCAGCCGGCGCAGGTGCGTCTCGAGCTCGAACGGTCGCCCCCGGTAGGTGCGGATGACCTCGTAAACGCTATCGCCGTAGAGGAACCCTCGGTCCAGCACGGAGACGCGCGCCCGCGCCGGCGGGACCAGGGCGCCGTCGAGGTTCACCAGGACGGGCATCGACATGGGGCTGTTGTAGCCGTTCGGCGGCCCCGATGGGGCCGCGTTTGGGCTGCGCGGTCAGTCCCGCGAACGAGCCCGAGCCCGACCTCCGTGCCGTGGGATCCAGCGCCTCGCCACGGCCGAGGTGCCGACACTCGGGCGCGGGCGTGGGTTCGTTCACGGGGTCGACCCGAACGAGAGAGGTCCGTTTCTTGACCCACCTGCAACCGGGCGATATCACGGCGGAGATGCCAGTCGACGTGGAGTGTACCCACTGCGGTGTGGTGATGACGAGCTGGTCGGCCGCAGGCAGCCAGGTCCGGTACTACCAGTGCCCGTTCTGCGCGCGCACCCACTCCTCGCTTTACGGCGAGGTCTTCCGGCACGGCGCCGGCGCGCGGCTGTGCGGCCCCCGCCCCGCCGCCGGCGGCATCCCCGAGGCGACCCCCGAGGACGTCCGCTGGGCGGGCATCAAGGCGAGCGCGGCTCGCTGGTTCGCCCGGCTCGAGGCCGAGGAGCAGCACCAGGGGCCCGCTGGCTCCCGCCCGCCGCGGACGATCTCCATCCCGCTCGTGAACCCGCGGGACGTCGTCGAGCTCTCGCCGGCGCGCATCCGGCGCAAGCCGTCGTGAAGCTCACCCGCCGCTGCCACGCCGCGCTCGGCCTGGCCTGCATCCCGCCCTGGACCGTGAACGCGGGCCTGGTGGCGGGCGACCGGCGAACGCTGATCGTCGATACCGGCTACGGCTCGGCCGCGGCGCTGACGCTGCTCGGCCACGCCGCGGCCCTCCGGCCGGAGAACGAGATCGTCGCGGTCGTGACCGAGCCCCACCTCGACCACATCCTGGGGATCGCGACGCTGCGCGAGCGCGGGGTGCAGGTCTACGGTCACGCGGGCGTGTCGCGCAGGCCCGAGGACCTGGAGGCCGAGATCGGCGAGTACGCGGCCTGCATCGCCGATCCGGCCCGGCGCGGCGAGGCGCGCCTGCCCTTCGCCGGAACGCAGGTGGCGGCTCCGAGCCACCCCCTCGCCGCCGAGCTGCAGCTCGACCTGGGCGGCACCGTGGCGGACATCCTTTTCACCCCGGGGCACACGCCGGCCAATCTCTCCGTCCACGTGCCGGAGGACCGGGTGCTCTTCAGCGGCGACTGCGTCGTCGAGGGATACCTCCCCAACCTCGAGGCGGGCGATCCCGGCCAGTGGCGGATCTGGCTCGGCTCGCTGGATCGCATCGCCGCCCTCGACCCCGGCATCGTCGTCCCCGGTCACGGGATGCCGCTGCAGGGGTCGGCGGTGGCGGCGGCCATCGATCGCATCCGGCGCGTGCTGGAGCGTGCCATCGAGACCGGGCGGCCGCCGACCGGGCCGCGCGCGTCCTAGGCGGCTCGACCCCGGCGAAGTAGCCAGGTCCAGAGGGCCAGGGCCAGCCCGATCCCGACGGCAGCCTTGGCGAGCGCCGGGAACGCCTGGGCCGGCGAGACGCTCGCCTCCAGCAGCGCCGCCAGCGTGAGGGCCGGAACCACCGCGGCCAGGAGGGGTCCGGCGTCCCGACCGGCGGCCTGCAGGGCGTTGCGCCGCGGCCACTCGCCGGGATCGACCAGCGCCCCCGCCAGCACGAACCCGGCCTGCGCCGCCAGGAGCAGCGCGGAGATCTCCAGCGGGCCGTGCGCCGCCACGAAGCCGAGCAGGTCCGCCGTCATGGCATGGCGGAAAGCGTAGGCGAACACCGCGCCCACCAGCACGCCGTTCAGCAGGAGCAGCAGCGCCGTGCCCAGGCCGGCGGTGAGGCCCAGCCCGAACGCCAGGGCTGCGGCCGTGACGTTGTTGTGCAGGAGCTGGGCGGAGGAGATGCCCGGCGCCGCCGAGAGCAGGTGGCCGGTCCACATCCGCCCGGCCGCCACCGCGGTCCGGACCGGGTCGGGCACGAGCAGCACCTCCGCGCGCGGATCGAGCATCACCGCCAGCGCGCCACCGGCCAGACCGGCCGCGAAGAGCGCCCCCGCCAGCCCCAGCGCGGCCAGGTGGCGACGGACCGCGCCCGGCATGCCCTCGCGGACCAGGCGGAGCAGCGCGGCGAGGCGATCCCGGGGGCGGTACAGCGCCCGGTACGCGGAGGCGACCAGCTGCGAGAGGTACCCCTCGGCATCCGATCCCGCGAACCGGCTCCGCGCCAGCGCCAGGTCGGCCGCGGCCCTCCGGTAGAGGCGATCCAGCTCCTCCACCTCGGCCAGCGGCAGCCGGGACGTGGAGGCCCGCTCCGACAGGGCGCCGAGCCGTTCCCATCCCTGCCGGTGCGCCCGGACGAACGACGCGACCGACCGGCTCGCGAGCGCTCCGCTCACGCCCCCTCCGCGTACCAGGCCGCGAGCGCCTCCAGGAACGCCTCGGCGTCCTCGGCGCGGGGCGCCTCCACGCCGGCGCGCGCGGCCAGGGCGAGGGCCAGCCGCGAGGCCACCCGGGCCCGGGCCTGGGGGTCGATGTCAGCGCGCCGGCGCAGGAAGTCCCCCAGGCGCTCGAAGCCGCCGGCGTCGAGCGCCGCCTGGGCGCGGGAGCGGAGCTGCGGAAAACGCTGCCCGGCGCCGGGCTCGGAGAGGTCGTAGCGCGATAGATCGAACCGAGCCTGGCGCACCACCAGGGTGCCGGCCACCAGATCCCCGAGCCGCTGTCGCCGGCCGCCCAGGGCCACGGCCAGGATCGCGGGCGCGTATCCCAGTGGGAGCTCCACCGCCCGGAGGGTGTTGCGGACCAGCGACTCGGTCAGCCCGGGCGGCCCGCCATCGTCCCGGACGACACGGATTCCCGCCAGCCGCTTCCCGGGCGTGCGACCCCCGCCCAGCGTCTCCCAGGCGACGTCCCAGCCCCAGCCCGCCAGGAACACCGAGGCCACCGCCAGGAGCTGGCCGGCGAACGAGAGAGCCTGGACGTCGCGGAACAGAATCGCCCGAGATGGAGTAGAGGACCAGCACCGTCACCCAGACCAGGAAGATGCAGAGCGCGTCCGCCAGCCACGCCAGCGCCCGCGCCCCGATGCCCGCCAGCTCGAGCGACACCGCCACGCGCTCGGGCGTCTCCAGCTCCAGCTCCGGGCGGGGGTCCATGCTCGCGATGTTACCAGAGCCCTCCCCTTCACCGTCTCCCCCGCGCACGGCGACGGTGACGGACGGGCGGCCGCGTTGTATGCACTTCCGATGGTCCCTGTCCACGCCCTCATCCTCGACTACGGCGGGGTGCTGGTGCACCACCAGCCTGCCGAGCTGGTCGAGCGGATGGCCGAGGCGGCCGGCGCGCCGGTCGCCGCCTTCACGGCCGCGTACTGGGCCCACCGGAACGAGTACGACCTGCGCGGTGACGCCCGGCGCTACTGGGACGCCGTGCTGCGCGACGCCGGGAGCGCGCTGGACCGGCCGGCCCGCCAGGCGGTCCGGCCCGCGCTGGTCGCCCTCGACGCCGAGTCCTGGGCGCAGTACCGCGAGGAGGTGTGGCGGATGGCGGAGCGGTTCAGGGAGGCCGGAGGCCGCACCGCGCTGCTCTCCAACTGCGGCCCCGAGGTGATCGACCGGATGCGCGCGCAGCGGGACGCGGCTCGCACCTTCGATGCGCAGGTGGTCTCCTGGGAGGTTGGGTGCCTGAAGCCGGACCCGGCCATCTACCGGCTGACGCTGCAGCGCCTCGGCGTGACCGCGTCCGCGGCCCTCTTCGTCGACGACCGCGCTGACAACGTGGCCAGCGCGGAGGCGGTCGGGCTGCAGGGGCTCGTCTTCACGGGTGACGACTCCGTCGAGGAGCTCCGGAGGCGGCTCGCCCGGAGCGGGTGAGCCCCACGCGCGGACCGCCGCGCCGCAGCAAGCTGGCGCCCCATCAGGGCGGAGCCCGCTCCCCTCCCGTGTGCGCGCCAAACCGGCCGCCCGATGGCCATGGTGGCGAGCGGGCGGTCCGCGCCTGCGCGCGCCCCGCCATCCGGAGAGCCGGCCATGCGTATCCGCTTCGCCTCGTCCCTCGCCACCGCCGCCGTGCCGCTGGCGCTCCTGCTCACGGCCGGTCCGACCGCGGCCGCCGGGGGGGCGCAAGAGGGGCATGCCGTCTGCCGCGTCATGCCGATGCTGGTGCCGGGTCGCGCCGCACAGGTGCCCTCACGGGCGCACCTGGACTACTTCGGCGGGCGGGTGGTCTCGAACGTCCAGATCGTGCAGGTCCTGTGGGGAGCCGGGCTGTACCAGCCGTTCGTGGAATCGGTCGGGCCCGGCTCGCTCCCGGCGTTCTTCGCCGCCTTCACCGGCAGCACCTACCTCGACGCGCTGGCGCAGTACGCCACCGATCGCCCCGGCGTGAACGGCACGCCCGGCACCCACCAGCACATCGGGCCGGGGACTTCCTGCGCCGGGTGCGGATCGCGCCGCCGGGGAAGGCCCTGGTCTCCGACGGCGAGGTGATCGCGGAGCTGGGGAGGCAGGTCCGGGCCGGAGGGTTGCCGCGGCCCTCGGCCGACGGCGCCGGCAACTCCAACACCGTCTGCAACGGGATCTCCCAGCCGCTCGAGCTGGCGGACGGGGTCCGCTACACCGTCCAGCAGTTCTGGTCGAACGCCGACGACGCCTGCACCGCTGGCGGCGCCGTGACGACGCCTCCGGCCGTCGCCGCCGCTTCCTCGCCGGCGCAGCCGGCCGCGGCCGAGCCGGTCACGCCCGCGGCCGCGGTTCAGCTGCCCGCCGCGGCCCTCCTCTCCACCGGCGCGAGCCAGGCCGAGGCCAGGTCGGCAGGGATCGAGAACGCGGTGGCGGAGCGCCCGGAGCCCGTCGGGGACCTGACCGCGGAGCAGGGCACACCGGCCCCAGCGTCGGAGGCGGCACCTGCCGCCGACAGCGCGCCAGCCGCCGAGGCCGCGCCTGCTTCCCAGCCGGCAGCGCCGGCGGATCCGGTGCCCGCCGGGAACTGATCTGCGCTCGGCGCCGAGCCGGTCCCGGTGGACCTGTTCGACCCGGAAACGGTGTGGCGCGCGCCGTCGAGGGGCACGGCGTGGTGATCGACCTCGCCACCCGCATGCCGGCCTCGACCTTCCGGATGCTCCTGCCCTGGGAGTGGCGCGAGAACGACCTACGGCCCGGACCCGATCCTGCGCGAGATGGTGGGCGTGATCCGCCGCGGCTGGTCGCCCTTTCCCGGCCCCGCCGCCGCCTACTGGTCGTCGGTCGCCCACGAGGACGCGGTCCGCGGCCGCGCTGGCGGCGCTGGAGGTGCCCGCCGGCGCGGACGACGTGTGCGATGGCGAGCCGCTCACGCGCCGCGAACTCGCGAACGCGCTCGCCGACGCGGCCGGTTTCCCCCGCCCGCGCCTCGCCCCCGGCTGGCTCACCTCTCTCGGTGGCAAGACCATGCAGCTCCTGTCGCGCTCGCAGTGCATGTCGAACGCGGCGCTCAAGGCCGCAGCCGCCGGCTGGGCGCCACGCTGGCGCAGCGCCCGTGACGGGTTCCGCGCCGCGGTCCGGGAGCTGGCCGAACGTGCCGCAGGGGAGACGAACCGCACCGAGGCGCGGGCCTGAGGGAACCTTCGCCCCCGCCGGCCGCTGCCCCGGAGCAAGCCCCGGCAAGCTGCACCGGCGCGACCGATCTGCTAAGTACTGCCCCCGAGCCGGGGTGCTAGCTCAAGTGGTAGAGCAGCGCCCTTTTGATTAGCCCAACGTGAGTGCTCCTGACCGCCTGGCGAGGCCAGGAGCATTCAGTTCGTGCGCTTGGCCGATCTCCTGACCGCTCCTGACCACCTGGCGCGGTCACTCAGGCGGGGCACTTGGGCAGAGAATACCCAGAGGCCACATCGGCCAAGCCTCGTGATCAGCCCCGCCGCCTCGGCATCCCTCACAGACTTGCGTACAGCCCTCAGGTAAGCGCTACAGGTCGCAACCACTTCGCCATCTCCTGGGCCCGTCCACCTGTCTACCACCAGCATGTTCGCCTTCACGTGCCGCACGGTCTCGTCGCTGTATCCAGCCGGACCAAATGACCGAATGTGGAGGCCGCGCACAAGCTCGCGGTGCGTGGTCGCGATTGGCGTCGCGTGCAAGTCATCGTCGCGCAGCCGCTTGAACGCTCCGATGATCGGAGTGGCCTGGACAAGAGCATCGTACTGTTGGTGAGCGCGCGAAGACTTCTTGCTCTGCTTCTCAGCGTAGGAGACGAGTGAACGCGCAGCCACAGCGAACGCGCGCAACTCCAAGTCGACGTGGCCGACTTCGTTCTCAGAAACCGCCCTCGACAGGTTCTGTAGATGGTAGAGCGCTTCTTCGAGTTTGTCTTCGTACCTGTCCATCGACCCCCCGTGGGTCAGGGTCCCGCGCCGCCCTGCCGCTTCTTCCTTCGCTCTTCCGCAAGCGCAGGGGTCACGAACAGCACCGTGAGGAACTGCTCGGCGAGTTCGAGGATGTCTTCGGCCTGTCCCTTCGTGACCTCGTCCTCGGGGTGAGCACCGTCGTTTCCCGCGTACCGAACCTCATGCGCCCAGGCGGCGAGGTCGGCGGTGATGAGCCCCTTGTCCCGAAGCTCATCGATCTGGTCTCGGAGCTTGTCCTTCGTCGCGCCCTTCCTAATTACACCAGCCTGGATGGCTCTACGCGCCATGGTGGCTGAGGCGTTGATGGCTCCAGCCGCGAAGCAGACCTTCGCCTCGACGAGAGCGAGGCGCGCTGGTTTGTCGATGCGCTCGTCGGTTGGGGACGGCCGTGGTGATGGGTGGATCACCACCCCCTTGTGCCCGACAAGCATCGGGTTCTGGCAGAAGTGGCACAAGGCGATCCACCATTCGGTACCTTGGCTCTTCACTGCGACCGGCACGGAGCGCTCTGCCGAACCACTCGCTGTTCTCTCCGTGTAGGTGCCTGAGGCAGGGTTGATCTCCGTGTGCTTGTTACAGAAGGGACAGTAGGCAGACACCTTCTCGGGCACGTAGCCCTCCCCAGCCCGCAGCTACGTCAGGGCTGGGGCGAAGCATACGCCCTTGCCGTCTCTCCCCGCACTAACCCAGGTTTGAAGGAGTGCCCGTGGGAACGGCGCCCGTCTCGAACTTCACGTGCGAGATGTAGACGTCAGCGGTCCCGCCGCCACCCGGATCGCTAAGGTAGCTGAGCATGGCACCCGCGCATCCCGTGGGCGGCGTGAGCGTGGCGTAGACCCGCGTGAACGTGCTCGTGTTGAGCGAAGCCTCGTAGCCCACGAGGAGATCGTGTTGATTGTCGCTCGGCACCTCGGCCCAGTTGGTGAAGAGGACGCCCGTGTTGCCCGACCCGAGCTTCGCGTAGAAGCTGAAGCAGTAGGCCTGGCCCGCCGTGACCGCCACGCCCGAGGCAACATTGTAGTACGCGGCCCAGATGCCCTGAATGGCACCCTGGATGCGGACGCCGTCCGTGCCGCCGTTGGCGTCGGTCTGCCCTGGGGTCAGGCTGACACCGCAGTACCAGGGTTCGCTCGCGGTGGGCGTGTGGCTCGGGAGCAAGTTGGCGTTGACACCACCCGTGACCGAGTCCGCTCGCGACTCGTGAAGGACCTCGCCTACTACACGCCCAGCGCGCACTGCCCGGACCGCGTCTCGGCGCTCTGCATGGCGCAGTACGGGTGCGAGATCGGCGAACAGCGCGTCGAGAGCTTCCACCTCAACCTGCACCAACGGTGAGCAGGCTACTTGACCATCGAGTGGTGGACGACAGGATCCACATCCGCGGTAGTCGCCGAGCTGAACGCCACCGTCGTCGTGGCCTGGGACACCGGACCTAGCGCTGGACTGGGCGTCTGGGCTAGTGCGCACCGACTGAGAACGCCCTCCGCTATGTCCGGAAATGGAGCGTGTGCCAGTTCGCAGTACTGCTGCGCTCTCGGTAGCACCACCATGACGAGGGCCGGAACATTCCACCCTTTCTCCTCCAGGGAGGAGGGCCGGTCGTAGGTTAGATGAGCCAACTGCTTGTCCATGCGCTCCTTCAGGGCCTTTAGGTGCGCCGGAAGCGTCTCCTTCGGCCACTGGGGTGCAAGGTCCTCGGGCGCGATATCTCTATCGTACCGCCCTCGCTCCCACAGGAACTCCAGAAGCCCTCTGGCGTGCACCAGCATCGATTCGAGGATCGCGTTTCGCACCGGAACACTCGCGACGAGCGCTAGAGTCCGATCGAGGAGAAGCTCGGCGCACCACGCAAGCTGCTCGATCTCGTAATGCAGGTCTTCTCGCGCTTTTGCGATCTCATCCACGGTTGGGTTCATGGACTCCCCCCAGACTGTAGGTTGAGTTCAGATGGGAAGAAGTGCTTCCGCTGAACCCACCTGAAGCCCTCGTGCTTCGTAATGGCGGCGATCTCGACGGGACCGCCAACCGTCTTCTGTCGGCGCACCGCGAAGTTGATGAAGCCCTTGGTCGTCTCAACCATGAAGCGCGCCAGGTCGATGGCTTCTTGAATCGGAGCGGCAGGCACGATCAGTGTCTCATAGGTGTGCGGGTACAGCTTGTTGGCAGCTTCTTGGAGTTGCTGAGGCGTCATCGCGAGCGCCTTGGCACCTTCGTCTGGCACACTTCCGATCCCAAGGATCAGCCGGTTCAGGGCTTCCATTTCACCGTTCCAGCGCGCCCCGAAGTCCTGTTCCGGCTGTATGCAGGTTGGGTCGGGCCAGGCGCCGTTGTCGAACGCAACCTGCCACACCTCTGGCAGCATGTGTCCGCTGGAGTACCCGCAGATTCTTAGCAGCAAAAACCCGGTTCTTAGGTCCACCTCCTGGCCCTTCTCTCGGAAGAACTCGCGCACCCATGCGCTGACCGCCGCCATCGTGTGGTCGTCCACGTCCAACCGCCACTCAGGGTGGTCCCGGTCGTGGCCCGCGAGCCTCTTGCGTAGATCCTTGAGCAGGGTCGCGATGGACGCATTCCCGATGCCACCGTCGCCGCAGGTCATCACCCCCAGGGGCAGCCCCTTGACCAGGTTCACGAGCTTGTTCGCGTGCTCATAGACCTGGGGGAACTGCGCGAACGACGTGGCGCTGTCGGCCGCCATGACGATGCCGTCGTTGATCTTCACCGACACGATGATGCTCATCCGCACCGCTCCTTGTTGTCACCTCTACTCGCTGTCGTCCTCGTCCGCGGGCGCCAGGATGAGCCCGACTTCCCTCTCCTCGATTTCGAGCTGCCGGATGAGGTCAGGGTCGCGGGTGCCCTCTGCTAGCTCGATCGCCTTGGTGAACGCGGTGTTCATGACCTCGCGGATGCGTTTGAGGTCGTCCTGGGGCTTCCCCCGCTGGCCTTCTTGGCAGCAGCCACCGCGAGCTGCTTCTTGGCGCTCTTGCCTGACGCGGCCTCGATCCTCGCGACCACCGCGTTCTGCTCGGCAGCGGGCAGCTTAGCGATGCTTGCGCCTGCGTGAACGGATAGCTCACCCTTCCGAACGGCGGCCTTCAGTTCGGGTGTCCCGTGCCCCGCGATGGCCCTGGCCTTGAAGGTGCTGTCTCGGCCCACGGCCATGGCACTCCCCGCCTCGTCCACCGTCAGGGAGTCTGAATTCAGACTCGCCAGCTCGGCCGCCACCATGGCCCGCTGGCTCTCGGTGAGGCGGCGGCGGTGGAGGTTCTGGCTGATGACGAACTTGACGGGGCTTCCCCCTTCGCCCTCCCAGAGAACGAACTTGGGCTCGACCCCGGCCATCTTGCAGGCGCGCAGGCGGTTGCGGCCATCGAGGATCAGGCGCTCCCCCTTCTCCCCGACGTAGACGACCGGGTTCCGCTGGCCGTTGGCTTTGATGTCATCGGCGAGGGCGCGAAGCTCCCTCTCGGTCATCGTCAGGAAGATCTCGGCGGCAGGGTGCGACCGCCACTGTGTCTGGCTCGTCATGGTGACCTCTGTGCTGCGCCGAGGATCCGGCAGCCTCGCGGACCCCGCCAGCTGCCGACGGGGCACGAGGGCGAAAGACTATCGGCAGGTGGCGACCACGTTGAACCACTCCACGGGTCCCGGTATCCAGTCCTTCACGGTACCGCCCATGTGGGAACTCGTAGAGACCACATCGTACGGCCCCTGACAGACCTCGCCGATCTTCTGGTAGCACTCCATGATGTCGGGGTGGCACGTCGCGCGCACGGACTTCTGACCATCGGGAGTGATGATCACTTTGCTAGACGCACCCGCGCATCCTGCGCACAGCAGCAAGGCAAGCAGTGGCCTCTTCATGTGAACCTCAGTAGTGTCACTCTTGGTGGGATCTAGCCCTCGTTCGAGCGGCTCCGCATCACACAGAGGAGGCACGAGCACCGTCGGTGAACGACCTACCGCTCGACCTTCGAGCCCCAGGGGCGCAAGGGGATCTCGCCGGTGGCCTGTTCGTGCCGGAGGTAGTGGAGGCACTTGGGGCAAGACACCTTGACCGGGTCGACGGAGGTCACAGGCGGCGGGCTCGCGTCATCGACCACCGGCAAGCAGGCGGGCTTCCCGAGGATCAGGTTGTGGAAGTGCACCAGCGCAACCGCCATCGCCCAGCGCCCCTTGCCTGAACTGGTCCGTTGCAGCTTGCACTTGGCAGCATGGCCGTGGAAGAACCTGGCCAGGTCGCACCTGGTAGTCGGTCTCACGCCATGCCGTTGCAGTCGGGGACACGAGGCCGAGCCGGGGTGCGTCACGGATGCACAGTTGAGCGCGGCCTCGACGGGCCGCGCTGGTGAAGCAGGAACGGCTACGCCTTCACGGCCTTCTTGAACGACCAGCCCTTGCTCTCGGCCTCGGTCTTGGTGCTGAAGCGGCAGCTTGCCGTCGGCGCGGGCGACCACCACGCAGCTCTTCAAGTTGTTCCTGTAGAACTCGTCGCGGGCGGCGATCTCGCCCTTGAACGCCTCGATGCGGCGGCGCCCGATGAGCACCTGGCCGCTGCTCGTGATGGCGCAGGGGGTCTTGTGGCTCTTGGGCTCCGGCGTGGGGGCGGGCTTCTTGCTGGTCTTCTTCGTCTCGGCCATCTGGGATCTCCTGCCGCCTCTGCGGCGGCGCTTTGGATGCACCGAGAGTAGAGGCGTCTGCGAAGAGGGTCCCAGCGCCAAGTGGGCGACGCGCTAACACGCTGAAGTCGATCGGGAGTTTTCATTCAGTATCTTGCGTAGCAAGTACTGCCGCCCCGTCGCCGCCGCAGGCGACCGAGCCGCCGACGCGGCGGCCGATGGCCGTGCTGGCGCTGGCGTAGCTCCCGCCCCCACCCCCCGCTTGCGGACCCGTGGCTACTCCCTCCCCCGTCTGGCCAAGGCGCTGGCGCAGGAGGCCCTCGCGCTGGTGGCAGGCAAACGCCGGGCCTACTCGTTCAACCTCACCGTCGGCGGCCCCAACGCGGAGACCGGCAGCGAGGTCCGGGAAGCTCTGCCCACCTTCCTTGCCCTGGTGGAGCGGCGCTTCCCTCGGTGGCGGGCTCATCGTCAGCCACGGCGTCCACGCCCAGGATGGCCGCGTTCATCTCCACGGCCTGCTGCTGGCTCCTGTGCGCCTGTCGCCCCAGGTCGTCAGCGACCGCCTCACCCGCATGTGGGCACGCATGTGACCGAAGGGTGATCCTGCTCGTCCGGGTCGCAAGGGCCACTAGCAGCTCGTCCACCCCGTCGAGCCGCGGGACATCGAATGGATCGTCCGCCATCACCTCGGCGGCCGTCGCCGCCACGGTCAGGACCTCCCTGCGCTCGGCACCGTCCACGAACGCACTCGTGCCTGCGGTGTTCTTGATCTCCCCTGGCAACGCGTTGCCGCTGCTCTTCTCGTGACCGACGCTCCTGCCCACGACCCCGACCCGAACCTCCTCCTGCTCCATGCAAGCTCCACGCGCACGAGTGCAATTGGTGCGGGCGCAAGCTCCCCAGCGATCTCCCGTTCCGACGCGAAGTGGTGCTCGAAGGCCTGCCGCGTTTCGGGTGCCAGGGCCCTGACGAAATCTGGAGCGCATCGCCGCCAGCGCGACTGGAATTCGAAGCCGATGGCTGGTCCCGCCGCGACGCCATCCGGCTGGCCGAGACGCCAGAGTGGGCCCGGCCCGACCCGAGCCGCACCCTGCGCTGCCGGTGCGGCGCCGAGCTGGCGCGCCTCCGGGCCCGGACCTGTGGTTCACCCGCTTGCCGCGCGGATCTCCACCGACGCCGACTGGCTGCCCGCGTGCTCGAAGACCAGGAGCAGCAGGACCACCACGAGCAGCCCGAGGAGGAGCACCCGGCCGAATTCGTCCAGCTCGACGAGGTCGCGACCGACACGATGCAGCGGCCAGTACCCCTACGCCGGTCCCCGCCGCGGCCCGATGCCGTCTTGCGCTGGCGGGAGCGCGATGCCGTGGCGCTCCTGCTCGGGGACGAGGATCCCCCGTTCCGACGTCTGGTGGCCCGAGTCGACCGCCTGATGGGTGGCATCACGGTCCCGCGCGGTGGCCTGGCATGCAAGACCGACGAGCAGGTCGAAGAGGGCTTCGGGCGCCTAGAGGCCGCCGAGGACGCGCTCCAACTCTACCGGTACCGCGAGGATCTCATGCGGCGGCTTTGCCTGGGCCCGATACGCATCGCCCCGGGGAGCGCTCGCACCTGGCCGCACCGAATCGAGCACCTTGCCATCGAGCACATCGTCCGTCGCGGGCTGGCTGTCCGGTTCACCAGGCCGCGGGCGACGAGGTCGTACTACCTGCGGCTGGCCGATGAATCGGATCTCTTGGAGGGAAGCCATGAGGACGAAGACTACCGACGAAAACCCGCCCCGCTGGAGAGCCGAATACAGCGCCTCGTCACCGAGGTGAGCGATCTCGTACCAAAGGTCTGCGACGCGACGCTCAAGGAGATGCTGCACTCATGTGAGGTCTTGGCTCGCTCCAATCGACCACACCACCGATCGCTTCGACCCGAGGCTGATGTGAACGCCAACGATGACCTGCGGCGCCTCTTCGCCGAGCACGGCGTCACTCTCGGCCCCCACGCGCTCGACCCGACGCCGAAGCTGAAGCCACCACCCACGAGGCGGACCATCGGGGGGAGGCCGACCTCGCGGCCGAGGTGCGCGCCCTCGCGGACACCGTCGGCGCCCTGCGCGATGCGATGCCGCCGATGCTGGTGGACATCGCCGAGGCCGCCGAGCGGAGCGGGGTCAGCGTGAGCACGCTGCGGCGCCGCATCCGTGCCGGTGAGATTCCAGTGCGGCGCCTGGGCCGTCGCGTTCGCGTCGATCTCGCGCGCCTGGCGCCGCTGAGCGAGAGCGCTGCCGCGCAGCTCGCTGCCGATACCCGGTACGCAGCCTCCCACGCACGATCCGTGAAGGGCTAGAATCCGCCGCCATGAACGGCCCCGACTGAGGGTCAAGGAGGCGCGCGATGGCAAGAAGTAGTCGAAGACGGCAACACGGCACCGGCCAGGTGTACGAGTCGAGCCCGGGGTCGTGGGCGATCCGCTGGCGCGAGAACAAGCGCCGCAGGTTCCGAGCCGGGTTCGCCACCCGCGAGGATGCCTAGAAGGTCCTCGCCAAGGTCAAGGGCCAGATCGCCATGGAGCGGGCCGGGATGCCGGTGGACACCCGCGGCCTGCCCACGCTCAAGACCCTGGCCGCGGAGTGGCTCAACCGGCGCGACCACACGCACCGCGCAGCCTACGACGACCGCTGCCGCTGGCGGCTCCACCTCGAACCGGCCTTCGGGCACCTGCGCGCCCCCGAGGTGGACGCCGCCCGCATCCGCGCCCTGCTCGAGGACAAGCTCACCGAGGGCCTCAACCCGGCCACTGTCGGCCACCTCGTCCGGCTGCTCTCGACCTTCTGCACAGATCTCTGCGAACGCCCCCGCGAGACCGGGGCGACCTCGAACCCCGTGCGCTCGCTCTCGAAGTCCACCAGGCGCCTCATGCGCCCTACCCACAATGAGCCTGCGTCGAATTCGTGGACACCGGAGAAGTGATGGAAACTGGGTCCATGGAGAGACGGAAGAGGCGGAAGTTCACGCCTGAGTTCAAGGCGGAGGTGGTCGGCCTGGTGCGCTCGAGCGGGAGGAGCGTGGGGCAGATTGCGAAGGAGCTGGACCTGACGGAGACGGCGGTCCGGGGCTGGGTTCGGCGGGTGTCCATCGACGCCAAGAAGGACCCCAACGGTCCACTGACCACGGAGGAGCGGGCCGAGCTGGCGCGGCTGCGGCGCGAGCTCAAGACGACGACGATGGAGAGGGACTTCCTCCGAAAAGCTGCAGCCTTCTTCGCCAAGAGCGGTCGATGAGCTTCGAGCTCGTCGAGGCGGAGAAAGGGCACTACCCGAAGGCGCTGATGTGCCGGGCGCTCGGGCTGTCCCGCTCTGGGCACCATTCCTTCACGACCCGCGGGCCGTCCCGGCGGGCCCTGGAACAGCAGCAGCTCGACGTGCTGGTGGCGGCGATCTTCGCCGAGCTGCAAGGCCGGTACGGAGCGCCACGGATCGAGCAGGAGCTCCGCCGGCGAGGCCACCGGACGAGCAGGAAGCGCGTTGCGGCCTCGATGGTGCGGCAGGGCCTCGTAGCAAGGCCTCCGCGGCGCTGGAAGCGCACCACGGACTCGTCCCACCGGGAACCCGTTGCGCCCAACCTGCTCGCCCGGAACTTCACGGCGAGCACGCCGGACCGCGTCTGGGTAGGCGACACGACGTACCTGCCGGTGCTCGGCGGCTTCCTGTTCCTGGTCGTGATCCTCGACCTGTTCTCGCGCAAGGTGGTCGGCTGGTCCCTGGGCGACCGTCTCGACGCGGAGCTCTCGTCGGAGGCGCTGCGGCGGGCGATCTCGAGACGCCAGCCCGGACCAGGGCTGATGTTCCATTCAGACCGAGGCTTTGAGTTCGCTGCGGCGAGCTTCAGGAAGGTCCTCGCCCAGATAGGGGCCGTGCAGAGCATGAGCCGCAAGGGCAACTGCTGGGACAACGCGGTAGCAGAGAGCTTCTTCTCGACGCTGGAGTTCGAGGGCCCGTCCACGGCGACCTGGCGCAACGAACTGGACGCCCGGCCGGAGTTGTTCACCTTCATCGAGAGCTACTACAACGCGCGGAGACTGCATTCACGGAACGGCTATAGGAGCCCGAACGAGACGGAGCACCACTGGCGCTCGGAAGCGCTAGCGGCATAAACTGACCGTCCACGGAATCGGGGCAAGCTCACAACCCCTAGGACACGCCCTACCTGGAGAAGCTCGGCGACGTGAGGCGCGTGTTCCAGGCGCTCCCCGAGCCCTTCAACGTCGCCTTCGCCATCGGCGCCTTCGGTGGGCTCCGCACCGGCGAGGTACTCGCGCTGCGCTGAGAGCGCATCGACCTCGACGCTCGGTACATCGACGTGCAGGAACAGGTGCACGAAAGCCAACTCGAGCCGCTCAAGGACGACGAATCCCGGAAGGTTCCGATCCAGGAGGCCCTGGTGCCCGTCCTCGCCGCCTACAGGCTCAAGAGCGGCGGAAAGGGTGCCTGCTCTTCCAGCCGGACCGGCCGGGACGCTGCGCCGGTCGCAACGGCACGCTCGCCACCTTCATGCGCCCCCACACGCTGCACGCCCGCTTGCGCGCCGCGCTCACGGCATGCAAGCTCTCGACCGACCTGACGTGGTATCAGTGCACCCGGCACACGTTCGCAAGTCAGTGGGTCATGGCTGAACGCTCTATCGAAAAGCGCGCCGCCGTCTTGGGCCACTCGCCCACCGAAGTGACCCGGCGCTACGCCCACCTGCGGCCCGATGCCCTCCGCGAGGCCGACCGCCGCGCCCTGGCCATCGACCTGCTCGCCAAGCCCGAGGGGGAGGTCGTTCCGCTGGCGCAAGGCGGGGCGAATGGGCAGAGAATGGCCAGAGGCCAGATCCGAGCGGACTCAGAAAGGGCGAGTTTCACCAGAGAAGTTCAGTGATTCGGGGTGCTAGCTCAAGTGGTAGAGCAGCGGCCTTTTAAGCCGTTGGTTCCGGGTTCGAGTCCCGGGCGCCCCACCACGTTACTGCCCGTCCTTCCTGCTGTTTCTTTCGGCAGCCATCGCCGTCTCCAGGGCGTCTCCAACGATTTCCGCGCGAACGGGCTCACCCGTCGCCGCTGGCGATGACTCCGCCCCCGACTTGATTCGGCTGATGTGGTCATCAGCCTCGGCGTCCTCGCGCTCGTCCGCGGGCCTGCGGTCGAGTAGCCGAATGGCGGCATCCTTGTGTGCCGGCGACAGGTGCATGTACCGCTGCGTCCTCGAGAGATCCTGGTGCCCGGCGAGCTCCTGGATGGCCTTCGCCGTCGCGCCCTGCATCGCCAGGTGCGAGCAGAACGTGTGGCGGAGGATGCGATAGGCGCCCGTCGCCGGCAGCACGGCCCGGCGCTGCGCGTTCTGCATCCACACGACCACTGCCTTCCGTCCGATGCTCGAGCCGTCCTCGTGGAAGAGGATACGCGGCCCTAGCAGGTGCCGGTGCGTTTGAGTGCTTCCATCAAGCGACCGCCACACGCTCGCGATGCAGGTCGACCGGCATGTGGAGGACCCACGCGCCCGGAGCGTCACCGATGGCCCGTTGCTCCGCCGTGGAACAGGTCCCGAACGAGAAGGCCTGGCCGAAGCTCCCGTCGTTCTCGATCCACTCCATGCCCACCGAGAACGGCAGTTCGGGGCCGAAGAGGCGGTCTTCGCGGGAGACGCGGAGGCCGGCCCCCTTCAGCGCGCGCGTCCAGGCCGCCGGCGTGGCCGGCGTTCCCGGGACGAACCCCGCCGCGTCCGTCCACTCCTCGCGCTGGCCCATGCGCCTATGCTCCGCCAGAGGGTCGGGCAGAGCAAGGGGCGCAGAGGGCGGGCGCGTGCACGGGGCTAGGCCAGATCGAACACCAGCAGCTCCGCCTCCTCCGGCCCCCGGTCGGTGAGCATGGAGCGCACGCGCGAGCAGATCGGCATTGCCGTCGTCGGGCACCTCGGGAACACTGCTTTCATGGCCCGCATCATCCTGCCTGCCGCCGAGATCCACGACTTCGAAACCTTCCACACCGTCTGCGCCAGGACCCTGGGTTTCCCGGGCTTCTACGGGAGGAACATGAACGCCTGGATCGACTGCATGACGTGCGTGGACGATCCTGCAGCGGGTATGACCTCCGTGACCATGGCGAAGGGCGACCAGCTGACGCTGGAAATCCCGGGGAGCATGGAGTTGAGGGGGCGCGCGCCGGAGGTGTTCGACGCTTTCATCGAATGTCTAGCCGCGGTCAACAAGCGGTTCGTTGAACACGGCGATCAGCCGGCCATCGCGCTCGTCTTGGCGTAGGGCATCCCACCCCGTTCGAAGCAGGAAGGGCCCACCCGATAGGCGGAGGCGTTCACCATCTGTGCATCGCATCTTCACGCTGGCTGGCTCCGCGCTGGCACCCGAGGCCTCGAGAATCGGGGGTTGACCCGTAGAATGTCAGCCTCCTGCTGGCGGCCGCTCGCCGGCCCGTTCGGGAAATCAGCGTGGTTTCGCGCTCATACGGGCACACGGAGGGTGAGTATGGTGTGTGACCTGTTACGGACCGAGCGGGCTCCCGTCGGAGCGGTACTCGGCGGCCGATGGGATGCGCCGTCAAAGGGCGTCCAAACAGCCGGATGGGCGAAGTCCATCCGCCGCTCACGGAACCCGTGCAGCCGGCACACTGCTACGGGATGCGCTCCACACCGTCGAGCTTGGACAGGACCCTATCGAAGCTCCTCAAAGGCACGTGCCCTGCCTGTCGAGCCACCTCTAGGACGAGGCAATCAGAGAACCCGAGTGCGGGGTGTTCGCGGAGCAGGGCCAGCGCTCGCGCCACGACGTCGGCGTCCTGCACGGTCAGGTCCTGGTGGTCGAGCAGCATCTCCACGGCCGAGGCGACCTGCTCGGGGCCAAGATCGTAGACGGAACTCAGCACCCAGCTCGTCTCGACCAGCACCAGGTGCGAGACCCAGGCGCCGGAGCGCACGAAGGCGGCCGCCGCAGCCGCCTGGCGCGCGTCGTCGCCGGTGATGAGCCGCACGAGGACGTCCGTGTCAATGGCGCGCATGGCGCTTCTTCATGTGCGAGCGGATCCCAGCTTTGAGCTCGTCGGTCCCCCGCGCCCGGCCCGGGCCGCGCGGGAACAGGGCTGTCCGCATGTCCTCGAACGTGTACCGCCCAGCCCGCCGGACGACCACACCCTCGCCCGACTCGTCCCACTCGATGACGGAGCCGGGCCCGATGCCCAGCCGGCGCCTTACCTCGGCGGGGATGGATACCTGGCCCTGCGACGTGATCCTCGACTGCGCGATCGCCATGGAGGGACATTACCCTGGTAATCGACTTATCGCAAGGGGCCCGTCCCGCCGGTAGCTTGCGCCGTTTCGGAGGCCCACGAGCCCGGCGGTTGGGCTTGATCCACTCGCCGCTGCATCGGAAGGCGCTGTGGCCATCAGGGTCTTTTCAACATTCGGTCGAGGAAGGCGAAGAGCCTCTCGTGCGAGTCTCGTGTGGCGGCCGGGTCCGGTGCCAGCTTGTGGCCCAGGTAGGTGGAACTCCCTCCGACGCCGTCGAAGGAATGGGTCGCGCCCGGATAGACGGTCAGGGATAGGTCGCGCCGGCCCGATGCCGTCTCACGTGCCATGAAGGACCGGCAGAACGTTGCCGGACACCAGTCGTCGAGATCCCCGATGAAGATTGCGAGGGGAACACGAGTCGCTCGGACATCCTCGTCGCCCTCCGAGGCTTCCCTGGCGCAGCAGGGATAGTATGCGGCGATCGCGGCGAACGGTGCCCTGCCTGCCACGACCACGTTCCGCTCCCATGCCCGCAAGGCGGCGATGCCACCGTGAGACCAGCCGATCAGCCCGATGCGGCCAGAGTCCACGAAGGGGACAGAGGACAGGAAGCGCTGTGCCGCGAACGCGTCGTCTGCCCGCTCCCGGGCGGTAGGGGATTGCACGCCAAGAGGCTGTCCGTTCGCGCAGACGAGCAAGGGATCAGCGCAGATGCTATCCACATGGCGCGGGGCGAGACTATCGACAACGAGCACCACATATCCCGAGTCGAGCGCCGGAACGATCACCCTGTCCATCGACGCGCCCATGAGCATCACCCCCGCGCAACCATGCAGCAGGACGACGGCTGGGGACGGACCGTCATCCGTCGGCCGGTACAGTCGCCCCTTGAGCTCGAGAGTGTCCTTGCCTGGAAATGACACGTTCGCGACCGCCCCTGGCGGCATGGCTGTCTGTGCGGGGGCAGTCAGCGGGGCACCCACGAGCGCCAGCCACGGCGCGCTACACACCGCAATCACTCCGAGTCGAGTCATGATCGTTACCCCATTCGCCGAGCCACGGCGCAAGCGAGCGCCACGCGCCTACCCACCCCTGGTGGCTCATGTGGAGCGTGCGCCAGCGAGAGTGGGGCAGGATTCGCCACTTGGGTCGGGCGGGCAGCGCGACCCGGACTGGACGTGAAGGATGAGGGGTTCCACCGACAGGACAGCGTCCCATCGGGGCGGGCGTCTGCGCCCGCGCTAGCGGAGGGGCGCGGTGATTCGGGTGATCGGGGTGGCCTCGAGTTCGCTGGTAACAGAGTTCGCGTGCGCCATCGCCCTGTTAGCGGATTGCTTCACTATGGGTTCGAGTCCCGGGCACCCCACAGCAGTTGCTCCGCGTCCTTCTTCGATTCCCTCCGGCCTGGACCAGCCGTCTCCAAGCTTCTCGACGCCGGTGGGCTCCTTGGTGAGGCGGCACGACCAAGAACGGTCGGCACGTCCAGCGCGCGTCGATCCCCGCCAGCCCCCCGAGCCGTTGCTTCGTGGGGAACGAGCTGCGTCAGTCCCTGAGGCGCCACCGGCCAAGGACGCGGTCGTACCAGCACTGGACGAAGCCGGCGGGCAGGACGGGGAACACCGGGGTCACGCTGAGGACCGCGCGACCATCCGTGCACCGGGCCTCGACGCCCGCAGCCGGGGTAGCACCGGGAACGCCATGCAGCGGACCGTCCTTCGAGCCCGCGCAAGCGGCGTCGAGTTCGGCCAGGCGCGCCACCGCGCCCTCCATCGCGGTGCACTGGGCCGCGGAGCGATGCGCGAACAGTAGCGCCGGGACCGCGATACCGGCCGCGGCCACCGCCGCGAGCCATCCTCTGTGCGACGGGACGGCGCAGCCGAGAAGCGCCACGACGCTCACGGCAAAGCAGAAAGCCAGGAACCCTGAGACGGCGAGGAGCGGCAGGATACCGAGGAGCGCCAGGCCCAGACCTACGACCAGACTCGTCCGGGAACCAGTGGCGAGAAGCAGCCCGAGCGGACCCGCCAGCGCCAACGGCATCACGATCTTCAGGGGAGGGCCCTCAGCGACCAGCGCCGACACGCACGCCCGGGCGCCCCAGAGCCGGACCCCGGCGCAGCCGAGAGCGAGCGTGGCGGCAACGGCGAGCAGGAAAGACCAGTGTAGATGGCGCCTCACGCTTCCCCCGCTAGGAGCGGAGAGGACGTTCGAGTCGCACTCTATGCTTACCCCACGCCTCCGGCCAGCGTGGCCGTCGACGCGGCGGGCGCTGCGCCCGTGCACGGGAGACGCCCGGTCGGTGTACAACCGGCTCCATGGCCACCCCCTTCACGCTCCCGGAAACGGAGCTGCACTTGCTCCAGGCCAGGGAGTCCGGCCGGGTCCACCAGCTCTACGTCGCGGCCCCGCCCTCGCGCGCCAGCCACCCGGAGCGGCGGTGCCCCACCGTCTACGTGCTCGATCCCCAGTGGGACTTCGCCGCGGTCGGCTTCATCCTCGGGAACATGGCCTTCGACAGGTCGGCCCCGCCCGAGTGCCTGGTGGTCGGCATCGGGTACCCCGGCCCGGCCGACTACGAGCGGGAGCGCCACCGCGACCTGTCGCCGGTGGCGGTGCCGTTCCTCGACGACGGTCGGGAGCAGGGCGAGGCCGCCCGGTTCCTCTCCTTCGTGGCCGACGAGGTCGTCCCCTTCGCCGAGCGGGAGCTGGGCGCCGATCCGGCGTGCCGCGTCCTGACCGGCAGCTCGCTCGCCGGCCTGTTCGGCCTCTACGCCCTCCTCGAGCGCCCCGGCCTGTTCCACGGCGTCGTGGCGGTGAGCCCGGCGGTGGTGTGGGGTGACGACTGGATCCGCCTCCACTACGAGCGCCGCGCCGGGGCGCGGATCGACGCCAGGCTCTACATGACCGCCGCCGAGGACGAGTGGCCCGACTTCCTCGCCGCCGCGAAGCGCATGCACGAGACGCTCACCCGGCTCCCCTTCCCCGGCCTCGAGTACCGCTGGCGCCTCATCGAGGGCGAGCGCCACTGCAGCACCAAGGGCGAGGGCTTCACCCGCGGCCTCCGCTTCGCGCTGGCGCCGTGGGCGCCGGAGCCGAACCGGCTTCCGTAGCCGGGGCCGGGCCGCGGCGGCGCTGCTCCCGTGCTTCCTGCACGACGGATCAGCCCAGCGACGGCGCGCATGGCGTGGCAGGGCAACCCTCGGGCCACCACCCCACCCGGCCACGGCCTCGCTCAGGCTACCACCGCACCACGCCACCGTCGCGAAGGCACATCGGCGAGGGGCGGGAATACTCGCGAAATCTCATCGAGCTGGACGGGTACGCCGACAACGCGCGAGCCATCGCGCCGCAGGAGAAGCTCGGGCTCGTCCGCGAAGGCGTGAAGCGGCGGGGGGCGACCCCCTCCGCTCGGGGTATGACCGGCCTCGGAGTGCGAGGCGGTCATCCCCACCGGCGGTGCGTCCTTGCTGCACGATCTGCGCGCAACGGGCGGCAACGATCCACCAGGTGCTCTCGACCCCCAGTGCAGACTCGTGCTTCCGGGGGAAGTCGGAAAGGCTCGCCGCCTAGGGTTCTCCGCGGGTGCGGGCGGTCCGGCGGGATCAGATCATCGTGCTAAGAGGAGCTTGTACGTTCCCCGCTCGGAGATCCCATGCCCACACCGAACGTTGCGACGCTCGCCGACGGATATGCCCAGGTCGTTCACCATGCGTCAATGGCACGGAGCCGGATCTACACCTTGCGAGACGTCGAGGAGGTCCTGACCCTCACGGACGACGAGCGGAAGGCGGCGCGCATCCTGGAAGAGGAGTTTCCGCTCAAGGTGACCGAGCACTACCTGCGGCTGCTCGACCCCTCCGATCCCTCCGACCCCCTCCGCAAGCTGGTGATCCCGTCGCTCGAGGAGGCGATCTACCGACCGCTCGGGGAGGACGAGGATATCCATGCGGATGAGGCCCGCTACCAGCCGTGCCCGGGCATCGTGCACCGCTACCCGGGAAAGCTCCTCCTCATGCCCACGCTCGCGTGCGTCGGAAACTGCCGCTTCTGCTTCCGGAAGGGCCGGAAGGTCCAGGACATGAGCCACGGGGAGTGGGAGACGGCGCTCGCGTACATCCGCGACGACGAGAGCATCCGTGACGTGCAGGTGACGGGCGGGGATCCGCTGGCGCTGAGCGACCGGAAGCTGCTTCCACTCCTCGAGGAGGTCCGCCGGATCCCCACGTCCAGATCCTCCGGCTCACCAGCCGCGTGCCGATCTACGATCCGGCGCGGATCACCGACGAGCTCGTGGACGGCCTCGCGGCGCTGAAGCCGTTCTATCTCATCTTCTCCTTCATGCACCCGAGGGAGATCACCCCCGAGCTCGAGGACGGCATCGATCGGCTGGCGGACCGGGGGATCGTGCTGCTGCAGCAGGGCCCGCTCCTGAGGGGCGTCAACGACGACACCGCGGTGCTGAAGGAGCTCTACGAGCGGCTGGCCGCGCTGCGCGTCCGGCCCTACTACGCGATGTTCGGGCTGACCGCCCCGGGCGTGGAGCACTTCATGGTCGACGGACCCACCGCGTTCCGCGTCGTGGGCGCGCTCGAGAACCAGACGTCCGGCTTCTGCCTCCCGCACCTCATCACCCTTGCCGCGGGAACCAAGGTTCGGACCATCGGGTGGAGCGCCGACGGCGCTCCCCGGGCGCGCGTCTCGCGCGAACAGAGCTACCCCCGCGTCCCGGACGGAGCCCCCGCGGCCCCGAGCTCCGGTCCGTAGTAGCTTCGGGCATGCTCCCCGATCCCACCCGGCTGGCGCTCTTCCTCGGCGCCGCGCTGGTCTTGCTGCTGACGCCCGGACCGGCGGTCCTCTACATCACGGCCCGAAGCATGAGCCAGGGGGTGCGCGCAGGGCTGGTGTCGGTGCTGGCCATCGAGACCGGGAACCTCGCCCAGGCCCTGGCGGCCGCGCTCGGGCTGGCGGCGCTGATCGCCTCGTCGGCGATGGCGTTCTCGGCGGTCAAGCTCCTCGGGGCGGCGTACCTCGCCTTCCTCGGCATTCGCAGGCTGACCTCCGGGTCGAAGGACCCCGCGGCCCGCGCCGAGCCGCCCGCGCGCAGGCTGCGCTCGGTGTACCTGGACGGCGTGATCGTGGCCGTGCTCAACCCGAAGACGGCCCTCTTCTTCCTCGCCTTCCTGCCCCAGTTCGTCCAGCCGGCAGCCGGGCACGTCCCGTTGCAGATGCTGCTGCTCGGGCTGATGTTCGTGGCGCTCGCGATGGCGAGCGACGGCGCCTACGCGTTCCTGGCGGGGACGGCGGGGCGCTGGCTGTGGCGGCACCCGCGCTTCGTGCGGAGCGAGCGGTACGTGAGCGGGACGGTCTACATCGGCCTGGGCGCGCTCGCGGCGTTCTCCGGCGCCTCGCACTCCGCCCCGGCCGCTCCGTCCCGCTGAGAACGCCCACGGCCTCGCCGCCCGGGAGCCGCGCAGCCGATCAGCCGCCCGGCTTGTCGTGCCCCGGCCCGCGCTCCTGCGCGCGCTGATCGACGTCGGCCGCGCGCGTCCCGGCGCTCCGCTCCGCGACCTCGCCCTGCTGGCGCTGCTTCTCCGCCGCGCCAGGCTCGCCGGGCTCCTTCGCCTTCGCCCTGGGAGTGTTGTCCCCGACGCCGGGCGGCGTCGGTCCAGGCCCGCCGACGAGTCCTGGGGTGTCGAGGTCCGGATCGGGATCGCGTGGCATCCGCACAAGATGTGGCGCCATCCGGGCCGGCGGAACTGCGCGTCCGGGCGCGCTGCCGCTCAGAAGGACGCCTGCAGCGTCCCGAAGGCCGTGATGCCGCTCGGCCGGCTCCCCTCCCCGCCGCTGTCCAGCACGGTGCGGCCGGACAGGGTCAGGCGAAGCGCCAGGAACTGGTTCAGCTGCGCGCGCGCTCCGAGGGTGACGGTGCCCTCGTCCTGGAACAGCCCCACCGAGTCCTCGTGCGACCAGGAGGCCCGCGCCAGCAGCCAGAGCGGCTTCCAGGGCGTCGCCACCAGCTGCGCGTAGGCGCTGCGCCCGGCGATCCAGCCGCTCTCCTGGAGATAGCCGAAGCTGAAGGTGGCCCAGCCGCCCAGCACCCGCGGGAAGGTGGCCTCCGGCCCCAGCCAGCGGCGGCTCAGATGCGAGGACAGGTCCTCGGCGTAACCCGCCGTCCCGCCGAGTCGCAGCCAGCGCACCAGGTCGTAGGCGACGAACCCGTCGGCCTCGCGCGATCGCGCCGGGAACGCGGGCGGATCGAAGGTCTGCGGCCAGGCCAGGCCCGAGTACCGGAAGCTTCCGCCCAGCGACAGGCCCGTCACCGGCCGCACCGTCGCGTCGACCCGGGCCGAGTCCAGGTACCCCTGCGCGTGCGCCTTTCCTCCCGCGCCCAGGTTCGCCTCGGCCGAGAGATCCAGTGCCCGCACGAAGTACCGGCCCGTCAACGACGCCTCACCGCGCGTGCCCAGCTCGGGGGAGCGGACCGCCGCCAGCCGCCCCTCGCTGCGGAAGACGCCGCCGGCCAGCTGGCGATCGAGGATCCAGTAGGCGCCGCCGGTGGCGCGCTCGCTGGTCATCTTGAGCGTATCGGGCTGCGGGACCACGCCGCCGAACACGCCGGCCTCGGCCCGCGTCTCGCCGAAGCGCCCGTGCCAGCCCGCCATGCCGCCGTCGAAGATGGTGGCGCCCGGGATGCCCCAGGGGAGGACGCGACCGGCGGAGAGGCTGAGCGCGTCGCTCGGCACCGCCGTGAGCTGCGCCTGCCACACGTAGATCTGCGTCTGGTCGCGCGGCCGGAAGCGCGGGTTCCGTCGAGAGGTCCAGTGCTCGAGGCGCGCATCGAGATCGAGAAACAGCCAGCTCGAGAGCGGGACGCCGCGGGCCACGATGTCGAGCGACTCCTTGCTGGACGCACCACCCGGCGAGACGTTCCAGGTCTGGTGCTCGACGGAGATGTCGATGGCCCGCGTGCGCGGCATGATCAGGGGCTCGGGCTTGCTCGTCCCCTGGAACGCGACCTGCGCCTGGGGGGTGGCCTCCAGCACGGTGCGCCGGCGGGCCAGCACCTCCGGCGTCGGCGGAGCGGGCAGCACCGGCGGCGCGGTACGCTCCGGCATGGCCGGGAGCTCGAAGGTATCGCCGACGCGCGCGTGGCCGCCGGTGCAGACGGCATGGTGCGGCGCGATCGACTCGATCCTGCATCGGCCTTGCGCCTCGCCGTTCCGGCGGAGCGCGACCTCGGCCCCGGCGGAAAGCCCGTCCTCGCTGCCGGCGTCGAGGTAGGCGCGGCCGGAGCCCGTGACGTAGGCGACCCCGCCCGTCCCGCCGTGGGCGGGCCGAGCCGAGGGGCTCGCCTCGGGCCGCGCCGGGGTCTGATCGGCGGCCGGCCCGGCCGGGGCAGGCTGGCCGGTCGCCGGTCGCGCGCCGCGCTTCGCGGGGGCGGCGCCGGCGGGGCCCGCGGCCAGGAGCAGCACGGCGAGCGCGGTGGATATGGTCATCGTCGGCCTCCTGCGGGGCTCCGTCACGGCGAGGCCGCGAAGCGGTGGCACTCGTAGCACTTGCGGTTCACCAGGGCGAAGCCGGCCACCCCGCTGTGCGCGGGGGCGACCCCGCCGTGGCAGCGCAGGCAGTTGGCGGTGTCGGTGGTGCAGGTGAGCGGCTGGGAGATGTCCACCGCCGGGAGCGTGGTGTGGCAGTCCTTGCAGCGGATGCCGGCGTGCGGGCCGTGCAGGATGTCGAAGCAGGCCTGGTGCGCCGGGAAGGAGGCGGGGGTGAATCGCCAGGTCGAGTGGCAAGCCCGGCACTCGGCCGAGAACCCCGGCATTCCGTGATCGACGGCCGCACCGCCGCCGGTGGCGCGCGCCAGGTCGGCCTCGTGGCAGCCGGCGCAGCGCGGAAGGGGTCGGTTGAATCCGCGGTCCCGGCGGTCGCCGTGGCACTCCTCGCAGGCGACGACCGCGTGGCGCCCGGTGAGCGGGAAGGAGGTCCGCCGGTGCGCCTCGGGGCCGAAGGCGGGCGCGGCGAACGAGGTCGGGTCGTGGCAGTCCTGGCAGCGCTGTCCGAGCCGGCCCAGGTGCACGTCCCGGTGGCAGGCCGAGCAGGCGCGCGGGACCGGATCGGCGAAGGTGTTGGTCCGGTGGCAGGCCTTGCAGCTCACGTCGCGGTGGCGGCCCTCCAGCGGGAAGCCGGTCCGATCGTGGGCGAACGAGACCGGCCGCCAGCCGTCGGCGGTGTGGCAGGCGCTGCAATCGGTGTCGCCGATGGCGGGGTGGCCCGCGCCCGGGCGGGCGGAGAGATCGGGCGCGCGGGGGGTCTCCGCGGCGGGGACGGCGCGGGCCAGGGCCAGCGCCAGGGGCAGGAGCGCGAGCGGTGCGATCCTCATGGCGCGAACCCCCGGAAGGCGCCCTTGTGGAAGTCCTCGTGGCAGCCCTCGCAGCGCGTGGGGATGGGTCGGTACTTGCGGATGATGGTGCCGCCCACCAGCACGCCCGGGTGGCACTTGGCGCAGGCCACCGCCTGGTGCTTGCCAGTGAGCCGGAACGAAGTGAACGGCGGTGCGTGCACGAAGCGGGTG
Organism: uncultured Pseudomonadota bacterium; assembly: GCA_963736345.1. Lineage (GTDB taxonomy): Bacteria > Myxococcota > Myxococcia > Myxococcales > Anaeromyxobacteraceae > Anaeromyxobacter. Next base: position 118,373 of record CAVTOU010000023.1, on the reverse strand, counting down.
AGATCCTTCCAGCCCTCCACGCCGTGGCAGCGGGAGCAGTCCGTCCCCTGCCCGCCCGCGGCGGTGAATCTGCCCGCGAACTGCCCGGCGTGCGGATCGGCGTGGCAGGCGCCGCAGGTCAGGGGCAGCGGCGCATAGCGCACCACGCCGGTGGCGTCCGGGCGATGGCAGGAGGCGCAGGCAGCCTGCGCATGCTTCCCGGTGAGCGGGAAGGACGCATCGCGGGCGTGATCGAACTGCACCTGCCGGAAGGAGGTCATGCCGTGGCAGGCCGTGCACCCCGCGGCCTTGACCCGGCGATCGAACTGGCCGGCGTGGGGGTCGCGGTGGCAGGCGCGGCAGTCGGCCGGGTTCACCGCATCGAACCGGGCCAGGCTGACGCGCACCGGCCGGTTCTGCTTCTCGAAGGACGCCTTCACCACCGCCGGCACCTTCGCGGCCAGGTGCGGGTCCTTCACGTGGCAGAGGACGCAGGCCACGGTCCGGTGCGCTCCCTCCAGCTTGAAGCCGGTCTTGTCGTGATCCTCGACCTCGAAGCGCGCCGGGACGTAGCTCTCGACGGTGTGGCAGCGCTCGCAGGCGGACGCCTGGCCGGCGCCGGCCCCAGCCTTGGCCAGGGCCTTCATCTGCCCGAGGTGCGCGTCCAGGTGGCAATCGGTGCACTGCGCGAACGCCAGGCCGCGATACCGGGCCGGCTGGCCCGGGAACGGCCCGTGGCAGGCCTGGCACGCCACCGTGGCGTGCGCGCCGCGCAGCTGGTAGCGGGTCTCGTCGTGGAAGGCGCGCTTCCCGGCCGGCCCGCTCACCCGCTTCCAGTCGTCGGTGGTGTGGCACTGGGTGCAGTTCGAGCCGAAGCGGTCCTGGTGCGGATCCTTGTGACAGTCGGTGCACTGCGCGAAGGCCAGCCCCTTCCACTTGGGGAAGCGGGTGGGGTTCACCGGGGGGGTGAGCGTGGCCGGCACCGCCGCCGCCGGCTGCTCCTGCGGCACGTGGCACTTGGTGCAGTTCACCCGCGCATGCCGGCCGGTCAGCGGGTACGCGGTCCGGGCGTGATCGAACCCGCGTGCCGGCTTCCAGCCCTCCTCCGAGTGGCAGCGCTGGCAGTCGGCGCCGAGCTGGCCGCGGTGCTCGTCGAAATGGCAGGCGTTGCAAGCCTGTGGCTGACCGAGGAAGGTCTTGCGGCCGGGCTGCTTCTCCAGCGCCGCCTTCACCACCGGGTCGGCGATGCGGCGCGGGTCGTGGCACCTGGCGCAGTCCAGGTTCCGGTGCTTGCCCTTGAGGTCGAACCCGGTCCGCGCGTGATCGAAGCCCTTCTGCCCCGCCTTGCCCCAGTCCACCAGGGCCTCGTCCCTGCCCTGGTGCTCGTGGTGGCAGCTCTGGCAGGCGATCTCCGCCGGCGGGATCCGGCCGTGGAACCCGCGCTTCTGCTCCACCCGGGCCTTGAGCTCCGTGTGGCATTCCAGGCAGCGCTCGGGGGCCAGCTGCTGGCCGGCCACGTGGCACTTGGTGCAGGTCTGGAGCCCGCCCTCCAGCGACTGGTGCGCCCGGCTCAGCTCGCCCGGCGAGAAGACGTCCGCGGCGCGCGCCGGGAGCGCGGCCGCCAGCGTCGCCGCCAGCGCGGCCATCGCGAGTGGCACGACCGATCGCGGGGTGGGGGCGCAGCCCCCGTGTAGTTGTCGTGTCACCGGAGCCACCCGTACCCGAGGTAGAGCGAGACGGCGATGTGCGCGGCGATGGCCAGCACCAGGAACACCGCCAGCGCCGCGTGGAAGGTGCGCCAGCCGCGCAGGAGCCGCTTGAGCGAGGCGTAGAACCGGATCTGCCAGCGGATGCGGGCCAGCGCGACCACCGACCGGCGGAACTCGACGAAACCGGCCCGGTTCGGGAAGCGCCGCCGGACGCGCGCCAGCTGCAGCCGGAGCGAGACCGCCTCGAGCGGCATGAGCACGAAGAGCAGCGCCAGCGAGCCAGCCCGGATGGGCGCGGTGGCCCGCGCCAGGAGCGCCTGGGCCGCGGACCCCGCCAGCGCCAGGCTCCGGCCCTGCGCGTCGCGCAGCCGCTCGAAGCGCGCCAGCAGGTCGGAGAGCTCCACGGCCTTGCCTCCGTCGGAGGGGACCGCGCTGTAGATGAACCGGCCCACCAGCCCCGTGCCCACCACGATCCCCAGCGAGCTGGCGGTGGCGCTGGCCAGCAGGTTGTTCGACTGGAAGGCGGCGTGGAAGGCGATCACCATCGGGCTCATGAGGCCCACGAAGACGTGGAATCCGAGCCAGCCGCGCGTGCTCCCCAGCGCCGAGAGCCGCTTCCAGCGCTTGCGCGCGGCGTAGAGGAAGTTGGAGAGCATGAAGGCGGTGGCGGCGATCCCCACGCCATGGCCCCACGGCCCGGCCGAGCGCAGGGTGGCGTTGAGCGGCGAGGCGCGGCGCGCGGCGCGGTCGAGCAGGTAGTAGTCGCGTCCCGTCCAGGCCAGGAAGCCGATGATGGCCAGCGCGGCCAGCGCGTATGCGGTCCGGATGATGCGGCGCCGGATCCGCCCCCGCCGCTCCCGCACGGCCTGCACCGCCCGCCTCCGGGAGGCCAGATCCTCGCCGGGCCGCGGCGCACCCGGCGCCTCCCCGTGGTAGCGGCGCATCGCCACGCCGACCTTGTTCAGGAAGTCGACCGGGAGCTCGCCGCCGATGCTGACGATGACGAAGTCGTTGGGGAGCGTGGCGGCCTGCCCGTTCGCGTCCAGGACCACCTGCCGCGGGCGGATCTCCCGCACCTGGGAGGGCAGGATGGCGCGCAGCCTTCCGGCGGCCACCAGCTCCGCGAACTTCTGCCGGTTCGCGTCGCGGCAGCGCGCCAGCTCCGGGCCGCGGTAGGAGAGCGCCACCTCGGCGCTCGATTCCTGGACCAGCTGGATGGCCGCCTCCACCGCCGCGTCGCCGCCGCCCACCACCAGGACGCGCTGATCCTGGTACTGCTCCGGATCGGTGAGCCCGTAGACGACCTTCTCCAGCTCCTCCCCCGGCACGCCCAGGCGGCGCGGCGTCCCCCGGCGCCCGATGGCCAGCACGACCTTGGAGGCGGAGAGCGTGCCGCGCTCCGTTGCCACCGCGAAGCGCCCGTCCTCGCCCTCGATGCCGGTGACCTTCACCCCCTCCTCCACCTCGACCCCGGTCTTGTCCAGGACCCGTTCCCAGGTCCGGAGCAGCTCCTCCTTGGAGATGCTGGAGCGGCCGAACCTGCCCCACAGCGGCAGTTCCACCGTCTCGGTCATGGCCACCTTGCGGCGCGGGTAGTGAGCGACCGAGCCGCCCATGGTCCCCTGATCCACCATGCGGAAAGGGATGCCGCGGGCCTTGAGGCCCACCGCGGTGGCGATGCCGGCCGGCCCCGCGCCCACCACCACCACCTCCGGTGCGGAGGGCGGCACGATCGCCGCCAGGTGCTCGGCCACCTGAAGCCCCTGCACGATGGCGTTCTTGATGAGGCCCATCCCGCCCAGCTCGCCCACCACGTGGACGCCCGGCCGGGAGGATTCGAAGACCTCGCTCACCTCCGGCAGATCGACACCGCGTTCGGCGCTGCCGAAGACCAGCCGGATGGCTCCCACCGGGCACTCGGCCGCGCAGCGCCCGTGGCCGATGCAGTGGTCGGCGTGGACGAGCCTGGCCGCGCCGTCCACCACGCCCAGGATGTCACCCTCGGGGCAGGCCTTGAGGCAGGAGAGGCTGCCGATGCAGATGTCCGGGTCGATCACCGGGTGCAGCGAGCGCGCCAGGTGCAGGCCCCGGCGACGCTTCTCCTCGAGCGTCGCCGCGTCGCGACGCGCGCGCGCCCAGCGCCGTCCAACCTGACCCGCCGCCACCAGGGCCACCGCCAGGAGCGACCCGGTGACCAGCACCAGTGTGGTGGGATCCATGCCTTGCGTCGCACGCCTCGCGCACCGGTCGCCCGGACTCCCGTCCTAGTGGTTGCGGAGACGGCCCCGGGCAAGGTCTACAGTTACGCCATCCCCGAAAGAATCCTCACGCTCGGTCAAGCAAGCGCGACAGGTGCGACGTTGTCTCACCAGCGGCGAAACCGGGGACGGCGCTTTGCCTCGGAGTGCGTGCTGCGGCGCTCCCCGCGCGGTCGGGAATATCCGCTTGACAGGAGACAGCAACCACCATACCAGAATCGTCCGTTATAACAGATGGCCGCCCCGCCCGGGCGCGGCCGGGAGACCGAGGGATGCGGATCGCCGACGACGTCACCAAGACCATCGGGAACACCCCGCTGGTGAGGCTCAACCGGATCATGGACGGCGCCAAGGCCACCGTGGTGGCCAAGCTGGAAAGCCGGAACCCGGCCGGATCGGTCAAGGACCGCATCGGGGTGGCCATGATAGAGGCCGCCGAGCGGGACGGGAAGATCAAGAAGGACACGATCCTGCTCGAGCCGACCAGCGGCAACACGGGCATCGGTCTCGCGTTCGCTGCCGCCGCCAAGGGCTATCCGCTCACCCTCCTCATGCCGGAAACCATGAGCATGGAGCGGCGGCGGCTGCTCCTCGCCTTCGGCGCCAAGCTCATCCTCACGCCGGGTGCCGAGGGGATGAAGGGCGCCATCGCCCGGGCCAACCAGATGGCGGCGGAGGACCCCCGCTACCTGATCCTCCAGCAGTTCGAGAACCCGGCCAACCCGGAGATCCACCGCCGGACCACGGCCGAGGAGATCTGGAGGGATACCGACGGGCGGGTGGACATCGTCGTGGCCGGCACCGGCACCGGCGGGACCGTCACCGGGGTGGCCCAGGTGCTGAAGCCGCGCAAGCCGTCGATCCGCATCGTCGCCGCCGAGCCCGCCGACTCGGCGGTGATCTCCGGTGGCAAGCCCGGTCCGCACAAGATCCAGGGCTGGGGGGCCGGGTTCATCCCCAAGGTGCTCGACACGTCGCTGCTGGACGAGGTCATCCGCGTCTCGAACGAGGATGCCGGAAAGGATGCGCGCCGGCTGACCCGCGAGGAGGGAATCCTCTCCGGCATCTCCTGCGGCGGTGCCGTGACCGCCGCGCGTGAGGTCGCGAAGCGCCCGGAGAACGCCGGCAAGCTCATCGTCGTGGTGCTGCCCGACACGGGAGAGCGATACCTGACGACCTGGCTCTACGAGGAACCGGCGCCGGCCGGATAGACGGCGCAGCGCGTCAGAGCCTCTTTCACGATTCACGATTCCTGGAGGGCGAGCGGCACCCAATCGGGCAGCAGCCGAGCGAGCGCCGGCCCACCGGGTTCGCCAGGGACCTGTTGCACCCTCGTGACAGCGTTCGTACCTTGCAGGGCGTCCTTGCGGGATCGAGAGGGCGCCCCATGACTCACGCATCGCGCGCGGAGTTCCGCGCGGAGCTGCTGGCGAAGGTCCCCCGCTCGTACTCGCCGCTTGCGCACCTGCTCCTGCCGCCGCTCGCCGCCCTGGGCATTGGTGCCTTCGCGATCTCGCGCATCCAGGATCTGCGGCTCTGGCAGCTGGCCCTGGTGCCGGTGTTCGTGATCGCCGGGAACGCGCTCGAGTGGCACGCGCACCGCGGGTTGCTGCACCGCCGCACCCGCTTTCTCGAGATCCTGTACATCCACCACACGCCGCAGCACCACGCGCTCTACGTCTCCGACGCGATGGCCATCCGCTCGGCCCGGGAGCTCCGCTTCGTCCTCCTGCCCGCGTACGGGATCCTGGCCATCCTGGCGTCGACCTCGCCCATCGTCCTCGCCTTCTTTGCGATCCGGCAGTCCAACCTGGCCGCGCTGTGGGTGGCCTCGGCGGTGGCGTACCTGGTCTCGTACGAGTGGCTCCACCTCGCGTACCACCTGCCCGAGTCGAACTGGATCGGCCGGCTTCCCGTCATCCAGCGCCTCCGCCGCCACCATCAGCTCCACCACGTCCCGGTGCTGATGCAGCGCTGGAACTTCAACGTGACGGTGCCGCTGTGGGATCTCGTGCGCGGCACGATGTACGCCTCGTCGCCCTCTCCGGCGACCGCCGAGCCCGTCGCGGTGCGGCGCACGCGCTGATTCCCCCGGCGGACCTCCGCGGTGCCCCAGTTCCGGACTGCAGGCCTTTACAGCCGCCCTGAGCCGGGGTATCAGACCGCCCCGTTGGACCCCATCGTCTAGAGGCCCAGGACACGGCCCTTTCAAGGCTGGAACCGGAGTTCGAATCTCCGTGGGGTCGCTGCTTCAGTTGATCGGGCGTTCCCTGGGCCTCTGGGGACGCCTGCCGGCGCGGTGGTCCGCGCAGCGCATGACCGGACCGGATCGGCTCGTCGTGGCGCCGCGCGCGGGCACCACATCGATGCGAATGCTCGACCTGGCTCGCTGCCCGCGAGAGCCGCTCGACATCCTCTCCGTGCTCTCCAGCCGCCTCATCGACCCCTGCTTCACCCCGCCCGGGAAGTGCAGGCGTCACGCCCTTCCAGGGAGGCCCGGAACCGCCCGTGAAGGTGCTGAAGCGCGAAGCGAAGCGACTAGGAACGGATTGCCATGACGATCTCCAGGGCATTCGTGCTCGGCGCTGTCGCCCTTCTCGCTTGCTCCGGCGTCGACGCCGAGCGCAAGTACGCAGACTTCTACCTGGCCGACTCGAGGACGCCCGAGGAGGTCAAGACGGCCATCCGCGAGGGCGTCGTCGTCCTCGGGATGTGCCCGCTGCAGGCACTCGCTGCCGCCGGCGCACCAGGCCCCTACCGCGTGGAGCGGGACCCGACGCGATGGGCGGACCAGGCCGATCCGGTCAAGGTCGTCGAAGCGCAGTGCAAGAGCCCGGACAAGAGCATGGTCGAGCTGACGTTCAGCAACACCAGCCAGTTTGGCTCGAATGAGCCCGTCGTCTTCCGGGTCCGGTTCGTGGACGGCAGGGCGGCACGGATCGACGTGGAGGGCTTCGCGGACAACTGAAGGCTGGCCCGACAGGCCAGAAGCCTCAGCCCTCTGCGGGGGCATCGGGTTCCACCCTCGAGTTCCGATCACTGGAGCGGACGGCGGCGCGGCGACCCTAGTCCTCCTCCGCAGCAGTGGGTTCCGCGCGCGCCGTCCAGTCCAAGGCCCTCCCCTCGCCGCCCGGGCGGGTGGCCGTCCGTAACCACTCGCCCTTCCGGCGCGTAGGCGGACCTGTGATGGGACGCCCCGCCCCGCAACCACGCCGGTCGAGCCCGGCCTCAGCGCACCGGCCGTTGCGAGAGCGCGGCCCGGGCCTCGCCGCCCATCCCCAGGATCCACCCCAGCAGCGCGCCCGCCGCGACGCCCCCGAGGTGCGCGGCCCAGTCCACGCGCGGCAGCACGAACCCGAGGAGCACGTTGGCGCCGATCACGAAACCGGTGCTGCGGACCAGCCGGGCGCGCACCGCCGGCGGGAGCTCCGCGCGGTGGCGGACGGAGATCGCCAGGAGCGCCCCCAGGACCGCGAACACCCCGCCCGACGCTCCGACCGACGGCTCGGGGAGCGCGGCCACGCTGGCCAGGGTGGCCGCCACCGTGCCGATCCAGAAGACCGCCAGCATTCGCGCCGCCCCGGCGAGGCGCTCGACGATGCCGGCCACGTCCAGGAAGACCGAGGCGTTGAAGAACAGGTGGATGACGTTGGCGTGCACCAGCGCCACCGTCGCGAGGCGCCACACCTGGCCGGAGAGGATCTCGGCGTTGCGCTTCTCGAGCAGCTCGAACAACGCCGGCCGGATCCACGCCGCCACCGAGACGGCCACGATCACGGCCACGGTGACCTGGGTGGCCCGAGCAGGGCGGCGCAGCAGCCGATCGAGCGGCTCGTGGCCGGTCGTGCGCTCCGCCGGGCTCGGCTCGGGAAGGCCCCTGAGCCTGTAGGCCTCGAGGACGCGCACCTTGCGGAGCATGCCCCGGACCGGCAGCAGGAAGAACAGCGCGAGCACGATGGGGAACGTGGCGTCGGGGTCGCGCAGCACGGCCAGCACCACGCCCCAGAGCGCCACCGGGACGACCAGCAGCGCATCGAACGCCAGCAGCGCCTTGAGCGACCTGCGAGCAAGGAGCTCCTGCCGCCCCAGGGCAGCCCGCGCGGGAGCGTGGGGACCGGCCAGCCGCCACCTCCGCAGCAGCAGCCGCCAGGCGACGAGGATGGCCGCGTATCCTGCAGCGATCGCGGCGACGAACCAGGGTTCGAGCTCGGGCATTCGACGCTCATGCTACCGGAACTCCCCGCGCGGGGCCCGTGGAAGCGCGGAGGTGGCGGAGCCGCCGCGGCCGCGAGTACATGAGGAGCACACCGTGCGCACGTCCACCGCCACCCGCCCTGCCCAGCCGCTCGCCATCCGCCTCACCCACTGGCTGAACGTCGTGTTCCTGGTCGTCATGGCCGGGAGCGGGCTGCAGATCCTGATCGCCTTCCCGCAGCTCGGCGAGCAGGGACGCCCGTACTCCTGGTATCCGTTCCAGGGCCAGCCGCCTCCCGGGCTGGTCACCATCGGCGAGTGGCTGGCGGGCGCGCGCCACTGGCACTTCGCCTTCGCCTGGCTCTTCGTGCTGAACGGGCTCGTCTACGGCGCGTACTTCGTGTCCAGCGGCGAGTGGAAGGAGCGCCTGTTCTGGCCGCCGCGCGACGCCGGAAGCGCCTGGCGCACCGTGCTCCACGACCTCCGCCTGCGCCGCGAGCCACCGGCGCCGGTCGGGCTGTACAACGGCATGCAGCGGCTCTCGTACACGGCGGTCCTGATCCTGGCGGTGCTGGCCGTGCTCTCGGGGCTGGCGCTGTACAAGCCGGTGCAGCTCCCGCACCTGACCGCGCTCCTGGGAGGCTACGACGCCGCCCGCGCCATCCACCTGCTGGTGCTGGCGGTGCTGGCCCTGTTCACGGTCGTGCACGTCGTGCAGGTGCTGGCCCACCCGCGCACGCTGGCCGACATGACGCTGGGTGGACGGCGACCGGAGGTGGCCCGCCCGCCGGAAGCGCCACCCGAGCAGCCGCGGGCGGAACAACGGGAGGGAGCACGATGAGCACGCCTCGAACTCGCCGCAGCTTCCTGGGCCGGGCCCTCACCTCCGGCGGCCTGCTGGTCATGGGCGGCCTGGCCTGCGACAGCGGCAAACCGCGCACGGGCTTCCTCGGGGCCATGGAGCGGTGGAACGAGCGCTTCCAGCGCGTGGTCTTCGATCCCGATCGGCTCGCCCCCGAGCTGCCCGCCACGGACGCCACCCCACCCGGCCTCTTCCCGGCCTACAAGATCGGCGACGTCTATCCGCTTCCGCCCGCCGGCTGGGGACTCCAGGTCGGCGGCATGGTGGCGCGGCCCATGGTCCTGTCGGCCGCCGACCTGCAGCGCCTGCCGCGCACGCACCTGCGGGTCCGCCACCACTGCGTGGAGGGCTGGACGGCGGTGGCCGCCTGGGATGGCGTGCGGGTCTCGGAGATCGCCCGGCTGGTGGGGGCGGACCCCAAGGCGCGCTACGTCGAGTTCCGCTCCTTCGAGGAGGACTACTACTCGTCCTGGGACCTCGAGAGCGCCCTCCACCCCCAGACCATCCTCGCCTACGGGATGAACGGCGCCCCCCTGCCGCGCGAGTACGGCGCGCCGCTCCGGCTCTACTCGGCCGTGAAGCTCGGCTACAAGATGGTGAAGTACCTCTCGGCTCTCTCCTTCCTGCCCACCCGCACCGGCGGCTACTGGGAGGACCAGGGCTACGAGTGGTTCGCGGGGGTATGAGCAGGGGGCGCAGGCGTAGCCGTCAGGCGCCCAGCATCTGCTTCTCCACCAGCCGGCGGTACAGCCCCGCCTGGCGCAGCAGCTCGGCGTGGGCGCCCACCTCGACCACCCGGCCGCCGTCGACCACCACCACCCGGTCGGCGCTGGCCACGGTCGAGAGCCGGTGGGCGATGATGAGCGTGGTCCGGCCGCGCATCAGGCTCCCGAGCGCCTCCCGGACCAGCGCCTCCGATTCGGCGTCCAGCGCGCTGGTGGCCTCGTCCAGCAGCAGGATGCGCGGGTCCTTGAGGATGGCGCGGGCGATGGCGATGCGCTGCCGCTGCCCGCCCGAGAGCTGCTGCCCGCGCTCGCCCACCCGGGTCCGGTAGCCCTCCGGGAAGGCCGATACGAACTCGTGCGCGTGCGCCCCGCGGCAGGCGGCCTCCACCTCCTGGCGCGAGGCGCCCGGCCGGCCGTAGCGGACGTTCTCCTCGACCGAGGCGGAGAAGAGGACCGGCTCCTGCGGGACCACGCCCATCTGCGAGCGGAGCCAGCCCGGGTCCAGCTCCTTGAGATCGCGGCCGTCGAGGAGGACGCGGCCGGAGCCCGGATCGTAGAGCCGGCACAGGAGCCCGCCCAGGGTGGTCTTGCCCGCACCGGAGGGACCGACCAGCGCCACCACCTCGCCCGCCGCCACGGTCAGGTCGACCCCGAGGAGCACCTCCACCTCGGGCCGGCTCGGGTACGCGAAGCGGACCGCCTCGTACCGCACCTCGCCGCGGCAGTGCTCGGGGCGCAGCCCTCCGCTGAGCGGCATGAGGGGCACGCGATCGATCAGGGCCAGCACCTTCTCGGCGGCGCCCAGGCTGCGCATGACCTCGGCCCACAGGTCGGCCAGCGCCCCCAGGCTCATGGCCACCAGCAGCGTGTACACCAGGAAGGCGGTCAGCGCCCCCGCGCTCAGGGCGCCGCGCGAGACCAGGAGCCCGCCGTACCCGAGCACCGCCGCGGCGGCCGCGTAGACGCCCGCCGACGCGCCGCCCATGAAGGTCCCTGCGGCGAAGGCCCTGCGGCGCGCCGCCTGGTAGGCGGCCCCGGTGGCGGCCCCGAACCGGTCCGCCTCGATCGCCTCGGCCACGTAGGCGCGGACGGTGCGGATCGACGAGAACGACTCCTCGGCCACGTGGCTGGCCTCGGCCAGCGCGTCCTGGTAGCTCCGGGCCAGGGCCCGGACCTTGCGGCCGTAGATGACGGACCCGATGGCCACCGGCGGAACCACCAGCAGCATGACCGCGGTCAGCCGCGCCGAGGTGACGAAGAGCAGGGCCAGCGCGCCCAGCGCGGTGATGGCGTGCCGGAGGGCCATGGACAGGTTGGCCGAGAGCAGCCCCTGCAGGCTGGCGGAGTCGGTGCCGATGCGCGAGACCAGATCGCCGGTGCGGGCCTCGTCGAAGAAGGCCACCTCCTGCGAGACCAGGCTCCGGAACAGGTGCTCGCGAACGCGCCGGACGCCCCGCTCGCCGGCCAGCGAGAAGAGGATGGCCCGGCCGGCCACCGCCAGGCCCTGCACCACCGCCAGCCCGCCCAGCAGGAACGCCACCCGGGCCAGCCGCGCCGGATCGCGGCCGGCGATGGCGCCGTCCACGATGGCGCGGATGCCCTGCGGATACACCAGCGCCAGGGCGGAGCCCAGCGCCAGCAGCACCGTGGCCGCGGCCAGCGCCGGCACCTCCCGGCGGAGCAGCCCCGCCAGCCTGCCGAGGGTGCGGGCCCGCGCGGCGGCCATTCACTCCCGCCAGGGTTCGGCGATGCGCAGCGCCGAGAGGATGGCCCGGGTCGAGGGCGAGCGGTTGAGCGTGTAGAAGTGGATCCCGGGCGCCCCGCGCCGCAGCAGGTCCGAGCACTGCAGGGTGGCGAAGGCCAGGCCCAGCTCGCGCGCCGCCTCCGGGTCCTCGCGACGGACGTCGATGGCGGCGCGCAGCGTGCGCGGCAGGCTGGCCCCGCACATCTTCGTCATCCGCTCGATCTGCTCGACCGTCTGGATGGGCATGATGCCCGGCAGGATGGGCAGCGCGATCCCCGCCGCGCGCGCCCGCTCCACGAACTGGAGGTACCGGGAGTTGTCGAAGAAGAGCTGGGTCACGAGGAAGTCGACCCCGGCGTCCACCTTGGTCTTGAGATTCGCGATGTCGCGCGCCAGGTCGCGGGTCTCGACGTGGCCCTCCGGATACGCGGCCGCGCCCAGGCAGAACCCCCAGCGCTGCGGCTGCGAGCGGATGAAGGCCACCAGCTCGCTGGCGTAGCGGAAACCCTCCGGGTGCGGCGTGAAGCGTCGCCTCACCCCGGGGCGGATCGCCGCGCAGCGCCATCACGTTGTGGACTCCGGCCTGGGCCAGCTCGTCGAGGACCCCCGCGATCTCGTCGCGCGAGGAGCCCACGCAGGTGACGTGGGCCATGGCCTCGACCTCGACCTCGTGCTTGAGCCGCTTGACCAGCTCCAGCGTGCGGGCGCGGGTCGATCCGCCGGCGCCGTAGGTGACGCAGACGTAGGCCGGCGCCAGTGGGCGGAGCGCCTCCACCGCCTGGAACAGGGAGGTCACGCCCTGTTCGGTCCTGGGCGGGAAGAACTCGAAGGAGAAGACCGGCTCGCCTCTCTCGCGGGCGAAGCGCAGCAGATCGGTGATCTTCACGAGGGCGGAAGGTTATCCGCAGCGGGCCGCGAAAGCCAGCCGGCGCCGGTTGACAGCCGCCCCGGGGCGGGACAAGGAAGGACGGCCATGTCGCGACCGCCGCGGTACATCACCCCCGAGGGCTTTCGCCGGCTCGCCATCGAGCACGACCGGATCTGGTCGGTGGAGCGGCCCCGCATCGTGGCCGAGGTGGAGGCCGCCGCCGCCCTGGGCGACCGCAGCGAGAACGCCGAGTACATCTACGGCAAGCGGAAGCTGCGGGAGCTGGACCGCCGCCTCCGCTACCTCTCCGAGCGGCTCGATTCGCTGACGGTGACGGAGCCGCGCCCGGATCCCCGGGGCGCGCCTTCTTCGGTGCCTGGGTCACCGTCGAGGACGAGCACGGGGAAGAGCGCGCCTACCGGCTGGTCGGGCCGGACGAGTTCGACGTGGCCGCCGGACTCATCAGCGTCGACGCGCCGCTGGGCCGGGCGCTGCTCGGCCGGCGGGAGGGCGAGGCCGTGCTGGTGGAGCGGCCGGCCGGCTCTGTCGAGGTGGTGGTGGTCCGGGTCGAGTGGTCCAGGGACGCTTGAGGGCCCGATCCCGGGCGCGACCCACGGTCGTTTGGCCCAGGGCTGGGCATCTTCCCTGGGTGAGGCGAGCGAGTCCGGATCCCGGATCGGGCGGCGGGAGGGCGCAGCTCCTGGGCGATGCCGGCGCCATCGCCATGCGCGCGCTGCTGCGCCCGCTGGCCAGCCGCGGCCGCTTCCGGCCTGCCCCGCTGCCCGGCGGCATGCGACGGCTCCTGCTCCTCCAGGTCGACGGCGTCTCGCGCTCGCGACTCTCGCGCGCCCTGGCGGACGGGCTCCTGCCGCAGCTGGGCAGGCGCCTCGACCAGGGGCGCCTGGCGCTGTCCCACTTCCGCGCCGGCCTGCCCGCCTCCACGCCCGCGTTCCAGGCGGGCCTCTTCTATGGCCGCTCGCCCAGCGTCCCCGGGTTCGTCTGGTACGACCGAGCGTCCGGCCGCGAGATCCGGATGGACCGGCCCGCCGACGCCGCCGCGCTGGAGGCGCGGCTGCGCGACGAGGGTCCCGGCCTGCTGCGCGGCGGCTCGAGCTACTTCGGGATCCTGACCGGCGGTGCGGCCATGCCGCGCTTCTGCCTCTCGGGGATGGCGGGAGGACGAGCCCCCGCCCACCGCGCGCCGCGCCCCGGCGTCTGGGATATGGCCGCGGCGGTGCTGGTCCACTCCTTCACCGCGGCGCGCGGCCTGGTGCGGCTGGCCGGCGAGGCGGGCTGGGGCGTGGTGGACGGGCTGCGCTGGACGGCGGCGCTCGGCCGGCTGGAGCACGAGCCGCGCTTCCTGCTTCACCGGACGTTCGTCTCGGCGGTGCTGCGCGAGCTGGCGGTCCAGGGCGTGCTGCTGGACGTCTCGCGCGGCCTGCCGGTGGTGTACGCCGACTTTCTCTCCTACGACGAGGCGGCCCACCGTCGCGGCCCCGACTCCCCGGCGGCGGTCCGGTACCTGAGGGGCATCGACCGGGCGCTGGGGACCATCCTGTCGGCGGTGGATGCCGCCCCGGAGCTGGGATACGACGTCCACGTCCTGTCCGACCACGGCCACACCGCCACCCGGCCCTTCGAGCTCATGGCCGGGGTGCCGCTCCCCGAGTTCGTGGCCCGCGCCGAGCGGGGCGAGCCGCTGCCGCGAGGCGCGCACCCCCATCCGGCCGAATCGCGGGCTGGCGGGCGGCCGCTCCCTGGGGGGCGGAGGGGACGAGGGCGTGGTGGTGGCCGAGGCGGGCGACCTGGCCCACGTCTACTTCACGGAGGGTCGCGTGGCGCTGCCGCTGGAGGCGGTCCGCTCCCGGCACTGGCGCACCCTGGCGGCGCTGACCTCCAGCCCCGCGGTGGGCATCCTGGCTGGGCGCGGCGGCCGCCGCGGGCTGGCCATGGTGCGCGGGACCATCCTCGATCTGGCCGATGCGCGCGACGTGGCGCGGCTTCCGCACCCGGAGCCGTCACTCCTGGCCACCTACCTCTCCGATCTCCTCTCCCTGCCGGAGTCCGGCGACCTGGTGGTGCTCGGCTGGCGGGGCCAGGGGCGCGAGGTGGTCGCCTACGCCTGGGAGTTCGGCTCGCACGGGGGCGTCGCGCCCGAGGAGCTGGACTGCTTCGTCGCCCACCCGCCCGGGTGTTCCTTCCCGTTCGAGCGGGTGGTGCGCCCCTCCGAGCTCCACGCGTTCTTCGAGGGCACCTACCGCGCCGGCGCCCGGGACCGCGTCCCCGCGGGCGGCGAGCGCGCCCGGAGCGCAGCATGCGAGGCGCCGCAGCCTTGATCCTGCGCGTGATGACCTGGAACGTGCACGGGCTGCGCGGCGCCGATGGCCGCAGGGACCCGGAGCGCGTGGCGGAGGTGATCGGCGCCTGCGCGCCCGACCTGGCGGGCCTGCAGGAGGTGGGAGCACCGCTCCAGCCCGGGGGAGCCGCGCACGCCGGCGACCTGCTGGCCGCGCTGACCGGGATGAGGGTCGCGTTCGGCCCCACCCTCCCCTCGGTGCACGGGTACGCCTACGGCAACGCCGTCCTGTCCCGCGTCCCCTTCGAGGCGATGCGAACCTACGACCTCTCGGTCCCGGGTCGCGAGCCGCGCTGCTGCATCCGCGCCGACGTCGCGCTGGGAAAGGCCAGGCTGCACGTGTTCTCGGCGCACCTGGGGCTGGGCCGGCGGGAGCGGCGGCGGCAGGCGGCCGCCCTGCTGTCGGCGGACATCCTGCGCGACGCGGCGCTCGCCTACCCGCTCGTGCTGGTCGGAGACTTCAACTCCCTGACCCGCCGCTCGGCCGTGCCGCGCTGGCTGCGGCGGCTGCTCACCGATTGCGCCCTGGCCTGCGGCGACCTCGCACCCACCTTCCCGGCGCGCTTTCCGCTGCTGCGCCTGGACCACGTCTACGTCTCGAGCGCGTTCGCGGTGCGGGGGGTGCGGGTGGTCCGGACGCCCCTGGCGCGACGCGCCTCCGACCACCTGCCGGTGGTGGTGGAGCTGGAGCTCTCGGCGGCGGCCGCCCGGCCGCCCCCTCCCCGGCAGTTCGAGGCGCCGGGCGTCTCCACGGCCCGGCTCTGAGGGTGGCGCCGGCCGCGCCCGGCGCGGGACTCCTGGGGGACGGACCCGATGGCCACCTTAGGGAACCAACGCGCCGCGGCCACCCCGCGGGCGCTCTCGGAGGAGAGGGACATGGCGCTGAGCTGGAACAGGATGCGGAAGATGATGGACCGCGATGCGCTGCTGCGACAGCTCGGTCTCGAGCAGCGGACACCGGGGAGCGACTTCTTCACCGGCCTGGGACTCTTCTCGATCGGCGTGCTGGTGGGCGCCGGCCTGGGCCTGCTCTTCGCGCCCAAGCGCGGGGAGGACATGCGGGCCATGGTGAGCGAGGCCTGGCGGAAGCGCGACGCCAGCAAGCTCGCCGAGGTCGGGCACGAGATCGGCGCCGAGGCGGGAATGGCGCCGAGCTCGACCGTGGGGCACTAGCGGGCCTCGTCGGCGATGGCCGCGATCCGCGCCCAGAGCAGGTCGGCGCCCGTCCCCTCCACCGCCGAGAAGGGAACCGCCTCGCCGGGCGCCAGCCCGAAGGCACGCTCCGCCTCGCGCAGCGCCGCACCCTGGCGCGTGCGGGGGAGCTTGTCCATCTTGGTCGCCGCCACCACCACCCGGCGCCCGGCGTCGCGAAGGAAGGCGGCGGCGTCGAGGTCGCTCTCGGCCGGCGGGTGGCGGGCGTCGACGATCAGCACCACCGCCCGCAGCACGTCGCGGCCGCGCAGGTAGGCCTCGATCATCGCCGCCCAGCGGTCGCGCTCGGCCCGGGACACCTTGGCGTACCCGTAGCCGGGCAGGTCGCAGAACCGCAGCGGCCGCGGCCGGGCAGCGGCGGATGGGCGGTAGCTCACGTCGAAGAACTGGAGCGCGCGCGTCCGCCCCGGCGTGTTGGAGACCCGGGCCAGCCCCTTGCGCCGGGTGAGGGCGTTGAGCATCGAGGATTTCCCCACGTTGGACCGGCCCACGAACGCGATCTCCGGGGCCGGACCGCGCGGCCACTCCTGGGGACGGGTCGCGGTGGTCGCGAACTCCGCCGACAACACCTGGATCGGCACGTCACTTCCCCCGCGCCGGCGGCGACGCTTCGGGCTTGGCGACCGCGGCCTGCGCGGCGCGCTCGCGAGTCCAGTGATCGATGAGGAGCAGCTTCTTCGCGTACTCGAACCGGACCAGGCTGGGCGCCGACTCGCCGTGGCAGGCCAGGCAGCTCTTCTCCCCGGGATCGACCAGCCCGAGGGCGCGGGCCAGCTCGGCGTCGCGCATCACGTAGGGTGCGGAGTAGATGCGCCCCGGGCCGTGGCAGGCCTCGCAGGTGATGGCCGAGATGCCGTCGTCCGCGTCGGGCGAGTGGCAGGACAGGCAGCGCGGGTCGTTCCGGTTCTGCGCCGGCAGGCCGTCCAGCGACCGCGCGTGCGGGCCGTTTCGCCAGACCTCGTACGCGGCGGGATGACACGCCTTGCAGGTCTCGGGTCCCACCTTGGAGCCCCCGCCGGTGCGCGCGGCCGACATGTCGGCGCCGGCGGCCAGGCCCGGGGCGGCCGCCAGGAGGAGGTGGAGGGCCAGGAGCAGCGGCTGGACGGAGGGTCTGGTCACGGGCCCCGGAGTATAATGCCTCATGCGCCTTCGACAGATGGCCTTGATCGCGGCGGTGCTCCTCGGGCCCTCCTTCGCTCAGGCGCGCGCCTGGAAGGGCATCAACCCGGGCACGTCGCAGCAGGAGAACGTGGTGGAGCGCTTCGGGGAGCCCACCTCCCGGACCAAGCGTGGCCCTCGAATCCGTCCTGGCCTACTTCGGGGATCAGGCGCTGGAGGGCACCAAGCAGGCCCAGTTCCACGTGGATGCCGCCGGGACGGTGCAGGAGATCACCATCTTCCTGGTGACTCCGCTCGACCTCGAGACCATCGAGGGCACCTACGGCAAGCCGACCCAGAAGACCTTCGTCGAGGACACCTTCCAGAAGGTCTGGATCTATGCCGGGCAGGGGGTCACCGTCTACTGGGCCAAGGACGGCAGCGGGGCCGAGGCGCTCTCCTTCGGCCCGTCCAAGGCCGGCTCCAGGCCCGGGACCGAGGGTGCCCGGCCCGCCGCCGAGGCCAAGCCTGCGCCGGCGGGGACGAAGTCCGGGGGCGAGAAGGTCCCGGCCGGCGGGAAGTGATCGCGTGCGGCTGGTGGGCCTGACCGGCGGCATCGCCTCGGGCAAGAGCACCTTCTCGGCGCTGCTCCGGGCGCGCGGCGTCCCTGTCGTCGATGCCGACGCGCTGGCGCGGGCGGTGGTCGCGCCGGGCTCGCCGGCCCTGGCGCGGATCGTCGAGGCGTTCGGCGCGGAGGCCCTGTCGGCGGACGGCTCGCTCGACCGGCGCTGGGTGGGGGCACGGGTGTTCGCCGATGCCGGCGAGCGGCGGCGCCTGGAGGCCATCACCCACCCCGCCATCCGCCGGGCGATGGTCGAGGAGATCGATCGCCTGGCGGCGGCCGGCCAGTCGCTGGCGTTCTACGACGTGCCGCTCCTGTACGAGGCGGGCCTGGAGGGAACGGTCGAGTCGGTCGTGGTGGTGTGGACGCCCCGCGCGGTCCAGCTCGAGCGGCTGGTGCGGCGGGATGGTCTCTCCCCTGCCGAGGCCGAGGCGCGGCTCGGCGCGCAGCTCCCGCTGGACGAGAAGGCCGCCCGGGCCGACTTCGTGGTCGAGAACGAGGGACCGCCCGAGGCGCTGGCCGCCAAGGCGGATCGCCTGCTGGCCGATCTCCGCCAGGGCCGGGGGCGGAAGCTTCCCAACGCGTCGCCCGTGCGCTATTGACCGGCCCATGGGGTTGGGCCCGCGCGTTTCATTCGTCACCGGCTTCCCGGGCTTCATCGGGAAGCGGCTGGTGCGCGGCCTCTTGGCCGACGCCGAGGGCGCCGACCGCCTGGTGGTCCTGGTCCAGGCCAAGGACGTGGCGCCGGCGCAGGCCGAGCTGGGCGAGATCGGCGCGCGCCGGGTCGAGATCCTGGAGGGCGACATCCAGCAGATGCACCTGGGTCTCTCCGGCGCCGAGTGGAAGGCGCTGGCGGCGGACGTGACCGAGGTGTGGCACCTGGCCGGGAGGACCGGCCTGCGCGTGGCGCGCGCCGAGATGAGGCGCATCAACGTCGAGGGGACGCGCAACGTCCTGGAGCTGTGCCAGGGCGCCCGGCGGCTGCAGCGGCTCAACCACTTCTCCACCGCCTACGTCTCGGGCAACCGGGTTGGCGTCATCCTCGAGGACGAGCTGTCCATGGGGCAGCGCTTCCACAACGCCTACGAGGAGACCAAGTACCAGGCCGAGCTGCTGGTGCGCCGCGCCCAGTCCGCCCTGCCCGCCACCATCTTCCGGCCCAGCATCGTGGTGGGCGACTCGCGCACCGGCGAGATCGACCGCTTCGAGGGGCCGTACGCGCTGGCCATCCTGCTGGTGGCCTCGCCGCTGGCCGTGCCGCTGCCGCTCCCCGGCGATGCGGTGGCCCCCTTGAACGTGGTCCCGGTCGACTTCGTGGTGGACGCGGCGCGCTCCATCGCCCGCAATCCCGGCGGCGCCGGGAAGACGGTGCACCTGGTCGACCCATCGCCCCTCTCCGCCCGCCGCGTGTACGAGATGATCGCAGCCCACGCGGGGAAGAAGCTCCCCTCGGTCTCGATGCCGGCGCGGGCCTTTCAGGCGCTCCTGCAGCTGCCGCTGCTGGAGCGATTCTCCGGGGTGCCCCGGCCGGCCATCGAGTACGTGAACCACCTGGCCATCTACAACTGCCGCAACCTGATCGAGCTGCTGGATGGGACGGGCATCCAGTGTCCGCCCATCGCCAGCTACCTCGATCGGCTGATCGAGTTCGTGACCGCCAGCTACGCCCGGCGGCGTGAGCTGGAGGAGGCCGAGCAGGCGGGCGTGGTCGACGACCCGCTCGATCCCCCGCCTGCCGCATGACGCATCGCGTGGGGCCTTCGCCGGCGGGCGCTCCTTCCGCGCGCCGAGATGTGTTACCCCTCACGGCTGGCTCGCAGGAGGCCGATGAAGCGGTTCGCCGTGGGCGACACGTTCGAGTGGGTCCGGGAGGTCGATCCCTATCGACCCGTCTACTACGCGGGCGCGTCGGGCGACTACAATCCCATCCACATCGACCAGACGGTGGGCCGGGCCGCGGGGTACCACGGCGTCATCCTGCAGGGCATGTGCACCTTCTCGTGGCTCAGCGACGCCTGCGTCAGCTACCTGGGCGACGCGTCGCGGCTGAAGCGCCTCCGGGCGCGCTTCACCAAGCCGGTGCAGGTCGGCGACGTGATCCGCTTCCAGGGGCGGTGCGTGGCGGTGGAGGGCGACACCCTGCGCCTGGAGATCAGCGCCACCAACCAGGCCGGCGACGAGGTCCTGAAGGGCGCGGTCGCCGAGGCGATCGCCGGCGCGGGGGGAAGGTAGCCCATGCCCATCGACCGGCGTCACCTGGGCAGGCGCTACGGCCCCTACCGCTTCGAGGTGGGGCGCGAGAGCATCCTCGACTTCATCGCCGCCACCGACGGGGGCGTGCCCGGGCGCGTGTTCTGCACCGGCGGCGCCAGCGCCGCCGTCCGCGACGCAGTGGAGAAGCCGGCCTCCCCGTCCGCCGTGCCGGCGCCGCTGGTCGCCCCGCCCACCTACGCGGCGGTCTTCGCCATGCAACCCTTCGCCACCGCCTGCTCCGACCCCGAGCTAGCCCTCCACGTCCTGCGGCTGGTCCACAGCGAGCAGGCCTTCGAGTTCCTGGAGCCGGTCCGGGCCGGCGACGTCCTCTTCACCACCGGCGAGATCACCCGCATCCAGGAGCGCGGCAACCTCGACTTCCTCGAGGTCACGACCGAATCGGTCGACCAGCACGGCCGGCGGGTGGTGCGCGGCGTGTGGACCGCCATCGTCCGCAACTGGAATCGCCGCATGTGCGCGTCCGGTGCAACCGCCCGCCGCCGCCGGCGCCGGCGGGGGCGTCGCGCCGCCATCGTCGCGTACCTGGGCGGCGACCTGACGCTCGCCTTCGGGCCGGTCCGGTAGGGAGCCGGCCAGACCGGCCTCAGCTGGTGATGACCCCGTCGGCGATGAGGTTGGCCAGGATCCGCGCCGTGTCGAGCCGCGGCAGGCCGGAGAGCGCGAACAGCGCCTCGTAGTCCACCGAGCCGTCGATCTGGGCCAGCAGGAACCCGGCCCGGTGATCGAGGTTCAGCCACATCACCTCCTCGGGCTTGATGGCCAGGCGCGGGACGCCGGCCAGCGGTCCGAGCTTGGACTCGTACATGGCGATGAGGGTGGCCTCGTTCTGGCGCAGGTAATCGCGGGCGCTGCCGTGATCGGGATCGAGCTGCAGGATCTTCTCGATCAGCTCCAGCGAGCCGGTGAAGTCGCCCAGGGCGAACAGCTCCTTGGCGGCCTGCATCCAGACGTCGACCTCCTTCTTGGCCGGGATCTGCGTCGCCGGCGGCGGCCCTCCGTCGGGCACCAGCGGCCGCAGATCGGACTTCTCGGCCACCGCGGCCAGGTCCAGGCCGCCGCTGGGCTCGAGCACGAAGGTGGCGGCCGCGGCCGGGCCCTCGTCCCAGGGCGAGGGCGCGAACTGGCCGCTCATCGGGTCGGCGGGCCCGGGCAGCGGGACGACGGCGGCCGGCAGCGCCGGAGCGCCGGAGGGGGCGCCGCCGGGTGCCGGCAGCGGGATGGGAGCCTGGTGGGTCGGCCCCGGCGACGCGTCCGGGACCAGCCCGGCGGCACCGCCGTGAATGAGCAGGAGGTACGAGCGCGCCCGCGGGTTCCCCGGATCGCGATCCAGGACCTCCTGGAAGCTGCGCAGGGCCTCGCCGACGCGCCCGGAGACGTAGGCCTTGATGCCCTGGTCGATCAGGTCGGCGACCTCGGCCATCGATCACCCTGCCCCGGGCCCGCGTCCGGACCCGGCCAGCCCCTTGAAGAGCTGGAGCGTTCGCTCCAGCGACTCCTCCTGCTCCGCCAGCGCATGCGAATCCCTGGCGTCGATCGCCTGGCGCACGCGCGTCAGCACCCCTTCCGCCTTCTGTACCGCGTCCTTCCCGAAGCGCGTTCGCTCCAGCGCGTCCTGCACCGCCGAACGCAGGCCCTCGATCTCCGTCATGGTGGCGTTGACGCGGTCCCGGCGCAGCTCGAACTCCTGGGTGGTCTGCTTCTTCTCCAGCATCTCGTCGACCCGCTCGTCCAGGATTCGCTTCATCTCCTCCTCGGTCAGGCCCGAGGTGGCGGTGACGGTGATGGACTGTTGCTGGCCGGTGACCACGTCGCGGGCCGACACGCCCACGATGCCGTCGGCGCTGATGTCGAAGGTGACCTCGATCTCCACCTCGCCGCGGCGGGCCGGGCGGATCCCGTCCAGCACGAACTCGCCCAGCAGCTCGTTGTCGGTGGCCCGGTCGCTCGCGCCCTGCAGCACGGCGATGCGCACCGAGGTCTGGTTGTCCTGGACGGTGGTGAAGAGATGGGTCTCGCTGGTGGGGACGGTGGTGTTGCGGGGGATGATGGTCTGGAAGTAGCCGCCCACCACCATGATGCCCAGGTTCTGGGGCGTCACGTCGAGGAGCAGCACCTCGGTCCCGGCCTGCGGCGCGGTGAGCGCGTGCGCCTGGATGGCGGCACCCAGCGCCACCACCTCCTCCGGGTGGACGCCGCGGCAGGGCTCGCGCCCGAAGAAGTCCTTCACCGCCTTCTGGACCCGCGGCATGCGGGTCATGCCGCCCACCAGGATGACCTCGCCCACCTGTGACGGGCGCACCCCGGCGTCCCGGAGGGTCTTCTCGGCCACCGCGATGCAGCGATCGACCAGATCGCGGGTCAGCTCCTCCAGCTTCTCGCGGGAGAGCTGGCGGTCGAGGTGCAGCGCGGGCTTGCCCTCCCCTCCCCCCACCAGGAACGGGAGGTGGATGGCGGAGTTGGTGGTGCCGGAGAGCTCGATCTTGGCCCGCTCGGCGGAGTCCTTGAGCCGCTGCAGGGACATCTTGTCCTCGCGCAGGTCGACGCCGCCGTTGTCCTTGGCGAACCCGAACACCAGCCAGTCGATGATGCGCCGGTCGAAGTCCTCGCCGCCCAGGTAGGTGTCGCCGCCCACCGCCACCACGTCGTAGACGCTCTTGCCGATGTCCAGGATGGAGATGTCGAAGGTGCCGCCGCCCAGGTCGAACACCACCACCTTGCGCTCCACCTGCTTGCCGAAGCCATAGGCCAGGGCGGCGCTGGTGGGCTCGTTGATGATGCGGAGGACCTCCAGGCCGGCGATGCGCCCGGCGTCCTTGGTGGAATGCCGCTGCCCGTCGTTGAAGTAGGCCGGAACGGTGATGACCGCCTTGGTCACCGGCCGCCCGAACCAGGCCTCCGCGTCGGCCTTGAGCTCGGCCAGCACCATGGCCGAGATCTCGGGGATGGCGTAGGCGCGCCCGGCCAGCGACACCCGCACGTCGTTCCCCTCGGGCCCGGCCACCAGGGAGTACGGGAGCACGTGGCGCGCGTCCTCGACCTCCTTGGATCCCCAGCGCCGCCCGATGAGCCGCTTGGCCGCGAAGACGGTGTTCTCGGCGTTGGTGATGGCCTGGCGCTTGGCCAGCGGCCCCACCAGCTTCTTGCCGTTCTTGGCAATGGCGATGATGGAGGGCGTGAGCGTCTGCCCGCTGCGGTTGGGGATGACCCGCGGGACCCCGTCGCGCACCGTCGCCACGGCCGAGTTGGTGGTGCCGAGATCGATGCCGATGGCGGGTTCTTGGTCGTTCATCCGAGGATGCCCCAGCGCATCTTCTTGAGCCGCTCCCTGGCCGCCTCCAGCTTCGGGTCGAGCTCCAGCGCCTTCTCCAGCGCGCGCCGGGCCTCCTTCCTGTCGCCCTGCGCCTCCAGCACCAGCCCCAGCGCCTCGTGGACGGCCGCCATCCCCGGCGCTGCCCGCACCCCGGCCTGGGCCAGCTCGCGCGCCGCGGTCAGGTCGCCGGCGGCCACCGCCGCCCGCGCGCCCGCCGCGGCCGCCCGGGCGTGGCGCGGATCGGCCTCCAGGGCGGCCCGGTACGAGGTCACCGCCGCCGCGTACGAGCCCATGGCCTCGGCGGCCAGCGCCTTCTCGAACAGCTCGCTGGCCTTCTGCGCGCCGCTGCGCCGCCTGGCCTCGGCCGCCATCGCCGCCAGCTCGGCGTTGCTTGGATCGATGCTCTGCGCCAGGAGCAGATCGTTGGCGGCCTGGTTGTAGCTCCCCTGCTGCATGGCCTGCTTCCCGCGCGCCACCAGCTCGGCCACCCGCGCCGCCCGGGCCACCAGCGGATTGGAGCGCGCCAGGCGCGCCCGGCGCTCGGCGACGCGGCGCTCGTCCTCGAGCTTGCGCGCCTCCATCTTGGTGAACTCGGTGGCCGGCGCGGTCGACTTGGCGTAGGCGGCGCGCCGCGTCTCGTCGACGAGCACGTCGCGCGCCTCGGTCGCGTGCCGGAAGATCTTCTCCAGCCGGGTCCGGTAGCTGCCGAGCCGCCGGCCCGCGTATCGGTCCGGGTGGTAGACCTTGGCCGCCTCGAGATAGGCGGCCCTCACCACCTGCACCGGCGCGTTCCAGGGCACCCCCAGGGCTTCCCAGTAGGTTCCCTTTCCGACCAGCGACTCGGCGTAGAGGATCTGCTTGCGGCGCTCGACGTCGAGGTCCACGTCCTCGGATAGATCCGCCGGATCGAATACAGCGCCCTTGTAGCCGTCCACGCTCAACGTTCCCTCGCCCCTGGCGGTATCCCGACATTACCGATCGGCGAAGCGATCGGTCAACGGACCTGTCAGAATGCCTACTTACCACGTTCGAGCGACGCGAGTCGTGTGCGGCACGGCCGGAGGCGGGCGTCGACGGGTGGGAGAGGCGGGAGCAACCGAAGGTGCGAGACCTCACGACCCAGGCCCCAGGCGCCTCCGCATGGCCTTCACCTGCGCAAGCAACGGCAGATCGCGATCGGCCCGGGACCAGATGTCGAGGATGTGGTCGAGGGTCTTGCGCGCCGCCGGAAGGTCGCCCATCGCCTCCTGCGCGCTGGCCTTGAGCAGCAGCACCTTGGGATAGCCCCAGGATCGCCACGTCCCGCCGGGCCACAGGTGGAGGGAATCGGCCGCCTCCGTCACCCCGCGATAGTCCTTCTGCTCGAACGCGATCTCGGCCCGGAGGTACAGCGCCACCGCACGAGTGTAGGGGTCCGGCTGCGCCGTCGACACCCGCAGCCTCTCCAGCGCGCCCTGGCGGTCCCCGGAGCGCCAGGCCACGGCGGCCTGGTACACCTGCACCGCCGGGCTGCCGGGCGGCAGCTGGGCGGCGGCGCGCGCCGCGTCCGCAGGATCGCCCAGCAGCACCAGCCCGACCGGGAGCATGGTCTCGTGTTTCATCTTCCCGCCGCGGTCCACCAGCCGCCGCGCCTCCGCCAGCGCCGGGCCCTCGCCCGGATCGCCGAGGAGGAGCTGGAAGCGCATCGCCGCGCGCGCGTCCGGCTCATCCGGCGTCTGCGGGACCTCGTCGACCAGCCGCAGCGCCTCCTGGCGGCGGCCCTGGTAGGCGACGGTCTCGACCAGCAGCCAGGCCGCCCAGTCCCGCTCGTACCTGGAGCGCCCGGGCGCCGTGCTCGGGCGCAGCAGCGCCTCCGCCTCGGCGTAGCGCTCGGCCAGGATCAGCACCTCCGCCAGGTGCGAGCGCGAGGCCGGCGTGCCGTCGAGCTCGAAGGCGCGCCGCGCCGCGTCCACGGCCTTGTCCAGGTTGCCGGCCAGACCCTCCGCGTAGCAAAGTGCCCAGTAGGCGGCCGCGGTGGGCGAGCGGGCCACCCACCCGCGCGCCACCCGGTCCAGCTCCTCGGGCCGGCCCAGCCACATGAGCGAGTCCGTGAGGTGCATCAGCCCCGGCGTCCAGTTGGGATCGAGCGCCACCGCGCGCTGGAAGAAGGGCAGCCCCTCCGCGTACCGGTCCTCGTGCAGGTAGAGGTCTCCCGCCAGGAACTGCACCTCCTTGTCCTGCGGATAGGCCTCTGCCGCCCGGGCGTAGAGCGCGTGCGCGTCCTCGCTCCGGCCGTCGAGGTGGGCCTTCCAGGCCTGGAAGAGCAGGCGTTCCTTGGCCGGCACCCGGTCCACCCCGCGCAGCGCCTGCTCCATCTCCGACCGGCGCTCGGCCTCGTCCATCCCGGTGAACTCGCCCAGGTAGGCGATCCGGTAGTGGGGCAGCGCGAAGGTCGGGTCGATGGCCAGCGCCTTGCGGTACTCGGCGATCGCGTCCTCGTAGCGGATCGCCTCCTTGAGCTGGTCGCCGCGGAAGTAGTGCTGGTAGGCCTCGAAGCTGGCGGTGGTGGCGTCGGCGACGCGCAGGCTCGAGGCCTTGACCTCGGCCGGGGTCTCGCAGCGCAGCCGCTCGCGGGTGCGCGCCGAGAGGCGGTCGATCATGCCCGGGATGCTGGCCTTGCCGCGCCCCTCCTCCTGGAGCGTGAAGAGGTACTCGCTTCGCTCCGGGTCGAGGACCTTCACCTCCATGGCGTACACGTCGTCGAAGCGCCGGATGGTGGCGAGGACCAGCGCCCGGGCGCCGGCCGAGCGCGCCACCTCGCGCCCCAGCGCCTCGTCCACGTTCTCCACCTCGGCGCGCCCGAGCTGGTGCAGGAGGTCGATCATCCGCACGCGGGTCAGGACCGAGAGGTGCTGCGACTGCTCGAGCGAGGTGATGAGCATCCCCGACAGGCCGTCCAGGGCCGGGTCGCCGGTCCGGTTGGCGAAGTCGGCCACCGCCACGGTCAGGGGCGGTTGCGGCTGCTCCTGGGCCCTGCCGGGCAGCTCGACCATGCCCGCCCGCCACAGCACCCCGAGGACGAGCGCCGCCGCCACCGCCGTGGCCACCGCCCAGATCAGGCGCCGGCGCCGGCGCCTGGGCCTCACCTGGGCGGCCGGGTCCGACGGCGTCCGCCCCAGCTCTTGCTGGAACGCGGCCAGGGCGGCCAGCGCCTCGGCGCCGTCCCGCGGACGGAGCACCGGGTCCTTCTCCAGCATGCGCGAGACCAGCGCCCCCACCGCCGGCGCCTCGGAGACGTCCAGGTCGGGCGCGCGCCGCGGGCCGGTCACCGACTTGCCCTTGTCCTCGTCGAAGGGGAGCGTCCCGGCCAGCATGCGGTAGAGCATCACGCCCAGCGCGAACACGTCGGTGCGCTCGTCCTCGGGCGCGCCGCGCCACTGCTCCGGCGCCATGTAGGCGGGGGTTCCGCCGGCGATGCGCGGCTGGCCGAAGGCGTGGGCCAGGCCGAAGTCGAGCACCTTGACCTGGCCGTCCTGGCACAGGAACACGTTGCCCGGGGTGAGATCGCGGTGGACCACCCCGCGCCCGTGGGCGTGGGCCAGTCCCTCGGCCACCCGGGTCGCGATCCGCAGGGCCTCGCGCACGGACAGGGGCCCTTGCGCCAGCCGCTCCGCCAGGCTCTGGCCGCGCAGCAGCTCCAGCACCAGGTAGGGCCCGTGCTCGCACCGGCCCACGTCGTAGAGGGTCACGATGCACGGATGCGAGAGCCGCGCCGCCGACTCCGCCTCGCGCTGCAGGCGCTCCTCGCGCAGCGTGGCGTGGTCGCCGGCGCGGATCGCCTTGAAGGCGACGCGGCGATCGAGCTGCCGGTCGCGCGCCTCGTAGACCACCCCGAAGCCGCCGCGCCCGATCTCGCAGACGATCTCGAACCGCCCCACCAGGTCGCCGGCCCGCAGCCCGCGCTCCCACGCCGGCGCGGCCCCTGGAGCGCGCACGATCTCCTCCAGCAGCGCCGAGAGCGCGCCGGGTCGCACGGGTTCGGGGACTGGATCGACGTCGGGCAGGAGGGCCTCCGGGATATCGCACGACAGAGCGTGCGGCCTCCGCGAGAGC
The DNA here is from genome assembly GCA_963736345.1 of uncultured Pseudomonadota bacterium. GTDB lineage: Bacteria > Myxococcota > Myxococcia > Myxococcales > Anaeromyxobacteraceae > Anaeromyxobacter. The sequence goes on along the minus strand of CAVTOU010000023.1, from coordinate 91,070 downwards.
GGGTCAAGCCGGCCGGCCGAGGCAGCGGGGCCTTCCACGTTCCCCCCGGACGGCCGGGGCCGGGGCTCAGGAGGCCGTCGCCGCGTCGGTCTGGCATTGCGCCGCAGTCCGGGTGGTGCCGCTCCCGGGCGGGGCAGCCGATGCCATGGTGGTCTGCGCCAGGAACCCGCCCAGCAGCGCCAGCCAGAGCGCGATCAGGGCCAGACCGCGGGCGTTGCACCAGCCGGAGCGGCAGGGGAAGCGGAGGGCGCTTGCGGTAGTCGGGGGCATGACCTCTCCTCTCGATCCAGCGCCGGCGGTCATCGCCTTGCGCTTTCACATGGATCGACAGGAGCTCCCGCCGGAAATGACGCCTGCCCCGGTTGGGGGCAACCGGAGAGAGCTACCTCCCCGACATCAGCAGCTCCAGCAGCGCCTTCTGCGCGTGAAGGCGGTTCTCGGCCTCGTCGAACACCACCGATCGAGGGCCCTCGATGACCGCCTCGGAGATCTCCTCGCCGCGGTGCGCCGGGAGGCAGTGGAGGACGATGGCCTCCGGCCGGGCGCGGGCCATGAGCGGCTCGTCGACGATGAACCCGGCGAAGCGTCGGCGCCGCTCCTCGGCCTCTTCCTCCTGGCCCATGCTCGACCACACGTCGGTGTTGACGACGTGCGCGCCGGTCACGGCCTCGGCCGGGTTGCGCACCAGGCGGGCTCGCCCGGCGCACCTGTCGATGAGCGCGAGGTCGGGGTCGTACCCGGCGGGGCAGGCCAGCCGCAGATCGAAGCCCAGCAGCGCGCAGGCCTCGAGCCAGCTGTTGGCCATGTTGAAGCCGTCGCCCACCCACGCCACCACCAGCCCGCCGCGCGCCAGCGCGTCGGCGCCGAAGCGCTCGGCCACGGTGAGCAGGTCGGCCAGCAGCTGGCACGGGTGCGAGGCATCGGTGAGCGCGTTCACCACCGGGACGTCGGCGTAGCGCGCCATCTCCTCGGCGGTCGAGTGCGCATACGTCCGGAGGACGATGCCATCCACGTAGCGGGCCATCACCCGGGCGGTGTCCTTGATGGGCTCGCCGCGGCCGAGCTGCGCATCCCGGAACGAGAGCATGACCGCGGTCCCGCCCAGCTGCACCATGCCGACCTCGAACGAGACGCGCGTGCGGGTGGACGCCTTCTCGAAGATCATGCCCAGGCTCTGCCCGGCCAGCGGGCGCGGCCCGCCGCGGCCGAGGAGCTTCCACTCGGCGGCGCGCTCGATCAGCTCCAGGAGCTCGGAGCGATCCAGGTCCGTGAGCCGCAGGAAATCGCGCTTCTCTCGTGGTGTTCTGGGCATGGGGATCCCCTAGACCGCGGGGGCGGCGGCCAGCGCCGCCCCGAGCCGCGACACGGCATCGTCGATCTCGGCGGCGGTGAGGGTGAGCGGCGGGGCCAGCCGGAGCACGTCGTCGTCGATGGCATTCACGAGCACGCCCTTGGCCCGGGCGGCCCGCATCACCTCGCCGGCCGCGACGCCCTTCACCACCAGCGCCAGGAGCATCCCGCGGCCGCGGACCTCGCGCACCCGGCCGCCGGCGGCCAGCGCCTCGAGCCCGGCCTGCAGGCGGGCGCCCGCCTCGCGCGACCGCTCCAGCAAGCCGCCGCGGAGCTCCCGCAGCACCGCCAGCGCCACGGCGCAGGCGAGCGGGTTGCCGCCGAAGGTCGAGCCATGGCTGCCCGCGGTGAGGTGCGAGCCCACCTCCTCGCTGGCCAGGAGCGCGCCGATGGGGAAGCCCCCGCCCAGCGACTTGGCGATGGACATGAGATCGGGCGCGATCCCCGACCACTCGTGCGCCCACATCCGCCCGGTGCGTCCCATGCCGGTCTGGATCTCGTCCAGGCACAGCAGCACCCCGCGCTTGCGCGTCAGCTCGCGGGCGGCCTCGAGGTAGCCTGCGGGGGCCGGGACCACGCCGCTCTCGCCCAGGATGGGCTCGACGATGAAGGCCGCGGTCCGGTCCGTGAGCGCCTGGTCCAGCGCCTCCAGGTCGCCGAACGGGACGTGGCGCACGCCGGGGACCACCGGCTCGAAGCCCTTGCGGTACTTGTCCTGCCCGCCCACCGTGACCGTGAAGAGCGTCCGCCCGTGGAAGGAGTCCAGGCAGGAGACGATCTCGTGCCGCTCGGAATGGCCCTGGTCGGCGTGGAACTTGCGGGCCAGCTTGAGCATGGCCTCGTTGGCCTCGGCGCCGCTGTTGCAGAAGAATGCGCGCCGGGCGAACGGCGTGACCTCGAGCAGGGCCTCGGCCAGCTCGATCTGGCGCGGGATGAAGTAGTGGTTGGAGACGTGCCAGACGGTGTGGGCCTGCTCCTCCAGGGCGCGGATCAGGGCCGGGTGGCAGTGGCCCAGCACGTCTACCGCCACGCCGCCCAGGAAGTCGTAGTAGGCGTTGCCGTCCGCGTCGAACAGGCGGGAGCCCTGCCCGCGCACCACCGCGATGGGCTGCTGCCGGTAGTTCGGGGTCAGGACCTTCCGTGCCCGTTCCGCCCACTGCGCGTTGTCAGACATGGATAGCGCTTATATCAGGCTGCGCCAGGGACACCACCCTGCTTCGCGCGGCCGCTCAGAGTATGTACCGGCTCAGATCCTCGTCCTGCGCGATCCCCTGCAGGCGCTCCCGCACCATGGCGGCGTCGACGACGATGCGCTGCCCGCGCAGCTCGGCCGCGTCGAAGGAGACCGGATCGAGCAGGCGCTCCATCACGGTGTGCAGGCGCCGGGCCCCGATGTTCTCCATCCGCTCGTTCACGTCGGCGGCGATGCGGGCCACCTCCTCGATGGCCTCGTCGCGGAACTGGACGTCCACGCCCTCGGTGGCCAGCAGCGCGGTGTACTGCCGCACCAGGCTGTTCCTGGGCTCCTTCAGGATGCGCACCAGGTCGTCGCGGGTGAGCGGCTCCAGCTCGACGCGGATGGGGAAGCGCCCCTGCAGCTCGGGGATGAGGTCCGAGACCTTGCTGGTGTGGAAGGCGCCGGCCGCGATGAAGAGCATGTGGTCGGTCTTCACCACGCCGTACTTGGTGTTGACGTTCGAGCCCTCGACGATGGGGAGCAGGTCGCGCTGGACGCCGCCGCGGGAGACGTCGGGGCCCCGCACGCCACTGCTGTCGCCGCCGGCGATCTTGTCGATCTCGTCGATGAAGATGATGCCGGCGTTCTGGGCGCGCTCCAGGGCTTCCCGGGTGACGCGCTCCATGTCGACCATCCGGGTGGCCTCCTCCTGCGTCAGGATCTCCAGCGCCTCCCGGACCTTGACCCGGCGCTTCCGCTTCTTCTGCCCGCCCCCCAGCATGGAGAGGATGGGGTTGTTGCCCAGCCCCTGGACCATGTCCTGGATGCCCTGGGCCATGTCCTCCATCCCCGGTCCATGAACGGCATGACGGGGACCGCCCGCTCGGTGATCTCCACCTCGACGCTGTCCTCGTCGAGCGTCCCGGCCCGGAGCTGCGCGCGCGCCTTCTCTCGCGAGCTGGCCGAGGGCGTGTGCTCCCCTTCGCCCTCCCCCCGGACGCGGGCCGCCACGCTCCGGAGGCCCAACCCCAGGCCGCCGCCGTAGCCGAGCGCGTCCAGCACCTTCTCCTCGGCAGCCTCGCGCGCCCGCTCCTTGAGCTTGTCGACCTCCTCCTCCTTGAGCAGCTTGACGGCGGCCTCCACCAGGTCGCGGACCATGGCGTCGACGTCGCGCCCGACGTAGCCGACCTCGGTGAACTTGGAGGCCTCGACCTTGACGAAGGGCGCGCCGGCCAGGCGCGCCAGGCGTCGGGCGATCTCGGTCTTGCCCACGCCGGTGGGGCCGATGAGGATGATGTTCTTGGGGAGGATCTCGTCGCGGAGATCGGTCGTGACCCGCTGGCGTCGCCAGCGGGTCCGCAGGGCCAGCGCCACCGCCCGCTTGGCGGCTGCCTGCCCCACCACGTAGCGGTCCAGCTCGGCGACGATCTCCCGCGGGGTGAGCTCCTGGGGGTTCACGACAGCTCCTCCACCGTCAGGTTGGCGTTGGTGTAGATGCAGATCTCGGCGGCCAGCTTCATCGACTCCTCCGCGATCTGCCTTGCGTCGAGCGACGAGTGCGAGAGCAGCGCCCGCGCCGCGGCCAGCGCATACGGGCCGCCCGAGCCGATGGCGCTGGCCGCGCCGCCGGCCACCGGGTCGGGCTCGAGCACGTCGCCGGCGCCGGACACGACCAGCACGTGCTCGCGGTCCGCCACCAGCAGGAGCGCCTCCAGCCGCCGCAGCATCCGGTCGGTGCGCCACTGCTTGGCGAGCTCGACCGCCGCGCGCGGCAGGGAGCGCGCGTGCTCCTTGAGCTTCTTCTCGAACAGCTCGAAGAGCTGGAAGGCGTCGGCGGTGGCGCCGGCGAACCCGGCCAGAACCTGCCCCTCCGCGAGCCGCCGCACCTTCCGGGCCGTCGCCTTCATCACCGTCTTGTCGAGGGTCACCTGTCCGTCGCTGGCCATGACCACCCGGCCCTCGCGCCGGACGCAGAGCACGGTCGTGCCGTGGAGCGCGCGCATCCGAGATGGGTAGCGCGAGCAGCCCGCGCCGGCAACCAGGGACATGGGTTGGCCACCCCGGTCCGGAGCGCCGCGAGGTCCGGGCGAGGGCGGGCGCGAGCGCGGCTTCAGCGCTTGCGCACCGGGGCGGGGCCGGACCTGGCCCGCGGGTGCGCCGAGTCGTAGACCTCGGCCAGGCGCTTCCAGTCGAGGTGCGTGTAGCGCTGGGTGGTGGACAGCGAGGCGTGGCCCAGCAGCTCCTGGATCCCGCGCAGGTCCGCGCCGTTCCCGAGGAGGTGGGTGGCGAAGCAGTGCCGCAGCACGTGGGGATGGACGTGCCGGGCCAGCCCGGCCCTGCGCGTCCAGCCTTCGAGGCGCCGCGCGACCGAGCGGCTCGTGAGCCGTCCGCCACGGTGATTGAGGAAGAGCGCCTCCCCGCCCCGTCCGCGTTCCGCCCCGGCGGCCAGGACCGGCCGCGCCTCCTCGAGATAGCGCCGGAGCGCCTCGGCCGCGGGCCTGCCGAACGGCACGATCCGCTCCTTCTGGCGCTTGCCCAGCACCCGCACCAGCCCGGCGCCGAGGTCGGCGTCGCCGACGTCCAGCCCGGTGAGCTCCGAGACGCGAAGGCCGCTGGCGTACAGCAACTCCAGGAAGGCGCGGTCGCGGCGCTCCAGCGGCGCTGCCAGCCGGGGCGACTCGACCAGGGCCGCCACCTCGTCCTCGGGGAGCACCTCCGGGAGCCGCCTCGGCCGGCGCGGCGTGGCCACGGCGCGGGCCGGATTCGCCTCGGCCAGGCCCTCGCGAACCAGGAACCTGTACAGCGAGCGGATGGCCGAGAGCTTGCGGGCCAGGCTGACCGCGCCGGCGGCGCCGGCGGCGTGCGAGAGATATGCGCGGATGCGCGCCGGGGACGAGGGCACCAGCGGCTCGCCCACCGAGGCGAGATGGGCCGCGTACTGCTCCGAGATCCACCCGGTAGGCCTTCCGCGTGTGGGGCGAGGCCCGCCGCTCGGTCTCGAGGTAGGCGAGGAAGCGGGAGATCTCGGGGGGGAGCGGGTGTGGATCGGGCAGCATCGCCTGATCCGGTATCACCGGCGCGCGTGAGGGGGAAGTTTCCGAACCCGACCCGAACCTGAACCCGGCTTCTCGTCACCCGCGATCCGGGTCCCGTGGCCCGTGACCATCCGCCGTGCCCCGAGCCGGAGCGGGCGGCGGGCTCGGATCACGGGCCCACGGGGACGTGCCACGGGACTCGGACCACGGGCACGCACGCCGCGGGTTCAGGTACGGGTTCGGGTTCGGGAAGTGGTGGCGCCAGCGGCTACGGCACGTCGGCCACGTACACCCCTGCCCGCTTCTCCTGCGTCACGACGTACGCCACCCGGCGCGGCGGCCCGCCCAGGAACCTGGCCGACCCGGGGAGCACGTACGTGTCCACCGTGACGAGCTTGCCTCCGTCCCAGACGGCGATGTCGAGGGCGTCGCGGTCGAGCCGCTTCCAGCTCACCAGCAGCCGCCCCGGGTCGCGGGGATCGAACTCGAAGCTCTTCATCCCCTCGGCGAGCTTCTCCGGCTTGGCGTCCGGGCTCGCCGCGGGGATGCGCTCCAGGTCGCAGCCCTCGCCGTTGCGCGTGCACGCGTCGCGGTAGTACAGCCAGCGACCGTCGGGCGAGAATGCGAAGCCGTAGGAGCCCTGGGTCACCCGGCGCGGCGCGGTGTCCGGCGGCGCATCCAGCGCCGCCAGCAGGAGGTCGACCGAGTAGCCGCCGCGGGTGGTGTGCTGCAGGAAGGCCACGTACTTGCCGTCGGCCGAGAGCTCCAGGTCGGACACGTTCTTGCCGAGCGTGCGCCGGGGCAGGTCCAGGCCGCCCACGCCCAGGGCGCCGGAATGGACGTGGTAGTCCTCGATCCACCCCAGCCTGGGCGCTCGCGTCGCCCACCGGAACTCGCCCACCTCGTTGCCGAGCGCGAGCTCCCGCCCTCCCGCCCGCACGCGCAGGTTGCCCAGCTTCCCGGGGGCCGCGTCCGCCAGGAACGCGATGGCATCGCCCGCGGGCTCGAAGGCGAAGGCTCGCACGGTCCGTGCGATGGGCTCGGGGCGGGCCGAGGAGCTCCTGGCGCTGGCGATCTGCAGCTCGGCCCCGTCCCGCCCCAGCCGCGTGAAGGCGTAGATGGCGCGGCCGAAGGCGTAGTCGCCCACCGGGCTCGAGACCGAGACCGGCGCCGGGCGCGGCCCATCCTTGGCTCGTCCGATCGCCAGCAGCTCCCCGCCGGCGGTGGCCCTGCGCCGCACCAGAGCCACGATCGTGCCTTCGGGCGGCGCCAGCTCGAAGCTGGCCGCCCCGGTCACGCCCGAGATGGCCGTCGGGTTCGCCCCGGGCGCGCCCAGGAACAGCTCGCCCCCCGCGATGTAGCCGAGCCCGCCGTCCGGGCCGTACCCGTGGAACGTGACGCCGCTGGCCAGCTCACCCACGCCCGCCCCCGCCCGCCATCGCACCAGGGTCCCCGAGGCCGACGCGTAGTCATAGGCTGCCAGCACCGCCAGCTCCGCGCCCACCGGGCTCACCGCCACCGCGCCGGGCAGGGTGGTCACGGCGCGCGCCACCACCGTCGCGTCGCCGCCCGCGGCCGGCACCACCCGCAGGTCGCAGTTGGCGGTGCCGGTGGGCAGCGACTGCGCCCGGGCCTCGACGCAGCCGTCCAGGTATGCCAGCCAGGCGCCGTCGCTGGTGCCGACCAAGCCGCGCGCCGCCCCGGCGGCCCGCCGCGCGCCCAGCCCCTGCGGCGCGGAGGAGGAGGAGCACGCGGCCAGCGCCGCGATCAGGGCGAGGCCGACGGCGCCTGCGGATCGCTGTCTATCCATGAGGTGAGCTCCTGTCGGGCGCGGTCGGCATACGCGTCCTTGCGGGCGGCCTTGCCGCGGTGCCGCCCCGCCAGCGGCGGGAAGAGCGCGAACACCACGTTGGTCGGCTGGTAATCGTACTCCGGTGGATGGGCTTCGCCGGTGAGGTGTCGGTGGAGTGCACCCATCGCGGTCGCGGCCGGGGGCGCGCGGAATGGACGGCCCCTCAGCCGGTCGAGCATGGCGCGCGCCGCCAGCAGCCCGCACGCGGCCGACTCGACGTATCCCTCCACCCCGGTGATCTGCCCGGCGAAGAAGAGGTGGGGGCGCTCGCGGGAGGAGAGATCGGGGGCCAGCACGCGGGGCGCCTCGATGAAGGTGTTCCGGTGGATCTGTCCCATCCGCACGAACTCGGCCTGCGCCAGGCCGGGAAGGAAGGTGCGGAACACCCTGCGCTGCTCCGGCCAGGTGAGCCGGGTCTGGAAGCCGACCAGGTTCCAGGCGGTGCCGGCCGCGTCCTCGCGGCGGAGCTGCACCACCGCGTACGGGCGGCGGCCGGTCCGCGGGTCCTCCAGGCCCACCGGCTTCATGGGGCCGTGCGCCAGCACCTCCGGCCCGCGCTCGGCCATGACCTCGATGGGCAGGCAGCCCTCGAAGTAGCGCGGCTCCTCGAATGCGTGGGCCGGCACCTTCTCCGCCCGGATGAGCGCGTCCACGAAGGCGTGGTACTGCGCCTGGTCCAGCGGCAGGTTGAGGTAGTCCTCGCCCTCCCCCTTCCCGTAGCGCGAGCGCGCGTAGGCGATCCGCCTGTCGACGGAATCGTCGGCGACGATGGGCGCGATGGCGTCGTAGAAGTGGAGCCTGCCGCCCGCCAGCCGGGCCACGTCGGCCGCCAGCGCCTCGCCGGTCAGGGGCCCGGTGGCGACGAGCGCCAGCTCGGGGGGCGGGGGCAGCTCGGCCACCTCCTCGGCCACGCGGCGGATCCGCCCCTGCGCCTCCAGCCGCGCCGTGATGAGCGCGCTGAAGCGCCCACGATCGACCGCCAGCGCATCGCCGGCCGGGACCCGGGTCTCGTCCGCCGCGGACAGCACCAGGCTCTCCAGCCGGCGCAGCTCCTCGTGGAGGAGACCCACGGCGTTCGCGGGGTTGTCCGAGCGGAGCGAGTTGGAGCACACCAGCTCGGCCAGGTCGGAAAGCACGTGAGCAGGCGAGCGCCGGCTCGGCTTCATGTCGAGGAGCTCCACGGAAACGCCCTGGCGCGCGAGCTGCCAGGCTGCCTCGCAGCCGGCCAGTCCGCCGCCGATCACCCGCACTCGCATTGGAGCGTCCATCCTCGCACTTTCTGGCCCGCTGCTCCCCGGGCGGCCGACCGAGGGAACCCCCTCGCGACGTCGATGGCACCCAGATTGCCTGGCCGACACGAACCGATGTGTGCATCTTCGTCCTCGACGCGCCGGGCCGCTGGGCGGCGGCGGTGCCTCGGGGTTCGGGCCGGGCGCTCCACTTATCGCCGCACCGAAAGGAAGGCAACGTGCAGGAGCTCGAGCTGGAGAGGGTGCGGGAAGAGCTGCAGCGGCGGCGTCGCACCATCCTGGAGACGGTGCGACGCGAGCGCGCGGAGCTGGAGGGGCTGCGCGCAGCGGAGCGGGACCCAGAGTTCGAGGAGGGTGCCCAGTCCGAGCACGAGCAGTACACGCTCGCCAGCCTCAGCGATGCCCAGCGGCGCGAGGTCGCCTCCATCACCGCAGCCCTGATCCGCATCGATGCCGGCGAGTACGGGGTCTGCACCGACTGCGAGCAGGAGATCGATCCGCGGCGCCTGGCGGCGCTGCCCACGGCGCTGTTCTGCACCGACTGCGCGCGGCGAAGGGAGCAGGGGGCGACGGCGATGATGGGGCCGTCGATGTAGCCCGCGCTCGCCTTCGCGTCGCCCCTACGCGCCGGATCCCGTGCCTCGCCTTCGCTAACCCTCACCGCCGGGCCGTGTAGTGCTTGCGACCGGTTGCGCGGGCGGTTCGTGTTTCCGCTCCGGCGAGGCCCGGGCTCCGGCGCTGCGCTCGCTAGCTCCTGGGCACCTACTGGTTGGCCTTCAGCACCATGAACTTGTACTCCCCCAGCTCGGCCTGGCCGGCGGTGTAGAGCACGTCCATGAGCGTCCGGTAGCTGATCTTCCTGTCGGCGACCACGTTGACGCGCCCGGAGAAGGGCGCGCTCTTGTTGAACTGGGCGATGTACTTCTGCTTGTCCACCTCGCGCTTGAGCGCGTCGTAGACCACGCCCACGTAGAACGCGTCCTCCTTGCCGCCTTCCTTGTCCCTGGCCCGGATGGCGCCGCGCTGCAGGTCGAGCACCTTCCGATCGTTCACCGCCAGCTCGTCCACCGACAGCGTGATGGTGATGTTCTCCTGCGGCTGGAGCTGGGTGGTCGAGGCCGGGATGACCAGGTGCTCGCCCATGTTCACGTTGATGGTGGACGCCTGGTAGGACTTGAGCAGGAAGACCAGGAGGATGGTCATCATGTCCATCATGGCGACGATGTTCAGCGCCTTGATCTCCCCCTCGGCCTCGCGCATCTTGCGCCGCTGCCGGCGGAAGGTGCGCTTGCGCTTGTCCTCCTCCAGGCGGAACTCGGCGGTGCTGTTCGAGGCGCTAGGCATGCGGCTCACCCGATGAGCGACAGCGAGACGTCGAAGAAGAGCGGTTTCCGCTCGCTGGAGCCGTCCGGCTTCTTCACCACCTGCTCGCGACAGGCGTCCATGGTCTGGACCAGCGTGTCGTAGACGGTGTCCGGGTCGGCCGAGAGGATCACCTGCGTCTCGCTGGGATACTGCTCCTTGATCTTGGCCAGCTGCTCGGTGAGCGCCTGGTAGTCGTACTTGCCGTCCCTGAGCGGGATGGTGGGCGGCCGGCTCGTGTCGGTGTTGTTGGCGTCCGAGCCCAGCACCCCGCCCGCCCCGGCCACGTAGAACCCCTGGTGGCCGATGCCCACGGTCAGGAGCAGCTTCGGCCCGGTGTCGGTGGCCACGGCCGCGGTCTCGCCGCCGATCTTGGGCGCGGAGACGTTCAGCACCCCCAGGCTGATGAGCCCGGTCATGCTGAGCAGCATGAACATCACCAGGTTCACCACCACGTCCAGGTAGGGGACGATGTTGAGCTCGCCGAAGTCGTCCTCGGGGTGGATGCGCTGGTGCATCGTGCCCTCGCCCCGGCGCGGCTAGCCCGCCGACTCGACGCTGGGGCTGCCGCCGCTCCGGTTGAGCATGTTCTCGAGCCGGAGCGCGTTGTACTCCACGTCCTCGATCATGGCCTTGGCCTTCGAGTTGAGGAGCAGGTGGGCCACGATGCAGACCACGGCGATGGTGAGGCCGAAGGCGGTGTTGTTCATGGCCTCGGCGATGCCCTGCGAGAGCAGCGTGGCCTTCATCTCCGGCGAGGCGGCGGACAGGGACCGGAAGGTGCGGATCAGGCCGGTGATGGTGCCGATGAGGCCGATCAGGGTGGCCACGTTGGCGAGCGACCACAGGGCCGAGATGCGCTTGGAGATGGCGGGGGTCACCTCCAGCACCGCCTCCTCGATGGAGCGCGAGACCTCCTGCTCACCCTTGCCGGCCCGGGTCAACCCGGCCCGCACCACCCGCGAGAGCGCCGCGTCCGGCGCGGCGCCGCACAGCTTGACCGCGCGGTCCACGTTCCCGGAGAGGACGAGCTTCTGCACCTGCTCCATGAACGGAGGTGCGTTCAGGTTGAGCCGGAACGCGAGGACGATGAGCCGTTCGATGATGATGGCGATCGCCAGCACGCTGGTCCCGAGGTTCGCCAGCATCGCGGGGCCGCCCTGTCGGAAGAACTCGGCGAGGCTCTGGATCATCGGTTCCTCGTGATTGCGAGAGGCAGGTGGGGGACGCACGCACCCTGTGCGCGCTTCGAGCGCGTATGGATTGCGGTTTTTCGATAGCAGCAGCCTGCGGAAGGTGTCAAGCATACGGCCGAGCGATCCCCCGCAGCGGGGGATGGCGGCCGCGCCTACACCTTCTCGAGCTCCGGCTTGGCCACCACCACCGGCGCCGCCTCGCCCCCCTCAGCGGCCTCGCGCCGGTATCCGCACTCCTTGTTCGGGCAGGCGATGAACGGGCCGGTCCGCTTGGAGTACTTGTCGAGCAGGTAGGGGCTGCCGCACCTCGGGCAGAACTCGTTGCGCGGCCGATCCCAGGAGACGAAATCGCACTTCGGGTACGACGAGCAGCCGTAGAACGTCCGCCCGCGCCGCGAGCGCTTCTCCGTGATGTAGCCGCCGCACCCCTTGGGGCAGCTCACGCCGATCGAGATGGGCTTGGTGCCCTTGCAGTCGGGATATCGCGTGCACGCCAGGAAGCGGCCGAACCGCCCCCGCTTCATGACCATGGGGGCGCCGCACTCCGGGCACTTGTCCTCGACCGCGATGTCCTCTTCCTTCTCGGGGACGATCTTCCCGTCCTCGCGCCGGAAGTTCATGGTGTTCCGGCACTCCGGGTAACCGGGACAGGCCAGGAACTCGCCATTGCGGCCCCACTTGATGACCATCATCCGGCCGCACTTCTCGCAGGCGATGTCGGTGTCGATGGCCTGCGCCTTGACGTTGCGCATGCCCTCTTCGGCCTTGGCCAGGTCCTCCTTGAACTTCCCGTAGAAGTCGGACAGGACCGCCTGCCAGCCGGCGCTGCCGTCCTCGACCTCGTCGAGCCGCTCCTCCATCCCGGCGGTGAAGGCCACGTCCATCTCGCGCGGGAAGGCGCGCACCAGCTCGTCGGTCACGAGAACGCCCAGGTGGGTGGGCTTGAACTGGCGCTCGAGCTTCTCGACGTAGCCCTTCTCCTGGATGGTGTCGAGGATGGCGGCGTAGGTGGAGGGGCGGCCGATGCCGCGCTCCTCCAGCTCCTTCACCAGCGACGACTCGTTGAAGCGCGGCGGCGGCTGGGTGAAGTGCTGCTCGGGGACGAGCTTCAGCAGGCGCAGCTCCATGCCGGCCTCGAGCGGCGGCAGCTGCCGGTCCTCCGACTTCTCGGCCCGGCCCTCGCGCTCGCCGTTCTCGCCGTTCTTCTCCTCCTCGGCCCCGGCCTCCTCCTCGGGAGGCTTCGCCCCGTACACCGCCAGGTAGCCGGGGAACTTGAGGATCGAGCCGGTGGCCCGGAAGGTGGCCCGGCGGGCGGCGATCTCGGCGGTGGTCTGGTCGTAGACCGCCGGCATCATCTGGCAGGCCACGAACCGATCCCAGATGAGCTCGTACAGCCGGTACATGTCGCGCTCGCCCATCTGCTCGAAGAAGGGTGCCACCCGCTCCGGGGTCCAGTCGACCGAGGTCGGGCGCACCGCCTCGTGCGCCTCCTGCGCCTGCTTCGACTTGGTCTTGAAGACGTTGGCCTCGGCCGGCAGGTGGTCCTTGCCGAAGTGCTCGCCGATGAAGGCGCGGGCCGCGTCGACGGCCTCGGTGGAGAGCCGCACCGAGTCGGTGCGCATGTAGGTGATGAGGCCGACCGCGCCCTCCTCGCCCAGCTCCACGCCCTCGTAGAGCCGCTGTGCCAGCGTCATGGTCTTCTTCGGGCTGAAGCCCAGGCGGTTGGCCGCCTCCTGCTGCAGCTTGGCGGTGGTGAAGGGCGGCGGCGGATTGCGCCTGCGCTCCTTGCGATCGACGGAGGCGACGACGTACTTCGCTCCCTGCAGCTCGTCGACCAGCCCCTGCGTCTGCGCCCCGTCCTTGAGTTCCGCCTTCTGCCCGTCGACCTTGGCCAGCCGGGCGCGGAACTCGGGCGGCAGCGCCGCCGCCAGGTCGGCGTCCAGCGACCAGTACTCCACCGGCACGAAGGCCTCGATCTCGCGCTCGCGCTCGACCACCAGGCGCACCGCCACCGACTGCACGCGCCCGGCGGAGAGCCCGCGCCGCACCTTCTTCCAGAGGATGGGGCTGATCTGGTAGCCCACCAGCCGGTCGAGGATGCGCCGCGCCTGCTGGGAGTCGAACTTCTTGCGATCCAGGTCGAGCGGCTCCGCGATGGCCTTCTGGATGGCGCCCTTGGTGATCTCGTTGAAGAGCACGCGGCGCACCCGGGCGTTCCCGCCCTCGGCGCCCAGCTCCTCGGAGATGTGCCAGGCGATGGCCTCGCCCTCGCGATCGGGGTCGGTGGCCAGGAACACGCGGTCGGCGGTCCGGGCGGCGCGCTTGATGTCGGAGAGGACCTTGGTCTTGCCCTTGATGATCTCGTACTCGGGGAGGAACCCGTGCTCCACGTCCACGCCGATCTTCGACTTGGGCAGGTCCTTCACGTGGCCGACCGACGCCTTCACGTCGTAGCCGCGCCCCAGGTACTTCTTGATGGTCTTGGCCTTGGCGGGAGACTCGACCACGACCAGGGTTCCACCGCCGGTCGCCTTCCGGCTGGCCGGGCGAGCGGGCGGCGCCTCGGGCGCCCTGGCGGGCGTCTCCTTCTCGTCGGGCACAGGGGTGATGCCGCGCCCACGGGCGGCGGGAGCCTTGCGCGCCTTCTTGGCCGCGGTCCGGACCTTCGGTGTGGGGGTGAGGGCTCTCGCCATCCTCTAGATCCCTTCGCGGCGCAGAAAGTAATGGCCCGGCCGCTGCTCGCACAACCCTTCCAGCTCGAGGGACAGGAGGCCGGCCAGGGCCTCGCTCACCCGCATCCCGGCCGCCTGTGCCACCTCGCCCGCGTGCCGCGGCTTGCGGGAGAGCGCCGCCAGGAGCGTCGACCCCTCGCAGGACAGCGCGGGGAGCGGGCGCTGGGCCTGCACCTCGGCCAGACCCATCTCGGAGAGCACGTCGGCGGCCGAGCAGACCAGCCGCGCGCCGCCGCGAAGCAGCGCGTGCGTTCCGGCCGAGAGCTCGTCGCGCGCGTCCCCGGGCACGGCCAGCACCGCTCGGCCCTGCGAGCGGGCCCAGCTCGCGGTGATGAGGGCCCCGCTCTCCGCCCGCGTCCGGACGACCACCACCACCTCGCACATCCCGGAGATGATCCGGTTGCGGGCCGGGAAGTTCTGCTTGAAGGCCGGGGTCCCGTCGGGCTGCTCCGAGACCAGCCCCCCGCCCGCCTCCAGCACCTGCGCGAAGAGGCCGCGGTGCTGGGCGGGGTACGGGACGTCGACGCCGGTGCCGAGCACGGCCACCGTGTGCCCGCCGGCCTCGAGCGCCGCCCGGTGCGCGACACCGTCGATCCCGCGCGCACCCCCGGACACGACCGAGATGCCCGCCCGGGCCAGCCCGGCAGCGATGGCGCGCGCCATGTCCTCGCCGTAGCCGTCCGGCTCTCGCGAGCCCACCACGGCAGCTCGCCGCACCTCGCCGCGCAGATCTCCCCTCACCCGCAGCAGGGCGGGGCGGTCGGGGATCTGCGCCAGCAGCCCCGGGTACGGTCCGTCGCCCGGCCGTAGGGTGCGCGGCACGTCCATGGAGGGGGGCCATATACCCGCGGGGTCCCACATCGTCAAGGCGGGGTCCCCCGAGCGTATGCATCTGGCGTGCACGAGCAGACCCGTGGCGACCCCGGACCCGGGCTGCAGCCGGGCCTGTTTGCTGGTGTATCGCGGCCCCGGACGAGCGAGGCGACGGGCAGACGCCGCCTACTGCATCCTCATCTCGACGCGATCGCCCGGGGCGAGCTCGTTCAGGCTGCGAGTGACCAGGGCGGCGGAGGCATGGTCCTTGACGTCGACCACGAGCAGCGTGCCCACGTCCTCCGTGGGCAGGCTCGGAGTCCCAGCGGGGCACCAGCTCCGTCTCGCCACGAGGATCTCCGGCGCGCACCACCACGAACCGGTTCCCCTCCTCGACGCCGTCGACCTTCCCCTTGTCCACGAACACCACCTGGTGCTCGGCGAGCTGGGTGAGGATCTCGACCGGCGAGGTGAGGATGTAGCCGCGCAGGCGCTTGCCGTTCGGCCTGGCCGGCACGGCCCGGTACGTCTTCTGCGCCCACGGGCCGAGCATGTCGCCGCGCTCGATGGGATCGTAGGACGCGCCGATGGTGATGGTCGCGGCCTTGTCGTCCACGGCCACCACCTTGGCCGAGCCGAGGATGACCGACTGGTAGCCGATCATCTCCCCCGTGACCGGGTGCTTCACGGGCCGGAGGGTCCGGAAGATGGAGTAGGTCTCGCCCACCTTGACGGCGCCCCCGGAGCGGAAGGTCGCGTAGGCGCGGTCGCGCGACGATGAGCATGGTCTTCTCCTCGAAGGCGGCGCGGATCGAGCCCGACTCCTCCAGCTCGCGCGGGGTGACGAAGGCGTCGTGGCTGGCGAACGCCGTGCGCGGGGCGACGTAGCCGATCTTGTACGGCCCGGCCACCGCCACCGCGTCCTTCTCCTCCTCGGAGGGGCCCTGGGCCATGTTCGCCGCGCGACAGGTCCTCGAGCTCGCGCACCGGCTCGGCCTCCTGCTCCTCCTCGGCCACCTCGGGGCTCACCGGAGCGACCTGGCCCGGCGGCTTCCTCGCCCGACTGAAAGAAGCGAAGGAGGTTGCCGGGGTAGATCCAGTGCGGGTTCGCGATCTCCGGGTTGTAGGACCAGATCTTCGGCCAGTACCACGGGTTGTTGAGGAAGCGGCCGGAGAGATCCCAGAGCGTGTCGCCGGAGCGGATGGTGTACGTGTCGGGCGGCGGCACCGCCCCCTGGCCCGCCTCCGCCTCGCGCGCGCCCCCCTCCATCGGCTCGGGCGGGAGGGCGAGATCGCCCGGCGCCGGCTCCCCGTCGGCCGGCGGCGCGGTCGCCTTGGCCGCGGCGTCCTCGGCGACGTCCTTGGGAGCCGCCAGTGCGAGCGCCGGAGCGAGGAAGAGCACGGCCAGCGTGAGGTTGCGGATCATGGGCTGCTCCTTGCCGGGACGTCGGGCGGCGCGGTCTCGCCGCTGCGTCCGGAATCTTGCGAGAGCCGGGCCTCGGCGCGTCGCGCGGCCGGGGTCCCGGGGAAGTCCGCCCGCAGGCGCGCCAGCAGGCGCTGCTCGGCGTCGACCGCGCCGCGGCGTGCTTCGCACGCGGCCAGCCGCTCGATGGCGTCGCTCTGGGCGTCGCCGGCGGGGTACTCGTCGATCACGCGCCGCACCAGGGCGCAGGCGGCGTCGTCGCGCCCGGCAGCCTCGTAAGCGGCCGAGGCCTCCACCAGCGCGTTGTCGGCGGCCTGGTGCTGCGGGTAACGGGCCGAGAAGTCTTCCAGCGCGTGCGCGCGGGTCAGGCCCATCAGGGCGCGCGCATCCCCCAGCTCCTGATCGGCCTCCGCCGCCAGCGGACGCCGGCCGGGTCGGGCGAGCGCATCGAGCGCGGCCGGATCCGGTTCCTGGATGGGGACGGCGGTCGGGACCTGCGGCGCCGCTCGCGAGGGGCGCGCCCCCGGGCGGCTCGCGCCCCGGGCCGCGCCCGCGCGGGCCGGTTCGGGAGCCACCTTCACCACCGCCAGGTCGGGCGGGATCTCGGCGCCGGATGCCCCCGCGGGGCGGGGCGCGCTCGACGGATCGGGCGTGACGGAGCCGTCGCTCGCCGCCTCGGGCGCCTGGCGATCGCCCGAGCGCATTGCACGGGCAGTGAGGAGGTCGACGCGGTTCGAGAGCGCCTCCACGCGGGCCGAGAGCGCCTCGTCTTGCTTGCGGAGCTCGCGGATCTCCGCGAGCAGCGGATCCGCATCCGGGTGCACGGGTGCCGCGCCGGCACAGCCGACGACGAGGAGCGCCGCCAAGGCCTGTGGCGCGAGTTGTCTCAAGGCCTCGGAAATTCTAGGTGACTCACGCTGGCCGTCAAGGAAGGGGTCCCCCGCCCGTCGGGCGAGGTGGGGCGATGAAGGCAACCTGGCGGCCGGTGCGACCGCGGTCCCGCCGGTGGGAGAAGAAGCTCCGGATATCGCAGCTCGTGCACTTCCCGACCACCTCCACCTGCTCGGCGCGGAGGCCGGCCTCGACCAGCAGCCGCCGGTTCGCCTCCCACAGATCGAGGTGCGGCGCGGTCGGATCGCCCCCCACGACCGGCCCGATCTCCGCGGCGAAACGCGCAGCGAGATCGGGCGATACCGCATAGCAGCATGGGCCGATCGACGGGCCCACGGCCGCCAGGAACCGCTCCGGCGGCGCCCCCGCAATGCCGGCGAGCGCTCGCACGCCTGCATGCACCGCCCGGGCGATGGTCCCTCGCCAGCCGGCGTGGACCGCCACCACGGCCTTGCTCCCCGGGTCGGCCAGCAGCACCGGCGCGCAGTCCGCGACGGAGACGCAGGCCGCCACCCCGGGCGCCGTCGAGACGCACCCCGTCCGCCTCCTCGACCGGCTCGGTGGGCTGATGGAGGTGAACCACGTGCGTACCATGCACCTGCCGCACGCGGGCGAACCCGAGCCCCGTCGCCGCCTCGAGCCGCCGCCAGTTCTCCGCCACGCGCCCCGGCTCGTCGCCGACCAGCCGGCCCAGGTTGAGCGAGTCCCAGGGTGGCGGCGAGACGCCGCCGGAACGCGTGCTGAAGCCGTGGGGGAAGGCGGAGAGGAGGGGGAGCGGAGGATGTCCATCGGGGACAGAGATGTACCACCGCTCCCGCGCCATCGCCGCGGCTGCGGTGTCCGGCCGCGGCTGCGGTGTCCGGCTGCGGTTGCGGCGTCCGGATGCGGCTGCGGTCTCCGGGTCGCGGCTACGGTCCGGGGTGCGGGTGCGGTCAGCGGATGCCGTTGCTCATCGCCGGAGCTCGCTTCCGCATCAGTAGCCGCCATCTGCAGCCGCAGCCGCCAACCGCAGTCGCACCCGGAAACCGCATCCGGAATCCGCATCCGCACTTGGAAGCGGCGTCCGGACACCGTGGGCGGCGTCAGCTCTCCTTCTCCTCCGCCGGCACCGCGCTGTTGCGCTCGCCGGGGCGCACCCGCGAGAGCTCGAGCTGCAGCGACTTCTCGCGCCGCGCCAGATCCTGCAGGGCGGTCTGGAGCCGCTGCACCTCCTGTGCGCGCAGGGCGTCGCGCCGGGCCAGGTCCTCCTTGAAGCGGCCCTGCGCCTCCTCGACGGCGCGCCCGGTGCGCGCCTCCGCATCGCGGCGCTCGGCCGCGAACTCGATCGGCGCGGCGGGCGGCCTCGGCGGCGCGCGCCTCGGCGGCGGCGATCTTCGCCGACAGCTCCTGCTCGGTGCGGGCGCGGGCCTGCGCCGCCGAGGCGACCGCCGCCTCGAGCTCCTGGACGCGGGTGCGCGCCTGGGAAAGGTCGCGGCCAGCCTGGTCGAGCTTGGCCGCCTGCTCGGCGGCGCGCGCGTCGAAGCGGGCCAGCCGCGCCGATCCCTCCTCCTCGTTCCGCTGCCGCTCGCGCTCCGCGACGGCCTTGGCCGCCTCCGCCTGCATGCCGCGCTGCTCGGCCCGCTCGGCGCGGGTGATCAGGCCTTCGCGCTCCGCCGCCAGCGCCTGCGCCCGTCGCTCCAGCTCCTCGCGGGCGCGCAGCGCCTCGTCGCGCGCCGATTGCAGCCCGGCGATCCGTTCGTCGGCCCGGGCGAGCCGCTCCATCGCCTCGGAGGCCGCCGCCGCCGCCCCCTCGCTGGCGGCGCGCTCGCGGCGCTCGGAGGCGGCCAGCGCCTCGGCCCGCGCCGAGAGCTCGCGCTGCAGCGCCTCCTCCCGCCGGGTGCGCTCCCGCGCCAGATCCTCGAAGCGCCCGTTGAGCCGCTCCCCCGCCTCCGTCTTGCGGGCCAGCTCGGCCAGGAGCTCCTCCTCGCGTCGCGCCGCCTCGGCCTGGGCCACCTGGAGCCGGGCCCGGCCCCGCTCCTCCGCCTCGGCTCGGTCGCTGGCCGCGCGCGTCAGCTCCGCCTCGAGCCCGGACTGGGCGGCGCGGGCGGCCTCGGCCGCGGCCCGGACCTCGCGATTCTCCTCGATCAGCGCGGACCGCTCGGCCGCGACGCGGTCGAGCTCCTCGGCGATCCCCGCGCGCTGCGCGGCGGCCTCGTCCCGCTGCTCGGTGGCGCGCGCCAGCTCGGCCTCGAGCTCCTGCCGCCGGCCGCGGGCGCCGTCCAGCTCGGCCCGGAGCCCCGCCTCGGCCGCGGCCGCCCCTTCTCGCGCCTTCAGGATCTCGTCCCGGAGCGCGCTGGCCTCGGGGCGGAGCGCCGCCAGCTCCGCCTCGAGCTGGCCCAGGCGGGCATCGCGCTCGCCGACGGTCCGCGACATCTCGCGGGAGACCGCCTCGGTGGCCTCGCGGGCATGCTTGAGCTCCTGGTCCAGGGCCGCGGCGCGGGCAGCCCTCTCCTCGCCGGACTTCTGCGCCTCCGCCAGCCGCGCCTCCAGCAACCGGACCGCCTCGCTGCGCGCCAGCGCCTCCTGCGTGAGCTCCGCCTCGCGGCGCTGCGCCCCCCGCAGCGCCTCCTCCCGCGCCGCCTCGGCCTTCTGCAGCGCCTCGCGCGCCGAGGCCAGCTCCGCCGCCCGGGCCGCCCCGGCGCCGTCCAGGGCCGCGCCGGCCTTCGCCAGCTCGGCCTCGAGGGCCGCCACCCGCTCGCCGGCGCCGGCGCGCTCGGCCGCGGCCGCCCGGGCCGCCTCCTCGGCCGCCGCGCCGAGCTCCTCGATCCGGGCGGCGAGCCGGGCCACCTCGGTGCGGGCGCCCTGGGCGGTGTCCTCGGCGGCGTGGGCCCTGGCCTCGGCCTCGGCCAGGCCCGCCTCGAGCGCGGTCCGTGCCTCGGCCAGGGCGGCGACCTTGGCCCGCGCCTCATCGCGCTCCGCCGCGGCGGCTTCCGCGCCGCGGACGCGCTGCTCGATCGAGGACCGCAGAGCATCGGCCTCGCGCCCGGCCGCCTCGGCCCGCGCCCGCTCCCGGCCGGCGTCCAGACGGGCGGCATCGCGCTCGGCCGCCATCGCCGCCAGCCGCGCCTGGGCCGCGGTGCGCTCCTCCTCGCGGGCGGCATCGGCGAGCTCCTGGGCCGCCGCCGCCGCCTGCGCCATGCGCCCCCCCTCCTCGCGCGCGGCCTGCAGCGCCTCCTCCGCTGCACGCGCCCGGCGCTCGGACTCCTCGGCGCGCGCGCGCTCGGCGGCCACGGCCTGGCTGCCGGCGCCCGCCCCGGCCTCCAGCGCCGCCTGGAGCCGGGCCACCTCGGCCTGCGATTCCGCCTCCACCTCCGCCATCTCGCGCGACTGCGCCTCCAGCTCCGCCTCCAGCGATCCGATCTGCTGCAGGTGATCCTGGACCTCGCGGGAGAGATCGTCCTCGCGGGCCCGAGCCGTCTCGCGGAACTGCCGGTACTCCTCGTCGAGCAGCCGGATGCGGGCCTCGCGATCGCGGATGGCCGCCTCGCGCTCCTCGATCCGCCCCTGCAGCAGCGCCGACGCCTCGCGCGCGCTCGCCCCGACGCGCTCGCGCTCCTCCTCCGCGGCCGCCACCGCGGCCTCCAGCTCCTGGATGCGCGCCTGCAGCTGCGCCTGCGCCCGCTCCTGCGCGGCTCGCTCCGCCTCGCGCTCCTGGGCCCTGGTCTCCGCCTCCGCCTCGAGCGCCGCCACCGCCTGCGCCTGCTCGGCGGCCTCGGTCCGCGCCCGCGCCCCCTCGCTCTCGGCCTGGCGGCGAGACTGGGCCTCCGCCTCGAGCCGCGCCGCGGCCTCCCGGGCCGCCTCCTCCGCCGTGCGCCGCGCCTCGGCCAGCGCCGCCGCGGCCGTGGCCAGCTCCTCCGTGCGGCGCGCCAGCTCGGCCGAGAGCTCCGCCTCGCGCGCCTCGCCGGCGCTGGTGAGCGCGCGCAGCTGGCGATCGAGGCGCGCGATCTCCTCCTGGGCGCCGTCGAGCGCGATCTTGCGCTGCGCCAGGTCGTCGTCGCGCCGGCGCACCTCGCGCTCCAGCTCGTGGACCCGTCGCTCGTTGCCGGCGACGACCTCGATGAGCTCCTTCTCCTGGCTGAACTTCTCCAGCAGGAGCCCGTCCACCGAGGCGCCGTACTCGCGTTCCTTCTCGACGAACGTGTCCCGCGCGCTGGCCAGCCGCTGTAGCAGGTCGTCGACCTGGGACTTGAGCCCGGCCAGCTCGACGTCCTTCTCGTGCATCCGCTCGTCGAAGCTCGCCAGCTCGCGCTCGCGCACCTCCCATACCTCGGCCAGCCGGGCGATCTGGGCCTCGCGCGCGCGCAGGTCCTCGCGCAGCGCCTCCGCCCTCCCCTCCGGGGTCTGCAGGAGCTCGCGGCGGATGGGCGGCCGGCGCCGGTGCGCCTCCGAGATCAGGTCGTCGCGGTGCTCGGCGATGGACTGGAAGACGCGATCGACGAAGAGCCGATCCTCGTCGGTGACGACCGAGCGCTCGGGCCGGCGCGGCATCGGGGGCGGGACCGGTCCGGACGCCTCGGGCGCAGGCGCCTGTGGCTCCGGGGCGGGATTCGCGCTCTCGGGCCCAGGCTCGCCCGCGCCCTCGGGAGGCTCCTCGTCGATGACCACCGCGTCGTCGGCGCTCTCCACCGGCTCCGCGGCTGCCAGGATCCGCTCGGCGAGCTTGCGCAGCGCCGCCGTGTCGAGCGGCATGGCCAGGTAGCCGTTCGCAGCCCAGGGGGTGCGGGCGTGCTCGGCCAGGGACGCCGGCGGGGTGTCCGAGGAGTACAGGATCACCGGCAGCCGGGCCATGACCGGGTCGTGCCGCAGCTGCGCGCACAGCGAGAAGCCCGACAGATCCGGCAGCTCGGCACGGATGACGCAGAGGCTGGGCCGGCGGGTGGCGATCTCCAGCTCGGCCTCGGCGGCGCTGCCGGCGGTGCGCGTGGCGCAGCCGTCCTCGTGGAAGAGCGAGGCCAGCGCCAGGGCGAACCCGTGATCCGGCTCGACGATGAGGACGCGCTTCTGGGGATCCATGGGGACGCGGGACGCTCCGCCCGGGCTGGCGAGTGTATCGCCGGTGCCGCCGCCAATCTAGCAACGGGGCGATTCCCGGGCGGTGGGGCTGCGCCACACTCCGGGTGGGGCCGGGGGCGAACCCCAAACCTGGACCGCGCCCCGAACCCGATAGCGGACTTGCCGCGCGAGGACGGCGCGGCCGGCGCCGGGCCGGAGCGGCTTCCGGGATCGCCCCGGCGGGCGATGCGCAACGGACCGACGCTCGCGCGCCAGCGCTCTCCGCGCCCGGCGCCCACCATCGCACGCTCTCCCACAGCCCCCGCGTTCCGCCGGGAGGTACAGGAGCGGGCAATTGCACGCGATGGACCCGGGCCCGAGCGTGAGGGGCCAGCTTCCACCCGGAAAAGAACTCGCCCACCGTGCGCCTCGCCCTGCTCCTCCTGCTCACCACCGCCGCCAGCCCGTCCGGGCCACCCGGCGAGAACCTGTTCCGGGGACCGGCACGGTGCGTGCTCGGCTACCTCGAGGCGGTGCGGCTGGCCGGGCCGCGCGGCCCGGTGCTCGCTCGCCAGCGGCGGCCGCAGGAGCAGGGCTACCGCACCGCCCGCGCCCTCATCGCGCCCCGGACCCTGGCCGAGATCGATCGCCTGGCCACCCGCGGCGTGGACCATCCGCTCGCCTCGTGGCGTGCCGCCGCGCAGGGCATCGTCCTCGAGTCCTTCTCCCTGCTGGAGGTGAGGCGGGCGCCGCGAGGGGCGGCCGTGGTCACGGCGCGCGAGCGATGGCGCCAGGACGGGAACTCGAGCCTCGGCGTCACCGTGAGCGAATACCTGGTGGCGCGGGTGGCCGGCGACTGGAAGGTGGTGGACCGGCGGACCGGCGAGCACTTCCAGGAGCGCGAGATCGCCGAAGGCTACCCCGGGTGGTTCGACGAGCCGGCGGCGTCGGCCGGGAGGTAGCCGGCCACCCCGGGCACGTCATCCCAGGTCCGCCGCGGCCAGCAGCTCGCCCCGGCGGCTCCGCGCCCGGGCCGCGTCGGCCTCCGACTTCAGCACCAGGCTGAGCGTCGCGTCGAGCAGCTCGGTGTCGAGCCGGTCGGCGCCGAGCAGCGCCAGCG
The DNA here is from genome assembly GCA_963736345.1 of uncultured Pseudomonadota bacterium. Classification (GTDB taxonomy): domain Bacteria; phylum Myxococcota; class Myxococcia; order Myxococcales; family Anaeromyxobacteraceae; genus Anaeromyxobacter. The sequence goes on along the minus strand of CAVTOU010000023.1, from coordinate 67,838 downwards.
CGCGCGCCCAGTCCAGCGTCTCCGAGATCGAGGGCGCCTTCTTCAGATCGAGGGTCCGCAGCTTGGCCACCATCGCCACCACCGCCCGCGCCAGCCGCTCGCTCGCCTCGGGCACCCGGGCGCGAACGATGGCCAGCTCGCGCTCGCGGCCGGGCAGATCCAGGTACAGGTGCAAGCACCGGCGGCGGAGCGCGTCCGACAGCTCGCGGGAGGCGTTGGAGGTCAGCACCACCCGGGGCACCAGGTGCGCCCGGAGCGTCCCGATCTCCGGAACGGTGACGGCCCAGTCGGAGAGCACCTCGAGCAGGAAGGCCTCCAGCTCCGGGTCCGCCTTGTCGATCTCGTCGACCAGGAGCAGCGCCGGCGCATCGGAGAGGATGGCGCGCAGGATGGGGCGCGGGACCAGGAACCGCTCGCTGAAGAAGACGTTCCCTTCCTCGGCGATCCGGTCGGCCGCCTCGGCCAGCGTCCCGGCCTCGGCGACCTTCGCGCCGATGCGCTCGCGCAGGAGCTGGGTGTAGAGGAGCTGCTTGGAGTACTCCCACTCGTACAGCGCGCGCGACTCGTCCAGGCCCTCGTAGCACTGCAGGCGGATGAGGGTCCGCCCCGAGATCTGCGAGAAGGCGCGGGCCAGCTCCGTCTTGCCCGCGCCGGCCGGGCCCTCCACGAGCACCGGCTTCTCCATCCGGTCGGCGAGGAAGACCGCCGTCGCGATCTCGCGCGACGGCTGGTACCCGGCGGCCGCCAGCCTGTCCGAGACCTCCTCGATGGATGCGAACATCCGCGCCTCTCGTGGTCGGGCCGGATCGTGTTCGGCGCACCCGGCCCTCGACATGGCCGCCGGGACGGCGCGGCGCCCGAAAACCGTGCTGCCAGCCGGGACCATCCGCAAGCAGACTTCCGCGCGGCGGGGTGTCGGCCGAATGCCCACACCCCGGCGGGCCTGGGTCTCCCCTCTCGGGTCAGACCGGACCCAAGCGTCACCAGGAACCTACGGAATTACAGACGTACAGCCCGTACCCTCGGCTTAACTTGCTGGAAACACTGGAACGAGATCCCTGGTATGCGTCGGCACGCCAATTGAAGACATGGAGGGCGAGTCCCGCCGGAGGCCGGTCAAGGACCTTGCCATGACGCTGCTCCTATCTCGAAGCTCGAACAGCAAGGCCCACCTCCCGTTGCACGTCCAAGTCGAAGCCAGACCGGAAGCTCGACTCCTCCCACCGCCGCAAGCTTCCTACGGGGGGCACGGCGGAGAGTCCAAACGGTAGAGGCGCGGCAGCGCCTGAGTTCGAGAGGCCGCGGTCACGCGGCCTTTCGCTTTTCTTGTCCGCGCTTGGTGCGGACAAGAAGGGGCCGGGGTCGCCCTCCCCGGCTTCGCCGGGGCCCCCACCCGCAGCCGCACGGGGCTCCTGATCGGCTCGCCATTCTGTCAGGCCCCGCTCGACGTTTTGTCAGACCTCGATCCGCACGCGCAGATCGCCCCCCTCCACGCTCACCACCTCCGCGAAGGCGCTCGAGTGGCCGCGCGTGAACTTGAGGGTGGCCCGGGCAGGGCCGACGCGGACGTTCTCGAGCGTGATCTCCTCCAGCCAGGGCGGCAGGCGGGGGTGCTCGATGCGGAGCTCGCGGCGGGGCGCGTCGGCGAAGAGGCCGAGCGCGGACCGGATCACGAGGAACCACGCGGCGGACGACCACGCCTGCGGGGAGCAGGCCACCGGGTAGTGGACCGGGAACTGGCCCCGCTGCCGCGCGATGCCGCAGAACAGCTCCGGCAGCCGCAGCCTCCGGAAGTTCTGCGCGGCGTCCCACATGCCGGTCAGCACCTGCTTGGCCTCGCGGGTCAGCCCGTGGCTGCCGAAGCCCATGGCGCAGATGGCGTTGTCGTGGGGCCAGACGGTGCCGTCGTGGTAGCTGAGCGGGTTGTAGGCCCGCTGTCCCTCGGCCAGCGTGCGGATGCCCCACCCGCTCCACATCCCGGGCGCGAGCAGCGAGCGCACCACCGGCAGCACGCGGTCCTCGCGCACGGCGCGCGAGAAGAGCAGGTGCCCCGGGTTGGACGTGACGGCGTCGACCTGGCGCTGGTCGTGGTCGAGCGCCAGGGCGTAGGTCCCTTCCCGCTCCATCCAGAACCGGTCCTCGACCGCGTCGGCGTGCGCCCGGGCGGCCAGCTCGAGCGCCTCGGCTTCCACCTGCCGCCCCAGGCGGCGGTAGATCCCCGCTATGCGCCGCCGCGCATCGATGGCGTACCCCTGCACCTCGACGAGCGCGATGGGCGGCTCGGCCGGCCGGCCGTCGGCGAACGGGACCCCGTCGCGGCTGTCCTTCCATCCCTGGTTGCGCAGGCCCTTCGGCGTGCGCCGCTGGTACCTGATGAAGCCGCCCCCCTCGTGGCAGGCGCGGTCGATCCAGGCCAGGGCTCGCTCGGCGTGGGGAAGGAGCTGGCGTAACGTGTCGCGGTCGTCCGTCCACCGGTCGTACTCGGAGAGGAGCACCAGGAACAGCGGCGTGGCGTCGGCCGAGCCGTAGTACGGCGTGTGCGGGATCTCTCCGGCGGCGGCCACCTCGCCGAACCGGATCTCGTGCGGGATCTTGCCGGGCTCCTCGTCGCGCCCCGGGTCGTCGGTGTCGCCCTGGAGACGCGCCAGGAAGCGAAGCGCATCGCGCGCCACCTCGGGCGTGGCCAGCAGGGCCTCGTACCCGGCGATCAGCGCATCCCGCCCGAACGGGCAGGTGAACCAGGGAATGCCGGCCGAGATCACCGGCTCGCCGAAGTGGTACACGGTGAGTGCCTTGAGATCGGCCACCGCCTGGCCGAGCGCCTCGCAGAAGCCGTCGTGCGACGCGACGAAGCGGGTGGCGGAGCGGGCGAAGGCGTCGTAGGCCTCGTGGTTCTCCTCGGCGCGGGCCTCGAAGCTCCGCCCCCTTTCCCGGCGCGGGAGCGGCCGCTCCTCGTCCAGCCCGCGGGCCCGCCCCGGCGCGCCGCGCTCGATCCCGGCCGCCACCACGAACGACACCGACACCTGCTCGGCCGGCTGCAGCGCCAGCCGGACCCGCGCCCGGTTCCCGCCCAGCTCGCTCAGCCGCGCCGGTCCCGAGCCGTCCGGCGCGATCCCCTCGATCCGGATCTCGGTGGCGTAGCGCCTCCCGTCCAGGCCGTCGTAGCGCAGGACCACCCGGTCCGCCTCCACCTGCGGGAGCAGGTAGCTGCCGCGCTGCCGACGCCGCGCGCCGCGGATCTCGAAGACGTCCGCGAAGTCGGCGGCCCAGCCGAGCTCGATCCGCCCGATCGATCTGGCGCCCCTGGAAGTTGGCCAGGGTGAGCCGATCGACCAGCACGTCGTCGATGAGCATGTCCCGGCGCAGGTGCACGTAGTTCACCGGCTCCCGGCCCAGGAGATCCCCCTCGTGGAGGCTGGTGACGGTGAAGTCGATCTGGGCCACGTAGTCGCGCGAGACCTGCGACGAGAGGCACAGCGGCGGCCCGCCCTGGATCCCCATCTTCCAGGAGGAGAGGTGGCGGGTGTCGGTCAGGAACAGCCCCAGGTCCCGCGCCCCGGCGGGCGACACGTCGCCCAGCCGGTTGGCCACCAGGAACAGGTTCCCTCGCTTCAGCACCAGCTTGTCGACGCCGGTGGCCTCGGGCTGCTCCGACGGGTCGCGGTAGCCGAGGAGCTCGTCCGGGGAAGCGATGCTCACTGCGCCAGCGTGGTCCATCCATCCTCCCCGGCCTCGGAGTGGCGGGCGTCGCGCCCGAGCACCCGGTCCGCCAGGGCCGATCGATAGACGGAGAGGTACCGCTCCGCCATGCGCGCTGCGGAGAACCGCTCCCGGGCGCGCGCCTGGATGGCGAGGCGATCGAGGCGGGGGGCGCGCCGCAGCGCGGCCGCCATCCCCCGGACGTCCTCCACCAGGAACCCGGTCAGGCCGTCCTCCAGGATCTCCGGCGCGGCCCCGCGGGCGAAGGCGATGACCGGGCACCCGGCCAGGAGCGACTCGATGATGACCAGGCCGAAGGGCTCCTCCCAGCGCAGCGGGACCAGCAGGGCGCGGCTGCGCGCGAACAGCCGGCGCTTGGAGGCCAGGTCCGCCTCCTGCACCCAGCGCACGTGCGGCTGCGACAGGGCGGCGCGGAGCACCTCCCCCCACTGCAGCCCGTCGTCGGCCTGGTGGGCCCTCCCCGCCACCAGCAGGGGCACGCCGGCGCGCGCCGCGGCCTCCACCGCCAGGTCGGGCGCCTTGCAGCGCGAGAGCCGCCCGAGGAAGAAGGCCGCCTGCCCGCCCGGCCCGGCCACCGGGTACAGCTCGGGATCGAGCCCGTGATGGACCACGTCGCGGGGCGCAGGGTCGGAAAGCTCGGCCTGTCGTCTGGAGATGGCCACGTGGCGGATGCCGGGGAGGCACCGGTAGTACTGCGACAGGGTCGGCTGCGCATCGTGGTGGAGCGTGTAGACCACCGGCGCGGGCAGCTCGGCGGCGAAGGCGAGCAGAGCCGGCGAGTGGGCATGCACCACGTCGAAGCCCCCGGCCTGGATGTCCCGCGCGGCGAACCGGCAATGGAGCAGCTCGGCGTAGGGGCTGGGGGGCCAGATGGGCTCGTGAAAGAAGGCCCGCAGGCGGGGCACGCTGGAGTCACCGGTGGCGAACACGACCACCTCGTGCCCGGCGCGCTCGAGCGCCCGGGTCAGCGCATGCACGACCAGCTCGGTCCCGCCGTAAGTGGGCGGCGGCACGGCCACGAACGGCGTCGACACCATGGCGATTCGCACGATCCAAGGTAGGTCTGGTGGGGACGGCGTGCGGGAGGAGCCAGCGCGGATCGGGCTGGCGGACCCTCGCCCCCGCACCTGCCGTCACGCCCTGCCCTCTTTTGCTCGCCCGCTGTACACTCCTGGCCATGGAAGGCCACGGACCTCTCAGCGAGGAGATGTTCCATTCGTTCCTCCAGCTCGCGGTCAAGCGACAGGCGAGCGACGTGCACTTCGAGGTGGGCTACCCGCCCACGTACCGGGTCTTCGGAGAGCTGCTCGCCGCCAAGTACCCGCCGCTGACGCACGCCGACACGGAGGCGATCGCCAACTTCGTCCTCCAGGCACCGGGGTCGGGGTTCACGCCCCTCGACTTCCGGGAGGTCGACCGGAGCTACTCGCTCCCCGGGGTGTCGCGCTTCCGCGCCTCCATCTTCAAGCAGCGCGGCAGCTGGGGGGCGGTGATGCGCACCATCCCCTTCCAGATCCCCGAGTTCGAACCGCTCAACCTCCCGCCCGTCATCCGCACCATCGCCGAGGCGCGCCGCGGCCTCGTCGTCGTGACCGGCGCCACCGGCAACGGGAAGTCGACCACCATCGCCTCGATCATCAACCACGTGATCAATCAGGAGCGGCTCCACGTGGTGACGGTGGAGGACCCCATCGAGTTCATCTTCTCCGGCGGCAAGGGGCTGGTCATCCAGCGCGAGGTGGGATCGGACACCGCCAGCTACACCGACGCGCTGCGCGCCGCCCTGCGGCAGGACCCGGACATCATCATGGTGGGCGAGCTGCGCGATCGCGAGGCCGCCGACATCTGCCTCAAGGCGGCCGAGACCGGGCACCTGGTCATCACCTCGCTGCACACCCCGGACGTGCCGCGGGCCATCGGCCGCATCGTCGGGCTCTTCCCGGCCGACGAGCAGGAGGGGGTCCGGGCCCGGCTGGCGGACAACCTGCAGGCCGTGGTCGCGCTGCGGCTGCTCATGCGCGCCGACGCCACCGGCCTCATCCCGGCGGTCGAGGCGCTCCTGGCCACCACCACCGTCCGCGAGATGATCCGCGAATCCAAGGTCAACGAGCTCCGCACCTACATGGACGGCGCCGGCGCCGACCTGGGCATGCATAGCTTCGACCAGTACCTGTACCGGTTGCACGAGATCAAGCGCATCGGCCTGGACGTGGCGCTCGCCAATGCCACCAACCGGGCCGATCTGGAGCGCCGGATCCTCATCGAGACGGGGGGCCGCCCGACGTGACCCTGGCCGGTGCCGCCACGGCGTCGCGCGTCCTGCTGGTCGGATCGGATGCGGACGTCACCATCGCGCTCCACCTGCACCTCGACCGTGCGGGCTACGCGGTCTACTGCCTCCCGGGACCCGCCGATCTGGACGCCTTCGTGCGGGCGGCGGCGCCGCACGTGATCGTGCTCATGCTCCCCGCCTCTCCGGACGGCACCTGGGGCAACGCCCTGACCACCGCCGCCAACGCCGCGCGGGTCGGGATCCGGGTGGTGATGGTGGCGCCCTCGCGCGAGATCGTCGAGCCGCTGGCCGCGGTGGCCGGGGCGGAGCGCGCCCTGGCTCGCAACGAGGTCCTCTCCAAGCCGCTGGTGGTGGTGGAGCGCCACGTCGGCTCGGGCCTGGTGGGCGGCGGGGTCGCCCCGGCCATGCCGCCGCCGAGCCCGGCGGGCATCGTCCCGCCGGCGCCTCCGCCCACGCCCCCGCCGCTGGCCAGCCCGGAGGCCTTCCCCGCCGCAATGCCGGCCCGCCCGCGCGGCCAGTCGGTGGACCTGATGGCGCTCATCGACGAGGAGCTGGAGGACGAGCCCCGGCAGCGGCCCATGCTCACCCGCGTCGAGGTGAACGTGAGCCTGGTCTCCGAGCACAACTTCTTCATCGGCCCCACCCGCCGCGTCGACTCCGGCGGCGTCTTCATCGCCACCGCCATGCCGCCGCCGCTGGGAACGCGCCTTCAAGTCAGGCTGGGCCTGGCCGATGGCCGCAAGCTCGACCTGGAGGGCGAGGTGGCCTTCGTGCGCGAGAAGAGCGCCACCACCGGACGGCAGCCGTCCGGCTGCGGGGTGAAGCTCTTCAACGTGCCGGGGTGGGCGCTCGACTCGATCGAGCGGTTCATCCTGGCGCGGCAGCCGCTGGCCTACACGCCCTGACCGCTGCCCGGGCCGTTCCCCGACGAAACGCGCGGAAAGGGACCGCATCCGCGTGTACGATGGCGAGCCATGAGCCGCTCCCCATCCTCGTCCCCGCTCTCCCACCCCGCGCTCCGGCCGGCGCTCCGCGCGATCATCGCGGCCGCGCTCGCCATCCCGCTCGCCTGCGCCACGGCGGGTGCCCCGCCCGGCGCCGGCGCTCCGAGCGCAGGAGCGAAGCTCTCGGTGTCGCCCGACCGTGTTCTCGCGCCGGTGAACCGGGCCGTGCTGCTCGGCTTCAACTTCGGCAACTGGATGCAGGTGGTGGACTTCCGCGAGGAGTTGCAGGCCATCGATCCCGCGCAGCTCCGCTTCCCGGCGGGCAACATCGGCGACGAGCACGACCTCACCGCCTACGCGCTCGACGTGTTCCGGGCGAACCTCTCCATCCTCGGCGCGACCGGAACCCCGGTCGTCATCCAGACGCGCGTGTTCCAGGGGAGCTCGTCCATCCAGCACGACCCCGCCCGGAACCGGCCCGAGGACGCCGCCGACGCCGCCCGCTGGGCGAGGGAGCGCGGGCTGCAGGTCGCCTACTGGGAGATCGGGAACGAGCCGGACCTGTTCTCCACGACCCGGGGCGACCCCAGCTGGACGCCGGAGCGCTACTGCGACGTCTTCCGCGCCCAGGCCCGCGCCATCAAGGCCGTCGATCCTGCCGCCCGCCTGGCCGGGCCCGCGGTCTCCGGCGCGGTGCCCGGGCGCGACCGCTTCCTGGAGCGGTTCGTGGCCCTGTGCGGCGATGCGGTCGACGTGCTCACCTGGCACATCTACCCGACCGACGGCACCAGGCCCGACGGCGAGGCGCTCGCGACCATGGCCGAGGTCGACCGGACCATCGCCGCCCACAAGGCGCTATGGGCCGACCCCGCCCGCAACCCCAGGGGTCACGCGCGGCGCATCGCCATGGCCGTCACCGAGTACGGGCTCTCCTGGCAGACGTCGCGCATGCGCCACATCGCCGACATGGTCGGCGCGATGTGGGCGATGGAGGCGGCCCTCCGCTTCGACGAGCAGGGGCTCTCGGCGGCCCACTACTTCTGCCTGCAGGGGACGGGGCCCCACGGGCTGCTCGACCTGGGCGGGGTGAAGCGGCCCACCCATCACGCCTTCGCGGCGCTGGGAAAGCTCCGGGGCGATCTGGTGGCCGCCTCTAGCACCGATCCCGAGCTCTGGGTCCACGCGGCGCGCGACGGTGGGCGACTGGACGTGCTGGTGACCAACCGGGCGACCGCGGAGAAGGCGCTGGCCACGGGCGTGCCCGGGTTCCAGCTCACCGGCGGCGACTCGTTCGACGAGGCGGTGGTGCGGAACGAGGAGCCGGCCCGGGCCCTGACCCCGGCCGCCACGCTGCGGCTCCCGCCGCGCTCCATCACGCACCTCTGGTACGTGGCACGCTGAACGTCCCGAGCGGGATGGCGCAGCCGCGGACGTGCGCCGGGCGCGCTCAGACCGCCAGCAGGAGCGCCAGCAGCTCCTGGTCGAGCCGCTCCGGGTTGGCATAGCTCGGGATCGACTCGAAGAGGCGCTCCCCGCGGCTGATGAGGCCGAAGTCGAGGTTCTTGTAGTTCCAGTAGGTCCAGCCCACGCCGTGCTCGCGGAACAGCTGGAGCAGGTCGCGGATCCAGCGAAGCTGGCTGATCCGGTCCGGGCCCCCGACGTACACGCCGAACTCGGTGCAGGCCACGCGGACCTGGTGCCGATCGCGGAAGCGGAACACCTGCTCGAGGGACTCGGCCAGCCGGGCCCGGTCCCACCGGCCGCCATCCAGCGGCAAACGGTGCCTCGCCTCGGGCGGCAGATCGTACGTCCCGGGGTACGCGCGCCGCTGCCGGAAGACGTCCCCCTCGAGCCAGGGGGCGAACTGGTGGGTGAAGACGAGGGGCGTGTAGCAATGGAACGTGTAGAGGACGTTGGGATCCGGGACCACCGCCAGGCGCTCGAACTCCCCGGCGCCGTTCCACAGGTTGGAGGCCAGGACCAGCGTCGAGCGGGGCGCGACGCGGCGCACTTCCTCCGCCAGCTCGGCCTGCACCTCGTTCCAGATCTCCGCCGAGGGCGCCACCGGCTCGTTGAGCAGCTCCAGCATGACGCCCCGCGGCCCGTAGCGGCCCGCCAGGATCTTCCACACCGCCAGCGTATCCCGCCGCCTGGCCGGGTCGATGAAGAAGGCCTGCGGCCCGCGGGTGCCCTGGTGGAAGTCGTGCCCCGGGCACTTGTGGAGATCGAGGATGACCTCCAGCCCGGCGCCCAGCAGGGAATCGACGGCCCGGTCGAGGAGCGCCAGCACCTCCTCGCGGGGGGAGAGATCCCGCTCCTGGAACAGGATCTGCCAGTCCAGCGGCAATCGCACGTGATCGAAGCCCCAGTCGCGCACCCGGCAGGCGTCCTCCGGTCCCAGGAAGCTGCGCAGGTGCTCGAGCAGGCCGGGGAAGGTCGCCGGGTCCTTCTCCTGGATCGCGTCCACCTGGCTGAACCAGCCGCCGAAGTTCACTCCTCGCATGGATCGCCTCCCGTTCCGTGCCGGCCCGCCCACCCGCGCACGGCGGCTACTCGTCGACGGTCCGGTCCGTCCGCCGGACGCCCAGCAGGTAAGGCTGGATGAACCCGTCCAGATCGCCGTCCAGCACGTCGTCGACCTTCCCCGTCTCCACCCCGGTGCGCAGGTCCTTCACCATCTGGTAGGGCTGGAGCACGTAGCTGCGGATCTGGGAGCCGAAGTCGATGTCCTTCTTCTGCGCCTCGGCGGCGTCGCGCAGGGCGGCGCGCTTCCGCTCCTCGAGGTCGTAGAGGCGGGAGCGCAGGATCTTCCAGGCGACGGACCGGTTCTTCTGCTGGCTACGCTCGTTCTGCACCGCCACCACGATGCCGGTGGGCAGGTGGGTGATGCGCACCGCCGAGTCGGTCTTGTTCACCTTCTGGCCGCCCGCCCCGGAGGAGCGGTAGGTGTCGATGCGCACGTCCTGGTCCTTGATGTCGATGACGATGTCGTCCTCGATCTCGGGGGTCACGTCCACCGCCGCGAAGCTGGTCTGGCGGCGGGCGTTCTGGTCGAAGGGGCTGATGCGCACCAGCCGGTGCACGCCCTTCTCGGCCTTGAGGAACCCGTAGGCGTGGTCCCCCCGGACGATGAAGGAGGCCTGCGAGATGCCGGCCTCCTCGCCGGCCACCATGTCGGCCGGCTCGACCGCGAAGCCCTTCCGCTCGCAGTAGCGGGTGTACATCCGGTAGAGCATGGCGGCCCAGTCCATGGCCTCGACGCCGCCGGCCCCGCTCTTCACCTCGACGATGGCCCCGGCCGCATCGTGCGGGCCGGAGAGCATGCGCTGGAACTCCAGCGCCGAGACCTCGCGCTCGGCCCCGTCGATGGCCTGGGCGGCCTCGGCGCGGGCGCCCTCGTCGCGCGCCTCCTCCGCCAGCTCGTGCAGCGCCTGGGCGTCGTCCAGCGTGCGCCGGACCCGGTCGTACTGCCCGGCCACCGCCTCCAGCTGGGACTTCTCCCTCAGGAGCGCCTGGGCCCGGACGTTGTCGGTCCAGAAGCCCGGGTCCTCGCCCATGCGCGCGATCTCGGCGATCCGGTCGCGCTTTCTCTCGACGTCAAAGAGACCCCCGCAGCGAGTCGAGTCGGCGGCTCAGATCGGCGAGGCGCTCGGCGTTGGGTGCGGCCATGGCTAGTGCTCCTCCGCAGAAATTGTGAGCCCATTCGACGACAGGTCTGCTCCGGAGCACTTTGCGGGGAAGGCCCCGGGCCTTGCAGGAGAAGCAGCAAGGCCCGGGCCCTCCCCGCAGAGCCCTACCGGGGGAGGCGGGGCGCCGCCTCCCCCGGACCCCCACCCGCGTGCCGCGCACCGCGGCGTCGGCTCGCAACTTCTGACGCGCGTCACCAGGTTCTCCCGTTCGATTCCGTGCCGCCGCGGGTCGGCGCGCCGGGGGCCGGCGCCCTCCTCCGCCAGGCGGCGAGGAGCGCCGCCCCCGCGAAGAGCGCGCACGCGTAGGCGAAGAGGTCGCCGATGCTAGTGTAGACGGTGCCCTGCCGCAACAGCGGCACGCTGGCCAGGAGCAGCCGCGCGGGCTCGTTCCGGTCGGGGGCCAGGTCGGGATCGACCGGCCCCACGTCGATGGCGCCCGGCTGGAGCTCACCGGTGGGGAGGATCACCGCGGATACCCCGGCGTAGGCGGGCCGCACCACGGCGCGCCGGGCCTCGATGGCGCGCAGCTGGACGATGGTCAGGAACTGATAGGGCCCCGAGGAGTAGCCGTACCAGGCGTCGTTGGTGCCGTTCACCAGCAGGTCCGGCGGGGGGGCCTTGCGCATGAAGCCGCGCACGAGCTCCGGGAAGATGGCGTCGAAGCAGATGAGCGGGGCCAGCCGGACGGGATCGGGATCTCGCCGCGCGACCGGCTCCGCCGCGGCCGCTCCTGTGGCGAGCGGGGGGCCCGGCTGCTGGGCCTGCCCGGCAAGATCACCCGGCGGGGACAGCGGGAACTCGAGCACGGCGTAGTCGTCACCCGGCGAGGCCGGCGCAAGCGTCGGAACGATCTGCTGCACGAACGGCAACAGCGTCCGGACCGCGGCCGGCACGTACTCGCCGAAGGGGACCAGGTGCATCTTCTGGTACCGGCCCAGCACCGTCAGATCCGGGTCGAGCAGGAAGAGCATGTTGCCCACCCGCGGCACGCGGCGCCCCTGTTCGTTGCGGGTCCACTCCAGGGTGGGCGCGCCGGCCAGCAGGTGGGCGTGGGAGAGGCGCGGCAACCCTCCCCCTCTCACGTCGAAGCTCCGGATGCCGGGCGGGACGTCGTATGGGAAGGACGCCTCGGGCCAGGCCACCAGATCGACGCCGGCCTTGTCGGCCTCGACCGTCGGCGGAACGAGCCGGTCCAGGATGTACTGGTCGTAGACGCTGCGCTCGTTCTTGCGCATCTGATCGATGTTGGGCTGCACCACGCCGACCTTGAGCATCGGGGCCGAGGCCATCTCCCTCCGCACCGCGCCGAGATGCCAGAAGCCGTAGAGCAGCGTGAGCCCGACCAGGACCGACGCGACCGCCTGGGGCCGGACCGGCAGGGCGCGCCGCTCGCGCAGCGCCGCCACCGCCTCGGCCAGGGCCGCGTTCACCAGCACGACCAGGAAGGCGATGCCGTACACGCCGACCAGCGACGCCAGCTGCGCCACCGGAAGCGTGCGCGCCTGCGTGTACCCGAGATCGGCCCAGGGAAACCCGGAGAAGAGGTAGTTGCGGAGGAGCTCGGCCGCCGTCCACACCGGCGGCAGCACGGTCCAGAGCGGCCACCCCAGCCGCGTCCGGAGACGGGCGGCCACGCCGAAGGCGAGCGCCCAGTGGGCGGCCATGTAGAGGACGAGCAGCGACAGCGCGAAGAGCGACAGCGGCAGCGAAAGCCCGCCGAACGCCGTCATGGCGTGTGAGACCCAGTAGATGGCGGCGAAGAAGCAGGCCAGCCCCGCGACCAGGCCGAGCAGGACCGCCCGCAGGACGCGGTCGCAGGTGCGCAGCGCCAGGAAGGCGGGGACGAGCGAGAGCCAGGCCAGGAGCTCCAGGTGCCCGGCCGGATCGAGCTGGCGGATGGAGACGGCCGAGACGACCAGCGGCAGGGCCAGCGCGGTGAGGAGGCCGGACACGGCGGCGGCGAGCAGGGGGAGCACGATTCGGCGCATGCGGCGCGGGGGATACTAGCGGGTCAGGACTCGCTCGGCACGGACGGATTCGTGCGTGCCGGGCGGCGCTGGCTCAGCGCGCCTTCCGCACAGGAGGCGCCTCGTCCTGCATGTCCACGTCGACGGCGGACGCGGAGCCGCCGTCCGGATTGGCGCTGTATGCCGCGGCCGCGGCCAGGTAGTACGCGACGGCCTCGCGGATGAGGTGACCGATGGGGCGCCCGAGCCGCTCGGCCGTGGCGCTCACCGCCTCGAGCAGGTCCGAGGGAAGCCGGACCGAGACCACCTGGGCGAGCCCCATCGCGCCCTCCAGGCGCTCCAGCGCCTGGCTGGGGCGCGAGACGCGGAAGTCGCCGGCCTCGATCATCTCCTTGATGCGATGGGCGAGCTGGTCCCGCGTGTACCACGCGCCGTCGAGCCAGACCGACTCGGAGTCGAGATCGATGTCGGCGAACGGGTCCATCGCTCCTCGCGCCGGCCGGTGCGCACCCTCCGGCCGGTCCTCTCCAGCGCCGCCCCGACCAGGCCTTCTCCGCCGGCCAGCGCCGCCTCCTTCTCCGCCATCACCCGCGCGTCGCGGGCCCGCTCGTGATCGTAGCCGAGCAGGTGCAGCACCCCGTGGGCGAGGTACCGATCCAGCTCCGCGCCCAGCCGGCGGCCTTCGGCACGAGCACGCCGTGCAGCCGTGTCGAGTGAGACTACCACGTCGCCCAGGAGGGTCCCAGAACCCGGCGGCTCCGATATCGGGAACGAGAGCACGTCGGTGGCGCGGTCCTTTCCGCGCCAGCGGCGGTTCAGGGACCGGATGCGCCCGTCGGTGGTGAGCAGGATCGAGAGCTCCGCGTCGCCTCGCCCCAGGGTCGAGAGGAAGGCCCGGGCCCGCCGCGCCAGCCGGGCGGCCTCCCGCCGTCCCGCCGGATGCTCGCTGGATGCCCGGACGCGGGAGCGCGCCGTCGGGGGAGCCGAGGAGGCAGGCCAGGCCCGGGCGCCGCTTCCTCGGGCCTGGCCCTGGCCCCGTGGGCGGGCGGAGCCCCCCTCCTCCTTCGCATCCGGCGGCCGGGCCAGGCCGAGCCTGCGCTCGCCTGCTCTCCTGCGACGGTCGCTCACGGCTTGACCAGCAGTTGCACGTGCGGGACGGCCGGGTCGGGCGCCGGCCTGGGGTAGCCGGGGCGCGTGTGGTAGATGGCCTCCAGCGCCCGTACCATGGCACCTGCCATGGCGTTCAGGTCGCGGAGGGTGAGCTCGCAGTCGTCGAGCTGCCCCTCGGCGAAGATCTCGTTGATGCGCTTGTTGACCAGCGTCCGGAGGGCCTCCGAGGTCGGGGTCTCGAGCGCGCGGGAGGAGGCCTCGCAGGTGTCGGCGATCATCACCAGCGCCGCCTCCCGGCTCTGCGGCCGGGGGCCGGGGTAGCGGAACAGGGACTCGTCCAGGGCGGCCGCGCCGCGCCCGCCCGAGTCCTCCGCGGCGCGCTGCGCCTTGGCCCAGAAGTAGCCGACGTGCCGCGTCCCGTGGTGCTGGGCGATGGCGTCGCGCACCGACCGCGGCAGCCGCCACCGGCGCGCCAGCTCCAGCCCGTCAGTCACGTGTCGCTTCACGATCAGTGCGCTCATGGAAGGCGCCAGCGCGTCGTGGCGGTTCTCGCCCCGCTGGTTCTCGGCGAAGTGGAGCGGGTTCCGGGTCTTGCCCAGGTCGTGGTAGTAAGCGCACACCCTGGCCAGCAGGGGATTGGCGCCGATGGCCTGGGCCCCAGCCTCGACGATCGACCCCATCAGGATGGAGTGGTGATAGGTCCCGGGCGCCTGGAGGATGAGCTCCTTGAGCGCGGGGTGGTTGAGGTTGGCCAGCTCCAGCAGCTTCACGTCGGTGACGTAGCCGAAGACGCCCTCCACCACCGGCAGGAACCCCACCGCCACCACCGGGAGCGCCAGCGCTCCACCGACCAGCGCCGCCAGCGAGGAGACGCCCAGCTCGAGCCAGGGCCGACCCGCGAACAGACCCAGCCCGGCCACCGCCGCCGCGCCCGTCACCCCGACCAGCAGCCCCGTCCGGAACAGGCCGGCGCGATCGCGGCTCCCGGGCGACAGCCCCGCGGCGGTGATCGAGGTGAGGGTGGCGAAGAGCGCGTACGGGATCGACTGGCCGGCCAGGAGACCGCCCGCCAGCCCCGCCGCCAGGCCGAAGAGCAGCGCCGCCTCGGCCGAGAGCACCTGCCGCACGATCATGGCCCCGGCGGCCACCGGGATGAGGAACCGCAGCGAGGTCGAGGACAGCGCCGAGGGCAGCCGGTCGTGAAGGGCGTCGGCCACCGTGAACCCGGCCGCGGCCAGCGCCAGCGTGCCCACCAGGAGCGCGGTCAGGAGCAGCGCGTCGCGTCGCGCCGGCCGGAACCGCGGCACGTTGCGGCGTCCGAACATCCACAGCACCGACACCAGCAGCGCCACCAGGGCGGCGCCGCCGAACCGGACGTGGGTCAGGTCGCGCCCGTGCTGCTGAGCCCGCATCCCGTCGAAGAGCAGCAGGTGGCGCGGCTCGATGGCCTCCCCCTGGTCGATGATCCGGTCGCCGCGCTTCACCGCCACCACCACCGGCTTGACGCGCGCGGCGGCCTCCTCGCGCCGGCGACCGGTCTCGGCCTGCGCCGGCACCAGCGTCGGGTGCACCATGGCGCTGCCCAGCCGGACCAGCGCGGCGGACACCGCCGGGCGCTCCTTGTCGAGCCGGGCCGCCCCGGTGCGCGCCACCTCCTCGCGGGCGATGGCCACGTCGCGGATGAGCGCGTCCCGCGACATGTGCCGCTCGCCCTGGATCTCGCCGGACTGGATGGTGCGCTTGATGAAGCCCTGCTGGAGGTCGGCGGCCATGAGCTTCAGGTCCTCGACCACCTCGCCCGAGAGCCCGCGCAGCGCCAGCGACGCCAGCTCTCGCTCGGCCGCCTCGGAGAAGTGCGCCTCGGCCAGGGCCGCGAAGTCGTCGTCCCGCACCAGGACCTGGAGCCGGGAGGCGAAGGCGCCGCGCTGGGCGCCGTAGCGGCGGACCAGCTCCGCCGGCTTGACCGCCTCGGCCCAGCCGGCCGAGACCAGCGCCGCCTCCTCGTCGCGCATGAGCTGGAAGGCGGCATGGATGCGAGCCGCCGCCTCGCCCGGCGCGCCCTCGTCGTGGTCGTACACCGGACGGACCGCGGCCGCCGCCTCCACCCGGCGACGGGCGGTGGCCTCGGGGTCCTCGATGTCGTAGTCCTGGTCGGCGCGGATGGTGCGCGGCGCAGGCTGCCCGAGCGCCTCCGGACCGGGCAGGCGAGCCCCGTCGGGTGGTGCCAGCAACCACCCCGACACTGCCGAGACCAGGGCCACCAGGGCCAGCCCCAGCAGCCTGCCGAACACGTCCCGGCGGGCGGGTTGCGTCACCTCTGCCGTCGCGGCGGGATCGACGATTTCGGCCACGGCGGAGCAGGTTCGCACCCCGGGTCGGGGAACGCAACACGTCTGGAGGGACGCTGCGGCCAGAGGCTTCGGGCATCGGGAGGGCCCGATCCCGACGCTCCGTCGATGGCCGCGTGTCCCAAGCTGGCGTTGACCCCGGCCTGTGGCCCGAAGCCTGGAGCCCTCGCCCGCTACTCCTTGTCCGTCCCGGCAGCCGCCTCCCGCGCCCGCCGCTCGGCCTCGTAGGCGTCGTAGGCGCGGACCACCTCCTGGACCAGCGGGTGGCGAACCACGTCGACCTCGCTGAAGGCGCAGAACGAGACCCCCTCCACGCCGCGGAGCACCTTCTGCACCTCGATCAGGCCCGAGCCGCGGCCGGTGGGGAGGTCGACCTGGGTCACGTCGCCGGTCACCACCGCCTTCGATCCGTACCCGAGCCGGGTCAGGAACATCTTCATCTGCTCGGCGGTGGTGTTCTGCGCCTCGTCGAGGATGATGAAGGAGTCGTTCAGGGTGCGCCCGCGCATGAAGGCGAGCGGCGCCACCTCGACGGTGCCGCGCTCGATCAGGGCCGAGGCCTTCTCGTAGTCGACCATGTCGAAGAGCGCGTCGTGGAGCGGGCGCAGGTACGGGTTCACCTTCTCGGCGATGTCGCCGGGGAGGAACCCGAGCTTCTCGCCGGCCTCGACCGCGGGGCGGGTGAGCACGATCCGCTTCACCTTGCGTTCCACCAGGTACGCGACCGCCATGGCCATGGCCAGGTAGGTCTTGCCCGTGCCGGCCGGGCCGATCCCGAAGACGATGTCGTCGTCGCGGATGGCCTGGATGTATCGCTTCTGCGCCAGCCCCTTGGGCGTGATGATGCGGTGGCGCGAGGACACGAAGACCGTGTCCCCGAAGATCTCCTTGAGCGGCACCCCCTGGCCGGCCAGCTTGGTGGCCTGATCCACGTCCTCGAGGTAGAGCGGGTAGCCCGCCTCGACCAGCTCGTACAGCTCGCGGACCAGCGACTCGGCCAGCTGGACCCTGGCCTCCTCGGGCGCGGCCACCACGATCTGGCCGCCCCGGAGCCCGAGCTGGACCCCGAGCCGCTTCTCCATCAGCTTGAGGTTCTCGTTGTGCGCGCCGCACAGCACGCGAACGCGGTCGTTGTCGGGAAACTCGATCCGCGAGGTCTTGAGGGGTTCCGCTGCGCTTTCGGTCAAACTGGCTCCTTCGTCGGGGGCATCCTTCCACACAACCTGGACCTAGACCTAGACCAGACTCGGTCTGCTTGCACGCCAGGTCGCTCGCTGGTTGGGTCCAGATCTTTGTCCACGTCCAGGCCCAGGTCCAGGTTCGGCAATCGGGGCGTCCCCCCCGGGCTCACTCCAGCGGCGGGAGGAGCACGAACCGGCCATCGGAGCCGCGCCGGTAGTAGTAGCGGTGGCGCCAGGGAAAGCTGAGCTCCCGGCGCGAGACGAGCTTTTCCTCCACCAGGGTCCCGAGGTCGGTCGGGTACTCCCCACGCTCCATCCGGTAGGTCTCGAGCGCGCCGCGCAACCGCTCCATGGCGTAGCGGGCCAGCAGCCGCCGGGGCACGTCGTCCTGCACCGCCACGCCGCCCGGCCCGGAGGCGGCCAGCGCGCGCTCGTCGATCCAGGTCGCGATCCCAGCCAGCGCTGCGGCGATGGCGACGGTCGAGACCAGGCGGAAGGCTCCGGACTTGAGCCGCGCCTTCCAGCTCTTGGCATAGGCGCCGACGGCGCGGGCCCGGCTCGCCGGCGCCAGCAGGGCCAGGTAGCCGCGGTTGACCAGGTTCGCCAGCGCCTTGCAGGTCTCGAACTCGCCCAGGCGCGAGAGGTCGACGATCTTCTCCGCCGTCCGCCCCGGGGTGGCGAGCAGGTAGATGCGGCGCTCGTTCACGCCCAGCGAGGCGAGCTCGCCCTCGTCCTCGGCGGCGCCGTCGGCCTGCTCGGGGAGGGGCTTCTTGCGGTCGAAGGTGGCCAGGAGCGAGGGGATGCGCTTGCGGACGATGGGCCACTCGTCGACGCGGCGAAACCCCTCCATGAGCACCGACTCGGCGCGCAGCGGGGTGGCCGTCTCCTTGTCCCACTCGACCCCGCCCGCCTCGAACTCGTAGGTGCCGCTCTTCCAGTGGAAGAGGCGGTAGATGGTCTCGGTGGTCTGGAGGTGGGTGATCTCCCGCAGGTCGTCGCGCGAGACCGTCCCGTGCTCCACCAGGATGTCGCCCAGCCGGCGCAGCGACCGGTGCTGCACGTTCAGGGTCTCGTCCAGCTCGGGCTGGGTGATGATCTCGGCGCGCACCAGCATGGCGCCCAGGCGCTCGTTGGCCTTGCGGCCGACCGCCTCGGCCCGTACCACGCTCCCCTCCGAGAGCGCGATGTGGATCTCCTCTTCGCGCGACTCGAGGTGCAGCAGGCCGCTCTTCATCTGCTGCCCGATGAGCTGCAGGATCTCCGCGATGCCGAAGTCCTTGAGGGTTCCCTTGAGGGCCACGGATCAGCTCCCCGTCCTGCGGAAGAGATCGCGCACCGCCAGCACCCAGATGGCCACGCCCAGCGGCGCGGCCAGCAGGATCTTGCCCGGCAACGCAAACGCCGACGGATAGGGCGGCGGGGCCACCCCCGGCCAGAACCCCACCAGGATGGCGCAGAAAGCGATGCCGATGGTGAAGAGCGCGCCCCGCACCGGCGCCTCGGTGACCAGGTGGCCGCCGCCGGCCAGCACCAGGGAGAGCGCCCGGGAGCCGCGGCGCACCAGCAGCCCGTGCCGGCGCACCTGGCGCTCCTTGCGGAGCTGATCGCGGGCGTCCACCACCCCGCGCTTCTCGAACACGTTGACGCATTGCCCGCAGGAGCGCCCGGTGGCGCCGTCGCAGCGCCGGCACACCGGACGCCCGCACCGGAAGCAGGGCCGCGACGGTTCCAGCCGCGGTCCGGCGAACGACAGCCCCCACAGCACGGCCAGGATGCCTCCCGCCGCCCAGAGCCAGAGTCCGGGCGGAACGCCCCCCAGCAGCGCCCGCTGCAGGGAGGCCCGGAGCGCCGCCGGGACGGGATCGCCGGCCGTCAGCGCCGCCACCTTGGCGTCGGGGATGGGCACGTCCACCAGGTAGTGGTTGGCCGAGAAGTCCTCGTCCGAGCCGCGCCCGGCCAGGAAGGCACCGGCCATCTGCTCCGCGTTCTGGCGGGCGGCGGAGCTCTTCTCCATCTCCGCGGTCCGGACGAAGAGCTTGGACAGGTTGTAGGCCGCGGTCCCGCGGGCGACCAGGTCGCCCTCGGCGCGGTCCTGGGCGGCGAGGTACGAGCTCCGTGCGCCCTCCAGGTCGTCCTTCACGAAGAGCACGTTCCCGATGTTGACCAGGATGTCGGCGGCGCGGGGGTCGGCCTCGGCCGCGGCGCGGTAGAGCCGGAGCGCGGTGTCGAGGTCTCCCCGGCGCTTCATGTGCCGGCCCAGCGCGGCCAGGAGCGGGGCCGGCGCCTCGGGTCCGAGCGCCTTCACCTCGGCGGCGGCTTCCTCGTCCGAGAGCGCGCCGTGCTCGATCTGCTCGACCCGGTCGGCGAGTGTCCCGGTCCAGGCCGCGGCCGAGGCCGCCCGCTCGGCCGCCCAGGGAATCGCGAACAGGGTCGCCAGCGCCACGGTCGCGACCACCTGCTCGCGCAGGGACAGGTAGAGCCAGGTGCAGAGCAGCACCGCCGTCAGCGCCGCCACCGGGCCCAGCCCGAGCGCGAGCGGGGTGGCGAGCAGCACCAGGGCCAGGAAGGCCGCCTGGACGCCAGCGGTGCCCCGCAGCAGCGGGAGGTGGTGGAAGTCATGGAGGAAGAGGGGCAGGCGGATCAGCGCCGGCAGCAGGATGGCGAGCGCGCCCGCCACCAGCACCGCCGCCAGCAGCGCCCAGAGCAGGTCCGCCGCGAACGCGCGCACCGAGCGCGGATCGCGCCAGGCGGCGGCCACCGCGTCGGCCAGCGCCCCCAGCGCGGCCCCCATCCCGCCGCTCTGGGAGGCGAGCAGCGCCCGGGCTCGCGCCAGGTGCGCCTCGGGCCAGTCGGGGGCCAGGCTCACCGCGACCTCGGCCCGGGCCAGCCCCTCGGCCGGAAGGTTGGACGCAAGCGCCCGCGACACCGCCCGGACCTCGGCGGCCGCCA
Organism: uncultured Pseudomonadota bacterium; assembly: GCA_963736345.1. GTDB lineage: Bacteria > Myxococcota > Myxococcia > Myxococcales > Anaeromyxobacteraceae > Anaeromyxobacter. Next base: position 47,637 of record CAVTOU010000023.1, on the reverse strand, counting down.
TGGGGAAGAGGTTCTCGATCCCGAGCTCGCGCTGGGCGGAGAGCAGCGTCTTCTGGTCGGTCTCGACGCCGGCAGGGTCTCCCTCTCGGAGGGCACGCCTCCGCGCCGACCAGGCGTCCATGAGCTTCGCCCAGCTCGTCTTGACCGGCAGGATCTTGCGCGCCGGCTCGGACGGGGGGAGCACCGGCGGGCCCAGCGTCGGGCCGGGCAGTGGCGCACTCGCGGCTGGCGCCCCCGGGCCCGCCGCAGCCGACCCGGGCGCGGCGGGCGCCGCCGCGGCCGGTGGAGCTGCGGCCGGCGGCGCCGGCTCCGCGCCCGCCGCCGGGCCGGAGGGAGCCACCGCCGCGGGCGGCCTGGCCGGCTCCTCGGGCTCGTCCTCCTCCACCATGCGTGGGGGCGCCACCTGGGCGGCCGCCGTCCCCGTCAGCGCCAGGGCCAGGAGCGTTGCGAGCACGGCGATGGCGGCGGGTTCGCGGGACATGGCGCGAGAAGCAGATGCTAGCACGGCCGGTTGCGCGCTAAGAAGAGCAAGGGCCGCGGGGGCCCGCACCGAGATCACCCTGCCCCGCCGGAAGAGCCATGACCCGAGCCGCCCAAGCCATCGAGCACCTGCTCTCCATCATGGAGCGCCTCCGCGGCCCGGACGGCTGCCCGTGGGATCGCGAGCAGACCCTGCAGTCGCTGCGTCCCTACGTGCTGGAGGAGACCTACGAGGTCCTGGAGGCCATCGACGCCGGGGACGTTCGCGAGCACCGCGAGGAGCTCGGCGATCTGCTCCTGCAGATCGTCTTCCAGGCGCAGCTCCGGCGCGAGGACGGCGCCTTCGATTTCGCCGACGTGGCCGAGGCCATCACCGGAAAGCTGGTCTCGCGCCACCCGCACGTGTTCGGCGACGCCGAGGTGAAGGACGCCGAGGGCGTGCTCCGCCAGTGGGCCGCCCTGAAGCGGGAGGAGAAGCGAAGGAAGGGCGGCGGCCGGAGCGTGCTCGAGGGCGTGCCGCGCGAGATGCCCGCGCTGGCCCGCGCCGACCGGCTCACCGAGAAGGCGAGCCGCATCGGGTTCGACTGGCCGGATGCGAGCGGAGCACGCGCCAAGCTCGACGAGGAGCTGGGCGAGCTGGACCGCGCCATCTCCGGCGGCGACCGGGCCGAGGTCGAGCACGAGCTCGGCGATGTGCTCTTCGCGCTCGCCAACCTGGGCCGCAAGCTCGCCATCCCTCCCGAGGAGGCGCTGCGCGGCGCCATCGGGCGGTTCGTGAGCCGGTTCGAGCACATCGAGCGCGAGCTGGAGCGCCGGGGCGTACCGCACGGCGGGGCCACGCTGGCCGAGATGGATGCCATCTGGGACGAGGCGAAATCTCTCGAACGTCAAGCAAAAACCGTTGCTGGCCCTCAGTCCGACCGCTCTCCACAGCCTTTGGGGAAAGTCGGTGGATAACTCGGTGGGCTGGTGCGGTCGACACCGGGAAGTAACCCCTTCGCCACGGACCCGCCCTCCCTCCCCGCGACGTTTTTCCATGGAGATCCGGGCACCTAGGTCGATCATTCCCCGGGTGTCTTCACACCTAGTCGCCGGGGAGCCGGCGTTTCGCCGCCAGTTTCTGTGCCAGTGGATAACTCCGCCTCTGGACCGGCTTTCCCGTTTCCGTGGGTTGCGCGCGCCCCCTTGATTTTCAAAGCAGCGCGAACGGGCTGCGCGGCACGGCCGCATGGCCGTAGGGGCCGGCGCGCAGCTGCCGGGCGGAGCCGCTTCTCCCAAAGGCGCGCCAGACACCGCCGGAGTCGCGGGTCCGCCTGGGCGACCGCACTCGCAGTCCCTCACGCCTCGTCCGGGGTCCCGCGGTGGAAGGCTCCCGTTCGCCTCGGTCCGCACAGTGCAAGCGAGCCGCTCTGGAGTCGACGACCAAGATCCGGGAGCTCGTGGTCCGTGGAGTGCAGGCGGGGGCGGGCCGGGCGCGGGCGGGGGCGAGGGTGGGATTGGGGCGAGCGCGGACGACGGACGCCATAACCCCTTGACGGATCTTGCGATGGGCGGTAGATACGCGCGCCTTCGACAGGGTCGGGGGCACGCCTTCGACAGGCTCTGGACACGCCCTCGACCGACCGGGAGATCCACTTGGCGAACACAGCCTCCGCCGAAAAACGCAACCGTCAGGCCCAGAAGCGCCGGGCGCGCAACGTGCGGGTCCGGACGGGCGTCAAGAGCGCCGTGAAGAAGGTCCGCGAAGCCCTGTCCCGCGGTGACGCCGCGGCGGCCAAGGCGGCGCTCCCCGCGGCCGAGAAGGCGCTCTCGACGGCGACCTCGAAGGGCGTGATGCACCGCAACGCCGCGGCGCGCCGCATCGCCCGGCTGGCGAAAGCCGTCGCGCACCCTGCCAAGGCGGCCGAGGCCAAGGCCTAGCACCCTCTGCCGGCGAGCTCGTCGCCGGCCGCGAGGCTACTTCTTGCCGGTGCCGGGCGGCGCCCCCGGTTGCTCGAGCGCGCGCAGCACCTCGCGCGCCGCCTCGCGCGCCATCTTGTGCAGCGAGGTGGCGCGCCTTCCCTCCGACTCCAGGGCATCGGCCCCGCCCTGGTGCGCCTCCATCCGCTGGACGGTGAGCTCGTGGACGAGCTTCCCCTGGACCGAGAGCCGCGCGCGGACCTCCACGGAGACGATGGCTCCGGAGCTGAAGTAGCTGGAGGAGGTCCCCGAGGTGACCCGGACCACGCCCTCGAGCTGGGCGGGAGCGTCGGCGCCGGCATAGGCGCCGCGGCGCGCCAGCTCGTCCCGGAGCGCCGCCGTCACCGCGGCGCCCAGCTCCGGATCTCCGGAGTCGTTCTCGAAAGCGCGGACGTGGATTCTCTCCGCCCCCCCGCGGGCGCGGTACGGCGTCACCGCCCGGTACCCGCACCCGGCGAGCACGAGGAGCACGGCGGCGGCGGCGCGCGCGCGCTGCATTCCCCTATCCTACGACGAAGTTGATGAGTCGCCTCGGAACGAAAACCACCTTGCGGACGGTCTTGCCGGCCAGGTGGACCTTCACCTTGTCGTCCCCCTCGGCCAGCGCCCGCACCTCGGGCTCGGCGGCCGATACCGCGGCCTGCACCTCGCCACGCAGCTTGCCGTTCACCTGGACGGCGATGGTGACCGTGTCGGCGGCCACCAGGGCCGGGTCGAAGGCGGGCCAGGGCTGGTCGCCCAGCAGGCGATCGCGCGCGCCCGGTCCCATCATCTCGTGCCAGAGCGCCTCGGCGGCGTGCGGCGCAAAGGGCGAGAGCAGCGCCGACAGCGCCAGCAGCGCCTCCCGGACGGCGGCCCGGTCGGCGTCCGCCTTCGGCTCGGCGGCGTAGAGCGCGTTGACCAGCTCCATCAGCGCCGCGATCCCGGTGTTGAACTTGAGGTCGGTGTCGAACGCCTCGGTGACGCGCTTGATGGTCCGGTGGGTGCGGCGGCGCAGCTCCAGGAACTCGCCGTTGGCCTTCGGGAGCGCCGACTCCGGGGCTGCGAAGCAATGCTGGCGCGCGTGGTAGATGCGCCAGACCCGGGCCAGGAACCGGAACAGCCCCTCCACCTGGTCGTCGGACCAGTCGATGTCCTTCTCGGGCGGGGAGGCGAAGAGCATGAAGAGGCGGAGCGTGTCGGCGCCATGGCGCTGGATGACCGGGCCGGGCGAGACCACGTTGCCCTTGCTCTTCGACATCTTGGCGCCGTCCTTCATGACGATGCCCTGGGTGACCAGGCGCGCCACCGGCTCGTCTTCGTGCACCAGCCCGAGCTCATGCATCACCCGGTGCCAGAACCGGAAGTAGAGCAGGTGCATGACCGCGTGCTCGGGGCCGCCCACGTACACGTCCACCGGCAGCCAGCGGCGCGCGGCCTCCGGGTCGAACGGGCGCGTCGCGTCCCTCGGCGACAGGTACCTGGCGTAGTACCAGGACGAGTCCACGAACGTGTCCATGGTCTCGACCTCGCGCCGGGCCGGCTTGCCGCAGCGCGGGCAAGTGGTGTTCACGAACTCCGGAACCTTGGCCAGCGGCGGCTCGCCGGTCCCGGTGATGATGGCCTGGGGCGGCAGGACCACCGGCAGGTCCTTCTCCGGGACCGGCACCGCGCCGTGCTCAGGGCAGTAGATGATCGGGATGGGCGTGCCCCAGTACCGCTGCCGGGAGAAGCCCCAGTCGCGCAGGTGCCAGCGTACGGTGGCATGGCCGAAGCCGTGCTTCTCGGCATGCTCCGCCATCCGGCTGCGGGCCGTCTCGGAGTCGAGGCCGGTGAACGGCCCGGAGCCCTCCAGGACGCCGTCCTCGGTGGTGGCCCGCTCCAGCCGGTCGCCGGGCGGGGTGCGCCCACCCCTGGCGGGCTGGATGACGGTGCGGATGGCCAGGTCGTACTTCTTCGCAAACTCGAAGTCGCGCTGGTCGTGGGCCGGGACGCTCATCACCGCGCCGGTGCCGTACCCGGCCAGCACGAAGTTCGCGATCCAGACCGGGACCACCTCGCCGGTGAACGGGTTCACGGCGCGGGCGCCGGTGAAGACGCCTTCCTTGGACGCGCCCTCCCCGGTCCGCTCCGCCTCCTCGGTCTTGCGCATCCGGGCGGTGAAGGCGTCCACCTCGGCGCGCCGCTCGGGAGCCGTCAGCTTCGCCACCAGCGGGTGCTCAGGCGCCAGGACCACGTAGGTGCAGCCGTAGATGGTGTCGACCCGGGTGGTGAAGACGGGGATGGATTCGGCCGAACCCGTCACCGCGAACCGGACCTCGGCGCCCACGCTCTTGCCGATCCAGTTCCGCTGCATGGTGGCGATGCGCTCGGGCCAGGCGGTGAGCTGATCCAGGCCGTCCAGCAGCGACTGAGCGTAGCGCGTGATGCGGAAGGCCCACTCGGGGATCACCTTCTCGACCACCGGCGAGCCGCACCGCTCGCAGACCTGGACGCCGTCCTTCTCCAGGACCTGCTCGTTGGCGATCACCGTCTGGCAGCCGGTGCACCAGTTGGCCTTCCCCTCCCGGCGGTAGACCAGGTCCCGCTCCAGCATCTTGAGGAAGAACCACTGGTTCCAGCGGTAGTACTCCGGGTCGGCGGTGACGACCTCCCGGTCCCAGTCGATGGCGTAGCCGAAGCTCTTCATCTCGGCGCGGAAGGAGACGATGTTCTCGCGCGTCCGCTCGGCGGGGTGGCGGCCGTCCTTGATGGCGGCGTTCTCGGCCGGGAGACCGAGGGCGTCGAAGCCCATGGGGTGGAAGACGTCGTCGCCGCGCATGCGCAGGTAGCGCGCCAGCGCGTCACCAATGGTGTAGACGCGGGCATGCCCCATGTGCATGGCGCCCGACGGGTACGGGAACATCTCCAGCACGTAGCGGGGTTCGGCCCCGGGACGGCGGCCGGCGCGGAAGGCGCCCGCCTCCTCCCAGCGCTTCTGCCAGCGCGGCTCGATCGACTGGGGCTCGTAACGCTCGTTCATCGGCATGGTGAGCAGGCGATATTAGCGGACGGCACGGGCTTCGTCTGCTCCATCGTCCTGGCCGGGTTGCAGCCGGCGCTCGACCCGGGAGCCCCTGCGCTCGCGCGCGCAACGCCCCGCGCTATATTGTCGCCCGTCCAGCGCCGGTACGGAGCCACCGCATGTTCCCTCCCGTTCACATCGCCCAGATCGCCCAGCACGAGGGGAAGGAGGTCACCCTGCACGGGTGGCTGCACAACCGCCGCTCCTCGGGGAAGCTCCACTTCCTCCAGGTCCGGGACGGCACCGGCACCATCCAGTGCGTGGTGTTCAAGGGCAACGTCACGCCCGAGGTGTTCCAGGCCGCCGATCACCTGCCCCAGGAGACCAGCCTGGCGGTCACCGGGCTCGTGAAGAAGGACGAGCGCTCGCCCATCGGGTTCGAGGTGGACGTGCGCGACCTCCGGGTGGTGGCCCGCCCCGCCGCCGAGTTTCCCATCGGCCACAAGGAGCACGGGGTGGCGTTCTTGATGGAGCAGCGCCACCTCTGGCTCCGTTCCCAGCGGCAGCAGGTCATCCTCAAGGTTCGCCACAGCGTCGAGAAGGCCATCCGCGACTTCTTCGACGGGCGGGGCTTCACGCTGGTCGACGCCCCCATCTTCACCCCCGCCGCCTGCGAGGGCACCTCCACGCTCTTCGAGGTCCCATACTTCGATCTGGGCAAGGCCTTCCTGACCCAGTCCGGCCAGCTGTACATGGAGGCGGCGGCCATGGCGCTCGGGAAGGTCTACTGCTTCGGCCCGACCTTCCGGGCCGAGAAGTCCAAGACCCGGCGCCACCTGACCGAGTTCTGGATGGTCGAGCCCGAGGTCGCCTTCATGGACCTGGAGGGCGACATGGAGCTGATGGAGCAGTTCGTCTCCTCGGTCGTCCAGACCGTCCTCGACCGGCACGAGAACGAGATCCGGACCGTGCTGGAGCGGGACGTGGAGAAGCTCCGGGCGGTGAAGCCCCCCTTCCCCCGCATCACCTACTCCGAGGCTGTGGAGGTGCTGCAGAAGGCCGGGCACCCGATGAAGTGGGGCGACGACATCGGCGGCGACGAGGAGACGGTCATCGCCCAGCAGTACGACCGCCCGGTGATGGTCCACCGCTACCCCGCCGAGATGAAGGCGTTCTACTTCAAGAAGGACGCGCAGGACCCGCGCGTCGCGCTGTCCTGCGACGTGCTCGCCCCGGAGGGCTACGGCGAGATCATCGGCGGCGGTGAGCGCGAGAGCGATCTCGCCGCGCTGGAGGCAGCCATCGCGCAGGCCAAGCTGCCCAAGGAAGCCTTCGAGTGGTACCTCGATCTCCGGCGCTACGGGACCGTACCGCACGCCGGCTTCGGAATGGGCGTGGAGCGTTGCGTGGCCTGGATCTGCGGGCTCCACCACGTGCGCGAGACGATCCCGTTCGCGAGGATGATGGAGAGGATCACGCCGTAGCCCGGACGGTGGTTGCGGCATCCGGATGCGGCTGCCGTTTCCGGTGCTCGGATGCGACGGCTTTTCCGTTCGTCGGATGCGGCTGCGGTTCCGGTCGTCGGATGCGGTTCCGGTTCCGGTTGCGGCTGCGGCTGCGGTTCCGGTCACGGATGCGGCTGCGGTCCCGGATGCGGATGCGACTGCCGTTTCGGTCACGGATGCGGCTGCGGTTCCTGTTGCGGATGCGACTGCCGTTTCGGTCGCGGGTGCGGCTGCGGTTCCGGTTGCGGATGCGGTAGCGGTAGCGGTTCGCGGCGCCCCGCCGGTGCGGCGTCGCATCTGGACGCCGTGGCCGCTTCCGCACACGGCATCCGGACCCGGCAACCGCACCCGGCAACCGCACCCCGCATCCGCACTCCCACATCCGCACTCCCGCATCCGCACCCCGCACCCGGACCGCAGCCGCACCCCGCATCCGCATCCGTGCCCCCGTCCGCCTGTGATTCTGGTCCGAGGTGAATACCCCCGCCCCGTCCGTGCCGCGGGGGAATCCAGGACGGCTGGACACGCACCACCCGGGTCCCTACGCCTGAGATTTCGGGTGGTTACGTATCGTCTCGCGGTGGCGCATCCATTGCTACCCAGCCTGATCGTCACCAGGTCGTGAAGCGGAGCGAGCCATGAAAACCTACCTGCCTGCCCTCCTCCTGCTCGGCGCCTCGGGTTGCATCGTCGTCGAGCGCCCGCCCGCGCGGGAGGTGATGGAGCCCCCCGCCCCGCCGCCCAGCGAGGTCACCTACGAGGCGCCGCCGGAACCCGACCCCGCACAGGCGGTGTATGTGGAGCCCCCGCTCGAGCCGCCGCCGCCGATCGCGGTTCAGTACCTGCCGCCCCCGATGCGCTACGAGCCGCCGCCGCCCATGCCGGAGTCGGGGATGTACTGGGTGGGCGGATACTGGATCTGGGCGGACGGTGAGTGGGTGTGGATGTCCGGCCACTGGGTGCTGCCACCCCAGCCCGCGTACCTTTGGGTGGCGCCCTACTACGAGGTGCGCGGGCCCGTGGTGGTGTTCGTGGCCGGCCACTGGGGGCCGCCCGGGTACGTGTTCCGCCCGCCGCCCCCCGGGATCCAGATCACCGTGGTCGCGGCACGCCCTGCGTACCGCGGCATCCGGGTCGTCGACGCCGGCGCGCGCGCCGGCTGCTTCGTGCCGGCGCCGCCCGGCTCGCGGCCGGGCATCGTGGTCCCGGCGCCGGTCGGGACTGCGCCGCAGGTGGTGGTGAGCGCGCCGCCGGTGGTGCGGCCGGGCATGGTGGTTCGTGCGCCCGCCGGCAACACCACCATCATCGACAACGCCACCAACGTCACCGTGGTCGCGCCGGCCGGCGTGACCCGCAGCGGCGCGCCGGTGCAGGCGGTCGTCCCGGCCCGCCCGGCCCTGGCGGCCTCGCTCCCGCCGCGCGCCGCGGTGCCGCCGCCCGCGCCGCCGCGCGAGGCCGTCAGCGCCCACCCCGCAGCGTTCTCCCCCGTCGCCGTTCGCCCGCCCGCGCCCGGACAGCGCGAGCGCCTCCCACCCACCGTCGGCGCCCACCCCACGCCGCAGGCGCTGGAGCGGCGGCCTGCCCAGGTCGAGCGGACGGAGCGGGTCCCCACCCCTCCGCCGGCCGCCCCCGCGCCGCGCCAGGAGGAACGGACCGCGACCCCGCCGGCGCCCGCGGCCACCCCGCGGCACGAGGGGGCGCCACCGCCGCCCCCGCCGGCCGCGCAGCCCCGACGTGAGGAGGCGCGGCCCGCCGCCCCGGCCCAGCCCCGCATCCGCGAGACGCGGCCCGCGCAGCCGTCGGCGCGCGCGCCGGCCCGGGAAGAGAAGGGCAAGCGGAAGCCGGAGGACAAGGAGAGGAGCCGGCGGGAGTGACGCCGGCGGGCTAATCCAGCCGCAGCAGCGTCCGGACCGTGTCCACCACCTGCTGGGCCTGGACCGGCTTCACGAGGTACGCGCTCGCGCCCAGCGCCATGGCCCGGCGCCAATCGGCCTCGGCGCCCTCGGTGGTGATGACGACGATGGGGATGCGCTGGTGGGGACCGCCCTGGCGGACCAGCGAGACCAGCTTCAGCCCGTCCATGAGCGGCATGTTGATGTCGGTGATGAGGATGTCGAAGCTGCCGGTGGCCAGCTTCCTCCAGGCGTCGGCGCCGTCGCCGGCCTCGGTGGCGTCCATCCCCATGACCCTCTGCAGCGCATAGCTCAGCTGCTTGCGCATCGCGGGGCTGTCGTCGACCACCAGGGCGTGCAGCTCAGCCATGAGATGCTCAGCTCCCCTGCGCGAAACGGACCAGGCGACCGGCCAGCGCTCCCAGGGCCAGCACCTCGTCCACGGCGCCGGTCTCGACCGCCGCCTGTGGCATCCCGTATACCACGGCCGTGTCCGCCGATTCTGCGAGGGTGAGCCCACCCCCTCGCTTGATGGACTGGATCCCCTCGCGCCCGTCGCTCCCCATTCCGGTGAGCACCACGCCGCAGGCGGCCGGCCCGCATACCGCGGCCACCGAGGCGAAGAGGCGGTCGATGGAGGGAGTATAGCGGGTGGTCCCGATCTCCGCGGACCGGATCCGTGCGCGGAGGGTCCCGTCGTCGTCGCGCCCCAGCTCCATGTGCCGGCGCCCCGGCGCGACCAGGATCCGCCCGGCGGCGACCCGATCGCCGTCCTCGGCCTCCTTGGCGGCGAAGGCGGTGGCGCGCGCCAGCCGGGCGGCGAACGTGGCGGTGAAGTGCTCAGGCATGTGCTGCGCCACCAGCACCGCCAGCGGCGCGTCCCCAGGGATGGCGGCCAGGAGCTGATGCAGGGCCTGCGGCCCACCGGTGGAGGCGCCGATGGCGACCACGCGGGGCGGGACCTCGGCGGGCGCCGCCACCAGCGGCATGGGACGGCGCGCCGCCAGGTTCTCGAGCCGCAGCGCCCGCACGGTGGCGCACTTCTGCAGGATCTCCTCGCGGAAGGCCTCCAGCGAGGCCGCCGTCCCGGCCGGCTTGGCCACGAAGTCCAGCGCCCCCAGCTCCAGCGCCCGGAACACGTCGCTCGGGTGGGCCAGCGACGACACCACCACCACCGGCGTGGGGCGGCGGGGCATGAGCAGCCGCAGGAAGGTGAACCCGTCCAGGCGGGGCATCTGCAGGTCCAGCACGATCACGTCCGGCTGCAGCTTCACCGCCTGGCGCAGCCCTTCCTCGCCGTCGCCCGCCTCGCCGACGATCTGGATCCCGGGGGCGTCCTCCAGGATCGACGACAGGTGCGCCCGGCTGGTGGCGGAGTCGTCCACCAGCAGCACCCGCACCGCGCGCGCCGGGGCCGGGTGCTCGCTCACGGCCCCTCCTCTGCGCCCCCGCTGCGGGGCTTGCGATACACGAGGTCGGAGGTGAGGTGCACCAGCTCGAAGTCGGCGGTGACGTTGAGGAGCGACTCCGAGTGGCCCAGCAGCAGCCACCCCCCCTCCCGCATCTTGTCGTGCAGGCGGCGCAGCAGCAGCCGCCGGGCCGTCACGTCGAAGTAGATCATCATGTTGCGGCAGAAGACCGCGTCGAGGCGCGGCACCGTCGAGAGCGCGTGCGGAGAGATCAGGTTCTCGCGGTGGAAGCGGACCATGGCCCGGAGCGCGTCGTCGACCACCCACTTGCCGCCCCGCAGGTGGAACCAGCGCCGCAGCGGCGCCGCGTCGGGGGTCCGGAAGGCGTGCTCGCCGAACGCTCCGGCGCGCGCCTGGGCCACGCAGCGGCGGGAGATGTCGGACCCGACCAGCTCCACCTCCCAGTCCTCGAACAGCCCGGACTCCTTGACCAGGGCCGCCAGCGTGTAGACCTCCTCGCCGGTGCTGCAGCCGGCCGAGAGGATGCGCAGGCGGCCCTCGCGCGCCCTGCCCCGGGCCAGCTCCGGCAGGATCTCCCGCTGGAACGCCTGCAGCTGGAACGGCTCCCGGTAGAAGTACGTCTCGTTGGTGGTCAGGTTCTCGGCGGCCTCCTCCAGCTCCGCCTCGCGCCCCGGGTCGAAGCGCAGGAAGCGGTGGTAGGCGGCGAAACTGGACAGCCCCAGGGCCTGGAGCCGCGGCTGGAGCCGCTTCTCGAGCAGGTACGAGCTCTCGTCCCGGTACCACAGACCGCAGTGATCGTGGATCGCGTCCCGGAGGAGGCGGAATTCCTCCTCGGTCAGGGGCGGCGGGTTCGCGTCCAGGGTCCCCACGGGTTCACCGGCCGGAGAGTGCCTGGGCGGCGTCGGCGAAGGCGCGAGCCACCAGCGGATCGGTCTCGCGCGCCGCCAGCTCCGCCGCGGTCCGCCGCAGGGCCGGATCGCCGCGCTCGAGCATGGCCCGCGCCGCCGCCTGGCGCACGTCCCAGCGCGGGTTCTCGGCCGCCTGCCGGAGGAGCGCCTCGCCCTCCGGGCCGGGGAGCCGGGCCGCCGCCGCCACCGCTTCCTTGACCACCTCGGGATCGGGGTGCGCGGCGGCGCGCGACACCACGTCGGCCGGCGCCTGGCCCAGCGCCGCCAGCGCCCGCAGCGCGGCCAGCACCACCACCGGCGGCACCTCGGGCGCGCGCGCCAGCGCGGCGATGGGCATCGCCTGCCCCGGCTGGCCGGTGGCGCCCAGCGCCTCCACCGCCGCGGCCCGCACCGCCGGCTCCGCGTCGTCCAGGGCGCGGGCGAGCGCCGCGACCGCCTCGTCCGACAGCGCCACCCCCAGCGCCGAGGGATCGCGCCGGGCCCGCGCCGCCCCGCTCCGCGCCAGCTCCAGGAAGGCGCGCGCGGCGGCCGCCCGCACCGACCAGGACGCGTCGGAGAGGGCGCCCACCAGCTCCGGCACCTCGTCGGCCCCGATCATCCCGCGCTGCGCCAGGGAGGAGATGGCCCCGGCCGCCGCCATGCGCTGGACCACCGCCGGACGGCGCAGCCCGGCCCGGAAGCGGGGCAGATCCTCGGCCGAGCCGAGCGCGCCCAGGACGCGGAGCAGCGAGGCGGAGGGGCTGGCGCCGAAGCGATCCCGGAGCGAGGAGAGCGCCACCCGGCGGGCGTCGGGCGACTCCTGCCCGATCCGGACCAGGGCGGTGGCCGCGATCCCCGACACCGCCGGCGCGTCGTCGCCGAGCAATCCCGCCAGCGGGCCCACCGCGCGGGCGTCGCCCAGCAGCCCGAGCGCGGCGATGGCCTCGGCCTGCAGGTATCCGCTGGGATCGCTGGCCTCGCGCACCAGCGCCTCGAGGGCGGCCGGGCTGCCCAGCCGCGAGAGCAGCGCCAGCGCGGCGATGCGGCCGAAGGGCCCCTGCTCCTCCAGCGCCACCGCCGCCGCCTCGCGCAGGGGTTTACCCCGGGGCAGGCACTCCACCGCCTCCTCCACGAACGGCCGAAGGCGGTCGTCCTCGGCCAGCCGCAGCATGGCCGCGACCCGGTCGACCGCCCCGGCCCAGCCCAGGACCGAGAGTGCGCCCACCGCCACCGGCATGTCCTCGACGGCCAGCGCCTCGGCGCAGGCGTCGATCCCGGCGCCGGCCACCTCGCGCACCGCCGCGGCCAGCGGCGCGAGCTCGGCCGCCCCTCGCCGCATGCGCTGCATCCCCATCCCGGCCAGCGCCGACTCCCGGGCGCCGCGCGACGTCTCGTCGAGCCCGCGGGCCAGGAGCGCGGCCGCCTCCGGCTCGTCGCACAGGCCCAGCAGGCGGTAGACGGGCCGGCGCAGGGCGCGATCGGCCAGCAACGGCACCAGCCGGGCCGCGGGCGGGCACACGCGCATGGCCAGCAGCGACTCGAGGGCCGAGAGCCGGAGCGTCTGCTCGTCGGAGTCGAGTGCCACCAGCAGGGTGGCGCCGGCCTCGGGCCCGCCAATCTTGCCCAGCGACTCCGCGGCCGCGGACCGCACGTTGGGGTCGGGATCTGCCATGCGGGCCGCCAGCGGGGCCACCGCGCGGCGGTCGCCGATGGCGCCCAGGACGTGGGCCGCCGCCTGGCGCAGGTCGATGTCCGGCCCGTCGAGGCGCGACAGGAGCGGAAGCACCGCCGCCTCGCCCAGGCGCGTCAGGGCCGCGGCGGCCGCGTCGCGGACCCCCACCGTGGGCCCGTTCGAGAGCGCGCCCAGCAGCGGTGGCAGGATCTCGGCGGCCGCCCCGGTGGCGACAATCCGCTCCACCGCGGCGCTCCGCACCCGCCAGCTCGGATCACCGAGCAGGGCCACCAGCAGCTCCCGCTCGCCTGCCTCGCCGGCATCCAGCTCGCCGGCGGCCCGGTACCGGACCTCCTCCTCCGGTGCGCGGACCCGGGCCCGCAGCGTCCCGGGATCGCGAGCGACGTTCATGACCGCCTCGTGGCTTCGGCTTCGGTTCGGACCGTCTCCTGCTCGCCCGGCGCCGTCGGCTCGAGCAGGGCCTGCACGTTGAGCAGGAGCCGGAGCCGGCCCGTCCCGCGCCGCGCGCCGGCGGTCCCGCCCTCGCCCCCGCACACGCCCAGGAAGAACCGCGACCCGTGCCCTTCGACCAGGGCCGGGGCGGGCCGGATCTCGGGGCGGGGGATGCGAACCACCTCGGTGACCTCGTCGACCACCAGCCCCAGCCGCCGCCCGGCGACCTTGACGATGAGGACCTTGGTCTTCCGCGTCGGCGGCGTGAGCGGCAGGCCCAGGCGGCGGCGCACGTCCAGCACCGGGATGACGTCTCCCCGTAGCCGGATCACGCCCTCCACGAAGGGCGGGGCGCGCGGCACCGGGGTCACCGGGAGCGGCGGGATGATCTCCCGGACCCGCATGATGTCGATGGCGTAGTCCTCGCCGCCCACCCGGAAGGTGCACAGCTGGGCCAGCCCCGGGTCGCCCGAGATCGGCCGCACGGCGCGGGTGCCCTCACGCTCCGGCATTTCCCGCCCTCCCGCCGCGCGCCGGCGCCGGCGCCCGCCGCAGCAGCGCGCCCAGGTCCAGGACCGTGAACAGGCGCGCCCGCTCCCGGCCGATGCCCGCCAGGCAGTCGGCGGCGGCGCCGCCGATCCCCTGCGGGCACGGCTCGATGCTGCCGCGCGCCAGCCGGACCACGCTCGCAACGCCGTCCACCAGCAGGCCGCAGGGTCCCTCCCCGTCGTCCACGATCACGATCCGTCCCGAGCCCTCGGGCGGCGGGCCGCCGGGGAGGCCCAGCCGCCTCCGCGGATCGAAGACCGCCACCACCTCCCCCCGCACCGTCACCACGCCCAGCACGCCGGCCGGTGCACGCGGGACCTCGGTGATGGGCTGCGTCTTCAGCACCTCGCGGACGCGCTCGATGGCGACGGCGTACTCCTCCACGCCGAGCCGGAAGGTGAGGTACTCCTCCACGCCGGGCTCCTCGGGACCGGCCTCGGGGGACGGCTCCGCATCCGCCGGGAGCGAGGCCAGCGCCGGGGCCTCCTCGTCGTCGCGGAAGAAGAACTCGTCCAGCGGGTCGTGCATGGCCGCGGCGCGCGGAGGGGGGCGCGATTCCGGCGCGACGGCGCGAGCTGCCTCGGAGGTGGGCGGCGCCGCCAGCGCGGAAGGGGGCGCCCGGCGCAGGCGGGTCGGATCCTCGGCGGCGACGCCGGGCGGGGTCGCTCCCGGCTCGGGGACGGCGATGACGGGCCGCTGGCCGGTTCCCGGACGCCAGGTGACGAAGCGGGGATCGAAGCCCTCGGCGGCGGGCGGGGGCTCGGGGAGAGCCGGGAGGCTCGCGCCCAGCTTGGCCGCGACGAGGTCCGCGCCGCCGAGGACCTGTGCGTCGGACGGCGCGCCCTGCCCCGCCGCAGCGGAATCCGGGGCCGCGGCCAGGCCGCGCCCGGCCGGCCCGCCCTTCTTCCCGGAGGCGGGGGCGGGCTCCCCGGGGGCAGGGACCGCGCCGACGGTCGATCCCCGGACCGGCGCGCGCTCCCTGGCCTTCTTCCGGATCTTCAGGAAGTCCATGCCCGTCCCGAGTCTACCCCGGCGCGCCGGGCCTTCCCAGGAGGGCACCCGGTCAGCGGATGACCGCGGCCAGATCCTGGCCCACCGCCTCGACCACATCGGCGGAGAGGGTGGCCTCCCCGCGGGCGAACCCCTCCAGCAGCGCCCCGGCCGCGAGCTGGTTGATGCGGCGGGGGAGGCCTGCGGAGTGGCGGTGGATGACCTCGACGGCGGCGGGCTCGAAAAGCGGCTCCGTGCGCCCGGCAATGGCCAGCCGGTGGGCCAGGTATCGACCGGTGTCGGCCGAGTCGAGCGGACCCAGGTGGTAGGCGACCCCGACGCGCTGCCGGAACGCCTCCCCACCACGGGCCGCCAGCCGCCCCTGGAGCTCCGGCTGCCCGACCAGGACCAGACCCAGCAGCGGGCGATCGTCGGCGGCCAGGTTGGTGAGGAGCCGCAGCTCGTCGTAGGCCGCCCGGCCCGGCAGGAGCTGCGCCTCGTCGATGATCACCACCCCGAAGCAGCCCTCGCCGTCGAGGCGGGCGACGTGCTCCGCCACCGCGCCGAAGGCGTCCACCTTGCGGCGCCCGGGGGCGAGCCCGAACCCCTCGGCCACCGCGGAGAGCAGCTGGGCCGGCGGCAGCGCCGGGTGGACCACGAAGCTGAACCGGCAGCTGTCCGCGTACGCGTCCACCAGCGCGCGCGAGAGGGTGGTCTTGCCCGCGCCCACCTCGCCGGTCAGCACCGCCAGCTCGCGCTCCTCGACTGCGTGCGACAGCCGCGCCAGGGCCTCGGCGTGCTGGGGCGACGGGAAGAGGAACTCCGGGTCCGGCGTCTTCGAGAACGGCTTCCGGCTCAGGCCGTAGAAGGAGAGGTACATCGGCTCCAAAGGGTACCAGACCACACTGTCAGCCCGTCCCCGTGCCCGGACCGGGTTCGGGTGAGGCGGTGACCTACTCCTCCTGCTTCGCCCCGCTCAAACCCTCCGGCGCGATCACCTCCTCGATGATCGCCCCCACGTCCAGCACCAGCACCGTCCGCCGGTTGCCCAGGTCGGTGGCCCCGGCGATGCCGCGGACGGTCGAGAGCGCGCGCCCCAGTGGCTTCACCACGATGTCCTGCTGGCCCACCAGCTCGTCGACGGCCACGCCCAGCCGCTCCTGTGCCAGGCCCACCACCACCACGAAGAACCGCGCCGGCGCGGGCCCGCCGCCCACGTGGAAGAAGCGCCCCAGGCGCAGGATGGGGAGCGTCGATCCTCGCAACGAGATGACCTCGCGGGTGGAGAGCGTCCGGAGCTCCTCCTCGCCGACCTCCAGGATCTCGAGCACGCTGTTGAGCGGGATGGCGTAGATCCGGCCGGCCACCGAGACCACCAGGGCCCGCAGGATGGCCAGGGTCACCGGCAGCGTGATCTCGAAGCGGGTGCCCAGCCCGCGGGTGGTGGAGAGGTCGATGATCCCGGAGAGCTCGGCGATGTTGGTCTTGACCACGTCCAGGCCCACCCCGCGGCCGGAAAGGGCGGTCACCTTGCGGGCGGTGGAGAACCCGGGCGTGAACACCAGGTTCAGGATCTCGCGGCGGGAGAGGTCTGCCAGCGCCTCGGCGGTGGCCAGCCCGCGCTGCACCGCCACCTGCCGGATCCGTTCCTCGTCCAGCCCGGCTCCATCGTCCTCGACCACGATCTGCACGTGGTTGCCGCGCTGCGCGGCCGCCAGCCGCACCCGCCCCACCTCCGGCTTGCCGGCCCGCTTCCGCACCCCGGGGGCCTCGATGCCGTGATCGATGGAGTTGCGGATGAGGTGCATGAGCGGGTCCGACAGCTCCTCCACGATGAGCTTGTCGAGCTCCACGTCTCCGCCCGAGACCACGAAGTCGATCTCCTTGCCCACCTCGCGGGCCAGCTTGCGGACCATGCGCGCCAGCTTGTCGAACACCTGCTCGAGGGGGACCATCCGCACCTCGAGGATCCCGGCCTGCAGCTCGGACAGCTTGCGCTCCAGCGATCGGGAGAGGTGCTGCAGCTCGCCGGCCAGCGCCGGATCGCCGCCCTCCCCCTTCAGGCGCTCGGCCTGGGCGCCCAGCGAGGACCGGATCAGCACCAGCTCGCCCACCACGTTCATGAGCCCGTCGAGCTTGTGAATGTCCACCCGGACCGACTGGGAGGCCGAGCGGAGCGAGACGGTATCGCCCGACCCCGGCTCGGGGAGAGCCGGGGCGGACCCCGCCGCCGGGGACATCCCGGCGGCGAGCGGGGCGGCCGCCGGCGGGGCCACGGCGCTCCCGGGCCGGAGCGCCACCGGCTCCAGGGCGGCCCCGGGACCGGCCTCGCGCGCGATGGTCGCGGCCGGCTCGCGCGAGGCGTAGAGCAGCTCGAAGGCGATGGCCTGCGGGTCCCGCGCATCCGAGGCGGGGAGGGTCGAGACCACCTCGCCGTGCTTCTTGAGCCGGCCGGAGAGCTCGGCCAGGTCGGTGTCGAACGTCTGCAGCGGAAAGGACACCTTCACCCGCAGGAGCGGGATCCCCTTCTGCGCGCTGGATCGGAGGCGGTGCTCCTCGTACTCGGTCAGCACCGTGCGCACGCCCGGTGGGAGCGCCAGGGCGTCGAGCGGGTCGTCGCCGGGCGCGGCCGCCCCCGGCCTTCTCGACCGGAGCCGCTCCGCCAGGCGGGTCGCCACCTCGGCGGTCTCCGGCGCCCGACCTTCCGACTCCTCGGCGATGATGCGCGAGAAGATCTCGGGCGCCTCGAGCAGCAGATCCACCGCGGGCCGATCGAGCGGCTGCCGGCCCATGCGCAGGTCCTCGAGCATGTCCTCGAGGGCGTGGGCCAGGCGCGCCATCCGCTCCACCCCGAACATCGAGGAGAGCCCCTTGAGCGTGTGCGCGGCCCGGAAGACGGCGTTGAGGAGGTCCGGGTCCGGGTCCTCGCCGCCCCGATCCAGCCGGAGCAGGTCCCGTCCCAGGGCGTCGATGTTCTCCTGGGCCTCGGAGACGAAGTCGCTGGTCGCCTTCTGGGATCGCTCGGCCATGAACGGGCGGAAGGGCCCGCGTCAGCGTATCACGGCCCCCACGTGCGGCAAGGCGCGGGCCCGCGGCGGCATCTCCACGCGCGAGGGCGGCACCACCACCTCCACGTCCGCCCCCCGCTCGGCGCGGGCGGCGGAGAGCTCTCGCTGCAGCGCACGCGCCTCGCCCAGCAGCACCTGGCGCCTCACCGGGCGGACCAGGCTGGCCTCCATCCACAGGCGGGCCGCCAGGGCCAGCTCGCCGGCGAAGGGGGGCATGGAGGTGGCGAAGGCGTCGCTGCCGGCGCGCGCCATGGCCTCGCAGGCCTGCCGGGCGGCGCGCAGGAAGCCGTCCGGCTGGAGCGGGATCTCCGCCGGCAGGCCGAAGCAGAAGATCCGCCCGGCCCGGACCCGCCCGCCGGATGGCAGGAGCAGCGCCTCGTCGGCCTTCCCCACGAAGAAGCCGTTGCGGATGGCACGCGAGATGGCTCCGCACATGCGCCAGTCGGCGTAGCCGGCGAAGCCCTGCAGCGGCCGCTCCGACCCCACGAAGACCGCCAGCGCATCCACGTCCAGGGCGTCGATCGCCGCGAGCCCCAGCTCTGCCACCTCGATCTTGAGCGCCACGGCCTTCCTTTCGCGATCCCGTGCACGAGCCCGTGCCTGAGTCATACCACGATCGTCAGACGCCCCGCCGCTCCGGGGTCAGCCCGGCGGCCACCTTGTCGAGCACCCCGTTCACGAACGCCCCGGAGCTCTCCGACCCGAATTTCTTCCCCAGCTCGATGGCCTCGTTGATGACCACCTTCACCGGCACGTCGGTCTGCAGGAGCTCGTAGACGGCCAGCCGGAGCACGTTGCGATCGACCCGGGCCATCCGATCCAGCCGCCAGTTGCTGGAGGCCTCCTCGATGGCGTCGTCGACCGAGCGCCGGTGCTCGGCCACGCCCCGCACCAGCGCCTCGGCCAGCTCGCGCACCTCCCGCTCGACGGGCTCGAAGCTCTTCCAGAACGCCGCCAGCGCCTCGTCGATGCCCTCGGCCGCCACGTCGATCTGGTAGAGCGCCTGCAGGGCGCGCTCGCGGGCCCGTGTCCGCCGGGAGCTCACCGTCACTCCGTCCGCCGCGCCGGCAGGCGAGCGGCCTCGCGCAGCACGTTGGCCTGCTCGATGGCGGCCACCGCCGCCTCGGCCCCCTTGTTCCCGGCCTTGACCCCGGCCCGCTCCAGCGCCTGCTCCAGCGTGTCACAGGTGAGGATCCCCATGCCCACCGCGCAGGGCGCCTGGAGCGAGACGTGCGCCACCCCCTTGGTGGCCTCTGCGGCCACGTAGTCGAAGTGCGGGGTGCCGCCGCGGATCACCGCCCCCAGGGCCACCACCAGGTCGTAGCGGCCGCTGCCCGCCACCCGGGAGAGGAGCGCCGGCAGCTCGAAGGTGCCGGGGCAGCGGAAGACGTCCAGGTCGGAATCCTTGAGCCCGTGACGGCGGAGCGCGTCCAGGGCGCCGGCCTCCAGCTGACCGGTGACGAGCGAGTTGAAGCGCGAGACGACCAGGGCCGCCTTGAGCCCCGTCCCGATCAGCGTGCCCTCGTAGAGGTTCATCGTCCCTCCCTTCCCTTTCTTCGCGTGACGCGGCGCCCGGCGACCTTGCGAGCCGGCGCGGCGGGGCCGGCGTCGCGCACCTTGCGGCCCCGCCCCTCCACCGCCTGCACCGCGCGCGTCGCCCGCCGCCCCGGCACCAGCGTCAGGAGGTGGCCCATGCGATCGCGCTTGGTGGCGAGGTAGTCGCGGTTGCGGCGGGTGGGCGGCATCTCGATGGGCACGCGCTCGACCACCTCGAGCCCGTATCCCTCCAGCCCGACGATCTTCTTGGGGTTGTTGGTGAGCAGCCGCATGCGCCGCACCCCCAGATCGCGCAGGATCTGGGCGCCGATCCCGTAGTCGCGCAGGTCGGGCTTGAAGCCCAGGCGGATGTTCGCCTCCAGCGTGTCGTACCCCTGATCCTGCAGGTTGTACGCCTTGAGCTTGTTGGCCAGCCCGATGCCGCGCCCTTCCTGGTCCAGGTAGAGTAGCACGCCCTTGCCGGCGCGCTCGATCTGGGCCAGGGCGGCATGGAGCTGCGGGCCGCAATCGCACCGCTCGCTCGAGAACACGTCGCCCGTCAGGCACTTCGAGTGAACTCGGACCAGCACCGGCTCGCCCTCGCGCCAGCGGCCCTTCACCAGGGCCACGTGCTGGAAGGCATCGACGTCGTTCTCGTAGGCCACCGCCCGGAACTTGCCGTACGCGGTGGGGAGCGGGGCCTCGGCCGCGCGCCGCACCAGCGTGTCCTTGAGCATGCGGTAGCCGATGAGGTCGGCCACCGAGACGATGCACAGGCCGTGGGCTGCCGCCAGCTTCTCCAGCTCGGGCCGGCGGGCCATGGTGCCGTCCTCGTTCATCACCTCGCAGATGACTCCCGCCGGCGTCAGACCGGCCAGGCGGGCCAGGTCCACCGAGCCCTCGGTCTGCCCGGCGCGCACCAGCACCCCACCCTCGCGGGCGCGCAGCGGAAAGACGTGCCCGGGGCGGGCCAGGTCCTCCGGCCGGCAGTCGTCGCGCACGGCGGTCAGGATGGTCTGGGCCCGGTCCTTGGCGCTGATGCCGGTGGTGACGCCCTTCCGGGCCTCGATGGAGACCGTGAAGGCGGTGCCGTAGGTGGAGGTGTTGGAGGTCTCGTCGACCATCAGCGGCAGCCGGAGCGCCCGCACCTTCTCCTCGGTCAGGGAGAGGCAGATGAGCCCACGGCCGAGCGAGGCCATGAAGCTGATGGCCGCGGGCGTGACCTTCTCGGCGGCCAGGCACAGGTCGCCCTCGTTCTCGCGCCCCTCGTCGTCCGTGAGGATGACCATCTTGCCGGCGCGGATGGCGGAGAGCGCCCTCTCCACCCGCTCCACCGGGGACTGGTCGGGACGCTCGCTCACGGCGCACCCTCCTCGCCGTAGCCCCAGCGGCGGAGGTCCGCACCCGAGGGCCCCGCGCCGGAGCCGCCCATCCAGGCGAAGAGCCGCGCCAGGTAGCGGGCCACCAGGTCGGCCTCGAGATTCACCCGGGCCCCGACCTCGACGTCGCCCAGGGTGGTGCGCGCCAGCGTGTCCGGGATGAGCGCCACCTCGAAGCGATCGCGGGTCACGCCGGCCACGGTCAGCGATACGCCGTCCACCGCCACCGAGCCCTTCTCCGCCACCAGCGGCCCGATGGCCGACGGGAGGGAGATGGTGAGGCGCGCGCCCTGACCCTCGGCCACCCGGCGCAGCACCTCGCCCACCGCGTCGACGTGGCCCTGGACCAGGTGGCCGCCGAGGCGCTCGCCCATGGCCACCGACCGTTCCAGATTCACGCGCGTGCCGGCGCGCCAGCCGCCCAGGGTGGTCCGGGAGAGGGTCTCGGGCACCGCCTCGAACGAGACCAGCCCGCCCCCGCTCTCCACGACCGACAGGCACGCTCCCGAGCAGGCCACGCTCTCGCCCGGCGCCAGGCCGTCGGCCGCGAGCCGCCCCGGGCGCAGGGTGAGGCGCGCGCCGCCCTGCCGCGGCGCGATGCGCTCGACCACCCCCACGTCGGAGATCAACCCAGTGAACATGGTCGCGGGATCCTAGCCCTGACCCCGGGCTTTCGCCAACCGGACCCGGCCGCGGTGCGGCACGCGGCCGGTGACGAGGACGTCGTCCCCGACGCGCTCCACGCGGACCCGTTCCAGGCGGAGCGCCTCGGCCATGCGGGCCGGGCCGCGGCCGCGCGCCAGGGAGAGCCCGTCCCCGCCCAGGATCTTGGGGGCCACGAAGATCGCCACCTCGTCGACCAACCCCTCCGCCAGGAACCGCGCGTGAACGGCGGCGCCGCCCTCCACCAGCAGGTGCGTGATCCCGCGCGCCGCCAGCTTGGCGAGGAGGTCGCGGAGGTCGACACCGCCCGGCCCGCGCCGGCACCGGACCAGCTCCGCCCCCGGCCCCAGCCGCCGCCGGCGCAGGGACGCGTGGGCGACCAGGGTGGGCGCCGGCGAGCACTGCCGGAAGAGGCGCAGGCGCGGCGGCAGCCGGAGGTCGGTGTCGAGCACCACCCGGATCGGATCGCGCCCGCGCCCGCCGGGCAGGCGCGCCGTCAGGGCCGGGTCGTCGGCCCGGGCGGTGCCCGCCCCGACCAGCACCGCGTCCACCTGATCGCGCTTGCGGTGAACCCAGGCGCGCGCCTCGGGGCCACTCACCCAGCGCGCGTCGCCGTCGCGGGTGGCGATCTTGCCGTCCAGGGTGACCGCCGCCTTGAGGGTCACGTGCGGCCGCCCCTCGGTGATGAAGGTGAACCAGGGGGCGTTGAGGTGCTGGCACTCCTCGTCGAGCACCCCGCGCACCACCTCCACGCCCGCGCGCCGGAGGCGGGCCATGCCGCGGCCGCGGACCAGCGGGTTGGGATCGCGCGAGCCGACCACCACCCGCCGGATGCCCGCCTCCAGGATGGCCAGCGAGCAGGGTGGGGTCCGGCCGAAGTGATTGCAGGGCTCGAGGGTGGTGTAGAGGTCGGCGCCCCGCGCCCGCGCGCCGGCGACCCGCAGCGCCACCACCTCGGCATGGGGACCGCCGGCGCGGGCGTGATGGCCGCGCCCGACGATCCGCCCACCCTGCACCACCACCGCCCCCACGGCCGGGTTGGGGCTGGTGCGGCCCAGCCCGCGCCGGGCCGCCGCCAGGGCCTGGCGCATGAAGTCCTCGGCCCCGGGCGGCCCGGCCAGCCCGGTCATGGGGGAGGCTCTCCCCCGCCCCCGATGCTGTTCTTGCGCGCCAGGCGCTCCAGCTCGGCCATGAACTCGCCCACGTCGCGGAAGGCCCGGTAGACCGAGGCGAAGCGCACGTAGGCGACCTCGTCCAGGCTGCGCAGCCGGCGCATCACCGACTCGCCGATGGCGGCGGTGGGGATCTCGCGCTCGCCCAGGTCGGTCAGCTCCCGCTCCACGCCCGCCACCAGCGCCTCGATCTGCTCGGCCGAGACCGGCCGCTTCTCGCAGGCGGTGACCACGCCCTCGACGATCTTGCGCCGGTCGAAGGCCTCGCGGCGCCCGTCCTTCTTCACCACCTGCGGCAGGACCTCCTCGATCCGCTCGTAGGTGGTGAAGCGGCCCTTGCAGCCCAGGCACTCGCGGCGCCGGCGGGTGACCTGACCCTCCTGCGCCTCGCGGGAGTCGACCACGCGGTCCTCGAGGTGTCCGCAGAAGGGGCAGCGCATGCCTTACTGTCGGTCCGTGTACATCGGGAAGTGCGCGCACAGGTCCCGGACCTCGCCGCGCACCCGGGACAGGAGGGCCTCTTCGTCGGGCGCGTCCAGCACCCGGCCGATGAGGGTGGCGATCATCGTCATCTCGCGGGTCCCCATGCCGCGGGTGGTGATGGCGGGCGTGCCGATCCGGATGCCCGAGGTGACGGTGGGCTTCTCCGGGTCCCATGGGATCATGTTCTTGTTGACGGTGATGCCGGCCTTGCCCAGCGCCTCCTCGGCGGCCTTGCCGCTGATCTTCTTGGGGCGCAGGTCCACCAGCATGAGGTGGTTGTCGGTGCCCCCCGAGACCAGGCGCAGCCCGGCCGACTTGAGCCCCTCGGCCAGCACCTGGGCGTTCTCGAGGATGTGGCGCTGGTACTCCTGGAACTCGGGCCGGAGCGCCTCGCCCAGCGCCACCGCCTTCCCGGCGATGACGTGCTCGAGCGGACCGCCCTGGATGCCGGGGAAGATCTGGGAGTTGAGCGTCTTGGCGTGCGCCTCGCGGCACAGGATCAGGCCGCCGCGCGGCCCGCGCAGCGTCTTGTGGGTGGTGGTGGTGACGATCTCGGCGTGCGGGACCGGCGAGGGGTGCAGCCCCGCCGCCACCAGGCCGGCGATGTGGGCCATGTCCACCACCATGGCCGCGCCCACCTCGCGGGCGATCTCGCCGAAGCGGTCGAAGTTCAGCACGCGCGGGTAGGCGCTGGCCCCCACCACCACGATGCGGGGCTTGTGCTCCCGGGCCAGCCGCGCCACCTCGTCCATGTCGATGGTCTCGTCCGCCTGGCGCAGGCCGTAGGGAACGATCTGGAAGAGCTTGCCGGAGAAGTTGACCTTCGAGCCGTGCGTCAGGTGCCCGCCGAAGTTGAGGCTCATGGCCAGCAACGTGTCGCCCGGCTGGGCGAGCGCAAAGTAGGCCGCCATGTTGGCCTGCGATCCGGAGTGCGGCTGGACGTTGGCGTGCTCGGCGCCGAACAGTTCCCTGGCCCGGTCGATGGCCAGCTGCTCGACCTGATCGACGACCTCGCAGCCGCCGTAGTAGCGCTTGCCGGGGTATCCTTCGGCGTACTTGTTGGTGAGGGTCGATCCCACCGCCTCCAGCACCGCCGGCGAGACGAAGTTCTCGCTGGCGATGAGCTCCAGCCCCTCGGCCTGGCGGCGGGTCTCCTCGCGAAGGAGGCGCGCGATCTGGGGATCGGACTCGGCCAGGGGCTGCTTGGGCATCATGGGAACGACCTCCTTTCCGGGAAGCCGTTCATACCGCGCCGGCCACAGGGCGGCAACGAGCCGTGCGAGCGCAGGGGCAGGCGGATGAGCCTGCCCCGCAGCGAGCGATGGAGGAGGCGGGCTTCGCCTGCCGACGGGGCGAGGGCGAAGCCCGAGCAATCGATGCCTGGGGGGCCGAGCTTCACCCGGCCCCCCAGCAAGAATGGTTTCAGCGCTCCAGGTCGTGGATCTTCTGCACCCGGACGGCAACGTCCTCCACCTCGAACCCGACCTCGGCTGCGGCCCGCGCCGCCTCCCCCCGCAGCGCGATGCCGGCGTGGTCGGACCCGACGATGAGCTTCATGGCCACCGAGCCTACACCTTCTTGAAGAGCAGCACCGCGTTGGTCCCGCCGAACCCGAACGAGTTGCTCATGGCGGCGTGTACCTGGACCTCCCGCGCCTGGTTGGGGATCACGTCCAGGGGACACTCGGGATCCTGCTCCTCGACGTTGATGGTCGGGTGGAGCACCCCGCGGGCCAGCGACAGGGCCGTCACCACCGCCTCGGCACCGCCGGCGCCGCCCAGCAGGTGGCCGACCATCGACTTGGTCGAGGAGATCATCAGCCCCTTCCGGGCGTGCTCGCCGAAGACCTTGGCGATGGCCTGGCACTCGGCCACGTCGCCGGCCGGCGTCGAGGTCCCGTGGGCGTTGACGTAGCCGATCGCCTCGGGCGCCATCCCGGCGTCCTGCATGGCCATGCGCATGGCCCGCTGGCCCCCCTCGCCCTCGGGGGCGGGCGAGGTGACGTGGTAGGCGTCGCTGGTGGCCCCGTAGCCGACCAGCTCGGCGTAGATGCGCGCACCGCGCCGCCGCGCGTGCTCGTACTCCTCCAGGATCAGGATGCCCGAACCCTCGCCCGGCACGAACCCGTCCCGCCCCTTGTCGAAGGGGCGGCTGGCCTTCTCGGGCGCATCGTTGCGCTCGGAGAGGGCCCGCGCGGCGCAGAAGCCGCCGATGCCCAGCGGCGTGATGGTGGCCTCCGCGCCCCCCGCCACCATCACGTCGGCAGTGCCGCGCTCGATGTAGAGCATGGCCTCGCCGATGGAGTGGTTGCCGGTGGCGCAGGCAGACACCGGCGAGAAGCTGGGCCCCTTCATGCCGTAGCGGATCGTGATCTGCCCCGGCGCCAGGTTCACGATCAGGCTAGGCACGAAGAACGGGCTGATCTTGCGGACGCCCCGCTCCATGAACGTCTGGTGCGTGTCCTCGATGGTGGCCAGGCCGCCCAGGCCCGAGCCGACGATGGCGCCCACCCGCTCCGGGTTCTCCCGGGCCATGTCCAGGCCCGAATCCCGGAAGGCCTGGTCGGCGGCGGCCATGGCCAGGTGGATGAACCGGTCGTTGCGGCGGACCTCCTTGCGGTCCAGGTACTTCTCGGGGTCGAAGCCCTTCACCTCGCCCGCGATGCGGGTGGGGAAGGTGGACGCGTCGAACTGGGTGATCGGCCCGATCCCGCTCTTGCCCGCCAGCAGCGCGCTCCAGGACTCTTCGACGCCGTTGCCGACCGGCGACACCAGCCCCAGCCCGGTCACCACCACGCGACGCCTGCTCATCAGCGCTCACCTCGTTCCGGCTGCCCCAGTTCACCCATAGCGAATACGACGATCGGCGCGATCAGACCGCGCGGCCGGTACACGCGCCCGCGCCCGAGCCCGAGCCCGACCGACGGCGAGGCCGGGCGTGGGCCCGGGCTGGTCGACGGGCTCGGGGCTCAGCCCCGAGAGACCCGTCACTTCTTGTGGGTGGTGATGTAGTTGACCGCGTCCTGCACGGTCTTGATGTTCTCGGCCTCCTCGTCGGGGATCTCGACCTCGAACTCCTCCTCCATGGCCATCACCAGCTCGACGATGTCGAGGGAGTCGGCGCCCAGATCCTCGATGAAGCTCGAGGTGGGCTTGATCTCCTCCTCGCCCACGCCCAGCTGGTCCGCGATGATGTTCTTCACCTTCTGCTCGATGGTTGCCGACATTGCTCCTCCGTTCGTGGTTCGGCCGCAGTGGTTCTGCGGCTACATGTACATCCCGCCGTTGACCCGCAGGACCTCGCCGGTCACGTACGACGCCTGCTCGCTCGCGAGGAAGGCGACGGCGTCGGCCACGTCCTGCGCCGAGCCGATCCGCGCGAGCGGGATCATCTCCTGGAGCTTGGCCCGGGCCGCCTCGGGGAGCGCCTGGGTCATGTCCGTGTCCACGTACCCGGGCGCCACCGCGTTGACGCGGATGCCGCGAGAGGCCAGGTCCCGCGCCACCGACTTGGTGAGCCCGATGATCCCGGCCTTGCTGGCGGCGTAGGCCGCCTGGCCGCGGTTCCCCATCTCGCCCACCACCGAGGTCAGGTTCACGATCACGCCGCCCTTCTGCTTCATCATGGGCCGGGAGACCGCACGGATGAGGTTGAAGGTGCCGGTCAGGTTGACCTGGAGGTGCCGGTTCCAGTCGTCGTCCTTGAAGAGGGCGATGGTCTGATCCTTGGAGATGCCGGCGTTGTTGACCAGCACGTGGAGCCCGCCCCACTCGCCGATCACCGCCTCGACCGCGGCGTTGCAGGCGGCGGGATCGGAGACGTCGAAGCGGAAGAGTTTGGCCCGGGGGCGCCCGCGCTCCGCACCAGCTCCAGCGCCTCGGCCGCGGCCGCCTCGTTGCCGGCGTAGTTCATGGCCACGCTGGCCCCGCCGCGGGCCAGGGTGACGGCCACCGCACGCCCGATGCCGCGCGAAGCGCCCGTCACCAGCGCGATCTTGCCCTTGAAATCGAACATGCGGTCTAGCTCCTCAGGGCAGCCAGGGTTTTCTCCAGGGAAGCCCGGTCCTCCACGTTCCACACCTCGACGCTCTTGTCGATGCGGCGGACGAGCCCGGAGAGGACGTTCCTGGGCCCGACCTCGACCATCCGCGTCACGCCCTGGCGGACCAGCTCCTCGACGCACTCGATCCAGCGCACCGGCGAGGTCACCTGCTCCACCAGGAGGGGGACGATCCGGGCCGGATCGACGTTGGGCCGGGCCTCGACATTGGTCACCACCGGGCAGGCCGGGGCCTTCCAGACCATCCCCCGCAGCACCGGCTCGAGCCGGGCCTTCACCGGGGCCATCAGGGCCGAGTGGAAGGGGGCGGACACCGGGAGCGGCAGCACGCGCTTGGCCCCGGCCGCCTTGAGCCGGACCCCGGCCGTCTCCACCGCCCCGGCGGCCCCGGCGATGACCGTCTGCGCCGGCTCGTTGAAGTTGGCGGGCGAGACCACCTGCCCGGTCTCCGCCGCCACCGCCGCGCAGATCTCCTTCACCTGCGCCGGGGCCAGCCCCAGCACCGCGCTCATGGCGCCTTGCCCGGCCGGCACCGCCTCCTGCATGAAGGTGCCGCGGGCACGCACCGCCCGGGCCGCCTCGGGGGCGCTGCAGGCGCCGGCCGCCACCAGCGCCGAGTACTCGCCCAGCGAGTGCCCGGCCACCAGGTCGGGCTTCACGCCCTGGCGGGCCAGCACCGCCGCGGCCGCGGCCGAGACGGTCAGGATGCAGGGCTGGGTGTTGGCGGTGAGCTTCTGCTGCTCCTCCGGCCCCTCGAAGCACAGGGTGGAGAGCTTCTCGCCCATGGCGCCGTCCACCGCCTCGAACACGGCCCGCGCCTCGGCGAAACCCTGGCACAGGTCCTTGCCCATGCCCACCGACTGCGAGCCCTGGCCGGGGAAGATGAATGCGAGCTTGGCCATCCGGTCGTCTCCGTTCGGCGCGGTCACCAGCGGACCACGCCCGCGCCCCAGGCCATGCCGCCGCCGATGGCCATCATCAGGATGATGTCGCCGCGCTCGAGCCACCCGGCCCGGTTGGCCTCGTCCAGCGTGGTGGGGAGGCTGGCCGACGAGGTGTTGCCGTACTTCTCGAGGTTCATCCAGCAGCGCTCGGGGGGGATGGCCAGGCGGCTCAGGGTCGCGTCCAGGATCCGCTTGTTGGCCTGGTGGGCGATGACCCGGGTGACGTCGCCCGGCGTGAGCTTCTCGGCGGCGAGCACGTTCCGGCTCGATTCCTCCAGGGCGCGCACCGCCACCTTGAACACCTCGCGGCCGTTCATCTTCACGAAGTGGCTCCGCTCCCGGACCACCTTCTCCGAGATGGGATCGCGCGAGCCGCCGCCGGGCTGGTAGAGCAGCGGCGCCATCGAGCCATCGGCGTGGAGGTGGATGGAGCTCACCCCGCGGCGCGGGTCATCCGTGGGGCGGAGGACCATGGCCCCGGCGCCGTCGCCGAAGAGGATGCAGGTGTTGCGATCCTGCCAGTCGGTGATGCGGGTCAGCGCCTCGGCCCCCAGCACCAGCGCGTTCTTGACCGCGCCGCTGACGATGTACCGGTCGGCGATGGAGAGGGCGTAGATCGACCCGGCGCAGGCGGCCGAGACGTCGAAGGCGAAGGCCTTCTTGTTGCCGAGCCGCGCCTGCAGCAGCACCGCCGCCGAGGGGAACGGGTAGTCGGGGGTGATCGTCCCCATGACGATCATCTCCACGTCCTCCGGCGCCAGCTCGGCGTCGGCCAGCGCCCGCCGGGCGGCCTCGTAAGCGAGATCGCTGGTGGCCTGCTCCGGCGCGGCGATGTGCCGCTCGCGGATCCCCGTCCGCTCGACGATCCACTGATCGGATGTCTGGACCATCTTCTCCAGATCGGCGTTGGTCAGGATCTTGTCGGGCGCGTAGGAGCCGGTTCCGGCGATGAAGGATCGCATTTCGTTCGTCGTCCTCTCTCTCGGGTCAGGCGTCCGCCTGCGCGTTGTCGCGCGGGCGTGACGGGTCCACCGCCGGGGCAGCTCCCTCGGCATCCGCCAGCAGCGCCGCCGCAGGGGCGACCGCCGCGGCGATCTCGTCGGTGAAGTGCGTGCCGGCGGCGTCGTGCGCGCGCCGGACGGCGTTCTCGATGGCCAGCTCGTCGGAGCGGCCGTGGCTGATGAAGCCCACGCCCGACACGCCCACCAGCGGCGCGCCGCCCACCTCCCGCCAGTCGATGCGCCGCTTGATGCGGGCCAGCGCCGACCGCGCCAGCAGTCCGCCCACCATGGCCAGCGGCGAGCCGCGCAGGGCGGCCTTCAGGTAGTCGCCCACCACGCGGGCGGTGCCCTCCATGGTCTTGAGGGCCACGTTGCCGGTGAAGCCGTCGGTGGCGATCACATCGTAGTCGCCGGTGAGGAGATCGCGCCCCTCGCAGTAGCCGACGAAGTCGATGCGCGAACGCCGCAGCGCCGCGGCGGCGGTGCGGGTCAGCTCGGTCCCCTTGGACTCCTCCTCACCGTTGGCCAGGATGGCCACCCGGGGACGGGCCACGCCGATGACGCGCCGGGCGTAGACCTCGCCCATGAGCGCGAACTGCACCAGGTGGATGGGCTTGCAGTCCACCACCGCGCCCATGTCCAGGAGGATGGGGTTGCCGCGGGGCGCCGGCAGGGCGGAGATGATGGCCGGCCGCTCCACCCCCGGCGGCCGGCCCAGCACGAAGATGGCGCCGGCCATGACCGCGCCCGAGTTTCCGGCCGAGACCATGGCCGAGGCCTGGCCCGACTTCACCAGCTCGAAGCAGACGCGGATGGAGTTGTCCTTCTTCCGGCGCATGGCCTGGCCGGGGTGGTCGTGCATCTCGACCACCTCGGACGCGTGCCGGACCTCGATGGGAAGGGATGGGCTCGCGCGCAGGCGAGCCAGCTGGGCTCGCACCACCGCCTCCTCGCCCACCAGGACGACCGGGATCCCCTTACGCGCTGCGTTAATGGACCCCTGTACGACCGCGCCGGGGGCGTTGTCGCCCCCCATGGCATCCACGGCCACGGGCGCGATCGTCTCGGGCATCGAGGCGAAGCGCCCTTAGGTGGCCTCGGTGATCTGCTCGCCCTTGTACGTGCCGCACGAGGGGCAGGCGCGATGAGACAGCACCGGCTCCTTGCACTTCGGGCACTTCACCACGTTGACGGGCTTGAGCTTGAAGTTCGCGGCACGACGCCGATTGCGGCGCATGCTGCTCGTTCTCTTCTTGGGAACACCCACGACGCACTCCTTGTCGGTCGGCCGGAAACGGCCGGTCACTCTACTGCAGCTTGAGGTTCTTGAGCCCCGCCCAGCGCGGGTCGGGAACGTGCCGGTCGCAGCCGCACTCCCGCTCGTTGAGGTTGACGCCGCACACCGGACACAGCCCCTTGCAGTCCTCGCGGCACACCGGATAGGTCGGCAGCGAGAGGAGCAGCTGCTCGCGCAGCAGCGGATCGAGGTCGATGACCTTGCCGCGATAGACCTCCTCCTCCGCGTCGCGGGGATCGAAGCTCCCCGCCGGCCCCGGGTGGTCCTCGTGCTGGGCGCGCGCTCGGTCGTCGTACTCGTCGTCTGGCACGAGCGTCAGCTCGAAGTCGACCGGCAGATCGATCGCCACCGGGGTGAGGCAACGTCCGCATGGAACCGTCAGCTCGGCCTTGCCGTGCGCGTCGACCCGGACGCGCCGCTCGATCTTCTCGAGGTACGCCTCGAGGTGGACCGGGCCGCGAGCCCGGTATCCCGCCTGGTCGCCGGCGACGATCTCGTCGGCCACCTCGCGGGGCACGTCCCAGGATCGGCTGAGGCCAGCCTCTTTGATTTCGTCAATGTTGACGCGCATTTAAACTACATCTCGGGCCGAAAAAGGGGCCTCATTATAGGGGTGGACCCCCTGAAGTCAAGGAGCGCCGGGCCCAGGACGTCCCTCATGTGGCGTCCGGTGGGTATAGAACCACTCCTACCCTTAAGGGCGGAACGGCTCGAGCGCCCGGGAGACTGGGGCTACGGCTTCACGAGGCCGCGGGCGACTGCCAGGAGCGCCGCCTCGGCCTTGGTCGACACGTCCATCTTCTCGTAGATGCGCTTCACGTACGTCTGGACGGTGCCCTCGGCGATGCCGAGCGCCTGGGCGACGTCGGCGTAGGTGTGGCCGTGCACCAGGAGCTGCAGCACCTCGAGCTCGCGCTTGGAGAGGGCCGGGCCGTCCTTGGCCTTCTGGTCGGGCGGATCCCCGCGCAGCTCGGCGAGCAGCACCTTGGCCGCCCGCGGGCTGATGGGCGCTGCCTCGCCCGAGAGCACGTCCTCGACGGCCTTGGTGAGATCGGCCGCGTGGAACGGCTTCAGGATGTAGCCCGAGGCGCCGGCCCGCATCGCCGCCAGCACGCGCGCCGGGATGTCGACCGCGGTCAGGGCGATGCAGGCGGTCTTGGGCAGCTCCTGGCGGATGGTGGCGATGACGTCCTCGCCGCTCATCTTGGGAAGGCCCAGATCGACCAGGGCGATGTCGGGCCGCTCGCGGCGAGCCAGCGCGACACCATCCTCGCCGGTGGCGGCGGTCCCGCACACCTCGACGCCGTAGGACGTGAGGACCTGGGCGATGAGCTTCGCGACCGCCTCGTCGTCCTCTACTGCGATAGCCCGGATAGCCATTCGCCCCTCGGTGGCGGCGCGCCTGAATAACCGCCTGGAACCACTCATTCGTAGCAGCCCGCGCCGCCCAGGGTCAAGAATCGGGTCCCTCGGGGAGGGGACGCCCCGGAAACCCACGCCCACAGGTCGGCTTCTCCCACGGATCGTGAAGTCCGGAGGCGGGGTCCAGGGGGCCCCGGGGCCTTGCGCCGCACTCGCCGGCTGCGGGGCCGCCGCCGCCCTTCCCCGCCCCAACCTTCTTGCGTTCCGCGGGTGTGTGCACTACATACCGCCCCCGCGAGCGCGATTAGCTCAGCTGGATAGAGCGTCGGCCTCCGGAGCCGAAGGCCACAGGTTCGAATCCTGTATCGCGCGCTGCCCAAGCCCCGGTCCCGCCTGGCATCTGGGACCGGGGCTTTCTTCGTCTCCCCCAGGTCTCCCTGGTCGGCGGCGGGACGGCGACGTGGGCGCGGCAGCTGGGCGGCGCCGGGACCGAGCGCATCCTGGGCATCGCGCCCGCGCCCGACGGCGGACAGGTCCTCCTCACGGTGGCACCGGCGTCGCCATCGACGCCGGCTCCCACCACGTGCGCGTCGGCGGCGCGTTCACCGGCGCCGTGGACTTCGGCACCGGCCCGGTGACCTCCCGCGGCGCGGCCGACGACTTCGTGATCGACCTCGTGCCCTGAGCGCGTCTCCAGGCCGGGCGGGTTCGCCCAGGAGCGACGGGAGGTCTCCCACCCGCTCGACGCCGCCGTTCACCTTCGGTCAACTGCCTCACCGGCGGTGCGGCCCCTCGCCGCGGGCCCGACCCTCCGCATAGCGGGTGAGCCTTCGGCCGCCCGCTCCGGCCCCGCGCGCGAGCGCCCTGTCGCGGGGTTGCCGTCCTGTGCTCGGGTGACGAGAGTTCGAGTGCGGGGGAGCTCCACGGCCGAGCGTCCGAGCGCTCAGCAGGAGAGAGAGACGATGCCCATGACCAATGGCCACCAGGCTCTGCTGCTCGCCGGCGCGAGCGAGATCCGGCTGGCGCGAACGCCGGCGGAAGTGGAGCGGGAGCTGGCGAGCGGGTTCCGGCCCTCGGTCGTGCTGCTCGACATGGGCGCGAATGCTGCGCGGGGCGAGGCGTTCGCGGAGAGGGTGGCGTCCCATCCGGCCTGCGCGGCGATTCCCATCCTGGGGATCTCCGGCGACGACGAGCGGGTGCGCCTCACCCTCATGAACGACGTCGACGCGCTCTCGAATCCCTCGCACCTCCCGGAGCTGCTCCGGATCCTCGAGGACCTGTGCCTGGACCTCCCCGGCGCGGGATTCCCGGGCGTGCCCGAGGTCGAACCGGATGCGCCCGCGAGCCACACCGCCGAGCAGGTCGAGGAGCCCGAGACGGCCTGCTAGGACTTGCGGTGCCGCAGGAAGCTCTCGATGGCGTCCTTCCATGAGCGGACGATCATCGCGCCGTGTTCGGGGTCACCCTTGAAGATCGACTCCATGTACCCATGACCCGCTGCTCCCACGAGACCTGGTTCAGGTCCCGGTTGTCGAGCACCAGCACGATCCAGCGCGGGTCCTTCCACTCCTTCCAGTACTTGGCCACGGTGACGAGCTCGGCCATGCCGTTCATAGCATGCAGGCCGATGGCGCCCGTCACCCAGGGGAGATCGTCGGGGAGGACCGCCTTCCCGAGCAGCGCCTTGGCCACGCCGGCGCCGGTCAGGCGCGCCACCTCGGTCACCTCCGCGGCTGCGCCGGTGGCTCACCCCCTCGCCGAGGCCGCCTCCGCCAGCGCCGGCAGCACCACCGAGAAGCGCGCCCCGCCCCGCGGCAGCGTCTCCGCCAGCAGCGTCCCGCGGTGCGCCTCCACGATGCCCTTCGACACCGCCAGCCCCAGCCCGGTCCCACCGTCCTTGCGGGTGTAGAACGGCTCGAAGAGGTGCGCGCGGACCTCGTCGGAGAGCCCGGGCCCGGTGTCCGAGACGGAGATCCCCACCCGGCCCCTCCCCTCCTCGACCGCGATCTCGACCCGTCCACCCGGGCCGGCCGCCTCGGCCGCGTTCTTGACCAGGTTGACCAGCACCTGGCGCAGCTTGGGCGCGTCACCCCCGGTGCGCCCGGCCCCGGTCACCGACGTCTCCACCCGGTCCAGGGCGCGGGTCTCCGCCAGGCGCGCCACCACCTCGTCGGCCAGGGCGCGCAGGTCCACCGGTTCGGGGTGGAGCTCGATGGGGCGGGAGAGATCGAGCAGGCCGTCCACGATGAGCTTGGCCCGGAGGGTCTCGTCCTCGATGACCTGCAGGTCCTGCTTCACCGTCGCGTCGGCCTTCCTCCGGAGGAGCCGGGCGTATCCGAGGATCACCGCCAGCGGGTTGTTGATCTCGTGCGCCACCCCCGCCGCCAGCCGCCCGATCCCGGCCAGCTTCTCCTGGCGGATGAGCTGCTCCTGGTGCTCCTTGAGCGCCGCGGTCATGGCGTTGAACTGCCGCGCCAGCGCGCCCAGCTCGTCGTCGCGGTCCACCGGGATGCGGGTGTCGAGATCGCCCTGGGCCAGCCTGACCGCCCCCTGGTGGAGCCGCGCCACCGGACCCGCCACCGAGCGGAACACGTACGCGCCCACCGCCGCCGCCAGGAGCGGCGCGACCAGCACGAAGAAGAGCGTCCACCGGAACGCCCCCGCCTGCAGCGAGGAGACCTCGGCCTGGTAGGCCCGGATCGACTCCTCGTACCGCTTCACCAGCAGATCGGCGCGGTCCTGGATGGCCGACACCAGCATCTGCGCCTGGCCATGCTCCTCCTGCACGTGGGTCTGGTCGTGCCTCAGCACCGCCGGCACGATCTGACGGCGGAACAGCTGATCGAGCTGCTCGCTGGCCCGCTCGATGTCGTCGACCCAGCCGCGCTCCTCCGCGGAGCGGGCCCGGGCCCGGATCCGTGCGGTCAGCTCCTGGACCCGCTTCTCCGCCGCATCGTAGAAATGCAGGTGGCTCTCGTTCCCCAGGATGATGGTGTGGGCCTGGTGCGCGTACTGGTCGCGCACGGCGCTGGCCAGCTCCAGCGCCAGACGGACGCCCTCGACGTGCTCCTGCATCTCCGCCAGGCCGGCGCGCACCCGGCGGACGTGGAGCAACATCACCGTGGACCCGATCGCGAACACCGAGACCAGCAGGGCGAAGGAGGCGAACAGGCGTCGCGCTGTTCCGGAGGTCCGGCGCATGGCTCCGTCATAACACCAAGCGGTTTCGCGGGCTTCCGATGGCTGTCTCCGCAGCTGCTCCGCGCTCCCACACCTGGAGGGACACCCCCCGCGTGGTACGCTCCCCCCACCGCGAGACGCGCGGGAGAGGAGCCTGGACGTGAGGTCGCTGTGGGTGACGGATGCCTGGGAGACGCTGGATCACCCTCGCGACACCACCCTCCGGCTCGTCCAGGAAGCGCTGGCCGGCGGCGAGGACGCCAGCTGGTGCGATCCCGCCGGCGTCCGCTTCGAAGCGGGCCGCGTCCTGGCCCGCTGCCGCCGGGTGCGGTCGGCGCCGGCAGGGCGTGAATCGGCGGGGTGGGCCCTCGATCCGCCGCAGGACGCCGCGGTCTTTGACTTCGATCTGGTGTTGTACCGCACCGACCCGCCGGTCGATCGCCGCTACCTCGAGCACCTGCAGCTGCTGGCGTGCTGCGCCGGCCGCGGCGGGCCGGAGCTGGTGAACCCGGCGGCGGTCCTGCTCTGCTGCAGCGACAAGCTCGGGCCGGCCGCGCTGGCGCGGGCCATGCCGCCCACCCTCGTGTCCTCGTCGTGGGAGTGCCTGGCCGCCTTCGGACGAGCCGAGGGTCGAACCGTCCTGAAGCCGCTCGGGGGCGCCCAGAGCCGCGGCGTGCAGCTCCTCGACTGGTCCACACCCGCCGGGCGCGACCGGGCACGGCACGAGATCGAGGCGCTGTCCGGCGGCCTGGCCCGGCCGGTCCTGTTGCAGCACTTCCTGGACGAGGTCCACGACGGCGAGAAGCGCCTCTGGTTCGTGGACGGGCAGTTGCTGGCCCACGTGAAGAAGCGGCCGGTCGAGGGCACCTTCCTCATCGACATGGACAAGGGCGCGTCCTGCCTGGCTTGCGACCTGACGCTGGGCGAGGCGCGGCTGGCCGGCGCCATCGGTGAGGCCTTCCGCGCCGAGGGCGTGCGCCTGGCGGCGGTCGACGTCATCGCCGGCCAGGTCACCGACTGGAACCTGACCAGCCCGGGGATGCTGCCCATCATGGAGCGCGTGCTGGGCCGCAACCTGGCCGCCGTGGTGGTGGGGGCGCTCGGCTGCGGGAGGGGATCCGGGCGGACCGCGGCGCGGACCGGCTGACGCGCTACAGCCGCTTCCCGAACGCCACCACCTCGTCCTGCGCGTAGCCGACGCTGCGCCAGAACGCCTGCGCCGGGGCGTTGCTGGCGTACACCTGCAGGTTCACCTTGGGGCAGCCCAGCGCCGCCAGGGCCCGCTCGGCCTCGGCGACCAGGCGGGCGCCCACCCCGGCGCGGCGCGCCTCCGGGTGAACGCCCACCGAGTACAGCCAGCCGCGGTGGCCGTCGTAGCCGCCCATGGCGGTCCCGACCACGCGGCCGTCCCGCTCGGCCAGCCAGAACAGCCCGTCGCCGAACGCGAGCTTCCGCGCCAGGCTGGCGGCGGGATCGCGCTGCGGGTGCGCGAGGTCGCCGTAGACCGGGAACACCACGCGCCACAGCGCCAGCACGGCCTCGGCGTCGGCCGCGGTGACGCGGCGGACGATGACGGGATTCACCCGATCAGTTTACCACCAGCTTCCCGTACTCCATGCCCATGCCGCAGAGGATCCGGAACGAGCCCGACTTCGACGGCGTGAAGTCCACGTAGACCGTCTTGTTGAGGGGCAGCGGCTGCTTCTGGGTGAGGTCGGCGATGACCACGTCGGTCATGCAGGTCTTGTCGGTCTTGCGCGTGATCCCGAGGTGGACGGCTTCGCCCTTGGTCACCTGGACCTGCGCGGGCGCGAGCCCGCCGTCGGTGACGGCCAGCTCGATCGTGCGCGCCGCCTTGGCGGGCGCCTTGTCGGCGGCGCGGGCGGCGGGGGTGGCGATGACGAATGCGGCGAGGAGGGCCAGGCGGACGGCGTTCATTTCGATGGGCTCCGGGTGTTGGCGTGAGTGCCGTTCGTCCAGGGAAGCACGTCCCGTGCCGGCCCGGATCGGCCTGGTTGAGGGCGGGAGATGGGCCGAAACGCGCGGGAATGCCCGCTCGATCGTATCCGCGCCGATGACGGTGTGACCGCGGCGGTCACGGTCCTTCCCCGCCCCGGCCGAGGTCGCGCGAGTTCCCTTTCCGGGCCCTCCCGCCGGGCGCCCGGCGGCCGGCTGTTCGTTCTGGGTGCACTCCGGCAACCGAGGTGGTGCTAGGCTTCGCCCGCTTCGTCGTTCCGGAGGGCATCCTCCGGCGCTTCCTCTGGGAGGTCCGTTCGCATGCCGGTCAGCAAGAAGCGGAAGAAGGACGGGAAGCCGGTCCACCGCAAGGTGGTCGTTCCGGTGCCCGATGAGGCCCAGCCGCACGGTCCCGAGGCGGGTCCGGCTCCGGTGGCGCCGCGCCCGATGTCGGGCAAGCCGGCCAACCCGTTCATCGCGCAGCAGCGTCGAGGCTCGCAGCGCGGGCGGTGACGCGATCCTCCCGCCGCTGGGCGGTCTACATCCTCCGCTGCGGCGACGGGACGCTGTACACGGGCGCGACCTGCGACGTGGAGCGGCGCCTCCGCCTGCACCGGGCCGGCCGCGGCGCGCGCTACACCCGGTCGCGCCTGCCGCTGGCCCTGGTCTTCCTGGAGTCCGCCCGCGATTGGGGTGCCGCGCTGCGCCGCGAGGCGGCGCTGAAGCAGCTCACCCGCGCGGAGAAGCTGGGCCTCATCCGCAGGGCGGGCGCTCGCGCACGCAGGTGAGGCGGGCGCCCCACCCGCGGCCGTAGCCTGCGCGGGCCGCCGTCCCTCTCGAGGGACCTGCCCCCTTCCGAACCCATCCCACACGGGGTCGCACCGACCCTCGCGCGAGGCCGTGGTGCGCACCTTGTGCGAGGGGGGGTCACCATGCCGGAGCGGGCGGACTCGAGCGCGGGATGGATCCTGCGGCGCGCTGCCAAGGCTGCGGTGGCGGGGGCGCTGACCGCGGTGGGGATCGACCGGGCGGTCGAGATCGTACGTCGCCGCCAGGCGGGGGGATCGCGGGTCCTGATCCTCTCGTACCACCGCGTCACGCCCTCCTACGAGACCAGCGCCCGCGACTCGCTGCCTTCGCTCCTCGTCTCGGTGAGCGCCCTGCGGCGGCAGCTCCAGCACGTCGGCCGCACCCGCGAGATTGTCCCGCTCGCGACCGCGCGGCGGATACTGGCCGAGCCGGCCCGGCGCGGGGTCCGGGACGTGGCCGCCGTCACCTTCGACGACGGCTATGCCGACCTGGTGGAGCACGCGCTCCCGGTGCTGCAGGCCCTGCGCGTCCCGGCCACCGTCTTCGTGCCCACGGGATACATCGGGACGAGCCGGCGGCTGCCGCACGATTGGCTCCACGCGTCGCTCCGCGAGCTGCACGCGCGGGGCATCCCCTTCGAGCGCGCCCAGCTTCCCTCGGCGGTGCAGGTGCTCCTCTCCGCCTGCGCCGAGGCCGGGCCGGCGTCGACCCTGGACCGGCTCATCGCGAGGCTCTCGCACGATCGGCTGCTGGCGCTCGCCGACGCCCTGGAGCGCAGGCTGGGCCGGGATCCGCGCGACCTCCAGCCGGGCACCCGCCTCGCCACCTGGGAGGACCTGCGCGCGCTCCAGTCCGCCGGCGTGGACGTGGGCGGGCACACCGTCCATCACGCGGTGCTCGCCAACCTGCCGCTGGCGTCGGCCCGGCGCGAGGTGGAGGCCTGCCGCGACCAGATCGCCGCGCACCTGCGGGGTCCCCCCCGGCACTTCGCCTACCCGAACGGCTTCCACACGCCGGCGGTGCGCGAGATGGTGCGCGCGGCCGGGTTCCAGGCGGCGGTGACCATCGAGGACGAGGAGAACCGGCACGGGGGCGATCCCTTCGCGCTCAAGCGGAAGGTGCTCTGGGAGAACACCACCCTGGGCGCGGTCGGCTGGAGCTCCTCGGTCGCCACCTGCAACCTGGCCGGCGTCTTCTCGGCGCTGGGCCTGTCGCGCCCGGTGCCGGGGGGGCGGCCCGACCCGCTGCCCGAGCCGGGCGAGCCGCAGGAGCGGGCGGAGGAGCCCGTCCTGAGCCTGTCGAAGGAGGCGGCGAGCTGATGCGCGTCTCGCTGGTGGGAAACTGGCCGCGCCCCTACGGCGGCGTGGCGGTCCACGTGGCCGCGCTGGCGCGGGCGCTGCGGGCCCGTGGCGCCGACGTGGTGGTGCTCGACATCGGCCGAGGAGATCACCGGGCCGACGGCATCCGGCCGGCCCGGGGCGCCCTCCGCTACGCCCTGGCGCTCTCGACGGTCGCGGCCGAGCGCCGGCTGGTGCACCTGCACACCAGCGGTGCCAACCCCAAGAGCTGGCTGGTGGCGCTGGCCGCCGGGCGCGCCCGGCGCGCCGGGGGGCCGCGAGGCGTGCTCACCCTGCACTCCGGCTCGGCGCCCGCCTACCTGCGGCGCGACCCCGCCCGCCGGGCGCTGGCCGTGGCCGCCAGCGCCGGGTTCGGCGCGGTGGTGGCGGTCAACGACGAGATCGCCGACGAGCTGGTCCGGGCCGGCGTGGGGCGAGCCCGGGTGGTGGTCCTGCCCGCCTTCTCCGGCGAGATCCTGGAGCCGCTCGATCCTCCTCCCCGGCTGGCCGCGTTCCGGGCCGGGCACGAGCCGTTGCTGGCCGCGGCGGTCCCCCCGGGCCCATCTACGGCGCCGAGCTGCTGGCGGATGCCTTCCGGCGCCTGCGCGCGAGCCTGCCCGGCGCAGGGCTGGTGGTGTTCGGGGCCGGCACCGACGGTCCGGCCTGGACCGGCCCGGGGCTGCTCGGGCTCGGCGAGATCGGGCATGGCTCGGCGCTGGCGGTGCTGGCGGCGGCGGACGTGTTCGTCCGCCCGACCCTCGCCGACGGCGATGCGCTCTCGGTCCGGGAGGCACTCGCCCTCGGCTGCGCGGTGGTGGCGAGCGACGTCGGGCACCGGCCGCCGGGCTGCCTCGTGTTCCCCGTGCGTGACGTCGAGGCCCTCTCGGCGAGGCTGGCCGAGGCCCTCGCCCCGGGGCGGCGGCCCGCACCCTCCTCCCCGCCGGGCGGGTTCGAGGCGCTCTTCGGCATCTACGACGCGCTGGCGCAGGGCGTGAGCCCAGTCCCCAGCAAGACGGCTGGCGGGCGAGGCGCCCCGTAGCGAGGGTCTACCCATGTCGCGAGCGGATAACTTGCCGCGGGTGATGGTGGTGGGCTGCGGGCAGATCTGCGACGCGCACGTCTCGGAGGCGCGCCGCGCCGGGGCCCGGGTGGTCGCGGTCTGCGACAGCAACCCGATCATGGCCGAGCAGGCGGCGGCGCGCCTGGCCGTTCCGGCCGCGTACACCGACCTCGGCACCGCCCTGGCCGAGGCGAGCCCCGAGGTGGTGCACGTGACCACGCCTCCGGCCACGCACCTTCCGGTGGCCCTGCGCGCGCTCGAGCACGGCGCGCACGTGTACGTCGAGAAGCCCCTCACCCTCGACGCCCGCGAGGCGGCCGCGCTCGCCGACGCCGCCCGCCGGCGGGGGCTGCTGGTCTGCCCCGGGCACAACCTGGTCCTGGACCCGGCGGTCCAGCGCCTGCGTGCGCTGGTCGCCTCGGGCGCGCTGGGCGAGGTGGTGCACGCCGAGGCCGTGATGGGGTACGACCTGGCGGGCCCGTTCGGCGCGCTGGCCATGTCGGATCCGGACCACTGGGTGCACCGGTTGCCCGGCGGGCTGGCCCACAACAACCTCTCGCACCCGCTCTCGCTGGTGCTCCCCTTCCTCGACGCGGCGCCCCCGGAGGTGGTGGCCAGCGGGCTCCGGTTCCGCCCCGAGCGCCACGGCGACGCCCGCGACCTGTTCCACGACGAGATCCGCGTCCTGCTGCTCGGTCGCCGCGCCACCGCCGCCATCCTGTTCTCCTGCCTGATCCGGCCGGTCCAGCTCGCGCTCCACCTGTACGGCACCGCGCGTGCGGCCTCGGCCTCCCTCGACGCGCGGACGGTTCGCCTCACCGAGGGGGCGCGTGCGCCCGGTCCCTTCCAGAAGGTGGAGTGGGCCTGGCGAGAGGCGCGGGCCGCCGCCGGCGAGGCGCTGGGACGCGCCCGCGACCTGGCCCGGGCACGGCTGCATTACTTCGAGGGCATGCGGTCGCTGTTCGAGGCCTTCTACCAGGCGGTGCGCGGGAAGGCGGCGCCGCCCGAGCCGGTCGCCCAGGCGCTTCCCGCCGCCGAGGTGCTGGACCGGATCTTCGAGCGGTGCCGCGCGGCCGAGGAGCGCGCCGCTTGAGGGCGGTCACCGGGGCCACCGGTTTCCTGGGCGGCGAGCTGGTGCGGGCGCTCCTGCACCATGGGCCATACCGCGTCCGCTGCCTGGTCCGGCCCGGCACCGAGCCGGGCCGGCTGGCGGCGCTGTCGGCGCTGGGGCCCCGCATCCAGGTGGTCCACTGCCGGCTGGACGATCCCGCCGCCCTGGGCGCGGCCCTGGCCGGCGTCCGCGTCCTCTACCACGCGGCCGCGACCAAGCGCGGCCCGCCGGCGGCGCTGGTGGCGGGCACGGTCGTTCCCACCGAGCACGTGCTGCGCGCGGCCGCCCGGGCCGCGGTCGAGCGGACCGTGCTGGTGTCCTCCTTCTCGGTGCTGGGGGTGGCGGCGCTGGGGCGAGGGGCCCTGGTCGACGAGGCCATCCCGCTCGACCCGCACCCCGAGGCCCGCGACGCCTACGCCTTCGCCAAGCACCGCCAGGAACGGCTGGCCTGGCGGATCGCGGCCGAGACCGGGTTGCCGCTGGCGGTGGTCCGGCCCGGGTGGATCTTCGGGCCCGGCCAGGACCTGCTCGGCTCGCGCATCGGGCTCCGCTTCCCGGGGCTCTTCCTGCACCTGGGTGGGCGCTGCCCGGTGCCGCTCACCTACGTCGAGAACTGCGCCGAGGCGCTGGCGCTGGCCGGCACCGCGCCGGGCGCTCCCGGCAGAGCGCTGTGCATCGTGGACGATGATCTCCCCGACAGCCGCACGCTGCTGTCGCGCTACCGGCGCGAGGTGGAGCCGCTCCGGGCGGTGCCGGTCCCCTACCCCCTGCTGCGTCTCCTGGCCCGGGTCAATCACTGGTACAGCCGGCGGACCGAGGGCCATCTCCCGCCGGTGCTGACGCCGTACAAGGTGGCCAGCCTGTGGCGGCCGCAGCGCTACTCCAATCGGCTGGCCAAGGAGGTGCTGGGATGGACGCCGCGCGTATCGATGGCCGAGGCGCTGGACCGGACGCTGGCGGCGCTGGCGCGATCCCGCGCCCCGCCGCCCCGGGCGAGCCGGGCAGCGGCCTCACCGGCCTGACCACCCCGCTCCGCATCCTGGTCTTCCAGAACCGGTTCCTCATCGGCGGCCAGGAGGGGCAGACGGTTCTCAATGTCCGCTCCATGGACCGGACCCGGTTCGTGCCGGTGGTGGCCTGCCTGCATCCGGAGGGAGAGCACCTCGGCGATCTGGCGGAGGTCGGGGTCCGCCCGGTGGCCTTCGACGTCGGCCGGAAGATGCTCCGCCCCCGGACCGCGGTCCAGGTGGCGCGCCTGGCCCGGTTCATCCGGGCCCAGCGGATCGCGCTGGTGCACGCGCAGGACATCTACACCAACGCGCTCGGGCTGCTGGCGGCCCGCGCCGCCGGCGTGCCCATCGTCGCCACCCGGGTCGACCTGGGCCACCACGTGGTCGGGTACCGCCGGCCGCTGACGCGGCTCGCCTGCCGGGCGGCAGACCGGGTGCTGGTGAACGCGCTCTGCATCCGCGACCTCGTCATCCGCGAGGGCGTCGAGCCCGATCGCGTGGTGGTGGTGCGGAACGGGGTGGATCTGGAATCGCTGGATCGGGAGGCGCGCCAGCCGCCGGCCGCGCCGCCGCCACCCGGGAGCTGGATCACCTGCGTCGCCAACATGCACCATCCGGTGAAGGGCCAGAGCGATCTGCTGGTGGCCCTCCGCGAGGTGCTGCGCACGCGCGCCGACGCGCGCCTGCTGCTGGTGGGCGACGGCGTCCGGCGCCCCTTGCTGGAGCGGCTGGCGCGGGAGCTGGGCGTGGCCGAGCGGGTGCACTTCCTTGGCTTCCGACGCGA
This sequence comes from uncultured Pseudomonadota bacterium, assembly GCA_963736345.1. Taxonomy (GTDB): domain Bacteria; phylum Myxococcota; class Myxococcia; order Myxococcales; family Anaeromyxobacteraceae; genus Anaeromyxobacter. The sequence goes on along the minus strand of CAVTOU010000023.1, from coordinate 4,625 downwards.
CGTCCCCGCCCTGCTGGCCCGCGCCGCCCTCTCGGTCTCGGCCAGCCACGCCGAGGGGCTCTCCAACGCCATCCTCGAGGCCATGGCCGCGCGCTTGCCGGTGGTGGCCACCGCGGTGGGGGGCACGCCCGAGCTGGTGCGGGACGGCGTGAACGGCCTGCTGGTCCCGCCCGGCTCGCCCGGCGCGCTGGCGCGACGCATGAGCGAGGCGCTGGCCGACCGGGTCCGCGCGCGGCGCATGGGTGAGCGCGGGCGGCGCGCCGTCGAGCGCGAGTTCGACCTGGCGCAGATGCGGCTCGGGTACGACGCGCTCTACGAGGAGCTGGCGGCGTTCGAGGTGCCGAGGGTGGTGGCGGGGATGGGGTAGCCCCTCGCGATCGAGATCGCGCGTGCCATGACAACGAGCCCGGCGGATGCCGCCGGGCTCGAGCCCAAACACGGATGCTCCGCGCGCGCTTCCCCTACTGCGCCCCCCTGGTTCCCAGCACCGCCGGGATCGTCTTGAGGCAGATCTGGATGTCGTTCCAGAGCGACCACTGGTCGATGTACTCCAGGTCCAGTTCCATCCACTTGTCGAAGTCGATGTTGTTGCGGCCGCTGATCTGCCAGATGCAGGTGATGCCCGGCTTGACGCGAGAGGCGGCGGCGCTGCCAGCGCTTGTACTGGCGGACCTCGGAGGGGAGCGGCGGGCGCGGGCCCACCACGCTCATCTCGCCGCGCAGCACGTTCCAGAACTGCGGGAACTCGTCGAGCGAGGTGCGGCGGATGAAGCGGCCCACCCGGGTGATGCGCGGGTCGTTCTTCATCTTGAAGACCGGGCCGCTCATCTCGTTGTGGGCGCGCAGCGACTCCAGGCGCGCCTCGGCGTCCAGGTACATGCTGCGGAACTTGAAGATGTCGAAGCTCCGCCCGTTGCAGCCCCACGCGCCGCTGCCGGAAGAAGACCGGGCCGGGCGAGTCGAGCTTGATGGCCAGCGCCAGCGCGGTGAGCACCGGCGAGAGCAGCAGCAGGACGATGGCGCTCACCGCGATGTCGAAGATCCGCTTGGCGGCCAGGGCCAGCTCGTCGGACGGGGTGCGGGTGAGGGCCAGCATGGGCAGGCCGTTCAGATCGCCCACCGACATGCGAGCGTTCCCGAAGCGCAGCACGTCGAGGGCGATCATCACGCCCACGCCCTGCTCCTCGCAGACTTTGACCGCGTCCTCGATGGCGTGGAGCCGCTCGCGCGGGACGGCGAAGACCACGTCGTCGAGCACGTGCTCCTCGAGGATCTTGCCCAGCTCCGGGACCCGCCCCAGGATCACGCAGTTCGGGTCGGCGGGCTCGGCGCCCTCCTCCAGGACGAAGCCGGCCAGCTCGCATTCCCCACTCCGGGTGCGAGCGCAGCTTGCCGATGATCTCGGCCGCCAGCTCGCCCGAGCCCACCACCGTGTAGTAGCGCGGCGAGCCAGGGCTGGTGCCGGCCGAGTGCGCCAGCGCCCGCAGCACGATGCGGTTGCTGCAGATGAGGCCCAGCGCCACCACGAAGTAGAGACCGGTCAGGAGCCGCGACACCCACTGCAGGTGGGCGAAGAAGATCAGCGCGAAGATGCCGAAGGCCACCAGCACCATGGCGCGCGCGATGCGCATGAACTCGTCGCGCAGCGAGTGCGGCCGCGCGTCGTAGACGCGGTAGACCCAGGCCGCCCCGCCCCACGCCACCATCGTCAGCAGCAGCGGCGGCCAGTAGGCGCCGAAGTCGGCCCAGCCGACGCGCGCGAGCGGAGCGATGCGCTGGTAGAGACCGAAGGCCAGCGGCAAGGACACGGTCAACACCGCCAGATCCAGGAAGCGAGCAAATGCCTCGGTTGGCCTTGCCGTGTGTCTGAGCATCGCCTTGTGATCCCCCCGTCCAGAAGCAGTGGTGCAAGTAGTACAGCAACCCCGATCAGCGTGGCAGAGGACAAAAGTGTTCAGCCAACGGGGTGAAGCGTTCCATCGTCACGCTTCCATGGCACAGCCAATTCACGCACCGTCATACCGTCTCTTCGAACCCCGATCGGCGCGCTTGTGACGGCCTCGATGAGGCGACGAGTGTGAGCGCGGTCACGTTCTCCGAGCGCCGGTCGCAAGCGGTGATTGATGCCATCCGGGCGTCCCAGGTTCGCGGGACGCGGAGCGGGCCTCGCACGGCGGCGAGGGAACGATCCGCGCTGCGCCGCGGAGAGACGCTGCGGCCCGCCTCCGGCGGAGGCAAGGGGGACGACCCCCGACCGAGTCCCGGCCGGGCAGCCTGTGGCGAAAGCGCAGGCCTCGTCGTCGGGGGCCTGGTATGGTGCCGGCCCACGACCACCATGGAGGGGACTGCCTTCCAGCGAATGCGCGCGAGGTCGACATGAACCAGAATCAACCGCCCAGGCCGAGGAGCACTCGCCGGCACCGCGCCGGCCCGATGGCCGCGCTGCTCGCGTCGGCCGCGGCCGCGCTGGCGTGCGGGGCACGTGGGGCCTACGTCCCCGTCGAGGAATACCCTGTCCCGGCGCCGGATTCGGAGTACCGGATCGCCCCCGGCGACGTGCTCTCGGTCCGCGTCTGGAACCAGGAATCCATGTCCGACGCCCGCGCCCGGGTCCGCGACGACGGGAAGATCTCCGTCCCCTTCCTGCAGGACGTCGACGTGGCGGGGACCACGCCCGGCGAGCTGTCGCAGCGCCTCCAGACCAAGCTCAAGACCTACGTCGTCAACCCCGTCGTGACCATCACGGTGGTGGAGGTCCGGCCGCTGCGCGTCTCGGTGCTGGGCGAGGTGGCGCACCCGGGCCAGTACGAGCTGGAGCGAAACGCGGGGGTGCTGGCCGCCCTCGCCGCCGCGGGCGGGCTCACCGACTATGCCCACCGCGATGCCATCTTCGTGCTGCGCAGCGGGCCGGAGGCGAAGGGACCGACCCGGATCCGCTTCCGCTACGCCTCCCTGACCGGCGGCGAGCGGCCGGCCGCCTCGTTCCGCCTGCGGGCTGGCGACGTGGTCGTGGTCGAGTGAGCCATGTCTCCGGCGCTGGCCCTCCTGGTCGCCGCCGCGCTCGGGGCGGATGCCCGCATCGACACCGGCATCCGCGCGGAGGCGCGGTTCCGGCACCTCGATCCCGCACCGACCCCCCCGGAGAGGAACGCGCTCGATCTCACCGCCACCCCGCACCTGATCCTGGGCGTGACGGGCGGGCTCGGGACGCTCTCGGCGACGTACGCGCCGCGCCTCACCGCCGCGGACGTCGGCCCCGACCTGCGCTGGGAGCACATGCATGAGGGGGAGCTCCGGCTGCGGCTCGCACCGGGCCCGACCTGGAACCTGGAGGGCTTCGCCAGCGGCGGCATCGGAAGGACCGACCTCATCACCGAGAACCGCAACGCCGGCGCGGCGACCGGGGGAGGGACGGGCGGGACCAGCACCTCGACCAACACCATCGCCACCCTGGCCACGGTCGACCTGCAGCGCCTTCGGGGTGGCTTGGCGCTGACCCTGGCGCCGGGCCGGCGCACCCAGGCCATCCTCTCCGGCGCCGTCTCCGAGGACGGTGGCACAACCCGACTCTTCCGCACCGTCCTGCCGAGCGCACGGAGCGCCGAGGCCGGCGCGGAGCTGCGCTGGAACGCCACGCGCCTGGCCCAGCTCGGCGTTCGGCTGGCCGCCTCCACGACCCACATCGAGTCGAGGCCGCAGACCGACTCGAACGGGAATCCGGTGGTCGGGCCCACCGACTCGGCGTGGGGCAGCGCGCTCGCCACCTGGCGGCGCCGGCTGGACCCGCAGGTCGAGATGTGGGCGGGGGCGGGCGCCGTGGCGATGCAGTCGAAGGTGCCGACGCTGTCCTCCGACGGCGTCCACACCGAGCACCAGACGCAACGCCGCACCGCCCCGGCCGGCGAGCTCGGCATCGTGCGCACCGCCCGCACCCAGGAGGTCGCGACCGAGCAGGAAACCCCCCAGGAGGCGACAGCCTCCCGCCCCGTCCGCCTGCGCCAGGATGCCACCGGCCGCCTGGTGGCGATGCTGGGGGGCTCGGTGGACCGCCTCACCGGCGTGGCCACCCCCACCCTCGACGTGCGCGGCGAGCTTCGCTGGCCCGTGTCGTCCTCGGTGGCCGTCGTCGGCCAGGGCACGGGCACCCTGACGTGGCCCAGCAGCGGGCGGACCCGTCGCGGCCAGCTCGAGCTGGGCCTCGCCCGCCAGCTCACGCCTCGCGCGCTCATCGAGATCGCGGGCTACGGCTCCTGGCAGAACTCGGACGACCCGACCGTGCTGGATCTCTCCGAGTACGGCGCGTTCCTGCGGCTGACGCTGGACGCGCGGCCGATCACCTATTGAACGGGGGCTGCGCCCCCGCGGCAGGTGGGGCCCCAGGAGCTCTGCCGCGCGGCGCCCGCCCGTCGGGTGAATTGCGGTGGGCGGGCTTGCGCGGCACCCACCGAGGAGGGACTGCGTCCCTCCCCCGCGAAGCGCGCGGGGGCCCCACCCTGCATCGTCGCGATCCTTCCGACGTCACCCAAAGTGCTGGTCGGCGATGCTCTTCGCCAGGTCCATGGAGCTCGTGAACGCCGGCGAGATCGGGTTCAGCACGTGCACGGTCTCGTCCTTGGCCTCGACCA
>CAVTOU010000022.1:0-49171 GCA_963736345.1 uncultured Pseudomonadota bacterium | reverse complement strand
ATCCGCCAACGCCAGCTCCTGCAGCGGGCCACCCACCGCATGGCCGGGGGCGTCCCCCGGCCGCTGGCGGAGAAGCTCGAGTCGCTCGAGCGCCAGACCCGGCGGCTGGCGCTGCTGGTGAACGAGCTCCTCGACGTCTCGCGCATGCGGCTCGGAAAGCTGGTGCTGCGCTACGAGGACCTCGACCTGGCGGAGGTGGCGCGGGAGGCGGCCAGCCACGTGGAGGCCGACATCTCGCGGGCCGGCTCCCAGCTCGCCTTCGACCTCTCGCCTTCCCTGGGGCGCTACGACCGGCTCCGCGTCGAGCAGGTGGTGGGAAACCTGCTCGTGAACGCGGGAAAGTTCGGGCAGGGGAAGCCGGTGGTCCTGCGGGTGCGCCCGGAGGGGACGTTCGCGGTGCTGGAGGTGTCGGATCAGGGCATCGGCATCCCGCTCGAGCACCAGGCGCGGGTGTTCGAGCGGTTCCAGCGCGCGGTGCCCGCCCAGAACTTCGGGGGGCTGGGGCTGGGGCTGTACGTGGCGCGCCAGATCGTCGAGGCGCACGGCGGCACCATCCAGGTGGTGAGCGGCGCGGGGGCCGGGTCGACCTTCACCGTCCGGCTCCCGCGCGAGCCTCCGGCCGTGACCGCCAGCCCGGAAGGAGACCAGGCGGGGGACGGCGCCACCCCCCCGGCGGTACACTGAGCGCAGGACGGCGCCTCGCGCGGCGCGCCCGGACGGTGCGATTCCTTGCCGCGTCCCGACCACTTCGCGGCGTTGAAATTTACCGCACCGGTGCCGGCTTGACCCCGACGGGCCCGCTTGCGATACCTCTCGCCCCCGGCGCCGGCCCGCCGAGCAGTCGAGCATGGACCGGCGACTGGGGGTGAAGAGCGGCCGGGGCCACGTCCGGCGCCGGACACCGGATCTCCCAGCACGAACAGGAGCGGACAGGATCAGCGCGCGTTAGACGGAAGGCGATCGTGGGAGCCTGCCCCCGAGGGGCCGGGAATGACGCGCAGCCAGGCCACCTCCGACCCGGTGGCCCGCGGGATCCCCGGGGTCTCCCCAGGCTCTCATGGCCAGACACCCTTTCCTGCGCAACGAGGTGCGTACATGGCTGATGCCAGGCCCGTGGTGCCACAGCACGGATCGAAGATCACGTTCGCCGGCGGGAAGCTCCAGGTCCCCGACCACCCCATCGTCCCCTTCATCGAGGGCGACGGCACCGGCCGGGACATCTGGCGCGCCAGCGTGCGCGTCTTCGATGCGGCCGTCGAGAAGGCCTACGGCGGCAAGCGCCGCATCGAGTGGACCGAGGTGTACGCCGGGGAGAAGGCCTTCGAGAAGTTCAACACCTGGCTTCCCGACGAGACCGTCGAGGCGTTTCGCGAGTACGTCATCGGCATCAAGGGCCCGCTCACCACGCCCATCGGCGGCGGGATCCGCTCGCTCAACGTGGCGCTGCGCCAGCTGCTCGACCTGTACGTGTGCCTGCGCCCGGTGCGCTGGTTCAAGGGCGTGCCCTCGCCGGTGAAGCGCCCCGACAAGGTCGACATGGTGATCTTCCGGGAGAACACCGAGGACATCTATGCCGGCATCGAGTGGGAGGCGGGGAGCGAGCAGGCCAGGAAGGTGCTGGCCTTCGTGGAACGCGAGCTCCCCAAGGACTACCGGAAGATCCGCTTCCCGGGCACCAGCGGCGTGGGTCTCAAGCCGGTCTCGCGGGAGGGGACCGAGCGGCTGGTGCGGGCCGCGCTCGAGTATGCCCTCGCCAACCGCCGGCGGAGCGTGACCCTGGTCCACAAGGGCAACATCATGAAGTACACCGAGGGAGCGTTCAGGAACTGGGGCTACGCCCTGGCCGAGCGCGAGTTCGGCGATCGCGTCTACACCTGGGAGCAGTGGGAGCGCACCAAGGCGGCCAGGGGCGAGGAGGCGGCCGGCGCCGAGCAGAAGGCGGCGCTGGCGGCGGGGCGGATCCTGGTCAAGGACGCCATCGCCGACATCACGCTGCAGCAGGTGCTGACGCGCGCGGACGAGTTCGACGTCATCGCCACCCTGAACCTGAACGGCGACTACCTGTCCGACGCGCTGGCGGCCCAGGTGGGCGGCATCGGCATCGCCCCGGGCGGCAACGTCAACTACCTGACCGGCCATGCCATCTTCGAGGCCACCCACGGCACCGCGCCCAAGTATGCCGATCTGGACCGGGTCAACCCGGGGTCCGTGATCCTCTCGGGCGAGATGATGCTGCGGCACATGGGCTGGACCGAGGCCGCCGACCTGATCGTGCGCGGGATGGACGGCGCCATCGCCGGCCACCGCGTCACCTACGACTTCGCCCGGCTCATGAAGGCGGAGGGGATCGCCGACGCGGTCGAGGTCAAGTGCTCGGAGTTCGGGACCGAGATCGTGAAGCACATGCCGTGAACGTCGCATCGCGCACAACCAGGAGAGGTGTCGCAATGTCGGCTCGGAAGAAGATCGCGCTCATCGGGGCGGGACAGATCGGCGGTACCCTGGCGCTGCTGGCCGGCCAGCGGTCGCTCGGCGACGTGGTCCTGGTGGATCTCTTCGAGGGCGTGGCCAAGGGCAAGGCGCTGGATCTGCAGGAGACGCGCGGCGTCCTGGGCTACGACGTGGAGCTGACGGGCTCGGGCACCACCGACTACTCGGCCATCGACGGCGCCGACGTGTGCATCGTGACCGCCGGCATCCCGCGCAAGCCGGGCATGAGCCGCGAGGACCTGCTCAAGGTCAACCTGGAGGCCATCACCAAGGTGGCCCAGGGGATCAAGCAGCACGCGGCGGAGTCGTTCGTCATCGTCATCACCAACCCGATCGACTCGATGGTCTACGCCATGTACAAGACCACCGGCTTCCCCAGGAACCGGGTGGTGGGCATGGCGGGCGTGCTCGACACGGCCCGGTTCCGGTACTTCGTGGGCGGGGCCGCCGGGGTCTCGCCCCAGGACGTCACGGCCCTGGTGCTGGGTGGGCACGGCGACGACATGGTCCCGCTGCTGAGATACTCATCGGTCAACGGTGTTCCGCTCACCAAGCTGGTCGAGCGGGCGCAGCTCGACGCCATCGTCGAGCGCACGCGCAAGGGCGGCGGCGAGATCGTGCAGCTGCTCGGGACCGGCTCCGCCTTCTACGCGCCGGCCGCCTCGGCCATCACCATGGCCGAGTCGTACCTGCAGGATCGCAAGCGGGTTCTCACCTGCTCCGCGCTGCTGGACGGGCAGTACGGCGTCCAGGGCCTGTTCGTGGGCGTGCCGGTGGTGATCGGCGCGGGCGGCGTGGAGCGGGTACTGGAGGTCGAGCTGGACGAGGCCGAGCGCGCCATGTTCCAGAAGTCGGTCGCGAGCGTGAGAAAATCCGTCTCCGAGACCGGCCTCTAGAAGTAGAATCCCCCCGCTTCGCTCGCCGGCTCCGCCAGCCCGGGGCCGGCTTCACCACGCCTGGAGGCGAGATGTCCGAGGCCGTCGCCGCGGCTGCGCGGGATCACTCCTTCGCGCTCCGCAAGCTGCACTCGCTGAGCGGGATCGTGCCGGTGGGCGCGTTCCTGCTCTTCCATCTCTTCGAGAACCTGAAGGTGGGGCTCTCGCCGCACGCCTACGAGACGGCCATCCGCGAGCTGTGGGAGCTGGCCCCGCGGCCCGTCTTCTACGGGATCGAGATCTTCTTGCTGGGGGTGCCCATCCTCTATCACTCGTTGTACGGGTTCTGGATCTGGTACACGGGCCAGTCCAACGCGGGCCAGTACCCATACCGCCGCAACTGGCTCTACACCGCCCAGCGCTGGAGCGGGCTGGTGGTCTTCGCGTACATGGCGCTGCACGTCTGGCAGCTTCGGGTCATGCCCGAGGGCAGGCTCTCGCTGGCGCGCGGCGCCGACGACCTCACCACCTTCCGGCAGGTCTACGACGCGGTCACGCCGCTGGGGTGGACGGCCGTGTACCTGGTGGGCGGCATCAGCGCCGCCTTCCACCTCGGCAACGGGCTCTTCGGCTTCGCCTACTCGTGGGGGCTGGCGGTGGGCCGCAAGGCGCAGGAGCGCGTCGAGGTGGCGGGCTGGGCGGTGTTCCTGGCGCTCTCCGCGGCGGTGATCTACACGGTCGCCCGCATCCACTTCCCGGTCTCCATCTGATCCCACAGCGAGGGACGAACCCCATGGCCGAAGGTCGCTACATCGTGGTCGGCGGTGGTCTGGCCGGCCTCATGACCGTGCTCAAGCTCGCCGAGGCGGGCAAGCAGGTGGACGTGTTCTCCATCGTCCCCGTCAAGCGCTCGCACTCGGTCTGCGCCCAGGGCGGCATCAACGGCGCCGTCAACACCAAGGGCGAGGGCGATCACCCCGACATCCACGTGAAGGACACGCTCAAGGGCGGGGACTTCCTGGCCGAGCAGCCGCCGGTCAAGGGCATGTGCTACGCCGCACCCGGCATCATCTACCTGCTGGATCGCATGGGAGTGACCTTCAACCGGACGCCGGAGGGGCTCATCGACTTCCGGCGCTTCGGCGGGACGCTCCACCACCGCACCGCCTTCGCCGGCGCCACCACCGGCCAGCAGCTCCTCTACGCCCTCGACGAGCAGGTCCGGCGCTACGAGGTCGAGGGGCTGGTGAAGAAGCACGAGTACTGGGAGTACCTGGGCAACGTCCTCGACGAGGACGGCGCCTGCCGCGGCATCGTGGCCCAGGACCTGCGTACCCTGGAGCTGTCGGCCCTTCCCGCCGAGGCGGTCTGTCTGGCCACCGGCGGCCCGGGCGTCATCTTCGGCCGCTCCACCAACTCGGTCATCAACACCGGCTCGGCCGCGGCGCGGGCCTACATCGAGGGCGCCAGCTACGCCAACGGCGAGTTCATCCAGGTGCACCCATCGGCCATCCCGGGCGACGACAAGCTCCGGCTCATGAGCGAGTCGTTGCGCGGCGAGGGCGGGCGGGTGTGGGTCCCGTCCGACGGGCGCGCCACCGACCCCGTCACCGGCAAGCCCATGCCGCCCAGGGGCGAGCCCTGGTACTTCCTGGAGGAGCGCTACCCGAAGTTCGGGAACCTGGTCCCGCGCGACGTCGGCACCCGCGAGATCTTCCAGGTGTGCCGGGAGATGAAGCTGGGCGTCGGCGGCCGGGACGCGGTCTACCTGGACATGACCCACATCCCGCCCGACGTCCTGACCCGCAAGCTGGGCGGGGTGCTGGAGATCTACCAGAAGTTCCGCGGCGTCGATCCGCGCCACGTGCCCATGGAGATCTTCCCGGGCATGCACTACTCGATGGGCGGGCTGTGGGTCGACTACGAGGCCAACGGCAAGGCTGACATCCTCCCCTCGCCGCGCAACCAGTCGACCAGCATTCCCGGCCTCTACGCCGCCGGCGAGTGCGAGTACCAGTATCACGGCGCCAACCGCCTGGGCGCCAACTCGCTCCTCTCCTGCATCTACGCCGGACAAATCACCGGCCCGGCCATGGTCCTCCACGCCCAGAACGCGCGCTCGGGCGCGGCGGCCGTGCCGGCGGCGCTGCTCGACCGGGCCAAGGCCTACTGGCGGGACCGGTTCGAGCGGATCAAGAGCCTCTCCGGCAAGGAGAACCCCTGGCGCGTCGCCCGCCAGCTCGGCGATCTCATGACCGAGAACGTGACCGTGGTGCGCGACAACGCCAGGCTCCGGCGGACGCTGGAGGAGCTGGACGCGCTCACCGCCCGGGCCCGCGGCGTGAACGTCCTCGACACGGGCAAGACCATGAACCAGTCGCTGGCCTTCGTGAACCAGCTCTGGAACATGCTCGAGCTGGCCAGGGTCATCGCCAAGGGTGCGCTCATGCGGGACGAGTTCCGCGGCTCGCACTACAAGCCCGAGTTCGCGCTGCCCCGGCCCAAGACCAGGAGCCCCAGGGACGATCCGGAGTTCATGGCCCTGTGGAAGGCCAACAGCGAGCGGTGGCGCAAGACCACCATGGCCCGCTTCACGGAGCAGGGCCCCGAATCACCTACCGCGACATCCCGACCCCGGTCCTGCAGCCGGAGCCGCGGCACTACGACTGAGCGCCGGAGACCCACGACCATGGCCAAGCACCCGAACGGCAAGACCGCGGCCCTGGCGCCCGCCGCCACCCACATCGAGGTCCGCGTCAAGCGCCAGGACGGCCCGGGCCTCCCCGCGCGCATGGAGGCCTTCCGCATCCCCTACCAGCCCAACCTCAACGTCATCTCCTGCCTGCAGGAGATCCAGCGCAACCCGGTCACCGCCGACGGGGCCCCGACCACGCCGGTGGTCTGGGACTGCAGCTGCCTCGAGGAGGTGTGCGGCGCCTGCAGCATGGTGGTGAACGGCCGGGCTCGCCAGGCCTGCACCGCGCTCATCGACCAGCTGGAGAAGCCGGTCACGCTCGAGCCGCTCACCAAGTTCCCGCTGGTCCGCGACCTGATGGTGGACCGGCAGCAGATGTTCGAGTCGCTCAAGAAGGTCCGGGCCTGGGTGCCCATCGACGGCACCCACGACCTCGGGGCCGGGCCGCGCCAGGCCTCGCGGGACCAGGAGTGGATGTACGTCCTCTCCACCTGCATGACCTGCGGCTGCTGCCTGGAGGCCTGCCCCCAGGTGAACGAGAACAGCCCGTTCATGGGACCCGCCCCCGTCAACCAGGTTCGCCTCTTCAACGCCCACCCGACCGGTCGGTTGAATCGTGCCGAGCGTACGCGTGCCCTGATGGGCGCGGACGGCATTCAGGGGTGCGGAAAGAGCCAGAACTGCGTAGAGGTGTGCCCGAAGCGGATCCCGCTCACGACATCTCTCGCCGAGATGTTCCGGGCCACGGCGGTCCAGGCCATCCAGGACTGGATCCGGCAGGAAGGCCCGGGGGAGTAGCCCCGGATGAAGATCCACGAATTCCAGGCCAAGGAGATCCTCCGCCGCCACGGGGTGGCCGTTCCCCGCGGCGTGCTGGCCGCCACCGCCGAGGAGGCGGAGGCCGCCGCACGACAGCTCTCGGGCACCGTCGTGGTGAAGGCGCAGATCCACGCCGGCGGCCGGGGGAAGGGGGGCGGCGTCAAGCTGGCGCGCTCCCCGGAGGAGGCGCGGGCCCATGCCCAGGCCATGCTGGGGATGATGCTCAAGACCCCGCAGACCGGGCCGGAGGGCCAGCGGGTCCGCAAGGTCTACGTCGAGGAGGGGTGCAGCATCGCCCGGGAGCTGTACCTCGGGCTCACCCTCGACCGGGAGCGCGGGCGGCTGGCGCTCATGGCCTCGACCGAGGGCGGGGTCGACATCGAGGAGGTGGCGGCCCACCACCCGGAGAAGATCCTGCGCGAGTGGGTCGACCCGCTGGTCGGGCTGGCGTCCTTCCAGGCGCGCCGGATGGCCTTCGGCCTGGGACTCTCGGGCGACGCCGTCTCGGCCTTTGCCCGCTTCGCCATCGGGCTCCACCAGGCCTGCGTGGCGACCGACGCCTCGCTGGTCGAGGTGAACCCGCTGGTGGTCACGACCGCGGGCGCGGTGCTGGCGCTCGACGCCAAGATGAACTTCGACGACAACGCGCTCTACCGGCACAAGGACGTGGCCGCCCTTCGCGATCCCGACGAGGAGGATCCCAAGGAGGCACAGGCCAGGGAGTACGATCTCTCCTACATCGCCCTGAAGGGCGACATCGGCTGCATGGTGAACGGGGCCGGGCTGGCCATGGCCACCATGGACGTGATCCAGCTCTCGGGCGGGCAGCCGGCCAACTTCCTGGACGTGGGCGGCGGCGCCGACGAGAAGAAGGTCACCGCCGCCTTCAAGATCCTGCTGGCCGACCCGGACGTGAAGGCGGTCCTGGTCAACATCTTCGGCGGCATCATGAAGTGCGACGTCATCGCCAACGGGATCGTGGCCGCGGCACGCCAGGTCGAGCTCCGCATCCCGCTGGTGGTGCGGCTCGAGGGCACCAACGTCGAGCTGGGCAAGAAGATCCTGGACGAGAGCGGGCTGGCCATCACCTCCGCCGAGGATCTCGGCGACGCCGCCCGCAAGGCCGTGGCGGCGGCGCGAGGTGCACCATGAGCATCCTGGTCGATGGGAAGACGCGGGTCCTGGTGCAGGGGATCACCGGCTCGGCGGGCAGCTTCCACGCCCGGCAGATGCTGGCCTACGGGACGGCGGTGGTGGCGGGGGTCACGCCGGGGCGCAGCGGCAGCCTCTTCGAGGACGAGGTGCCGGTGTTCGACACCGTGGTGGACGCGGTGAAGAAGACCGGGGCCAACGCCTCGGCCATCTTCGTCCCGCCGGCGGGCGCGGCCGATGCCATCCTGGAGGCGGCCGAGGCGGGGGTCGAGCTGGTGGTGGCCATCACCGAGGGCATCCCCATCCTCGACATGGTGCGGGTGAGGCGCGCCCTCGAGTCGCGCCCCGGCACCCGGCTCATCGGACCGAACTGCCCCGGGGTGATCACCCCCGACCGGTGCAAGATCGGGATCATGCCCGGCCACATCCACCGGCCCGGGCGCGTGGGCGTGGTCTCGCGCTCCGGCACCCTGACCTACGAGGCGGTGAAGCAGCTCACCGACCTGGGGCTGGGCCAGTCCACCGCGGTCGGCATCGGGGGCGACCCGGTGCACGGCACCGACTTCATCGACGTGCTGCGACTGTTCGAGCAGGACCCCGCCACCGAGGCGGTGATCCTCATCGGGGAGATCGGCGGCATCGGAGGAGGAGCGCGCGGCCGCGTTCGTGCGGGACCACATGCACAAGCCGGTGGTGGGGTTCATCGCCGGCCGGACCGCTCCCCCGGGCAAGCGGATGGGCCATGCCGGCGCGGTGATCTCCGGCGGCAGCGGCACCGCTGCCGCCAAGATCGAGGCCATGCGCCAGGCCGGGATCACCGTGGTGGAGGGCCCGCACCTCCTCGGCCAGGCGATGAAGGAGCTGCTGGCCGGGCGGGGCGGGAGGAAGGCGAGCGGGAAGGTGCGCGCCGTGTCCAGGGTCCGGGCCAAGGCCTCGGCCCGCCCGGCGGGCGCGAAGAAGAGGGTCAGGAAGGCCGGCAAGGCGCGGAGGTGAACCTCCCGGGCTCGGGCGCAGGCTCGGGCTCGCTCACGGACCGAACAGGAAGGAATCGAGGTATGGCGATCGAGCGGACGCTCTCCATCATCAAGCCCGACGGCCTCGAGAAGGCGCTCATCGGAAAGATCATCGCCCGCTTCGAGGAGAAGGGGCTGAAGCCGGTGGCCATGCGGATGGCGCGGCTATCGCGGGCCGAGGCCGAGGGCTTCTACGCCGTGCACCGGGCCCGATCGTTCTTCGCGGGGCTGGTCGAGTTCATGACCAGCGGGCCGGTGGTGCTGATGGTGCTGGAGGGCGAGGACGCGGTCGCCAGGAACCGCGAGATCATGGGCGCCACCAACCCCGCCAACGCCGCCCCGGGCACCATCCGCAAGGACTTCGCCGGCGACGTGCAGCGGAACACGGTCCACGGGTCCGATAGCCCCGAGAACGCGCGGGTCGAGATCGGCTACTTCTTTCCCGAGGTGCAGATCAGCGCCTACGAGTGGAAGCGGTAACTCCCTCGCCCGCGCCCCCGCCAGGCAGGCGGGGGCCCGTCAGCGCATGCCCTCGCCCGGGGCTGGCCGGACTCCCCGCGGCGTCGCGTCCGGGCACCCGGGGCATCATGTGGGATAGAATCGACATGCCCGTCCCCTCCGGGGCGGGCATCGTCATTTTCGAGGCACGATGAGGAGAGGCGCCTGGCGGCACTGGTGTGGAAATATCTGCTCGCGGTGGTGTTCCTGGCGGGCTCGGCGTTCTGCTCGAGCACCGAGACTGCCCTCACGTCCCTCGGCGACGCCCGGGCCCGGCAGCTGCGCGATGGCGGCGGGCGCCGGGCCCGCCTGCTCAGCCTGTGGATCGAGCACCCGGAGCGCGTCCTCTCCACGCTCCTCATCGGGAACACGCTCGTGAACGTGGGGGCCGGCGCGCTGGCCGCGGCCATGGCGCTCGACGTCGCGGCCGGGACGGCGATGTCGGCGGCGACCGCGGTGGCCGTGACCACGGCCCTCATGACCGCGGCCGTGCTCTTCCTGGGCGAGATCGTCCCCAAGATGTGGGCCAAGCGGCACCCGGTGCAGGTGGCCTTCGCCTTCCTGCCGGTGGTCCGGGCGCTGTGCTTCGTGCTGTGGCCGCTCTCCAGCGGCGTGACGAGGCTCACCAGCCGCCTCCTGGCGCGCGTGGGCAGGGGCAAGGCCGGGCCGTCGGTGACCGGCGAGGAGATCGAGTACCTCATCGAGATGGGGACGCGGGAGGGGGTGCTCGACCAGGTGAAGGAGGAACTCCTCAACAGCGTGCTCGAGTTCGCCGACCGGGTGGCCCGCGGAGATCATGGTCCCCCGTACGCGGATGGTCGCCATCGAGCGGGACGTGCCGCCGGACGAGCTGGTGCGGGTCATCACCGAGAACCCGTACAGCCGCATGCCGGTGTACGAGGGATCCATCGATCACGTCGTGGGGATCCTCATCGTTCGCGAGATCGTGGGCGAGCTGCGCCACGGCGAGGTGGAGCTGCACCGGCACGTCAAGCCCGCCTACTTCGTGCCCGAGGGCATGAAGATCTCGCGCTTGCTCAAGGAGATGCAGCGGCGGCGCACGCACCTGGCGGTGGTGGTGGACGAGTTCGGGGGGACGAGCGGCCTGGTCACGCTGGAGGACGTGCTCGAGGAGATCGTGGGCGAGATCCAGGACGAGGCCGACATGGAGACGGCCCGGGTCAAGGAGGTCGCCCCCGGGGTCTGGCTGGTGGACGCCGCCATCCCGCTGCACGAGCTCGAGGGCTTCCTCAACCAGCGCCCGGCGCCCGAGGCGGGCGCCGCCGGCGAGCGGGAGCCCATTCGCTTTCCGGAAGGGGGCGACTACGAGACCCTGGGCGGGTTCGTGACCGCCACGGCGGGCCGCGTGCCGCCGGTGGGCGCCATCCTGAACTGGGACGGGCTCACCCTGACCGTGCGGGCCGGGGACGAGCGCCGGGTCACCCGGGTGGAGATCGCGCGCCGGGCCGCGGCCCCGGGCCCCGGCATCGCGCGCGCCGCCGGCGGCTCTTAGAGCATCGAGCGCGATGGACGACGCCACCCAGCCAGCCGCCGACCCGGCGCACGCTCCCGGCCGCGACGAGCGCCCCGACCTGCGCGCGCTGCCGCTCTCGCTGCTGGAGCAGCTCGTCGCGGGGCTGGGCGAGCGCCCGTTCCGGGCGCGCCAGCTGTTCCGGTGGCTGCACCAGAAGAGCGCGGCCTCGCTCGACGAGATGACCAATCTCCCGCGCCCGTTGCGCGAGGAGCTGGGGCGGCGGGCGCGGCTCACCACGCTGGAGCGCGCCGGGGAGCAGCGATCGCTGGACGGGACCATCAAGTGGGCCTGGCGCACCGCGGACGGGAAGGTGGTCGAGTCGGTCTACCTGCCCGAGCCGGAACGCAAGACGCTCTGTCTCTCCACCCAGGTCGGCTGCGCGGTGGGCTGCACCTTCTGCCTGACCGCCACCATGGGCCTGGCAAGGAATCTCGGCCCCGGCGAGATCGTCGACCAGGTGCAGCGCGCCAACCGGCGGCTGGTGGAGCTCGGGGAGGGGAGCGGGCCGCGGCCGCTGACCAACCTCGTCTTCATGGGGATGGGCGAGCCGCTCGCCAACTACAAGAACCTCAAGCTGGCGCTGGAGCTGCTCCTGGCCGACGAGGGCCCGAACTTCTCGCACCGCCACGTGACCGTCTCCACCTCGGGGCTGGTGCCGCTCATCGCCAGGCTCGGGGCGGAGACGCCGGTCAAGCTGGCCGTCTCGCTCAACGCGACCACCGACGCACAGCGCGACGCCCTCATGCCCATCAACCGGCGCTACCCCATCGCGCGGCTGCTCGAGGCCTGCCGGGACTTTCCAGCCCGGAACGGCCGGCGCATCACGTTCGAGTACGTGCTGCTGGGCGGGGTGAACGACACCCTCGAGGACGCACACCGGCTGGCCAACCTGGTGCGCGGGATCCCGGCCAAGGTGAACCTCATCCCCTACAACGAGAACCCCGGCCTGGGCTTCGCCGCGCCCGCGCCCGAGGCCGTCCAGGCGTTCCTCGACGCCCTGGTGGCCCGCAACCTCACCGCCGTGGTCCGCAAGAGCCGCGGGCGCGACATCTCGGCCGCCTGCGGACAGCTGGCGCGGGAGGGAGGGCCGGGGGATCCGCGACGGAAGCGCTCGGCGGCGCCATAGCAGGCGAGGGCGTCAACGTGGACGTAGACGTGGGCGTCGACGTAGACGTAGACGTAGGTCAGGGTTCGCTCGTCTACGTCCACGTCGACGTCTAGGTCTACGACCACGTTGGCAGCGACAGGAGAACTATCATGTCACTGGTGGTCGTCGGCTCCGTAGCCCTGGACTCGCTGGAGACCCCCTTCGGCCGGCGCGAGGACGTGCTGGGCGGCTCGGCCTCGTACTTCTCCACCGCGGCCAGCTTCTTCGGTCCGGCGGGGGTGGTGGCGGTGGTCGGGGAGGACTTCCCGGCCGATCATCTGAACTTCCTCACCTCTCGCGGGATCGACCTGGAGGGGCTGGCGCGGCGGCCGGGCCGGACCTTCCGCTGGAAGGGTCGCTACGAGTTCGATCTCAACGTGGCCCACACCCTCGACACCCAGCTCAACGTCTTCGCCGAGTTCGCCCCCCAGCTGCCTGACTCCTATCGTGACTCGGAGTACGTGTTCCTGGGCAACATCGATCCGGACCTGCAGCGCAACGTGCTCGATCAGGTGCGCCGGCCCCGCCTGGTGGGCCTGGATACCATGAACTACTGGATCACCGGCAAGCGCGAGAGCCTGCTCCGCACCCTGAAGCGCGTGGACATGGTCTTCGTCAACGACGCCGAGGCGCGCCAGCTGGCCGGGGAGCACAACATCGTCAAGGCGGCCGCGGCCATCCAGTCGATGGGGCCGCGGGCGGTGGTGGTGAAGCGAGGCGAGTACGGGGCGCTCTTCTTCTCCGGGGGAGAGGTGTTCGCCTCGTCCGCGGTGCCGCTGGCCTCGGTCTTCGATCCCACCGGCGCCGGGGACAGCTTCGCGGGTGGGTTCATGGGATACCTGGCCGGCTCCCCGCGGCAGGATCACGCCGCCATGCGGCGGGCCATCGTGCTGGGGAGCGTCCTGGCCAGCTTCGTGGTCGAGCAGTTCTCGCTCGATCGGCTTCGCACGCTGACGCCGGGCGAGATCCGGGCGCGGTACGCGGAGGTGCGTCGCCTCGCGCACTTCGACGACCTGGAGCCGGAGGTGCTCCGGGAACGACCGCGAGTTGACGCTGTCGCGCATCGGCGGCTACCATGCCGCGGCCGGGCGGCGCATGCGCATCGGGATCCTGTCGGACATCCACTCGAACCTCGAGGCGCTCACCGAGACGCTGGCGGGGGTCGAGAAGCACCGCCCCGACATGCTCATCTGCCTGGGCGACGTGGTGGGATACGGCGCCAGCCCCAACGAGTGCTGCGAGATCATCCGCAAGGCCTGCGCCGTGACCCTGCTCGGGAACCACGACGCCGCGGTGGCCGGGCGGATGGACTACAGCTTCTACTACGACGCCGCGCGACACGCGCTCGACTGGACCTCGGCGCGGCTCGCCCCCGAGCACCTGGAGTGGCTGAAGGGCCTCCCCTACCTGCACCAGGCCGAGGGCGTCGGGTTCAGCCACGGCAACCCCCTCGACGCGCAGGCGTTCGAATACGTGTTCGCCACCGAGCAGGCCTACGAGCTGCTGCCCCACCTCGGCAAGCTTCCCGACGTCAGCTTCGTGGGCCATTCACACCTGTGCAAGACGTTCGCGCTGCACGGGGACGACGAGGTCCACGAGGTGCTGGCCACCCGCTTCACGCTGCGGCGAGGCTACAAGTACGTGGTGTCGGTCGGGTCGGTGGGCCAGCCACGCGATTGCGACAACCGCGCCGGCTTCGTGATATTCGACAGCACCCGCAAGGTGATCGAGTTCCACCGCCTGCCCTACGACGTCGAGACCTCCGCGCAGAAGATCTTCGACGCCGACCTGGCGCTGAACTTCGGGAAGCGGCTGTTCCTCGGGGTCTGACCCCCCGCGCCTGGCCCGGATCAGACGACGCTCAGGTGCCCCCCCACCCGGTGGAGGGTCAGCTGGCCGTCCAGGTCCAGCGCCGTGACCACCAGGTCGGCATCCACCGCCAGGTGCGCGGCGGAGACGCCGGGCAGCGCTCCCACGATCTCGCCGGTCTCGAGCGCATGGCAGGCGATCCCGTCGCCCGCCACCACCAGGGTCTCGCGCGAGAAGGCGAGCGGCCGGGGCCCGCGCCAGGCCGCCTCGGGCGCGGGGCGGGACCAGCGCGGACGCCCGTCGCGGTCGAGCGCCACCAGCCCGCCCTCGGCGTCGCGCACCACCAGCAGCGATCCCGCCGCCACCGCGTCGGGCGCCCCGGCCAGGGGAGGCGCCGCCGTCCAGGCCGGGTCGCCGCCCCGCTCCAGCACCGTCAGGGCGGGATCCCCCGCCACCGTGCCGGGCACCACCAGGCGGCTCCCCCAGCGCAGCGGCGCGCCCGCCGGGAGGAGCTCGAGCGGCGCCTCGAACCGGCGCACGCCCGTGCCGGCGTCGATGGCGAGGAGCGCGCTGCCCGAGGCGGTCTCGCACAGCGCCAGGCAGGTGGCGCCCCAGGCGGCGGGGGCCCGGAGCAGCGGCCCCGGGGCGCGGACGCGCCAGAGCAGGCGCCCCTGGGCGTCGAGCCCGTGCAGGAACCCGCTGTCGGAGCCGACCACCAGCACGCGGCCGAAGCTGGCCGCCCAGGTCCGGGAGGCGCCCGGGGCCGCGAAGCGCCAGGCAGTCGCGCCCGAGCGCGGCTCGATCCCGGTCACGGCCCCGGACTCCACCAGCGCCAGCGGTCCCCCGGAGAGCAGCGCCGCCCCGGTGGCCGGCGCGCCCGGCAGCTCGCGCTCCCACCGCTGCCGCCCGGTGGACGGCGACAGCGCCCAGAGGCTCTGTCCTCTCCAGGCCAGCAGCGTGGTGGGCAGGAGGCCCGCCGCGGCGGCGCCGCGCGAGCGCCACAGCGTGGCGCCGGTGTCCCGGTCCAGGCAGGCCACCGCGTCCCGGCCGGCGGCGAGGATGCGGCGGCTGCGGGCCGCCAGGCCGACCGGCGCGCCCACCTCGGTCCCCCCCAGCCGGCGGAAGGAGAGGCGCCGCAGGCGACCCGGCCCCAGCGGCCGGTCGTCGACGCGGAGTGCGATGGGCGCCCGCGCCGGCGCCCGCTCCGTCCCGGGGCGGGAGAGATCTCCGCCCGCCAGCTCGTCGAGCTCGGCGATGCGTTCGGTGGCCGCCGATTCGAGCTCGCCCAGGTGGCCGTTCTCGGCCTGGCGCGGGTTCCGCCCGCGGCACAGGCGACAGAAGTCGAGCGCGGCCTCGGCGAAGGCCCGGAGCAGGATCAGCGGCGGACACGCCACCGTCCGGCCGTCGACCGCGGTGGCGCCGCGGGACAGATCGAGCTCGAGCTTGGCCACGCCGCGGCCGGGCCGGGCCAGCGCGATCTCCACCCGTGCATCGCCCCGGCGGACGGCGCACAGCGCTCGGTCGGCGGCGCCGGTGAGATCGCGGAGCGCGAGGAAGGGATGCCCGGGCACGGAGAGGAGGGCGGCCCCGTCGGTTCCGCGCAGGACGATGCTGCCCGGCACCAGCAGCGAGCCGAGGTCCGGGCGGCCGCCCTCGTAGGCGGCGAGGAGCCCGTCGTGATCGGCGATCTCGATGCCGCAGCCGATCCGGCCCGGCTGCGGCGCCTGGCTCCTCACCGTCGGCTCGGGTGGCGCCCCGGCTGGGGCCCTGGGCTGGACGCGGGAGAGGTGGCGTGCGGCCGCCCGGAGCGGCCGAGCGTCGCGCGCCGCGCCCGGGACCGCCTCGGCCAGGTCCCGGCAGAATCCGGCCGCGGCCTCCAGCGCGGCGGCGGCGAGGGCCTCGACCTCGACCTCCACGTCGCGCGCCAGGACGCGCGACGGGCGCCCCAGCGCCACGACGGTGAGCAGGACGCTCCCGCCGCGCCGGCGCAGGACGAGCTCGAGCCCCCCGTCGCCCAGGACCACGGCCACGTGTGAAGCGCCGGCGACCATCCGCGCCACGGCCCGGAGGAGTTCCTCGAGCGAGGGCAGGAGGGGAGCCTCGGCACGGCCCCCGGCGAGGTCGACGCCGTCCACCTCGATGGCCAGCGCGTCCGATAGCTCGCGGGCGGCCAGCGCCCTCGCCCCGGGAGCGGTTGCCCTGAGCGCGGCCGAGATGCGCGGGTCATCGCGCCAGCTCACCCCCGTGCGGATCCGGATCATCGAGGTGAAAGAATCATCGCGGAATCAGGTACTTTCAACGTTGACAGGGGGATGGTGCGGCACGAAGATGAAAGTTCGGGCTGCCCGCCCAACAGGCCTGTCCTGAGCGGCCTCGCGAAGGGCGGGCGGCCTTCGTCTTGTCACCTCCATACCTACAGGCACATACATGACCTTCACGGAAGCCGCCATCGAGGTATTGCGGCGCGAAGGGAAGCCACTCCACTTCAAGAAGATCGCCGAGATCGCCGTCCGGGAGAGCCTGCTCGACCACGTCGGAAAGGTGCCCGACGACACGATGGCCGATCAGCTCACCGCGCACTGCAGGTTGCCGCACGAGGACCGGCGGGTGGTCCCGATCCAGAGCGGAACGTTCGCGCTGGTCGAGTGGGGGATGGACGAGGATCCCGCAGCTCTCGAGAACCTGATCGAGCCGCCGCCCGAGATCGACATCCCGTACAGGGGCCGCGAGCGCCACCCCATCCCGTCGCGGGAGGTGGTTCGCGGGGCAGGTCGATCCGAGGGTCGGCGCCGCCGCGAGGAGGAGGGTGGACGGCCGCGCCGCTTCCCGCCGCCCGCGGAGGTGGCCTACGAGATCCTGGCCGGCGCCGGGAAGACGCTCACGCTGGTGGAGATCGCCGCGCAGGGCGCGGAGCGGCTGCTCATGCCGGACGCCTTCGTCCGCGACGTGAACGCGCTCCGCGCGGCGCTCCTGGAGGACAACCGCCGCCGCGACACGGGCGGCAGGCGGCCGCTGTTCCAGATCGAAGGCGACGCCGTCACGCTCATCGCGCAGCCCGAGCCGGGAGAGAAGCCCGCCGTGCCGGCAGCGCGCGCGCCGGTGACCGGGGCCGAGGCCCGGCGAGCCGGCCTGGCCGCCCTGCGCCGCCGCCTGCGCGAGTGCGACCCGCCCACCATCGAGCACGTGGTCTGCCGGATGCTCGAGAAGCTCGGATTCCACGAGCTCAAGGTGGCCAAGCGCGGCCGCGAGCACGTCATCTACACCGCCCGGCGCCGCCTCGGCCTGGCCGACGTGCGCCACGGCATCCGCATCCTCCGCAGCTCGGCCGAGGTGGGGCGGCGCGACGTCACCGAGCTGCGCCGCGATCTCGGCCACTACGGCGCGCAGATCGGCGCGGTGGTGAGCGCGGGCGAGGCCGTCCGGGAGGCGCGCGGCGAGGCCGGCTCGCCCGGGCAGCTCCCGGTGCTGCTCCTGTGCGGCGAGGCGCTGGCCGAGGCGTTCGCGGAGGCCTCGGTGGGCTGCGCGCAGGTGGTGGTGCCCGAGGTCGACGAGGTCTTCTTCCGGGCCGCCGCCGAGGCCGCCGAGCAGGAGGAGTCCGCCCGCCGCGCCCGGCGCGAGGAGCGCGACCGGCGCGAGGGCCGGGAGGGCCGGGGTGAGGGTCGCGAGGGCCGCCGCCGCGACGAGCGGCCGGCCGCGGAGCGGCCGCAGGCGGTCGAGGTGACGGCGACGCTCACCGCCGAGGTGTCCGCCGAGTTCGGCGCCCAGCCCTCGCCGGCCCCCGTCGCCATGGCGGTCGAGGCTCCGGCCGAGGACCTCGACGCCGAGGGTGAGGACGACGGCGACGAGGAAGAGGAGGGAGAGGCGGCAATCGCCGGCGAGGAGCTCCCGGCCGCGGCGGAGGGCGGGGCGGGCGAGCCGGCCGCAGGGGGCGAGCGCCGGCGCCGGCGCCGGCGGCGACGCCGCCGTGGCGGCCGCGGCCGCGGGCGCGAAGCGCAGGCCGGGCAGGAGGCCGCTCCTCCTGCCGAGGGTGGAGCAGCGGCCCCGAGCACCCCGGCGGCTCCGGCCGAGAGCGCCCCGGTGCCGCCCCCGGATCCGCCCTCCGGTGGCGCCGGGCCGGAGTCCTGAGGAGGTCGCACGAGGTTCTCGCGACCAGGTGGTCTGGTGAGGGCATGGCTCTGGGCGGCGCCAATCTTGCTCGCGGGCGCCGAGCTCGCCTGCGGCCGCGGCACGGTCCACGTGGTGTCGGTCCGCGCCTCGGCCGGGGTCCACGAAGATGCGCTCCGCGCCGTCGGGCTCGACCGCGCGGCGCTCTCCGCGGCCACCAGCGCCGGGCTGACCGCGGCGGGGTTCCGCATGGGCGAGGGCCAGCGCAGCTACCGGGCCAGGCTCGACGTGGTCGGGGTGCGGCGCCAGCCCGTCGACGAGGGCGCGGCCATGGCGGAGATCGCCGTCGATCTGGAGCTGACCCCGGTCACCGCCAAGGGCGAGCCGGTGCTCGAGACGGGCGTGGGCGCGGTCCGGATGTCGGCGGGCGCGTCGCCCGACGCCTGGCGCGCGGCGCTCGACTCCGCGGTGCGCGAGGCCACGGCCGGGCTGGCCCTGGCGCTCTCGGAGGAGAGCAAGCCGTCGCAGAAGCTCATCCACGACCTGCGCTCCAGGGACGCGCGCATGCGCGAGCAGGCCATCCGGGTGCTGGGCAATCGCAGGAGCGCGGAGGCGGTGCCGGCGCTCATCGACCGGCTGGAGGACCCGGACCCGCTCCTGGCCGAGCGCGCCGCGGGGGCCCTGGCGCAGATCCGCGACCCGCGCGCGGTCGGGCCCCTCATCGACTACTCGCGCCGCAACGACGACGCGGCGCACACGGCCCGGTTCGCCCGGATCCTCGGCGACATCGGCGGCAGCGAGGCCCGCGGCTATCTCGAGACCCTCGAGTCAGGCCACCTCGATCCACGCGTGCGGGCCGCGGCCCGCGAGGCCCTACAGGACATGGGCGACCGGGAACGGGAGCGGGCTCTGGAGCAGCTGAGCGACAAGGGCGGGGGCCGGGAGTCAGGACGCGGCGATTCCGGTAGGATGAAGCGATGAACTGCGCTCGCATCCCGCTCTTCGCCCTGGCGCTGGCCCTGGCGTGCGCCCACACGCCCGAGGCGGCCGCTCCGGAGGAACCCTCGCCGCCCCGCCGGTCGCCGCGCCGGCGCCCGTGGCGGCGCCCGCCGCGCGGCCCACGCCACCGTCGCGCCCGGCGCCGGCGGCGCAGCGTCCGCCGCAGGTTGCGACCCCGCAGCGCCCGTCGGCCGCTGCGCCGACCCGGCCCGAGGTCGCCGCCGCCGCGGAGTACTTTCCCCTCGCGGTCGGGAACGAGTGGATCTACGTGGATCAGTCGCCGTCCCTGCCGGTCTCCAAGCGCGGCGTCCGGAGGACGGTGCGCATCCTGACCCGGACCACCGACGGGTTCTTCCGCGACAACGAGCGCGGAGAGCTTCGCGTGGACGGCGACTGCGTGCGCGACCGCAAGCGGCGGCTGCTCTGTCAGCCGTTCGAGCCGGGCGCGACCTGGAGCTCGGTGGTGTCGCTCAGCTCGACCGAGCGATACGAGAATCGCCGCCAACGACGAGACGGTGGACACGCCGGCCGGGCGCTTCGAGCGGTGCGTCCGCGTCCGCGCGCACAACCGGGCCACCCGCAGCACGGACCACGTGCTGGAGATCAGCCTACGCACCCAGGGTCGGGCCGGTGCGGATCGAGACGTACGTGGTCGTGGACGGCAAGATCACGCCTCAGGTGAGGGCGGTGCTGCAGGCGTACAAGGTCGAGAGGTAGTCGAGCGTCGAACGGCGTCGCCGGCGTCAGGGGGGCGCGGGAGTGGGCGAGAGGGGCTGCCGAGGATGAGCATGCTCGAGGTGGGGATCGGGATCGCGGGGCCGGGGACGGTGGGAGGAGGGGTGCTCTCCATCCTGCGCACCCACGCCACCGACATCGAGGCCCGGCTGGGTGCGCGGCTGGTGGTGCGGCGCGTGGCCGTCGGCGACCCGGGCCGCAGGCGGGCCCTGCCCATCGAGGCGGACCTGCGTGCCGCCATCGCGGAGATCGATCGGGATCCGACCACGCTGGCGCCCTCCCGACAGATCCGGATCGAGGCCGTGTAGCCGGGGCCCCGGAACGCCCCGGCTGCCCTCCCGGGGCGCGCCGTTCCGCGGCCCTCCTGGTAGAAAGGTGAGCGGGCGATGGTCAGCACCGAGATCCGCGTGATCTACGGCGATACCGATCAGATGGGTGTCGTGTACTACGCCAACTACCTTCGCTTCTTCGAGGCGGGGCGGAACGAGTTCATCCGGGCCCGGGGGCTTCGCTACCGGGAATTCGAGGCGCGGTTCGGCCTGGTCCTGCCGGTGGCCGAGGCCGGGGTGAAGTACCTCGAGGCCGCCCGCTACGACGACCTGGTCGCCGTCGAGACCACGCTGGCCGAGGTGCGGCGGGCCTCGGCCCGGTTCACCTACCGGCTGCTGCGCGAGGGTGAGCTGCTCGCCACCGGCTTCACCCTGCACGCCTGCGTGGATCCCGAGGGTCGGATCCGGCGGCTGCCTCCGGAGCTGATCCGGTGCCTCAAGGGCGAGGCGGGAGTGCCGGGAGGCGGGACCCCAGCCAAGCTGGGGAAAGGGGCGGGGCGAGACGCCCCGCTGGACCGAGGGAGCTGAGCATGGATCGCAACATGGCGCTGGAGATGGTCCGGGTCACCGAGGCGGCGGCGCTGGCCTCGGCCCGGCTCATGGGCCGGGGGGATCGCGATGCCGCCGATCAGGCGGCCATCGATGCCATGCGGCAGGTGCTCACCGACGTGCCGGTGCACGGCGAGATCGTGCTGGCCGAGGGCGCTGGGCAGCCGCCCGCCTTCCGGGTGGGTGAGCAGGTGGGCAAGCGCCGGGACGGCGATCCCGACCTCGAGATCGCCGTCTACGCGCTGGAGGGGCGGGACGCCTGCGCCACCGGCGGCGCCAACGCCATCAGCGCCATCGCCATGAGCGATCCCGGACACCTGCTGCGCGCCCCCGACGCCTACATGGAGAAGGTGGCGGCCGGGCCGACGGCCCGCAGCGCCATCGACCTGCGGCGGACGGCGACCGAGAATCTGCAGCGGGTGGCCGAGGCCATCGGCAAGTACGTCGAGGACCTCACCGTGGTGATCCTGGACCGGCCCCGCCACGCGTCCCTGATCCGCGAGGTGCGCGAGGCGGGCGCGCGCATCAAGCTCATCCGGGACGGCGACCTGGCCGCGGCCATCAGCACCTGCTTCCCGGAGACCGGCGTCGACCTCCTGCTCGGGATCGGCGGGGCGCCGGAGGGGGTGGTGGCGGCGGCCGCCATCCGCTGCGCCGGGGGAGAGTTGCTGGGGCGGTTCGTGTGCCGCGGGGAGGCCGAGAAGGAGAAGCTGCGGGCCCACGGCATCAAGGACCCCGACAAGCTGCTCACCGCCGAGGAGATGGCCGGCGGGACGGTCGATGTTCGCCGCCACGGGCGTGACCGAGGGCGATTTCCTGAAGGGCGTGATCTTCACCGGGGACGGTGCCCGGACGCACTCGGTGGTGATGCGGGCCAAGACCGCCACCGTCCGCTTCATCGACACCATTCACCACTTCACCAGAAGTCCGAACTACGGGTGGTAGGCCGCGCGCGCGGCGAGGGAGGCAAGGTGGCGCTCGTGTCGCAGGAGGTCGTGGTCGACGCGAAGATCGAGGACTTCTACGACGTGGTGGTCGACTACCCGCGGTACCCGGAGTTCGTGCCGGGCATCAAGGCCTGCCGCGTCCTGGAGGTCGGGGGCGAGAAGCACGTCGAGTACGACCTGGACCTGGGGCTGCGGAAGATCCACTACGTGCTGCGCCACCAGGAGGAGCGTCCCCGGCGCGTCTCCTGGTCGCTCGTGTCCGGCGAGATCCTCAAGGTCTCCAACGGCTCGTGGGACCTGACGCCCGAGGGGCAGAAGACGCGCGCCCGCTACTCGGTCGACATCCAGATCTCCAGGCCCCCGCTCGTCCCCCAGGCTCTCATGGACAAGATGAGCGACCAGATGACCCGGGTCCAGTTGCCCCGGACCCTGGAGGCCTTCAAGGCCCGAGCCGAGGGGCGCTGATCGCAGGGACCGGCCGCCGGCTGCCCGGTTTTCCGTGGACACCGTGGCGCGGCTGCCACGGTTGACGCGGAACCTGCACGCTCTCGCACGGGCGCCGGCGCAGGTCCGCATACATGTTCGGGGCTCGGTCACCTTGACCCATCCCGGGGTGGGTGTTACTGCGGTCAGTGGTGAACCAGCGCGGTTCCCGTGAATTGGCGGAAGGGGTAACCCCGTCGTTAGATCGGACATCGTCTGGTGAGCGTTACCAGGAGGGATTGAGGCCGCGAACGGAACGCGGTTTGCAGCGGGGATGAGGGTAGGGACGAAGACGAGGCAGGAGAGAAAGATGCTGGACGCCTACGTCATCGAGGAGATCAAGCGGCGGGAGCGGGAGAAGACCCGCGATGACCGGCCCTCCATCGAGCTCCCCGTTCCGATGGGCCCCACCCGCTCGCCGGAAGATCGTCCTTCGAAGGACCGCGACGACGGCGGGGGCGTGGTGATCATCGACTACAGCTAGCGATTCCTCACGGAGCTACCGGCGCTCGCCAGGGGCGAAGCGCTGGCGGAAGGGGCGGAGGCCGAGGGCCTCGCGCCCTATTTCTTTGTCCGGGCGGACCGGGGAACGGCCGTTCGGGCGCGGGTGCCGCCGCATCGGACCACGCCGGCTGCAGCCGCACCCCCGGCAACAAGCCGCGACCCTCGGGCCAGGAAATGCGTTGACCTCCCGGGACCGCGCGGGCACATTCCGCGCAAAATCTAGACAGGGCGGTGCGCCGCCTCGGAGGGCTTCGCTGTGACCGAGATCATCAACGTGACGGCCCGGGAGATTCTCGACTCCCGCGGCAACCCGACGGTGGAGGTCGAGGTGGCGGTCGGGACCGGGGACGTGGGTCGCGCCGCCGTGCCCTCCGGCGCCTCGACCGGCGAGCACGAGGCGCTCGAGCTGCGCGACGGCGACAAGGGCCGCTACCTGGGCAAGGGCGTCCGGAAGGCGGTCGCCAACGTCACCGATGTGATCGGCCCGGCGGTGGTCGGGATGGACGCCTCGGACCAGGCCTCGCTCGACGCCAGGATGCTGCAACTGGACGGCACCCCCACCAAGTCGAAGCTGGGGGCCAACGCCATCCTGGGCGTGTCGCTGGCCGCCGCCAAGGCCGCCGCCAAGGCGCACGACCTGCCGCTGTACCGGTACGTGGGCGGCGCCGGCGCGCGGACGCTGCCGGTCCCGCTCATGAACATCCTCAACGGCGGCGCGCACGCCGACTCCAACGTCGACATCCAGGAGTTCATGGTGGTGCCGCTGGGCGCCCCCAGCTTCGCCGAGGGGCTCCGCTACGGCGCCGAGGTCTTCCACGCGCTCAAGAAGGTCCTCAAGGGCAAGGGCGCCAACACCGGCGTCGGCGACGAGGGCGGCTACGCCCCCAGCCTCGGCTCCAACGAGGAGGCCCTGGCGCTCATCATCGAGGCCATCAAGCAGGCCGGCCTCAAGCCCGGCGAGCAGGTGGCGCTGGCGCTCGACGTCGCCTCCAGCGAGTTCTACGACAAGGGCAGCGGCAAGTACGCGCTCGAGGGCGAGGGCAAGACCTTCGACGGCAAGGGGCTGGTCGAGTTCTACGAGGGGCTGTGCGCGAAGTACCCCATCGTCTCGATCGAGGACGGGTGCGACGAGAACGACTGGGCCACCTGGAAGCTCCTGACCGACAAGCTGGGGAAGAAGATCCAGCTGGTGGGCGACGACCTCTTCGTCACCAACGTCACCCGCCTCGGCAAGGGCATCCAGGACGGCATCGCCAACTCCATCCTGGTCAAGGTCAACCAGATCGGCTCGCTCACCGAGACGCTGGAGGCCGTCCGCATGGCCCACCGCGCCGGGTACACCAGCGTGATGAGCCACCGCTCGGGCGAGACCGAGGACACCACCATCGCCGACCTGGCCGTGGCCTGCGACTGCGGCCAGATCAAGACCGGCTCGGCCTCGCGAACCGACCGCATCGCCAAGTACAACCAGCTGCTGCGCATCGAGGAGGAGCTGGGCTCGACGGCCCGCTACGCCGGGCGGAACGCGTTCAAGGCGCTCAGGTAGGGCCATCCTGCTGGGTGCGGGCCGCCGGGGATCGTGCCCGGCCGCACCGACGGCGGCAGGGCGCCGGCCCTCGTCAGCGAGGGCTGGCCTCACCCTTCAGCTCGACGATGAGCACGTCGGTGTCCGTGTCGCCGATGTTCTCGCCGGCATGGGACTGGGCGCCGTTCCATGCCACCTCACCGGCCCGGAACGCCCTCTCACGGACGGTGCCGTCCGGGAAGGTGAGCCGGCGCCGGAACGGTCCGAGCGCGAGCAGGACGAAGTCCGGATGGTGGTGCATCGAGGTGCGGTCGCCGGGCCGATCGTGGTACCGCAGGACGCGGACCCGCTCGTTCTCGAAGACGACCTGGTACAGCGTGGGGTCCGACTCGGCGGGATCCGCGGTCGCGGTCGAGGCGGGCAACCCCAGGCACATCATCACGGCGAGGCCAGGCAGCATGAGCTCGACTCCTTGTTCGGGTGAGACCTCCGCCTGGCAGGCGTTCGCTGGCGTGGAACACCGTTCCTGCACCCACCCGGGCCCCGCCATCTGGCTTCCCCGGCGTGGGCGCCCCGGGGCATCCCACTCACGACCAGGGCCGATACGAGCAGGCGGTCCCGGTCCGGACGGCCCCGGCCAGCTCCCTCCCCAGCTCGGCGTCGTGACGGGCGAGCTGCGCGATCGCGCCCCGGAGCCTCCGCTGGACGTTGATCCGGGCCCGTTCCACGTCGGAGGCTGCCCGGCGGTTCCTGCCCCCGAGACCGATCGCGCCGGCGAGCTGAACGGCCAGCGCCTCCATCTCGGCCCGCGCCCGGGCGGCGCGCTCCGTGTGCCCCAGGCGGTCCGCCTCGTCCAGCTCATCCTGCAGGTCCGCCACCCGGCGGCGATACGCCGAGGCAGCTCGCCGGTCGATGATCGGGCCCGCGTCGCCGGCCGGGTGCGCGAGGCCCAGGAGCGCGAGCACGTGGATGTCCTCGCCCGGGCGGGCGAGGAGCTCGCTCAGGTACCCCAGGCCCTTGGAGTGCTTCACGCGGAAGGTGGAGCCGCTCGGAGCCTCCACCAGCCAGAGATCGCCCTCGCGTCGGAGGAGGGGGACGCGCACGGCCGGGCCCGACGCCGCCGGGGGATCCGGATCGCGGCCCGGGCGCTCCGCCTGGCCCATCCCGCCGGGCGGCTCGAGCGCCGCCAGCGAGAGCCGCAGGAACGGCGCGGCCCCGATCGAGCGGCACAGCTCGGCGGCGGCGGCGTGCTGGCGCCGCGCCTCGGCGCGGAGACCGAGGAGGCCGGCCAGATCGCCCAGGATCCGCTCGGTGGGGCCGAGGGCGAACGCCGCCGAGAGCCC
This sequence comes from uncultured Pseudomonadota bacterium, assembly GCA_963736345.1. Classification (GTDB taxonomy): domain Bacteria; phylum Myxococcota; class Myxococcia; order Myxococcales; family Anaeromyxobacteraceae; genus Anaeromyxobacter. Next base: position 23,621 of record CAVTOU010000022.1, on the reverse strand, counting down.
CCCGCAGAAGAAGTGCGCCCCGAGCGCGCGGGCGGCGAGCCGGGCCCGCACCCGCGCCGCGGCCCTTCGATCGCGCAGCAGCGTGCAGGCTTCGGCCGCGATCAGGAGGGTCGGCAACCAGTGCTGCGCGCCCAGCCCTTCCTGGAGCTCGGCGCGCGCCTCGTGCAGTCGCCCCAGGGCCGCCAGCGCCCATGCCCGGTACGGTCGGAGCATCGGGTTCCCGCCCAGCGCCGACAGGACGCGATCGCCCTCCGGCGCGATGCGATCGGGCGCGCCGCGCGCAAGCGCGAGGGCGATCCTCTGCTGCGCCCAGAGCACACGGGCCGCAGCCGCGCCGCCGCGCTCCGCCAGCGAGAGCGCCTCGTCCCCTCGCGCGGCTGCCTCGTCCAGCTCGCCGTCGAACATGGCCAGGGCGGCGCGGAGCATGGGGACCCGCCATTGCGACCGAGGCGATCCGAGGCCGGCGTCGATGCGCGCCAGCTCCGCCAGATGCTCCCCCGCCGCGACCCGCCGGCCTCGCTCGCGGAGCGAGACCACGAAGGAAGGGCCCGCGGTCAGGAGCGTGAGCCGGTGGTCGCGCTCGCGGGCCAGGGCGACGATCTCGCTCCCCAGCGCGAAGCGCTCGTCGCTGGGCACCATGTATCCCATGCCGGAGCGCGCCAGGAGCAGGACGTAGAGAAGCACCTCGCGGTCGCCCAGCTCCCGCGCCTGGGCGATGGCCTGGTGCGCCATCTCCACGATCCGCTCGGCGCCGGTCTCGTCGCGAGGCGGCGTCAGGGCGGCGGCCAGGCGCGCGCCGAGCCTGGCGCGCAGGGCCGCGTCCGCGGGAGGAGCCGCCGCCAGGGCCTCCTCGAGGAGCGCGACCAGCGGTTGCTCCACCGCCGCCGTGGCCAGCTCGGCGCCGTAGGTCAGGGCGGCCTGGCCCAGCTCCTCCGGCGCGGGCAGCCGCCGTGCCAGCTCGGCGGCCTGGAGGCATCGCTCCCGCCCGGGCTGGAGCGCGCCGGTCCGGATCAGCGCCTCGGCCTCGGCCAGCAGCAGCCGGCAGCGAAGCCGCGACGGGGCCGGCCCCAGCACGCCCAGCGCGCGGGCCGCCAGGTCCCGGGCCGCCTCGAAGGCCAGCCCGTGCATCGCCTCGGCGCTTGCGAGCAGCACGGCCTCCGCCGCGCGCTCGGGGCTCCCCGCGTCCACCCCCTCGAGCAGGTGACGCGCGATCACCGCGGGCTCCGCCTGCCGGGCCTCGGCGAGGAGGCCCGCGCGCCAGTGAAGCTCCGCCCGGACCCGGGGCGCCAGCTGCTCGATCAGCCGTTCGCGCAGGAGGACGTGCGTGAACTGGAATCGCCCCGCGCCGAGCTCCTCGACGAGCGCCGACGTCGCTGCGGCGTTCGCGGCCCCGGCGACGCGGGGGTGCTCGACCCCGGCCAGCTCCGCCGTCGCCCGGGTCTCGAACTCGCGCCCCAGGATGGCGGCGGCGGACAGGATCTCCCTGGCCGCGGGCGGCACTCGGTCTAGGTGGGCATCGAGGGCGGCGGCCATCCCCTCGGTCAGGCGCGGGCCGGCGGCCCGGAGCAGCTCCACGACGAAGAGCGGGTTGCCCTCGGTGAGGCGGAAGACCGCGTCCGCCGAGAGACCGGGCGGGGCGGATCCGCCCACCCAGGCCGCAACGTCGGCGCGACCGAGCCGCGCCACCTGAAGGAGCTCTCCCTCTCGCGCCAGCCTGGCGAGGGCGCCGGCCACCTCCGGCGAGGACCGCGCCTCCGCCTCCCGGGCCGTTCCCAGGAGCAGCAAGGGCAGCCCCGCCGCTCGCTGGGCGACGAGGAGAAGCAGCAGCAGCGAGGAAACGTCTGCGGCGTGCAGGTCCTCGAGCAGGATGGCCAGCGGTTGCCGGCGTGCCGCGGTGGCCAGGGCCCCGGCCACCGCCTCGAACAGCTGGAAGCGCCGCTCGGCAGGGTCCGCTCCCTGCGCCCGCCGCGCTTCCCGCAAGGGGTCGATCTCCAGCGCACGGAAGACCTGGGTCCAGGGCCAGTACGGCGACGCTGGCCCAGCCTCCCAGCACCGCCCCCACACGGGGCGGACGCCGCTCTCGGTGGCGCGAGCCGCCAGCGCCCGCGCCAGCGCCGACTTGCCGATCCCGATCTCGCCGGTGATCAGGACCAGGCCGCCGTCGCCCTGGCGGGCGCGGTCGAGCGCCGCCGCGAGGCAATGCAGCTCGTGGCTCCGGCCGAAGAGGGTCACCCGAGAACGTGATAGTCGGCGCCGCGGGCGCCGGCCGCCCGCTCGCCATGGTGACCCCGTTCCAGCCGCTGGAAGCGGCTCACCCTGCGTGCAGATGGTTGACCGATCCCCTCCCGTGGCCGACGGTGTACGACTGCCGCAGCCCCTCCGTGAGCCAGGCCTTGGCGCCCCGGATCGCCTCCAGCAATTCGTCACCGCGCGCCAGGCGTGCGCAGATGGCCGCGGAGAGGGTGCATCCCGCGCCGTGGACGTTGCGGGTGTCGATCCGCGGCGCGGTCAGCTCGATCACCCCGCGCCGGTCGCAGAAGACGTCGATGGCCTCGCCGGACTCGAGCGCACCGCCCTTCACCAGGACCGCGGCCGCGCCCAGGGCGTGCAGGTCGCGAGCCGCCGCCCGCATCTCGTCCACGTCCCGCACCTTCCGACCCAGGAAGGCGCCGGTCTCGTGGAGGTTGGGGGTGATGAGGGAGGCTCGCGGCACCAGCAGGTCCAGGTAGGCACGCTGCGCCGAGCGATCGACGAGCGGGTCGCCGCTCTTCGCCACCATCACCGGGTCGACCACCAGCGGGCCCAGCGAGAGGCGCCGGGCCGCCTCGGCCACCACCTGGATGAGCGCGGCGCTGGCGAGCATTCCGGTCTTGCTGGCCGCGAGGTGCATGTCGGTGGCCACCGCCTCGATCTGCGCCCGGACGAGGTCGGGCGAGAGCGCTTCCCAGGCGGTCACGCCAATCGAGTTCTGCGCCGTGACGGCGGTGATGGCGGAGGCCCCGTGGAGGCGGTGCGCCGCGAACGTGCGAAGGTCGGCCTGGATGCCGGCGCCGCCGCCCGAGTCCGACCCCGCGATGGTCAGCACCACGCGCATGGCCTCACCCGGCCCGGCCCGCGGGGCGCCCGCGGCGGCCGAGCGGGGCGGCCAGCAGGGTCGCCGCCGCCGCCACGGCGAAGGAGGTGATCGAGGCCGAGAGCCGGATCGGCTGGGGGAGGTGGAGCGCCGCCTGCGCATGCCTCCAGGCGTCCGACCACCACGGGACCGTCCCCGGATTGAGCAGCTGGTAGACGACGAACCCGGCCAGCCATGGAATGGCCATCGCCGGCCGCTCGGGGGCGACGGCGCGGACGTCCCAGCTGCGGCGCCGCAGGAGGAAGTAGTCGACCAGCAGCACGGCCAGGAGCGGGACGAAGACCGAGCCGATGAGGAGGAGGAAATTCTCGTACTGGGTGATGTCGGTGGCCAGGGCCAGCCCGGTGGACACGACCCCGACCGCGACCGCGACGGTCCGGCGGTCGAGCGCCGGGCGGACGTTCTGGGCCGAGAGCGCGGTCGAGTACAGGTTCGCGAACGCCTCGTCCAGCTCGTCGAGCACGAGGATGGCCACCGCCGCCGCCCCCACCGGCATGGCCAGCAGCGCCCCGATGGGATCGTCGCCGGCCTGCGGAACCGCCGCCACCGCCAGCACGCCCAGGAGGAAGTAGACGATGGCGGCCGGCGCGAAGCCCGCCAGCGTGCCGCCGAAGGCGGCGCGCGGACTGCGCGAGTGGCGCGAGTAGTCGGCGGCGAGCGGGGCCCAGGAGATGGGCAGCGCCACCACCAGGTCGACCGCCAGCCAGAACTGCTGCCACGACCCCTGCGCCGGGGCCGCGATCCCGTGCCGGGCCACCTCGAGGAACAGGTAGGCGGTCGCGGCCAGGACCAGCCACACCGCGTAGCGGCGCAGCGTGCGCACGAAGCCGAGCGGGTAGAGCGCCAGCCCGGTGGCCGCCGCGCCGGCGGCGACGACGAACGCCGTCCGCGGGACCTGGGGCACGATCTTGGCGGCGCCGTCCGCGATGACCAGGATCTCCACCGCCGCCCACCCGATGCATTGCGCCACGTTCAGCGCCGTGGGGGCCCAGGACCCGCGCCGCCCCAGGAGACCGCGGAGGAGCACCATCGCCGGCGCGCCGGTCTCCGCGCCGGGGACGGCCGACAGCGCGAGCAGGACCGAGCCGAGCACGGTGCCGAAGGCGATCGCGGTCGCCGCGGCGCCCAGCGTCAGGGGCGGCAGCTCGGCGACGGGCCGCAGGACGAACACGGCCGCGACCGGGATGGTGAGGGTGATCCCGAGGTTGCCCCAGAGGGCGACCTGGTCCCAGAGGCCGAGCGGCCGGGGCGGCTCCTCGAGCAGTGTGACCGGGGCCTCGGTGGGGGCGAGGTCGATGGGAGCGGCTTTCGAGGACATCCATCCTCCCTACGCCGGCATTACCCGGACAGGTTCGTGCGGTCGGCGGCTCGCAGCCGCCCTCTCAGCCCGTGAATCGAGCTCCCGCGTCTGGTGGGACATCCATACGCCGGCCGGCTTCGCGATGAAAGCCCTATTGATGGTCGGCCTCGCGCCGAACGCCCGATTACATCCGCGCGGTGCCGCCGCAGGTCACCGTCTACGAGGTCGGGCCGCGCGACGGGCTCCAGAACGAGCCCGCGGTCCTCTCCACGCCCGACAAGCTCCGGCTGATCGCCACCCTGGCGGGGGCCGGGCTGCCCTTCGTGGAGGCCACCAGCTTCGTCTCGCCGCGCTGGATCCCGCAGCTGGCCGACGCGGAGGCCGTCGCCGCCGGCCTGCCGGAGGTGCCGGGCACGACCTACGTGGCCCTGGTCCCCAACGGCCGCGGGCTGGAGAGGCTCCGCGCCGCCCAGGCTGCGCAGGCCCGGCCGGGGCAGCCCGAGCTGCGCCCGGCCGTGTTCGTCTCCGCCTCGGAGACCCACAACCGCAAGAACCAGAATCGCAGCATCGCGGAGGCCCTCGCGGACATCGACCGGGTCGTCGCGGCGGCGCGGGGCGGGGGCATGCAAGTTCGCGCCTATCTCTCGATGGTGTGGGGGTGTCCGTTCGAGGGCGCCGTCGATCCGGGGCGCGTCGCAGACATCGTCGAGCGGCTTCGCGCCGCCGGTTGCTACCAGGTGTCGCTCGGCGACACCATCGGGGTGGGCACGCCCGGGCAGACCCGGGCCATCCTCGACCTCGTGCTGCGGAGGGTCTCTCCCGAGTCGGTCGCCCTCCACATGCACGACACGCGCGGGACCGCCCTGGCCAACGTGCTGGCCGCGCTGGATCGCGGCATCCGCACCTTCGACGCCTCGATCGGCGGCCTGGGCGGGTGCCCGTACGCGCCCGGCGCGTCGGGCAACCTGGCCACGGAGGACCTCGTCTACATGCTCCACGGGATGGGGCTCGAGACGGGCGTCGACTACGGGCGCCTCATCGAGGCGGGAGCGCTGGCCGAGCGGCTGGTGGGGCGCCGCCTGCCCGGGCGGGCGCTGCAGGCGGAGCGCGCTCGACGGACCGAGCGGGCGCAGGGGGCCTGAATGGAATTTCGAACCGAGCGGCGCGAAGGCATCGAGATCTGGACCATCGACGGCGAGGGGCGTCGCAACGCCATCTCCGTGGCCATGCTGCGCGAGCTGAACGCGCTCATCGAGCGGGCCGCGCGCAACGCCGGGCTGCGCTGCGTGGTTCTCACCGGCGCGGGCGAGAAGGCCTTCTGCGCCGGGGCCGACCTGAAGGAGCGCGCCCGGATGAGCGCGGACGAGGTGCACGCCTTTCACGTGCTGCTGCGGCGGGCGCTCGACGGCATCGAGGCCGCGCCGCAGGTGTACGTGGCCGCCCTCAACGGCGCGGCGCTGGGGGGAGGGCTGGAGTTGGCGCTGGCCTGCGACCTGCGCGTCGCCTCCGACACCGTCCAGATCGGCCTGCCCGAGGTGTCGCTGGGGATCATCCCCGGCGGCGGCGGGACACAGCGGCTGGCGCGGCTGGTCGGGGTGGGCCGGGCCAAGGACCTGATCCTGACCGCCCGGCGCGTCGGCGCGGCCGAGGCGCTGGCCATGGGGCTGGTCTCGCAGACCGCACCCCCGCAGCGGCTCCTGCCCGAGGCGCTGGCCCTGGCCGAGCGCGTGGCGCGGAACGCGCCCGTCTCGCTCCGCCAGGCCAAGCGCGCCGTCGACGGCGGATTCGGCCTGCCGCTGCCCGAGGCGCTGGCGCTCGAGAACCGGCTCTACCAGGACTGCCTGGGGACCCGCGACCGCCAGGAAGCGCTGCGCGCGTTTGCCGAGAAGCGGTCGCCGGTCTTCACCGGAGAGTGAGGTGAGCGCGTGAAGGACGATCGGGCACCCGATGCGGAGCAGGGAGAGGGGGCGCCGGAGGACCGCCTGGCCCGCGCGCTGGAGCGCGTCCAGCGCGGCGGCGCCTCCCGCTACCACGCCAGGAACGCCGAGCAGGGGAAGCGCTTCGCCCGGGAGCGCCTGGGGCTGCTCCTCGATCCCGGATCGTTCATCGAGGACGGGGCGCTCGCCAACGCCCTCGACCCGGAGCTGCCCGCCGACGGCGTCATCACCGGCCTGGGGCGCATCGAGGGGCGGGCCGTCTGCGCCATGGCCAACGACTCGACCGTCAAGGCGGGGAGCTGGGGCGCGCGGACCGTCGAGAAGATCCTGCGCATCCAGGAGGTGGCCGCGGCCCAGAAGCTGCCGCTCTTCTACCTGGTGGACTCGGCCGGGGCGCGCATCACCGACCAGGTCGAGATGTTTCCGGGCCGGCGCGGGGCGGGACGGATCTTCCACAACGAGGTGCACCTCTCCGGGCGGGTGCCGCAGATCTGCCTGCTCTTCGGCCCCTCGGCGGCGGGCGGCGCGTACATCCCGGCCTTCTGCGACGTGGTGGTGATGGTGGAAGGGAACGCCTCCATGTACCTGGGCTCGCCGCGAATGGCCGAGATGGTCATCGGCGAGAAGGTGACGCTGGAGGAGCTGGGCGGGGCGCGCATGCACTGCTCGGTCTCGGGGTGCGGCGACTTCCTGGTGAAGACCGAGGAGGAGGCCATCGCGCTGGCGCGCCGCTGGTTCTCCTACCTGCCGCAGAGCCACGCCCAGCTGCCCCCGCCGGGGCCGCCACGGCCGCCGAGCGCGACCCGCCCCATCGCCGAGATCGTGCCCCGCGACCAGAACCGCGCCTTCGACATGCTCGAGCTGGTGACGGCGCTGGTCGACGAAGGCTCGTTCCTGGAGGTGAAGCGGCTCTGGGCCGGGGAGATCCTGACCGGGCTGGCCCGCATCGAGGGGCGGGTGGTGGGCGTGGTGGCGAACCAGCCCAGGGTGAAGGGCGGCGTCCTGTTCGTGGACTCGGCCGACAAGGCGGCGCGCTTCATCTGGCTGTGCGACGCCTTCAACGTGCCGCTGCTGTACCTGGCCGACGTGCCCGGGTTCATGATCGGCACCAAGGTCGAGCGGGCCGGGATCATCCGGGCCGGGGCCAAGATGATCAGCGCCGTCTCGGAGGCCACCGTGCCGCGCATCTGCGTGGTGGTCCGCAAGGCCTACGGGGCCGGCCTCTACGCCATGGACGGCCCGGGCTTCGGCCCCTCCGCCACCCTGGCGCTCCCCGAGGCCATGATCGCGGTGATGGGGCCCGAGGCGGCCGTCAACGCCGTCTACTACAACAAGATCCAGGAGCGCCCCGAGGAGGAGCGGGCGCGCTACGTCGAGTCGCTGCGCGAGGAATACCGGCGCGACATCGACATCCTCAAGCTGGCGGGGGAGCTGGTGGTCGACGCGGTCGTCCCCGGCGAGAGCCTGCGCCAGGAGCTGGTCCGCCGCTTCGCCGTCTATGCCGAGAACCACGCCCCGCCCCCCCAGCGCAAGCGGGGTGTCCTGCCCGTGTGAGGGCACCCATGGACTTCGACCTTCCCGAGCACCTCCTGGAGATCCAGCGTTCCGTCCGCGACTTCTGCGAGCGGGAGGTGAAGCCGTACGCGCGCGCCTGGGACGAGGCCGGGACGTTTCCGCTGGAGGCGGTGCGCAAGCTCGGCCAGCTGGGCGCGCTGGGGATGACGGTGCCGGAGCGGTACGGCGGGGCCGAGCTGGGCGCCCTGGGGGTGGCGGTGGTGGTGGAGGAGGTGGCCCGGTACGATGGCTCGCTGGCCCTCACGGTGGCGAGCCACAACGGGCTGGGCACCGGCCACATCCTCCGCTTCGGCACCGAGGCGCAGCGGGAACGCTACCTGCCGGGCCTGGCCAGCGGCGAGAAGCTCGCGGCCTGGGCCCTCACCGAGCCGACCAGCGGGTCGGACGCGGCCGGGATGGCCACCACCGCCGTGCGCCGCGGCGATCGCTGGGTCCTCACCGGCATCAAGACCTTCATCACCCAGGGGAGCGTGGGCGACGTGTTCGTGGTGCTGGCGCGCACGGACTTCCGGCGCAAGCAGCACGGGATCACCGCCTTCATCCTGGCGCGGGGGATGCCCGGCTTCACGCAGCGCGCCATCCACGGCAAGCTGGGCATGCGCAGCTCCGACACCGCCGAGCTCTTCCTCGAGGAGGTCGAGGTCGGCGACGGGCAGGTGCTGGGCGAGGTGGGGGAGGGGTTCGTGAACACCCTGCAGATCCTCGACCGGGGACGGATCAGCATCGGCGCCCTGGCGGTGGGGCTGGCGCGCGGCGCACTGGAGGAGGGCCGCGCCTATGCGCTCGAGCGCCGCGCCTTCGGCAAGCCCATCGCCGAGTTCCAGGCGGTCGCCTTCGGCCTGGCCGACATGGCCACGGAGCTCGCGGCGGCGCGGCTGCTGGTTCACCGCGCGGCGGCCCTGTGCGACGCCGGCGCACCGTTCGGCAAGGAGGCCTCCATGGCCAAGCTCTTCGCCAGCCAGGTCGCCATGAAGGCCACCTCCCGCGCGGTGCAGATCCACGGCGGGAACGGGTACACGGCGGACTACCCGGTGGAGCGGTACTTCCGCGACGCCAAGCTGACCGAGATCGGCGAGGGAACCAGCGAGGTCCAGCGGATCGTCATCTCGCGGGAGATTCTGAGGTAGTCTGTGCGGAGGCGACGCGCCCGGCGAGGCAGCCGGCCAGCGAGCGCGCACGCCAGCGAGCATGTCCGAGGGCGAACACACCATCATCGGGAAGATCCCGCGCGAGCGGCTCAACCAGATCGCCTCGCGCAAGCTGTCGGCCATGGGGGTGCCGGTCCGGCTGGCGGCCGATCGCGAGACGCTGGAGGGCGAGCTCACCTTCGGGGGGAAGCTGGTCCACCCCGCCACCGGCCAGCCCATTCCCAGGGCCCGCTTCGTGGTGGACGGGCACGACCGGCTCCGCTTTCCCGACCCGCCGCTCTCCACGCTCGGCCCGGTGAACTTCTACGACCACGAGCGCGCGGCGTCGCTGGAGCAGGCGCTGGGGCTGGCCCTGGCCCGGCGCGGCGTGGCCCTGCAGGACGTGGCCACGCGCATGCGCGCCCTGCAGCTGGATACCCGCATCGACCCCGAGCGGCTGGCGGCGCGGGCGGTGGTCAAGACCGCCACCCACGCCTTCGAGGTGCTGGGGACGCCGGAGGGGGTCCGGGTCTCGCGGGTGGCGCCGGTGGGCGGCAAGCCGTTCGAGGTGGCCGCCGACTTCCCGCCGCTGGAGCTGGTGCAGTACGCCTCCCCGACCGATCTGGAGATCTACCTGGTCAACGCCGTGCCGCGGATGTCCGGCCCTGCCGCCGAGGCGGCGCGGCCGGGCGCGGTCCCCGGCGGCGAGCTGCGCGTCACGCCCCCGCCCCGCAACGCCGTCACGCTCGCCTCCCTGGCCCAGGCGTTCGGCGAGGACACCATGCTGGCCCCCAACGCGCCGGCCGAGCTGGTGCAGGAGTTCGAGTCGGGCCATACCCGGTACCGGTTCGTGGCCACGCGCGAGATGGGCACCCGTTTTCGTGGGCGGCTGATCGGCCCCAGCGGCGACATCTGGTCCGATCGTTTCGACCTGGAGAACTTCCCGGGGACCCGCCAGGTGGTGGCCCTGGCGCTGGGCGTCCGCGAGGACGCTCCCGCCCCGGCGGTGGAGGCGGCGCCGGCCCGCGAGGTGCCCGGCCACCTCCTGCCCCATCCCGGCGAGGTCTGGGTCATGAACGTGGTGGTCGAGGAGGGCGGGCCAGCCGAGGTGCGCTACGTGGGCACCGACATCGACGGGCGCCCGTACGGCGCGGCCCGGGTCCTGAAGCGGGCCGACTTCGAGGCCGTGTTCACGCAGGAGCGCGGCGGCTGGCGGCTCCTCATCCACATCGACCAGGTGCAGGAGGACAACGTCATCTATCGCCAGCTCGACCGCCAGCGGCAGCCCATCGGCGCCCCGCGCAAGATGGCATCCGCCATCCTGGTGGCCAACTTCGTCCCGGAGGCGGCGGCGTACTGATGGAGAGCCCCCTGGCCGCGCGCGTGCGCTCCGGCGACGTCCGGGCCTCAGCCCGCCTGATGCGAGACCTCGACGACCGCGTCCCGGCGGCGGAGGCGGTCGTGCGCGAGCTCTTCCCGCACACCGGCCGGGCCCAGGTGGTGGGGCTGACCGGGGCCCCCGGGTCGGGCAAGTCGTCGCTGGCCGACCGGCTCATCGCCCATCATCGCCGCGCCGGCCGGTCGGTGGGGGTGGTGGCGGTCGACCCCACCAGCCCCTTCACCGGCGGCGCCATCCTGGGCGACCGCATCCGCATGCAGCGCCACGCGCTCGATCCCGGCGTGTTCATTCGTTCGCTGGCCACCCGCGGCCATCTGGGTGGGCTGTCCCGCTCGGCGGCCGATCTGGTGGCGGTGATGGACGCCATGGGCAAGGACGTGATCCTGGTCGAGACGGTGGGGGTGGGCCAGGACGAGATCGAGGTGGCCTCGCTGGCGCACACCGTGGTGGTGGTGACCATGCCGGGGCTGGGCGACGACGTGCAGGCCATCAAGGCCGGGGTGCTCGAGATCGCCGACGTGTTCGCCGTCAACAAGGCCGATCGCGAGGGGGCGGATCGCGCCGTGCGGGAGCTGCAGGGGATGCTCGAGCTGCGCCGGACGGGGCGCGCCGGCCTGGACCACGACCGCTCGCACCGCCCGGTGGGCGGGCCGACCGAGGCCGGGCGGTCGAGCGCGCCGGCCCCGGCCGGCGCCGAGTGGGAGCCGCCCATCGTCCGCACGGTGGCCGTCCAGGACCAGGGCACGGTCGAGCTGGCCGCGGCCATCGAGCACCATCGGGCGCACCTCGAGACCACCGAGCAGGGCCGGATCCGCGGCGCCGAGCGGGCAAGGGCGGCGTTCCTGGGGCGGTTGCGCGAGCGGCTCCTGGAGCGCGCGCTGGCGCAGCTCGAGGAGGAGGAGGGGCGGCTCGAGGAGGTGGTGTCGCGGATCGCGGCGCGCCAGGCCGATCCCTACCGGCTCGCCGACGAGCTGGCCGACAGGCTTGGCGGGGCGCCCGGGGAGGAGCGATGAGCGAGGAGCGGGGAACGGCCGCCGCCGGGGCGGCGCGCGAGGCGGCGGACCCGGTGAGCGCGCTGGAGGAGCGCCTGGGGGTGCGCTTCGACGACCGGGCCACGGCGCTGGCGGCCGTCACGCACAAGTCGTACGCCAACGAGCACCGGATCGAGACCGGGCTGGCCGACAACGAGCGGCTCGAGTTCCTGGGCGACGCGGTCATCGACCTGGCCGTCTCGCACCGGCTCATGGAGCGGTTCCCGGACGCGCGCGAGGGAGATCTCTCCAAGATGCGCGCGGCGGTGGTGGACGAGCTGGGGCTGTGCGAGATGGCCCGCGCCCTCGATCTCGGTCCGCTGCTCCGGCTGGGGCGCGGCGAGGAGCTGACCGGTGGGCGCCAGAAGGCATCGCTGCTGGCGGACGCGATGGAGGCCGTGATCGCGGCGGTGTTCCTGGGGGCCGGCCTCGCGCCCGTGCTCGGCATCGTCGATCGCTTCCTGGGCGAGGCGTTCGCGCGCGCCAACGCCGGGACGCTGGACCGGGATTTCAAGACCCAGCTGCAGGAGCTGGCCCAGAGCCGCCTCCGCGCCACGCCGCGGTACCGGGTGGTGGGCGAGCGCGGCCCCGATCACTCCAAGACCTTCGAGGTGGAGACGGACCTGCGCGGCGAGGTGCTGGGGTTCGGGATGGGCCGCTCCAAGAAGGACGCCGAGCAGGCCGCCGCCAAGCTGGCGCTCGAGGCGCTGGGCCGGCGCTTCGCCAGCGAGGGCGCGGCCGGGGAGCCCAGGCCCGAGCCGCCGCAGCCGGAGCCGGCGGAGGCCGGGCTCGAGGCGGCGCCACCGCCGCCGCAGATCGGGGTCGCCGGGCAGGAGGCGCCGCCCTCCGCGGCACCGGCGGGTGAGCCGCCGCCGGCCAGGGCCGCGCGCCCCGCCCGCCCGCGCGGGCAGCGCCGGCGGGCGCCCCCCCGCGCCGCGGGGCGCGCCAAGGTCCAGGCGCCGCGTGCCCGCAAGGTGCCCCGCCGGAGGGCCGCGACCGGATCGGGCCGCCGGAAGGCGACCACCGGAACGGCCCGCCGGGGGAAGGGCAAGCGCACCCGGGGCTGAACCCAGCGTGCGCCTTCACCCCCGCCCGAGCTGCTCGGGCGTGGACAACCTTTCCATTGCCGGGGCTCCGGGGCGCGGCTAGCATGCCGCGCCATGACGAGAATCGACCCTGACCAGGGCGGGGATGGCGGCGCTGGCCGCGCTGCTGGCCGCTCCGCTCGCCCGCGCCGCCGACGCGCCCAAGGCGGGCTCCAGCGCCGAGAAGGGCGCAGGCAAGCCGCTCTATGCCGTGTTCGAGACCTCGCTCGGGAAGATCGGCGTGAAGCTGCTCCCCGCCGAGGCGCCCAAGACGGTGGCGAACTTCGTGGAGCTGGCGACGGGGAAGAAGGACTTCAAGGACCCGCTCACCGGCCAGACCAGGAAGGCGGACTACTACGACGGGACGCTGTTCCACCGCGTCATCCCGGGGTTCATGGTCCAGGGCGGCGATCCCGCCACCCGCGACGCGCCCCTGGGCGCCTCCACGGCCAAGAACCTGCCCTTCGGGGTCTCGGGCCCGGGCTACCAGTTCGAGGACGAGCTGCCGCCCCCCGGCACCAAGCTCTTCGACAAGCCGTGCGTGCTGGCCATGGCCAACGCCGGGCCGGACACCAACGGCTCGCAGTTCTTCATCACCGAGGGATTCGGGGATCGCGTGCCGCAGCTGGAGCCGCGGGCCTGCACCTCGCGCTCGGGCGTGTGCGGCTACACCCGCTTCGGGCAGGGGGTGTGCGGCTGCGAGCTGGTGGCCAAGATCGCCCGTGCGGGGAACTCCCAGACCCGGCTGATGAAGGTGGTCGTCTCGAGCACCCCGCCCACCTGCAAGTAGCCACTCGGGCCCGCGCGGCCCGCCCGCACCGCCATCGCGCAGGACAGGAGGACCCATGGCCGAGACCGTTCAGGCGACGTTCCAGACTTCCCTCGGCGAGATCGTCGTGAAGCTCCTCCCGGAGAAGGCGCCCAAGACGGTCGCCAACTTCGTGGGCCTGGCCGAGGGCACGCGCGAGTGGAAGGATCCGCGCAGCGGGCAATCGGTGAAGCGCCCGCTCTACGACGGAACCGTGTTCCACCGGGTCATCCCGGACTTCATGATCCAGGGCGGCGATCCGCTGGGCACCGGGACCGGCGGCCCCGGCTACCGCTTCGAGGACGAGCTCGGGCCGGACAACCGGTTCGACCGGCCCGGGCTGCTGGCCATGGCCAACGCCGGCCCCAACACCAACGGCTCGCAGTTCTTCATCACCGAGGTGCCCACGCCGCACCTGAACCGCGGGCACACCATCTTTGGCGAGGTGGTGAAGGGGCTCGAGCTGGTGCGCAAGATCGCGCTGACCGGCAACGCCAAGGTCAAGCTCGAGAAGGTGACGATCACGCGAAGCTGACCGCTCCACCGCGCAGTTCCAGAGGCGCCACCGTCCCCGGGCGGCGGCGCGATCACCTCCATGCCCCGAAGATCGCAGAAGCCGTTCCGCGCCGGGTTCGTGGCCATCGTCGGACGGCCCAACGTCGGCAAGTCCACGCTGCTCAACCGCATCCTGGGCGAGCACGTGGCCATCGTCTCGCCCCGCCCCCAGACCACCCGGGGCCGCATCCTGGGGATCCACAACCGGCCCGGCGCGCAGCTCGCCTTCTTCGACACCCCCGGCCTGCACCGGGCCAAGGGCGCCCTCAACCGGCACATGGTCGAGACCGCGCTCCGGACGCTGGCCGAGGTCGACGAGGTGCTGTTCCTGATCGAGGCGGGCACCGGGCCGGCGGGCAGGGTGGAGATCGGCGATGCCACCCGCTGGGCCATCGACGAGGTGAAGCGCGCCGGCAAGCCCGCGCTCCTGGGCGTGAACAAGATGGACCGCGCCCCGCGGCCCACGCTCCTGCCGGTGATCGACGCCTACCGCGCGCTCCACGCCTGGGAGGAGATCGTCCCCTTCTCGGCCCTGACCGGCGAGAACGTCGATCGGCTGCTGGACGCGCTGGTCCTGCACCTCCCCGAGGTCGAGGCGCCGCTGTTCCCGCCCGAGATGCTCACGGACCAGGCCGAGCGGCAGCTGGCGGCGGAGTACGTGAGGGAGCAGCTCATGCTCCGCACCCGCCAGGAGATCCCCTACGCGGCCGCCGTGGAGGTGGAGGAGTTCGACGAGAGCGACCGCCGCGACCGGGGCGGGCTGGTCCGGATCGCGGCGCTCATCACCGTCGAGCGCGAGTCGCAGAAGGCCATCGTCATCGGGAAGGGCGGCGCCATGCTGAAGCAGGTCGGCACCCAGGCGCGCCAGGGCCTGGAGCGGCTGCTGGGGTGCAAGGTGTTCCTCTCGCTGACCGTGAAGGTGGAGGAGCGCTGGAGCGAGCGCGAGGCCAGCCTGCGGAGGCTGGGGCTGTGAGCGGCGCCGGACCGAGGCCGTTGCTGGCGCTGGTGGGCCGGCCCAACGTGGGCAAGTCGACGCTCTTCAACCGGCTGGCGGGGCGCCGCGCTGCCATCGTCGAGGACGTGCCCGGCGTCACCCGGGATCGCAACTACGCCGACATGGAGTGGGACGGCCGGGCCCTGGCGGTGGTGGACACGGGCGGGTTCGAGCCGGAGTCGAGGGACCAGCTCATCGCCCAGGTCCGGCAGCAGGCGCAGCTGGCCGTCGACGAGGCGGCGGCCGTGGTCCTGCTGGTGGACGGCCGGGAGGGGCTCACCGAGGTGGACCGATCGGTGGCCGAGCTCCTGCGCCGCGCCGGGAAGCCGCTCTTCGTGGCGGTGAACAAGGTCGACACCGCCCGGACCGAGGAGGACGTCCCGCTGGCGGATTTCTACGGCCTGGGGTTCGGGGAGGTGCACGCCATCTCCGCCGAGCACGGCCGCGGCGTGGGCGAGCTGGTGGACGCGGTGGTGGAGAAGCTGGCCCTGCCGCCGGCGCCGCCCGCGCCGGAGCAGGTGGACGAGCCCGAGGAGGTGAGCGAGGCCGATCGCCCCCGCGGCGACATCCGGCTGGCCATCGTCGGCCGGCCCAACGTCGGGAAGAGCACGCTCGTGAACGCGCTCCTGGGCGAGGAGCGCTTCGTGGTCTCGGAGGTTCCGGGCACGACCCGCGACGCCATCGACTCGAGCCTGGTCCACCGCGGCCGGCGCTTCGTGGTCACGGACACGGCCGGCATCCGCCGCAAGCAATCCATCGCGCAGACGGTCGAGGTGTACTCGGTCGTCCGGGCCATGAAGGCCATGGACCGGGCCGAGGTGGTGGCCTGCCTGCTCGACGCCGTCGAGGCGGGGGTGGAGCAGGATGCGCGCCTCCTCGGGCTGGTGGCCGAGAAGGGCAAGGCGCTGGTGATCGTGGTGAACAAGTGGGACGTGGCGGAGCGCGAGGGCGCCACCCAGGACTGGTACCGAAAGGAGCTCCTGAAGCGGCTCCCCTTCGTGTCCTTCGCCCCGTTCGCCTTCGTCTCGGCCAGGGAGGGCCGGGGCGTCCGGCGCATCCTCGACCTGGCCCTGAAGCTGACCGAGCAGTACCGGGCCCGGTTCCCCACGCCGCAGCTCAACGAGCTGCTCGAACGGATCCAGACCGAGCATCCCGCCCCGCTCTCGCGCGGCCACCCGGTCAAGCTGTACTACGTGGCCCAGGTGGCCTACGCGCCCCCCACGTTCGTGATCCAGTGCAACCGTCCCGAGGCCATCGGGGACCCGTACCGCCGCTACGTCGAGAACCGGTTCCGCGAGGCGTTCGGCCTCGAGATCCCGATGCGGATCGCCTTCCGCGAGCGGAAGCGGAGGAGCCGCGCCCCGGGGGGCCGAGGCGGCCGCTGAGGCGCTCGCTCGCACCCACCCTCGCGCCGATCCCTTTCCCTTGACGGGTCGGGGGCTCCCGCCTAGATTGGCGCGGTTTTTCCCGAGGATTCCCGCGCTCGAAGCGCCCAAAGAGGATCGATGGCCAACAGCCCCGTCATCAGCCGCAAGGACATGCGGGAACCCGATCGGTTCCAGGTGGTGGCCAACCAGGCTGCATCCTGGCTGGCGGCTCGCAAGAAGCAGGCGGCGGTGGTGGGAGGCGCGGCGGCGGCGGTGATCATCGCCGTGGGCGTGTTCGCCACCGTCCAGTCCAGCCGCGCCGAGGCGGCCGGCCGGGCCACCGGCGATCTCCTCAAGGTGGTCGCCGCCCCGGTGATCGCCAAGCCCGAGGCCGGGTCGACGCAGAAGACCTTCCCCACCGACGACGCCAAGCAGCACGCCATCGTGGCCGAGGCGGACAAGGTCCTGGGCGCGTACGGCTCCAGCCGCCCAGCCGGGCTGGCCATCCTGGTGAAGGCCAACGCGCTCTACGCGCTCGAGGAATGGGACAAGGCCGGCGCCGAGTACCAGCGCTACCTGAAGGACGCCCCCACGGACGACTCGCTCCGCTTCGGCGCGCTGGACGGCCTGGGGCTGGTGGCCGAGGCCAAGGGCGATCTGGCCGGCGCCACCAAGGCCTACGAGCGGATGGCGCAGGAGGCGCCCAAGTTCTCCGATCGCGCGGATCTGGAGCGGGCGCGGGTGCTCGCTGCCGCCGGAAAGGTGGACGAGGCGCGCCAGATCCTGAGCAAGTTCGGGGAGAGCCACAAGGACTCGACCCTGGCCGGCCAGGCCTCGCAGCAGCTCGCGCAGCTCGGGGCGAAGTGAGGATGTCCGCGCTGGCGCTGGCGCTCCTCCTGGGCTGGGCCGGGAACCCCGAGGGACTGGCCACCCGCCTTCCGCCCGCGCCGCTGGCGCTCTACTCCGTCGCCTGGCGGCTGCCGCTGGTCGGTCCGGACGTCGCTCCGCTGCTGGAGGAGGGCGGGGTGGCGGTGGATCGCGCCTCCGGCCTGGCGCTGTGCGGCACCCGCGACGGCTGGCTCCACGCCGTCCGGCGCGACGGCACGCTGGCATGGGAGTTCAAGGCCGGCGGCGCGTTCCCGGCGCCGCCCGCCATCGACGGCGACACCGTCTACGCCGGCTCGAGCGACGGGCGCGTCTACGCGCTCTCCCTGGCCGACGGCAAGCAGCGGTGGAGCTACGACGCCCAGGAGGAGATGGGCACCCGCCCGGCGGTGGCCAACGGGGCGGTCTATGTGATGAGCCTCCAGGACACGCTGGTGGCCCTGGACGCGCGGACGGGCGAGTGGAAGTGGATCCACCGCCGCGAGGCGCGCGGGATCGATCGGGGCTTCACCATCCGCGGCGCGGCCGACGCCCTGGTGCGGGGCGGCACCGTGTACGGCGCCTACTCGGACGGCTACGTGGCCGCCCTCGACGCCGCCAACGGCCAGGTGCGCTGGGAGCGCCAGGTGGCCCCCAGCGGCGACTACACCGACGTCGATGGCCTGTGGCTGGATGGAAATCGCCTGTTCGCGGCCGCGTACTCCGGCGCCCTGCTGGCGCTCGACGTGGACACCGGCGCGCCGGTCTGGACCTTCCGCGCGCCGCTGGTCTCGAGGGTGGTCGGCGCCGCCGGCCTGATCATCGCCGAGAGCGCGACCCAGCTTCACGGCCTGTCGCCGGAGACGGGCCAGCCGGCCTGGAGCGTGCCGCTCCAGGGGTCGGCCGGCGCCGCGCCGGTGTTCGCCGGCAGGTGGCTCATGGTCCCGGCCCAGGATGGCGGCCTCCGCTTCGTCGAGCCCTCCACCGGCCGGACACTGCGCGCCTTCGACGGCGGATCGGGCGTGGCGGGCGAGCCGGGGGTGGACGGGGGCCGGGTCTACGCGCTCTCGAACGGCGGGGTGCTGTACGCGCTCGACCTGAAGTGATGGAGCGCCATCCCGGGGCCGGACTCGTGCGCGGGGCTGAGCCATGAAGCGCGTGCAGGTGGTCGCGGCAGTGGTCCGGCGGGGCGGGTCCATCCTGGTGACGCGCCGGCCCGATCGTCCTCCGCGCCGCGGCAAGTGGGAGTTCCCGGGCGGGAAGGTCGAGCCGGGTGAGGCCGAGCCGGACGCGCTGCGGCGCGAGATCGCCGAGGAGCTGGGCTGCGACATCGCCGTCGGACGGCTGCTGCTGCGCCATTCGCATCGCTACCCGGACATGGAGGTGGACCTGGCCTTCTACGCGGGGAGCTTCCCGGCCGGGGCCGAGCCGCGCCCGATCGCCGTGGCGGAGATCGCCTGGGCGCCGCCCGGAACGCTGCCGGGCTACGACTTCCTGGAGGCCGATCGCGCCGTGCTGGCCGATCTGGAGGCGCTCTCCGCGGCGAGCGCCTAGTTCATCTCCGCGAGCGCTTGCGCGGTGGGGGCCGCGCCGGCGGCGGCTCGCCCGTGACCTGGACGGCGTAGACGGCCGGGGTGAACGAGCGCTCGCCCTCGTGCAACTCCCGGGTCACCGCGCCGTCGAGCCGGAGCTGATAACGGCTGCCGGGCACCAGCGGGGCCGCCGGCGAGAGCGTCAGCACCGTCGCCTCCCCGATCTCCGCGCCGGCGGTGGCCGGCACCGCCGCATCGGCGGCGTCGTGGAGCGCGAGGCGGGCGTCCTGGCAACGGCCGGTCAGCACCACCCGGAACGTGGCCGAGGGATCGATGGCGGTCTGGCCGTCGGGCGTCAACGCCGCGGCCGTGTCGCCCGGCTGCAGCGCCGTGGCCTCGCGCACCAGGGTGCTGGCCGGCGCGGGCTGGGGAGGCTCGGGCGGCGGGGAGGGAACGGGCTCGGGGGCGGGCTCGGCAGGCGGCGCGGGCGCCGGCTCGGGCGGAGGAGGCGGCGGGCGGTTGCAGGCGAGGAGCAGCGCGAGCGGCAGCAGCGACCGGCGGAGCATGCGGCAGCCTAGCATCTTGCCGGAGGGCTGGAAGAGGCTCGGCCCGCGGCCCCCCGGCTCGCTCCGGGCAGGCTCGTCCGCCTGCCGCTTGCGCTGGCGCGGTCAACCCACTCCGCGAACGCCTCCGGCGGGGCCGCGCAGCAGCCGATCGACCTCGCTGTCGGGGCGGAACGCGAAGCGCGCGAAGGGGACCGCCCCGGCCACGGCCGCCGCCGCGGCCAGGCCCCGCCCCCGGTTCACCGGCGTATCCAGCGGCAGCACCAGGTTGGTCACGAGCTGCCGCACCGCGGTTCCCCGCAGGCGCGTGGTGCCCTCGCCGTCCCAGGCGATCGCGTAGACGCAGACCAGCGGCGCGGAGCCGCCGCGCGAGACCCACCACGGGGAAGCGTGGACCACGAAGCCGCCCGGCCCGGGCTCGAGCAAGGAGACCTCGTCCGAGAGCGGGTGGCCGGCGCGCGCCGCCAGGGTCGACTTCCCCGACCCGGAGCGGGCGGGGAAGAGGTGGGCGCCGCCGTCCACCACCACGGCGGCGCCGTGGACCAGGATCCCGCCGCGCGCGATCACGTCCGAGCCGACCGCCGACCGGAGCAGGGTGTCGAGGAGCAGGAGCCCGGGATCGCAGCGCACCGCCCCGGCGCGGCTCACCGGGTCGAGCCAGCCCGCGTCCTCCGCGCCGGCGATGCACCAGCGGCCCTGCCGCTCGACGACGGAGCGGCCGGGGAGCGACGGCGGCTGTGCCGCCTCGGGCCGGAGCTCCAGGGTCCAGCGGGCGGGGCCGCCCGCGCCGGCGAAGGCGCGGTAGCGGGATAAACCGAGAGGCTCGGCCCCGGACAGCTCCACGTCGACGCGCACTCCCGCGATCTGGAGGGCCAGCTGGGTCACCCGGCAATCTCCGTCGTCATCGTTCGATCCCCTCGATGAAGCCGCGGCGGGCCAGCTCTCCCAGGAAGAGGCGCAGGTCGGCCTCCGCTCGGCGCACCTCGATCCCGAACCGCTCGGCCATCGAGGCCGCCAGCCCGGCCACTGTCCGGGCGCCGTCGAGCAGACAGAAGACGTAGCTCCCGGCGGGGTTCAGCCCGAGGAGCCGCTTGCCCTGGAGGTCGAGGAGGACGGCCTCGCCCTCCACCACCTGCCAGGTGCAGCGCGGGCTGATGCGAGGCGCCGCGCCCAGCGGCACCACAGGCGCCGGCACGGACCCGGCGCCGCCGGGATCGGCTTCACCGCCCCCGAGCGACGGAACGCCGTCGCGCGGAACAGCACGTTCGCCCTGGGGACCGGAGGATCGCTCCGCAGACATGCGTCACCTCTCGTCACCGCGCGCGCGCCGTCCAGCCGGATCACGCGGTGCAGGATGGTTCCCCGGCGGGAGGGCACGCGGGCCACCACCACGTCGCCGATGGCCAGCTCCGCCGCCGGCTCGAGCAGCACCTCGTCGCCCTCGGCGAGGACGGGGAGCATGCTTCGCCCGCGGACGGGCTGCCAGAAAGGGAGCATCGCGCCTGAGGCCATTATCGGCGCAAAGCCCCGGGGAACGGAAATTCAGCGAGGTCCCAGGAGTCGGCGACGGCGCGGGGTGAGGAGGCGTGCGAGAAGGTGGGCTCGCCGCCGGAGCACCCACCACGCCTCCACCAGCACGACCCCCGGCGCTCGCCAGGGCGCGTCGCTCAGCACCAGCTGGAAGGCCATCTGGAGGGCGGCGGCGCGGCGGCCCCGCGATGCCCGCCAGGCGCGCGCCAGGCCCGCCGAGAGCCGCCGGCGGCCGGCGTCGAGGGCCAGCAGCCGCCCCGCGGGAACCGGGGCGCCCAGCTCTCGCACCCGGCCCAGCGCATGGGCGAGGGCACGCCGGCAGCCGTAGGCGGCGGACCAATCCTCCACGGCCCGCCAGTCCAGGTCCGGGTGCCGCTCCACCAGGAGCACCAGGTCCAGGAGCCACTCGCCGCGCGCCAGGAGGTGACCCGCGGCGTGCACGGCCAGCGCGATCAGCTCGTCCTCGGGGGCCAGGACGCGCAGCGCCGTTCCGCGCAGCGTCCGGTGCGGGAGGGCCCGCGCCAGGAATGCCTTCGCGGGCAAGCGCGCGCCGAAGGCGCTCTGCGGGGTGAAGTGCAGCTCGACGTCCGGTCCCGGCGTGCGGAGGAGCTGCAGGTGGTGAAGATGCCGCCGCTGATACTCCTCCACCAGGGGCGGGCCGCGCCGGAACCCCACGCCCAGCAGCGCCGCGGCCGAGCGCTCCAGCTCGTCCGCCGCGACGAGCAGATCGAGATCGGTCGCAGCCCGCAGGGCAGGATCGGGGTAGATGCGGTCCGCCAGGATGGGCCCCTTGAGCGCCACCGGAACCACCCCGGCGGCGGCCAGGGCCGCCAGGACCTCCTCGAGCACCTCGCGCAGGCGCGCGTCGCGCAGCCGGGCGCCGGCGGCGAGCCGCTCGAAGCGCGTCCGCAGCCCGGGATCGTCGGCGGGCAGATGGCCGGCCACCGCGGCCAGCAGCCCGTGGCGGGCCGCCGCCGAGAGGAGCTCCTCCCGGGCCGCCGGTGACAGCTCCTGGAACGGCGCCGGCTGCCGCGTCAGCAGGGCGCGCAGGTCGGCGGGGTCGGCGGCGGCACGGGCCACGCGCGCCCAGCATCGCCGGAGGCCGGTCCCGGGCGCAACCCGCTGCGCCGCGGCGGCGGCAGGCCGCGCCCGCGCGAGCTCCCGCCGCTTCCGCTTGTCGCCCTCCGCAGCCGCCGATAGGCTTCGCGCCTCTCCCGTGCCGCCCGCCGTCCGGGACAGGAGGTCGCCCATGCAAGGATGGCCGTGGCCGCTCCTGCTGCTCCTGGCCGGCTGCAGCGTGTTCCGGAAGCCCGCGCCGGATGCGGAGCCGGTCGCGAGCCTCGATCGTCTGCGGAGCGATCCCAGGGGCGCCTGCGCCGCCGTCGCGAACCCGGGGACCGAGCCCTGGTCGCCCCGGAAGCGCGAGGCCAGGATCACGGTGGGCGACAAGCTGCTCTCCAGCTCCGTGAGGGCCTGCGCGCGCGTGGTGCCCGGGGCCGCCGGCGCGGGCGCGGGCGCCGTGCTCGAGGTGGCGCTGATCTTCCCGCGGCAGGACGAGCACTGGCGCCCAGAGTACTGGCACGTCGAGGTGATTCGCCACGATGGGCTGGTGGTGCAGGCGGCCAACCTGGACGCCGGGAGGACCGAGGACGGTTCGTGCGTGCTCGACGTCTGCAACGAGGAGGGGTACTCGACGGTGCCGATTCCCGAGCCCTGGCGGGCGGATCGGTACCGGATCCGGCTCACGCACGTGCCCACGCGCAAGCACGTCGAGCTGGCGATCACGTTGCGTTGAGACGGGATCGCACCCCCTTCCCCCGGAGGAGCCAGGCAGCGAGCGCAGGGCCAGGTGGATGAGCCTGGTCCAGGGCGAGCCGGGGACCGGGGGGCCGTGTATCATCCGGCCTCCCGGCAAGATGGTGCGACAATGCAGCTGGGCCGGGATCCGCCGGCCCCGGTGTTTCCGGCTGGAGGAGATCGAGACGATGCGTCCGGCGGCAGCCCTCCTGATCGCGCTGCTCACCAGCCCCGCCCGCGCCACCGACGTCGAGCCGGTGGAGCGCCTGGCGCTGGTGGCGGGCGCGAGCAACGGCGGATTGGGGCGCGCTGCGCTCCGGTACGCTACGTCCGACGCCCGGGAGGTGGCGCGCGTCCTCGGCCAGCTCGGAGGCGTCGAGGCCTCGGACCTGTTGCTGATCGAGGAGCCGGACGCAGCCGCCCTCCGCGGCGCCGTCGGCAGGCTGGGCCGCCGCGCGGCGGAGATCCGCGCCGCCGGCCGCCGCCCGGAGCTGTTCGTCTACTACTCGGGCCACTCCGACGAGGACGGGCTGCTCCTGGGCGGGAGCCGCCTCGCCTACGCGCAGCTCCGCCAGGACCTCGACGCGGTGCCGGCCGAGGTGCGGGTGGCCATCCTGGACTCGTGCGCATCGGGCGCCTTCACGCGGGTCAAGGGTGGACAGATGCGCCCGGCCTTCCAGGTCGACGCCGCCAACCGCGTCCGAGGCCACGCCTTCCTCACCTCCAGCGCCGCCGACGAGGCCTCGCAGGAGTCGGATCGGCTGCGCGCCTCGTTCTTCACGCATGCGCTGCTGACCGGGCTGCGCGGGGCCGCCGACACGACCGCAGACGGGGTCGTGACCTTGAACGAGGCCTACCAGTTCGCGTTCCACGAGACCCTGGCCCGCACCGAGGCGACCAGGTCCGGGCCGCAGCACGCCACCTACGACATCGCCCTGGTGGGCAGCGGGGACGTGATCATCACCGACCTGCGCCGGGCCGGGGCGGTCCTGGTGCTGCCGGAGCCCGTCGGCGGCAAGACCAA
>CAVTOU010000021.1:0-407653 GCA_963736345.1 uncultured Pseudomonadota bacterium | reverse complement strand
GCATCGCCCGGGTGCCGCCCTGGACGGTGGTGAGCGGAGTGGTCATGTGCAGGAACGCCGTCCGCGGGAAGCGCCTCGCCAGCCGGTCGAAGGTGGCCTGGTAGGCGGCGAAGAGCCGGTCGACGTCGGTGGCCGGCCCGAAGTCGGCCCAGCACAGCTTGAAGATGGCGACGTCGGGGGGCGCGCTCTCGCTCGCGGCCATCAGCGCCTCGAAGGCGGCGAGCTTGCCGACGGGATCCCCGTTCTGCGCGAGGTACGCGTGCGCCAGCGTCCGCCGCTCCAGGGGCGCGCCGGCCCGGGCCTCGACGATGCGCAGCGGAGCGCCACGCGCCTGCGCCTGGCGGCGCAGGCCCTCCACGATCCCCGCCCCCACCGACTGGTGTCCGAAGAGGACGGTGCGGCTCCCCAGGAGCCCGAGCGCCGCGTCCAGCTCGGCGTCCGGGGTGGGCGAGCCCGCCAGCAGCGTGGCCTCGAATGCCATCAGGAGAACGGGTGCCATGGCGCCGAGTGTAGTCGCTGGTGCGCCGGAAGTGCAGCTGCGGCGGGCCCTCCCGCGAGAACGGGGTGACGCACCCCACCGGGGCGCCCCACGATCAACGGATTCCGCGGTCATGCGCACTCCTGGTACATCGGAGCACACGTCCGCCGGGGACCGGGGGGGGAGAACCACAACATGGGCACGGACATCATCCGCATCCGCGAGCAGCTCAAGACCTTCATCCGCGATTCCTTCTTCGCCGAGGGATTCGCGGACGAGGACTCGTTCCTCGGCACCGGGATCATCGACTCCCTGGGCGTGCTCCAGCTGGTCTCGTTCGTGGAGAGCAGGTTCGGCCTCAAGGTCGAGCGACGCGGACCTCGTGCCGGAGAACTTCGACTCCGTCGCGCGGCTGGCGCAGTACGTCGAGAGCAAGAAGCGCGCGGCCTGAGGCGGTCGGATGTGCGGCATCGCGGGATTCTCCACGCCTCCGGGCGTGCCCCGGGACCGGCGCGAGGCGGTCTTCGGCGCCCGCCTGCGCGCCATGACGGCGGCCCTGCACCACCGCGGGCCGGACGCCCAGACCGGCCTGCTCCTCGACGGGATGGCGCTCGGGCACACCCGGCTGGCCATCCTCGACCTGGAGGGCGGCGCCCAGCCCATGCGCGATCCCGCCACCGGGATCACCGTCGTCTACAACGGCGAGATCTTCAACCACGTCGAGCTGCGCGAGGAGCTGCGCGAGTACCCGTTCCGGACGCGCTCCGACACCGAGGTGATCCTGGCCGCCTTCCGGCGCTGGGGCATCGCCTGCCTGGATCGCTTCAACGGACAGTTTGCCTTCGCGCTGTGGGATCCACGCGACCGCTCGCTCTGGCTGGCCCGCGACCGCGTCGGCATCCTGCCCCTCCACACCGCCGTCTCGGGCGAGGTCCTGGCCTTCGGCTCCGAGGCCAAGGCGCTGGTGGCCGGTGGCTTCGCCGACGGGGCGCTGGACCCGCGCGGCCTGAAGCAGGCGGTGACGCTCTGGTCGCCGGTGGCGCCCCGCACCTGCCTGGCCGGGGTCTCCGCGCTCCCCGCCGCCCACTGGGCGCGCTGGTCGAACGGGCGGCTCGAGGTCCGGCGCTGGTGGGACCTCGATCTCTCCGGCCCGTCCACGCGACCTGCCCGAGGCCGAGGCCGTCGAGGAGGTGGGGGCCATCCTGGAGGACGCGGTCCGCCTGCGCCTGCGCGCCGACGTGCCGGTGGCCGCCTACCTCTCGGGCGGGATCGACTCCTCGGTCCTCTCGGCCATCGCCCAGCAGAAGCTGGGCGGCACCCTGCGCACCTTCTCGGTGGCCTTCGAGGACCCGGCCTTCGACGAGAGCGCCTACCAGCGCGAGGTGGCGAACGCTGCTGCGGACCGATCACCGGACGGTGGTGGCCACCTCCGCCTCCATCGGCGAGGACCTTCCGGCCGTGGTCCGCCACGCCGAGCAGGTGCTGGTGCGCACCGCGCCCGGCGCCGCTGCTCACGCTCTCCGGCCTGGTGCGCGAGCAGCGGCGGCAAGGTGGTGCTCACCGGCGAGGGCTCGGACGAGATCTTCCTGGGCTACGACCTGTACGCCGAGACCGCGGGTGCGGCAGTTCTGGGCCCGCCGGCCGGGCTCGGCGGTGCGCCCGCAGCTCTTCAAGCGGCTCTATCCGTACCTTCCGCTGGGCGGGCAGGGCGAGGCGGTCCTGCAGCACGTCTACGGCGTGGGGCTGGAGGCGCCGGGCGCGCCGGGCTTCTCGCACCTGGTCCGCTGGACCGCATCGGCGCGGGCTGTGCGCCTGCTCGCGCCCGACTTCGCGGCGGCGGTGGCCGACGAGGATCCGGTCGCCACGGTGCTGGCCTCGCTGCCCGCCCCGGGTGGCGGGGTGGTCGGCCGCTGGCGCGGGCGCAGGCGCTGGAGATGCAGACGCTCCTGGCCGGCAACCTGCTCGTCGCCCCAGGGCGACCGGATGCTGATGGGCAACTCGGTGGAGGGGCGCTTCCCGTTCCTCGACCACCGCCTCATCGAGCTGGCGGCGCGCCTGCCGGTCCGGTTCAAGCTCCGCGGCCTGGCCGGGAAGTGGGTCCTGAAGCGCTACGCCCGCGGCCGCGTCCCGGCCTCGGTGCTGGAGCGGCCCAAGTTCCCGTACCGGGCGCCGGCCACGCGGCGGCTGGTCGGCCCCGAGGCGCCGGCCTGGTCGCGCGAGCTGCTGGCGCCCTCCGCGCTGCGCGCGGTGGGCGTGTTCGACCCGGACAAGGTGGGGCTGCTGGTGTCGAAGCTGGCGCGGTCCACCGGCGCGGCCAGCGAATCGGACGCCATGAGCATCACCGCCGTCGCCACCACCCAGCTGCTGGCCCGGGCCCTCGCCCCGGCCGCGCTGGCGCCGGCCGAGCAGCGGGCCGCGGTGGTGCTGGAGGCCGCTTGAGATCCCCCTTCCCCGCCGACTGGGTAGCCGCCCACGCCGGGCGCACCCCGACGCGCCGGCGGTGGACAGCCCTCAGGTGAGGCTCTCCTACGCCGCGCTGGCCGGGCGCGTGCTCGACCTCTGCGGCGCCCTGGCCGAGGCCGGGCGTGGCCCCCGGCGATCGGGTGCTGCTGGCGCTGCCCAGCGGCCCCGCCTCGGCGGTGGCCTCCCTGGCCATCCAGGCCGCGGGCGCCTGCGCCGTCGAGATCGACCGGGCCATGGGGAAGGCCGGTCTGGAGTACGTGGCCGACCAGGTCCGTCCGCGCCACGCGATCCTGGCGGCCCAGGACGCGGCCGGCTGGTCGCAGATCCTGGCCGACCGCCCGCTGGAGCACGCCTTCGTGTTCTGCCCGGCGGGCCGCGCCCCGCCGCCCCTCCCCGCCCGCGAGGTGACGCCCTTCGCGCCCGACGGCACCCTGCCCTCCGCGGCGCGCGGCCTGCCCGCCCCGGCGCACGGGCGCGCCCATCCCGACGCCCCCGCGCTGGTGCTCTACACCTCCGGTTCCACCGGCCGGCCGCGCGGCGTGATCCACACCGTCCGCAACATCGACGCCAACACCCGTTCCATCGTCGCAGTACCTGGAGCTCGGTCCCGCCGACCGGGTCCTGGCGATCCTGCCCTTCCACTACACCTACGGGAAGAGCCTGCTGCAGACGCACCTCTTCGCGGGCGGCTCGGTGTTCTGCGACCCGCGCTTCATGTACCCGCGGGTGGTGATGGAGGCCATCGGGAGCGAGCGCTGCACCGGCTTCGCGGGCGTGCCGATGACCTTCGAGATCATCCGCCGAGAGGTGAACCTCTCGGCGGTCTCGTGCCCGTCGCTGCGCTACCTGACGCAGGCCGGGCGGGCCGATGCGGCCCGGAGACCATCCGCTGGGCGCGCGAGGCCTTCGCGCCCGCGCCGGCTCTTCGTGATGTACGGCCAGACCGAGGCCACCGCGCGGCTCTCCTACGTCCCGCCCGAGCACGGCGAGGAGAAGACCGGCTCCATCGGCATCGCCATCCCCGGGGTCGAGCTGCAGCGTGGTGGACGAGGGCGGCCGGCCGCTGCCGGTCGGCGAGATGGGCCACCTGGTGGCGCGCGGCGAGAACGTCACCCCCGGCTACGTCGACGCGCCCGAGGACACGGCCGCCATCCTCCACGACGGCTGGCTCTGGACCGGCGACCTGGCGCAGGCGCGACGCCGACGGCTTCTTCTGGCTGGTCGGGCGCGCCAAGGAGATGCTCAAGATCGGCGGCCACCGGGTGAGCCCGGTCGGAGATCGAGCAGGTGCTGCTCGAGCACCCGGCGCTCTCCGAGGCGGCGGTGGTCGGGCGTGCAGGATCCGCTGCAGGGCGAGGTGGCGGTGGCCTTCGTGGTCCTGCGCCAGGGCCGGCAGGCGACCGAGGTGGAGATCCGCCGCTTCTGCCGCGAGCGGCTGCCGCAGGTGAAGGTGCCGGACCGGGTGGTGGCCCTGGAGGCCATCCCGCGCAACGCATCGGGCAAGCCGCTCAAGGCGGAGCTCCGGACAGGGCCCGGATCGAGCGGACCAGGGAGAGGAACTCATGACGCGCTTCTCGAAGGACGTGCTGTCGCTGGACCTCGAGGCCAAGGCCGGGCGGCTGGCGGAGGAGCTGAAGCAGGTCACGGTGCTCACGCGGCTGCGGCGCCGCGGGCTGGTGGTGGCGGTCTCGGGCGGCATCGACTCCGCCTGCGTCGCGGCCCTGGCGGTGCGGGCGCTCGGGAAGGAGCGCGTCCACGCCCTGCTCCTGCCCGAGCGGGACTCGAGCCCGGAGAGCACCGCCATGGGCGAGGAGCTCTGCGACACGCTTCGGGATGTCCCGGACGGTCCACGACATCGCGCCCGATCCTGGAGGCGGCGGGCTGCTACCGCTGGCGCGAGGACGCGGTCCGCTCGGTGTTCCCCGAGTTCCGCCCCGGCGATGCGCTGGAAGATGGTGCTGGGCGAACGACTCGGCTGGCGGCCGGCCGCATCAGCGTCTTCCACGTGGTGGTGGAAGCGCCCGGGCGGAGCGACCCGCTCCGTCCGCCTCACCCCCGAGGCCTACCTGACCATCGTGGCCGCCACCAACTTCAAGCAGCGCACGCGCAAGATGCTGGAGTACTTCCACGCCGATCGGCTGGTGTTCGCGGTGGCCGGCACCCCCAACCGGCTCGAGTACGACCAGGGCTTCTTCGTGAAGCTGGGCGACGGCGTCGGCCGACGTGAAGCCCATCGCCCGGCTCTACAAGACCCAGGTCTACGCGCTGGCCCGCCACCTGGGCGTGATCGAGGACTCGATCTGCCGCCGCCCGCCCACCACCGACACCTACAGCCTTCCCCAGGGCCAGGACGAGTTCTACTTCATGCTCGACCACGGCCGGCTGGACCTGCTCCTGTGGGCCAGGGACCACGGCGTGGCGCCCGAGGAGGCCGCACCGGTGGTGGATCTCACTCCGGAGCACGTCCGGCACGTGTACGAGGACATCGAGCGCAAGCGCCGGGTGGCCGAGTACCTGCACGCGCCCCCGGTGCTGCTGGGCCCGTAGCGCCGGCCCGAGCCGCGGATCGCCCGGGAGAGCCGGGCCGCTACTTCCTCGTCACCTCTCCCAGGATGGGGAGCTCGAGACCCCGCTCCACCTGCCAGCGCTCCACGATCCGCCCGCTGCGCAGATCGGGCGCCGCCGCGGCCACGAAGGCGAAGAACAGGGCCGCCAGCAACCCCGCCCCGAAGATCTTGACGGGATTGGGGCTGATGGGATCGGTCGGGACCTGCGGCGGCCAGATGACGTTGTAGCGGTACTTGAAGGCGGCCCGGACCGCGTCCAGCTCCAGCTGCGCCCCGTTCACCCGCTCCACGATCTGCTGGTACTGGAAGCGAGCATCCCGCACCCGCTCGTCGTCCTCGACCGGGGTCTGTGCGGCGCGCGGAGGCCGGACCACCGTGCCGTGACCCACGCTCGGCTGGCCCGCGGCCGCGGCGGCGGCGCTCTCCGAGATGCCTTCCTTGTCCAGCCTGGCCTGGTACTGCTGGCGCAGCTGGATCTCCTCGGCGCGCAGCCCCAGCACCTGCGAGGACTCCTTCGTGAGCGCCTCGATGTCCTGCTTCAGCTGGAGAACGGCGGGGTGCGCGTCCGAGTAGGTGTTCCGCTTCTCGTCGAGCTGTGCGTGCAGGTCGGCCAGGCGGCGGCGCCGGAACTCCTCCACGTCCTCGATGGCGCGGACCTTGGCGTCGAGCATCGACTTGATGCGGACCAGCTCCTCGCTGGGCCCCCTGGGCAGCGCCGTCGGGCGCGGCGTGACCGCCACCGACTCCCGGTAACCCTCCGCCGACTCGCGGCGGACCTGGTCGGTGACCAGGTCGAGCTGCTCCTTGGCCTTGGCCGCCCGGGCCCGCAGCACCGAGATGATCTCGTCGATGGCGGTCACCTCCTGGACGTGCCGGGCCTCGATGAAGTTCTGCAGCGCCGCGTCCACCACCCGGTACGCCTGCTGGGGATCGGGCCAGGTGAGCGAGACGGTGATGGTCCCCTCCTCCGGGATGACCACCAGCATCTTGTCCAGGATCTTCACCATGCGATCGAGCGGGTCGTCGCGGTTCTGGCGGAGCGAGAGCCTGTCGCGGACGTTCTCCGGCGGGGCCGCCTCCAGCAGGCTGGCGGCCTTGACGAGCGCGATCAGGTTCTCCCGCCGGTGGATGAGCTCCCAGGCGGTGCGGGTGGGCGCGTCGTCCGTGGCGGGGCGCACGCTGGCCGGGACGATGCTGGTGCGCTGGGCGAAGATCTTCGCCTCCACCTGGTACATCGGCCGCTTCCACTTGTAGTACCCGAAGACCCCGGCGCAGCACATGACCAGGACGCTCAGGAAGAGGACCTTGCGGCGCAGGGCGGAGCGGAGGAAGAGCACGGCCCAGTCCATGGGCTGCGGCCCGCTCCGGCCGTCGTCCTCCTCGCTGTCGTACGCCTCTTCGGGCGGCTTCCTGGCCATGATCTCCCCCGTGAGCCGAAAGATCCTACTCCAGGCACCCCCGGGCGGCGAGCGCCCCGGTGGCGCGCTTCACGCCCGAGCCGTCACCCCCGAGGGTCGGCGTCCCACGGCCGCAGGACCCGCCGGGCGCTCTCGGCGCGCCGTCCGGGGTCCACGCCTGTGGTAGGCTTCGCCGCCCCACGGCTCCTGCGCCGCGCAGGCCCGCCGCGCGGAAAGGGGCGCGGAGCGCGGAGGGGTGATCCGGTGAGTCAGGTCGGGGTGGTGGTCATCGGCCGGAACGAGGGGGAGCGGCTCCGGCGCTGCCTGGGGTCGCTGCAGTCCTCGGGCGCCCCGGTGGTGTACGTCGACTCGGGCTCGACCGACGGGAGCGCGGAGTGGGCGCGGGCGCGCTGCAGCGCGGTGGTGGATCTCGACCTGTCGATCCCGTTCACCGCGGCCCGCGCCCGCAACGCCGGCCTCGAGCGGCTGCTGGCGCTCCACCCCGGGGTGGAGCTGGTCCAGTTCGTGGACGGCGACTGCGAGGTGGCGCCCGGCTGGCTGGAGACGGCGGCGCGAGCCCTCCGGGACGAGCCGGGCTGCGCGGCCGTGTGCGGTCGCCGGCGGGAGCGATTCCCCGAGGCCAGCATCTACAACCGCATGTGCGACATCGAGTGGGACACGCCCGTGGGCCCGGCGCGGTCCTGCGGCGGCGACGCCATGATCCGCAGCGCCGCCCTCCGTGCCGTGGGCGGCTACAACCCGGCGGTGATCGCGGGCGAGGACGACGAGCTGTGCGTGCGCCTGCGCCAGGCGGGCGGCACCATCCGGCGCCTCGACGCGGAGATGACCGTCCACGACGCGGCCATGACCCGCTTCGGCCAGTGGTGGCGGCGGGCCATCCGCGCCGGCCACTGCTACGCCGAGGGGTACGCGCTGCACGGGCGCCCTCCCGAGCGGATGTGGCTGAAGCACAACCGGAGCACGCTCATCTCGGGGCTGCTGGTGCCGGTGCTGGCGCTGGGGCTGGCCTGGCCGACGCGCGGCCTGAGCCTGCTGCTGCTGGCCTGGTACCCGCTGCAGCTGGTGCGCTACACCGCCGCCAACCGGCGGCGAGGGCTCTCGCCGGCCGACGCCCGGCTCTACGGCGCCTTCTGCCTGCTGGCCGCCTTCCCGCAGGTGATCGGCCAGGCCCGCTACGTCCGCTCGCGCCTGCGCGGGCGCTCCGAGCAGATCATCGAGTACAAGGGCGCCGGGTAACGCCGCGCCAGGGAGAGGCATGGAGCTCGAGACCGCCAGCGCCGCGGCCCCGCATCCCGCCGCCGGGAGGCTGCGGGTCGCCTACCTGGTCAACCGCTACCCGCGCAACAGCCACAGCTTCATCCGCCGCGAGATCCAGGCGCTGGAGGAGCTGGGGGTCGAGGTGGTGCGCATCAGCCACCAGCCGCTGGACGAGGAACTGGCCTCGCCGGCGGACCGGGCCGAGCTCGAGCGGACGCGCATCCTCCTCGGCGCCGGAGCCGCCGCCCACGCCGCCGCCCTGGTGCGCGAGGCGCTGGCCAGCCCGGTGCGGCTGGCCCGCGGTGTCCGGCTGGCGCTGGCGCTGGGGCGCCGCTCCGATCGCGGCGTCCTCCGCCACCTCATCTACCTGGCCGAGGCCTGCGTCCTGCGCGGGTGGCTGCAGCGCGAGGCGGTCCAGCACGTGCACGCGCACTTCGGCACCAACTCCACCACCGTCGCGCTCCTCTGCCACGCGCTGGGCGGCCCGCCCTTCAGCTTCACCGTCCACGGCCCCGAGGAGTTCGACAAGCCCGAGTTCCTGCGGCTGGGGCTCAAGATCGAGCACGCCGCCTTCGCGGTCGCCATCAGCAGCTACGGTCGGGCCCAGCTGTGCCGGTGGGCCCGCTTCGAGGACTGGCCCAAGATCGAGGTGGTGCACTGCGGCCTGGACCGGGACCTGCTCGAGGCGCCCTTCGCGCCCATCCCTTCCGCGCCCCGGCTGGTGTGCGTGGCGCGCCTCTCCGAGCAGAAGGGACACATGCTGCTGGTCGAGGCGGCGGCCGCGCTCCAGGCCCAGGGCGTCCCCTTCGAGATCACGCTCATCGGCGACGGGCCGCTCCGGCAGGCGCTGCAGGCGCGGGTGCGGGCGGCGGGGCTGGCCGAGCGGATCCGCTTCGCCGGCTGGATGAGCGGCGACGAGGTCCGCCGGACCATCCAGGCCTCGCGCGCCATGGTCCTGCCCAGCTTCGCCGAGGGTCTCCCGGTGGTGCTGATGGAGGCGCTGGCGCTGGGCCGTCCGGTGGTCACCACCGCCATCGCCGGGACGCCGGAGCTGGTCGAGCCGGGCCTGACCGGCTGGCTCGTCCCCGCCGGCTCGGTCGAGGCGCTGGTGCCGGCGCTGCGGGACGCGCTCGAGGCGCCGCCGGCGCGGCTCGAGGCGATGGGCCGCGCCGGCGCGGCGCGGGTGCGGCAGCGCCACGACGCGCTCCAGGAGGCGCGCAAGCTGGCCGCCCTGTTCGCGCGCTCCACCGCCCCGGCACGGCGCGCGCGCTAGCCGAGCTGATCCCGCAGCGGCTCGGCGATCCCGCGCCGGACGAGCTCGGCCCGATCGCTCACCGGGCGCCAGCCCAGCCGCTCCTTGGCCTTGGCGCAGTCGAAGCTCGCCTTCTGGGTCCGGCTCTCCCAGTCGCGGTAGCTGGGGAGGCGCCGATCCGGGTGGCGCACGGCCATCTTGACGGCCCAGCGGAACAGGTCGCGCAGGTAGAAGCGCGCGATGGACCGGGCCTGGCGCTGGATGCGCATGCCCCCGGCCCGGTCCAGCTCGTCCAGGTACTCCTGCGCGGTGAGGCAGGGGTCCGCCACCAGGTTGAACGACTCGCCCTCCAGGCCGGGCAGGTCGTGCGCAGCCACCAGCGCGGCCGCCACGTCCTCCACCAGCACCAGCGGCAGCGGGTTCTTGCCCTCCCCCCAGATCTGGCAGACGGCGTTGCTCCACCACATGCCCACGCCCCAGTGCATGGGGCTGGTGCCCCTGCCGATGACGATGCCGGGGCGGAAGATCACCAGCGGCAGCCCGCGCGAGCGCCGCAGCTCGAGCAGCGCCTGCTCGGAGAGCGCCTTGGCCCGCGCGTAGTAGTTGCGGTGGGCGATCCCGGGGTCGAGCGGGGTGGCCTCGGTGATGCGGCCGGCGCGGGCGCCCGCGTAGTAGGAGTCGATGGTCCCGGTGTAGACGAACCGCTTCACGCCCGCCGCCAGCGCGGCCTCGGCGATCCGGCGGGTGGCGTCGATCTCGCGGCGCTGGTACTCCGGCCAGGTCTTCACGCTGGAGCGGGCCAGGTGGTAAACGCACTCGATCCCGGACATGGCCCGCTCCAGATCGGCCGGCTCCTCCATGTCCCCGCGGATCGCCTCCAGCCCCGCCGCGCGCAGCTGGACGGACAGCTTCTCCGGGCTGCGCGCCAGGATCCGGACCCGCCGGCCGGCCGCGGTCAGCTGGCGGATCAGCTCCTGCCCGATGAAGCCGGTGGCACCCAGGACCAGGGTACGGACCGGGCCGGGGATGGGGGCGACCGCCGGCGGCGCCGCGGCCGGCACCAGGGCCGGTGCGGAGGGGGCGCCGCGCGCCATCTGCTCGCACACCCGCAGCCCCTCCACCGCCAGCGCACCGCCGACCCGCGGATCCACCGTTCCGCCCACGCCTGCGTAGAAGGCGTCCATGGCGCGGGCGATCCCGGCGCCGTAGGGCGTGCCGCGGCGGTGCAGGCGCAGCTTGGAGAGCACGTAGGCGCGGAGCGTCCCCCGCGCCTGCCGGCGCAGCTCGCGCGCTTCCTCCCGGATGGCGCGGTGGCGCTCCAGGTCCTCCTCCAGCGGCAGGTGCCGGTGCAGCAGGTAGGTGTTGCGGTCCAGGTCCACCGTGGCGCTGGCCAGCGCGCCGCGCACGTGGACCGTCCGCTCGATGTACCCGGGCGCGAACGAGATGCGCAGCTCGACCGCCGCCCCGCCGCAGGTCCCGTCCACCTGCCAGCGCCGGTAGAAGGGCTTGCCGGAGGGGAGCGCGATGGGGCTGCCGGCCCGTACCCGCAGCCCGTCGGGCCGGCCCAGCAGGTCGACGGCCATGCTCGCCAGGTGCGGACCGATCTCGAAGGCGATGTTCCCCGGCTCCCGCAGCATCCAGGCCTCGAAGGGACCGTGGCGGGCCTGGGGGAGCTCGCAGGCCCAGGTGACCGTCACCGCGTCGGCGGGCCCGAGCGCCCCTGCGCGCAGATCGTGCCGCAGCCGCTGGTACGGCTCCGAGAAGAGAAAGTTGTGCCCCACCCCCAGGGAGAGCCCCCGGGCGGCGGCGAGCCGCACCAGGTCCTCCGCGTCCTCGACGGTGGTGCACAGGGGCTTCTCGACGAAGACGTTCACCCCGGCCTCGAGCACCTGGCGCGCGGCGGCGTGGTGCAGATCGGGGGGCAAGAGCACGTGCACGGCGTCCAGCCGCTCGGCGGCCAGCATCGCGTCGAGCGCCGAGTGGACGCCCGGGATGCCGTGCCGGGCGGCCAGGCCGCGCGCGCGGTCGAGCACCCGGTCGCATACCGCGACCAGGCTGACCCCCGGCACCGACGCCAGCGCGCCGGCGTGCCAGTCGGCGATGTACCCCGACCCCAGCAGCGCCACCCGCCGGACGGCACCGGCCGCCGGCGAGCGGCGTTCCGGCGCCCGGTCCGTTCTCTCGTTCGCGACCACCTGCCCGCGCATACCGCTCCTCCCTCGGTCAATGCCGCTCGACCGGTCCCCCGGTCTCGCGCTTGAAGCGCGCGATCACCCGCCGGTACAGCGCGATCTGGCGCGCCACCACCCTCTCCGGAGAAAGCTCCGCCTGGCAGTACCGGGCCGCGCTCTGGCCCAGGGCCGCGGCGCGATCCGGATGCTCCAGCAGGGCCGTCACCTTCTCGGCCAGGTCCGCGCCGTCGCCAGGGCGGTGGAGGAGCCCGGTCTCGCCGTTCCGGATGAGGTCCTTGACCCCGCCCACGTCGGCCGCCACCAGCGGACACCCGTGGACCATGGCCTCCGCGACCGTGTACGAGAACGTCTCGTAGCGGGACGGCACCACCGTCACCATCGCGCCGCGCCGGAGCGGGCCGATGGCGGCCGGAGGCTGCACCCCCAGCCACTCCACCTGCCGCGCCTCGAGCGCGCCGGGGAGCCGCTCCCGCACGAAGTCCTCGAGCCCCAGCAGGCGCCCGTTCGCGCCGGGAAGCTGCCCGTCCGGGCCGACCAGCGTGAGCCGCGCGGCCGGGAACCTGCGCAGCACCGGACCGAACGCCTCGATGATCAGGTCCGCCCCCTTGAGGCGGTCGAAGCGTCCCACGAACAGGATCCTCGACCGGTCGCAGCCGTCGAGCGTCCAGTGCTGCGAGGCGGGAGGTGGCATCAGCGGGTTGGGGATGACCTCCGCGTCCTCGAGCGGGAGCTGGTAGTGGGCGCGCACGCGCTCCAGGACGTCCCGCGCGGGCGCCGAGACCGCCGCCGCCCGTCCCAGGGCGATCCCCTCGGCCCGCACCCGGGCGCGGGACTCGCGGGCCTTCAGATTCCCGTCGGCCTTCCCGGTCAGGAGCCAGGGTCCGTGGAGGCGCACGCAGACGGGGATGGGGAGGGCGCGCTGCACCCAGGCCGCCGTGCCGTAGGTCTCCTCCATCTCGAACACGTCCAGCCGGCGCTCGGCCACCATGCGGCGGGCGGTGGCGGCCACCGCCCGCCCCCGCATGGCCTGGACGGCTCGCCCGGGCGAGAGGCGATAGGCGATGGCGTCGGAGAGGCGCCGTGGCGGCGAGCGGCCGAGGTGCGCCTCCTGCGCGTCGTAGACGCGCGGATCGGAGCGATCGGCCGCCGGCATGATCGAGAGGATGGAGACCTGGTGCCCCTGGCTCCGCAGCAGGGCGTCCAGCGAGGACACGTAGGTGATGATCCCGTTGGGCGCGGCCGACGCCGGCCAGCTCGGGCTGGCCAGCCCGATCGAGAGCGGACCGGTGTCGCTCACGAGACCGCCCCCATGACCGGTTCCGTCCCCGGCGGCGCGACGGTCGCCTCGGCCGCCTCGGCGGCCCGCTGCCGCCGCGGCCGGGCCGGCCGGCGCGCCAGGTCCCGGGACAGGCTGAAGAGCGCGCCGGCGTAGGTGAGGAGCATGAAGCCGGGGAGCGCGTTGGGCAGCTGGTCGATGGCGAAGAGCGACACCAGCAGCGCCAGCGCGCCGCACAGGCGCTGCGCGGAGGGCGGCTGCCGTTTCCGGTACCAGACGAAGCGGAGGACCGGGATCAGCAGCAGGGCGAAGAAGCACCCGAACCCGACGTACCCGAACGCGCCCAGCATGATGATCCAGTAGCCGTCGGTGACCGAGATCATCTGGCCCCAGGGCGCCCAGATCTGGTTGCGGCCCCAGCCTCCCCACCCGTAGTTCGGCCGCAGGCGGGCCCGCGCCAGGAGCTGCTCCTCCTGGTCGAAACGAAAGAGGAGCGAGGCGGACCGGTCCGGGCTGATGCGGCGGAAGAACTCGACCACGCGCTCGGCGGGGAAGGCGGCGGTGGCCCGCAGCAGCGGGTAGGTCACCACCAGCGCCGCGATCACCACCAGCACGCGAGCGAGCGCCCGGGGCGACAGGAAGCGGTGCATCAGCACCGCCACCCCGGCATAGATCGTCGCCCCCAGGCTCCTGGACAGGAGCACCAGCACGCCGGCGATGGCGGCGCGCCAGCCGGGCCTCGGCTGGAGCCGGCTGGCGCCGCGGTGCCGAAGGGCCAGGGCGGCCACGAACCCGGTGAGCAAGAACATCGCCACCACCAGCCCGTGGTTCATGAAGACCATGGGACGAAACCCGCCGCCGCGGACGGACTGGATGAACTCGGACGGATGGTACCCGTACACCCAGCGGTGCAGCTGCGGGCTCATGCGGAGCTCGAAGAGGAAGAGCGGCGCGTAGATGAGCACGCAGGAGGTCATGACCTCGAAGAGATCGCGCAGGTCGCGCTCGGTGCGGTACACGCGCTGCCCCACCGCGAACGGGAGGTAGTGGTCGAGGAAGACGGCCAGCGCGGTCGACGTCATGTCGTGGGGGGTCAGGCCGGGCAGGGTCACCGGCCCGAAGACGAGCGCGTCGGGATTGGTGCGAACCGTCTGGAACACGCCCCAGGCGGCCACCGCGAACACCAGCCGGGGGAACCGGGCGCTCTTCACCGCCTCGGTCAGCCGCCGGGGATGGAACAGCGTCAGCCCCACCCACAGGGCCAGCACGCAGACGCGGTTCTTGTCCAGGCCGGGAACGCCCGGGACCTTGAAGGTCAGGTTCGAGGGCAGGAACATCGCCGAGAGCAGCATCAGCCAGGTCACGGTGCGGGCCACCCGGCCTCCGCGGCTCCGCACCGCCAGGGTGACCAGCACCACCACCGGCCACAGGCCCAGGGCGGCCCAGGCGAGCGCGTTCGGCGTCACGCGCGGCCCCACCGGCCGGGGATCAGTGTCGATGCGGGAGCACGCACCCGAGACCCCACCCCATGCCGAATCCCACCGCGAGATAGAGGAGGACCAGCGCCTCGCGCTCGAGCCGCAGCAGGCCGCGCCGCGCCGCGATCGGCCAGAGCACCACCAGCGCCGCCAGCCGCGCCACCGCGCTGCCCCACAGCAGTCCCTGGGTCCCCCCCAGCGCGTTGCCGATGGGCATGGCGATGAAGGTGCAGATCGCCACCGCCAGGTTGCGCCGGAAACCGAGCTCGCTCCGGCCGGTCGCCACCAGGGCCGACTCGCAGGGCGTGGCCAGCAGCCCGATCGACGTCCGCACGGCCAGGATCTGCAGGACCGGGATGGCCCCGAGGTAGCGCCTGTCGTAGAGGAAGGTGATCAGCCAGGGGGCCACGCCGGCCAGCCCGCCCAGGGCCGTGTGCAGGAGGGCGTCGAGGGGGAGCCGGGTCCGGTAGTACGTCGAGCCGAGCTCGGCGGGCCGCTCGTTGTGAAGCTTGGCATAGAGCGGGTAGAGGATGCCCGCCATGACGCGGTTGGCGAGCGCGTCGGGCATCTCGGCCAGCGCCAGCCCGATGTTGTAGAGCCCCAGGCTGGCCGCCCCGAGCAGCTTCCCGACCACGAACTGGTCCCCTCGCCCGGCCACGAAGGTCATCGAGCTGGAGGCGTAGATCCACCGGCCGAACTGGCTGATCTCCTTGCGTGCGGCCGGCTCCATGCGGAAGCGCTCGCGGTGCGTGCCGGGCAGGAAGTAGCTGCCGCCGGAGAGCACCAGGGCCATCACCAGGCTGCCGAACACCAGCGACCAGACGCCGACGCCCGCCCAGGCCAGGCCGATCATGGTCCCGATGGACGCGATCTGCGCCAGGGTCTCGAGGGTCACGATGGGAAGCGGCCGCAGGCGTCTGCGCAGCGTGAACACCCGCGTCGAGGCCAGCCCGTGGATGAACACCGAGGCGCTGCCCACCGGGATCATCTTGACCAGCAGCGGCTCCTGGAAGAGCAGCGCCATGGGCCAGGCCAGGAGCGTCGCGACGATCCAGAGGATCAGGCCGCGCGTGACCTGGATGGTCCAGGCGGTGTCGAGGAAGGCCGGATCGTCGCCGCGCTCGGACCGGACCACCGCCTGGAGCAGGCCCACGTCGGTGAGCATGATCAGGCCGTAGAGGACCAGCCCCAGCATCGCCATCAGGCCGAAGGCGGCCGGGAACAGCAGCCGGGTGAGGACGAGGTTGGAGCCGAACCGGATGAGCTGCTGGGTTCCGAAGCCGGTTGCCTCGATCACCGCACCCCGCGCCAGCCTCCCGCCCAGCCGCTCCGCCGGCGTGGCGGGCAGCGCAGCCCGTTCCGAGGGTACAGGTTCCGCCACGCCCTCAGCGGCTTCTGTGGGCCCCATCGTCACGCGAGATGTCCGGTCATTCCCCACCTTCGAAAAGGGCAGGCTAACACAGGCGTTCCTGCCATACCCCGCGGCCTTTAGGACCGTGGAGAACCACGTTCCAGGGACCGAGTGCCGCGCACCGGCATGGGATTCTGCGGATCGAAGTGCGCTCGCTCCAGCCGCGTGGATGGGGCTCACGGACTGGCCCGCCTACATCGGCGCACAGCAACCGGCCGCGAAGCCACACCGGAACGAAAACGACCCTGCGTCGGGTGGGTGATCTCGACCAAAGCGGTGCGACCGTAGCGGATCGCGGCACACCGGCGCGGAAAAACGACAGTGGATCTGGCCCGCTGGGGGGTTTTCCTGTTCCCGGTTTCTATGCTTACTGTCGTCAGCGCCTGTCCCACGACCAAGGGGCACCTGATCACGGGACGCACAAAACCGACGTGAGCAACCAACGAGAGCGTCCGCCGGATGAATGCCCTTCCAGGTCTCTGGTCGGAACCCCTGCCCTTCGCCGTGGCCGGCGACGTCGGACCGAGCGCCTGCGCCGCAGTTGACTCTCCGTAACATGCACGAGGTGACCATGGTATTGCAGCGTCGTCTCCCGATCCTTCTGCCGGCCATCGCCATGGCCGCCGTGCTGGCGTGCGGCGGTGGATCCGACACCGGGGGTGCCTCCGCGGTGGAGCCCACCGCCTCGGCGGCGAACACGACCGTGACCTGGTCGATCGTGGAGGGCTCGACGGGTGGCAGCATCACCACGACCGGCGCCTACACCGCGCCGCAGGCCACCGGGACGTACCACGTGGTCGTGACCAGCGTCGGCGATCCCACCAAGACCGCCACCGCGACGATCACCGTGACCAGCACGCCCCCCTCCGCCTCGAGGTACGTGGGGGTGAACGTGGGCTGGGCGGCGCCCAACGTTCCGGACCAGATCTTCGCGGACATGCTGAAGAGCGGCCGTCCCTGGACCAACTCCAGCGATAGCCTGGTGGGGCTGGACTCGAAGGGCTGGCCGGCCGGGCCGGCGCGGATCGGGTTCATGGAAGGGAACGTCCCCTCCTACCTGGCCTCCTCCGGGTACAAGCTCCGGTTCAACGGACCGAGCTGCAACGTGGTGAGCGCGGGCGGCGGCGGCGTCACCATCAGCAACGCGGTGTACTCGAACGGCGTCTGCACCGCGGACGTGACCATCAACAGCATCACCGCCTCCTGGTTCGACTTCAGCGCCGCGGTCCAGAACGTGGCGCTGATGCGGCCGGGGCACACCTACGGCGTGGACTACTTCAACAAGGACTTCCTGGCCGCCATCGCGCCGTTCTCGCTGCTGCGGACCATGCAGACCTTCGGCCCCGGGCTGTCGATGTGGGGAGCCCAGATGAACGGGGTCATGGCCAACCGGGACACGACCTGGGCCAGCCGGCAGAAGCCGGGCGCCGGGTACGCCTACAACGGGCCCTCCATCGAGGACCTGGTGCTGTTCGCCAACCTGACCGGCAAGGACGTCTGGGTGAACATCCCCTTGAACGCGACCCTGGACTACATCACCAAGTTCGCGCAGGTGTTCCGGTACGGGAGCGACGGATCCACCTTCCTGCCGTACACGAGCACCACGCATGATCCCGCGACCTGGAACCCGTCCATCACCAGCTGGTACCCGGGCCTGCTGCCGGGCCGCAACGTGTACGTGGAGTTCTCGAACGAGATCTGGAACTACCTGGGATCGGGGACCAGCCAGTACAACGCAGAAATGGGCGCCGGCGACCCGCACCACCTGAACTTCAACGGGCTGGGCGGCGGCGACATCTGGGTGGCGTGGAAGGTGGTGCAGATCGGCTATGCCTGGCGCCAGGTGTGGGGCGACTCGGCCATGGGATCGCGCGTGCGGATCGTGATGGCGAACCAGGGCGACTGGGGCCAGTGGTGGCGCCACGGGATCATGCTCTCTTACATCCAGGGGGTGTTCGGGGGCAGCACCTACGGGAGCACCATCGACGGCGTCCCCACCGGTCATCCGGTCAACTGGTACATCAACAACATCTCCGGAAGCCTCTACTCGCACGACAACAACCCCGGCAACCTCGACACCTACTTCTCCCAGCTCACCACCTCGCTGAGCTCGACGGGTGGCCTCTCGTCCGCTGGCGAGAGCAACTCGATCGTGCAGCGCATCGACTGGGCGGACTCCCTCGCCGCACAGTACGGCCTCAAGTTCAGCAGCTACGAGGCAGGCACGGAGGTCCCGAACGGCAGCGTCGAACAGTCGGGCGACTCGGACGCACGCATCCAGACCCACCTGCTGAACCACACGCACTACTTCTACAACAAGGCCAACGAGGACGTGTGGGTGTACTTCTGGCTGGTCGGCCCCGCCGGCAGCCTCGACTGCGGGCTGGGCCCGACGCTGCGATCGACGAACACCCTTCGCTGGCAGACGATCAGGCAGCTCGCAGCCGGCAACTGACGCAGGAGCTTTACCTCCGAGGCGCGGGCGCGCCGTCGCAGCCGGGCCTTCCGCCGGCGACGGCGCGCCTTCGTGTCATGGCCCTTCCGGTGAGCCGACCCTCTCTCGCCCCCCATCGACGGCGGCGGCGGTGCTAACTTTCGCCGCACGATGAGGAAGCCCTGGTTCTCCGCCGTGGCCGCCGCGCTCACCCTCGCCTGCCACGGATGCCCGGCAACCGCGGCCAGCGCCGAGGCAACCCACCTCGCGCGGTCGAGCACCGGTCGCGCCGTGGGCGTGAACCTCGGGTGGGTGAACGGCGGCCACCCGGACCAGATCTTCGCCGACGTGGCCAAGCACTCCCGACCCTGGACCATGGCCGGCGGCGACGTGCTGGCCCGGCTGGGCTCCGACGGCTGGCCGGCGGCGAGCGACGTCCGGCTGGGCTTCTCGGAGGGCGCCGGGCAGGCGCGGACGTCCGGGTACAAGCTCCGCTTCCGTGGCTCCGTCACCGGCTACGCCGGCTCGAGCGGCGTCACCATCACCAGCAGCGCCTTCGACGGGACCTGGACCACGGCCGACGTGGCGGTCAACGACACGAACGCCTGGATCGAGTTCCGCGGCGCCAGGCGCAGCGACGGCACCGCCGGCCTGACCGACGTGTCCCTCATGCGCCCCGGCCACGTGCGCACCCTCGACCACTTCAACAAGCAGTTCGCCTCGGCGGTGGGCCCGCTGGCGGTGATCCGCGCCATGCAGGCGGGCGGCCCCGGCTACGACCTGTGGGGCAAGGGCGGCGCGGTGGGGGTCATGGGCAACCGCGACACCACCTGGTCCTCCCGCCAGCGCCCCCGGGT
Source organism: uncultured Pseudomonadota bacterium (assembly GCA_963736345.1). Taxonomy (GTDB): domain Bacteria; phylum Myxococcota; class Myxococcia; order Myxococcales; family Anaeromyxobacteraceae; genus Anaeromyxobacter. The sequence continues at coordinate 388,570 of CAVTOU010000021.1, read as the reverse complement.
CGGTTACGCCTACGACGGCCCGGCCTGGGAGGAGTGGGTCCTGCTCGCCAACCTGCTCGACAAGGACGTCTGGATCTGCGTGCCCTACCATGTCGACGCGGAGTACGTCCGCAAGCTCGGCTACCTGCTCCGCTACGGCAGCAACGGCCTCACCGGCGAGCCCTACAGAGCGCCGACGCACGATCCGACCGCCTGGACCGTGGGGACGACCGACTGGTACCCCGGCCTCGAGCCGGGCCGGCGCATCTACGTCGAGTACGTGAACGAGCTGTGGAACGTGGGCTATGGCTACCCGAGCTCGACCGAGGCGGACAGCGCCTGGCGGGCCGAGGTCCGCGCCGGCGACCCCCATCACCTGAACTGGGACGGGAAGGCCAGCGTGGACCGGTGGGTGGCCTGGAAGACGGTCTGGATCTCGAACCTGCTCCGCGAGGCCTGGGGAACGGAGATGCAGCGCACCGTGCGCGTGGCGCTGCCCACCCAGGGGGACTGGGGGAACTGGGACCGCGCCGACACCATGCTCCAGTACATCGATCACGTCTGGGGCAGCGCCTCGCCCTGGGGCACCATCGACGGGATGGCCAACCCCAGGCAGCCCGTCGCCTCCTACGTCGCCACCGTGGCGGGCAGCTTCTATCTGCACTGGAGCGGGCGCGTGGCCGTGACCGACGCGAACAGCGCCTTCCAGTCGCTGTACGGGTCGCTGAACGGTCCCACCAAGGAGCGCAACACCGTCAAGCAGCGCATCGACTGGGGCGAGCGCCGCGCCGCCCGGTACGGCCTCACCTTCTCCTGCTACGAGGGGGGGACCGAGATCGTCGACGGCCTGCCCCCGGGCTGGCAAAGCTTCTGGTACTCCGACGCCCGCATGACCGCGCTGCTGACCGAAGAGATGAGCTACTTCTTCTCCAAGCCCCACGCCGAGGCATGGATCCACTTCATGATGCTGGGCGATGGGACCTTCGGCCTCTCTCCCGACTACGGAGGCGTCGGCGGCGCGCGCTGGCAGGCGCTGCTGGGCATGGCCGGGGGTTAGGAGACGCCGCCCCCCGAGCCGCCTCGCAGGCGGGGCGGCGGCTCCGCAGGCTCGGAAGCGGGATCGTGGGCAGCCGCCGCGGGGGCGGCGCGCCGCACCAGCGACTGCGGGACGACCGGGGCCGGGGGAAGCATGACCAGCATGTCGGGCTTCACGCTCCGCGTGACCACGCAGTTGGCGCCGATCTCGGTGCGATCACCCACCGTGATTCCCCCCAGCACCCGCGCCCCCGCGAACAGCACCACTCCCTCCTCGAGCGTCGGCTCGCCGGGGGTGGGGCCGAAGCCGATGGTCACCTCGTGGAAGAGCGAGCAGTCGCGGCCGATCACCGTGCCCGCGCCCACGAAGATGTTGAACGGGTGGAGCACGAACAGCCCCGGGCCGATCCTGGCCGCGGCCGGGAGCTCGACGTGCAGGAAGACGCGGATGGGCACCTTGATCAGGTAGTAGAGGATCCGGAGCGGAATCCCCAGCGGCGCGGGCAGCCGGTATGCCAGTGCGCCCAGGCGATAGGTCGCCACCACCCAGAAGCCAAGGTTGACGAACCACCCGCCGTACTGTCGATACCTGCCGGCGTCGCGGCGCAGGTTGTCGAACACGTCCGCCCTCCACGGACAGCAGAGCCTCTCGCGGTCCTCCCGTCAAGGCGCCTCTTCAGACCGCTCCGGCCGCCCCGCTGGCCGCGCCCTCGGGCGCCGGCCGCCGGGCGCGATCCGGCGCGAAGTGCGCCTTCAGGCGGAGGAACCGGGACTCGAAGGCGCGGTAGCTCAGCTCGGCCACGCCCCAGCTCGCCAGCCAGAGCGCGACGAAGGTGACCACCTCGGGGTGGGAGAACGCGCGCAGGATCCGGTCCACGCCCCAGTACACCACCAGGTGATAGAGGTAGACGCCGTAGCTCACCACGCCCAGCCGGCGCAGCGGCCAGAAGCGCAGGACCGGCTGCAGGACGTGGTCCTCCCGGACCACGCAGGAGGCGACCAGCAGGAGGAGCGTGGCGTGCACCGCCAGCCGCGGCCAGCCGGAGATGTCCGGCCTGGGGTTGCTGCAGGCCAGCACCACCAGCCCCAGGGCCGCCGCCGGCGCCCAGCGCCAGCCCACCACCCGGGACGTCCACCGGTAGCCACCCGGGTGATCCATCAGGCGAGCCAGCCCCACCCCCAGCAGGATCGGGCCGAAGGTGGTCTCCCGGAAGAAGCTCGGCAGCGGAACCTGCGGGAAGAGGCCGAACGGCGGGAGGATCACCAGGACGTAGGCGAGCGGCAGGATCACCCGCGGGAACAGGCGGGGGCCGAGCTTGTGGAGCGCCGGCACCACCAGGTAGAACTGCTCCTCGGTGGAGAGGCTCCAGGTGATGGCCAGCAGGCTGGCCATGGGGACCATGTTCGAGACGTAGAGGTACGCGAAGGGCAGGTCGCGGCGGATGCCGGCGGCGGCGTGGAGCCCGGGGACGAGCACCACCAGGACGGTCAGCGCCAGCAGCAGCCCGTAGTACGGGGGGAAGATGCGCAGGAAGCGCCGGACGTAGAAGGCGCGCAGCGAGACGCCTCCCGTGGCGCGGCGCTCGCGCAGGAGCAGCGTCGTGATCAGGAACCCGCTGATCACGAAGAACAGGTCCACGCCCAGGAACCCCCGGAAGGTGACCGTGAGCCACGGGATTCCCGTGGTGGTGTGGTGCCAGAGAACGCCCAGGATGGACAGCCCGCGCAGCCCGTCCAGCGATCCGAACGACCGGGTGGCCAGGTAGCGGCCGTGGGCGTCCGCTCGGCTCGCATCCGTCGCGCTCATGGGCGCCCGCCCCCCGCCACCGGCTCCAGCCCCCGCCAGTACGTCTCCAGCCACCCGGTCAGCTCGCGGGCCCGGCCCAGGGCATCGGCCGGCGCCGAGCGGGACCGGGCCGCGGCGATGGCCGCCGGCAGCTCGTCCATCTCGTGGACCACGGTGGCCAGTCCGGCCTTGCCCAGCTTGTCGGCGAACGGCACCTGGTGCTCGTCCACGTGCTCTCCGTGGCGCGAGCGGCGCGGGACCATGACCGGGTGCTTCCCCTGCTCGATGCACACCAGGGTCGAGCCGGCGCCGGCGTGGGTGACCGCCACCGAGGCGCGGCGGATCTGCTCGCAGACGTCGCCGAAGGAGAGGAAGCGCTCGAACCGGGCATGGTGCAGCTGGTAGGTGCAGGCCCCGAGCTGCACGAAGAACTCCTCGCCCACGGCGCCGGTCCGGGCCAGCTCGTCGACGGCACGCGCCAGCCGGTCGAAGGGATGCACCTCCATCCCCATGATCACGAAGATCACACGATCCTCCCGTGGTACTCCGTGCCGGGGATCCGCTCGACCAGCTCGGGCCACTGCACCAGGAAGCGCGAGGCGAAGGGCTTCACCATCCTGGCGGTGAGCGAGATCTCGGTGATGCGGGTGATGGACTCCACGAAGACGGTGGGGATGCGGAGCGCCCAGCCCAGCCAGAGGAAGGGCGCGGCCACGCCCGAGCCGGTGGTCAGGATCATGGCCGGCCGGTGGCGGATCAGGAGCCGGAGCGCCAGCACCAGGTTGCGGAGGAGGTTGGGAACGCTGCGGACGGTGGGGTGCGCCGCCCAGTGCACCTCCTTCTCCTCGCGCAGCAGGTAGCGCGCATCGGCCGTCCCGAAGCTCACCCAGTACCGGTCCTTGTCCTGCCAGAACTCGCGGAGGCAGAACATCTCGTAGATGTGCCCGCCGGAGGAGGCGATGAGCAGCAAAGGTCCCATGTCCTCCTCAGGCGGTGGCGGCCGAGGCCGGCCGCACGTACTTGGCGTCGAGCTGCTGGACGAGGCGCTGGGTGCTCTCGATGTTGCCGCGCGAGGAGGCGCCGAAGACGATCGACTCGATGCCCGTCTGCCGGCACACGTAGTCGATGGCCTCGCGGGGAGGGATGGCGCCGCGAGGCGAAGCACGCGACATGGCGATGGCGCGGAAGCGCGCGTGCCGGCGATGGTCTGCTCGTAGGCGTCGACGTCCGCCGCACATGCGAAAGCCGATCTTGTTGATGTTGGCGCAGACGATGGGGTTCTCGACCCCGACCCGCTCCAGCGCGTCGAGCAGCGCGGGCAGGTTCATGGTGATGAACCCGGCCTCGGCCCCGTAGCGCTCGCGGACGTAGTGGTCGAACTCGGCGAACACGGCGTACAGCTTGAGCCCGAGCAGCAGGTCGGTGACCACGTTCTGCACGAAGATCACCGGCGTCTGCAGCCCCTCGAACCGCTTCATCTCGGCGTCCACCAGCAGCTTCATCAGCTCGTACCACGTCCTTGGTGAGCGCCGCCCACCGCCCCGCGGATAGAGGGTGCCGATCACGCTGCCGGCCGAGAACCTGCTTGATGGTCTCGATCATGCCGACCTCGCTGACGGCGTTGGCGTACTTGTGCGCGTACGGCATGCACGGGTAGTAGACGAAGTCCTGGTAGCGCGCCGGGCGGGCGCGCATGTGGTCGCAGACCTCGCCGATCCGGTCGTGGGTGGTGCACATGAAGGTGCGGATGCCCACGTCGTAGGCCACGTCGAGCACCTCGATGCATCGACGGCGGTGTCCTTGAAGCGCATCAGCTGCTGGCGCGGCCTTCTCCTCGGACATGTGGTTGACGCCGAAGAACTGGTTGTCGCCGAAGAGGATGCGGTCCATCGTCGCGGTGTCCATGGCCGTCAGCTCCGCGCCTGGTTGGCCTGGATGATGAGGTCGACGACCCGATCGGTCTCGTAGGCGCTGGCGAACGAGTTCTCGTGCTCCATGTCCGCCCGGTCCGGATGGCGTCGATGAAGGCGTCGATCTGCGCCGAGTACTCCTCGCCCCGGAGGTAGAAGCCAGACCGGCTTCTGCAGGTCGGTGATGTACTCGCATGCTCCAGCCCTCGCCGTAGTCCTCGAAGGCGGCGCCGTCGCGCAGGTACACCCGAGCTCCTGGCGATCGGCCACCAGCTTGCCGCTGGTGCCGTGCACCGTGAGGGTGGTGCTCATCTTCCGGTAGGTCTCGTCGCTCCAGTTGGTCTCGAGGACGCCGGCGCGCCCTCGCCGTACGCGAAGATGGCGTAGACCGCGTCCTCGACGTCCCGGGAGAAGATGCGTCTGCATGCGGGCGCCCGACCACCCGCTCCGGGGGGCCGACCACGAAGTTCATGCAGGTCGACCACATGGCAAGCGTAGTCGTGGAGGCAGCCTCCGCCCTCCGACTTCTTGGAGCGCCAGGTCGAGGACTGCTCCTTGACGACCACCTGGCCGAAGGCGGTCCCGTGCACTCGAGCTCACCTCGCCCAGGGCGCCGGCTCCCACCAGCCGGCGCGCCTCCTGGAAGGTGCCCAGGAAGCGGTTGTGGAACCCCACCTGGTTGACGCGCTTGCGCTGGATGGCCAGCTCGGACAGGGCCCGGCTCTCGGCCGGGCGCAGCGTGAGCGGCTTCTCCACGAAGACGTGGACGCCGTGCTCGAGCGCGTACTCGGCGCAGGCGAAGTGGGTGGCGGTCGGGGTGGCGACGATCACCGCATCCAGGCCGGCCCGGTCGATCATCTCCTGGTACGTCTTGAAGGTCTGGATCCCGCCGTACTTCTCGAGGACCGAGAGCACGTAGCCGGAGGTGTCGCAGACCGCCGCCACCGTCGCATCCGGGTGCGCGTTCACGACCGCGTAGTGCGAGATCCCCATCTTCCCGGCGCCGACGATGCCGACCCGGACGGTCATTGCCGCTCTCCCCCTGCCCGGCCTTCTCGGCCAGTACGATCGCGAAATGGGCACGCAGTATAGCCGAACGGCCACCGCGCGCCGCCCCGCGGCCCGGAGACGCGCCGCGCCTCGAGGACGTCGGGCTCGGTCCTTCGATGGGCTCGTGACCGGCCTCGGCGGGGCGCGGCGAAACGCACGGTGTCACCCGCGCGCGGCTCGGCAGCGGTCCGGCCCCCATGGTCCGCCTCGACGCAGGGGAGACCCTCGGTGTAGCCCGAGCCCGTCCCTTTCGAAGGCCCCCGTGTTCACGGTACGGTTCCTGCCCCGCCGCCATGGCATAGTCCAGCATGTAGGGGGAAATCGTCCGAGGCCACCCGCTCATCTTCCCCGCGGCCGCTCGCAGGCCTTCCTGAGGGTGTCGAAGGCATGTCCGGAGCGTGTCGAAGGGGCGCTGGGCGCGGGGGGCGTCGACGCAACCAGAACGGGAAGGCGGCACGCGAATGAAAGTCTTCGTCACCGGCCACCGGGGCTACATCGGCACCCACCTGGTCGACGTCCTCAAGCAGGACGGGCACACCGTGGTCGGCTGCGACCTGGGCCTGTTCGACGGCTGCGCCTGGGAGCCGGTCGTCAAGCCGGACCGGGAGCTGGTCAAGGACGTCCGCCAGGTGCAGGCGGCCGACCTGGACGGCTGCGACGCGGTCATGCACCTGGCCGCCCTCTCCAACGACCCCATGGGCGCCCTCGACGCGCGGCTCACCTTCGACATCAACCGCGACGCCTCGATCCGGCTGGCGCGCCTGGCCAAGCAGGCCGGCGTGCCGCGCTTCCTGTTCGCCGGCAGCTGCTCGGTGTACGGCAAGGGTGAGAAGCTCGACCTCGACGAGAGCGACCCGCTCAACCCGCTCACCGCCTACGCCCAGTCCAAGATCGAGACCGAGCGGGCGGTCTCGCAGATGGCCGACGCCAACTTCACCCCGGTCTTCCTGCGGAACTCGACCGCCTACGGCCACTCGCCGATGCTGCGCATCGACCTGGTGGTCAACAACCTGCTCGGCTCGGCGCTGGCCTACGGCGAGATCCGCATCCAGTCGGACGGCTCGCCCTGGCGGCCGCTGATCCACTGCCGCGACATCGCCCGCGCCTTCGTGGCCTTCGCCAAGGCGCCGCGCGAGGCCATCCACAACCGGGCCGTCAACGTCGGCGCCAACAGCGAGAACTACCAGGTCAAGGACGTCGGCGATCAGGTGAAGCGGCTCATCCCCTCGGCCAAGATCGCCTACACCGGCGAGGTCGGCGCCGACCCGCGCAACTACCGCGTCAAGTTCGACCTGCTCGGGAAGGTGCTGCCCGACTTCACGCCTCCAGTACGACCTGGTGAGCGGGATGGAGGAGCTGCATCGCAAGATGGTCGAGCACGGCTTCGGCAAGAAGGACTTCGAGGGCGACCAGTTCGTCCGGCTCCGCACGCTCAAGCACCGCATGAACCTGCTCACCGGGGGCGCGCCATGAAGTTCACCGAGACGCCCCTCTCCGGCGCCTACCTCATCGACCTCGAGAAGCGCGGCGACGACCGGGGATTCTTCGCCCGCGCCTTCTGCGAGAACGAGTTCGCGGCGCACCAGCTCTCCACGAATGTCGTGCAGGTCAACAACTCGCTCAGCGCCCAGAAGGGTACGCTGCGCGGCATGCACTACCAGCTTCCCCCCAAGGCCGAGACCAAGATGGTTCGCTGCATCCGGGGCGCCCTCTACGACGTCATCCTGGACCTGCGCCCGGGCTCGCCCACCTTCGGCAAGAGCTTCGGCGCCGAGCTGACCGCCGAGAACCGGCGCATGATCTACGTTCCCAAGGGCTTCGCCCACGGGTTCGTCACCCTGGCCGACGACACCGAGGCGTTCTACTTCGTGGACGAGTTCTACGCGCCGGATCGGGAGCGCGGCCTCCGCTGGAACGATCCCAAGTTCCAGATCGCCTGGCCCATCGCGCCGACCGTGATCTCCGACAAGGATCGGAGCCACCGCGACTTCGATCCCGCCTGGCACCTCGGGTGACCATCGACCCGTGAACGAGCCCGAGCCCGGAGGAGATCCGGAGGCCGTCCCATGAGAATCCTCTTCACCGGCGCCAGCTCCTTCACCGGGGTGTGGTTCGTGCGCGAGCTGGCCCGAGCCGGCCACGACGTGGTGGCCACCTTCCGGCGCAAGCCCGAGGACTACCCGGACGCGCTGCGGCGCGAGCGGGTCCGGCTGGCGGTCGAGTCCTGCCGCCCCGTCTTCGGGGCGTCGTTCGGGGACGAGGCCTTCCTCGAGCTCGCCGGCCAGGGCGGGTTCGACCTGCTCGCCCACCACGCCGCCGACGTCACCAACTACAAGAGCCCCGACTTCGACGTGTGCGGGGCGCTGGCCGCCAACACCCGCAACCTGGGGCCGATCCTTCGGGTCTTGCACGCCGGCGGCTGCCGCCGCGTGCTCCTCACCGGCAGCGTCTTCGAGGGGGGCGAGGGAGCCGGATCGCAGGGCCTTCCCGACTTCTCGCCCTACGGGCTCTCCAAGGCGCTCACCGCCCAGCTCTTCCGGTACTTCTGCGCCCGCGCCGGGATGGGCCTGGGCAAGTTCGTGATCCCCAACCCGTTCGGCCCGTGGGAGGAGCCGCGCTTCACCGCCTACCTGATCAAGAGCTGGTTCGCCGGCCAGACCCCGAGCTGCGCCACCCCGCTCTACGTGCGCGACAACATCCACGTGTCGCTGCTGGCCCGTGCCTACGCGCAGTTCGCGGCCGAGGTGCCCGCCTCGGGGATGGTGAAGCGCAACCCGAGCGGCTACCCCGAGACCCAGGGCGCGTTCACGCTGCGCTTCGCCGCCGAGATGCGCGGACGGCTGGAGCTGCCCTGCCCGGTCGAGCTGAAGAAGCAGGTCGACTTCCCCGAGCCGCGGGTGCGCATCAACACCGAGGTGCTCGACGCCGCCGCGCTGGGCTGGGACGAGGCGGAGGCCTGGGACGAGCTGGCCGCGTACTACCGGTGCGCCGCGGGGAAGTGAATGGCAGGCTCAGCGCGCCCAGGGCGCGTCGCCCGAGGCCCAGATCTTGTCGAGCTGCTCGCGGTCGCGCTGGGTGTCCATGCAGGCCCAGTAGCCGCGGTGGCAGAAGATAGTGAGCTGGCGATCCCGCGCCAGCTTGACCAGCGGGTCCCGCTCCAGCACGCAGCCCGGATCGGCGGAGAGGTAGAGCAGGAACTCCCGCTTGAAGAAGAAGTAGCCGCCGTTGATCCAGCTCTCGGCGAAGTCGGGCTTCTCCGCGAACTCCTCCACCCCGCTTCCCTCGACGCGCAGCTCACCGAAGCGAGAGGGCGGGTTCACGCCCAGCACCGTCCCGATGCGGTTCTCGGCCAGGTGGAACTCGAGCTCCTCGGCCAGGTTCGCATCGGTGAGGCCGTCCCCGTAGGTGACCGCGAACTGCTTGGCCTCGCCCAGGTACCGGGCCGCCGCGCGCGCCACCCGGGCACCGGTCATGGTCAGCTCACCCGTATCCGCCAGGGTGACCTCCCAGTCCTGATCGTGGTCGATGGAGTGGACCACGGTCCGGTTGGTCTTGAGCTCCACCGTGAAGTCGCTGTTCATCGAGGCGTAGTTGAGGAAGAACGCCTTCACCACCTCGGCCTTGTATCCCAGGCACAGGACGAACCTCCGGAACCCGTGCCGGGCGTAGCTGCGCATGATGTGCCAGAGGATGGGGCGGCCCCCGACCGGCACCATGGGCTTGGGTCGCAGCTCGGTCTCCTCGCGGAGCCGGGTACCCAGGCCGCCGCACAGGACGAAGACGGGGATCTCGGAGAACGCGTTCTTCACGTGGGCCTCTCGGGGGTGGGACGCCGCGGCGCGCCTGTGCAGCGCGGGCCCATGTTAACAGGAACGGTCGCCGAGACAACGGCTCGGCAGGTCAAGCGATGAAGCTGCTGGTCGTCATCCTCAACTATCGCGTCACCGAGCTGACCATCGACTGCCTGCGCTCGCTGGCCGGACGGATCGTCCGCGTGCCGGGCGCGCGCGTGGCGGTGTGCGAGAACGGCAGCGGGGGCGATGCGGCCGAGCGGCTGCAGGCGGAGATCGATCGCAACGGGTGGGGTGGGTGGTGCAGCCTCACGCCGGTGTCACCCCAACCTCGGGTTCACGGGAGGGAACAACGTCGTCATCCGGGCGGCGCTCGCCTCCGCGGACCCGCCCGAGTACGTGCTGCTGCTCAACTCCGACACGCTCGTCCACGACGGCGCGCTGGAGGCCCTGGTCGAGTTCATGGACGCCCACCCCCGGGTGGGCATCGCCGGGAGCCAGCTGGTCAACCCGGACGACAGCATCCAGGCCTCGCCCTTCCGGTTCCACGGCATCGCCAGCCAGTTCGACGCCGCCATCCGCTTCGCGCTGGTGCATCGCCTGCTCGCCCGCTGGTGGGTGGTGGCCCCGACGCCCACCCGGGCCTCGGCCTGCGACTGGGTATCCGGGGCGAGCATGATCCTGCGCCGGACCATGCTCGGCGAGATCGGGCTGCTCGACGAGGGGCTCTACACCTACTACGACGACATCGACCTGTGCCAGCGAGCGCTCCGCGCCGGCTGGGAGACCTGGTACGTCCCGCAGAGCCGCATCACCCACCTGGAGGGCGCCGCCACCGGCATCGTCCACCGGGTGGTGAAGCGCCGCCCGGCCTACTGGTTCCAGGCCCGCCGCCGCTTCTTCCTCCGAAACCACGGACCGCTCTACACGGCGCTGGTGGACCTGGCCACGCTCCTGGGGCTGGTCATCTACCGGTTTCGCTGCCTCATCCTGCGCAAGCCCGACACCGACCCGCCCCGCTTCCTGGCCGACGCCTTCCGCCACAGCGTCTTCGTGACCGGCTTCCGCGTGAGGGAGGTCGAGAACCCGGCGCTGAAGGAGGCCGCGGCTTCGTCGGCGGCGGGCGCCGCGCCCGTGCCGGAGAAGAAGGCCGGGTAGCCGCCGGCGCGTTGGCAAGGTCCGGCCGCCACCTCACCCCTGCAGATCCGTCTTCTCCCCGGCCTCGCGCTGCGTCCGGATCCACTCCTCCGACGCCGGCCGGCGGCCGCCCAGCTTGAGCCCGATCTTCCAGACCAGGTAGACGGGCGCGTGCAGCAGGGCGGAGAGGCCGCGCAGGCCGGTGCCGGACAGCACCCAGCCGCGGGCCACGTGGACGACGACCGCCGCCAGGGCCGCTGCCCAGATCCAGGTGGCCACCGCCGGCCCGCCCAGGATGGCGGCCGCGCCCGCGGCCGCCGCCGTGCCCAGCGCCGCCGCCGCGGCCAGCTGCGCCAGCGGCGGGACCAGCAGGTCGATCCCCATCTCCAGCAGGACGCGGTCGCCCCGGCGCAGCCCCTCCCGGATGAGCGGCAGCGCATGCTGCCGCCGCAGCTGGCGCCGCCCGTCCTCCCAGCGCCGCCGCTGCGAGGCGGACCCCTCCGCGCCCGACACCATCTCGCCGCGCACCTCGGCCTCGCCCGCCAGGTGGACGCGGACGCCGGCCCGGGCCAGGCGGATGGCGTGCTCGGCATCCTCGACGATGGAGAAGGCCTCGTGCGGCACCTCGCGGAGAAGCGAGCTCGCGAAGCACATCCCGTTCCCGCGCAGCCCCACCGAGCACCCCAGCCGCTCGCGCCCCAGGGCGCGCAGGGTCCCGGTGGTGGCGAAGGCCACCGCCATGAGCCGGGTCCGCCAGGAGGCGTCCGGGTTGCGCACCCCGTAGAGCGCCTGCGCTGCCCGCGCCCCGCGCTCCAGCCGGGCCGCGAAGGCGGCGAGCAGGTTGGCCGAGACGACCGTGTCGGCATCCACCACCACCACCGCGCCGGCCACGCCGTCGGCGAGCGAGCGCTCGAAGGCAAGCTTGAGCGCGTACCCCTTCCCCCGCCGCGACGGGTCCTGCCGCACCAGCACCACCGCCCCGGCCCGTCGCGCGCGCTCGGCGGTCGCGTCGCGGCAGTTGTCGGCCACCACCAGCACCCGGCGGAGCTCCGCCGGCCACTCGACGGCCAGGAGGCTCTCGACGGTGGAGCCGATGCCGGCCTCCTCGTCGTGCGCCGGGACCACCACGTCGAAGGCCAGCCGCGGCGGCGGCGCCGCCGGCGCCCGCGGGCGGGCCGAGGCCAGGGTGAGCAGCAACAGGTACCCGGCGCAGAGCACGACCGGCAGCGCCACCACCGCCAGGACCGCCTCCGCCAGCAGGATCGTCACGACCACAGCCCCCAGCGCGAGAGGAGCACCGCCGCCACCGCGATGGCCGCATTGGCCAGCGCGTGGGCGACCACCGCGTCGCCGATCCGGTCCCGCCAGGCGCGCACCGCGCCGAAGGCCAGGCCGGCCAGCGCCCCCAGCGCGAAGCTGGTGTGCATCGCGCCGAAGGCCAGGGACGATACCAGCACCGCCACCCAGGGGAAGCCCCCCCGCGTCGCACCCGGCCGTGCCGGCCCCACCAGCCACCCGAACAGGAAGCCCCGGAAGGCGAGCTCCTCCACCACGGGGATCACCACCACCGAGCCGAGGGCGCGCGCCGCGATCCAGGCGAAGCGCTCCGCGGGACCGAGCGCGGCCAGCTCGCTCGCCAGAGCCTGCCCGTTCGCCCGCAGGGCGGCCACCCACACCACCCCCACGGCCGCGCCCAGCAGCGCCGGCACGAGGCTCCGGGAGGGCCGGAGCGAGGGCAGCGAGCGCCGAACCAGGACCAGCACCGCGGCGCCGGCGGCGATGCGGACCGCGTAGGCGCGATCGAGCACCCCGGAGGCCCAGATCCCGGTGAGGAGCGCGGCCCCCAGCGTGGCCAGGAGCGGGGCCAGGGTCGCCACCTCCGGAAGCTCGGCCAGCTCGGCCCCGCCGCTCTCGCGCTTGCCCGTCCGCCGCAGCTGCGGCAGGCGCTCGGCCAGGGCCACCGACCCGAGCGCGATCCCGAGGAACAGCACCCAGCCCACCTTGCTGTGGAAGGCGCCCAGGGCCAGATCCGGGTGGCCGGCGGCCCCTAGCAGCACCAGCGAAGAGATGCGCAGCACGTTGGCGAGAAGCGCGGCGGCCATCCCCAGGGGCACGAGCCAGAGCGCCCGCGCCATGCGCAGGCGCTCGCGCGCCAGCGTGATCCACATGAGCTGGAAGGTGACGACCAGGCCCAGCCCGTCGGCGCCGGAGCATTCGGGCGCGACCAGCACCTCGAACCCGCGCAGCCCGATGAGCGCCTGGGCCGGATCCACCGTCACGCCCGCCGCCACCAGCCGGAGCACCGCCCCGGCGGCATGGAGCGTGAAGGACGACAGGCCGCCCCAGAGCTGCTCCGCGCCCATGGCCACCCGCCAGGCCACCACCCCCAGCCCGAGCGCCAGGAGCGGGGCCCGCCAGCGGCGGAGCACCTCGCGCGCGAGCCAGGGCAGGGGCGCCGCCACCCCCAGCGCCAGCAGCGCGGTCACGCCCCCGCTCCCCAGCAGCAGGACCACCCGGCGCGCATCCGGGGACGGCTGCCCCTGCCCCAGCAGGCGAGCGGCGAAGGCGGCCGTGGCCGCGAAGGCGATGGGCTGCAGCGCCAGCGCCGGAAAGGGGCGCCAGGGCGGCAGGGCCGCGGGGATCCGGGGCCGGAGCGCCACCGCGCCGCTGGCCCGCGCCACCAGCCAGCCCGCCGCGGCGGCCCCCAGCACCACCGGGAACCCGATCCGGATGGCATCCACCACCGGCATGGCGGGCCCGGCGGTGGGAAGGTCGACCAGCAGCGACAGCGTCAGGTACTCGATCGCGAGCAGCGCGACCGGGAGCACCCAGCGCACGTAGCCCGCCGCCGCCGGCAGGGCGCCTGCAGGCCAACCTGCGCTCGGCTGCACTTCACTTGCTCTTGCGCCGATTCGCGATGAAGAGCGCGCCGCCCGCGAGCAACGCGACCAGCGCGCCACCGGCCGCGGGGTCGAACTCCGGCACCCACTGGCGACGCGAAGGCGGCTCGGCCCGGCTGTGGCCCGGCGCGGCGAGAACCGCGGGCGCGAGCATCAGCGCGGCGGCGATGGAGACGGCCTTGGCGGCTTGCAGGAAACGCGTCGTCATATGTCCACTCCCCCGGTTGGCGCGATTACTCTGGGCCCACCGCCCGATCTGCGGCAACTGCCATGCGTCGGGTACGGATTCCCCCGGGTCCCTCGCGCGCGACACACGCCCAGGGTCGCGCCCAGGTGCTTCCCGGGTCGTCCCGCGTGGCGATCGCCCCGCGCGGATCCCTGCGCCGGCCGGCGCCGCCGGTTGGACACACCCGGCGTGACGTGGTCTGCTCCCCGGCGGAGCGTCGCATGCGATCTTTCCCGAGAACCGCCATCGCCGTCGCCGCCACGGTCCTGATCGGCCTGGCGGCGCGGGCGGACGATCTTCCCTCCCCGGATGCCATGTGGCTGGGACAGCGGATCGTGCCCCGCACGCTCGTGCAGGGGTTCCGGGACGGCGTGGAGCAGGAGGCGGTGAACCGGGTGCTGGCAGCCCGTGTCGCCGCGGTGGACCAGCCGCCGCTGCGCGCGCGAGCGCACGCGGCCATCGCGCCCCTGCTGGACGAGGCCTTCCCGCCGGAGCTCCTCGCCGGCCTGGCGGCGCAGTTCCTGGCCCGCCACTACACCGCCGAGGAGCTGCAGGCGCTGCGGGCGCGGGAGGAATCGCCGCTGGGGCGGAAGCTGAGGGACTTCGACCGGAGCACGGCCGAGCTCGCGGCCGCGACCCCGGCCGCGAGGGAGGAGTCGCGCGAGGCCCTGGCGCGGCGAACCTTCGCCGACTCGGAGCGCAAGGAGCTGGAGGCCTTCGCGGCCAGCCCGCTGGGGCGCAAGGGCCAGGCGCTGGCGCCCGACCTGGCGGGGTTCTTCGTCGACCAGCTCGAGCGCCGGTACGCCGCCCTGCGCCCGGACCTCGAGCCCAGGCTGGAGAACGTGGTCGAGGCCGTGCGGATGACGGCGGGGAACTAGCGGCCGGTCGATCCCGCGCGCCTCAGCGCCCGCCCCTCATGGCGCGCCCCAGGGCGCCGGCGATCTCCGGATCGCCGGGGGCCAGGACCAGGGCCCGCCGCAGCAGCGCCATGGCAGCGCCCATCTTCCCGGCCTCGAGCTCGACCAGCGCGCGCCGGTAACATTCCTGCGCCTCCCCGGAGCGGCCGCGCGCCGCGGAGGCCGAGGCCGCGGGCTCGCCCCCCCCCGCCGGCGGCGGGGTCTTCTCCCACCCGATCCCGGCATCGATGCCGCGCGCGACGCCGCGCGACGGGGCCGGCGCGGCGGCCACCGCCGGCGGTGCGGCCGGAGCGGGCCAGGTGGCCGGCATCATCTCGGCCGCCGTGGCCAGCCAGTTCTCGGCGGGGTCGTCCTCGGCCGCGGCGGGCGCGCCCCCGACCGTCGGCGGCGGCCCGGCCAGCGCGGCCGGATCGACCGGCGCGGCAGCCGCCGCGGGCCAGGGCGCGGGCGCGCCGGCGGAGACCGGGGGCGGCGTCATGGAGCGCGCCGGCGCAGCCGGCGGCGCGACCTCGGGGAGCGGGGCGCTGCGCAGCGACTCGATGGCCAACGACGATTCCGCCTCGGAGAGGATCCTGCGCCAGGCGTCCGGGTGCACCGAGCTGCCGCGCGAGAGGGTCACGTGCTGGTGCGCGAAGAGCGAGAACAGCGCGCGCTGGGCTTGCGGCCAGCGGTCCCGCAGCAGGGCGTGGAGCTCGGCCACCGAGGTCCCGCTGCCGATGGACCGGAGCAGCGCCACCTCCTCGGCGTTGAAGTCGACCAGGAACTTGGGCGGGGTGGCGAGGAAGACCACCGCGTCGAAAGGAATCTTGTCCGGGATGCGCCGGAACGCGGCCAGCCCGGGCGCCCGCGCCAGCAGGTCCTCGAACCACCTCTTGCTCTGCGACACCCCCGAGTCGTCGTAGGCGATGCCCAGGCGCCAGGGCGGCCGGTCGCTGGCCCAGGCCACCCGGCCCGCCACCCGCAGCGGCTCCCGGGCCGACTCGTGCGAGACCACCAGCTGGACCGGCTCTCCCTTGCGGACCAGGCGCGGCGAGACGAGCTGGCAACCGTGGCCGCCGATGTCCTCCGTGGTGGCCTCGAAGGTGCCGTGCGCCGACACGACCGAGGTCGTGCAGCGGGCGGGCGCGCGCGCCGAACGGCGAGGATTCTGGAGGTACTCGGTCACCGGTCCGGCATTCTAGCGCGCACGCCCGGGGTGAACCTATGCGGGCCCCGTCCGATATCGTGTCCCAGGCGGGAGGGACGCCTTACTCGCCGAGCGCCTTGAGGATGAGTCGCTTGCGGCGTCGCCCGTCGAACTCGAAGTAGAAGATCTGCTGCCAGGGCCCCAGGTCGAGCTTTCCCTTGGTCACCGGCACGATGACCTGATGCCCGATGAGCAGGTTCTTGAGGTGGGCGTCGCCGTTGTCCTCGCCGCTGGCGTGGTGGCGGTAGTCGGGCCCCGCCTCGCCGTCGTCGGCGGCGGGCCCCGGCGCCAGGCGCTGGACCCACTCCTCGATGTCCTGGTGCAGGCCGGGCTCGTCGTCGTTCACGAACACGGCGGCGGTGATGTGCATCGCCGAGACCAGGATCATGCCCTCGGCGATGCCGCTCTCGCGACAGAAGGCATGGACCTCGTCGGTGATCCGGACCAGCCCGCGGCGCCGCGGCAGGTCGAAGGTGAGGTACTTGGTCGAGGATTTCACGAGGCTGCATTAGCAGGTGTCGGCTCCCCGGCGCAGCCGCCCGCGCGGGTGCGTGCTATAGGGAGCGCCTGCCCGGAGGGCACGCCGTGCGGACCTCCCTGGTCGTCACCACCTACAACCGCAAGGACGCGCTGGCGCTGGTGCTCGAGTCGGCGCTGCGCCAGCGGCGCCGGCCCGACGAGCTGGTGGTGGCCGACGACGGCTCCCGCCCCGACACCGGCGAGCTGGTGGCGGCCTTCGCGGCGCGGTCTCCCTTCCCGGTGCGCCACTCCTGGCAGGAGGATCTCGGGTTCCGGGCCGCGGCCAGCCGGAATCGCGCCTTCGCGGCCGCCGCGGGCGAGTACCTGGTGATGGTCGACGGCGACATCGTCCTGCACCCGTCGTTCCTGGAGGATCACCTGCGGGCGGCGCGGCCGGGCCGCTTCGTGCAGGGCTCGCGGGTGATGCTCTCCGAGAAGGCCACGGCGCGGGCCCTGGCCTCGGGGCGGGTCCCCCTGGGCGCCCTGGCGCGGGGGATCCGCAACCGCCTCAACGCCGTCCACTCGCCGGCGCTGTCCCGGCTCGCCTCGCACCGGAACGACGACGTGTTCCGGGTCCGGAGCGCCAACCTGGCCTGCTGGCGGGGCGACGTGCTCCGCGTCAACGGCTTCGACGAGGACTTCGTCGGATGGGGGCGAGAGGATTCCGACTTCGTGGCGCGGCTGCAGCACGCCGGGATCCCCCGCCTGCAGCTCAAGTTCGCGGCCATCGGGTACCACCTCTGGCATTCCGAGGAGCCGCGCCAGCTCCTGCCGCGCAACCAGCGGATCCTGGAGGAGACCCTGGCCACGCGCCGGGTGCGCTGCGCGAACGGGATCGACAGGTACCTACGCTGACGGGCCGGCGCGTTGCTCCTCCGGCGTCCCCAGCAGCTCCTGGACCTCCTGGCGCAGGAGCCAGTCCTCGGGGAAGCCCGAGGCCTCGTCGCGGATCGCCAGCAGCCGCTCGCGGGTGACCGTCCCCGCCTCGCGCAGCCGGCGCACCTCGGCGTAGAGCGCGGCCAGCCGCGGCGGGAGCGCCGCCACCTTGTGGGCCCGGGCGCGCGCCTCGCCGTCGCCGGTGGTGAAGGCGGTCAGCTCCCCGAAGCTCCGGTCCCAGGCCCCGGGGTCGGCCGGCCCGGCGGCCACCGAGGCGAGATCGCGCGAGACGAAGAGCAGGCCCCAGGTCGGCAGCGGCACCGGCGCGCCGCCCAGCGTGGCCGAGAGATCGACGACCTCACCCCCGCCCACCGCGAACCCGGAGAGGCGCAGCTCGCCCTCCAGCACCAGGTCGAACCGGCCGCGCTCGGGCAGCTCGCCCAATCCGAAGGCCACCACCGCCTCGCCCGGCCAGGGCCGCCCCTCGGCCCGGCCGCCGCGGGAGAAGAGCACCGGCCCCGCCAGCCGGCACAGCGCCGTCTCCATCCCATCCCGGCGCGGGCCTGGACCACCCACCCGCTTCACCACCCTGCCCGAGAGCTCGCGTCCGCCGGACAGGATCAGGTGGTTCACCGTCCCGGCGCGGTCGGCCTCGCCCAGGCCGTGATCGCCTCCCCGCTTCCAGGAGAGCGTGGCCGCGAACTCCTCCAGCACCTCGAAGAGCTGCTCGAAGTCCCGGGCCACGAAGAGCTGTGGCTGCATGCGCGTGATGTCGAAGGCCACCTCGGTGCAGGCGGGGGTGAGCGGCAGCTTCTCCACCTCGCGGGTGAGGCAGTGGGCGGCCTCCCCCAGCGACGAGAGCAGGCCGGCGCCGTAGAGGCGCGGCGACTCCAGCCGGCCCACCAGCCCGTACTCCGCCGTCCACCAGAAGAGCCGGCTGGCCCGGGTGGATTCGGAGGTGTACCGGACGCTGCGGGCCGCCGCCTCGAGGCGCTCGACGGCCAGGGCCAGCTCCTCCTCGCCGACGGCCGGGTCCTCCTTCACGACGGAGAGGTTGCGGATGGCCTCGAAGACCGCCTGGTCCTCGACCGAGGCGATGGCCCGGAACCCGATCTCCCCCGCGGCCTGCAGATAGCGCGCGTAGGTGGGATCGGCGAGCAACGGCGCATGGCCGGCGCTCTCGTGGACGATGTCGGGGGCGGGCGTGTACTCGACGTGCTCGTGGGTCCGGATGTCGGCGGCGATGGCCAGGACCCGCCGGCTCTGCAGCTCGGTGAAGACGGCGGGCGGGATGAAGCCGCGAACGCCCACCGCCGACCAGCCGATGCGGTCCAGCTTCCGGTTCATCTCGTCGAGGCTGGGGATGCGATCGACCTCGATGCCGGTCGCGGCCAGCCCGGCCCGGTAGAGTGGATGGGCCCGCCCCTCCAGGAAGCGGGTCAGGCGGCGCAGGATGTGGCGCCAGACGGCGTGATCGCGCGGCGTGTACGCCCCGTGATCCTGCGGCGACGCGTAGCGGCGCAGGTGCGGGGGAAGCGCCGCGATGGCGGCCTCGGTCGGTGTCATGTGCAGACCTCGCGCCGCGTCCGCGCGGCCTTCAATGTGTGCTCTCGCGGCGGCCGGGCGCAGGCCGCGGACGGGTACGCGCGCGACGTCAGACCTGCCGCACGCCCCCCTCCTCCACGTGCCAGCGCGACGCGGTGCAGCGCGCCGCGAGCTGCGCATCGTGGGTGACGAGCAGGAGCGCTCCGGGATAGGCCGCCAGCGCCTCCTCGAGCCGCTCCACGGTGGGCAGATCCAGGTGGTTGGTGGGCTCGTCGAGGAGCAGCGCCCAGGCGTGCCGGCCCATCCCCAGCGCCAGGAGGAGCTTGCGCGCCTCGCCCGGGGAAGGTTCGGAGGAGGCCAGCAGCCGGGCCGGGTCGGTGCCCAGGGCGCCGACCAGGGACAGTACCCGGCCGCGCACCTCGCCGGGGAGATCGCGCACCTCGGCCAGCAGCCGCCCACCCGCCCCCTCCGGCAGCTCCTGCGGGAGGTGGAGGACCCGCTCCCGCGGGAGGGTGGCGTGCTCGAGCAGGGCCGCGAGCAGCGTGGTCTTGCCGGCGCCGTTCGGCCCCTCCAGCCAGACCCGGTCCTCGCGGCGGAGCCGGAGGTGGACGTCCCGGAGGAGCGGCGCAGGTCCGGCCCGGATCTCCGCGGCGTCGAGGCCGAGCAGCACCGGCCGCGGCGCACGGCGGTATTCAAGAAACACGCTCCGCCCCACCTCGCGGAGCGCCGGCACCTCCGATACGGCCGCCTCGGCGCTGTCCGCCGCGACGAGGAGGCGGTGGGCCCTGGCACCGTGCTTGTTCTCCACCCGGTTGCCCTTGAGCCCCTCGCGCCGGGTCCAGGCTCGCTCCGCGCCCTCCACCTGGCGGCGCGCCTCCACCAGCTGCGCCCGGATCCGGCGGGCCTGCGCCTGGGCCGCGCCTCGGCGATCCCAGGCGGCCTGGCGCTCCTGCTCCCAGAGGCGGCGGGCCTCGCCGAGCGGGTGCGGGTAGCACCGCAGCTCGCCGCGGTGCAGGCGCAGCGTGCGCGTCGCCAGGGCATCGAGGAGCTCGCGGTCGTGCGACACCAGGACGCCGAGGCCGCGGAAGGCCCGGAGCGCCCCGGCCAGCAGCGCTCGCCCGGGCGCATCGAGGTGGTTGGTCGGCTCGTCGAGGAGCAGGACGTCGGGCTCGGCGGCCAGGGCCGCGCCGATCTGCCAGCGCTTGCGTTCCCCGGGGGACAACGTCTCCCACCGGCCCAGCGCGCCGGGATCGAGCGCCAGCGCGCTTCGCAGCCGGCGCCCCGGACCGGCGCTGGACGCCGCCAGCGCGCGGACCGCCTCGCCGGGCCGGTCGACCGTCTGCGGGCAGAGGATCGCGACGGCCCCGGCCGGCTCGAGGTGGACGCGCCCGGCGGTGGGCTCGAGCTCGCCGGTGACGAGGCGCAGGAGCGTGGTCTTGCCGGCGCCGTTCTCGCCCACCAGGGCGGTCCAGCCGGGCGCCAGGCGCGCCTCGGCGGCCGTGAGGATGGGCTCGGAATCGACGTACGCGAACGACAACCGTTCGAGGCGGATGGAGGGCACGGCGAGCTCCTGGAGATCGGGGCCGGCGGCAGGCCTGGCGCCGGCGGGCACACCCGGTCACCGGGGTCGACCCGGCGCCGGAGCGATCGGTCTCAGGAGCGTGTTCTCATCGTGGCACCGCACGCGGTGCGGTCGACCATGTACTCCGCCCGCACGCCGAGATCAATGTCCACTTGCGAGGCTACCGGCGCATCGCCGCCGGTCCGCCGAGGATCCGCGCGGGCAGGAGGACGATCGCCTTCACCAGCCCGAGCACGCCCTCCACCGCGATGCCCGCCAGCCGGAACGGGAGCAGCAGCAGCCAGATCACCGGGAACAGGATCAGCGCCAGGAGCGCCAGCGGCCAGCACAGGAGCAGGAGCACCACCCAGAGCAGGAAGGTGAGCATGCGCCCTCCTTACGCACGGGGGGCGCCGCGTATTTCAGGGGCAGTTGGGGCGCGAACCCGGGTCCGGACGCGGACCCGACGCACCGGCGTCGCCGGCGCGAGGCGGCGTCGCTCACGCGGCGCGGCGTGGCTTCGCGGCCACCGCCGGGCGGAGCGTCTGCGGCAGCTCCGGCGGCGCCGAAGGGATGGCGCTGGCCGCCGTCGCCGCGACCAGCTCCTCCGCAGCCCGCCACTTCCCGCCCGGCGCGGGGTCGTAGCGGGCGTAGCCACAGCACCCACACGACCAGACCACGGTGGGCAGGTACGAGTCGCCGCTCTGCTCGAGCTTCCCCTCTCCGCAAACGAGCGTGTCACCGTTGCAGATCGGGCAGGCGATCTCCGTCATCGGTGGACCTCCAGCGAAGGCGAGCTGCCATCCGCATGCCAGGTCAAGCGCCCCTTGCAAGGCCACGGAACGACGAGATCCGGGCCTTCACGCCCCGCGCAGGGCGTGCGCCGTGCGCGCCCCTGCCCGCGAGCCGTGCATGACGCGGTGATTTCGTGCGCAGCGGCGGCGGCCGCCCAGCGTTATTCGGCGTGCTCGGGAGTTGCCGATGCCGAAGCCCTTCGCCTGGTACGAGGTCGTCCGTTCTCGCGCGGACACCGGAAGTGTGCGCTGCCCCGACGCCGTGGTGGTCGAGGAGCCGCTGGAGATCCGCGTGGACGGCGAGACCATCGCCACCACCATGCGCACGCCAGGCCAGGATGCCGAGCTGGCGCTCGGTTTCCTGTTCGCCGAGGGCATGATCGCGGGAGCCGGCGACGTGGGGTCGGTGGCGCACTGCGGCCGGGCCGGCGAGGAGGGGCGCGGGAACGTGATCGACGTCCGGTCCGCGGGCGGACACCGGATCGACGTGGAGCGCGTGCTGGAGGGACGGCGATGGGCACCGACCTCCTCGGCCTGCGGCGTGTGCGGGCGGAGGACCGTCGAGGACCTGCTGGCCCGCGTCCCGCGGGCGCCGTCCCGCAGCGTCGACGTCGAGCTGGCGGCCCGGGCCGTGGCCGAGCTGGGCGCGTCCCAGCCCGCCTTCGCCCGCACCGGAGGCCTCCACGCGGCGGCCATCCGCGGGGCGGACGGAGCCTTGCTGGCGGCGGCGGAGGACGTGGGGCGGCACAACGCCGTGGACAAGGCGGTGGGATCGCTCCTGGCACGCGGGCTGCTCGGGCGCGGCCAGCTCGGCCCGCCGCCGGCGGTGCTGGCCGTGAGCGGCCGCTCCAGCTTCGAGATCGTGCAGAAGGCTGCCATGGCCGGGATCGCCTGCATCGCCAGCGTGTCCGCGCCGAGCTCGCTGGCCATCGATCTCGCCCGCGAGGCGGGGATCGTGCTGCTGGGGTTCGTGCGCGGCGGCGGGTGGAACGCGTACGCCCATGCGGAGCGGCTGGAGAGCGCGGGCGAGAGCGTGCCGTCGGCGCCGCCGCCGGCGTGAACCCGATCCGGGCGCCGACGCCGGCGAGCGCCGCCTAGAACGGATGCACGAACAGCCCCGAGCGCAGCTTGGGCTCGAACCAGGTGCTCTTGGGCGGCATGAGCTTGCCGGCATCGGACACCGACATGAGCTGCTCCATCCGCGTGGGAAAGAGGTGGAGCGCCAGCGACCAGCCCTCCTCGCCCACGCGCCGCTCCAGCTCGGCCGCGCCGCGGATGCCGCCCACGAAGTCGACGTCCTTGGACGTGCGCGGGTCGGCGATCCCGAAGAGCGGGGCCAGGAGCTGATCCTGGACGATGGAGCAGTCGAGGGCCGCCACCGGATTCGACGCGTCGTAGCTGCCGGGCCGTACCCGGGCACGCCACCAGCGGCCGCCCAGGTAGACGCCAAAGGAGAGCGAGGCCTCCGGGCGCGCCTGCGCGGCGGGTTCCAGGTCCATCACCGTGCGCAGCTCGGCCAGGATCGCCTCGGCCGAGCGGCGCTGCGGATCGCGCACCAGCCGGTTGTAGGCCAGGATCTGCATCTGGTCGTGCGGGAACACCACCGCCATGAAGACGCCGTGCTCGCCGGGCTGACCGCGGCGCGCGGCGTGGACGCGCGAGGCCGCGGCCGAGCGGTGGTGGCCGTCGGCCACGTACAGCACCGGCACCTCGCCGAACAGTGAAGCCAGCGTCCGGCCCGGGCCCGGCGGGACCACCCAGAGCCGGTGCGAGACGCCGTCGGCGGTGACCAGGTCCACCTCGGGCGCGCCGCCCTGCACCGCCGCCACCTCCGCGTCGATGCCGCGGTGGGCGCGGTAGGTGAGGAACACCGGCTCGTCGTGCGCCGAGAGCGCGTCGATGTGCCGGACGCGGTCGTCCTCCTTGTCGGCCCGCGTCTTCTCGTGCTTCTTGATGAGGTCGCGGTCGTACTCGTCGACGCTGGCGCAGGCCACGATCCCGTTCTGCTCGTGCGCGCCCATGCGCTGCGCGTAGACGTAGAAGCGCGGCTCCGGATCCGGCCGCAGCACGCCGCGGGAGAGGAAGCCCTCGAGCGCAGCCCGTCCCTGCCGGTAGACCTCGCCGGCGTGCTCGTCCACCGTCTCCGGGAGATCGATCTCCGGGCGCGAGACGTGGAGGAAGCTCTCCGCGTTTCCTGCGGCGAGCGCACGGGCTTCGCGTGTCGAGACCACGTCGTACGGGGGCGCCGCCACGCGCCCGGCCAGGCTCGGCGGCGGCCGAAGTGCGCGAAAAGGAACGAGAGTGGCCATCGGGTCTCCGTGGAGTGCAGGGTATTAGCAGATGCCTCCGTCGTCGCTGCGCGCAAGATATGCGGAGCCGGCTGGCCGGATACCTCACCAGAACGGCGCAACGCCTCCCTGGAGACGCTTCGGCCGCACCCCAACGTGTTGACAACGCGTGCCTCGGAGTGGGATGGCATGTTCACGCGAGGCACGTTCCCTTGCGTTCGATCAATCACTGGCGCCGGTGAAGTGGGGCATGCTTGCGCCAGGAATCGCCCGGAGATCCCCAGGTTTCCGGGTTGGCGGCACCCGCAGGACCCGAGGACCTTCGCACATGCGCATTCACCTACTGGCGATGGTGGCGCTTCTTACCGCGGCGGTTGCGACCGGCTGTGGCTCGGCGCGCGACGTGAAGGATTCGAGCACGCACGCGAACGCGTTCGGCTGCGACCAGTGCCATGGTTACCCACCGCCTCCGTTCTTCACGCAGTCGTCGGACGTGTTCCCGCACGCGGGCGTGACGGGGGCGATGTGCTTCGCGTGCCACCCCAACACGGTGGCGGCCGACGGCCACTCCATCGTCCCCGGTGGTGAGCATCGCGACGGACAGATCGAGGCCGTCGACTACAGGTCGCTCGCCTGCAACACCTGCCACGGCACCCCGCCCGACGTCGGCCGCCACCTGTTCCACGTCGTGAACCGCGGCCTGGCGTGTGCCAAGTGCCACCAGGGCTTCGACGTCGACGCGAAGACGGTGGACGATGCCGTCCACATGCAGGGCCTCGACTTCATCGTCGTCGAGGGCGGCACGCACGTCGCCAAGCAAGCCGGAGCCGATGGCACATGGCCCACGACCGAGTGCAACGCCTGCCACGCGGCGCTGGGCGTGAGCGACGACTAGCCGCCCTGCCGTCGGAGTGCACGCGAGCCCGCCGCCGGCAGCGCCGGCCGGCGGGCTTCGTTTCTCCGCTCGACCTCATGGGCGTCACGGGGGGCTCGCCGCTGGACCGATCCCGGCGCCGCGCCGCCTGACTCCGCCGGGGTCGCTCACCGGCGGCGGCCGGAGGGGCCAGTCTTCGAAGGCATGGACGCCACTGCGCCGGCCCCTGCCGAGCCGACAGGACCGATCGAGCGGCGGCAGCCCGTCGAGCCGCCGGCGCGCATCGATGCCCTCTCCGGCCTGCGCTTCGCGGCGGCGCTCGGGATCCTGCTCTTCCACGTGGGCGCCGCCCTCTTCGCCGCCGCCCCTGCCTGGGCCGAGCGGATCTGGGGCGGCGGCTACGTCTGGGTCGGGCTCTTCTACCTCCTCTCCGGCTTCGTGCTGGCCCACGCCAACCCGGCGCCCATGGACCAGGCGGCGCGGCGCACCTTCCTGGCGGCGCGGCTGGCGCGGCTCTACCCGGCCTACCTCCTCGCCTTCGTGCTCTTCGCCCCGTTCGCGCTGGAGCGCTGGTGGGACGGCGGACCGATCGCCGCTCTCAAGGCCGGAGTGGTGGCCCTCGCCTGCCTGCTCCTCGCCCAGGCCTGGGTGACGCCCATCGCGCGCATCTGGAACCCGCCGGGCTGGTCCACCTCGGTGGTGGCGTCCTTCTACCTCGCCTTTCCCCGCATCCTGGCCTGGCTCTCGCCGCGGACGCGCGCCGGGCTGTGGCGCGCGGCGGCCGGGGCCTGGGCTGCGGGCCTGGCGCTGCCGCTCGCGTATCTCGCGCTCGCGCCCGACGGCCCGGGCGCGGTGCAGCTGGCGCACGAGCCGCCCTGGCTGGCCGCGCTCAAGTTCCACCCGCTGGCGCGCGGCGGCGAGTTCGTGGCGGGCGTGGCGCTCGGGCTCCTGGTCCGGACGCGGGGAACGACCCTCGGCCGGGCGGGCGGCCCGGCCGCGCTGGCGGCGCTGCTCGCCGTGCCGGTCGTGCTGGCCTGGGGGGGCACGCCCTACGTGCTCCTGCACAACGGCATCCTCCTGCCGCTGTTCGCGGTGGCGGTGGTCGGCCTCGCCAGCGACCGCGGCGCCCGGGTGGCGCGGGTGCTGGGCTCGCGCCCGGGGAGGTTCCTGGGAGACGCGAGCTTCGCGCTCTATGCGCTGCAGGACCCGCTCTGGCGATGGGCGCGCGCGCTGCACGGCGAGGCCGAGCCCCCCAGCGCGGTCTTCGCCGCCGGCTTCTGCGTCATCGCCGTGATCGTGGCCGTCGCCGCTTCGCGCGGGCTCGAACGCCCGGCGCGGAGGTGGCTACAGCGGGCGCTGGCACTCCCGCCGCCGCCCGACCCGGCGCCGGGCGCGCCGGGGCGGCGGCGCCGGCTGGCCGGCCCGAGCCGTCCCGGGCTTGATCGCGGCGGGCGAGCCACGCCCGGCCCGCGCGCGAACTTCATCGGTCCCCCTGCGGTGCCTCGGCCGGCGCGAGCCGCTCAGGCCTCGACCTTCTGCCTGGTCCGCACCGGCTTCGGCTCCGGGGGGCTGGCTGACTCCGCCTCCCCGTTCTTCTTTCCCTCGACGGGCTCGACGAGCTTGGCCAGGCGCTCCAGCTCGCGGGCCAGGTTCTGCACCGGGCCGCGGGAGCCGTTGGCCAGGGCGGTCACCGCGCTACCGGGGATCTCGTTGACCCGCTTGATCGCGCTGGCGCGCAGCTGCTCGGCCCGGGCGCGCAGCGTCTCGAACCGCTTGCGCATGCCGTCGACCGACCAGTCCTCGCGCGACCACTTCGCCAGCATCTCGTCCAGCTCGGTCAATCGGTGCTGCCCCGCGCCCAGCGCGCGGCGGAGCCGACCGCGCGCCTCCGTCTCCAGCGCGTCGAACCGCGCCTGGAGCGAGTGGAGACGCTTCTTGCTCTCCTGCTTCACCTGCACGGTTTCCATGGATCACTCCCGGCTGCCGCGGGGCGGCAGCGCTCATGAGAGAACGAGCAAGCCAGCCTTGATGCCCTGCCAGGGTACGCGTTCCTTGCTTTCGACGCAGTGCGTCCAGAGGGGTTCCCCCACGACTGAGTGGTGCCAAAAGCAACTCCCGCGCTGCGCACCCTCGCGACCCCTGTCAGACCCTGCCTTCACAATCGGGCTGATGAGGCTCGTCACCCTCGACCTCGAGACCGTTCCCGACGAGGAGCTCGTCTCCGCCGTCGATGGTGAGTCCGGACGGCCCTACCCCGAGCAGGTTCAGCGGTTGGTGGCAGAGCGCCGCGCCCGCACCGGCGGCCGGACCGACTTCCTACCCCTGCCCTATCACCGCCCGGTGGTCGCTTGCTTGCTCGAGGCTGCCGAGGAGGCAGGGGTGGTGAGCCTCTCGGACGCGCTGGTGTGGACCGATTGGCGCATGCCCGAGGCGGCGTTCCTCGAGGAGACCTGGCGCCGGCTGGACGGGGCGAGCCTGATCTCCTTCCACGGCAAAGGTTTCGACGTCCCGGTCCTCGAGCTGCGCTCGCTCAAGCACGCCATCTCGACCCCGGCCTGGGTGGCGGCCTCGCGGCGGGGCGGCGGGCACCACTTCGACATGCGCGAGCTGCTGGCCGGCCCGGCCTCGTCCGCCCCGCTCGACCTGTACGCCAAGCTGGTCGGCCTGCCGGGCAAGGAGGACGTGGCCGGCGCGGACGTGCAGGCGCTCTACGCCGCCGGCGACCTCGACCGGATCGCCGCTTACTGCATGACCGACGTCGTGCAGACCTACTTCCTGTTCCTGCGACACCGGCTGGTCGATGGCGCGCTGACCCCGGACGGATACGCGGAGAGCGTGGACCAGGCGCGTCGCGCCCTGCCGTCTCTCTTCGCCCGCCGGCTGGGCCCGGGCGAGCGCACCGAGCTGGACGGTTTCCTGGAGCGGTGTGCGCCCTTCTTCGCCGCGCCGGACGTGGCGGTGCTTCGGCGAGCGCTGTGATGAGGAGCACCACCGCCGAGCGGGAGGGTGGGGCTCCCCGGACCCTCGCGCCGTTGCCGGGGGAAGAGGCGGTGCGGCCGGAATCACCCTAGGTGCCGCTGGCCCCGCGCCCGTTGTTCCCTGAATTCAGGTGGTTGGTCGCCGCATTCCCTGGCACCTGGGGTGCAGCCTGGCGATCCAATGGTGGAGCGCCCTGCCATCTCCCGGTCCCGGCCCTTCACCGCGGCCATCCGCGAGCTGGCGGCCCGCACCGATGCCGCCGTCCTCCTCGATCTGGAAGGCACCATCCTGTTCGCCAACGACGCATGGGAGCGCTTCGCGCGCCTCGGGGGCGGCTTCGGCGAGGCGGCGGTGGGAGCGCGCCTGCCGGAGGTGGTCCGGGGCGAGGAGCCGCGGGAGGCGTTGCGCCGGCTGCTGGCCTGGGCGGCACACCAGGCGGAGGGCCGGCCGCGCTCCATCACCGTCGAGTGCAATGGACCCGACCTGGCGCGGCTCGTGAACATGCAGGTCTCGCCGGTGCTGGCGGGGGCCGAGCCCATCGGGCTCGTGATCGTGCAGCGGATCGTGCGCGAGCTCCCCGCCGCCGAGGTCTACGAGGTGGTGGAGGGGACGGCGGAGCAGTACCGCGCCGAGGGCGGTGCGCTGGAGCAATGCTGCTGCTGCCGGCGCACCCGGCGCCCGGCGGACCCCGACGAGTGGGACTTCGTGCCCGGCCTGGTGGCGGCGCCGCCCGCCGATACCGTGTTCGTCTACTGCCCGCTCTGCCGCGAGCTGCACGATCCGGTCGGCGTCGAGGAGCGGTGAGTGGAAGGTCTACCGCGGCCCCCGCTTCGCCGTCCGCTTCCGCTTCTTGCTGAGGGTGCGCTTGGCCTTGGCCGTCGCGCGCTTCACCTTCGACCGGCTCGACACCTTCTTCTTGGAGCGGTTCCCACGCTTGGCGGGCATTCGTCTCTCCTCGATGCTGCAGGCAGTCGCGGCGCGAGCGCCGCGGGGGTTGCGCGCCGGCCCGGCGGCCGGCGCGGATGGGCTCCGCGCGGGCTACTCCAGCCAGTCGCGGTCCCGGAGCTTCCTCGGCAGGTACTCCTCGGTGATGAAGCTGATGCCGCGGCGGGTGAGCGCCTCGAGCTCGTATTTCTGCCCCGACCGGATCATCTCCTGGATCTCCTTCTGCCACTTCGCGTGCTGGAACCAGGGATAGGCGAGCATCTGCTTGGCACGTGAGTTGTCCTGTTCGTTCATCGGCACGTGCACGTTGGTCGGCAGCTTGTACTTCGCCTTGTCGAACGACGAAAGCCCGACGAACCGTGCGTCGGGCACCGCCATCCGCATCGACTCGTAGGCAAGATTGATCGAGCCCTGCTTCACCACGGAGTAGATGTAGAGACCCCACGGGTCGTTGTCGACCAGGACGTAGACGGGGAGCTTCAGCTCGCTGTGGAGTCGCTGGACGATGCGGCGGACGCCGCGGGGCGGCTGGCCTCCGCCGTGCACGATGAGGCACTTGTCCCGCTGCCAGAACTTGTCCTCGTTGAAGCGGCTCCAGGTCGCGTCCTTCTCGATGAGCAGGATGTACTTGGCCTCGTGCTTCCCGAACTCGATGACGTGCTCCTCGACGATGGACGGAACGCCCCAGCCACCGGAACCCATCCGACGAAGGTCGATGGTGTCACCGGTGTCCCGGATCGTGAGCGGACCGACCATGGTCCCCTTGCGCGAGGCGAACAGGTGCAGCTCCTCCCGCAGCGAGTCGATGGCGACCTCGAGGTCCTCGATGATGGGATCCGACTCGTCCTGCTCCTCGAACGTGTTCTGGCGCGTCTCCCCCAGACCGTGCTTCGTCATGTAGTAGAGATCGCGGATGCTGGTCGTCTTGCCGGCGTCGATGAGCTCCTTGCAGGCCTCGGAGACCAGGAACGTCTGCATGAACTTCTTGGCCATGCCGACGTTGAAGAAGTAGCGCTTCTGCTTCTGGGAGCCGAGCTCGATGAGCCGCTTGCGCTCGTTGAACTTCACGTTGGCGAGCGAGCGGATGGGGATCTCGACGAACGGGTTCTTGCCGCCCTTCGTCGCTTTCAGCACCGATTCGGCGAGCTTCTCGATCTTCTGGACCGTCTTCTTGTCGATGGCATCCAGGCGCGCCATGGCCTACTCCTGCTCGTCCTCGGCCCGGCGAGGCCGCTTGGTGATCTTCTCCGACTGCTCCTGCAGGGCCGCGTCCTGGGCCGAGAGCTCCTGCTCGGTCACCTTGTCCGCCAGCCGCAGGAACTCCCGCTTGATGGGCTCCGGGCTCCGCTTGGTGATGATGCCGATGGCCCGGGCCACCTCCTGGATGTAGAGCTCGAAGATGCTCCGGCGCTGCGCCTGGTAGTCGAGGTGCTTCTTCCGCCGGATGTGGGCGGCCAGCTTCCGCCCGCACTCCTGGGCGGCGAGCTGGATCTCCCGCATGATCTCCGGGTAGTGGGCCACCGCCTCCTTGGCCTCGCTGGTGAATGGCACCCAGACGCTGGCGATGTGGACCAGCAGGGCCATGGGGCCGACGGGGAGCGAGCCGCGCGGCTGGCTGAGGAGGTAGTTGCGCCAGTCGGTGCTGACGATGGCCTCGGTCATCCCGCAGGCGCCCTTCTGGAAGAGCAGCGGCACGCGGTTGGCGAAGCGGAACAGCTCGATGGGCTTGTCGGCCGGCCAGGAGCCGCCGTAGGCCAGGCCCACCTCCACCTGGAACGGGTTCCCGCGGTACACCTTGGGCGGGCGCGTGACGGTGGCGATGAAGTAGTTGTGCCCCTTGATCTTCTCGACGCCCTCCTCGGGCGGCGCGTCGGGCACGTCCGGCGCCTCGGCCTTGGCCTCCTTCTCCTTCTTCGAGGACTTCTTCTTCTTGGCCTGGTCCAGGTCGAGCTGCTCGTCCTCCTCCGGCCCCTCGGTCTCGATGACGTTGAGGAAGGAGACCAGCCCCTTGCGCATGAGCTCGTCGCCGATGGGCGAGAGCACCTGCGTGGGCGGGGACATGATCCTGGTGTCGGAGATGGCCTGGTGCAGCCGCGCCGCCAGCTCGCGGTCCTCGGCCAGGTTGCGGGGCCGGACCTTCTCCTTGAAGCCCGCCTTCTTGACGATCTCGGCGGCCACGGTCGAGGAGACGCGCGAGAAGGCGGTCTGCAGGAATCCCTTCACGTCGTGGCTCTTGGAGTCGGCCGCCATCATCATCAGCGCGCCCAGCTCCACGCCGTGGGGGTGCGGCTTGATCTCCAGCGCCTCCTTGGGCAGATCGTCGGTGGCCCGCGGGAAGGTGAGCTTCTCCTGGCGCGGGCGGACGAAGTGGAAGGTGGCGTGCGGGTTGGAGAGGGCGGTGTGCTCCACGTAGCGATTCACGTACCGCTGCCCCTGCTGCCAGTTGGCCACGATCTCCAGCTCGACCCGCGTGCCGTGCTCGAGGTGCCAGCCGTTCGACCCGTTCGCCTCCCGGTCCTCGGTGACCACCGGGTTGTTCTTGCGGGTGTCGATCTGGATCTCGAAGTAGTGGGCCGGCTTGCCCTTGCCGATCCGCGAGGTGACACGGATGGGCTGGCCGGTGGTGAGCTGGCCGTACATGGCGGCGGCGCTGATGCCGATGCCCTGCTGGCCGCGGCTCTGCTTGAGCCGGTGGAACTTGGAGCCGTAGAGCAGCTTGCCGAAGATCTTGGGCGCCTGGGCCTTCACGATGCCGGGGCCGTTGTCCTCGACCACCACCACGAAGCGCCCCTCGCCCTTCGTGAGATCGCCTTCACCCTTGGCGTTCAGGCCCAGGTCGCGTACCTCGATGGTGACCTCGGGGAGGATGCCGGCCTCCTCGCACGCGTCGAGCGAGTTGTCGACGGCCTCCTTGATGGTGGTGAGGAGCGCCTTCGAGGCGTTGTCGAAGCCGAGCAGGTGCCGGTTCTTGGTGAAGAACTCGGAGATGGAGATCTCGCGCTGCTTGGCCGCGAGCTGCTCGGCGGTGGCGCGGCGCTTCGGGGCCTTCGGCTGCTCCGAAACCAGCGCTGCCGGCTCCTGAGCTGCGCCCTGCGCCACCTCCACCGGCGCCTGCAGCTTCCTCGACCTGCCCGAGCGCACGGGCTTCCGAGCCCGCCCCTCGACAGGCTCGGGGCGACCCTTCGACAAGCTCAGGGTGCGCGGTTCCGGATCCGCCCGTGGTGAGCCTGTCGAACCACGAACGGGCTTGGCGGGTCGTCCCCTGGCCCCTCTGGGGGCGCCGCGCGGGTGCACGCCCGCCGGGGCGTTCCTCGGCGGGGCGGGGGCCACGACCAGCTCCAGCTGGCTCCCCACCTCGGCCCGAGGCCTCGCCTTTCCGCTCCGCGCCTTTGCCACCGCGACCTTTCGCCCGGCCATCCCCGTAACCTCGCGATATCTCCTGCTGTCGCCCCTTTAGCACGACCCGCCAACGGGCGCGAGAAAGCGGCGGCGGGCGACCGCTGCGACGATCGCCCGGATTGACCCGTCCGGCCGCGTGGTTACAGAGACGACATGCCTTGGAGCGAAGCAGCGCAGCCGCGTGGAATGAGCACCTCGTACCGGGCCGGGGCGGGCCGGAACTACCTCAAGACGGCCATGCTGATGGCCTTCCTCATCGCCGTGCTCGCCATCGGCGGCCAGATGTACGGGGGCACCGGCGGCATGCTGCTGTTCGGCGGCATCGGGCTGGTCATCAACTTCTTCTCCTACTGGTTCTCCGACAAGATCGCCCTGGCCGCGAACCGCGCCCAGCCGGTGACGCGGGAGCAGCTGCCCCAAGTCTACGACATCGTGGAGCGGCTCACCCGGAAGGCCGGCCTGCCCATGCCGCGGGTGTACGTCATCCCCTCGCCCACCCCCAACGCCTTCGCCACCGGACGGAACCCCTCGCACGCCGCGGTGGCGGTGACCGAGGGGATCCTCCGCATCCTGAACGCCCGGCAGCTGGAGGGCGTTCTGGCCCACGAGCTGTCGCACGTCCGCAACCGCGACATCCTCATCTCGATGATGGCGGCGGCGGTGGCCGGCCTCGTCTCCTCGCTCGGCCACGTCATCCAGTGGGGCGCGCTGCTGGGGGGGTTCGGCGGCCGCAACGACGACGACCGCGGCGGCGGAATCTTCGGGGCCCTGGCCTGGGCCATCCTGGCCCCCATCATCGCCCTCATCATCCAGCTGGCGGTGTCGCGGTCGCGCGAGTATGGCGCCGATGCGTCGGGCGCGGAGCTGGTCGGCGACCCCGAGCCGCTGGCCGAGGCGCTGCTGGCGCTCGAGCAGGGCAACGAGGTCATCCCCTACCAGTACGGCGGGCCGGCCACGGCCCACCTGTTCATCGTCAGCCCCTTCGCCGGCGGCGCGCAGCGGTTCATGAACCTGTTCTCCACCCACCCGCCCATCGAGGAGCGGGTGCGGCGGCTGCGCGAGATGCGGCGAGGGATGCGGTTCGCGTAGCCTCCTCGGCCCTCCTCTCCCGCCCCACCCGGGCCGGGGTCTCCTCCCCGCGCCGCCGGCCACAATGCCGTCATGCCGGCGAACCTCACGCTCCAGTACAAGGAAGCCGAGGCGCGCTTCCGGCGGGCGGCTGACCACGCCGAGAAGGTCGACGCGCTCCGCGAGATGATCGCGCTCCTGCCCAAGCACAAGGGCACGGAGAAGCTCCACGCGGATCTCAAGCACCGCCTGGCCAAGCTGGAGGAGGAGGGCGAGCACGCCGTCCGCTCCGGCCACCACGGGCCGGATCCCAATCGCGTCAAGCCCGAGGGCGCGGGCCAGTGGGTGATGCTCGGGCCGCCCAACGCCGGCAAGTCCGCGCTGCTCGCCGCGCTCACCCACGCCCATCCCGAGGTGGCCGACTACCCGTTCACGACGCACGCTCCGCTCCCGGGGATGATGACCCACGAGAACGTGCAGGTGCAGCTCGTGGATACGCCAGCGGTGGCGCCCGGCCACGTCGAGAGCTGGCTGCCGGGGCTGGCGGGCGGGGCCGACGGGCTGCTCCTCGTCGTGGACGTGACCGCGGACGGCATCGCGGAGGCGGTCCAGCAGTGCATCCAGGTGATGGAGAGGGGCCACGTCTGGCCGTCGCCACGCCCGTTCCCCGCCGAGGCCTCACCGCTGCTGGCGCAGCGACCCACCTACGTGATCGGCAACAAGTGCGACCTGGACGAGGACGGCGTGTTCGCGGGGCTGGCCCGCGAGGCCGCCGGCGCCGACCTGGCCTTCCTGGCGGTGTCGGCCGCACGCGGCGACGGGCTGGACGCGCTCCGCGCGGCTCTCTGGCACGACCTGCGCCGCATCCGCGTGCACACCAAGGAGCCCGGGAAGAAGCCCGACATGGGAAAGCCCTTTGTCCTGCCCGAGCACGCGACCATCCAGGACCTGGCCCGGCTCGTCCACCGCGAGATGGCCGACCGGCTCAAGTTCGCCCGCGTGTGGGGCACCGCCAAGTTCGACGGCCAGCAGGTGGACCGGCACCACGAGCTGTTCGACCACGACGTGGTCGAGCTGCATGCCTGACACCCAACACCGCCGCGCTCCGCGCGGCGGAATGCACCTAAGTCAGCCGCAGGTCGTCGTGCCGCTCCCGCTCACGTGCATCGGGACGTTCACCGAGCTCGACCCGCTGATGAAGTAGAGGAAGTAGTCGCCCTCGGCCGGCGTGGTGAACACGCACTGGACCGAGTCGACCGGGCAGCTGGTCGGGTTGGGCGGGCAGCTCGCATCGCAGGAAGCCACCTTCGGTTCGAGCTGGAAGACGCCGCCCCCCGCGTTGACGACATCGCAAGTGACGCTCGAACCGCAGCTGCACCACTTCGCATTCACGGTGACGGTCGTGTTAGGGGCGAGCGTGCACGAGTCAGGGTTCGAGTTGATGTCGGGCGTGACATTGCAGTCGCTGCTCGACCCGCACCCCGCTGCCAGCAGGGCTCCAGCGGTGAGCACGACGAAGAAAGCTACGTTGCGGATGGCTCGGATCATGGCGTCTCCTTCTCTCACGGCGTGAGCACGATCTTCCCGAACTGCGCGCGCTCGGCAAGGAGCTGGTGTGCGACCTTCACGTCGCCCATCGGGAGCACCCGGTCGACCACCGGCCGGAGCTTCCCCTCCTCCACGAAGCGCAGCACCTGGGCCAGCTCGCCGGGCGTGCCCATGGTCGATCCCAGCACCGAGAGCTGGCGGAAGAAGACATGGCGCAGGTCGGTGAGCGGATCGTAACCGGTGGTGGCGCCCACGGTCACGATCCGGCCGCCGACGGTGGCCGACTGGATGGAGCCCTCCCAGGTCTTCTTGCCCACGTGCTCGAACACCACGTCCACGCCGCGGCGGTTGGTGAGCTTCTTCACCGCGTCGACGAACGAGCCGGTCTCGTAATTCACGACCTCGTCGGCGCCCAGCGCCCGGGCCTTCTCCAGCTTGGCGTCGGACCCGGCGGTGGCGATGACGCGCGCCCCGAGGAGCTTGGCGATCTGCACCGCCGCCACCCCCACGCCCGAGCCGGCGGCGTGGACCAGCACCGTCTCGCCGAGCTTCAGCCCGGCCCGGGCCACCAGCGCGTGCCAGGCGGTGAGGAACGTGAGCGGAATGGCGGCCGCCTCCTCGAACCCCAGCCGGGCGGGCTTGGGGAACACGTTCCGCGCCGAGATCACCAGCTTCCCGGACTGCACGCCCGAGACGTGCTCGCCCAGGATGGCGTAGCGGCGGCACAGGTTCACCTCACCCGAGAGGCAGCGCTCGCACCGGCCGCAGGAGACCCCTGGGTAGACGACGGCCGCGTCGCCGACCTTGACGTCGTCGACGCCCGGCCCCACCGCCTCCACCACCCCGCTCATGTCCGAGCCGAGCACGTGCGGGAACGACAGCTTGAGCCCCGGCCAGCCCCGGCACACCCACAGATCGAGGTGGTTCGCCGCGGCCGCCTTCACCGCCAGGCGCACCTGGCCCGGTCCCGGCTCCGCCTCGGGGAGCTCGCCCACCTCGACGACCTCGGGGCCGCCGTGACCCCGGATGAAGACCGCTTTCATGGCGATGGCTGTCCCCGCAGGAACCGGGCCGCGCAGATTGGCGCCGCGCCCTGCTGTGCATCGAGGTTGGTCTCGAGAAGTCGCAGCTCGCATACGCAGGCGCCGCCCTGGCAGACGCCCGGATCGGCGCTGAACCAGTAGTACAGCACCTGGCAGACCTCGTTCCCGGCGGAGGCGGCCCCGCAGGCATCGCTCTCCGCGATGGGCAGGAGCGTCGCCGAGCAGAGCGGCCCCACCGGGTAGCCGCCCTGCAGCGAAGCCGCCGCGGCCGCGTAGCTGGCGCCCGCCTGCGCCGCGCACGTCGCGGACAGGTGGTCGAATGCCTTCTGCTCCGGGCTGGAGCCGCACGCGCCCAGCACCAGGATCGCCCCCGCGACGAGTCCCGGACCGAGGTGGTCATGGCGCATGCGGGAAAGCTGTATCGCACGGGGCCCGGGCGCACCAGGGCCTGTCCCGAGCCTGTCGAAGGGCCTGTCCTGAGCCTGTCGAAGGACGCCGCCGGGGTGGTTGCATTGCCCCCGGGACGCGGCGCCGCTACGACAACCTCCGATTCCGGCCGGAGGAAACCATGACCTCGCCGCTCCTCGCCATGCTGCTCGGCGCCACCGCCCTGAAGGTCGGCGACAAGGCGCCCGACTTCACGCTGCCCGACACCGATGGGACGCCCGTCACCCTGTCGCGGCTCCTCGAGAAGGGTCCGGTGATCCTGGCCTTCTACCCGAAGGCCTTCACGCCGGGGTGCACCCAGCAGAACAAGAACTTCCGGGACCACTTCGGCGAGGTGGCGGCCAAGGGCGCCCAGGTGGTGGGCATCTCGGTCGACAGCGTCGAGACCCAGCGCAAGTTCAAGGAGCGCTACCAGCTCCCGTTTCCGCTCCTCTCCGACCGGGGCGGCAAGGTGGCGGCCCAGTACTCCGGAACCATGCCCCTGGTGGGCTTCGCCAGGCGCGCCAACGTCGTCATCGGCCAGGACGGGCTGGTGAAGGTCATCGTCGAGGGGGGCAACGCGGTCGACCCGGGCTCGGCCATCGCCTCCTGTCCTCTTCGGGGCAAGGCGTCATGAGCGCGCTCTCCACGCTCCTGGCGGGTGCGCGGAGGCGCCTGCTCGGCATCTCCCCGGAGGAGATCCGGTACACCTTCGAGGACGTCCGGGCCGAGATCCGCGCGACGCGGGCCGAGCTCCTGGAGGAGCTCGCCGCCCTCCGGCGCGAGGTCGACGCGCTCCCCTCGCGCCAGGACCGCATCCGCGGCCCGGAGGTGCCGGTCGCCGAGGCATGATCCTCTTCCCCTACTCCTGGGCGACCGGGTTCCGCTCGAGGATGACGTCGGCGGCGTCCCGCAGCCTGGGCAGGAGCTGCTGGATCGCCGCCGCCCGCGCGGCCCATGGGCGCTCCCCCTCGATGCCGAGGGCGGCCAGCATCCCGAGAAACCCCTCCCGGAACCTGGTCCGCTCGGCCCCGGCGCCGTCGTTCTCGAGGATGTTCTGCGCGCCGGTCCTCACGAAGGCCGCGAAGTACATGGCCTCGCGGTGGTGGCGCCCGAGCAGCTCGCGGATGCCACCGAGGGCGTACTCCCGGAGGTCGCGCCCGACGTAGCAGTCCAGGGCGAAGCGCTTGCGGTGGACGGCGACGGCCGCGTCGTAGGCGCGCTCTGTCTCGGCCACGAGCCTCTCGACCTCGGCGCGGCCCAGCGCGGCGCTCCCCAGCGTCTGCAGGAGGGAGTCGGCCAGGTCCATGCGCCCGGCTCCGGCGAGGATCTCCCGCGCCACCACCAGGCCCCTGCGGATGGTCACGTCGCGGAGCGCCGCCACGGCAGGCACGGCGGCCGCGGCCGTCGAGGCCATGAGGAGGCTGGCGATGCGCCAGCAGCGCAGGTCGTACACGGGCAGGGGCGGCTGCTCCTCGATGGCATGGCAGAGCGCGAGGACGCGCTCCCGCACGCCGTCCAGCCGGGACCGCACCCAGGCCCGGCGCCGGTGCTCGGCGGCCACTGCGGCGCCGAGGTGGCTCAGCCGGCCCGACGGATCGCTCAGGATCGCGCCCGCGGCGAGCACCGGGGCCAGGAACATGTCCGAGAGGACCGCCGCCGGGTCCTCCAGCCGCTTCCAGGGGAGGAACATCCGGTCCAGGACGACCCCGTGCACCACCGACTTGTGAAGGGCGAGCGGATGTGCGGGCGCGAGGAACGGGTCCGGCACGGGACCGTCGATCACGACCCACACGTCGACATCGGAGCCCGGCGGGTGCGGATCGTCGGGCTCCCTCCGCAGAGACGAGCCGGCCAGGAGCGCGCCGGCGAAGCCGGGCACGCGCTCGGCCTCCTCCCGCACCCAGCCCTCGGCCACCCGCCTCGCCTGACGAGCCGTCAGCATGGCGCCGCCGCTCCTCGCCTCACATGCTGCGCGACGCGGACCGTCGCCGCGACGGCCATTCGGGGGTCAGCGGGACGTCCGCGGCGCCGCCTGGCACCGCTCCGCGGGGAGCCCGTCCTCCACCACCACCCGCGTCACCGTCGCCTCCCCGCCGGCGGCGGAGAGCCGCTCCCCCTCGCGCCAGTGAGCGCGGCGCAGGTAGCCGAGGCCGAGCCGGCCCTCGGGCGTGTCGGCGGCGCTCGTCACCGCCCCCACCTCCGCGTCCCCCGCCAGCAGCGGCGTCCCGGGGCCGGCGCCGGGCGGGAGCGCCAGCAGCACCAGCCCGCGCTGCAGGTGGCCGCGGGCGGTGGCCCGCAGCACCACCTCCTGGCCGATGTAGCAACCCTTGGTGAACGAGATGGCGTCCCGTGTCAGGCCGGCCTCCATGGGCAGCCGCGACGCGTCCATGTCGGCGCCGAAGCGGGCGGCGCCGCCGGCGATGCGAAGCGCCTCGAGCTCGTCCTCGCCCAGGGCCGGGAGCCCGTCGCCGACCAGCGCCGCGCGGAGCGCCTCGCCCTCCCCCGGGGCGAGCCACAGATTGACACCGGGCACGCCGCGCCGGCCGTTCCGGACGCGCGGGATCCCGGGCGCGCGGCCCTCGAGCCGCGCGGGCCCCTCCGGCCCGAGCACCGGCAGGACCCGCAGCGCCGGTCCGTCCTCGACGGCGACGTCGTCCATGATGACGTAGCGCTCCAGGTGCTCGCGGGCGGCGGCCATGGCCGCGGGCTCGAGCGCCAGGAGGAGGTCCGCCTCGCGGGCGAGCACCTGGCCGTCGCCGAGGAGGTGTCCCTTGGCGTCGAGGAACGCGGCGTAGGCCGACTCGCCCGGCGCGAGCCGCTCGAGGTCCTGGGTCGACATGCGATGCAGGTACGACCGGGCGTCCTTGCCGGAGAGGCGCAGGAACGCCGGGGCGAGGAGCGGGCCGACGGCGGCGGCGTGGCGGGCGGCGTGGAGCTGGTCCGTGGTGAGCATCCAGGCCAGTGATAGCCGCCCGGGGCGGCCGCGGCACGCTACTCGCCCTCGAGCCTCGCCACCGCCCACGCGGCCGCCGCGCGCACCCCCGGGTGCGGGCTCTCGAGGTGCGCCCGGATGGCCGCCAGGCACCGGCCGTCCCGGTGCAGCCCGGCCTGGAGGATGGCGTTCCGCACCAGCCCGTCGTGGCGCGCCCGCGCCAGGGCGGTCCCGTAGTAGCGGCGCCGGTACTGCTCCTGGGTGAGCTCGATGAGCGGCAACAGGTCGAGGCCGGACTGGCCCGGCAGCGGCGCCAGCTCGGGGTCGGCGGAAGGCGCCAGCCCGTGGTTCCACGGGCAGACCGTCTGGCAGTCGTCGCAACCGAAGGCCCAGGGCCCCAGGCGCTCGGCGATCTCCGCCGGGACGTCCCCGCGCCGCTCGATGGTCCAGAACGAGAGGCAGCGCCGCGCGTCCACCAGCCCCGGCTCGGGGATGGCGGCGGTGGGGCAGGCCGCGAGGCAGGCGGTGCAGCTCCCGCAGCGCTCGGGGTGCGGCGCATCCGCCGCCAGCGCACGGTCGGTGAGGACGGCCGCCAGCACCACCCAGCTCCCGTGCTCCGGCGTGATGAGGCAGCCGTTCTTGCCCACCCAGCCGATGCCGGCGCGCTGCGCCCAGGCCTTCTCCATCACCGGCCCGATGTCGCACGCCCGCCCAGAACCTCGCCGCCGGATCTGCGCGCCGAGAGTCCGCGACCAGCGCCCGGAGCTTCCGCTTCACGACCGCGTGGTAGTCGCGCCCGCGCGCGTACCGGGCGACCTCGCCAACTCCTTGCCGGGGGCCGGATGAAGCTCGGCCCCCCGGACCATCGATTGCTCGGGCTTCGCCCTCGCCCCCTCGGCAGGCGGAGCCCGCCTCCTCCCGGCTCGCTCCGGCCCAGGCTCATCCGCCTGGGCCTCCGCGCCCATGCAATACGAGAGCGCCAGCGCCACCACGCTCCGGACCCCGGGCAGGACGCGGCGCCGGATCGAGCCGCTCGGCCCGCTGCGCGCGGAGCCAGACCATGTCCGCCTCCGCGCCTCGCCGCCAGCACGCGGTCGAGCGGCGCCGGATCGAGCGGCTCGGCCCGGGCGATGCCGCACTTCGAGAAGCCCGCGCGGAGGGCGGCGGCCTTGACCTGTTCCGCGTCGAGGGGCACCCGGGTCGGATCTATCAGGCTCCAGGCCAAAAACTGGCGATATCGATCGCCGCACCTACCATGGCCCGATATGGCGCGAAGGCTGGATCTGCGGGCGTGGGACGGGTTGCCGGGGACGGTAGAGCGGGGGCGGGGGTGGGCGCTCGTCCAGGGGGATTGCCTGGAGGCGCTCGAGAGCCTGCCGCCGCACTCGGTCGACGTGGCCTTCGCTGATCCGCCGTACCACCTCTCCAACGGCGGCACGACCTGCCAGAGCGGCCGGCGCGCCAGCGTCGACAAGGGCCGCTGGGACGCCTCGCAGCGGCGTGACGCGAGGACCACGCCTTTCAGGCCCGCTGGCTGAGCGCGGTGCGCCGCGCGCTCAAGCCCAGCGGGACCCTCTGGGTCTCGGGCACGCAGCACGTCATCTTCTCCATCGGCTACGCCATGCAGGAGCTGGGCTTCCACCTGCTCAACACCGTCACCTGGTACAAGCCCAACGCCTCGCCCAACCTGGCCTGCCGCTTCTTCACCCACTCGACCGAGATGCTGCTCTGGGCCAGCCCGAG
This sequence comes from uncultured Pseudomonadota bacterium, assembly GCA_963736345.1. Classification (GTDB taxonomy): domain Bacteria; phylum Myxococcota; class Myxococcia; order Myxococcales; family Anaeromyxobacteraceae; genus Anaeromyxobacter. Next base: position 348,110 of record CAVTOU010000021.1, on the reverse strand, counting down.
CAAGAGCCGCCCGCTGGCGCACCGCTTCAACTACCAGGAGATGAAGACCCGCAACGGCGGCAAGCAGATGCGCGACCTGTGGGCCATCTGCCGAGCAGCCCCGACCCGGCGGCGAGCAGGTGGTCTGGGCATTCCCCACCCCCGGACCGCGCGAGAAGGCTCACGGCCGGCACCCCACCCAGAAGCCGCTGGCGCTCCTGGAGCGCGTGCTCGCGGCCAGCTCCAGCCCGGGCGACCTGGTCGCTGGATCCCGTTCGCCGGCTCCGGGCACCACCGGGATCGCCGCGCTCCGGGCGGGCTGCCGGTTCCTCGGGATAGAGCGCGAACCGGACTACGTCGAGCTCTCGGCCAGGCGGCTCCGGGACGCCGGGGTGGAGCCGAGTAGCCCCGGCGACGACGGCAGCGTCCCCGGTCCACCGGCCAACCCCAGGGACCCTGCCGGCGATCCTCGCAGGGATTCCGGGGTGTGCCTAAGTTGGCCAGGTGAGCCCATCGGTGGCCTCCGCGACCATTCCGCTGTTCGGCGTCATCGCCTTCCTGCTGGCGACGCTCGCCGTTTTCACGGCGCGTGCCATCCTGTTCGGACGGCCGCACACCCCGGACATCGAGCGCCGGCAGCGGACCATCCTGGCGAAGTTCTTCCAGGAGTGGTGGATCTGGCTCTATCACCCGGTGGAGCGCCTCTGCCTACGCCTGGGCATCCCGCCCGACGCCATCACCATCGCCAGCACGCTCGCGGCCGGCACCGCCGGAGTGCTCATGGGCTTCGGGCTCCTGTCGCTCGGCGGCTGGGTGTACCTGTTCGGCGCCAGCCTCGACTTCATCGACGGGCGTGTGGCGCGGGCGTCGGGCCGGACCTCCCGCGCCGGGGCCTTCCTCGACTCCACGCTCGACCGGGTGGCCGAGCTGCTGGTGCTTGGCGGCCTGGCCACCGCCTTCCGCGAATCGCCCTTCCTGTTCGCCGCGCTGGGCGCGGCCGGGGCGTCGATCCTGGTGTCGTACGCGCGCGCCCGCGGCGAGGCGGTCGGGGCGGGTGAGGTGGCCCGGGTGGGCGGCATGCAGCGCCCCGAGCGGATCGTGGTGACCGGCCTGGCCTGCGCGCTTTCGCCAGTGGTGGACGCCATCTGGGGTCCGGGGGTGGGCCGATTGGTGCTGGGCTGCGCGCTGGCGGCGCTGGCCGTCCTGACCGCCGTGACGGCGGCCCGCCGCACGTTCGCCATCTACCGCTCGCTGCGCGCGGCCGAGCCGGCATCCGTGGCCCGGGCGCCCTTCCGGCTCGCCGACGTGTTCCGGCTGGACACCACCCGGCGCGGCAAGGCCGTGCGCTGAGGGCGACCCACCGCCGCGCCCGTCTCGACCGGGGCGCCGGTGGGCCCTCGGCTTCGATTGCCGGTCCACTTATCGCGTGGTAGAGGGGGGGCCGTGAGAGGCCCTCCCCCGCGCCGTCCGGACGAACCCCGCGAGCAGCTCCCGCCCGTCGAGGGGTTCATCTCCGACGCCGTCGAGCTCATCCCCGGCGTCCGGGTCGTCTACCCGAACCAGGGCGTCTGCGCGGTGGTGGGCATCGAGGAGAAGGACATCTCGGGGCAGAAGCTCCAGCTGGTGCGCATGCGGCGCGAGGAGGACGGGGCGGCGGTGCTGGTGCCGCGCAACAAGGTCCCGGCCATCGGGCTGCGGCGCGTCGCCACCGGCGGCCAGATCCAGGGCGTGTTCCATTACCTGGCGGCCCAGTTCGACGACCCGGAGCTGGACTGGAAGATCCGCCATCGCGACAACGCCGACCGGCTCATCGCCGGCGGGGTGCTGGGGCTGGCCGAGGTCGTGAAGGGGCTGCACTCCCTCTCCCGCCTGCGGCCGCTGCCGGCCAAGGAGCGCGAGCAGTACGACAATGCGCGTCATCTGCTGGTGCACGAGGTGGCCGTGGCGCTGGGCGTCTCGGCCGGGCTGGCCGAGGACTACATCGACTACGCGCTCATGCCCCCCGTGGGCGTGAAGTTCGACGTCCCGCCGCCGCCCGCGCCGGTCATGCTGCCCTCGCGCCCGCGCCACCGCAGGCCCGCGGCCGAGGAGGAGGGCGACCTGGGCGACCTGGGCCTGGGCGACCTCGGGATCGACCTCGACCTGGTCGAGGGCGCCGAGAAGCCCGAGGTAGCCGAGGAGGTCGCGGAGGAGGGAGTCGAGGGAGTCGAGGCCGCCAAGGCGCCGGAGGGCGAGCCGGAAGGCGGGGCCGAGCCGCCCGCGGAGGAGGTGGCCGACGAGGCTCCGGAGAAGGCGCGCGCCGCCCGGACCAAGCCGGTCAAGAAGGCCGCCCCCGCCAAGGCCAGGAAGCCCGCCAAGAAGGCCGACAAGGCGGTCGAGAAGCCTTCACCGAAGGAGAAGCCCTCGAAGAAGGCCGTCGCCAAGGCCGCGCCCAAGCGCGGAGGGAAGAAGAAGTGATCCGCGTCGTCACGCTCGACGATCTCGATCCGGCCGACCTGGCCTTCCTGACGCGCAACCTGTACCGGGCCTTCGGGCTCGGCACCGAGGCGGCCGGGCGGAAGCCCATGCCCCGCGGGGTCGAGGGCAAGGACGGCCGGGTCGACGCGGTGGCCCTGCTGCGCGAGGCGCCGGCCGTCCGGACCTTCGCCGACGACAAGGTGCTGTACATCACCACCGCCCCGCTCTCCATCCCCCCCGGACCGCTGGGCGAGCCGCCGTGCTGGGGATTCGCCGAGTACGGCAAGAACCGCGCCCTGGTCTCCACCGCCAAGCTGCCCAGCCGCGACACCAGCGAAGCCTCGGTGGAGGCCTTCCGGCGCAGGCTGGCGCGCGAGGCCATCCACGCCGTGGGGCACCTGTGGGACCTGCACCACTGCGTGGACGGCCGGTGCGCCATGCATCCCTCCTGGTCGCCCTCCCTCCCCGCCTCGCCGGAGATGGACCTCTGCGCCTTCTGCCGCGAAAAAAGCGAGCGGAAGATCCGGCTCGCCAAGACCTGAGCGCCGGACCCGCGCCGCGAAGCCCGGGCCTGGCCCGGCGCGCCCTGGGCGCCGCCGGCGGCGGGCTGGTGCGATGGCTGCTCCGCCCGGTGCAGGCCGGCCGCCGGGCCGGGGCGGCCCGCCTGGCGGCCTGGGGATTCGCGCTGCTGCTGCTCGTGCTGGGCGCGGGCGGGCTGGCGTTCCAGCTGGCGCTCCCCTCGCTCCTGCCCACCCGCCTCGACTGGGCGGCCGCCTCGGCGCTGCTGGAGCGCGACGCCCGCCCCGGCGACGCGGTGCTGACCTCGCCGGGCTGGGCGGAGCGGATCCGGGCGGTGGCCCCGCGCGAGCTGAAGGTGCTGCTCCAGCCGCGGTTCGCGCCCACGGACATCGAGGGCGTGCGCAGGATCTGGCTGGTGTCGCTGCCCCGCGCGCCCGGGTTCTCGTGGCAGCCGGAGGTGGATCTGCTGGGGCGCTCGTCGGCTCCCGATCCGCCGCTGGCGGTGGGCCGGCTCGAGATCGCCCGCTTCGACATCGCGCACCCCGACCTGCCCCTGGCCTCGCTGGCCGAGCGCTTGCCGGCGGCGGCCGTGAGCATGGGCGGGCAGCCCTGCGGCGCGGAGGGGGGTGGCTTCCGTTGCGGCTCCGAGCGGATCCAGGCCTGGCTGGACAACGGGGTGGTGGAGACGAACGGGCTGCCGCGGTCGTGCCTGGTGGCGCGGGCGACCGGCGGAGCGGCCCAGGTGCTGGCGACCTTCGGCGCCGTGCCGGTGGGGAGGGTGCTCCGCGGGAGCGTCGGCACCCTGCCGCCCGGCGGCGAGTCCACCTCCATCCCCCTCACCGTCGTGGTGCGCGTCGACGGCGAGGAGGCGGCGGCGGTGGAGCTCGACGGCGCGGGGTGGCCCACCTTCCGCGTCGACACCGGACGGTGGGCGGGCGAGAAGCACGCCATCGGCCTCGAGCTGGTCGTGCCCGAGAACCGTTCGCTGTGCCTGCAGGCGGTGACGCTGCCATGACCGCCCCCGTCGGCCGCCGCGCGGTCCGCTTCCTGCCCCTGGCCTGGGGCCTCGCCGCCTTCCTGGCGCTGGCCGCCCTGGCCCGCGGCCCGGGCATCTCGCGCGAGGAGGCCGGCGTGCTCGCCGCCGCGGGCGCGGTTCCCGGCGCGAGCGTGAGCCCGGAGCGGCCTCCCCTGCCGGCCCTGCTCTCGCGCGCGGCGCAGGCGGGCTCGGCGCGGATGGGCCTCTCGCACCTGCTCGGCTACCGGCTCGGCTCGGCGCTGGCCGCCGCCATCCTGGCCGCGCTCCTGGCCAGCCTGGCGGGGGAGCTGTTCGGCCCCGCCGCGGCGGCGCTGGCGCCGGCGCTGCTGCTCGCACCGCCCCGGCTGCTCCTCCCGCTGTTGCAGGCCGGACCGCGCGCCGCGGCCGCCGCTCTGACGCTGGCGGCGCTCCTCGCCTACCGGCGGGCCGCGATGGCCGTCCGGCGCCCGGCCCGGATCGCGGCCGCGCTCGCCTGCGGAGCGATGTTCGGCCTGGCGCTCGCGTTCCAGCTCGGGTCCATCCAGCTCCTGGCGGTGCTGGCGGCGCACGCGGCCCTCCTGCCCGCGCTGCTCGCGCTGCGCTCGGTGAACCGGCCCGAGCCGGAGCAGGCGACCGAGCCCGAGCACTGGGACGTCCGCGGCCCCACGCCGCGGACCTCCTGGGCGGCCCCGCCGCCGGCCGACGGCCGGCCCGCCCCGAGGCCCCACCCGCGATTGTCGCTGCTCGCCGTGGCGGCCATGGCGCTGCTCGGCCCGGCTGCGGCGCTCGCCCTGTGGCCGTGGCTCTGGACCGACACGCTCCCCCGCGCCGGGGCGGCGCTGGCGGCCATGGGGGCGCACGCGCCGGTGCTGTACCTGGGACGGCTGATCGAGGCCGGGCGCCCGCCGCCCGGGTACCCGGCGGTCGTGACGGCGCTGGCCCTCCCCGCCTCGCTGGCGGTCGCCTTCGGCGCGGGGTGGCTGCACGGTCTGTGGCGGCTCTGGCGGGCGGTGCGGGGAGGACCCGGCCTGCCCGACGAGCTGCTCCTGCTCCTCGCCGCCGCCGGACCGTTCGCGGCGGCGCAGCTCGGCCTGGGGGCCCGCATCCCCGGCCCCGGGCCGTGGCTGGCCGCCTTCCCCATCCTGGCCGCGCTCGCCGCCCGCGCCATCCTGGACTGCGCCGCGGCCCTCTGGAGCTCGAGGGCAGGGATCGTGGCGGCTTGCCTCGCCACCGCGGCGCTGGCCCCGGCCGTCGCCGCCTCGATCCGCGCCTATCCGCAGCTCGGGTCGGCCTGGGGCGAGCTGGCGGGCGGCGCGCCCGGGGCGGCGACGCTCGGGCTGGCGCGCCACGACGGCGAGGCCGCCGCCGCGCTGCTGGGCGAGATCTCCGCCCGCGCGCGGCCCGGCGCGCGCATCCACTGGGGCACGATCCCCCGGGCCGCCCTGGCCGTCTACGCCGCCGACGGTCGGCTCCGCCCGGACCTGGTCGCGGCCGGCTCGCCCGCGGAGGCGGACATCGCGGTGGTGCCGGTGGCGGGGAGGCCGCGCGAGGAGGAGTACCGCGCCTGGGCGGGGCTCAGGTCCACCGCCCCGGTGGCCGGCGCGTTCCTGGACGAGGTCCCGCTGGCCTGGGTCTACGCGCGCCCGGGCGCATGGCGCTGAAGGCGGTGGAAGACCCTCGCCTGCGCGCCCGCGCGCTGAGACGTTTTTCAACACCGAACGTTCGTGACGCGGCGTCGTGCCGTAGTCCAAGATGCGAGCATGAACGCCGAACCGGCCACCGCCACCGCGCCCAAGGGCGGCGACAAGCGGTTCGAAGATGCTCGACGCGGCGATGCGCCGGCAGCAGTTCCAGCCCGACGCGCTGCTCGAGCTCCTGCACGTCGCGCAGGAGCTCTTCGGCTTCCTGCGCCGACGACGTGCTCGTCTTCCTGGCGCGCGGCCTCGAGGTGCCGCTCTCGCGCGTCTACGGCGTGGCCACCTTCTACAACCTCTTCTCGCTGGAGCCCAAGGGCGAGCACACCTGCACCGTCTGCCTGGGGACCGCCTGCTACGTGAAGGGGTCGGGCGAGCATCCTGGCCGGGCTCGAAGAGGCGTACGGCGCCGGGGCCGGAGAGCACCACCGCCGACGGCAAGCTCTCGGTGGTGGTGGCCCGCTGCATCGGCGCCTGCGGCGCGGCCCGGCGGTGGTCTTCGATCAGGAGATGCGTCGGCGGCCAGACGCCCGACGGCCGTCCTGGCGCGGCGTGAAGGGCTGGACCGGGCCATGAACGGCACGAGTCGCTGCGAGGAGATCGCGGAGCGCGAGGCTGCGCGGCGCGCGTGCAGCCGCCACGGTGTCGGCGTCTGGTGGCAGCGGCCAGGGCTGCGACTCGCTCGGGTCGGTCGAGGTCCGGGCCGCGCTGAAGATCGGCGCGCGTGGAGGAGGCGGGGCTGGCAGAGGCCAGGTCGAGGTCTTCCGCGACCGGCTGCCTGGGGCCTCTGCCACGCCGGCCCGCTCGTGCAGGTCGAGTCGCGCGACGGCGAGGCGGCAGCCTCGGCGCCACCTGGACCTCGACGTGACGAGGAGCCGGCCGAGCGCATCGCCGCTGTGCGCGACCACCTGCGAGGCGGCAAGCCGCTGCCGGACCGCCAGCTCACGCCGACGCGCCCTTCTTCACCAGGCAGACCAGCGATCGTCCTGGCCGGCGCCGGCGAGCTCGACCCGAGCGACATCGAGAGCTGCATCGCCGCCGGCGCCTACCAGGCGCTCCAGCAGGTGCTCACCGAGATGAAGCCGCCAGGAGGTCATCGCCGAGATCACGCGGAGCGGCCTGCGCGGCCGCGGCGGCGCCGGCTACCCGACCGGCCTGAAGTGGTCGCACGGTGGCCAAGGCGCCGGGCGCCCGGAAGTTCGTCATCTGCAACGCCGACGAGGGCGACCCGGGCGCCTTCATGGACCGCTCGGTGCTGGAGGGCGATCCGCACCGCGGTGCTGGAGGGGATGGCCATCGCCGCCTACGCCGTCGGCGCCGACCAGGGCTACGTCTACGTCCGGGGCGAGTACCCGCTGGCCATCAAGCGGCTGCGGACCGCCATCGAGCAGGCCGAGCGGCAGGGCCTGCTCGGCGCGCCGCATCCTCGACACCGGCTTCGACTTCCGCGTCGACGCTGCGCATCGGGCGCCGGCGCCTTCGTCTGCGGCGAGGAGACCGCGCTCATCGCCTCGATCGAGGGGCGCCGCGGCACGCCGCGCCCGCGGCCGCCCTACCCGGCCCAGGTCCGGCCTGTGGGGCCAGCCCACGCTCATCAACAACGTCGAGACCTTCGCCAACGTCCCGCCGATCATCCGGAACGGCGGCGCCTGGTTCGCCGCCATCGGCACCGAGAAGTCGAAGGGCACCAAGGTCTTCGCGCTGGCCGGGCGGATCGTGAACACCGGGCTGGTCGAGGTGCCCGATGGGCATCACGCTCCGCGAGATCGTCTTCGAGATCGGCGGCGGCATCCCGGACGGCGGCGGCCTTCAAGGCGGCCCAGACCGGCGGTCCGTCGGGCGGCTGCATCCCGGCCCAGCACCTCGACCTGCCCGTCGACTACGAGTCGCTGCAGCAGGTCGGCTCCATCATGGGCTCGGGCGGCCTCATCGTCATGGACGAGACCTCGCTGCATGGTCGACGTGGCCGCCTTCTTCATGGAGTTCTGCCGCGACGAGTCCTGCGGCAAGTGCGTCCCCTGCCGCGCCGGCACGGTGCAGATGCTCGACCTCCTCCGACCGGATCACCGCGGGGCGAGGGGAGCGAGGCCGACCTGGCGCGGCTCGAGGAGCTGGCCGAGCTGCTCCGCAGCCACCAGCCTGTGCGGGCTGGGCCAGGCGGCGCCCAACCCGGTGGTCTCGACGCTCCGCTACTTCCGCGAGGAGTACCTGGCCCACGTGCGGCGAGCGGCGCTGCCCGGCCGGCGTCTGCCGCATGTCCGCCGTGACGAGGCCCGCGGCGCCCGGGCCGGTGGACGGCGCGACGCCATGACCGTCAAGACGCTCAGCATCGACGGCCAGCCGGTCTCGGCCCGCCGAGGACGAGACGCATCCTCGACGCTCTGCCGCGAGCACGGCATCCCGCTCCCCACCCTCTGCCACCTCGACGGGCTCTCCGACGTGGGCGCCTGCCGGCTCTGCCTGGTCGAGGTGAAGGGCTCGCCCAAGCTCCAGCCCGCCTGCACCACCGCGCGGCGAGGAGGGGATGGAGGTCTCCACCGCCACCGAGCGGCTCCGGCGCTACCGGCGGCAGATCGTCGAGCTGCTCTTCGCCGAGCGGAACCACGTCTGCGCCGTCTGCGTGGCCAACGGCCACTGCGAGCTGCAGGCGGTGGCGCTACGCGGTCGGGATGGACCACGTCCGCTACCCGTACCGCTACCCGCTCACCGAGCTCGACGCCACGCACCCCCGCTTCGTGCTCGACCACGCGCGCTGCATCCTCTGCACCCGCTGCGTCCGGGTCTGCGACGAGATCGAGGGGGCGCACACCTGGGACGTGGCCGGCCGCGGGGCGCAGGCGCGCGTCATCACCGACCTGGCCGCAGCCCTGGGGCAAGAGCCGACAGTCCTGCACCAGCTGCGGCAAGTGCATCCAGGTCTGCCCGACCGGCGCGCTCTTCGAGAAGGAGCGGGCCGCCACCGGCATCGGCAAGAACAAGGGCTTCCTCACCTACATCAAGAACGCGCGGGAGACAGGAGCAGTGCCTGAGCCGAGTGAGCGCCGGTACCGACCCCGCGTGCTACGCGCCGCTGCGCGGCGCGACCGGCCCGACGACGTGGCCACCGTCTGGCTGGGCGGCTGCTCCGGCTGCCACATGTCCTTCCTCGACCTGGACGAGCGGCTGCTCGACCTGGCCGGCGAAGATGGACCTGGTCTACTCGCCCATCGTCGACGTCAAGGTCTTCCCCGAGGACGTCGACGTGGCGCTGGTGGAGGGGGCGGTGCGCCAACGAGGACCACCTGCACTGGCCGCCCAGACGATCCGGGCGCAGCACGCCGGCTGCGTGGTGGCCTTCGGCGACTGCGCCGTCACCGGCAACGTCACCGCCATCCGCAACGCCCTGGGGAGCGCCGCTGCCGGTGCTGGACCGGGCCTACCGCGACGCGCGCCGACCTGCAGCCCGGCCTCCCGGCGTGCGCCGGCATCGTGCCGAGCGCTGCTCGACCGGGTCCTGCCGCTCCACCAGGTGATCGCAGGTCGACGCCTGGCTCCCCGGCTGCCCCCCGCACGCCGACCTCATCCACGCCGCTCCTCGTCGACGCGCTGGCCGGGCGCGTGCCGTCGACCTCGCGCGGCCAGGCTCCACTTCGGGTGACGCCATGAGCCGAACGCATCCTCATCGACCCGGTCACCCGCATCGAGGGGCACGCCAAGATCACCATCCAGCTCGACGACGCCGGCGCAGGTGGTGGACGCCCGCTTCCACGTCACCGAGTTCCGCGGCTTCGAGAAGTTCTGCGAGGGGCGCTCCTTCCGCGAGATGCCGGTCATCACCTCGCGCATCTGCGGCATCTGCCCGGTCTCGCACCTGCTGGCCTCGGCGCAGGGCCAGCGACGCACCTGCTGGCCGTCGACATCCCCGAGGCCGCGCGGCGCGCTGCGCCAGCTCGTGAACCTGGCCCAGCTGGTCCAGTCGCACGCCCTCTCCTTCTTCCACCTCTCCTCGCCCGACTGGGTGCTCGGGCTACGACGCCGACCCGGCCACGCCGCAACCTGCTCGGCGCTGGCGGACGGTCCGGCCCGAGCTGGCCCGGGACGGGATCCGGCTGCGGAAGTGGGGGCAGGACGTCATCGACACCGTGGCCGGCAAGCGCATCCACCCGGCCTGGGCCGTCCCCGGCGGCGTGGCCGCGCCCGCTCACCGAGGACGGGCGCGACCACATCCTGGCCGGCCTGCCGGAGGCGCTGGACACCGCGCGCCGCACGCTGGACTGGCTTCAAGCGGACGCTCGACGAGCACCAGGAGGAGGCCCGGATCTTCGGCAACTTCCCCTCGCTCTTCATGGGGCTGGTCGGACCGGAGGGCGAGCTGGCCCACACCTGACGGCAAGCTCCGCTTCGTGGACGAGACCGGGCGAGGTGCTGGCCGACCAGATCGACCCGGCCGACTACGACGACTGGATCGGCGAGGCGGTCGAGCCCTGGACGCTACCTCAAGTTCCCCTACTACCGGCCGCTCGGCTACCCGGGCGGCATGTACCGGGTCGGGCCCGCTGGCGCGGCTCAACGTCTGCACCCGCGCGGCACGCCGCTGGCCGACGAGGAGCTGGCCGAGTTCCGGCAGCTCGGGCGCGGCGCGGTGCTCTCGTCCTTCCACGACCACTACGCCCGGCTCATCGAGATCCTCTACGGCATCGAGCGGATCGGCCAGCTCCTCGACGACCCGGAGATCCTCTCCGACGACGTCCGCGCCGTGGCCATGCCGCAACCGCTTCCGCGGCGTGGGCGCGCTGCGAGGCGCCGCGCGGCACGCTCTTCCACGACTACCAGGTCGGAGCCGGGCGGCATCGCTCACCCGCGTCAACCTGCTCATCGCCACCGGCCAGAACAACCTGGCCATGAACCGGACCGTGGCCCAGATCGCCCGCCACTTCCTCGACGGGCGCAAGCTGCGCGGAGGGGCATGCTCAACCGGGTCGAGGCCGGCATCCGCGCCTACGACCCGTGCCTCTCCTGCTCCACCCACGCCGCCGGCCAGATGCCCCTGCGCATCGAGCTCCTGGCCCCGGGCGGCGAGGTGGTGGACGTGGCGGAGCGGTAGGGGGCGGCCCGGGCAGGAGAACGTCATCGCGGGGCGGCCTGCCGCGATCTCAGCGCCGGCAGGGCCGAATCCACGAAGGCCTGCAGCTCCCGGGACGGAGCGCCGGGCAGCCGCAGCAGATGGACGGGGAGCGGTGGCGGCTCGAAGCCCTCCAGCAGCAGCCTGAGCTCTCCCCGCTCGACCTGCCGCTCGACCTGGTAGGAGAGGACGCGGACGATCCCCAGCCCGGCCCGGGCTGCGTCGATGGCTGCCTGCCCGGTGTTGACGACCAGCCGCGGCCGCACCGCCACGGCGTGTGGCCGCGCGCCCTGGCGCCGGAAGGTCCATCGGTCGACGCTGGGCGTGGTGGCGGTGAAGGCGATGCAGCCGTGGTGCGCGAGCTCCTCCGGCGAGCGCGGGACCCCGGCCCTGCCCAGATAGCCGGGGCTGGCGCAGACGACCGAGCGGACCTCACCCACCCGCAGCGCCTGCAGGCTCGAGTCGGCCAGCTTGCCGATCCGGACCGCCAGGTCGATGCCTTCCTCGGCGAGCGAGACCGGCCGGTCCAGGAGCAGGAGCCGGGCCGAGGCGGCGGGGTACCTCTTCAGGAAACGGGCGACCAGCGGCACCACGTGGAGCTGGCCGTAGAGCACCGGGGCGGTCACCAGCAGCGTCCCGCCCAGGAGCGCGCCGGCCGCTCGCGGCGACTCGAGCCGGTCGAACTCGCCCAGCAGACGGCGACCCTGCTCCAGCAGCCGCGCGCCGTCGCCGGTGAGCGTCACCGAGCGCGTGGTCCGATGGAGCAGCCGCACCCCCAGCCTGTCCTCCAGCGCCGAGATGCTGCGGGTGACCGCCTGCGGCGAACGGTGCAGCGCCCGCGCCGCGCCCACGAAGCTGCGCTGGCTCCCGACCGTCACGAAGACGCGCCAGTCCTCGATGCCGGACATCATTCCTCCTTTCGGAATACTGTCGATAGGCAACCTTCATTGTTACGCGAGATGAGGCTTCCTAGCTTCCCCCGTGCGAGCCGATCGAGGCTCCCATTGACCAGGAGAACCGCCATGAGCCGCATTCCCGCAGTCGATCCCGCCACCGCCTCCGCTCCCGTCCAGAGGATCCTGGACGGGGTCCAGCGCAGCCTCGGCGCCAAGCCCAACCTCTTCCGCGTCGCCGCCAACTCCCAGGCCGCCCTGGAGGGCCTGAACGGGCTCATCGGCGCCCTCGCCCGGGGCCGCTTCGACGCCAGGGGCCGCGAGGCGCTGGCCCTGACCGTGTCCGAGATCGACGGCTGCAGCTACTGCCTGTCGGCCCACTCCGCGCTGGGCAAGGGCGCCGGCCTGACCGAGTCCGACCTCGAGGAGGCGCGGTCCGGCCAGGCCCCCGATCCCCGCCTGGCCGCCGCCCTCCGGCTGGCCCGCCGGATCGTCGAGACGCGCGGCCATGTGGGCGAGAGCGCGGTGGCCGAAGCGCGCCAGGCCGGCCTCTCCGACGCCGAGCTGGTCGAGGTGGTGGCGCACGTGGCCCTCACCACCTTCACCAACTACCTCAACGAGGTGGCCGCCACCGAGATCGACTTCCCGGTGGTGAGCCCGCGCCAGGCGACTCCCCGCGCCGCCTGAGCACCGGAGCACTCCCATGCCCCCGCCCCCGCGACCGCACGTTGCCTTCACCGCCGCCGTCAGGGCCGAGCAGGCCCGTCGCGGCTCGCGCGACCTCTACCGGCGCGTCGAGGAGCGCGGTGGCTGGGAGACGCGGATCACGCCGGCGCTGGCGGCGTTCCTGGCCGAGCGCGACAGCCTCTACCTCGCCACCGCCAGCGCCGCCGGCCAGCCCTACGTGCAGCACCGGGGCGGACCTCCCGGCTTCCTGCGAGTGCTCGGGGAACGGACCGTCGGGTTCGCCGACTTCGCCGGCAACCGGCAGTACATCACGCTCGGCAACCTGGCCGAGAACCCGCGCGCCTTCCTGTTCGCGATGGACTACTCGGCGCGGCGAAGGGTGAAGCTCTGGGGGCGGGCGCGGGCGGTCGAGGGCGATCCAGCCCTCCTGGCCCGGCTCCTCCCCGAGGCGCATGCCGCGCGCCCGGAGCGCGCCATCCTCTTCGAGGTGGAGGCCTGGGACGTCAACTGCCCCCAGCACATCCCCGTGAAGCTCGGCGCAGCCGAGATCGAGCGGCTCGTCGAGCCGCTGCGCCGCCGCATCGCCGCGCTCTTGCTCGAGAACCGTCGGCTCCGCGCCGCGTCGCGACGGGGCGGCGGCGTGACGCACCGTCCGGCACACACCGGGAAGGGCGTCTCGCGATAGCGTGATCCGTCGAGCCCTCCGGAGGCACCGGCCGGGAGCAGGGAGATGCCATGCTGACGCAGATCGGGCCGTCCGAGCTGTGCTGGCGCTTCGACGGTGGGGCCGCGGTCCGGTTCCCGGTCGCGTCGTGGCTACGGCTCGGCGAGCGGCTCGCCACGGTGAGCGGCGTGTCGGCGAACGGCGCCGAGGCGACCGTCTCCTACGAGCGCGGCGGCCTGGTCCTCCGCCTCCGGCACGCGCCCGACCCGCGCAGCGGCGCGCTGGTGCAGACGCTGGAGCTGGCGGCGAGCGCGAGCGCGGCCGGCCTCCTGCTCGACGTCCGGGTCGCGCCCGAGATGGCCGAGCCGCTCGACTGGCTCACCCTGCCGGGCCTGTTCTACGGCGACAACGACCTCACCAGCGATCGCGTCGAGTATCCGCGCGGCATGCGGCGCGACTGGAGCTCCCGCGCCGACGGCTCGCCCTGCCCCGGCGTGCACCTCCCCGGCGCCGGCCGGGGATACGCCGCCTTCCTGCCGAACGACCGGGTCGAGATCGAGGGCGGGCCGCCCGTCGAGGAGGGCCGCTCCGACATCGTCGGCGTGGGCTGGGTCCACGGCCCGGACCGCTCCCGGGCGATCCGCTTCACCTTCCCCTGCCAGGAGGAGCCGCACGCCTACTCGACCCCGGACCGGCTCGCGCCCCCGAGGCGTCCGCGGCTCGAGGCGCCGGCCGGGACGGTGATCCGGCTCCGCATCCACCACTTCGTCACGCCCGGCGGCCGCGGCGGATACCACCGGGCGGTGCGGGCCATGGCGGAGCAGGGCCGCCCGGCCCGGCTCGACGGCCAGCGGGACCGGATTGCGGGCACGGCACGCCTCTTCGCCGGCTGCATGCGCGACGCGCACTTCGAGCCCGGCGTCGGCTTCTCGCACCGGGTCGACCTGCGCGAGATCCACTCCGGCTGGTCGGGCGGGTTCGCCGCCGCGGAGGCGGGGCTCCTGTACGGCGCCGCGGCGCCGGACCCGGTGCTCTTCCGGCAGGCGGAGCAGATGGCCGACTTCGTCTGCGGCACCGGCCTCTCGCGGCTCGGCTACTTCCAGGCGGAGCACCGCGGGAGCTGGCTCTGGCCGCTCGGGAGGCGCTGGTATCCGCACGTCTACTGGGGCAAGGCGAAGGGGCTGCACGTCCGGCACGCCTGCGAGGGCTCGTTCTTCCTGGCGCGCCTCCTCCGCCGCGAGGCAACGGCCGGGCGCGCGCGTCCGGCCTGGGAGCGGGCGCTCCGCTCCAACCTGGACGCGGCCCTGCGGGATCAGCGCGCCGACGGCGCCTTCCCCATCGAGCTCCACCCGCGGACCGGGGCGGTCATCGACCGGGAGGGCGCCACCCCCGGCGCCTGGGCTGGCTCGCTCGCGCTCGGGGCGGCGCTCGCCGCCGGGGCCGGCGACGCCGCCCAGGCGGCACGCTACCGGGCCGCGGCCGAGCGCGCCGGCGATCGCTACGCCGAGCACCACGTCCGCGCGGAGCGCTTCTTCGGCGGCCCCTACGACGCCCACCGCGCGCCGAACATGGAGGACGCCTACCTCCTGCTCAACGCCTACGCCGAGCTCTTCCGCCTCACCGAGGCGCCGCGGTTCCTGGCGGCGGCGGTGGCCTGCGCCGATCACCTGCTCGCCTGGCGGTACACCTACGACGTGGTCTTCCCGAGGGGCACCATCTGCCGCGAGCAAGACGTCTCGAGCTGGGGGACCTCGCCCGCCTCGGTGCGCAACCGCCACCTGCAGAACTGGGACACGGTGGCCGCCCCGGCCCTGGCCGATCTCTCCTCCTGGACCGGCGATCCGTGGTACCGCCGGGCGGCGATCGATCACCTGGTGCAGTCGTGCCAGCTGGTCGAGCGCGGCGACGGCGCGCTGGGCATCCCGCTGGGCGGGCAGAGCGAGCAATGGTACGGCACCGAATTCCGCTGGTTCGGGAGCTTCGGGGACTACGGGAAGGGCAACCTGTGGAAGGTGTCGGTGGTCCTCCCCAAGGCGGGGTTCCTCACGGCGGTGGCGCTGCTCGGGCCGTTCCCGTGACCGCTCGTGGTTCGACAGGCTCACCACGAGCGGGTATGAAGAACCCGTTCGCCCCGAGCCTGTCGAAGCGCGAACGCGGACGGCACGCCTGACGATCCTCGCCCTCGCCCTCGGCACCCCCCTCCGCGGCGACGACGCCGCAGGGGCGGCCATCGCCCGCGGGCTCGAGGAGCTCCTGCCCGGGCTCGAGGTGATCGAGGCCACCGAGCTCCTGCCCGAGCACGCCGAGGCCGCGGCCCGCGCCGACGGCGTGCTGTTCCTGGACGCGTCGGCCTCCGGCACGCCCGGGGAGGTGCGCGCCGAGCCGGTCGCGCCGCGCACCGCCCGCGCCGCCCTGCTGCACGCGCTCCTGCCCGAGGAGATCCTGGGGCTGGCGCGCGCCCTGTACGGCCGCGCCCCGCCCGCCGCGCTCGTGACCGTGGCCGGGAAGGACTTCGCCTTCGGCGACGGCCTCTCGGCCGTGGTCGAGGCGGCGCTGCCGGAGGCCCGGCGGCGGGCCGCCGAGGCCGCCCGCGGATTCCGGACGCCTTGACGCGCGCTGACAATCACCAATCGTGAAGGTCTGATCCACGATTGGTGAATGTAGGACATGTCCCGCTCCCGCATCGCCTGCCGGCCCCGCCCGGACGCACGGTCGAGATCCGGGCGCATGAACGGGCATAACTCCTTCGAGTCGCCCCTGAATTTCTCAACACTCACTTGATCCAGGTCATTTTCGCCCCCTCGGTCCCCAAACCGGAGCACCCAGATGATGGGACAATCCCGCATGTGGATTGCCCTTCCGGTTGAGCCCAGAAGGGCGGGGCAGAGGTGACCATGGCTCACCCGCTGACCACTTGCACGTTCTGTGGGGCCGGCTGCGGCCTGCACCTGGAGACCCAGGGTGGGCGCATCGTCGGCGTCTACCCGAGCAGGTCGCATCCCGCCAGCCAGGGTCGTCTGTGCGTGCGCGGCTGGCACGTCCACGAGATCTCCAGCGCGCCGGACCGGCTGCGCCGGCCGCTCCTCCGCACCAAGCGTGAAGGGACGGAGTTCACCGAGGTCACCTGGGACGAGGCCATCGCCTTCCTGGTGGAGCGGCTGCACGCCATCGTGTCCCGCCACGGGCCGGAGGCGGTGGCCCTCTTCTGCTCGCCGCGCTGCTCCAACGAGGAGGCCTACCTGCTCCAGAAGCTGGGGCGGGCGGTGATCGGGACGCCGCACGTCGATCACGGCGCCGGCGTCTACGCCAACAACTCCACCGACGTGCTGGCGCGGCTGCTCGGCTGCCCCGCCGCCACCGGCTCGATCGCCGACCTCGACCGGAGCGAGGTGATCCTGGTCGACGGGCTCGACCTGGCCCGGCAGCTCCCCACCATCGCTGGCCGGGTGATCCGGGCCCGGCTGCGCGGCGCGCACCTCATCGTGCTGGGCGAGCGGAGCCACCGGGTGGCGGAGCACGCCGAGCACTTCCTGCAGATCCGGCCCGGCACCCAGGCGCGCCTCTACGCGGCCATGGCCAAGGTCATCGCCGACCGCGGCCTGCACGACCGCGAGTTCCTGCGGGACCGCTGCCAGGACGCCGACGCCTTCCTGAACGCGGTCCGCGAGGTCGATCTGCTGGGCGCGGCCGCGGCCTGCGGCGTGGACCCGGCGCAGATCGAGGAGGCGGCGCTCGCCTTCGGGCGAGCCCGCTCGGCCACCATCCTCTACTCCACCGCCTCGCCCCGCTCCCCGGACGTGATCGAGGCGCTGGTGAGCCTCTCGCTCCTGACCGGCAACGTGGGGCGCCCCGGCGGCGGCATCTTCCCGCTGGCCGAGCACAACAACCTGCAGGGCGTCTGCGACGTGGGCATGCTGCCCGACTGGCTGCCCGGCTATCGCCCCGTCACCAGCGCCGCCGGGCGGGCCGAGGTGGAGCGCCGCTGGGGCACCTCGCTGCCCGCCGGCCCGGGCCTCTCGGCGGCGGCGGTGTTCTCGGCGCGCGAGCCGGGGCCCATCCGCGCCCTGTGGCTCACCCGCTACGATCCGGTCGGCACCGGACCGGGGGCGGCCCGCCTGCTGGAGGCCTGCGACCTGGTGGTGGTCCAGCACGTCTTCCGCACCGAGACGGCGAAGTACGCGCACCTCATCCTTCCCACCACCGCCTTCGGCGAGGAGCAGGTCACCTTCACCAGCACCGAGCGGCGGGTGCAGCTCGCCGCCCAGGCGGTCCCACCTCCCAAGGGCGTCGAGCCCGCCTGGAGGCAGCTGGCCCAGGTGGCCCGGGCGCTGGGCGCCTCCTGGACCTACCCCAGCGCCGCCAAGGTCATGGACGAGATCGCCGAGGTGGTCCCGTTCTACGCCGGCATCTCCCACGCCGCCCTGGCCCGCGACCACGGACGGCAATGGCCCTGCACGCCCGACCGCCCCACCGGCACCCGCACGCTCTACGAGGCCTGCGACCGGGTCGTCCCCTTCCGGCTCATCTCCCCGCCGGCCCGTCCACACGAGGAGCCGGTCGATCCCAGCTACCCGCTGACGCTGGTCTTCGGCCGCTCCGACCACTACTGGAACCAGAACGTCCTGGTGCAGCACAGCGAGACCCTGCGGCGCGAGAACCGGCTCCTGCTGCTCGATTACCCGGACGGCTTCGTCGAGCTCAACCCCGAGGACGCCAGGGGCCTGGGCGTCCGCGACGGCGAGCGGGTGCGGGTGGTGTCGGTCGAGGGCGCGGCCGTGACCGACGCCCGCATCACCCCCGAGGTCCGGCGCGGCGCCGTCTTCGCGCCCTTCTTCGCCAGCCAGGTGCAGGCGCTGGTGCAGGGATCCGACCCGGAGGCCCCGGCGCTCCTGCCGGTGCGGGTCGAGAAGGAGGTGAGCGCGCCATGAAGGCTCGCGTCCTCGACTCCGCCGACGTCCTGCGGGTGGTCGACCTGCTCCGCTCGCTGGGCTACCAGGTGATGGCCCCCTTCGTCGAGGAGGGCGGCGACGGCGCCTTCGCGCTGGTCACCGACGAGAACCGGGACGACATCGCGCTCCACCTCCACAACCCGCTCTACCCTCCCAAGCGGTTCGCCCTCCCGGCCATCGAGCCCCTGCTCGAGATCCGCGGGCACGGGGCCGAGACCCGCTTCCGCCCGCTGGCGGAGGCGCCGCGGGTGGCGGTGTTCGGGATCCGCTCCTGCGACGTGGCCGGGATCGACCACCTGGATCGCTTCTTCCTGGGAGGCGCCTACCGCGACATCTACTACGCCACCCGCCGCGAGGCGCTGCTGCTGGTGAACGTGGTCTGCACCCAGCCCGGCGTGGACATCGGCGAGGCCTGCTTCTGCCCCTGCACCGATACCGGCCCGGCCGCGCGCGAGGGCTTCGACCTGCAGCTCATGGACCTGGGCGACGAGTGGCTGGCCCTGGCCGGCACGCCCCGCGGCGAGGCGCTCTTCGACGAGGCCATCTTCCGGCGCGCCACGCCCGAGCACGTCGAGCGGCGGCGCGCCCTGCTCGATCAGCTGCGCACCAAGTTCCGGACCTACACCAGCTGGTTCGCGGCGGCGGTCTCGCGCATCACCCGGGGCGAGGTGCCCGAGGGGACCTGGGAGGAGATCGGCCGGCGCTGCCTGGAGTGCGGCGGCTGCACCTACGTCTGCCCGGCCTGCACCTGCTTCACGGTGAGCGATCGCCCCGACGGGCCGGACCGGACCGAGCGCGTCCGCATCTGGGACTCCTGCGCGCTCTCGGGCTTCACCCGCATGGCCGGCGGCCACAACCCGCGCAAGGCCGTGCACGACCGACGCAACCGCCGCTTCTACCGCAAGCTCTCGCAGCCCTTCATCGATCGCGAGCGCTCGGTGGCCTGCGTGGGCTGCGGCCGCTGCGCCGACGTCTGCCACGGCGACGTGGGCATGCCGGCGGTGGTCGAGCTGCTGCGCCGCGGGCCCGCCCCTCAGGGCGACCCGACATCGGTGGCGGCTTCGCCGCAGAGATCGGATCTCGAGGCCGGAGGTCGCCCGTGAGCACCGCCGTCGTGACCAGCGCCGCCCGGACCGCCGTGCACGAGAACGTGTACCTGCCCAAGCGGGCGGTGATCGATCGCGTCAGCGAGGAGATCGCCGGGGTGAAGACCTTCCGCTGGCATCTCGAGGACCCGGCCGAGCAGGCCGCCTTCCGCCGCTTCCGGCCCGGCCAGTTCGCGCAGGTCTCGGTCTTCGGCGCCGGCGAGTTCCCGCTCTCGCTCCCCGCCAGCCCCAGCGAGCCCGACTTCCTCTTCACGGTGCGCGCGGTGGGCACCTGCAGCGCCGCCCTGCACCAGCTCGGGGCCGGGGACGTGTTCGCGGTGCGCGGCCCGTACGGGAACGGGTTCCCCATGGACCAGTACCGGGGAAAGGAACTGGTCTTCGTGGCGGGCGGCATCGGGCTCATCCCGCTCCGCTCCTGCATCGTGTACGCGCTCGCCCATCGCGAGGAGTACGGGCGCATCGTGGTCATCCACGGCGCCCGCACGCCCAATGACCTCATGTACCTGCCGCTGCTCGAGGAGCTGCAGCGCTCCGGGCAGCTCGAGGTCCACCTCACCGTGGACCGGGCCCCGGCGGGCTGGACCGGCAACGTGGGCGTGGTGGGAAGCTTGCTCTCGAAGCCAGAGGTGCGGCTGCCCATCCAGAACACGGTGGCCTTCGTGTGCGGCCCGCCGGTCATGTTCCGCTTCGCCATCCGCGACCTGCTGGCGCTGGGGCTCCAGGGCAAGGACATCGTCTCCACCCTGGAGCGCTACATGAAGTGCGGGGTGGGCAAGTGCGGCCACTGCTGCATCGGCATGGCCTACGTCTGCACCGACGGGCCGGTCTTCACCTACGAGCAGATCGTGCAGCTCGGGGAGAGCATCTGATGCCCGACCTCCGCTCCCAGCTCGAGGCCTGGAGAGGGCGCCGCCTGTGGCTGCTCGGCGTGGGAAACCCGGAGCGGGGAGACGACGGCTTCGGGGCGCGGCTGGTGAAGGAGCTGCGGCACCGGTTCGGCGGCGAGGGGCCGTCGTTCCGGCTCGTCGACGTCGGCGCCTGCCCGGAGCGATACGTGGGGCTGGCCGCGCGGGAGGGGTGCCAGGAGCTGATCTTCGCCGACGCGGTCGACTTCGGGGCCGCACCCGGCGCGCTGCTGCTGGCGGCGACGGACGAGCTGCTCTCGCGGCCGGTGGGCACCGCCACCCACCGCGTCCCCCTCCCCGTGCTGGCGCAGTTCGCGGAGGGGCTGGGCGTGCGAGCGTGGCTGCTGGGCGTGCAGCCGGCGACGCTCCAGCCCGGGAACGAGCTCTCCCCCGCGGTGGCGGGCACGCTGGACGCGCTGGTCCGGATCATCGAGTCGGCCATGGTCGGGGGAGAGGGGGTGGCTGCATGACTCCCGAGTGGGCGGTGGTGGCGTCGATCCTGATCTGCGCGGCGGGGGCCGTGCTCAGCGCGGTGGTGGCGCGCTGGCAGGCCATCGCGGGCGTGCTCTCGCTGGCCGCCGCCTCGGTCACCGCGGTGCTGGTGGGCTGGGGCGTGGTCACGGCCCTGGTGATGGGGCCCTCGCCCGAGCCGATGGCGTTCCTGGTCGTGCCCTGGCTCGGCTTCGCCCCCCGCTTCCACGTGGACGGCCTCTCCTCGGTGTTCCTGGGGCTCGCCGCCGTGCTGGCCGTGCCGGCCTCGCTCTACTCCATCGGATACCTCAAGGCCCGCCACCCCGGGCAGAGCACCCGCTTCTACTACCCGTGCCTGCTCCTCTTCCTCTCGGCGATGTACGGCCTCACCAGCACCACCGACATGATGTGGTTCTTCTTCGTCTTCTGGCAGCTCATGACGCTGCCGGGCTACTTCCTGATCCGCTTCGAGGGTGGCAAGGGGCCGATCCGCGCCGCCAACCGTTACCTGTGGATGATGCAGATCGCCTGCGTCGTCACCATGGTGGGCGCGCGCATCCTGGTCGCCGCCGGCGGCGTGGCGCGCGCCGCGCCCGACAACCCGTACGACTTCGCGGCGGTGGCCGCGGCGCTGCCCCGGGTGCTCTCGGATTACCCGCTGCCCGCGGCCCTGGCATTCCTGTCCTTCCTGGTGGGCTTCGGGATCAAGATGGGCATGTGGCCCTTCGGCCAGATCTGGCTGCCGGATGCGCACCCGGCCGCGCCCTCGCCCGTCTCCGCCCTCCTCTCCGGGGTGATGATCAAGACCGGCGTCTACGGCCTGCTCCGCTATTTCCTCTGGCTCGTGCCACCGGAGGCGGGCGACCGCTTCCCCCTCGCCGCCTGGGGCGCGGCGGTGGCGGTGCTGGGCACGCTCACCCTCTTCACCGGGACGGCCCAGGCCCTGCAACAGGAGCGCTCCAAGCGGCTGCTGGCCTTCCACAGCATCGGCCAGATCGGCTACGTGCTGCTCGGCTCGGGCACCGCCATGGCGCTGCTCGCGACCCGCAACGAGGCGCTCCGCCCGGTGGCGGCGCTGGCCCTCTTCGGCGCGCTCTTCCACGTGGTGAACCACGGCCTCTTCAAGGCCCTGCTCTTCCTCGACGCTGGCTCGATGCTGTGCGCCACCGGCACCCAGGACCTGGACCGCATGGGCGGGCTGATGCGCCACATGCCCATCACCGGCGCCACCGCCCTGGTGGCGTCGTTCGCCATCTCGGGCGTCCCGCTCCTCAACGGCTTCGCCAGCAAGTGGAGCCTGTACGTGGCCGCCCTCCAGGGCAGCTCCGGCGCCTGGTACCTGGCGCCGTGCGCGATCGTCGCCCTGCTCACCAGCACGCTGACCCTGGCGTCGTTCGTGAAGTTCCTGGGGGTCGGCTTCCTGACCCGGCGCAGCGCCGCCGTCGCGGCCGCGGCCGGGCGCGGCCGGCTCGAGGTCGGACCGTCGATGCTCGTACCGCAGCTCTTCCTGGCCGCCCTCTGCATCCTGCTCGGGCTCTTCCCCGCCGTGGCCGCGCAGGTCGCAGGCGCCGTGCTGGCCGAGAGCCCCGGCGGGCTCGGGACCGCGCTGGGCGGAAGCGGGTTCGCGCAGGGCAGCGCCGCCACCGGCCTCGCGGTCCTGGGCGACGCGGCGGTGCTGCGACCGCTGCTGGTGCTGCTGCTGCTCGGGGTCCTGTTCCTCTTCGCCCGCGCGCTGGCGCGGTCGGCGAGGGCGCCGCGGCGGGTCTCCCCCCCGTGGCTGTGCGGGTACGTCGAGGAGGCGGATTGCTATCGCTACTCGACGCACGACCTCTACGGCGAGGTGAAGGGCGCGTTCCGCTTCCTGGGAGGAGCCCCACGGCGCCCGGCCCGGACCGGCAACGGGGAGGGCCACTGACATGCCCTCGCGCAACCTTCTCGCGAAGCTCGCCAGCCGCTTCGGCGCCGCCATCCAGCGCGCCGACCTGCCCGCCTCGGACCGGCTCTTCGTCTACGTGGATCCCGCCGCCCTGCGCGACGTCTGCCGGCACCTCTTCGGCGAGCTGGGCGCGCGCTACGTGATCACCATCGGCGCCGATGACCGGCCCTTCTCCGGCCGGTACCTGGTGGCGCACGACTTCGCGCTCGACCAGGAGCACCTGCTGGGGAGCGTGATGACGCTCGTCCCGGCCGAGTCGCCCCGGGTGGACAGCATCTCGGACATCGTCCCGGGCGCGAGCTGGGCCGAGCGCGAGATGCGCGACCTGGTCGGAATCGAGCCGGTCGGCCACGCCGACCCGCGCCGGCTGGTGCTGCCCGACGGCTGGCCGGAGGGCGTCCACCCGCTCCGCAAGGACTTTCCCTGGAACCAGGTCCCGGAGGGCTACGACCCGGGTCGCCGCTTCGCGTTCCAGGAGCCACCCGCCGGCTGCACGGTGGTGCCGCTCGGCCCCTTTCACCCGACCCTGGACGAGCCGGCCCACTTCCGGCTCTTCGTCGAGGGCGAGCGGGTGCGCGGCTGCGAGTACCGCGGCTTCATGGTGCACCGCGGGATCGAGAAGCTGGCCGAGTCGGTCCTGGGCTATGACGACATCCCCACCCTGGCCGAGCGCATCTGCGGCATCTGCGGCTGCGTCCACAGCGTGGCTTACGCCCAGGCGGTCGAGTCCGCGGCGGGCCTGCGGATCCCGCTCCGGGCCGAGTACATCCGCACGGTGCTCCTCGAGCTGGAGCGGCTCCACAGCCACCTCCTGTGGATGGGGCTCGCCTGCCACCTGATCGGCTTCGACACGCTCTTCATGCAGAGCTTCCGCATCCGCGAGCCGGTGATGTGGATGGCGGAGAAGATCACCGGCAACCGCAAGACCTACGGGCTGTGCCTGGTGGGCGGCGTGCGCTGGGACATCGCGCCCGAGGTCCGGGGCGAGCTGCGCCAGGCGCTCACCACGCTCGAGGGCGAGTGGAAGGCGCTGGTGGAGGCGGTGAAGGACGACCGCAACCTCATGGCGCGCACCAAGGGCGTGGGCGTCGCCGGCCCCGAGCTGGTGAAGGGCATGGCGCTGCTGGGACCGGTGGCGCGCGCCGCGGGCGTGGACCTCGACGCCCGGCGCGATCACCCGTATGCCGCCTACGACCGCGTCGAGTTCGACGTCATCACGCAGAAGGACGGCGACGTCTGGTCGCGCGTCATCGTGCGGCTGCTGGAGGGGTTCCAGTCCATCCGCATCATCCGGCAGTGCCTGGAGAAGATGGAGCCCGGACCGCTCCGGCTCGACATCCAGGACGCGCTCCAGCCCGGGCGCATCGGGGTCTCGTCGGTCGAGGCGCCCCGCGGCGAGAGCCACCACTTCGTGGTCACCGGCGAGAACAACCGGCCGCGCCGCTGGCGCGTACGCGCCCCCACCTACCAGAACCTGCAGGGCATCCCGGCCATGATCCAGGGCCAGATGCTGGCCGACATGCCCATCTCGCTGGGCAGCATCGACCCCTGCTTCTCCTGCACCGACCGGCTCGAGACCGTCGACCTGTCCTCGGGCAAGGCGCGGGTGTGGAGCGAGAAGGAGCTGCGGGCGCTGGCCAGGGGGGAGAGCGTGCGCGGAGGTGACGGCGGAGGTTCTTCGGGCTCGGGCGCGGGCGCGGGCTCCTTCACGGGTGGAGAGGAGGGCGAGCCATGACCGAGCCTCTCCTGCCGGATGGCCTCATCGGCGTCTGGGCCACGGTCGGCGCGGTCGTCAACGTCGCGCTGGTGCTGCTGGTCGCGCCGTTCCTGCAGGGCGTGCAGCGCCGGATCACCGCCCGCGTGCAGTCGCGCCGCGGCCCGCCGCTGCTCCAGCCCTACTTCGACCTGTTGAAGCTCCTGGGCAAGGAGGACCTGGAGGCCGGCGAGGCTCCCGCGGTCCAGCGGCTCGCCGCCTACCTGTCCCTGGCCTCGGTGCTGGCCGTCGCCTGCTTCGTGCCGCTCGGCTTCGCGGCGCCGCTCTGGCCGGCCGGCGACGTCATCCTCCTCGTCTACCTGCTGCTCCTCTCCGGCGTCTGCACGCTGCTGGCCGGCGCCGCCGCGGGCTCGACCTACTCCTGGGTGGGCGTGAGCCGCGAGATGATGTCGATGATGGCGCTCGAGCCCATCCTGGCGGTGGCGCTCGGCGTGGGCGCGGTGCACGCGCACTCGTTCCGGCTCCCGGACGTGCTGAACGGCTCCCCCTACGCCGCAGCCCTGCCCGTCTCAGGCGTCGTCATGCTGGTGGTGATGGCGCTCGCCTTCCAGGCCTTCGCCGGCCGGGTGCCCTACGACGTGGCCGAGGCGGAGACCGAGATCATGGACGGCCCGCTCTCGGAGTACTCGGGGCAGAAGCTGGCCCTGTTCCGCCTGGCCCAGATGGTGAAGCTGGTCGTGTACTCCGGGCTCTTCGTCGGGCTGTTCGTCCCGTGGGGCTCGGGGCTTCCGTTCCCACTCGCCTTCCTGGCGTTCTGGGCCAAGGCCTTCGTGCTGGTCATCCTGGTGGCCCTGGTGGCCGCCACCCACGCCCGCTATCGCGTGGACCAGGCCATCCGGCGGTACGCCGCGCTGCTCGCCGTCTCGGTGGGGGCCATCATCCTGGCCGCCTTCGGACGGTGACGAGGTTCGAATGGCGCTCATGAGCAAGCTCAAGGAGGCGTGGATCGGGATCTCGGCCGGCACGGTCACGCTCCCCTACCCGCTCGCGCCCCACCCGCCCGCGCCCGGGTTCCGCGGCCGCCCGCTGTTCGACGCCTCGAAGTGCATCGGCTGCGGGGGGTGCGCCAGCAACTGCCCGGCGCGCGAGATCCTGATCTTCGACCCGTGCCAGGAGCTCCGGGTGATCCGACTACCTGGGCCGGCGCTGCACCTCCTGCGGCCGCTGCGCCGAGGTGTGCCCGGAGAAGGCCATCACCATGAGCGAGGCCTTCGAGCTCGCCACCAACCACCCCGCCGACCTGGGGCAGCGGATGACCCTGTTCATGGGCTCCTGCCAGCGCTGCGGCCGGTGCTTCACGGCCCCCAGCGCGCTCGACACGCTCAAGCTCACCGGCTACCGCGTGGACGACGTGGAGGCGGGCCGCTGGGTGTTCCTGTCGCGGTCCTCCGCCCCGGGAACGCCGCCCGCCGACGTGGAGATCGAGCTCTAGGGACCCGCCATGCTCAAGACCCTGTGCCGCAAGATGATGAGCAAGTCCTGCTGGGTCTACCACGCCAACAGCGGGGGCTGTAACGGCTGCGACATCGAGGTGCTGAACGTCCTCACGCCCTACTACGACGCCGAGCGCTTCGGCGTGAAGCTTGTCGCCTCGCCGCGGCACGCCGACGCCATGCTCTGCCAGGGCCCGGCGCTGCGCTCGACCGCCCAGGCGCTCAAGCGCGCCTACGACGCCATGCCCGCGCCCAAGGTGGTGATCGCCATCGGCTCCTGCGCCGGCGGTGGCGGCACCTGGTTCGACAGCTACGCGGTCATGGGCGGCATCGAGAAGGTGCTGCCGGTCGACTTCTTCGTGCCCGGCTGCCCGCCGCGACCCGAGGCCATCCTGCACGGCGTGGCCGTGGCGCTGGGCCTGCTGGGCAAGTCGCTGCAGCCGAGGCCGCCCCTCGTCCAGCCCACCTTCCCCTTCCCCCGATACCAGCCCCCGGCAGCCCCCGTGAACGAGCCCGCGCCCGAGCCCGCGCCGGGAGCGAAGAAGACAGGCTCGAGCGACTAGGCGCGCTGCGCGCCGGCCGCCTCGCCGCACCGCGGCATCGATTCCGCGATCGCTCATCGTTTCCCCGCGCTCCACGGGGGGTTGAGTCCGGGTGTCGCACCCCCACCGGTAGTCGTTCCGCCATGACGTCCGTGTGACACGGGCTTGCTGATCTACTGGCATGCGTGCGCTGCTGGTTCAGGGTTCGAGCCCGTCGACGTACTGGGGGTATCAGCACAGCCTTCGCTTTCTCGACAAGGACGCCCCCCATCCCCCCATCGGCCTCGCCACGCTCGCGGCTCACCTGCCGCAGGAGTGGGAGTTCCGCATCCACGACCTCCACCTCGGTCCCGTCTCCGACGAGTCGATCCGCTGGGCCGACGCGGTGCTCCTCTCGGGCATGCTCGTCCAGGTGCAGTCGATGCGAGAGGTGATCCGCCGCGCCCGCCTGCTCGGCAAGACGACGGTGGTCGGCGGCCCGGCCGTCACGACCAGCCCCGAGAGCTTCGCCGACGCCACCCACCTGTTCCAGGGCGAGGCCGAGGGCCGGCTGGATCGGCTGGTGGAGGTCCTCGAGCACCCGGGCCAGGCCGCCGAGCGCGTCCTCTCGCCTTCCGGGGAAGCCCGTCCGGCCATGGCGCTCTCGCGCGTGCCGCGGTTCGACCTGCTCCGGCTCGACCGGTACGCCTCCATGGCCGTCCAGGTCTCGCGCGGCTGCCCCTTCAACTGCGAGTTCTGCGACATCATCGAGATGTTCGGGCGCGTGCCCCGCGTCAAGGCGCCGGCCCAGGTCCTGGCAGAGCTGGAGGCGCTGTACCGCCTGGGCGCGCGCGGCGCGCTCTTCATCGTGGACGACAACTTCATCGGCAATCGCAAGGCGGCGGGGCGGCTCCTGCCCGAGATCGCCCGCTGGCAGCGCGAGCACGGCGAGCCCTTCGACCTGTACACCGAGGCCAGCCTGGACCTGGCCGGCGACGCGAAGCTCATCGCGGCCATGATCGACGCCGACTTCAGCTCGGTCTTCGTCGGGCTCGAGACGCCGGACCCCGAGACCCTCAAGATGACGCAGAAGCGCCAGAACCTGCGCATGGATCCCGCCGAGGCGGTCCGGACGCTCACCCGCGCCGGGCTGGAGGTGTTCGCGGGCTTCATCGTCGGCTTCGACGGTGACGACGCCGGAGCGCTGGAACGGCAGCGCGAGTTCATCACCTCGCTCCCCATCCCGCGAGCCATGGTCGGCGTCCTCACCGCCCTGCCGGGCACGCAGCTGTGGCGGCGGCTCGAGCGAGAGGGTCGGCTCCGGGCGGCCTGCACCGGCGACCAGTTCGACCGGACGAACTTCGAGACCACCATGCCGGAGGACGAGCTGGTGGAGGGCTACCAGAAGCTCATGGCCGCGCTCTTCGACGCGGACGCGTTCTTCGAGCGCTGCAAGCTCTCCCTGGAGATGACGCCCCTCCGCAAGACCCCGTTCCGCAGCGACGGGCTCCGGATCTTCGCGCGGGCCCTCTGGAGCATCGGCATCCGCGGCGACCCGGCCCGCCGCCGCTGGTTCTGGCGGCTCCTCCGCATCGGCGCCACCCGCGGGCGCGCGGCCATCACGCGCGCGGTCACCTTCTCGATCATCGGCGAGCACTTCGTCCGCTACACCGCCGAGGCTGTGGTGCCGAGGCTGGAGCGCCGCCTGGCCGAGATCCGCAGCGAGCCCCGCGCGCCCCGGGAGAAGATCGCCGCCCGACAGGGCTGGGCCGCCGCAACACCCGCCGCGGCTGGACCGCTGCCCCACGCGGCCGTGCCCAACCCCGCTGGCGCCGCGATCGAGGTAGGGGTCGCGGCGGGGCCGGAGCCCTAGGCCGAGTCTCCGGGCAGCAAGGTCGAGCTCACGTTCCGCTCGCCCCGAGCCTGTCGAAGGGCGAGCGGGCGATCCTTCAGCTTGCGGCCGGGAACCGCGCGATCTCGTCGCCCTCCTCCGACGACAGCCGGAACTCCATCGCCGGGATGAAGCCGTCCACCTGCGCCGGCCGCCGGGCGCCCACGATGGCGCCGGTGACCGCCGGATCCCGCAGCGTCCACGCCAGCGCCACCACCGCCGCGGTCACGCCGTGCCGCGCCCCGATCTCGCCGAGCCGATCCTGGAGGGCCAGGTGGCGCGTCAGCAGCGGCTCCTGGAAGTCGGGGTTGCGGCGGCGCCAGTCGTCGGCGGGCATCGCCGCGATGCGCTCGCGGGTCATCTTGCCGCTGAGCAGCCCGGAGCGCATGGGCGAGTAGACGATCACGCCGATGCCGCTGGACCGGCAGTAGGGCAGGATCTCCCTCTCCGCCTCGGGATGGATGGCCGAGTACGGCGGCTGGAGCGAGGTGATGGACGCGATCTTCCGGATGCGCTCCATCTGCGCCACGTCGAAGTTCGAGATGCCGATCCAGCGGACCTTGCCCTCCTCCCGGAGGCGGGCCAGTGTCTCCCAGCCCTCCTCGACGTCCTCGGGCGGCCGGGGCCAGTGCAGCTGGTACAGGTCGATGCGGTCGACCCCCAACCGTTGCAGGCTCTCCTCGCACTCGCGCCGGAGGACG
Organism: uncultured Pseudomonadota bacterium; assembly: GCA_963736345.1. GTDB lineage: Bacteria > Myxococcota > Myxococcia > Myxococcales > Anaeromyxobacteraceae > Anaeromyxobacter. The sequence goes on along the minus strand of CAVTOU010000021.1, from coordinate 319,414 downwards.
TCGCCGCGGAGCGTGCTGCGGATGGTGCCGTCCGGATTGGGGATGCGCGAGCACTTCGTGAACACGAGCGGCTTCTCGGACCGCGAGCGGATGGCCTTCCCGACCACCTCCTCGGAGTGCCCGAACCCGTACACCGCGGCCGTGTCGATCCAGTTCACGCCCAGATCGAGGGCGCGGTGGATGGCGGCGATCGAGTCGCGGTCGTCCTGCGGTCCCCAGGCGTAGACCCAGTTCCCTCCCCCGGCCGCCCAGGCGCCGAAGCCCAGCGGGGAGATCTCCATGTCCGAGTTGCCGAGCCTTCGCCTCTGCATCCTCGGATCCTAATCCGGGACGCGCTGCAGGCTTGGCCCGCAGGTGGGGGGATGCGAGCATCGGGCATGTCCATCATCCGAGCCGCCGGAGGCCTGGTGTGGCGCGAGGATCCGGACGGGCGCCGCCGCCTGGCCGTGGTCCACCGCCCGCACCGGAAGGACTGGAGCCTGCCCAAGGGCAAGCTGGAGGAGGGTGAGCGGTGGGAAGACGCAGCCGTCCGCGAGGTGCACGAGGAGACCGGCTGCCAGACCCGCATCGTCTCCTTCGCCGGGGTGGAGCACTACGTCCCGAAGAGCACGCCCAAGGTGGTCCTGTTCTGGAACATGCAGCTCGTGCGCGAGGGCCCGCTCCGGTTCCCGGAGGAGGTGGACGAGGTCGCCTGGCTCACCGAGAAGGAGGCCCTGCGCCGGCTCGACCACCAGGGCGAGCGCGAGCTCCTGCTCGAGGCCATCGAGCTTCGACACTTCGAGCCGCGGGACGACACCGCCCCCGAGGCTGGCGCGCCGCTGCGCCGCCTGCTGCCCCCAGGCCTGGCCGCCGCCGGAGCCGTGGCCGTGGCAGGGATCGGCGCGGCCTGGCTCGGCCCTCCGGGAGCTGCCGCGCTCGCCTCGGGCGCCGCCGCGCTGGCTGGGCTCGCCTCGCTGGGCGCGACCGCCCTGACGCGCCGTGGCGGGTGACACCACCGGTGCACCCCGCCTTTGGCCTTTCGCCGGACGTCCGCCTGGCTAGGGAACGGGCACCCGGAGGTGTGCCATGAGAAACGGTTCCCTGCTCGCTGTCCTGCTCGCGGTCTCGCTCCCCTCCTTCCCGGCACGCGCCGACCTCCGGACCTTCCGGGATCACGCGCCGCCCCTCACGTTCCTGTTCGGGAACGAGATCGACACCCACCAGCAAACGTTCCAGGCGCGAGACGGGAGCCTGCAGGGCTTCCTGTACATCACCTTCACGGGCGAGGTGACGCCCGAGGGGTACCCGGTCGCCGTCCACTGCGATGCGCAGACGCCGCCGAGGAAGTGCGTCGCCGGCTGGATCCTCCGGGCCAGGCCCGGGACGGCGACGTTCCTCTATCAGAACGACGATCACCCCGTCTGGCTCGCGAGCCGGCCCGTGATCCCGCAGCCCGGCGCCTTCGCGCACTTCCACTGGATCACGTCTGCCGGCACCGACCCGCGCCCCGTGACCGATCCCGGCTGCGAGGCGCAGATGGACTCGGCCCTGGTCCCCGGGGCGGTCTGTCCGGGTTTCTTCGTCGAGCTCGTCGCGGTGAGCTCGTTCGCGTTCGAGGAGTTCGGCCAGCGCATCCTGATCGACCCCGGGATCGACATCGCCACGCACATGAACGTCGTGACCAGCGTCCCCCCCGCGTCCGCGCCCTGAGGAGGCCGTGCGCGTTCGAGGTCCGCTCGCCCCGAGGCCTCCGTCCCGAGGAACCCGTGCGTGTTCAGGGTCCGCTCGCACCGAGCCTGTCGAAGGGCGAGCGGGCCGTCCCGTGGTACCCACCCCCCAGCCGACCCCCCGCCCGGTCCCCCGCCCCCGTGCTAGGATGGCATCGCCGCTTGACGCACGCGGCCGCGGCCTTACATGGGTCGTGCAGGTTCGTCATGGGGGCGAACTGGCTTCGACGGAGGATGGAAGGCGTCTGGTGCGCGCCGTGGTTGGTCACGAGGCCACGTAAAAACGGGACCAAGCAGAAACGCGAACGAGCCCATGGCTCTCGCGGCCTAACTAAAGGCCGTGCGTCCCCCCGGGAGCGCCGGGTACCGGGTGTGGACGTCAGCTCCGGCTGGACCTGAGCGGGAAGCGAACCGCCTTGCTCGGGTCGAGATCAAAGGGCGAGACCGTGAGCGGTTGCAGGCCCGGAGGCTGCCGCTCACGTACGACTCCGGGATACGCGCGTAGGACCATTTGCTGGAAATCTTTCGGACCCGGGTTCGATTCCCGGCGCCTCCACACCCTAACCCCGCGACACTGCGGGGTTTTCGTTTTCACTGCACCAAGGACTGCATCAAGACTCGGAGTGCGTGAAGGCGCCTCTTGCGATCGATCCGGTAGGGAGATCCGGAGCTTCGCCACCTCCTCGCAGAGCTTCCGCCACTCCACGGTCGTGTAGAGCTCCATCACGTCCTTCGGGGGCTGGTGGGTGCCCCGCCGCAGGATGTCCTTGTCGGCGCCGTCCTCGCGGGCGAGTGAGATGAACGTGCGCCGCAGGTCGTGGACGCGGCGCTCCGGGATACCGAGCGTCCGCAGGTCCCGGAGGAAGCACTTCCGCGTGTAGTTCTTGTCGCGCATCTCCCAGGCAGGCGAGTGGCGCCCCTTCCCTTTCGGCGGAGGCGGCGTGGGCAGCACCAAATCGTCCGGCTCGGGCCCGCGCCCATCGTCTCGGCGAAGCCGTGCTCGAATCCACCGCTTGAGGATGGTCGCGAGGGCCGGGTCGATCGGCATCCAGCGGACCACCTTCGTCTTCGTGCCTCGCTTGTTGTACGAGCGCGCCACGACTATCCGGCCGAGCGGCAGCATCTCGAGCGACAGGTTCCGGAGGCGCAGGCCGCCCATCTCGCCCACCCTCAGGCCGGCGAGGCCGAGGATCGCGTTGGCGACGCGCTCGTGCTCGGGGAGGCGCGGATCGGTGATCAGCGCCACCAGCTCGTCGCGCGTGTACTGGGCCGTGGCGCGCCACTCCGGGTCGGCGTCGACGATCTTGGGGAGCTGCGCGCGCCGAGGATGCACGGGCTCGTGTCGATGAGGCCCTCAACGGCGGCGTCCCGGAACATCGACTTCATCGTGTAGTAGAGGTTCCGGACCGACCGCGGGGCGTAGCCTTCGGCAATCCAGCCGCGGACCATGGCGGCGACGTGGCGCGGCCGCACCTCCGCGAGCTCCATGCTCCAGGAGGGCGCGGGCCTTCCGCTCCTCGCCGACGTGTAACGCCGTCGGGAGCTGCCTCCACCCCGAGGGGCTCTTCACCTTGAGCCAGAGCTTGCGGCCCCGCGCGAAGACGGATCCCTTCCACGTCGGGGTTGTCGTCGGCATGGCTACCTCCTGCCTCGCGGCGGGGCGAGCGCCGCCGCCACCACGTTCGAGACCTCGCGACCGAGCTCGACCGGCCGAGATGGGCCCGCGTCGGCCCCATCCCCACGGCCCGAGCCGCCCACGAACGAATCGTAGTCCTCGCGCCTGACGCGGTACTCGCGCATCCCTGGGCCTCGCATCGCGCGGAGCAGCCCCTTTGCGATCCACCGCTGTACCGTCTTCGGCGCCACGTTGCAGAGGCTGGCGACGTCTTCCACGGTCAGAAGCCGTTCCGGGCCTGCCCGGGGCGCGCTCCGTGACTCCTTCGCCAGCTCGAGGCGCTCGAGCTCCTCGCGCACCACCTCGCGGGCGGCCTCGCGCGCCAGCTGGCGGATGTCGGTCTCGATCCCCATGGCCTACTGAGAACGCCTCGTGCGCCGCGAGTACTGGTACTGCGACGGCAGTTTGATCCTCTCGAGCGCCTCCCGGATGGCCCGAGCCTCGTCCGGGCCAGTCAGCGTGGACCGCCTGGAAGAACCGCTGCAGGCGGCCGATGTGCGCAAGCGTGGCGCCGACGATGAACATCGGCTCGCTCGCGTGGACGTGCTCCGCCGCGCGCGTGATGAGCTCCGCCACCGAGAGGCTCACGGTGATCGACACGCGGACGCCGGTCGGCTCGTCGCCGCGCTGGGGCATGTACGGCCAGGGCGCTCGAGCGGCGGGGGCGGCTCGGCGGTCCAGCGAATCCCGAGGCGCGAAGCCTCGAAGATCACCGCCTCCTGCATGAGCTGCGTGCGCTCCATGCCGTTGAACGCGGCGCACGCCGCGTCGAAGATCGCGTTCTCGAGCGGGTGGAGCCGCAGCGTCTTCGTCCGGAAGGACTTGCTCCGCTCCAGATCAGCACTTCCTCTACTTGCCTGTCGTGCCGTGGTCGTGGCTCCTCCTCCTCGTCCCCTTCGGTCGTTCGTGTCCGGCCTCGGGCCAGAGCGAGAGCGAGTCCGGGAGCGGAGATGCTCCCGCCCGCTGTGGCTGCTCCACCGCGGACCCCGGCATAAGCCGCGCCACGTCCCGCGTGAGCGGGTCCAGGATCGCGAAGAGCTCGGAGATCGCCGGGTCGGCCGCCGTGTCCGGATCATGCAAGCGGCCGACGTGAACGACGAGCCGCGCATCGCTCCCCTTCCCCGTCCGCTCGAAGAGCGGCTGGGGAACCGGGGCATCGGGCTCAGCGGAGCGATCCCGATCGCGAAGCCGGTTCTTGGCCCTCGATACCGTCCACTTCTCCCGCACGGCGCGAGCGACCACCGCGTCGAACCGCTCGACGAGCTTCCTTCCAGCCTGCTCCGCCTTCTGGCAGGTCGCCCTCACGACCTTCGGGTCCTGGAAGGTCTCGGCGGCGTACCTCACCATCGAGGAGGCGTCGAGCTCGAGCCCACGCGCCGCCGCCCACGCCAGGACCAGGTTGCGGAACTGGATCTCACGGCGGAGCGCCCACTGCTCCTCATCCTGGGCCACGAGCCTGTTCCAGTACCGCGCCAGCTCGAACCCCACCTCGCGGCCGATGTCCCGGCCGAGCATCGCCTTCTGGAGCGAGCGGGGCGCCTTGAGCAGCCCGAACAGCTGGCGCGCCACCGTGCCGTTGAACCCGCGCTCCGCTCCGACCTTCTCCGCAAGGTCGCCGTCCGCGGCACTCGGGTCACCGCGGCGGCGGAGCTCCACCGCGTCCTGGATGGCGATGGCTTGCTCGATGGGCGAAAGGCTCTCCCGTTCCATGTTCTCCGCCCACTGCTTGTCCTTCAGGCGGAGGTCGTGCTCGGCACCCTCGCCAAGCCGAGGCAGCACCCTGCAGCGGACCGTCTTCAGGCCCGCGAGCCCAGAGGCCCTCCAGCAGCGCACCCTCGACAGCTTTCCCTAGACCGGTTGTCCCGCGCTCAAGGTCGGGATCTAGGCCGCTATCCGTGAACAGACCCTCCACCGCCTCTGTGAAAGACGACACCTCGGCCCCACCCTCCCCCGTGGACTCCCAGAGCCGATGCTGAGCTGCAGGGTCGGCAAGCTCTCGAAGGCTTTCAACGATCAGATCCTTGTCTGCCAAGGTGCACCTCCATCTGCCGCACCATTCTCCGGCGTGCGACACGGGGCTCCTCCTGTGAGGAGCCGAGGGCTACCGGTCATGCATCTCTCTGCCGATCCTCGGCTCTTGGAATCCTCTCGTCTTCGGCAGAGACTCCGCGCGCAAAGTACGGCTGGGTCTTGTGGTCATGAAGTCCGCCTCGCTCACGCCGCCCGCTTCCTGGCGACCCGGACGGCGAAGTACGTCCCCGGCTCCGGCTGCTTCCTGTTGAATCGCTCCACCAGCCTGGCGGCTTCGTCGTCGTCATCCACCAGGCAGTACCGGTTCACTCGAATCTCGCGCGCCAGGTAGTTGCAGGAGAGTGGCGAGTCGCCGAGCACCGGCATGGTGGACGCATCTATCTCGACCACGTCATAGCCGAAGACGTCGTAGTCCTCCGGGCCTGTTCCGCCGGGGAGAGGCGGAAGACTCGCGTCGAATGCTTGGGTGGGGTCGGTCGTACCGAGAACGAGCCAGTAGGCGAAGAGCGCGTAGGCGGACTTCTCGCCGGGCGGAATGGACGCGATGACGTCGGCCCAGTCGGCGTAGCAGCCAGCCCTGTTGAAGCTCCACTGCGTCTCCGGTGGTGGCTCCGACATGCAGTCGCTCGCACTGCACACGTCGACCACCCCGGTCACGCCGTCCGGGTCCCAGTTAGCGTCCGGCCGCCACGGCCGCTTCGCGCAGTAGCCGAGGAAGACCATGGCCCCTACCATCGCCCATCCGTGGAGATGAGGATCGTCACCTCGGGGCCGTAGGCGAGGAACTGGAACCCGTCCCGCGCGTCAGGGCTCTCGAAGGGCTCCAGCATCCCGATGACGTGCTCCCACCCTGCCGCGTTCGTCTCCCAGACGAACGACTGGCGGCCGATCTGCTCCACCCCGCCTCCCCGGACACCTCTGATCGCTGCGAGGTGGCACCCGTCGATCGCCTCGATTCCGGAGACGGCATGCAAAGCGAGCGGCTTCTGCGAGAGGCCCTCCAGGGCACGCCTCAGAGCCCGCACTACCTGCCCGTCCCTGCCGTAGAGCCGGATCAGCGGACCCGCCGACCTCACGGTCTCCGCGTGACCAACGAACTCCAGCTTCATCGTGGGCTGGACCTGCTGCGTATCCGACCAGGCAAGGAACTGCCGCGCCCAGGACTCCCACTCCGCGAGGAGCTCGAACTTCCGGTCGCGGCGGACCTCCGGCACGCCGAGCCGGAACTCGGACCAACCTGAGAGCCACTTCCGCGCGTAGCAGGCCGCTTCAGCCGGGTCCTTCATCTCGCTCGCGATGCGGGCCATCGCGAGGTAGGCGAACAGGCGCGTCGAGAATGCCGCCGGGGAGATGATCTCGCCGCGGACGCCCTCGACCAGAGTGAGGGCACTCAGGAGAGCCGCCCGGGCCTCCGGGAGCCTCCCGCGCCGTTCGAGGCGTTCCGCCTGCCCGAGGAGCCTGCTCCGCCTGAGAACGCGGCCGAACTTGCGGACGCCCTGAAGCATGTCGCGCCCTGCAAGGAGTCAGGTTGACGTACCGGATGCGGGACGCCTTCGCCACCGCCGTATGACGAACACCAGGATCAGGGCGAGTGGAATGAGCACAACCGCGAAGAACGCCGCGCAGTTCACTGCCTCGCTGATGCCCATCGAGTAGACGATGGCCTTGTCTTCCGGCCGAAGCCTGGTCACGGCGTCGGTCAGCACCTCGAAGACGCCGGTGCCCGCGCCGAACAGGAGCGCGGCGCCCAGAACGCCGAGGACCGCCTTCACGTATGCCATCGACTCCCCTTCCATGACCCCTCTATCGAACGGATACGGACAGCCGCTTAGGGAACTCGACTAGCAGGTCCAGCAACAAGTGGCCGGCGATCATCGTCCATATCCCATACGGCAGGATCCACATTATCGCCGCGAAGTAGGCTGCCGCCTTCGGTATGCACGTAATCCACGGGTAGTGTGGATAGTGCGCGACCCCAAAGAGCAAGGCGGCAACTGCCGCTGACACCGGGCTCACGCCGACACAGAGAAGTGGAACGAGGAAGAGACCATCCTCGGCGGGAACACCGAGGACGAGCCGCCAGAAGGGGATGGGCGCGGGGTCTGGATACTCGTCGAGGTCTGCGCGGAGACGCGCCATTCCACGGGGCACGAGGACGAGGAGCGCGAGGACAGCGGTGCCAAGAAAGAGAACAAGGCCCAGGTACTTGCCAATGGCGAGCGCGTCTATCGTCGCAGGGGTCCGCCATGCGTACGCGACAAGGAGACTCCATCCGAGCAACATGCTCGCAGTGTGGCGGTAACGCAGGACTGCATGCTTCTCGAATGGCAGGATTCGAAGCTGTTGGCGAGCTGGGGCGTATCCCAGTGCCGCCGATCGCGCGAACAGGTCGTGCGCTGCCGCGAAGTCGCGGGGGACACCGTGTCCATGAAGGTGGCACAGGCCCAAGAGGTACGAGGAGTAGCCATCGTCGTCGACCGTCAACTGCCGGAGCAGCGGAATCGCCTGTTGATAGTCGGCCTGCATCCCTGCGCCGCCGCAGAGGCAATAGGCCAGGAAGACACCGGCCCTTCGGTGCCCCTTGCTCGAGGCGTATCGCAGCAGCGAGAGCCCACGCTCGACCTTCTTCTCGACACCGTTACCCTTGACCATCAACCAGCCGACTGCGGCATGCGCATCGATGTCGCCCCCCTCGACGGCGCGCGAGTACCATCGTGCGGCCTCGTTGAGATCCTTGCGGACTCCAGTCCCTCGCTCGTAGCAGCGTGCGAGAAGGCTTTGCGCGGTGGGTGAGCCGAGCTCCGCAGCGCGGAGGAAGAGCGCGCGGGCCTCGGCGAGGTCGACTGCGACTCCCCGCCCATTCGCGTAGCACTCTCCAAGGCGCCAGATCGCGTCCACTGAGCCGCGATCCGAGGCGCGTCGAAGCCACGCTCCAGCGGCCGCCTCGTCCTTCGCAACCCCTTCCCCCACCTGCAGTTGCCAGGCGAGCTGGACCTGCGCCCAGCTTTCGCCCTGCTCGGCTGCCAGTCGAAGCCAGTGGACCGCTTGAACCGAATCTTGGGCGACCCCGATACCATGGCCGAAGCAGCGTGCGAGGTAGCACTGCCCCTTCGCATTCCCCTGTTCGGCAGACTCGCGGTACAGAGCCGCCGCACGCTTCGGGTCCTCGTCCACGCCCTGTCCGAACTCGTGGCAAATCCCGAGCATGACCTTGGCGACAGGATCGGAAGCGGCTGATCGCTCGTACCACGAGACCGCCTCGATGAAGTCTCTCGCGGCACCACGTCCGACGTGCAAGACCAGGCCAAGCGCCCGTTGGGCTCGAGCGTCTCCGGCTTCTGCCTTCGCCCGCAGCTCCTCGATGGTTCGAGGAAGGGCCTCCCCGGCTTCGTGCTCGAGGCTCGCCTCGAAGTAGGCGGCGATTTCGTCGATGCGGTGAACCACGGCGGCCCGCTCGTCGCGTTCGTCGCGGCGCGGCGCGTCGGAGGCGCACTCGAAAGACTGCATCGTCTGATGCCCCCGGAGATCCCTTCCTTGCGAAGAGCGTACATCATGTTCCCGAGTCGCCGAAGTTCGAACTGGACGAACTCCGGTGGTGCGACTCGGGGTCCGCCACGGGCAGGTTACAGCCGCGGACCGCGCCCGCGCACCGCGCTCCAGATCGCGAGGACGCGAACGTGCTCTGGACCGACGACCCGGTAGTAGACGTGGTACCGCGTCTCCGCCATCAGCGTGCGGCGGTACTCCCGTCCACCGACGACCTCGTAGATGCCACCGAGGCGTGGCGTTTCGCGAATGCGATCCAGGGCAGCACGGAGCTCGTCCTCGAACAGGGTCTGCGCCGCCGGCCGGTTCTCCCGGCACCACGCCGCGCACCGTTCAGCGCCGCAGCCCAAGTTCACCGATAAGCAGGGCCAGTACCTGGCCTTCATCTACGCCTACACTCTGGTGAACGGCCGTTCCCCCGCCGAGGCGGACATGGAGCGCTTCTTCGGCGTCACCCCGCCCAGCGTCCATCGCATGATCATCGAGCTCGAGCAGCGCGGACTCGTTCGTCGCCTACCCCGGCAGCCCCGCAGTATCGAGGTCGCTCTCGACCCCGACGAGCTCCCTCGACTGCTTCCTCAACCGATCAAAACCTCTGTGGAGAGGTACTAGGAGTGGTCCTCGTCCGACGAGATGCTCAACATCCGACCGTTCGGCAGGAGGTTCGGGGGGGCGGTCTGCTTCGCATGGAACAGCTTCAGCCGTTCGCACCTGCTGAAGTTTGACTCACAGTAGAGCGTCTTCCACACACCGAGGGTCGCCTTCTTCGAGAACAACGCGAACATTGGACAGGCAGTTATTCGTTCACAGCTTGCCATCGGCTCGACCTCGCGCGGCGCCGCGCTCTGACCAGCAAGGAAAGTAGACCACCGGAACGCCGAAATGCCGAGTGACCCAGCCCGGCGACATGCGACCGCAGGGGCCACCGCAGGGTGGCCAGCCGACACACACTCCGGATATTGGGCGGCGCTGAGTGTTCGACCGGCGGGCGGGGATGGCCCGAGAGCGTCGCCACAGCTCCTCCACCCCGACCTTGCGCCACAGCCGGGCAGGTCATCGTCGCCAAGAGTGCAGTCTCTCAGACCGAGAGTACGAGCACCGTCCACTCTTGCGGGTTCTTGCCGGGCTTCTCAGGCGGCTTCGCATCGCCACACGCGCGGCGCCTGTTCGTCGGTGGCGGTACCGGTCGATGAAGGTGCTTTCGGAGGCGCTCGGCATCGACCACGTCCAGGTCTGGCTGAGCCTGCCCCGAATTCGTGGACACCGGAGATGTGATGGAGACTGGGTCCATGGAGAAGCGGAAGAGGCGGAAGTTCACGCCGAGTACAAGGCGGAGGTGGTCGGCCTGGTGCGCGCGAGCGGGAAGAGCGTCGGGCAGATCGCGAAGGAGCTGGACCTGACGGAGACGGCGGTCCGGGGCTGGGTGAAGCGGATCGCCATCGACGCCAAGCGGGATCCGCAGGGCCCGCTGACGACCGAGGAGCGGGCCGAGCTGGCGCGGCTACGGCGCGAGCTCAAGACGATGACGCTGGAGCGGGACTTCCTCCGAAAAGCTGCAGCCTTCTTCGCCAAGAGCGGTCGATGAGCTTCGAGCTCATCGAGGCGGAGAAAGGGAACTACCCGAAGGCGCTGATGTGCCGGGCGCTCGGGCTGTCCCGCTCTGGCCACCATGCCTTCTCGACCCGCGAGCCGTCGCAGCGCGCCCTGGAGCAGCAGAGGCTCGACGTGCTCGTCGCGGCGATCTTCGCCGAGCTGGAGGGCCGCTACGGCGCACCGCGCATCGAGAAGGAGCTGCGCCGGCGCGGCCACCGGACGAGCAGGAAGCGGGTGGCGGCCTCGATGGTCCTCCAGGGCCTGGTGGCGCGGCCTCGGCGGCGCTGGAAGCGTACGACCGACTCCTCGCACCGGGAGCCCATCGCGCCCAACCTCCTCGCCCGGAACTTCACCGCCGAGGCGCCTGACCGCGTCTGGGTCGCCGACACCACCTACCTGCCGGTGCTCGGCGGCTTCCTGTTCCTGGTCGTCATCCTCGACCTGTTCTCGCGCAAGGTGGTCGGCTGGTCGCTCGGCGACCACCTCGACGCGGAGCTGTCCACGGAGGCGCTGCGGCGGGCCATCATGCGCCGCCAGCCTGGACCTGGGCTGCTGTTCCACTCCGACCGGGGCTTCGAGTTCGCCGCCAAGGCCTTCCGGGACGTTCTCGCCCAGATCGGGGCCGTGCAGAGCATGAGCCGGAAGGGCAACTGCTGGGACAACGCCGTGGCCGAGAGCTTCTTCTCGACGCTGGAGTTCGAGGGCCCGTCCTCGGCCACTGGCGCACCGTCGAGGACGCCAGGCCCGAGCTGTTCACCTTCATCGAGAGCTACTACAACGCGAGGAGGTTGCATTCACGGAACGGCTACAGGAGCCCGAACGAGACCGAGTCCCACTGGCGCTCAGGCGCTGGCGGCATAACCTCGCTGTCCACGGAATCGGGGCAAGCTCAGGCGCGTGCTCACCGGCGGACGGACGCCCGGCATCGGCTGCCTGCTGGCCATGCACGAGAATCTTGGCGCGGACACCAACGTGGTGCTGAGCCGAAGTCCCGCGGCGAAGTGGTTCCGGCCACTAACCCGCCGCCGCGTTCCAGAGTGGGAGTAGCCGTGCGAGCCGGCGCTGGAGCGGGCCAGGGCAGGGCTACGGACGCGTTGCCCTCGGCCCGGCTGCTTGACCAGGAGGCCTTCGACCTCCGACTGTGGTAGCCGCTGCCCAGGACGGCCGGCTGGGCCCGCCTCAGCTCCGGCCCCAGCTCGTTGGTAGCCGAGGCGACAGCATGACGGTCCAGCGGGTCGAGAGCGCTGCGCCCGCCGAGCCTGGCGCGCTCCTCTACGTTGAGCGGCGCGACCCCTTCGCACTGCGGAGGCGTGAGCCGTGGCCCGGTGGGCGCGTACTGCTCGCTGGCGGCGTGGCCGAGGCGGTAAGGGGCATGTGGCCGACCGAAGGGACGCCGTCCTATCGGCGGAACCCCTGATTCTTCACGTCTAGTCCGGGTAGCGCGCCCCTCGCATCCCCTGTGGCAATCGGACTCCGGTTTCATTCACGTACAGTTAGCCGTCGTGGTGCAGAGGATACCTGCCCAGAGCGCGAGGGCTTGCTAGTACAGGAAGTGTGTCTAGGGTCACACGTCACCGGGGTGTGGCAGGGCTTCACCGGCTGCACGCGGGGCGACACGCACAGCCCCGGATGCCGGGATGATTCCGCCGCGGCTCCTCGCCACGACCCACACCGACCCAGTGGCTGCGTTACGGTGACCGAGGCACCGCGGGGCACACGACGATACGAAGGGCCGTGCCGCCAAGAAGTGAGTTGACGTGGGCGCCGAGCGAAGGCTAACCGCCTCGTGCCCATGGCGGAATGGGCCAGGGTGATGGAGACCGATCCCGCGCCGCATCGTCTCTCCCCGGCAAGGCAGCGGTGCTCGTTTGACCTTCGTGGACGCGTGCAGCTCAGCGGAGCAGGTTTCTGTCGTGTGCTCCCGCAGCCGGTCCTCGTACGCCAATCCTTCCTCATGTCAGTCGCTTCAGAATGTCTACCTCGTGCTGGTCGTACGGCTGTCCCACACTCGCCGTTCGGCCCAACCCGCCGGAGGGGGTTGGAACTGCACCCGCCTCAAGATGCCCCGCCGTTGGCGTGAACTCCGAGAGTATGCTGCGCGCGCTCACGGCGTCCTTCACCGCAGAGTGGCCCAGCCGCCTGGGCCGCAAGGACCGGCGGCGGTGACGCAGCTTTGGCCACCGCCGCTGCGCCGTGGCATCGAGGCGGCGCAGACGAGTGAGCGTCTCCGGCGTCGGCCACGGTACGAATTGTTCGGTTCAACCCTGCGTCAAGGCCGGAGCTGGCTCCTCGATCAGGGGGTGTCGGAATGGAAACGGTACGCAGGTTCTCCTTGATGTGCATGGCCGCAGTGCTCGCGCTCGCGTCGCCGTTCTCTGGCGTCCGGGCACACGACGACGAGGGCCAGTGCCGGCACCGGTACGGCCGGGGGAGAGAGACGTGCGAGGAGCAGTACCGCCGATTCCACGCGTGCCAGCGGAACTACCGGCGGTGCGGGTTCAGTACGCTGGGCGACAGCATGACAGACGAGTACCAGGGGAGCGTAAACATCGCCGGCTACAACTGGGTGGAGCAGCTGGTCATGCTGCGACGCCTCGACTTCGGCAGGTACGAGGAGGACCCGGCGATCCGCGGCGAGCCGCGAGACACCGGGTACGCCCATAACTGGGCGAGATGGGGCGCGAGCGCCACCGAGCCGACCTACGCGGAGGTCTACCCGTGGGCGCAGATCTGCGGTGGGCCGTGCACCGGGAAGTCGCTGCTCTTGCAGACCATCCCGCACTTCTCGCTCCAGGTGGACGGCCTCGTGCCGGAAGTAGCTGCCGGCCGGGTCCAGGTGGTCTCGATTGCCATCGGATACAACGACTTCGCGATCTACCAGAATGCGTTGGGCGGGAACTTCCTCGATGATAGGTTCGACAGCCTCTCAGAGAGCATCATCGAGCGAATCGTGGGAGCCGTCGATGCGCTGCAAGCGGCCGGCCCGGTCATGATCGTTGCATGGCAGATCCCGAGCTCAGGCTTCATCCCGGCGGGGGTGGAGGGGATCGCGCGTACCAACGCCAGCCTGGCCGCGGCCCTGAGCACGCGTAGCGTCCCGGTGTTCGATCTTTGGGCGTTCTTCTCCGACCCCAGCAACGTGTACCGGACCTCCACTCTGCCGGACGGAACGACCGTGGTCGACCTCATGTTCGGGGACGAATATGGTGTGCGGGTGGCCCCGTGGGTTGCGGCGAGCATCTCGGAGCTTGTCGATCCCGATGACCCGCGGGCCATCGGCCCGTGCCGCGTGGTGGGGCCGGAATGGTGGGATCCCGTCACGACCTCGGCCCTGAAGTGCGCGACGCTGGAGTACGAGCTCCACCCGCTGATGGACGACAACCAGCACCAGGGAACCCTGGACTGCGGGATGGCGGCCAACGAGGTCATCAAGGCACTCAACTCGACCTTCGCGTTGGCCATCCCGCCACTGAGCTCGGAGGAGATGCTCGAGGTCGCAGGGATCTCTCGCGGCGAGTGTGAGCACCATGGGCCGCGGTGAGCGGGGGAGGCGCGGCCCGCGGCGCGTGTCCGGTGCTCGACAACTCGAACCCGGCGGCGCCACGGGACTGACTGCCCTCACAGTCCCCGCGAAGCGCGGAGCGGACTCGCTCCTCTGCTACCCGCCGGGCTTCCGTACGAGCACGGCCCTGAACTTGCTGCGGGCGCTGCCCGTCTGACGCCCACAGCTTGTTGGCGAAATGGGCTCTCGATGGGCGCTCGTGGGCTGTCCCGATGACCCACGATGTCCCGAGATGGGCTATCCGAGAGCCCATCGAGCGCCAAAGACCGGTGCGATTCCCGGCGCCTCCACTCAACCCCGCGATGCTGCGGGGTTCTTTATTGCCTCGGCGGCGATCCGGCCTTCGGATTCCTGCTCAGCTCAGCGCACCTTGATTACGGACTTCCCCCGTGAGTGCCCTTCCGCCAGCACACGGACCGCGGCTGCCACCTCGCTCAGCGGATAGCTGCGGTCGATGATCGGCGTGACCTTTCCTGCCTCGATGAGCGCCTTGAGAGCGCCCAGGTCATCCTGGTTCACCAACCCGATGGGTGAGCGGAACTTCTGGCGACTGAAGAGGCCCACGATGTGCGACCACGCTTGACGACCCATGCCCAACCATCGGCCGCCACCTTCACCACCAAGGATCACCAGCGTGCCCGTCGGCGTGAGCGCCCGCCGCAGGTGGGAGACCGAGCGGCTGCCCGCGAGGTCGATGATCACGTCGTACTTCCGGGTGCCGTCGGCGAAGTCCTCGCGCGTATAGTCGATGGTGTGCGTTGCGCCAATGGAACGCACGAATTCGAGCTTCGCGGTGGCGCATACTCCAGTCACCTCGGCCCCCATCGAGCGCGCGAGCTGCACCGCGTATGAGCCGACTCCGCCACCGGCGCCGATGACCAGCACGTTCTGTCCTGGCTCGACCTTCGCCGCGCGCAGCCCCACCAGCGCGGTGGTCGCGGAGATGGGCACGACCGCCGCCTGCTCGAAGGTGAGGCTCGATGGCTTGTGCAGCACCTTCGTCTGCGACGCGCGGGCGTACTCGGCGAACGAGCCTTCACCGACCCCGAACACCTCGTCACCAGGCTTGAACGCGGTCACATTCACCCCAACCGCTTCGACGACCCCGGCGACTTCCAAGCCGCGAACCGGGTTCCTGGGCTTGCGCACCCCCATGACGAGCCGCACCGCGTACGGAAGGCCCGCCATCAGATGCCACACGCCGAAGTCGACCCCGGCCGCGTGAACGCGAATCAGCACTTCATCCGCGCCAACCGGCGGCCGGACGATCTCCCTAAGATGCAGCACGTCGGCTGCTCCATAGGCGTCTTGAACGATGGCCTGCATGAACGTCTCCTGGAGCGACGCGTGGCTAGGACTCCGCCGGTGGCCGACATCGACGCGCTCACAGGGGTGTGTAAGGGGGGAAGCTGTTCCAGCCCCTTGTATCGGGTGGAAATCGCATGCGTCGCGGCACGCCCTTGTAGGGGCGAAGGGGACGCACGTCCACTCGACATCGGAGGTCGGCCGAGCGCGCTCACGCCCCCGACGGCTAGCCTCCGCTCAACTCGCGTGGAGAACCCAGGCGCGAGGAACAGATGACCAGGGGAAGACCGCTCACGCCGAAGCTGCCGGCCTTCTTCCAGTCCCCCACGAGTCGGCAGCCCGCGCGGCGAGCCGCGACGCTCCAGGTACGCCGGCGCGGCCGCGACGACGAGCCGCCCCGGCAGCGTCAGCCGGACCTGGACCATGTCGCGCTCGATGGCCTCGGAGAGGCGGATGCCGGCGTCGTAGCCCTCGGCGACGATGTTCACGAATCCATTCTCGGCGAAGACCGAGCTGAGACCGCCTGGGGCGACGCGGTACTGCTGTACGGAAAATTCGGCGCCGTGTCGTCCCATCCTGACTCTCTTGCGCTTCTACGGGAGTCGAGACTCGAGATTCGAAAGCGATTCAAGAGAATCAAGGCGTACTACGTGGGTCCCCAGGCCGAGCGAATGCTCGACAGCGGCATGCGCCTTACGCTCGCACTCCAAACACCGACCACTTTCGATTTGGCACGATAGGGGTTCGCCCGAGGCGAAAGTGGATTGGGTCTGAGCGGAAAACGGATTCTCGGGGATTTTCTGTTCTTCGGACCCTCGGGCCCACAACCCGGGTCCTTCAACTCTTGGTCGCACCAGCGGCGCGCTGACCAGCTGAACTCAAGCCGGACCTCACCGCCCACGGACCTTCGGCTCGGACTCCCCGGCCATCACCGCTCGTGCCGTGGCGACGAACGCGCGCAGTGCCGGGGACACCTGTGCCCGGCTCGGGAAGTAGAGGAAGAACCCGGGCACCGCCGCCGCGTACGGCTCGAGCACGAGACGCAGGCTCCCGCGACGCAGCTCGTCGGCGATCTGCGGCTCGAAGGCATAGACGAGCCCCATCCCCTCGACGGCCAAGGCCCGCATGAGCTCCGGGTCGTTGGTCGTGACAGGTCCCTGGACGGGGACGCGCCACGACTTCTTCCCGCGCTCCAGCTCCCACGCGTAGCGTGCTCCGCTGGTCGACGAGCGGATACAGATGCAGGCGTGGTCCAGCAGATCCCGGGGCTCTTGCGGTGTGCCGCGCCGCTCCAGGTACGAGGGTGCGCCGGCGACCACGAAGCGCCCCGGCTCCGTTAGGCGGACCTGCACCATGTCGCGCTCGATGGCCTCGCTGAGGCGGATACCCGCGTCCAGGCCCTCGGCGACCATGTTCACGAACCGGTTCTCGACGAAGACCTCGACCTCCACCTTCGGATGCCGCTCGGCGAAGCGCGGCAGGAGACGCGCGAGGACCAGCGGAACCGCGGCGGTCGGGACCGAGAGCCTGACCCGGCCCGTGACCTCGCCCGGTCGGGCCGACACCGTCTTCAACGACTCGAGCGCCTGCTCCACGGCGGGCCCTGCGTTCTCCAGCAGCCGTTGACCGGCCTCCGTCGTGGCCACGGTCCGCGAGGTTCGGGTGAGCAGCGTCACCCCGAGCCGGGACTCGAGCTGTCGAACGGACTGGCTCAGCGCGGAGGTCGAGACGCCGAGCTCCCTGGCCGCCGCCGCGAAGCTGCGCTTGCGGGCCACGGCGAGGAAGGAGTTCAGGGCGTTGAGCGGTGTGAAGGCCATCGTGAAGGTTGCCTACACGACCGGACGAGGTTCCGCCAGCGCCAACATCAGGCCGAGCGCACCACGCGGTACCGGGCCCAGAGCAGGTCGCCGCTGCGGCGCTCGACGCGGAGCAGCCGCAGACGGCGGCCCGGACCGGGGCCCTCCACGGCGTCGAACAGGGTGGGCATTGCCATGCCGCCGTCCGCCACCGGCACCACGAGGACGCTCAGCTCGTCGATCAGATCCGCCGCCAGAAACGAGCCGTTGATCTTGCCGCCGCCCTCGAGGAGCAGACGCCGGATGCCGAGACGGCCCCGCAGCTTGCGGAGGACGGTCGGCAAATCGATCCGGTGCTTTCCCCCGAAAAGGTAGGAGACGCCCTTGGCGCGGAGGAACGCGAGGTAGCGGTCGGAGACCTGCTCGGTCAGGACGGTGACGACGTGGTCCTCGTCGATGCGACCGGTCTCCCACCGGAGCTTGCCGGAGGGATCCACGGCGATGGCGTACGACCGCGCGTCGGCGCGCGCGATGAAGTCCTCTCTCGGCACGGCCGCGCCGCCCCGGCCGGTCGGCACCCTCGCGTTCCCGGCATACGGCTCCATCGAGATGCGCCCGATGATCCAGGCGTCCGCGTCGAACGAGGCGGCGGTGCGCTCGTACTGCACGGTGAGCTCGCGCAGGGCCGGCCAGCCACTTGGCACGATGCGCCCGTCCACCGACGTGGCCATGTGGCAGATCACGTAGGGCCGCGTCGTCGACCCACCGGTGCTGCGAAGACGAGAACGCGAGCGCGCCATGTTCCAGTTCACCTCCGGCTCACGCCCAGGCTTCGCCGGCTCTCCAACCCCGGTGTGAGCGCCAGCTTCACGATCAGATCGGACAGGCTGTTCAGCGACACGTCGTGTCCTCGAAACGGCTCGCCCTTCTGCGTGAGCTGGTACGCGACCTCCTCGTCGGCCGTGAACCACCCTGGTCGCAGGATCGTGTAGTCCAGGTCCGAGGCCTCGATGGCGGCCGCCGAGTCGCGGTAGGGATCCAGGATGCTGCGGTACCGCTCCCCCGGCACTTCCCCATAGATCCCCATCGAGCTGATGAAGATGAGTCGTCTCCGGCCAGCGGCGTGCATGGCCTCGACGATCCGCTCGGCCTGCTGCTTCATCGGGCCGGCCAGGTTCGCGTAGACCACGTCCTGGCCCTCCATTGCCACCTCGAGGGTCGGTAGGTCGAGCACGTCGCCTTCCACGATCCGGACGCGCTCGGGATCCGGGTTCCGCAGCCGGCTGGCGCGGCGAAGGTAGAGCGTCAGCCTCGCATCCGTCTTCTGCAGAAACCACCGGGTCGTGTTTCGGGCGAGCTGCCCGTTCGCGCCGAGGACGGGGACGTTCGCCATTCGGACTCCGTCCGGTGTCATCACGGGCGAAGGAGCGCCTTGATCGCACGGCGCTCATCCATCGCGCGGTAGCCTTCCGCCACCTGCTCGAGCGGCAGCGTCAGGTCGAAGACCTTGCCGGGGTGGATCTTCCCCTTCAGGACGAGATCGATCAGCTCGGGCAGGAAACGCCGGACCGGCGCCGGGCCTCCGAAGAGCCGGACGTGCGCGAAGAACAGCGCCTGGCCGTCCAGCGACACGCCGTGTGGAACGCCGACGTACCCGACGGTGCCGCCGGGACGGGTGGACCGGATCGCCTGCTGCATCGCCTCCGGGGTGCCCACGCACTCGAGCACGGCGTCCGCGCCGATCCCGCGGGTCAGCTCCTGGATCCGGGCCACGCCCTCGTCACCGCGCTCCGTCACGATCTCGGTCGCGCCGAAGTCGCGGGCGAGCTTCTGACGGGTCGGATGCCGGCTCATCGCGATGATGCGCTCGGCGCCCATCTCCCGGGCCGAGAGGATCCCCAGCAGACCGACCGCGCCGTCGCCGACGACCACGACCGTGGCGCCGGGCTTCACGTTGGCCGCCTCCGCGCCGAACCAGCCGGTACCCATGACGTCGGAGAGCGTGAGCAGGTCGGGGACGAGCTCGGGGGACGGCTTCTCCCGCGTGGGCACCAGCGTGCCGTCTGCGAGCGGCACCCGCAGGTACGGAGCCTGCGCGCCACCGACCAGCTCCCGGTGCTGGCAGGAAGTCTGGTAGCCGGCCTTGCAGTGCGGGCAGGTGTTGTCGGAGGCGAAGAACGACCCGATCACGAACTGGCCCGGCGTCACCGAGGTCACCGCCTTCCCCACCTCCTCGAGGACCCCGCAGTACTCGTGCCCCATCGGCGTCGGCTCGGTGATCGGGTTGGCGCCGCGGTAGGGCCACAGGTCGGACCCGCACACGCACGCCGCGGAGATCCGGATGATCGCGTCCGTCGGCTTCTCGATCGTCGGCGCGGCGCGCTCCTCGAAACGAACGTCGCGCGGCCCATGAATGACTGCTCCTCTCATTGCGTTACTCCTCGTCCTCTGGGGCTCTCCTGCTCCGACGACTTCGCTGCGGCCTGGTACTGCTCGTCGCTGACCTTCTCCAGCCAGTCGGCGCTCTTGCCGTCGAGGGCCTCCACGATTGCGATGTGCGTCATGGCGACGCCGGGCATGGCGCCGTGCCAGTGCTTCTCGCCAGCAGGGAACCAGACCACGTCACCCGGGCGGATCTGCCTCGCGCGGCCTCCCCAGCTCTGGACGAGCCCGCAGCCGGCCGTCACGATCAACGTCTGACCCAGTGGATGCGTGTGCCAGGCCGTTCGTGCGCCGGGCTCGAAGGTCACGCTCGCGCCGAACCCGCGAGCAGGAGCCGGCGCCTGGAACAGGGGATCGACGCGGACGCTCCCGCTGAAGTACTCGGCTGGCCCCTTGCCCGACGGCTGTGAGCCGCTTTGCTTGATGTCCATGTTGGAAGACCTCCTCGAGGACGAGGCACGAACTACAGCCCGGTCCGTTTCTCTAGCTCCACGGGGTAACGCGCGCCCTCGATCTGGATCTTCGAGGCGGCGCCGTCGATGACGCGCAGGTCCTCGGGCGTGAGCTGGACGTTCACTGCGCCAAGGTTCTCCTCGAGCCGGCTCAACTTCGTCGTGCCCGGGATGGGGACGATCCAGGGCTTCTGCGCCAGGATCCAGGCGAGCGCGATCTGCGCGGTGGTGGCATTCTTCCGTCGCGCGACCTCGCCGAGCAGATCGACGAGCGCCTGGTTCACCTTGCGGGCCTCCGGCGTGAACCGGGGGACGATGTTCCGGAAGTCGCTCTTCTCGAACGTCGTCTTCTCGTCGATCTTGCCCGACAGGAAGCCTTTGCCGAGCGGGCTGAAGGGCACGAAGCCGATCCCGAGTTCCTCGAGCGTCGGGAGCAACTCCTCCTCGGGCTTCCGCCACCAGAGCGAGTACTCGCTCTGGACCGCGCTGACCGGCTGCACGGCGTGCGCACGGCGGATCGTCTTCACCCCAGCTTCCGACATGCCGAAGTGCCTGACCTTGCCCTGCCGGATCAGCTCCTTCACCGTGCCCGCGACGTCCTCGATGGGAACGTCCGGATCGACGCGGTGCTGGTAGAGGAGGTCAATGACACCGGTCTTCAGGCGCCTGAGCGACGCCTCGGTGACCTCCTGGATGTGTTCGGGCCGGCTGTCCATGGCGGTGGTGCCGAGCTTCATCCCGAATTTCGTAGCGATGACAACCTGGCTCCGGAACGGCGCGAGCGCCTCGCCGACCAGTTCCTCGTTCGTGAAGGGGCCGTAGGCTTCCGCCGTATCGAAGAACGTGACCCCGCGCTCCACCGCCGCACGGAGAAGCGAGATCATCTCCTTCCGGTCGGGCGGAGTGCCGTAGGCAAAGCTCATCCCCATGCAGCCCAGGCCGATGGCCGAGACCTCGAGGTTGCTCTTTCCAAGCGTGCGCTTCTGCATCTTCGTCCTCCTGGGGGCTCCACTCCCGGAACACGGTCGATAACCTACGCTCGCCGCGCGGCTTCCGAAACCGGCGGATCGTGGATGAGGCGTCCAGAAAAGCTTCACGATCTGTACCCGCGAGGGCGCCGCTTGCGCGAGAGTGGTGATCGCCGGCCCCAGCGCCCAGTCCACCATCACCTACAATCCTCCATACAGCTACAACCTCACCCCGGTCGCCGACGTGAAGACGCATGTGACCAACTGCGCCGGCGTGGGCAAGCTCGGCATCACCGACTGTGGCGGCGGCAGCACGCCGCAGCAGGTCGCCGCCCCCGTCTTCACCCCCGGGCCCGGCACGTACTCGACCGCCCAATCCGTCGCCATGACCTCGACCAGCGGCGCGACGATCCGCTACACCACCGGCAGCACCAACCCCACCTGCTCCACCGGCACGATCTACGGCGGCCCGGTGAGGGTCGCCAGCACCACCACCTTGCGCGCCATCGCCTGCGCCTCCGGCATGACCGACAGCGCCGTGACGACCGGGACGTGCACCATCTCGGCGAGCGCCGGCGGGTCCACCATCCAGGAGAACACCGCCGGCTTCTGCCGCGTCGAAGGCTCCATCTCGACGAGCGACGCCGGCTATACCGGCGCCGGCTACGCGAACATCTCCAACTCGGCGGGCAAGGGTGTCAACTGGTCGGTGAGCCCCCCTCGGCCGGCACCTTCACCCTGACCTTCCGGTACGAGAACGGCGCCTCCGGCGTGGTGACGACGGGCGCCATCAAGGTGAACGGCGCCACGGTCTCCCCGACCGCCTCGTTCCCAAGGACCGCATCCAAGACCACCTGGACGACGGTCTCGTTCACCGTGACCCTGAACGCGGGCGTGAACACGATCCGCCTGGAAGCGACCTCAAACGGTGAGTTCGCCAATGTCGACTACCTGCAGGTGTCCGGCAACGCCGTCGGCGTCGCCTGCAACTGAGCGGATCCGTCCGTGAAAGCACGGGGCCGGAGCGATGCGCTCCGGCCCCTCTTCTTTCCTGACCTCGGGAGGCTGGCACGCGGGTCAGACCCCGGCCGCCCGGACCGCCAGATCGAGGAGCTTGCTGGCGTAGCCCCATTCGTTGTCGTACCAGGCCACCACCTTCACGAACGTGGGATCGAGCTGGAGCCCCGCCTTCGCGTCGAACACCGAGGTGCAGGCCTCGCCCCGCATGTCGGTCGAGACCACGTCGTCCTCGGTGTAGCCCAGGACCCCCCGGAGCGAGCCCTCGGAGGCGGCCTTCATGGCCGCGCAGATCTCGGCGTAGGTCGCCTCGCGAACCAGCTCGGCGGTCAGGTCGATCACCGAGACGTCGGAAACCGGGACGCGGAACGCCATCCCCGTCAGCTTGCCCTGGAGCTCCGGCAGCACCCGCGTCACGGCCTTGGCCGCGCCGGTGGAGGCCGGGATGATGTTCTCCAGGATGCCGCGGCCGAAGCGCCAGGCCTTCCCCGAAGCTCCGTCCACGGTCTTCTGGCTGGCGGTGGTGGCGTGGACCGTGGTCATGAGCGCGCGCCGGATCCCGAAGGTCTCGTGGAGCACCTTGGCCACGGGGGCCAGGCAGTTGGTGGTGCAGGAAGCGGCCGAGAAGATCGGCTCCCCCGCATAGCGATGGGTGTTGACGCCGTGGACGTAGATGGGCGTGTCGTCCTTGGGCGGGGCCGAGAGGATCACCCGCCGGGCGCCGGCCCGCAGGTGGGCCTCCGCCTTCTCCCGGGTGAGGAAGATGCCGGTCGACTCGATCACCACGTCGACGCCCAGATCCCCCCAGGCTGCGTCCGCCGGATCCCTGGCGGCGGTGGCGCGGACGCGCCGGTCGCCGACGGCCAGGGCGCCATCCCGCGCCAACACCGGCTGTCCCAGCTTGCCGCGCACCGAGTCGTACCGAAGCAGGTAGGCGAGGTGCGGTAGCTCGAGGAGGTCGTTGATCGCGACCACCTCGACGTCTTCCCGCTCGAGCG
Source organism: uncultured Pseudomonadota bacterium (assembly GCA_963736345.1). Lineage (GTDB taxonomy): Bacteria > Myxococcota > Myxococcia > Myxococcales > Anaeromyxobacteraceae > Anaeromyxobacter. Next base: position 296,323 of record CAVTOU010000021.1, on the reverse strand, counting down.
CCGCGCGGAAGGCCATCCTGCCGATCCTCCCGAACCCGTTGATGCCGATCCGGACCATGCTCACTTCCTCCTTGGCTCATGAGATATCGCGGCCCCGGTAGGCCCAACGGACAAACAGCTTGCATTTCCGGCCACCGCCCATCACGATCAGGACATGGCGCGCTCGGCCAAGCGGGTCTGGTTCCTGGTGGTCCCCCGCACGTCGATGATCAACGTCGCAGGTCCATGGGAGGTGCTGGGCCACGCCAACGATCTCCTCGGCCGCGAGGCCTACCAGCTCGAGGCCTTCGGCCCGAGCGCCCCCGCCATCCGCACCCGCTACGGCCTGGCCCTGGGCGGGCTGAGGCCCCTCCCCTCCAGGCTCGACCACCCTCCCGACGTCGTGGTCGTGGCGGGCGCCTCGGCCGCGGACCCGATCCCCGTGGACCAGGCGCCGCTCGTCCCCTGGCTGCGCCGGCATCGCCCACGGATCCCAACGGTGGTGTCGATCTGCACCGGCGCCTTCGCTCTGGCGGCGGCGGGGATCCTCGACGGGCGCCGGGCCACCACCCACTGGATGCAGCTCGACGCGCTGCGGACGCGGTTCCCCGCCGTCCGCGTCGTCGACGACGGGGTCTACGTGAAGGACCGCGGCGTGTGGACCTCGGCGGGCCTGACCGCGGGCATCGACCTGATGCTGGCCCTGGTCGAGGAGGACCACGGCCACACGCTGGCGATGAGCGTGGCCAAGCGCATGGTCCTCTTCCTGCGGCGCTCGGGGCACCAGGCGCAGTTCAGCTCCGCGCTGCGCCGCCAGGAGCGGGAGCCGCCTCGGCTGCGCGACGTCTCCACCTTCGTGCTCGAGCACATCGACGAGGCGCTTCCGGTGGAGCGCATCGCCTCGGAGGTGGGGATGAGCCCCCGTACGCTCAGCCGCTGGTGCCGGGAGCACCTCGACGAGTCACCCGCCGAGATGGTGCGACGCCTCCGGCTGGCCGAGGCGCGGCGGCTGCTGGAGGAGACCACCCTGCCCCTCAAGGACGTCACCGCGCGGACGGGGCTGGGCGACCAGAGCACGCTCTGGCGCGCCTTCACGCACGACCTCGGGATCACGCCCGCCGAGTACCGGCAGCGCTTCGCTGCGGCCGCCGGCCAGGCCGCGGTCGGACGAGGTGTGCCTGGCCGCAGACCCACAACCTGTGGCTTCGACGCCGCCGTTCCATGAGCCGGGCCAGCGACGGTATGCGCGCCCGTTCAAGCAGCGCCGGCGACGTTCGACCCGCTGCCGCATCGCGGCCTACCGCTCCGGAAGCCGCACTTGCCCGTCCTGGATCAGCCACTGCACCGCCTCATGGACGGCCTGAAGCGATGTGTAGCGCGGCCGGTACTCCAGCAGGCGCTCCGCCTTGGCGATGCTGCAGTTCGGGCTGTGCGCGATGTGATCCCAGGTCGCGCTGCGCCTCCGCCTCCGCGACCGCCGCGCGCCACTCCGGCCACGGCAGGAATCGCAGCCGCGGCGGCTGCCCGAACCACCCTGCGACCGCCTCGGCATAGCCGCGCAGCGTGAGCGCCGCGGGCGACACCACGTGAAAGCTCTCGCCCACGGCGGCTGCTCCAGTGCGCGAGCGCCTGCATCGAATGCCTGCGCCACGTCGTCGGCGTGCACGTGATGCACCGTCTCCAGACCCAGGTTCGGCAGCGCCAGCTCCTCGCCGCGCGCCAGCTGCGTGAAGACGCCGGGGTTGAAGTGGCCGGCGGGGTTGAGCGGCGCCCAGCCCGGCCCGACGATGTGCCCCGGGTGCAGCACCGTCGCCGGAAAGCCGGCGCGCCGCGCCTCGTCCAGCAGATAGGCCTCGATCGCCGCCTTCTGGATGCCGTACTCGCCGAACGGCCGGCGCGGCTGCGTCTTCGGTCGTCGGCACGACCGACGCTGGGACCGTGCACCCAGATCGTGCCGCAGTGCAGGAAGTGCTGCACGGTGCCGCGCAAGCGCCTCGACGAGCTGCCGCGCGCTGTCGAGGGTGAAGCAGATCATGTCGATCACGACGTCCGGCCGAAGCTCGCGGATCTGCGCGCCGAACGTCCCCGACGCTTCGGCCGCCGCCCGATCGATCGTGTGCTGCTCGACCGCCGCCCACGCCCGGTGCGCCTGGTAAGGATCGCGACGGCCGCGGCTGACCGCGACCACCTCGTGGCCGGCCGCGACCAATCGCGGCACCAGGTACGTTCCGACATGTCCGCTTCCGCCGATGATCACGACTCGCATGGCCGCCTCAGTAGCATGACGGTAGCGCCGCGCGCATCACGTTCAGGCCCCATGCAGGCACTCCGGAGCTTCCGTTCGATCTGGGAGCGCCTCTTCACCTAGTGCCGCAGGCCACCGCCGCGCTCCTCGCCTATGCTCATGGCACCGGGGAGACCCTTGGCACGCTCGTTTCCCGATCCGAGGAAGATCCGGTCCTTCCGGGACGCGAAGGCGTTCGAGACCTGGCTCTCCGCGAACCACGATCGCGAGACCGAGCTCTGGGTCCGCATCTTCAAGAAGGGTTCGGGCCTGGCCACGGTCACCACGGCCGAAGCGCTGGAGGTGGTGCTGTGCTGGGGCTGGATCGACGGCATCCGCAAGAGCTTCGATGAGAGCTCGTACCTGCAGCGCTACACGCCCCGGCGGGCGAACAGCATCTGGAGCCAGATCAACCGGCAGCACGTCGCCCGGCTGACCGCGGCCGGCCGCATGACCGTGCACGGACAGCGGCAGGTGGACGCCGCCAAGGCAGACGGCCGGTGGGACGCAGCCTACGCCCCCGTGCGCAACGCCACCCGGGCGACCATCCCCGCTGACCTGCGCGCCGCCATCGAGGCAGACCCTCGCGCGCTCCGGACCTTCCGCGCCCTCGGCAGGATGAACCTGTTCGCCCTGGCGTTCCGGACCAACCAGATGAAGACCGCCGCCGGGCGGGCCCGGAAGATCGCCGCCCTGGTTTCGATGCTCGCCAGCGGAGAGACCATCGTGCCGGAGCGGCGCAGGGCGTCAGTGCTGTCCCGGACCTCTGCTCGGGCTTCATCGTCGGCTGCGCGAGGGGCGCCCTCCCCTCGGCGGCTGGCGACCGGGCTTGACGGCGCTTCTGGCCGAGCTCGCAGGTAGCAGACTGCCCGGTTAGGGGTAGCATCGACCTGACGAACGGCGTTCCACTATCATCAGCAACCGGTATGGATCCTGAGGCGCTCGCCGCGTTGGTTGGCGGAATCGTCGAGGCGCTGCCGAGCCCCGTCTTCGTGAAGGACGACCAGCACCGATGGGTGCTGCTGAACGACAGCTTCTGCAGGCTGATGGGTCACGAGCGCAAGGAGCTGCTCGGGAAGACGGATCACGACTTCTACCCGAAATACCAGGCCGATGCCTTCTGGGCGGGGGATGACACCGCATTCGCCTCCGGCGGCGCCAGCGAGGCCGAGGAGCACATCACGGACAGCTCCGGGCACGAGCACGCCCTCCTGACCCGCCGGACGGTCTACACGGACCAGAACGCGCGCCGCCTCCTCATCGGCACCATGACCGAGATCACCGAGCGCAAGGAGGCTGGCCGCGCCTTGAGAGCGTCCGAGACCCGATACCGCCGCCTGTTCGAGGCCGCCAAGGACGGGATCCTGATCCTCGACGCGAACGCCGGGACGATCGTCGACGTCAACCCGTTCCTGGTCGAGCTGACGGCCTACTCGCGCGAACACTTCCTGGGCAAGCACCTGTGGGAGATCGGTCCGTTCAAGGACGCCGCCGCTTCCAAGGCCTCGTTCGCTGACCTGCAGGCACATGAGTTCGTTCGTTACGAAGACCTGCCACTGGAGGCGCGCGACGGCCGCAAGATCGACGTCGAGTTCGTCAGCAACGTCTACCGAGTCGACAACCAGAACGTCATTCAGTGCAACGTGCGTGACATCACGGCGCGCAAGCGATCCGAGAAGGTGCACCGGGACCTCGAGGAGCAGCTGCGGATCTCCCAGAAGCTGGAGGCCGTGGGGCTCCTCGCGGGAGGCGTGGCCCACGACTTCAACAACCTGTTGACGGTGATCCTCAGCGCGGCCACCTTCGCCGGGGAGGCTATCCCTGCGGGTTCGCAGCTCCGGGAGGACCTCGACAGCATCCTGACGGCCGGCGAGCAGGCGCAGGGCTTGACGCGCCAGCTCCTGGCCTTCAGCCGGCGCCAGGTGCTCGATCCGCGGGTGCTCGACCTGAACGCCCTCGTCATCGAAGTGGAGAAGCTGCTGCGGCGGGTCCTCGGCGAGGACATCATCCTCCAGAAGGACCTCGCCGACGGCCTGTGGCAGGTTGAGGCCGACGAGGGGCAGCTCCAGCAGTTGCTCCTCAACCTCGCGGTGAATGCCCGGGACGCCATGCCCGACGGTGGGCGGCTCACCATTCAGACCGCGAACGTCGACCTCGATCTCGAGGACGCCGCGCGTGCCGTTGGGGTGCAGGCCGGCGCTTACGTCCTCCTGGCCGTCTCCGACACCGGGTGCGGCATGGACGCGACCACCCTGGGTCGGGTCTTCGAGCCATTCTTCACCACGAAGGCCCCGGGCAAGGGCACCGGGCTCGGCCTCTCCACGGTCTACGGCATCGCAAAGCAGAGCGGCGGCAACATCTCGGCGTACAGCGAGCCCGGTCGCGGGACCACCTTCACGGTCCACCTGCCGAGAGCCGGCAAGCAGCGGAAAGCTATCCCAGTGCGCGTCGCCGGGTCTCCCGGTGGTGCGCGCACTGGCGAGACGATTCTCGTTGTCGAGGACAACGACCAAGTGCGCCGCACCGCCGTACGCTGCCTGGAGAAGGAGGGCTACGAGGTGCTGTCGGCGCGGGGCATGGCCGAGGCCCTCGACGTCATCCGGGCACATCCGGCTGCAATCCACCTCGTCCTCACCGACGTCGTCATGCCTGGCGGGAGCGGGCAGGAGGTGGCACGACAGGTTGCAGCGCAGGTCCCGGGTATCGCGACACTCTTCATGTCCGGGTACTCGGACGATGCTATCGTCAGCCACGGCGCCCTCACGCCGGGGGCCCTCTTCCTCCAGAAACCGTTCACTCCCGAGTCATTGAGCCGCCGGGTTCGCGAGGCACTGGCTCAGGTGGCCGCTAACGTCCCTGGCAGTTCATAGGAAGTGCGAACCATGCGCTGGCCGCCACCGGGTCATCGGCGCCCGGATGGGGCCGGTGGCTCAGGTTCACCGGGCTCTGGGAGGATACCCGTCACCGGCCGCGCCGCGGTCTCGAGCGGCTCCTGGAACGGTGGGCGCTCCAGGGCGTGCGCCGGCAGGTGGTCACGGTAGAACGCCAGGCCGGCGTCAAGGTCCGCGACGCCGAGCCCATCGAGGGCGCATCCTCCAGTCAAGAGCCCCGCTCGCTCCGGGGCTTCTTCCTCTTCGGCGCGACGGGCTCGAAACCCTCATCCTCGTGGTTGACGGATTCGGTCTCCCGCGTCGAAGGCAGCCGCCACCTCCTTGGACCGGGCCGCTCTACGCGAACCGCGGCACGACGGCATAGGTAGGTCCCGCGCCTTCATCAGGCCTTTCCACCGGTAGCGAACCCTGCTCTGATACGGCCGGTTCACGTTCCACCGTTTCCTTTATCGAGGACCATCGGATGCTGCCTTCCCCGAGCGCAGGGGTGTTTTCCATCGACGTACGACTGCACCCCGACGAGCTCGTCGCGGCGTGGCGAACCGACTCGCGACGGCTCGTGCTGCAGACGCCCGAGCCGCTGCGCGTGCGGCAACGGGTTGCGGCGCAGATCACCGCCATCGGTCGCGGCGTCGCCGCGACGATCACCGGGCGCGTCGCAAGCGCCAGCCGCCATGAAAACCTTCACCGCATCGAGCTCGTGCCCGATGACATGCGGCTGCGCGCGCTGGAACGCCTCCTTGCGGTCGCGCGCGGAGAGGTGGTCAAGTACCAGAATCGTATCCCGCGCCTCCTCGCGACGATACCCGTAGTCGTTCACGGTCCCGCTGGGCCGACCTACATGACCACGTTCTCCGTATCGGAGAACGGATGCGGCCTGGCCTGGTCGGGCCCGGTCCCCGCGGTCATCGGCACCGAGCTGGACATCCGCCTCGGCGCCGGGAGCCGAGCCGTCACCTTTCGCGGCGTGGTCTGCTGGACCGCAAGGTCCGGGAGCACCTCCACCGTCGGCGTACGCTTCGCGGGGGGGGCGAGGGGCGCCTGGGCGATGATGCTCATGGAGGCGAAGCGGTCGGGCGCCCCGCCCGCGTGAGGCCGGGTGGATGCCCGGTCCGGGCGACTGCCCTGGAGCCGAAGCGGATGCCGCCAGCACGCCAAGGACATTCGCGGCGGCGAGGGTGAGGACCCCGTCCATGAACCCCGCCCCTCCATGTCCTCGGGTTGACTCCGCGGGAAGAAACGTATTATAGCGAATGAGACTCAGTATCGTTCGCGATACGACATCCACCCCTGGAGGGTGTTCACCGGATGGCTCGGCTCCAACCCGTGCTCAGGCCGTTGTTGCTCTCGTCACTCTTCGCCGTAGGCGCCCTCGCCTGGCGGACTGCGCTCGCCGATGACGCGACGGTCGTGGAGCTGAGCCTCAGGGACCACCGCTTCTCCCCGACCGAGCTCCGCGTCCCCGCCGGAAGACCGGTCGTCGTGAACGTCAGGAACGAGGACTCGACCCCGGAGGAGTTCGACTCCAAGGCTCTCAAGGTCGAGAAGGTCATCGCAGGCAAGAAGTCGGCCTCGGTGCGGATCCGGCCCCTGGACAAGGGACGCTACCCGTTCGTCGGCGAGTACCACGAGGGCACCGCTCGCGGCGTGGTCATCGCGGAGTGATGCTCCATGCTCGCCAGCGCAGTCATCGTCTTCCGTGAGATCCTCGAGGCCGGCTTGGTGGTCGGCATCGTTCTCGCCGCGACGAAGGGCGTTCCCCGGCGCGGGCTCTGGGTCGGTCGCGGCGTCGTCTCGGGTGTGGCCGGCGCCTGCCTGGTCGCCGCCTTCGCGGGGCAGCTCGCATCTCTCTTCCAGGGGACGGGCCAGGAGCTGTTCAACGCCGGCGTGCTCCTCGTCGCCGTCGCCATGCTGGCCTGGCACAACGTCTGGATGGCAGGGCACGGGCGCGACATGGCCGCGGCGGCACGTCAGCTCGGGGCCGCGGTCGCCTCCGGGAGAAGGCCGCTCGCCGCGCTCGGGCTCGTGTGCGGCGTGTCGGTGCTCCGGGAAGGATTGGAGATCGTCCTGTTCCTCTATGGTGTGGCGGTGTCGGGCGACGCCTCCGCCGTGAGCATGATGGCCGGCGGCGCCGCCGGCCTGCTCGCCGGCGTGGCACTGGCCGGTGTCGTGTATCTGGGCCTCGCGTCCGTCCCCATCCGGCATCTGTTCTCGGTGACCGCGGCCCTCATCACCTTCCTGGCGGCGGGCCTGGCGGCCCAGTCGATTGCATTCCTCCAGCAGGCGGGCCGCGCCCAGATGCTGACGAGCACGGTCTGGGACTCCTCCTGGCTGCTGCCCGAGGAGAGCCTTCCGGGGCGACTCCTTCACTCGCTGGTCGGGTACACGGATCGGCCCACTGGAGCGCAGCTCGTGGTCTATCTGGCGACCGTGGCGGCGATCCTTGGCCTCATGAGGTTGGTGGGTTCGCGGGGGCGCAAGGTCCACCGGGCGAGTCCGGCGCTTCGCCTGCCGGCCCAGGGCTCTTCCGCCGCTCGGGACGCGTAGCCCAGTTCCTGACTTCGGAGGAATCAGCGACTCGACGTCAACCGCCGCACTGCTCGTCGCTGACCTTCTCCAGACGCGATCATCGAGAGGCTTCGGCCGTAACCCCCGTCCGGGATGCAGCTTGGCTCGCCAATCGCCGGCGTGGCGAGCGCCTAGCCCCCGATGGATTGAGCAGCTCGTTCCCCTTGTCGGGCGGTATCCCGGGAAACGGCGCCGAGCCGCGATGGAGGCACTACCGTCTCTGGCGGCTCGGGAGACCTGGCTCGTTCAGCCACCTTTCGCGAAACCGCCACGCGGGAGGACGCCGTGAAGGAGACCGCAAGACCATCGCCCTGCTCATCCTGGGCTTCCTCTATGTCGTGCTGGCGCTCCACCAGCCGGAGCTTCCGAAGCCCGACGAGCACCCGGTCGAGCTCAGCCCCGCCTTCATCGCCATGAACCACGAGCTGGCCAACACCAGGGAAGCCCTGGCCGCCGCCCAGATCGAGCTCAGGACGTACAGGGCGGCAGCGGTCGAGGCAGCCGCGGAGAAGGAGCGGCAGGCGAAGTGGGCAGCCGCAACCGACGCCGAAGCCCGGGGCGCGCTGCGCACCGCCTCGAAGCTCTACGACGACTACGCCAGGAGCTATCCCGGAGCGAGGCTGACCGAGCAGGCGACGCGGAAAGCCAAGAAGCTCCTGGCCGACTTCGAGGCCAAGAAGGCCAGCTCCATCGCCGTGGTTCCCGCTCCTCAGACGAAGACGCCGTGACGGACAGTGGTTCCCGCTCCTCAGACGACGACGCCGTGACGGACCGAGGGCGTCTCGCGCGCCACCTCCCGGAGATCGCCGAGCGACCGCCCGCATCTGCGGGAGGCGGCCACGTCGTGCAACTCGAACGACACCAGGATGCGGCGCGCCACCGGATGGAGATCGGGCGGGGAGCTCATCGCATCACGTCGTTCTGCCGCACCTCACCTGCCAGACCGGAATGAGACGGAGTGTGCTAACATGTGCCAAGAGACCCTCGAGTCTGGAGTGAAGCGGAGGTTCGGGAAGCCATGACCGACAAGATGATCACTTCTGGCAGCGATGACCTGGAGCGCGTCATCCTGGTCGTCGCGCCCGAGCAGGAGATGCTGGACTGGATCTGCTACCGCGCCAATGGAGGCGCCGAGCCTTCCAGCGACGACGCCACTCGGCACGTCCCGGAGGCCCGGAAGCGGCCGCGTCCGGAGCGAGAGGACGTCAAGAGGGCCCTCTGCCATCTCGTGGATCTCGGCATGCTCACCTACGTCGATGGGCGGTGGAGCATGACGGCCAAGGGCATCGCCGCGATCTAGCAGGAGGGCCTGGCAACGCCTGATGGCCTCACCGTTGCGAGCGTGAGGCCTGACGCCGAGCCGATGGGCAGCCCGGGCCGCCATCCGGAGGTGCCGCCATGAGGCCCGCGACCACCCTTGCCTTCGCCGTCCTGCTGGCCTGCGGCGCGAGCACCTCTTCCACGAGCTCGGGCACGCCGTCGACGCCGGATCCGCCGTCGGGCCCGGACCAGCCGTCGGCCGGGTGCGCCCATTGGACGCTGCTCCGGGGCGTGACCGGCGGCAGCATCGACGTGGGAGGGGTGGTGCGCACCTACGTGCTTTCGGTCCCGCAAAGCGCGAGCGGCCCGCTCCCGGTGGTCTTCGCCTTCCATGGCATGGGCAGCAATGGCACGGACTTCCGGAGCTGGCTGACCTGGCTGAAGCTCGAGAGCTCGGCTGCCGGCCCCACCGTGTTCGTCTACCCGGACGCGCTCGTCGGGACGAACGGGCAGACCGGCTGGGAAGACGCGAACGGTCGGGACACCGCCTTCTTCGATGCGGTGCTGGCGAGGATCGAGGCCGGGGCCTGCGTGAACGAGAGCCGCGTCTTCGTGATGGGGTTCAGCTACGGAGGGTTCATGAGCAACAACCTGGGCTGTCACCGGGCCGGGGTGGTGCGGGCCATTGCGCCGCTCTCCGGCTTCGGGCCCCGGGGCACGTGCAATGGCCAGAAGCTGGCGGTCTGGATGGCCACCGGGGACCAGGACTCGCTCCTACCGCAGAGCATCGGCGCCCGGGATACCTTCGTCGGGATCGACTCGTGCGGGTCGAGCACCGCCGGCGTCGCCCCGTCGCCGTGCCTCGCCTATGCCGGCTGCGCCGCGGGGAACCCGGTGGTCTGGTGCCAGTTCTCGGGCGTGCACGAGGTGCAGAGCTGGGAGCCGCCGGCGCTGATGCGCTTCTTCGACGCGCTCCCGTAGTGTCGTGGTCCCTCGCCCACGAGCTGTGCGCCAGCTGGGCTGAAGCGTTCCGATCGCCAGGCGATACGACCGGGTTGCTCCTCGAGCTCCCAGGCGGCCGACCACACCCCCTGGCCAGGAGGACCAATGGACTGGAGCCTCGATATCAAGGAGATGTCCTGGGTGGAGCACACCACCGAGGAGGTGGACTTCCTCGTCGAGGCCCTCGACCTGCGGGGCGGTGAGCGCATCCTGGACCTCGCCTGCGGCTTCGGACGCCACGCGCTCGAGTTCGCCCGGCGCGGCCACCGGGTGGTGGGCGTCGACATCACCGAGCCGTACATCCAGGACGCCCGCGCCACCGCGGCCAGGGAAGGGCTCCCGGTCGAGTTCGTCCAGGCGGACGGGCGGGACCTCACCTTCCGAGACGCGTTCGACGTGGTCCTGAACATGGCGGACGGCGCCATCGGCTACTTCGACTCCGATCAGGAGAACCTGCGCCTCTTCGACGTCATCTCCGCCGCGCTCCACCCGGGCGGTCAGCACGTCATGGCGGTCTGCAGCGCCGACCACGCCCGCAACCACTTCCCGAAGCGCCACTGGGAAGCGGGGAAGCAGCGGCTGTCTCTGGCCGACTTCCGCTGGCAGGAGTCCACCCGCCGGATGATCTACCGCGGCCACACGTTCCGGTACGGTGAGCCGCTCCCGCCCATTCCCGACACGTTCCTCGATGACGGCCACCGCGGTACGCGGCTCTACGGCCTGGACGAGCTCCGGTCCGTGCTCGCGGCCCGCGGCCTCGACGTGCAGCGCGCGTTCGGCGCCTACGACCTCGCGGTCCCCGCCTCGCCCGACCACCTCATGCTGGTCGTCCTGTCGCGCAAGCGCACCGGATGAACGCGCCGCCCATCGTTTCGGCCAGGTCCTCGTGCGCGTCCGCTTCGGCGAACGCCGGCCACCGAGGGGCCGGCGTTCAGCGCGGGCGCCAGGTGCGGATGACTTCGCGCGGGAAGCAATCCCGGTCGCCGCCGCCAGGAGCTTTGCGCCCGCCTCGCGCTCACCGGCTGTCTTGGGCCACCGTGAGCGCCCAAGCTCTCCCGCGGTGGGCGCCGGGAGAGCCCATCGAGAGCCCAGGGACCATCGCCCCCGAACCCTATCTGCCTGCGCGCGCCTTTCGAGTCGCGGCAGCCTTCCTGGCCGCCGCCCTGCGCTTGCGGGTCGCCGCGCCCTTCCTGGCCGCTGCGCGACGCTTCCGGGTTGCTGCTGCCTTCAGCGCTGCTTCTGATCTTGTCGTCGCCGCCATGTGCGATCCTCCCGGGCAATCACCGGACACGACAAGAACAGACTTGGAGCGAAGTAGCCAGAATACCGCCACAAAGTTTTCCCAGGCGCGCCCGCTATCCGCCGCTCCGGCGGCGCCGGCGGCGTCGCCGCCCAGCTCCGGGGCCCGGGCCCATCGTCCCTTCCCTGCCCGTCGCACCACCGACGCGGTTCTCGCCGGAGGCTGTGCCACCCCCGGTCGCTCCCCCGCTCGCGCCGGCCGTCCCGCGCGGCGGGCGCTCGACCCGGATCACCTCGGGCATGGATCCGCCGCGCCGCGGGTCGCGCCCTCGCCGTGCGCTGCCCGCGGCAGGCGGCTCCGGACGCTGGCTGCTCTGCGCGTGCGCCGGAGCGTGCCACCGAGCGCCACCCGCTGGCCCGCCACCGCTCCGGGGAGCCGAGCCGGCCGCGTGGACGCCGCGAGGCGGGGGCCCGGCCTGCGACCGCGGTCCCGATCGCATCGGCCTTGACCCGCCAGCGGACGCGTGGGCCCGGTGCCCGCCGTGGAGCGGCCGCTGCGGCTCGACTGGCCGGCCGGTCGGGACGAAGTCCGCGGACAGCTCGCGACGGACGTACGCCCGCCAGATCTCGCGGCCATCGGCCTCGCCGCCCCGGAGCGAGGGATCGAGCGCCGCGCAGAACCGGTGGAGGTTGCGTAGATCACGCAAGAAGAACGCTTCTGCCTGACTGTTGTGAGCGGCCCCGACGACCTGCGGGAAATCGATCACGACCGGCCCATCCGCGCCGACCAGCACGTTGTAGGGGGAGAGGTCACCGTGGATGAGATCGCACGCGAGCATCCCGACGGCCTGCCTTCGCAGCGTTGCGTAGAGCTGGGACGCCTGCTCCGGCGCAAGCCGCGCGTCCACGAGCCGGGGCGCCGGATGACCGTGCTCATCCACGATCAGCTCCATGAGCAGGACACCCTCGTAGAAGAGCACCGGCCGTGGCACACGAAGGCCGGCCGCGTGCAGGCGATACAGTGCGTCTGCCTCCTTCGTCTTCCAGGCATCGTCGGCCGCTTCCCGGCCGAAACGACTGCCGCGATCCATCGCTCGCTGGGTCCGGGAGTTCCGGACCTGGCGTCCCTCCTTGTAGGCAGCGTCATTCTTGAAGCTCCGGACATGCCGGGCCCGGTAGACCTTGGCGGTCACGATCTCTCCGGCGTGGCGCACCAGCCAGACGTCCGCCTCCTTGCCGCTCTTGAGGCGCGCGACGATCTGGTCGATGACGCCGTCGGCGACGAGCGAGTCGAGAGGGCCGTTCATCCGGGGCCCGAGGAGTAGGGCAGGCGCCCGGCCACGTCAAGCGGGAGTCCACCAGCACGCTCGAGGCGCAACCTCGTCGACGACCAGCACTTCCACCTCTCGATGCTTGGTTCCCAGGCCCACTCCGGAACTCGCCTGGCGATGCTCCGTGAAGCGCCGCACCGACCACGCGAGCGAACACCTCGATCCGGATCGGTCCCACTGTTGCCTGATTCGCATCAATTTGTTGCCACTTGCTGGTCTAGTCGCTCACGGGGCAACACCCTATATCTGCTCTCGTCGCCCCCGCGGAGATCACCTCCCCGGACGTGCGGAACGGAGTACATCGGAAAAATGGACAAGAAGGCGGGAGTGGCGCTGCTCGCGGCGCGTCTGGGGCTGGGGTTGATCTTCTTGATGAGCGGGTTCGGAAAGCTCGCAGGCTGGAGCGGGACGGTCGCCTACGCGGGCAGCAAGGGCGTCCCGGAGATCCTGCTCGCGGGCGCGGTCGCCCTCGAGATCATCGGCGGCCTTTCCATCCTCACCGGATGGCGGACCCGCTGGGGCGTGGCGGCCTTGCTGGCCTTCCTCGCGCCGGTGACCGTGATCTTCCATGGGTTCTGGGGGTACCAGGGCGCAGAGGTGCAGCTCCAGACGATCCAGTTCCTCAAGAACATCTCCATCGCGGGCGGCCTCCTCGCCCTCGGCGCGGCGGGCCCCGGCGCGCTCAGCGTCGACGCGCGGACCGCACGCGTGGCGATCGCGAACGCGCGGTTGGATGTGCGGGCCGCCGCGTGAGCGAGGCACGCCTCCCGCCTCCCTCCGTCACGTGACGGGTCTGCGAAGGGGCGCTCCGGAGGCTTCTCGGCGAACGACTCGCTTACTGCCCTCGTTGCCGCACCCCCGGCCGGTGGGGGGGAATCGGGGCCGGAGCTCTTATCCCCTATCGCTGCGATGACGAACGCGATCGAGACGACCGGGCTCGTCAAGCACTTCGGCGCGACCCGGGCGCTGGACGGCGTGGATCTCCGGATCCGGCGAGGCATCCGTCTACGGCCTGCTCGGCCCGAACGGCGCCGGCAAGACCACGACCATCCGCATCCTCGCCACCCTGCTCCAGCCGACCGCCGGCAGCGCGACGGTCCTCGGTCACGACGTCGTACGGGAGGCGGAGGCGGTCCGCAGGAAGGTGAGCCTGACGGGGCAATACGCTTCCGTGGACGAGGACCTGACCGGCCAGGAGAACCTCGTGCTGGTGGGCCGGCTGCTCGGCTTGTCGTGGCGCGACGCGAGGCAGCGCGCGTCGGAGCTGCTCGGGGCGTTCGGGCTGGCCGAGGCCGCCGGGCGGCAGGTGCAGACGTATTCCGGAGGCGAGCGGCGCCGCATCGACATCGCCGCGAGCCTGGTGACCATCCCGGAGATCCTCTTCCTGGACGAGCCCACCACCGGCCTCGACCCGCGCAGCCGCACGCAGGTCTGGGACCTCGTGCGCCGCATCGCGGCCGAGGGCACCACGGTGCTCCTGACGACGCAGTACCTCGAGGAGGCGGACCGGCTCGCGGAGCGCATGGCGGTCATCGATCACGGTCGGGTCATCGCCGAGGGCACCAGCCGCGAGCTGAAGGCGTCGGTCGGCTCGAACGCGCTCCACCTGCGTCTCGTCGACGCCGGCCAGCGAGCGGAGGCGCAGCGGCTCATCGCCCGGGTGCTGGGCGACGGCCTCTTGCCCGCGTCGGAGCCGACCGAGGTCGCCGCGCGGCTCGACAAGGCGGCGCAGGCGGCGGTCATCCTCTCGGCGCTGAGCGAGGCGCGGGATCGAGGTCGCTCAGGTCTCGGTCGGGAATCCCAGCCTCGACGAGGTCTTCCTGGCGCTCACCGGCCGGCCGGCGGAGGCGATGCAACTGGAGGCGAAGCGGATGAACGCCAGCCCATGAGGTCCTCGCCATCCGTACGCGGCCGCGCCCGGCCTCGGCACCCGTCGGCCGTGCTGACGCTCGCGTGGCGGGCGCTGCTGAAGATCAAGCACGTCCCCTTCCAGCTCTTCGACGTGACCGTCACGCCCATCATGTTCACACTGCTCTTCACCTTCATCTTCGGCGGGGCGCTCGCCGGCACGCCGCGCCAGTACGTCCAGTACCTGCTCCCGGGCGTCCTGGTGCAGACGGTCCTGTTCATCACCGTCTACACGGGCGTGGGGCTCAACGCGGACATCCGCAAGGGGCTCTACGACCGCTTCCGCTCGCTTCCGATGTGGCAGCCCGCCCCGCTGCTCGGCGCGCTGGCGGGCGACGTGTTCCGCTACTCGATCGCGTCGGCGCTGATCCTGGCGGTGGGATTCCTCCTGGGGTTCCGGCCGCAGGGCGGCGCGATCGGCGTGCTCCTCGCGCTCGCGCTGGTGCTGACCTTCAGCTTCGCGCTGTCGTGGCTCTGGATCATCGTGGGCATGCTCGTTCGAGCGCCCGAGTCGGTCATGACGACCAGCTTCCTCTTCCTCATGCCGCTGACGTTCGCGAGCGACATCTTCGTCGACCTGGGCACGATGCCGGGGTGGCTCCAGGCGTTCGTCGGGCGCAACCCGGTGACGCACCTGGCGAACGCATCCCGCGACCTGATGCATGGACGTCCGGCGGGGGGCGAGGTGCTGTGGACCCTCCTGGCGTCCGCCGCCATCGTGCTCGTGGCGTCGCCCATCGCGATGAGGCTGTACAGGAAGGAGCGCTGAGGGGGGCCCCGTTCCCGGGCTGGCGCGGAGCCCGGTGGCACGCCGCCCCTTCCGGTCGAACGCCGAGCCGCGTGCTGCGACACCGTGACCGAGGCGGCGAGCCTCGGGTGGCCTGATGCCCTCGGGTGGGTTATAGATGAGCTATCCGGAGGAGCCCCGCCTCGATGCGGGGCTCTTCGTTTCTGAGCGCGCTCTCGGGCAGGAGCCCTGCAGAGCTCGACGCGGTCCTCACAAGGAGAGAGATGAGCGAAAAGGAAGAGGGGATCGAGGTGCAGGGGAAGGTGGAGGAGTCGAGCGGCGGCATGTACCGCGTCAAGCTCGATCAGGGCCCCACGGTCCTGGCGTACCCCTCCGGGAAGATGAAGCGGTTCCACATCCGCATCGTCACGGGCGATCGCGTCAAGGTGGAGCTCTCGCCGTACGACCTGACGCGCGGGCGGATCACGTATCGCGACAAGTAGCGGCGACCGTGCACGCTCGGTCGCGCACGGTCGCGGTGCTCGCCGCTACCACAGCGTGGCCAGGAAGCACCCCCAGAGCGCAACCCAGGTCCCGAGAACGACCACCGCACCTGCGATGGCGGATCTCGTGAAGCCCTTCACCGACAGCCGCAGGGGGGCCGCTGCGCTCGAGGCAGGCCGACGCTCCTGGCGCTCGTGGGCGGCCCGTCCGATCGCTCCGCCGGACCGCACGGCGGGTCCTGCGCGTTCCCCCGCGGCGGAGCGGCGAGGCGCGTCGGCAGCATCGCGCGCCACGAACTCCACCACCCGCGCGACGACCTCGCTGGCCCGCAAGGTCCGCGAGTGCCCGAGCCCGCACGTCTCGACCAGCATACCGGCCGGCAACGCCGCCACGGCGGCTCGCACGTCTGCGACGTCGACGAGCGCATCGCCACGGTCGTGAACCACGAGCGTCGGGTTGGCGAGCGCCGGCGCGATGACCTCGAGATCGAAGGCGTGGAGCCGCTCCCCCACCTCCGCCTCCACGGCACGGACGAGGCGAGCCCTCATCGACCGCGAGAGGCGGAAGGTGGCTGCGAACCGCTCGACCCAAATCTGAGGTCGCGTCCAGGGCGAGACGAGCGCCAGCCGCCCGACCGGGAGGCCCTGGGCCACCGCCCGCGCCGCAGCGGTCGCGCCGGCAGAGTGACCAATGACGGCGTGCAGCGGTCCGAGAACCCGGCCCGCGGCCAGGACCACCTCCGCGATCTCGACCGCGCTCGTCGACGTTCCGCTCGACGCGCCGTGCGCCGGGGCGTCGAACGCGGCCACCCGGAAGCCCAGGCGCCGGAGAGGCTCGATGAGCGCGGCGAGCTGACCGGCGGCGGAGCTCCAGCCGTGCGCCAGGAGGACGGTCGGCCCGTCGCCACCCCAGAGGTAGGCGACGACGCTGCGGGGATGCGCGCCGCGGCCGGGGCGCACCGCGGCGAAGGGGAGGGCGATCCGCTCGGCCGCCGCGATCAGGCTACGCTCGCGGTCCTCGAGGCGGACGCGCCGCGGGGTGAGGAACCTGCGAGCGAGCGCCCGCGCCGTCGGCGCGGGCGCGAGGGCTGCGGCAGCGCGGAGCGCGGCGCGCGCGAGCGGCCGCGGCTTCGGAGCGGCGCCGGGCCGGGCGCGGGAAGCCATCTCGTCCGGAACCGGCCGCTGCGGCGGGCCATCGAGCTGGGACAGTGCGAACGTGGCGTGCATCGTCATCTCCTCGGGCGCCGAGTGGCGGCGCACGAGGAGAGCCTGTCCCTGCCCCGCTGGAAGGAGCGTGTGAAGAGCCGTGGAAACTGCGCCGGGGGGTCACGAGTCGTCCAGGAAACGCTGCAGCTCGCCCACCAGGCGCGACCAGGCCGGCTCTCCCCCGACCAGAAGGTGGTTCGCGCTCTCGAGCGGCACGAAGCGAGCTCCGGGGATGCCGCCCGCGAGCGCTCGCCCCTCGGAGAACGGGATGAGGCCGTCGTGCCTAGCGTGCAGGACGAGGGTGGGCACCCGGACGTGTGCGAGCAGCGCCGAGACGTCGAAGTCGCCGATGGCGTGGCCGAGCCGCGCGGCGTTCTCCGGCGACGCCGTCCTCCGCTGCAGCTCGTTGAACGCGGCCATCTGCTCGGTGGTGGCACCGGGGAAGAAGAGGGAAGTGAAGAGCTGCCGGAAGGTGGGCTGCGCGCTACCCCAGCCGTGGCGCGCGAGCGTGAGGACGGCCTCGGCCGTCTGGACCTCGCCAGGCTTGCCGCGCACGCGCCAGCCCCGCGCGAACCCGCCGTAGAGCACCAGCCGACTCACCTGCTCCGGGTGACACACCGCATGCGCCACGGCCACGGCGCAGCCTTGCGACATCCCCACCAGCACGTAACGCTCGAGCCCGGCCGCGAGGACGACCGCCTCCAGGTCCCGCGCGAACGCGTCGAGCGAGAGCTCCGGCACGCTCCAGTCCGAAAGGCCGTTTCCGCGCGCGTCGTAGCGGACGAGCCGCCGCCGGTGCGACAGCTCCGCCAGCCACGGCCGCCACATCGGGCTGTCCCAGTCCAGCTCGACGTGGTTGAGCCAGTTGGCCGTCTTCACGAGCGCTGGCCCCTCCCCGCTCGTCGCCCACGCGATCCGCACGCCGTCCTCGCTCGTGCAGAACCGGATCTGCTGCTGGGGCGCGGCCGGCGGCGCCTCCTGCGGCGCCGCTTGCCCGGCCCCCGCCGGCGGCGAGCCGGTCGCGGACCAGGCCTGCACCAGCCGTGGACCGGGTCGTCCGCCGCGACCCTCGAGCCACCTTCGGTGCGTGCGGAAGTGCGCGTCGGCCTCGCGGCCGCGACCGGCGGCGGCGAGCACCTCGACCAGGCGCACGTGGCCCCCCTCGTCGTCACGGTCGAGCCGGACTCGGCGCTGCGCGTACGGAACGGCTTCGTCCGGCGTGGGTCGAAGGCGATCGACGAGGACGTCGAGGATCCGGATCTCGGCGCGGCGCAGCTCCTCACGCTGCGCCACGCACCACGCCTGGAAGTCGGGCGCGTCGGGGAGATCCAGCCCCTCGAGCGGATCGCCGCGGAAGAGGCCGGCCGCCTCGGCCAGCGCGTCGGTCCGCGCGCCGAGCGGGTCGGCCCCGGTGAGCCGGCGCATGCGCAGGGCGTCCACCTCCACGTCCTTCGTTTCGAGCTGCACGGCGTCGTGGCTCGCGCCGAGGGGACCACGTCCGGAGTCGGACACCACGGGCCTGAGCCGCGACAGGCTCCAGCGGAGCGCTCCCCGCGGATCGTCCACCCCGGGCCAGAGAAGCTGGCACAGCCGCTCGCGCCGGTGCTCGCGGGGCGTGAGGGCGAGGTACGCGAGCAGCGCCCGCGTCTTCCGGGAGCGCGGGAGCTCGACGCGCGCGCCGGCGCGCACCACCTCGAGCGCGCCGAGCACCCCGATCTGCAACGGCCGGCTCATCGTGCTTCGGAGGAGCTAGTGCCGGGACCTTCCCCCGTCCGGGACCTCATGGGCCATCGCCTGCTCCGCGGCACGCCGCGCCGCCTTCGGGGGGCCTGGAGGGTGGAACCGGCCGCCTCCGCGACCTCACCCTCGCCGCAGCGGGATGGCCGCCCCGGTGATCGCGCGCGCCTCGTCCGAGCACAGGAAGGCGATCACCCTGGCGACGTCCTCGGTCGGCATCCAGCCAGACCGGTCGGCGCCGGGCATGGCCCGCCGGTTCGCCTCGGTGTCCATGGTGCCGGGGAGCACGACGTTGACGCGGACGCCACGGGCGCGGACCTCTTCGGCGAGCGAGAGCAGCAGCGAGGTCACGGCTGCCTTGGCGGCCGCGTAGGACGCCTGGCCGGGCTGCGGGCCCGTGGCCGCTGCAGAAGCCACCTGTACGAACGCCCCTCCCCCGGCGCGCGCCAGCGCGGGCACCGCGGCGCGGGCGAGGGCATGAGCCGGGCCGAGGTTGGCGGCGATCATGGCCGCCAGCCGCTCCGGCGGCTCCTCCTCCAGGAGAGCCCCTCCCGCCCAGCCTCCCGCCGTGTTCACGACCGCGGCAAGCCTGCCGCCCTGGGCTGCCGCCTCCACCGCCCGGGCAGCCTGAACCGGATCCGCGGCGTCGGCCGGGACGAAGGAGAGCCGCGCGCTCTCTGCGCCCGCGGCCTCAGCGAGCGCACGGTACTCGTCGCCGCGCCGACCGCTCGCCACGACCCGGGCGCCGGCGCTCAGAAGCGCCAGGCATACCGCGCGGCCGAGCGCGCCCGTTCCTCCAACCACCAGCACGTTCCCTTGCACGAGCGGCATCGGTCGGTCCAGTCGCCCATCGGGCGATGCGACCCGGCACGTATCCGGCCCGCCACGGCCCCGCCTGCGCCGCATGGGGCCGCCAGCGGGTGATCACCCTGCCGGGCTGGAGAGGTAGACTCCGCCCATCCATGAAAGCCGTGCTCTACGAGGCCTTCTCCGCCCCTCCCCGCCTGGTCGAGGTTCCCGACCCGGTCCCGGAGGCCCATGGCGCCGTCGTCAAGGTCATGGCCAACGGCGTCTGTCGCAGCGATTGGCACGGCTGGAAGGGCCACGACCCCGACATCCGGGTCCCCCACGTCCCGGGCCACGAGCTGGCCGGCGTCATCGAGGCGACGGGCAAGGACGTGAGGCGATGGAAGCGCGGGGACCGCGTCACGGTCCCGTTCGTCTGCGGTTGCGGAGAGTGCCGGGAGTGCCGCACCGGGAACCATCAGGTCTGCGAGGCGCAGTTCCAGCCCGGCTTCACGCACTGGGGGTCGTTCGCACAGTACGTGTCGATCCACCGGGCGGACGTCAACCTGGTGCGGCTGCCGGACGCGGTCGACTTCGCCACGGCCGCCAGCCTGGGCTGCCGCTTCGCGACCTCGTTCCGGGCCCTGGTCGACCAGGCGAAGGCCTCCGCCGGGGAATGGGTGGCGGTCCACGGGTGCGGCGGCGTCGGCCTGTCGGCCGTCCACATCGCCGGCGCCCTCGGCGCTCAGGTCGTCGCCGTCGACATCTCCGAGGAGAAGCTCGACCTCGCCCGGAGGCTCGGTGCGACCGCCACCGTGAACGCGAGGACGGTGCCGAGCGTCGTCGACGCGGTGGTGGGCATCACCCGGGGTGGCGCCCACGTCTCCATCGACGCGCTCGGGGATCCGGCGACCTGCTTCGACTCGATCAGCAACCTGAGGAGGCGCGGCAGGCACGTCCAGGTCGGGCTCATGCTGGCGGAGCACGCCGCGCCGAGCATCCCCATGGCCAAGGTCATCGCGCACGAGCTCCAGATCCTGGGTAGCCACGGCATGCCGGCGCACCGCTACGACGCCATGCTGGCGATGATCGAGTCCGGGATGCTGGCGCCCGGGAAGCTCGTGGGACGGACCATCAGCCTGGAGCAGTCCATCGAGGCGCTCGTGTCCATGGACCGCTTCCTGGGGTCTGGGGTCACCGTCGTGACGGAGTTCTGACGCCGCGGGCGGCGCTGAACCGATCTGCCGCCGCCATCACCTCACGTGAACGAGCCGTGCCGCCCGGCCCCGCCCTTGAACCGGGCGATCCCTGCGGCACCGTCCGCCGCGATGGACTCGGCCCCCACCGTGAACTCGTAGGCCAGCGCCTCCGCCTCCGGCCTGCCCTCCTGGAACAGCACCGAGCGTCGATCGTTGCGCAGGCACGTCTGCGGGAACGACGCCAGCTCGCGGGCGAGCTGCTCGGCCGCCGCGCGAGCCTGGCCGCGGGCCACGACCCGGTTGGCGAGCCCGAACTCGAGCGCCTCGCGCGCCGTCACGGGACGCCCCGTCAGGATCATGTCGAGCGCTCGGCTCGTTCCGATGAGGCGCGGCAGCCGAACGGTGCCGCCGTCCGCCAGGGGCACGCCCCACCGCCGGCAGAACACGCCGAACACGGCATCGTCGGCGGCGACCCGCAGGTCGGTCCACAGCGCGAGCTCGAGGCCGCCGGCCACGGCATACCCCTCGACCGCGGCGATCACCGGCTTGGTCAGGCCGAGGCGGCTCACCCCCATGGGCCCATCCCCGTCGCGCTCCAGCCGGTTTCCGCGCCCGGTGCCCATGGCCTTCAGGTCCGCCCCGGAGCAGAAGGTTCCCCCCTCTCCGTACAGCACGGCCACCGACGCCTGCTCGTCCGCGTCGAATGCGCGAAACGCGCTTGCGAGCTCGGCCGCGGTCTGCCCATCGACGCTGTTGCGTCGGTCCGGGCGTGCGAGGATGACGGTGGTGACCGCACCGGAGCGCTCCACCCGGATCGACCCCGCCTGCTCGATCTGCATCGAGAGTTCCTCCTCTGGTCCCGTCGAGGGATCGAGACTCCCGGGAGTGGATGTAGCGCGGAGGCACGGGAGGTGCCGGTGTGACGCGGGCACTCGGCCGCGTGGAGGGTCGCCCAGGCCCTCCCCGGCCCCGGCGACGGGCCAGGCCGCCCGTCCCGACGACGAGCAGCTTCTTGCCCGGCCATGATGCTCGTGCCGTCGCTTCCCGGCGGGTGACGCGATACCCTGGTCCGCATGCAGACGGCGGCCCACGTCCAGGACTACGTCGCCTCGGGCTACTTCCTGTCCCGCGACGCCGGCATCCACGACTGCACGGGCATCGAGCTGCGGCGCGTGACCCTGGCGCATGACCACTCCTCGCGCAGGTTCTTCCCCGGCTCCTGGGCGCTCTCCTGGTGCGGCGATCCTCGAGAGCGGCGGCTCGAGGAGGCCGCCATCTTCGGGATTCCGGAGGAGGGCCTCGACCAGGTGATGACCTGGGCAGATCAGAGCTTCGGCTCCTCGTTCGGCGCCTGGGACGGGTTCTTCACGCTGGACGGCGCCCGCGCGGCGGCGAGGTCCTTCCTCCGCAACGCGGCCGACCTCGAGCTCTGGGGGGTGGGCCTGCACCGCTCGCTGGTGAGCGCCTTCTGCGACGCGTCCGCCCCGGCCGCTCCCCAGCCCGGGTACGCGCCGGCGGGTGCGTGCGCGATCCACGTTGCGACCTGCGACCGTCCGGCCTCGCTCGGCCAGGGCGGGACGGTGCTGGGACACGAGATCCTGATCGCGGACCAGGGCTGCAGCTTCAACAGCCCGGAGTCGCTGCACCTCGACGAGCCAGCGTACTTGCGAGAGGCGGGCGTGGTCCTGAACGGCCACGGCCTGGTCGACTCGTTCGACGAGGCGCTGGCGTGCTGCCCGCTGATCGGG
The DNA here is from genome assembly GCA_963736345.1 of uncultured Pseudomonadota bacterium. Taxonomy (GTDB): domain Bacteria; phylum Myxococcota; class Myxococcia; order Myxococcales; family Anaeromyxobacteraceae; genus Anaeromyxobacter. The sequence continues at coordinate 273,955 of CAVTOU010000021.1, read as the reverse complement.
CCCCATCCATCGCGGGAGCGACCGGGCACCGGGTGGTTCCCGTGGCTGATCGTGCGCTATCCGCTGTGACGCGCCGGCACGACGGCCCTCGGACCTGCGCCGGCCATGACCTCGGGGTGCCGGCTGAACACCGCCCGACCGACCGTCAGCCCTGCTGCCCGTCGCGCACGGCTCGCCCGGCCACGGCCGAGGAGAGCGATCGCGCCCTGGAGAGCTCCCCCTGGAGCACCTTGTGATCGCGCTCCAGCACCGAGCCGAGCTGCTGCCGCAGAGCCTTCTTGGCCTGGGGCCGGAGCTGGTCGACGGTCTGGAGGGCGCTCTCCAGCACCTTCACCACGCTCTGGAGATAGCGCTGGTCGAAGTCCGGCCCGGAGGCCCCCTGGACCTCTTGCAGGGTGGGTGTCCACGACTGCACCGCGGCGTCGTAGGCGGTCCCGTCGAGGTCGAGCAGCGAGTCCTTCGCCACGCGAACGAGCGTCCAGTCGATGCGGTCCATCTCGGTGGCGATCCGGTGAGCGAGATCCCTCACCTCGGCGTTCTGGGAGACCGCGCCGGCCTTGCCGAGCTCCATGGCGGCCTGGTGGTCGGCGTGGAGCTTCTGGACCTCGTCCCGGATCCGGAGGGCCTCCGGGGTATCCGTCGGCAGGTAGTAGCTGAAGTACTCGCGCGCCAGCCGGGAATCGAAGGGCACCTCGGTCCCGAGCCCACCCGGCCCGCTGCTCGTCGGGAAGCCCGCCGCGGCACTGCTCGAGAGCCCGAGCGTTGCGGCCGCGCCCGCGGCCAGGCACCACCTCATCACGGTCCTCGTCATGATCGTGCCGTAACGAGAACGCGCTCGCCGGGCAAGCGGCGCCCCCGCGCGCCTCCCGGCGGGGTGTTCGTACCGACCAGGTGAGCGCCGGCTCGCTCGCCGGCGCGACCGCGCGCCGTGCGCCACGCGCCTCGACTGCCCGGGGACCGTGCGCGTTGGAGGGTCGACGCCGATCGGGCTACGAGGTCGGCCGCGGCTTCTGGAAGACGCAGCGGGTGCGAGTCAGCTTGGTCTCGGCCTCGAAGTTCGGCAGGAGGCGGAGCCAGGACCCGCGGGCGATCCCGTGACCGGTCTCCCGGCTCACGCCGATCAGCTCGAGGTAGTAGGTCTTCCCCGCCTCGAGATCGAGCGTGGCGTGCGACGGCTGCTGCTCCGTGACCAGCCCCCACCGCGCATGGATGACGTGATGCCCGGGCGGCACGTAGAACCACGTGAACTTCCCCTGGGAGAGATCCGCCACCTCCGCATCGTCGACCAGGATGGTGGCGTCCCTCAGCGCCGGCTCGGCCTTGTAGCGCAAGACGTAGACCAGCGCGGCGTCCGCCCTGGTCTCCGTCGGCTTCGTCTCGGCGTAGCCCGGACCCACGACGCGATTGGCGGCGCAACCACCCCCGAGCAGCGCCAGGCACAGCGCCAGGGCTCCGATGCGACTCGACCTCATGTTCTCTCCTGTGCCGTCGAGCCCGGAGCGGCCGATCCTTCGACGCGCGAGCACGGCGAGGTGGGCATGGTACCCCAGCCGTCTCGGCCAGGGCAGGTCCAAAGAGCTCGCAAGGGGCCTCACCTCCCGGGAGAACGTGGCCCGGCGCACGAGCCGCCCCAGGGCGGGCGACGCATGCGCACGGGACGTCACCTTTCGCGCAATGGGGGATCGAACAAGGGCGAAACGCTCTTCCCCGATCAGGGGGAAATCATGGATGCCATGGTGACGTACGACGTCTCCGGCAAGCAGGACCAGGTGAAGGCCGTCATGCTCGCGCGGGGCTACCGCGACTACCGGGGCTTCCCGGATGGCAGGCAGCGGCTGCCGGACGCGACGCTGTGGCGAAGGAACACCGAGCTGCTCCAGGCGCTCCAGGACATCAAGACCGCGGCGAACGAGTGCCAGGTGACGCTCGAGAGGGCGGTGGTCGTCCCCTCCGGACGTTGACCGGCCGCGCCGGAGGCGGTGCGCGCTGGCGCGTTCGCGCTCGCGACGTTAAGGGCGTCACGGCCGCGTGGACGTCGTCTGGAGGAACTCCTCCGACTGGAACAGCACCAGGATGTCGGAGAGCACGCGGCAGTACGCGGCCTCGACCGCCGACTCCATGTCGCGGGAGCGGGCGTAGACCATCCGGACCTGGCCGGTCTCGGAGAACCGCCACGACCGTGTCGCGCCGCTTCGCGCCGCGGTCACGCTCACGGTGACGACGGCGGTCGTGGTGCCCTTCATGTTCATGCCAGCAAGTCTCTGCCGGGCCTCCAGCGCCTCCAGCTCCAGCGAGACGCTCGCGGCGGCGCGGTCCTGGGCGAGCGTGTATCCCGCCGCGTCCAGCAGCGCCGCCGCGTCCTGTGCCATCACCTCGGCGACGGTGACCGACGGTCCGGCCCCTCCGGGAACCGCGTGGAATCGCCCGTCCGTTTCTGTCGTGGGCGCAAGCTCCTCATCCCTCGCCGGCTCGCAATGCCCTGGACCGGAGCCTCGCCAGCCTGCGCTCGCAGCCGGGCTTCCAGCCGGCACCGAACCTGCACCAGCGCCACGCCTTGCCCACGGGTCAATCGACGGCCGGCGCGGAGGCGCCTCGTGCTACGCTCCGTCGAGCCCGGGAGCCTTCCATGCCCCTCCCCCTCGTTGCGATCGTCGTCGGCGTCGCCGCCCTGGCAGCGATCTGGCTGGTCCGGACCGAACGGGAGCGAGCCAGGCAGCGAGCCCAGCTCCTCTCGACCATGGGGTTCCAGCCCCTCGAGCACCCGGACCCCGAGCTGACCGAGCCGCTGCTGGAGCTGTACCGGCGCGGCCGGAACCGCGGCAAGCGCCTCCTGCTGGAGAAGCCGTTCCACCGGGACTCGCCGGCCGGACGGCTCTGCGTCTTCGACGTGCTGGCCCCGGGCCAGCGCCACACCCGGGTGGCATCGAGCGCGGTCGGGGTGGTGCGTGCCGGCGCCGGACTGCCCCGCTTCGAGATCTGGGCCTACGCCGAGGAGGGAGCGCCGCCGAGCGGGCTGATGGTCCCGTTCCTCGGCAAGGGGATGGGCCACGGCCAGGTGGTCCCCTTCGACGACCTGCCCGAGTTCAGCCGGCGATTCACGGTGCTGTCGGTGGACGAGGGCGGCCGGGCCGCCGTCCGGAGCTACCTGAGCGCCGACCGCCGGCGCGAGCTCATGGGCCATGCGTTCCTCGCTCTCGTGGCGGGCGGCGATGCCTTCGCGTTGCAGGAGAATCCGTTCTCACCGGCCAACCGGGGCCAGGGCTCCGGCCTCCTGCGGAGGATGGTGGGCGACGCACCCCGCCTGGCGCGCGTGCTGGACGCGCCATCGACCCCCTTCGGAGAGGCCGTCCCGGGGCGAACGTGAGGGGTCCGCCAGCGATCAGCGGCGCAGGTACCTGAGCGGATCGGGCAGGGCGATGTTGTTGCCGTAGGCGTCCTCGCCGTAGCCGTTGGCGGCCAGCAGCTGCAGATCCGCCAGCACGCGGCGATCGCCGCGGAACGTCGCCGTGACCGTCGTGACGATGTCGATCTTGCCGAGCGCCTGCAGCCGGGCGATGGCGTCCACCACGAAGGACAGGACGGGCTGCCCATGGGCGGGCTGGCCCTCGACCGAGCGCAGCGGCTGCTCGTAGAGGATCACCTTGGCCTCCTCGGCGAGCCGCATGAGCACGTTGCGCACGGCCCGCACCAGGTCGTCCCCGAGCTGCTGGTCCACGCCCTCCACCAGCCGCGCCACCTCCTGCGCCAGCCAGCGGCGCTTCCTGGCGTTGATGGCCTCGTTGGCACGGAAGAGATCGATCGGCGAGGCCGCGTCGTAGGTCTCGTCCTCCAGCGCCATGGTGACCGGGCTGCCGTAGTGGAGGACGATCCGGGCCACCAGGGTGGAGGGCCGGACGTGGAAGCCGCGGTAGCGCGGGACGGGCACCGTGATCTCGCCCTGCTCGGCGTAGCGCCGGAGCAGCTGCTGCGCGAGCGAACGGCCAGCGCTGACGTAGCGGGCCGCGAAGGCCAGCGTGCAATCCCGCAGCAGCCACTCCAGCTGCTGGCGCTCGATGCACTCCGCCTGCGCCGCAGGTACCTGCGCGGGATCGGGCGCCAGCCCGGCGTGGAGGACGTGCCGCTCGTGGTAGTGCGTCAGGTCGGTCGCGATGTCGAGGAGGTGGTAGACCGCCGAGGCGTGCCCTCGCAGCGAGGGCAGCTCGGGATCCGCGTTCTCGGCGTCGGTGTGCGTCACGTGCGTGTCGTAGAGCGCCTGCAGGTTGTGGAAGTCCTGAGCGTGCCGCCGGAGCTCCGCCTCGTCAGGCAGGACCGTGGGCTGGGACTCCCTCGCGCCCGTCCAGGTCTCCGCGCCGAGCGCGCTGGCTTCCTCGGCGAGATTCAGGAACGCGGTGGCCAGCCGGGCCACGGTGCCCGCCACGTCGCCCACGTGGCGACGAGGGCAGTCCTGGGGCAGCCTGCCCGGCGGGAGGCGCTCCTCGGGGATGTCGGCCACCCCGGGCGAGAGGCCGAGCGGGGCGGCCGCGTCCAGCAGGCGGCGGCTGGCGGCGTGCAGGGCCTGGGCGGTGAGCCGCCGGGACTGGAGCAGCGCCGCGGGCGCGTCACCTTCGACGGGGAGCAGGTGGTAGGAGGGCGCGGAATGGACCAGGTGCACCAGCGAGTAGTGGACGCGCGCGAACAGCTTCATGGCCGCGACCATCGCGCGGAACCCGCGCCAGCGCTGGTTGCGAAGGGCGCCGTATGCGTCCAGCAGCTCCTCGAGCTGGCTGGCGTCGGAGAGGAGCAGCGCCAGGAGCGGCCGGCTCAGGAGGCGCAGCGCCTGCTCGCCGTCCGGCGGATCGGTCCCCGCGACGCGGCCGGCCACGTCGAGCAGCGAGGCGGCGCGCGGGTGGAGGGCGCCGAGGAGCGCCGAGTCATCGATGATGTCAGGCCCGTTGCCCATGTTCACACGGCACGGAGGAGCCTCGAGCGACCTCCGGGAGCACCGCTGCGCGAGCATGACCGAACGACGAACGAACCTCCAGCCCCTCGTCGCGGCCTTCTAGCGACGCCCGGGCGGCGGGGCTCGAACCTGGCGGGGAGCCGCGGACGATGGAGACGCCTGCATGGCCTCGACCCGCGGGCGAGCGCTCCGCACCAGGTCCGCGATGTCGCGGCCCTCGGGGAGCGTCTCCCAGTGGCGCCGCGGCAGGTGCGCTCGCAAGAGGCGCTCGTTCAGGCGCGCCGGGTTGAAGGTGGCCGCGTAGTACGCGCGCCACAGCGCCTCGGCCCCGTCCTCCGGCCCCGGATCGCGCGGCACGCCCGGACCGAAGGAGAGCGCGCGCCGGTCCCAGTGCGCCGAGGCCTCCGGCGTGAGGATCGACCAGCGCATGGGCGCGTAGCGGCGGGCGAAGAACGGGGCGGCCAGCCGGAGCGTCCGATGCTCGGGGCGATGGAACGCCACGAACCACTCGTCGCCCCCGTCCACCGCGATGCGGCGGAAGCGCACCAGCGCGCGGACCCGCTCGACATCGCGGCGGACGGCCGCCGCCATCCGCTCCAGCGCCAGGACGTCCTCGTCCGCGGCGTCCTGGAGCACCCGCCCGCCCTGTCGCACCGCGCGCCACAGGACGTGATACAGGCGGTCCCAGCGCGAGGGCTCCCTGTGGCACGCGACCTTGCGCGCCAGCGGCAGGAAGGCCGCGGGCACGCGCACCACCGGGGCCGCCGGGTCTCGCGGCAGCTCCTGCGCCGCCTCGTCGGGCAGCAGCCCCAGCTGCTCCTCCTCTGTGAAGGCGACCTCCCCGGGCGGCATCCCGCGGGCGAGCAGGGCGCGGGCGACCTCGCGCCACCCCTCGAACGATCCATCGACCCGAACCACCCTCACCGCGCCCCTCCGCCCGACCCGCCCTCACAGCTCGCCCGTCCGCGCCGTCACCGCGGCCTCCCCGGCCACCGCCTCGAAGAGCCCGAGCTGCCGCGGTGGAGGCCGGAAGCGGGCCGCCAGGTCCTCGCGGTCGAGCGTGCGCAGCGCCGGGTTCGGGCCGGCGTGGACGACGAACCGCGAGGCACGGCCCATGGCCACGCGCAGCCGCGCCAGCTCGGCCGGCCCGAGCCTGCGGAAGCGGCGCGCGTCCAGGATGCGCTCCACGCCGCGGACGCCCAGCCCGGGAACCCGGAGCAGGAGCTCGCGCGGCGCGGTGTTCACGTCCACCGGGAAGAGCGCGCGGTGCCTGAGGGCCCAGGCCAGCTTGGGGTCGATGTCCAGGGCGAGGTCCGCATCGGGCCGCTCGACGATCTCGGCCGCCTCGAAACCGTAGAAGCGCATGAGCCAGTCGGCCTGGTAAAGGCGGTGCTCGCGCACCAGCGGCGGCGCCTGCAGCGGGAGACCCGGATCCGCCGCCGGCGTCGGGCTGTACGCCGAGTAGTAGACGCGCCGGAGGGCGTGCGCCTGGTAGAGCTGCGAGGCGCGCGCCAGGATGGTGCCGTCGTTGGTCGGCGACGCGCCGATCACCTCCTGCGTGGTCTGGCCCGCCGTGGCGAACCTGGGCGCGCCCGGGCGCCGGCCGCGCTCGGCGGCGGCCCCCTCGAGACGAACGCGGATGGCGTGCATGCCCCGCTCGATCACGCCGGCATCCTTGTCCGGCGCCAGCCGCGCCAGGTCCGCCGCCGTGGGCAGCTCGATGTTGACGCTGAGCCGGTCCGCAAGAAGCCCGGCGCGCGCCACCAGGTCCTCCGACGCGCCCGGGATGGCCTTCAGGTGGACGTAGCCGCCGAAGCGATGCTCCTGCCGGAGGATGCGCGCGACCTCGATCAGCAGCTCCATGGTGTGATCGGCGCTGCGCACGATCCCCGAGCTGAGGAACAACCCCTCGATGTAGTTCCGCCGGTAGAACTCGACGGCGAGGTCCGCCACCTCGCGCGGCGCGAAGCGCGCCCGGGGGACGTCGGCCGAGCGGCGGTTGGCGCAGTAGTGGCAATCGAACATGCAGGCGTTGGTGAGCAGGATCTTGAGCAACGAGATGCAGCGCCCGTCGGGCGTGAAGCTGTGGCAGATGCCCGAGCGCGCTCCGTCGCCGATCCCTCGCCGCTGCGCCGGCCGGTCCGACCCGCAGGAGGCGCACGAGGCGTCGTACCTCGCCGCGCCGGCGAGCACGCGCAGCCTGGCGAGCCGATCCATGGCGGCCCAGGATAGCCGTACCTGAACATTTGTTCAAGCATGGCGACCCCGGGCCGGCCCGGCTCACTCCGGCAGCAGCTCGCCGCTTCCCCCCATCTCGCGGGGGACGTCCCGGAACTTGGGCAGCCCGTCCCTCATCGGCAGCACGGTGTTCAGGTAGTTGACGTGCACCTTCGGCTGGAAGGGGAACCCCGGGATCAGGGCCACGTACACGTCCGTCAGGCTCCACTTCGGGTGCGCCGTGAGCACGTGGCCGCCGCAGCGGGTGCAGAACTTCCGGTAGCTCAGCTCCGACTTGTTGAAGACGCCGAGCCGATTGGCCCCCCTCGTCACCTGGACCGCCTCCGGCGGCCACAGGCTGAAGGCGTTCACCGGGCCGGCCGACCAGCTCCGGCACGATTCGCAGTGGCAGTACCCGGCGGCGGACGGCTCACCCGACACGGTGAACTCGACCGCGCCGCAGAAACAGCTCCCCCGGTAGACTCCGTTCTCGCTCTTCATCGCTCATCCTCTCGTTCCGCGCCCGGGGACGACCACGGTGGGGCCCCCGGGACGCGACGTGGCGTGATTGCCTCCCCATGGCTAGGAGGACCCAGCACGCGGCGGCCATGACCGGTTCTCCGCGTCTCTTGCTGCCGCGTCCACGGCGTCCGGCGGCCCTGGCCGGGCGTCCGCGCCGCTTGCCCGAGCGTCCGGGAGAAGGAGCGGAGATGAGCCTGGACCCACTCGCCGACGTGCTCGCCTCCGTGCGCCTCACCGGCGCCGTCTTCTTCGCCATCGAGGGCACGGCGCCGTGGGTGGCCGAGGGGCCGGCGGCCAGCTCCATCTCGAGCCGCGTCATGCCGGGGGTGGACCACGTGCTCGAGTTCCACGCGGTGACGCGCGGGCGATGCCTGGGCGGCATCGCCGGCCAGGAGCCGATGCCCCTCGAGGCCGGCGACGTGATTCGCTTTCCGCACGGCGATCCCAACGTCCTCTCCAGCGCCCGCGGGCTGCGTGCCCCGACCTACGACCTGTCCTTCTACGACCAGCGCCCCGGCGTCCGGCTCCCGTTCCCGGTGAAGCTCGGCGACGGGCCGGCCGACGCGCACGTGCTGTGCGGATTCCTGGGATGCGACGTCCGCCCCTTCAACCCGCTGCTGGCCACCCTGCCGCGCATGCTCCACGCCTCGAGCCGCGAGGCGGCCCGGGGCGGCTGGCTGGCGCGGCTGGTCGAGGTGGCGGACGCCGAGGCGCGGAACCCGCGCCCGGGCGGCGAGGCGGTGCTGGCCCGGCTCTCCGAGCTGATGTTCGTCGAGGTCGTCCGCCGGCACCTCGAATCGCTGCCGCCCGACCAGACCGGCTGGCTGGGGGGCCTGCGCGACCCCCAGGTGGGCAGGGCACTGGTCGCGATGCATTCCCGCCCCGGCCAACCGTGGACCATCGACTCGCTCGGCCGCGAGGCCGGGCTCTCGCGCTCGGCGCTGGCGGAGCGGTTCACGGCCCTGGTGGGCCAGCCGCCCATGCAGTACCTGGGCCGCTGGCGCATGCAGGTCGCGGCCGGGATGCTCGCCACGACGCAGGACGCCATCGCGGCCATCGGGGCCCGGGTCGGCTATGCCTCCGAGGCCGCCTTCAACCGCGCGTTCAAGAGGTCGATGGGCACCCCACCCGCCACCTGGCGGCGCCGCAGGCCGCGCCAGCCCGTCGACGCTCGACGGGGCGCGCTTTCGCGCCCCACGCCACGGATCACGACCCACTGGACATCGGACCGGGTTGCCCGGGAAGATTCGTCCGTCGCGCCACGGCATCCGGCCGTGTCCGGCCGGAGGGGCGCTCGTGCCACGGTTCGTGGGGATCGATGCGGGCGCGGAGACCGTCAAGCTCGCGGAGCTGGCGGGCGCCGACGGCACGCTGCAGTGGGCCCGGCGCGCCTCGCGCGAGCACCAGGGCGATCCCACCGCCGCCGTACGCGAGGTGCTCCGGGAGTGGGACTGGAGCGGGGTGGCGAGCGCGTGCGCGACGGGGCGGCTCGGGCGGCGCCTGGCGCTGGAGCGCATCCCGCCCAAGCGCGCGCGGACCGCGGGACACGTGCGACTCCACGGGGACGGCCCGGCCACCATCGTGGACCTGGGCGCGCACGGGTTCTCGGTGCTGACCCACGCGGCCGGGGGTCTCGATCGCTATCGCGAGAACCCGCGCTGCTCGCAGGGGACGGGCAACTTCCTGCGCCAGCTGGTCGAGCGCTTCGGGCTCACGGTGGCGCAGGCGGACCTGCTCGCCGACGGGGTCGAGGCGGCGCCGCTCTCCAGCCGCTGCCCGGTGATCCTGAAGACGGACGTGACGCACCTCGCCAACCGCGGCGAGGCCCGCGAGCGCATCCTGGCCGGTCTCTTCGACGCCATCTGCGCGAACGTGGCCACCTTCGTGAAGCCGGGCGGTCCGCCCGACGTCTGGCTGTGCGGCGGGGTGAGCCGGTCGCGACGGCTGCGCCAACAGTTTCACGGAATGCTCGCCGAGCGCGGCCTGGTCCTGCGCGACGGCGACGGAGATGACGCGCTGTACCTCGACGCGCTGGGGTGCGCGGTGCTCGCCGCCCGCCGCCCGGCACCGCTGCCGGCGCTCGATGCCCTCTTCCTGCCGGCCGAGCACGCCACCTTCGCCTCGCTGCCGCCGCTGGCCCTCGCCCTCTCCCGCGTGCGCCGCCTGGAGCCGCCGCCGGCGCCCCCCGGGAACGGATCGCTGCTGCTCGGCCTGGACATCGGCTCGACCGGCTGCAAGGCGGTCGCCCTGGACGTCGGCACGGGGCGCGCGGCATGGGAGGCCTACCGCGAGACCGGGGGCGATCCGGTGGGCGCGGCCCGATCCCTCGTCTCCTCGTTCCTGGCCGGCGCGTGCGGGGGGCGCCAGGTGGTCGGGGCGGGCGTGACCGGCAGCGGGCGCGAGATCGTCGGATCGATGCTGGCCACCTGCTTCGGCACGGAGCGCGTCTTCGTCCTCAACGAGATCGCAGCCCACGCGGAGGGCGCGGTCGCCCACGACCCGCGCGTCGACACCATCTTCGAGATCGGAGGCCAGGACGCCAAGTACATCCGCCTCGAGAACGGCCGCGTGGTCGAGGCCGCGATGAACGAGGCGTGCAGCGCCGGGACGGGCTCGTTCATCGAGGAGCAGGGGCGCCGCCTGGGCGCCCCGGACGCCAGGGCGCTGGGACAGGAGGCGCTGGCCGCCGAGGGGTGCGTGGCCCTGGGACAGCACTGCGCCGTGTTCATGGCCGAGATCCTGGACGAGGCGGCCGCGGCCGGCGCACCGCGCAGCCACGTGGTCGCGGGCCTGTACGACTCGGTCGTCCAGAACTACCTGAACCGCGTCAAGGGCGCACGGCCCGTCGGACGGGTGGTCTTCTGCCAGGGAATGCCGTTCAGCGCCGACGCCCTGGCGGCCGCGGTGGCCCGGCACACCGGGGCGGAGATCGTGGTGCCGCCCTCGCCCGGCACGGTGGGCGCGTTCGGGATCGCGCGGCTGGCGCGCGCGGCGCTCCCGCTCGAGGGGGCACCGCTCGAGGTGGCGCGCTTCCTCTCGGCGCGGGTGGTGGGGAAGGACGTCTTCGCCTGCCGCTCCACGCAGGGCTGCGGCGGCGCCGGCAACCGGTGCCGCATCGAGCGGCTGCGCACCGACGTGGGCGGCGAGCGGCGCACCTTCACCTGGGGCGGTGCCTGCGCGCTCTTCGATCAGGGCACCCGCATCCGCAAGCTGCCCGCCGGCGCGCCCGATCCCTTCCAGGCGCGCCAGGACGCCGTCGAGGCGCTGGTGGCCGCGCTCGGGTCGCCCGCGCCCGGGGCGCCCCGCGTGGCCATGGCCGACGCCTTCCAGCTCAAGTCGCTCTTCGCCTACTTCGCGACCTTCTTCCGGGAGCTGGGGCTCGGGGTCGAGGTGGTGCGCTCCGGCGGCCGCGAGGCGCTGCGGGACGGGATCGATCTCTGCAACGTGGCCTTCTGCGCCCCCATGCAGCAGGTTCACGGGATCGCCGCCCATCTGTCCAGGACCGACGCCGATCACCTGTTCCTGCCCATGCTGCGCGACCTGCCCGCGGTGGGCGGTGAGCGCCACACCTGGCTCTGCCCCATCGTGCAGGGCGCGCCCGACGTCCTGGCCCTGGATCTGGGCGGCGCCTTCGCCGGCCGGCTGCTGGCGCCGGCCATCCGCGCCGGTCCCGGGTTCCTCGAGTCGGCGCGGTTCCGGGGGCAGATCGAGGCCCTGGCCCGGCAGGTGGGGATCCGCGACCGCGCCGCCGTGCTGCGGGCGCATGGCCGGGCGCGCGACGCGCAGCGCGCCTTCGATGCGCGCCTCGAGGCCATCGGGGAGGACGCCCTCGAGCGCTGTCGCCGCGACCGGTTGCTGGCGGTGGTGGTGCTGGGGCGGGCCTACACCATCCACGACGAGGTGCTGAACGCCAACGTCCCGGCGCTCCTGCGCGAGCAGGGCGCGGTCCCCATCCCGGTGGACTGCTTCCCGGTCGGCGCCGCCACGCCGCTCGTGCCCGGCGCCTTCTGGTCGTACACCCAGCGCATCCTGCGGGCCGCGCACCGCATCCGGCGCTCGCCGGGTGTGTACGCCATCTTCACCACCAACTTCGGCTGCGGACCGGACAGCTTCACGCAGCACCACCTGGCGCGCCTGCTGGAGGGGAAGCCGTTCGCCATCGTCGAGACCGACGGGCACGTGGCCGACGCGGGCACCAAGACCCGCGTCGAGGCCTTCCTGCACTGCGTGCGGGAGGACGCGCGCACCGGCGGCGCCGAGGCGCGGCGGGCGGTCGAGCCGCTGGCCATGGGCTCGCGGACGCTGGCCGAGGTCTCCAGGCGTGGGGACCACGTACTGGTGCCGCCCATGGGGCCGGAAGCGGAGGCGCTGGCGGCGGCCCTGCGCGGCACCGGGCTGTCGGTGGAGGTGCTGCCGCCGGCCACGGCCGAGACCATCCGGCTGGGCCGCCGGTACACCAGCGGCAAGGAATGCCTGCCCATGATCGTGACCGCCGGCGCGCTGCTCGAGCGCGTCACCCGGGAGCCCGATCGGCGGTTCACCTTCTTCATGCCCGGCTCGAACGGCCCCTGCCGGTTCGGCATGTACCGGCAGCTCCACCAGCTCATCCTCGAGCGAACCGGCCTGGCGGACCGCGTCGCCATCTGGTCGCCGCCGGACCACGACTACTTCGAGGGCGTGCCGCCCGGGCTGGGGGCCATCGTGCTCGCCGGGGTGACCGCGCGCGGCGCGCTGGCCGACGCGCTCCGCGACGTGCGCCCGGTGGAGCGCCTGCCCGGGGCCGCCGCCGCCATCCACGATCGCTGGGTCCCCGAGCTGCTGGAGACCATCGAGCGGGCCGCCTCGGGAGACCTCTCGGCCGGGAGGGTCCTGCGCGAGGTGGCCACGGGGCGGCTGTGGGGCATCCGGCGGCTGATGGCCCGGTGCATGCGCGAGCTGGCCGCGGTCCGGGACCCGAGACCGCACCCGACCGTGCTGCTGGTGGGCGAGATCTACGTCCGATTCCGACCCGTGCTCCAACGGCTGGGCCGCCGACGAGCTGGAGCGCCGCGGCATCCGGGTCCGGATCGAGCCGGTGGTCGAGTTCCTCCAGTACGCCGACTCGGTCCAGTTCCGGCGCGGCCTGAAGGGCGGCTTCGGCGACCGGCTGCGCAGCGGGATCCGGCGGCGCATCGTGTCGGCGGTGTTTCGCACCGCGGCCGAGCCCCTGGGCTGGGCGGTGCCCGAGCAGCCGGAGGAGGTCGTCGCCAGCGCGGCGGGCTACCTGCGCGAGGATCTCGAGCACGAGGTCGTGCTCGCCATGGGGCTGGCGGTGGAGGCGTGGCGGCGCGGCGACGTCGACGGCGTCCTGTGCGCCGGGCCCCTCGACTGCATGCCCACCCGCCTGGTCGAGGCGCAGCTCGTCCATGCGGCGACCGACGAGGGGTTGCTCTCGCTCACGCTCTTCGCCAACGGCGACCCGATCGACCCCGAGATCCTGGACAGCTTCGCCTGCGAGGTGAAGGAGCGCTTCGAGCGCCGGCGGGAGATGGCGGCGGCCGCCCCGCCAGGCGCCCTGCCCTCCGCGGCCGGCCCGGCGCGAAACGGCAGCTCGCCACGATCGCCCGTCTAGCCCCGCGGCAACCCCGCCCCGGCCAGCCCATCCGCCAGGCGCTCGTTGAACTGCGGCGGAAACGGCCAGGCGCGGCGCGTCACCCGCACCGTCAGGCTGGGGTCCTTGTGCAGGAGCTGGCCCACGAGCCGGCGCGCGTCCGCTCGCGCGCCCGAGTGGTATGCCGCCGCGGCCACCACCCGCGCCCCCCAGAACGAGTCGGGGTTGCCCTCGACGCCGGTCTGCGCCCAGCGCGCCGCCCGATCCCAGCGTCCCGCCAGGAAATGGGCGCAGCCCATGCCGATGAAGGCGAGGTGACGGATGGGCTCGAACGGCATCAAGTGCAGCGTGGTCGCGAACTGCCGGAGCGCCGTGACCGCATCGCCGGCGTAGGCGGACGCCCAGGCGCGCCGCAACCATGCCCACGGCGAGGCGGGATCGAGCGCCAGCGCGCGGTCCAGGAGCCGATCCGCCTCGTCGAGGCGATGCGCCAGCGTCAGCGCGCCGCTGGCCAGGGTCAGGGCGAGGGAGTCGGCGGGCGCCAGCCGACTCGCTTCGGCGGCGAGCCGTACCGCGCGGGCGGTATCCTGCTGCGGCGTCGAGCCGAAATGCTGCGCGGCGCGCTGGCTCCAGCACCAGGCCGCCAGGGCCCGGGGCAGGGCGTAGCTCGGGGCCAGCTCCTGCGCCTGCTCCATGTCCTCGAGCGCCTGCCGGCACGGGCCGGGCGCGACCGCGAACGCCGCCGGCAGCGCCCGCCAGGTCAGCCGCGTCGCCTCGTCGTTCACGTCCTCGAACGCGTCCGGCTGCGCGCGCCGGAGGCGCCGGAGCGTCTGCGAGGGCAGCTCGCCGAAGCGGCGGGAGTACTGCGCCGCGAACCGGCCCAGCTGGCTGAATCCGCAGCGCAGCGCCACCTCCGAGACGGTCTCTCCCTGCGACGCGAGCAGCGCGCGCCGGGCCTGGGCCAGCCGCTGCTCGCGCACCCAGCCCAGCGGCGTCTTGCCCAGGAACCGCCGGAAGTGCGTCTCCAGCGTGCGCGCCGGTACCCCGGCGACGCGGGCCAGCACCTCGAGCCGGAGCGGCTCCTCCAGGTGGGCGCGCGACCACTCCAGGACGCGCACCACGTCGTGCGGCAGCGCCCGCCTCTGGGCTGCTTCATCCTCAGGGGCAAGCCGGTCGAGCATCGCGATCCCCGTCGTAACCGCCGGGCCTGCAGACCGCAGGCACGGCCCAGCTCGCCCGGTGCATTTCGGCGCGATCTGCACAGGGCGGCGGGATGTGCATGGCCGCCCCGCGCATCGGCCGCCACCCTTTTCGCCACCGGTCAGCGAACCCATTCGAGGAGGAAGGCCATGATGGACACCAACCCTGCCGTCGCCGCCCGCGGGTCACACGAGGGGGCACGCGCCCCCGACCTCGGGGCCGTCAAGGCAAAGCAGCGAGCAGCCTGGAGCTCGGGGAACTACGCCGTCATCGGCAGCACGCTGCAGATCGTGGGCGAGACGCTCTGCGAGGCCGCCCACGTCTCCGCCGGCGACCGCGTGCTCGACGTCGCCTGCGGGAACGGGAACGCGGCCCTGGCCGCGGCGCGGCGCTTCGCGGACGTGACCGGGCTGGACTACGTGCCCTCGCTGCTCGAGGGTGCCCGCGCCCGCGCGGCCGCGGACGGGCTTCTGATCGAGCTGCGCGAGGGCGACGCCGAAGCCCTGCCCTTCGCGGATGGGACGTTCGACGTCGTGCTCTCCACCTTCGGTGTGATGTTCGCGCCCGACCAGCCGCAGGCGGCCCGCGAGCTGCAGCGCGTCTGCAGGCGGGGCGGCCGCATCGCGCTGGCGAGCTGGACGCCCGACGGGTTCGTGGGCAGGTTCTTCAAGACGGTCGCCGCGCGCGTGCCTCCCCCGGCGGGCATCCGCTCGCCCATGCTGTGGGGGACGGACGAGCGGCTGGGCGAGCTGTTCGGGGGCGAGGCCGGCGCGGCCAGGTCCCGGAAGCGCGACTTCGTGTTCCGCTACCGCTCGCCCGAGCACTGGGTGGAGGTGTTCCGGAGCTGGTACGGCCCCGTCCACCGCGCCTTCGCGTCGCTCCCGGCCGACGGCCAGACGGAGCTGGAGCGAGAGCTGACCGCGCTGCTGGAGAGCATGAACGTCGCGCGCGACGGAACGCTGGCCGTCCCCGGCGCGTACCTCGAGACCGTCATCACCCGGGCGTGAAGCGCCGCAGGCTCCGGCACACGGCCGGGCAGATCCCCGGCGGGAGCCCTCGTGCGTGGCCTCGGGGATCACCACCCGCCGGGCGCCCGGGTCCCACCGGCCGGTGCCGGCGGCAAGCGCGTGCGAGGCCGGGTGGACGGCCGGGGGCGGTCGGCGCGCTCACGGCGCGTTCATGGCGTGCGCCGAGCCCGCGCGCCATCGCGCCCGTTGGCGCGCCGCCCATCGCCGGCTCGCCGCGGCGCGGAGGCCGGCAGCTCGCCCGCCCTCGAGCGCTGCCGCGCCGCCTCCACCAGCGCCGCGACCACCGGGACGAGGCTGGGCGAGGTCTCGGCGCCGGCGCGGACGGCCGCGTAGAGGTGGCGGCAGGGGCGCTGGGCCCCGCCGGGAGGGCGCAGGACCACTCCGCCCGGGCGCATCCCGGCCAGCGCCAGCATCGGAACCAGCCCCACGCCGCACCCGGCCGCCACCAGCTCGAGCAGCGCGTTCCAGTCGTCGACGCGGTGGACGACGTCGGGGGTGAACCCGGCCGCGGCGCAGGCGCCCAGGCCAGCCTCCTGACAGGGACCGCGGGTGCCGCCGATGATCCAGCGCTCGGTGGCGAGCGCGAGCAGATCGATGGCCCGCTGCGCCGCCAGGGGATGCCCCTCCGGCAGCGCCACCAGCAGGTGATCGTCCAGAAGGTCCTGCCGCCAGTATCTGCGGTCGGAGCGGGACGGCCCGTTCCGGTGATCGACAGTGACCACCAGGTCGAGGTCGCCGCGGTCGAGCCGGGTGAAGCACTCGGGCGCGTCGAGCTCCTGGACCGAGATGGAGAGCCGCGGTCGCTCGCGGCGGAGCCGCTCGACCGCCGGGGCGATCACCCCGGAGATGGCGGTGGCGAAGGCTCCGATGGCCACCCTGCCGACCACGCCGGCGTCGAAGGCGGCCAGGTCCGCCCGCGCGCGCTCGAGCTGCGCGTCCACCAGCGCGGCGTGGTCGAGGAGGATGCGGGCCTGGGTGGTGAGCCGCACGTTGCGCCCCTGCGGCACGAGCAAGGGAACGCCGACCTCGCGGCTCAGCGACGCGAGCTGCTGCGAGATGGCGGAGGGCGTGAGCGCCAGCGCCCGGGCCGTGGCCCCGATGGTCCCGCGCTGCTGGAGCTCGCGGAGGACCCGCAGCCGGCGCACGTCGATCGTGAAGGTGGTCCTGAATGGTTCCATTCAAATAGATTAACTGGACCGCAGGTGTCCTCCCAGCCCAGATTCGAGGCAGCGGAGGACGCCATGGCACCCCCCAGCGATCAGGCCACCCTACCCGCGCGCCGCGGCGCCACCTGGAGACCCTCGCCGCTCTCCGGTCTCGCCCGCTGGGCGCTCGGACTGGTGTTCCAGCGCAGCGCGGGCTCGTCGGTTCGCGCCTTCCGGCTCCACCAGGACGCCACGCTCGCGTTCCGCCCCGGGCGAGCCGGCCTGGTCCTTCGCTGCCAGAGCGGCATGTTCCTGGTCACGCAGCAGGGCGACCCGGACGACCACGTCCTGGGCTCCGGCGACGCGTTCCGGACGGCCTCGCGGGGTCGCGTGGTGGCCTGGGCGTTCCAGGCCGGCGTGCTGATCGGCCCGGGGCGCCGCTGAGGCTCAGGTCATCACCGGCGATGGACTCGTGGCCCTCGTTCCTGGGGCGGGCGGGAAGCGGATTGCCTCGTCCGCGCCCTGGGCGCGAAGCCGATGGCGGCGCCGCAGGCAACCGAAGCGGGTGTCCACCGCGCGCGGCTCAGGAGAGCCCGGTCACCCATCTCTCCGCCTCGCCCGCGCTCCCTCGCGCCGTCACACGGCGGCTGCCGGTGGGTTCATCGGATCACCATGATCGACTCCATCACCGACGGCCCGCTGTCCTGCGAGCGCGTGCTCATCGTCGACGACGACCTCCAGGTGCTCGAGTCGCTGGGAGAGCTGCTGGTTTCCGAGGGGGTGTGGGTGGTCCACGGAGCCCGATCCCTGGCCGAGGCGGAAGGGCTGCTGGCGCAGGGGTTCCGACCGTCGGCGGTCGTCCTCGACCTCCTGCTCGACGGCGACCACGGCGAGGACTTCGCGCACCGGCTCAAGGCCGACCCGGCCTACCGCGGGGTGCCCGTCATCGCCCTGTCCGGCGATCATGTGGCGCTGGAGCATGTGGGGAGCGTGGTCGAGCGCTCGCTGCTCAAGCCCGCGGACCCGGCCGAGCTCATGACCGCCTTGCGAGAGGTCTGCCTCCAGGAGACGGCCGGCGCCCGGGCCGCCTGAACGGCAGCTCGCGATGCTCGCTCGTCTGGACCTGGACCTGGGCCTGGACTGATCGGCGAACGCGAACCGGCCCTGGCTTCGCTTGCAGTCCAGGTCCGGCTCACCCGTGAAGACGCGGCTGCTGCGGCCGAGGCTGCCACCACCGGTGCCTGACTCGCTCGGGCCCACCCGGTCCGTCCCGATCGAGGCTCCCACCGGCTTCGGCACGCAATCATGGCTGCCCGGTGAAGAAGCGCGTACCCGTCGCTCCCCTCGTGCTGCCGCGCAGGAGGCACGCGGGGGCGGGTCCACCTCCAGCCGGGCCCCGCCGGTGAGTTGCGCCCCGCCACCCGGTACCCAATGAACGGGACTCACCGCGGGGGCCACTCCACAGCTCGCGAGGAGGCGGCATGGACCGACGCATGCTCGGAGGAGGACTGCCCGTCTCCGCCATGGGCCTGGGCTGCATGGGCCTGGGCATCGCGGACGCGTACTCGAGCAGCGTGCGCGATCCCGACGCCGCGGTGCGGCTCATCCACCGGGCGCTGGAACTCGGCGTCACCATGCTCGACACGGCCAATGTCTACGGCGACTCGGAGATCAAGGTGGGCCGGGCGCTGCAGGGCCGGCGCATGGGGGTGGTGCTCGCCACCAAGTTCGGGATCGTGCGCGACCCGCGGGGCGGTCCGGAACGCGCCAGCGGACGGCCCGAGTACGTGTACGCCAGCTGCGGCGCCTCGCTCCGGCGCATGGGCGTCGATCACATCGATCTCCTCTACCTGCACCGCGTCGACCCGCGGACGCCCATCGAGGAGACGGTCGGGGCCATGGCCGAGCTGGTTCGCCAGGGCAAGGTCGGCCACCTGGGGCTGTCCGAGGTGGCGCCCCGGACCATCCGCCGCGCGCACGCCGTGCACCCCATCACCGCCGTCCAGGTGGAGTACTCGCTCTGGACCCGGGACCCCGAGGCGGAGCTCCTGCCCACGCTCCGCGAGCTGGGCATCGGGCTGGTCGCCTACAGCCCGCTGGGCCGTGGGTTCCTGGCGGGGCGCTTCCGGAACGTCGACGAGCTGGCGCCGGGCGACTGGCGCCGCACCAACCCTCGCTTCCAGGGGGAGAACTTCGCCCGGAACCTCCGGCTGGCCGACCAGGTCCGGGCCCTCGCAGCCGAGAAGGGGTGCACTCCCTCCCAGCTCGCGCTCGCCTGGGTGCTCGCCCAGGGCCAGGACGTCGTCCCCATCCCGGGAACGAGCAGCGTCACCCGGCTCGAGGAGAACCTGGCCGCCGCCCGTGTCCGGCTCACGGTCGAGGATCTGTCCCGGCTCGACGCCGCCCTGCCCCGCGGCGCCGCCGCCGGCGCGCGCTATCCGCCCTCGATGCAGCACATGTTCGACCTCTGATCGAGGCGGCCTCGGCGCCGGCCCTGCCCGCGACCTCGCCGAGCTCAACGCCCGGAGAGCGCCGCCACCATGATGTCGAAGAGCTCCGTGTTGTGGTGCAGACCGGCCAGCCCGTCCGATCCGGGCCCGACCCCGTACACCAGCACCGGCGAGGCGGTGTGCCCGCCGGTGGCGAAGACCAGGCGTAGCCGATCGACGTCCGGCTCCGGCGCGCGGGCTCGCCCGGCGACGTCCGGATCGAGCGCGGCCCCGTCCCGGCCGCCGGCGACGATGGCCAGGCCTCCCGTCTCGTGGTCGGAGGTGACGATGAGGAGCGTATCCGGATGGCGGCGCTGGAAGTCGCGGGCAGCGCACACCGCCTCGTCGAACGCCAGCGCGTCGCCGACCACGTCGGCGGCGTCGTTGGCGTGGGCGGCGTGATCGATCCGGCCGCCCTCGATCATGGCGAAGAACCCGCGACCGCCCTGCGAGAGGAGCGCGAGCGCCTTCTCGGCCATGGCCGCCAGGCTGGGCTGCCCGGTGCCCGCCCGCCTCCGCTCGAAGGCCATGTCGCCGAGGCTGAAGAGGCCCAGGACCTTCCCCCGGCTCACCTGGTCCATCCCCGGCCCGTCCTCGACGACGGCGTAGCCGGCTCCCCTGGCCTCCGCCAGCAGGTTCCGCTCGTCGCTGCGCCGGGACCCCTCCGCCGATCCTCGGGAGGAAGAACTCCCTCCGGCCGCCCATCAGCACGTCCACCCGGTGGGCCAGCTCCTGCTCCGCCACCTCCGCCTCGCGGCCGCGATCGAGGACGTGCGCCGCGAAGCCCCCGGGCGTCGCGTCGGTGATCCCCGAGGTGGTCACCAGGCCGGTCGACATCCCCCTCGCCTGCGCGATCTCGAGGATGGTGCGGTAGGCCGTCCCGGCCGGCGGCGGCTCCGGCGACATGCTCAGCACGCGGACCACCGCCCGGTGGCCGGTGGCCATCTGCGTCGCGGCCGCCGCCGAGTCGGTGACCACCGCGTCGGCCGTGTCGTTGAGGAGCGCGCCGGTGTGGCCGCTGCGCATCACCTCGGCCATGCACAGCCGCCGATCGAGGATGCGTTCGCTCACGATCCGAGCCGCGGCGAAGTGCTGCGCCCCGAAGCCGTCCGCGATCATCAGGATCACGTTCCGGTGCCCGCCGGCGCGGGCCGGCACCGGCGCGAGCAGCAAGGCCGCCAGCAGGCCGGGAACCGCCCGCCGCGCGCTCGTCCACCCCGTCATAGGGTCTCCCGCGGGTTCTGCGCTCCGTCCCGGTCCAGGACGCTAGCACGCCGGGGCGGGGCGCGCCGCGGCGTTCGCCCGTCCAGGCCGCCCAGCGCGGCGATGTAGCTCACCGCCTCCTGCACCGTCTCGAGCTTCTCCACCTCGTCGTCGCCGAGCGCCGAGTCGTTCCGTGCACTCGGAGTGTCGACCGCGGCGCAAGCGCGCGGCCGGCCGTGCAGGAGTCGGTTTCGCAGCCGGGCGCCGGTGGAACCCGGGCCGCGCAGCGTCAGGGCGGCGGGCCGGCCTCACCCGAGGGCGGCTCCGGCCCGATGGCCACGCCGGTCAGCTCCCGGCAGGCGCGCAGCAGTCCATCCTGCACCTCGAGGTCCGAGGCGGCCGGGTTCGTCTCCCTGCGGTGCCGGTGGAAGAAGTACCGGCCGCTGACCCGCGCGCCCGGGTCGTCGCCGACCGCCAGCCAGGCCTGCGTCTCGGCCCCCTGCTCCAGGTCGTCGGGCGCGCCGCGACCGCCCATCCTGGTCGGGACCCAGCCCGGATCGACGGCATTGGACAGGACGCCGGGCCAGCGGCCGGCGATGGCGAACGCCAGCACCACGTCGTGGAGCTTGGAGTCGGAGTAGGCCTGGGAGCCGTTCCAGCTCCGGCGGCGCCACTGGAGGTCGGCGAGATCGGGGCGGCCGCCGCGATGCATGCCGGAGCTGAGGTAGATGAGCCGGCGCGGCCGCTGGATGAGGGCGGAGAGCAGATACGGGGCGAGCACGTTGATGGCGAACACGTGCTCGAGCCCGTCGACCGTGTCCTGGCGCGCTTCCTGGTAGCCCACGCCGGCGTTGTGGATCACGGCGTCGAACGGACCGGCGCCGTTGGCCTGCTCCGCCAGGTCGCGGACCTCGGCGATGCTGGCCAGATCGCCGACCAGCGCCTGCCGCGCGCCCGGGACCGCCTGCAGGGCGTCGCGGGCGCGCCCGCGGTTGCGGGCGTGGAGCACGACCTCGTGGCCCGCCTCCACCAGGCGGCGGGCGGCCAGCCTCCCGAGCCCGTCGGCCGAGCCGGTGATGAAGATGCGAGCCACGGCGACCTCCGATCAGTGTGTGGATTCCGATCTGTACCAGAAGGACGCGCCCGGACCACGGACCCAGAGGTTGGGCGGCCGGGGAGGCGGTGGGGCCTCGGCCGGCGGCAGCGCGGACGGCGGGGCGTGCGACTCGCCCGCAGCCTGCGCCCGGCCGTCCCCCCGGGGTCCGCTCCGCGCCGGTGACGGGCGGTCGCCCCGATGGGGTACGGTAACGAGCGAGAAGCTTCCGTGTTCGAATGGGTGAGCGCACGACTTCGCCATGAAGACCTCGACCCTCGCTCTGCCCCTGCTGGGCGCTCTCCTCCTCCCGGGCTGCTACACGGAGTCCGTGTACAGCCGCCCGGTCGAGCCCGACCATCCCGCCGCGCCGCGCTGGTCGCGCGACGGGACCATCGAGCGCATCACCGAGACGGTGCAGCGCACGCAAGGGAATCCCGCCGGCGGCGCCATCGCCGGGACGGTCATCGGCGGGCTGCTCGGGAACGCCATCACCGGAAATGGCGCCGGCACGCTCTTTGGCGCGGTGGGCGGGGCCGCCACCGGGGCGGCCGTGAGCCAGGGCTCCTCCGAGCGGCGCACTTACGAGGTCCTGATCCGGTTCGACGATGGGTCGATGGGCCGGATCGCATACGCCTCCCCGCCCTCGTGGCACCCCGGGGATCGCGTCCGGCAGACCGCCCGCGGCCTGGAGTGGGTGAGCGGTCCAGCCCGCACCCCGCCGCGCGCGCCGCGCGCGGCGCCACCCTCCGGCCCGCCGCCGCCTCCGCCGGCCCAGCCACCTCCGCCGCCGGCGCAGCCCACGCCGCCGGAGCCGCCCGCTCAGGACGCGCCCGCGCCCACCGCCCCCGGAGCCTGATCCGCCCGCGCCTCCCGGTGCCGCAGGCGGACGCGCAGCCCGCGCGGAGCCATGGTGAACGCGAACCGTTCGTCGACGCGGCGCCGCTCCCCCACCCGCTCCAGCTCGAAGCCGCGGGCCAGCGTGGCCAGCGCCACGCGCATCTCCAGCAGCGCCAGGGCGCGGCCCGGGCAGAGCCTGGGGCCCGAGCCGAACGGCATGAGCACGCCGGGATTCGTGAGCCCCGGCCGGCCCGGACGCCAGCCAGCGCTCGGGGCGGAAGGCGCCGGGGTCCGCGAAGCGCTGGGGCGAGAGCGCGGCCGGGCGCATCAGGAAGCAGAGGCGCTGGTGGGCCGGCAGCTCCAGGTCCCCCAGGGTGGTGGCCACGTTCGTCTCCAGGAAGATGAGCGGCGCCACCGGGCGAAGCCGCATCGTCTCCTGGGTCACCGCGCCGGCCACCTCCAGCCGGCCGGCCGCCTCGAAGTCGGCCGGGGCGGACGCGTCGCCCAGGGCGTGGTCCGCCTCCTCCTGCAACGCCCGCATCACCCCGGGCGCGTCGCACAGCTCGTGGGCGGCCCAGGTGAGCGTCAGCGCGGTGGTGTCCTCGCCCGCCACCAGGATCTCGATGGCGTTCCCGAGGATCTGCCCGTCGGAGAAAGGGCGGCCCTCCTCGTCGCGGGCCAGGATCATCGCATCCAGGAAGGTGTCCGGCGGGGCTCCCGGCGCGGCCTCGAGCTTGGCCCGCGCCCGCTCCAGCAGCCCGCGCAGGAGCACGAAGACGTCGGCCACCGCCGCCTCCAGCCGGCGCTCGGCCGGGAGCTTCACCAGCCGCCACAGCGGCATGGTCGCGAACAGCCGGCGCGTGATGCCGGGGAAGACGTGCTCCAGCCGGCGCTGCAGGACGTCGCCCTCGGCCTCGAGCGTGTCCAGGTCGTGGCCGAAGGCGAGCTGGGTGGTGACGTCGACCGTGAACCGCTTGAAGTCCTCCTCCAGGTCGACGGTGCGCCCCGCCTCGGCCGCGGCGCTCCAGCGGCGCCGGAGCCGCTCGGCCACGCGGCGCAGCGCGGGGTAGAAGCTGCGCAGGTGTCCGGGGGAGAGGGCCTCGATGGCCAGCCGCCGCAGCGGGCGCCACTCGATGCCCTCGGCCGAGAACACCCCGTCGATGCCCAGCTCCCTGAACACCGGCTCGACGGTGCCGATCCGCCGGTAGACGGCCGGCCGCTCGCGCAGCCCGCGCTGGATCAGGACCGGGTCGCTCAGCACCACCACGTGGTTCGGGCCGAGGTGCACCTGGTAGGCCGCGCCGTGGCGTTCGGCCCAGCGCTCCATGGTGGCGTGGAGCCGCTCCAGGTCGAGCACGGCGCGCGATCCGATGATGGGCAGCCTCCTCGGGCCGGGCAGCTCCGCCACCCTGCGCAGCCGGGCGGGCGCGGCGGCGGCCGCGGCCAGGGAGCCGGGCCTGGCCAGGAGCTGGCCATCGCGCACCTCCACCGCGCAGGACCGCAGGCACTCGGAGCCGCCCCGCCGGCGCCCGGTGGCGGTGTCGAAGCGCCAGCCGTGGTTGCGGCAGACCAGCTCGTCGCCGGCGATCTCGCCCTCCCCGAGCAGCGCCCCCTGGTGCGGGCAGCGCCCCTCGTACGCCCGGAAGCCGGAGCCGACCCGCACCACCACCAGCTCCTCGCGGCCGGCCTGGGCCGAGAACGGCCCCGGCCCGCGCAGCTCCTCCACCCGGCCGAGCGCCACCCAGGGCTCGGTCTCGTGCATGCCAGGCATGACAGGCCTCCGCCCGGCATCTGGCGGGGCCGCGCCGGATCCGCAAGTGCATGGCGGGTTCCGCGAGGGGCCGGCGGCGCGAACGATCGTTGACCGACGCGCGGCCGCTCCCCCGTGGTGGAACGGGGTCCCTCTGCCCCGGGCAGCGGCTCCGGGTCGCGATCCGGCCGAGTCGCGGCGGGACGCGCGTCCCGCTACTCGGGCCGGTAGGAGAACTGCTGGCCTCCCACCGAGGCCTCGACCATCGCTCCGGCGATGGGCTTCACGAACACGGCCACGCCGTCGGTGTACTTTGCGGCCGCGGCCGCGCCGGTCTTGAGGATGACCGCCGAGACGTTGGCCGCCAGGTTCAGCGAGCCCTCGGTGAAACGGTCGAAGGCGGCGGCGTTCTCGAAGGCCAGGATCTGCATGAACGACTGGCCGCCGACCTGCAGCCCCACCGACGCCTGGGTCACGTCCGCGTAGCCGACCGGCATCCCGCCCTTGTAGACGATCCCGCGCCCGTACCCGCCTCCGAAGATGTAGCCGCCCTTGCCGACGTGGGGGAAGACGGCGTAGCCGTGGGCGCCCTCCAGGAACTTCCCCAGCCCCGGGTCCTGGGCCTCCATCTGCTTCAGCGCGTCGGTGGCGCTGGCCTTCAGATCCTGGCGGTCCTCGGCGGACCTCGGTGCGGTGGCGCAGCCGGAGAGCGCCGCCAGCAGGGGGACGATCGCGAGCGAAGGCGAGATGGAGCGGGTCGGTATCACGGTGTCATCCTCGTCGTGGGGTTTGGGTCCGAGGCCGCGCAAGCGTGCTCTCCGTCAACCGCCTGCCGACGTGGCTATTCCGTCGCTATCCATCGGGGACCACGGGCGATTCGCCTCGCACCTCCGGGCCGCCGTCGAGGGTAAGCGAGATTTCACCCGGTTGCACCGAACCCCGGGCGCGG
This sequence comes from uncultured Pseudomonadota bacterium, assembly GCA_963736345.1. GTDB lineage: Bacteria > Myxococcota > Myxococcia > Myxococcales > Anaeromyxobacteraceae > Anaeromyxobacter. Next base: position 248,990 of record CAVTOU010000021.1, on the reverse strand, counting down.
CGCCGCACCCCCGAACCTGCGACATCCTCGGCGCCCTTGATCGCTGCTTATGGGATCCCCCGCAGATGTGGCATTCTCGGGGTGCGTTGCGCGAGACCCTGCGATCGGTCCTTGGCGTCCCCGGATGGTTCGAGAACGACGCCTTCCCCAGGTACCCGCTCCCGTCGGCCGCCTCGAGCCCGAGCGCTCCGGCTGGCGCGGGATCCCGGGCCGAGGTGGACCTGCGCCCGCAGCGGGGGGCGGCGCTTCCGGAGCGGGACCTCCGCCACCTGCTGGGCTGGTTCGTCCGGGTGCGCTGGCTCTTCGTCACGGGTCTCCTGCTGGCCATCGCCACCGGGACCGCCCTGCTCGGCCCGGAGTTCCCGGTGGGCCGGACGCTGGCGGTGGCGGGGCTCGTCGCGGGCTACAACGTGCTTTTCGCGGCTTACCATGCGGCCCGGCGGCGCCGGGGCGCGGCCGTCGCCGCCGCGGGCACGGTCGAGGCCGCCCTGCAGATCGGGCTCGACCTCGTCGCCCTCACCGTCCTCATCCACCAGGTGGGCGGCGCCCGCAGCCCGCTGGTGTGCCTGTACCTCATCCACGCCATCGCCGGCGTGATGCTGCTCCCGCGCCGCGAGGCCTGGCTCATCGGCGCCGGGACCTTCGGGCTCTTCCTGGCGCTGCTGGCGCTCGAGTCGGGCACCGCCGCCGCGCCGACCCACCTCACCGCGCTGTCGGGCGAGGCCCAGGGGCGCATCCCGTTCGAGCTGGTGCTGGCGCTGATGCTGGTGGTGACCCTCTCGGCCTCCATGGCCATCACCTCCACCATCATGGACGGGCTGCGGCTGCGCGAGCGCCAGCTCCAGGCGGCCTATGCCGACCTGACCGAGAAGCAGCGCCAGCTGCTGCAGACCGAGAAGCACGCCTCGCTGGGGCGCCTGGTGGCCGGCATCGCGCACGAGATCAACAACCCCATCCAGTTCATCCACGGGAACATGTCGCTGCTCTCGGAGGCGCTCTCGGACACGCTCCCGCTGCTCGACGCCGAGAGCGCGCGCCGGCCCGACCTGCGCATCGCGCGGCTGGAGTACGCCTTCTTCCGCCGGCAGGTCCCGGTGCTGCTGCAGGACATGGCCGATGGGGCCGAGCGCATCAGCGAGATCGTCCGCGAGCTCCGGTCGTTCGCGAAGAGCGACGAGAGCCGGCTCGACGAGGAGGTCGACCTGGCCGCGGTGATCCAGACCGCGCAGCGGCTGCTCCACAACCAGCTCAAGCGCGTCAAGGTCGACGTCGAGGTCGAGCCGGCGCTGCCCCGGCTCCGGGGCAACGTGGCGCTGCTGCAGCAGGTGATGGTGAACACGCTCCAGAACGCCTACCAGGCGCTGCCGCGCGACGGCAGCGGGCGCATCGCCATCCGCGCCTGCACGGCGCAGGACGGCGCCGGGGTGAAGCTCTCGGTGGAGGACAACGGCTGCGGCATTCCTCCCGAGATCCGGGCCCGGATCTTCGATCCCTTCTTCACCACCCGGCAGGCGGACGGCGGCACCGGGCTGGGGCTGGCCATCATCGAGGGGATCATCCACCAGCACCGCGGGCAGATCCAGGTGGAGAGCCAGGTGGGCAAGGGGACCGTGTTCCACTTCCTCCTTCCCGTGAAAGGGCGCGAAGCAGCATGAGCCGGATCCTCATCCTCGACGACGACCAGGCGGTCCTGAACTGCTTCCAGACCCTGCTGGCACAGGTGGGGCGCTACCAGGTCGAGGTGCTCGCCGACAGCACCCGCGCCGTCGAGACCATCGCCGCCGGCCGCTTCGACCTCATCCTGCTGGACATGGACATGCCGGTGGTGAGCGGGATGGAGGTGCTCCGCTACGTCCGCAAGCAGCACCCCGGGATCGCGGTGGTGGTGATCACCGGCGTCGAGGACGTGGAGCTGGCGGTCGAGTCGATGAAGCTCGGAGCCTTCGACTACCTGTGCAAGCCGGTCATGAACGAGCGGCTCATCGCCTGCCTGGACCGGGCGCTGGAGGGGTCGCGCCGGCGCGAGGAGCTGCACGCCATCCAGGAGCGCGGTGGCCAGCAGGGGCCCCGCTTCAAGGAGGCCTTCAAGGACTTCGTCACCCAGGACAAGGCGCTGATGCGCACCCTGGGCGAGGTGGAGCGGATCGCGGTCAGCAACAACAGCGTGCTCGTCTGGGGCGAGAGCGGGACCGGCAAGGAGCTGGTGGCCCGCGCCATCCACCAGCTGGGCACGCGCGCCGGCAAGCCCTTCGTGGCGGTGAACTCGGCGGCCTTCGCCTCCTCGCTCTTCGAATCCCAGTTCTTCGGGCACGAGCGCGGCGCCTTCACCGGCGCGGACAGCGTCAAGGTCGGCGTGTTCGAGGACGCGGACGGCGGGACGCTCTTCCTCGACGAGATCGGGGACGTGGAGCTGTCGGTCCAGTCGAAGCTGCTGCGGGTGCTGCAGAGCGGCGAGTACTACCGGCTCGGCTCCACCAAGAAGCGCGAGGCCGACGTCCGGATCATCGCCGCCACCAACAAGGATCTGGAGCGGGAGATCGAGGCGGGCCGGTTCCGGCGCGACCTGTACTACCGGCTCTCCATCAGCACCATCTACGTCCCGCCGCTGCGGGAGCGGAAGGGGGACATCGAGCTCCTGGCCTACTACTTCCTCGACCGCTACTGCCGGCAAAACGGCAAGGCCATCCAGTCCATCGCCGAGCCGGTGATGGAGGTGCTGGAGGGCTACGAGTTCCCCGGCAACCTGCGCGAGCTCGAGAACATCATCGCCAGCGCGGTGGTGCTCGAGACCGGCGACGTCCTGAGCCTCTCCTCGCTCCCCCCCACCTGCGGGCCGCGGGCGCGAGGAGCGAGGCGCGCGTGCCGCGCGAGGTGCGCAAGACGCTGGCCGACCTGGAGGAGGAGCACATCCGCGCCGTCATCACGTACACCAGCGGCAACCGCAGCGCCGCGGCGCGGATCCTGGGCATCTCCAGGGTGGGGCTGCTGGCCAAGCTCAAGCGGCTGGGCATCGACATCGAGCCACCCGGTCGCGGCCCGGTGAAGCCGGAGCCCGAGCCCGAGCGCTGAGCTCGGCGGCTGTTCACATCGCGACACCCCCCGGACGAGTGATCACGCTGTTGACAGGCGGAACACCCGTCTTTTCGGGTGGTTCCGGCATGTGTAAGGTTCGTTGACGATCCGGGCCCGGCCGCGGCCTCCGAAGACTCCTGTCATTGCGGGCGGTTGCGCTCCGTCCAGGGCGGTCCGTCCCTTGCTCAGGAGGGAGTCGAGGCGCACGAACGCGCCGGTCAGAGGCCAAAATGTTCGCCACCCAGGTTCGTGATCTCGCACACCCCGCCGTCCGGGAGGCACCGCCGTCCTGGGCCGTCCTCACCGTGAAGAGCTGCGTGGTGGGCTTGCTGTGCCTCCCCCTGGCCATGCCCATCCTGCTGGCCGCCAGCATGGCCCTCGGCCCCGGCGCCGACCTGGGCCGCAAGATCGCCTTCGCCAGCTCGGTGGTCGTCTGGGTCGGGATGTTCGCCTGCGCCCAGGTGCTCACCAGCGTCTACCCACCGATCCCGAAGCGGGCGCGCTGATGCGGATCTCCCGACGAGGACTGCTGCAGGGGGCGGCCCTGGCCGGCGCCGCCGCTGCCCTCCCTTCCCGGGCCGAGGCCCGGGAGACGATCGACCCCGAGCCCGACGCGGTGGGGATGCTCTACGACTCGACCCGGTGCGTGGGCTGCGGCGGGTGCGTGGCCGCCTGCAAGGAGTCGAACGGCCTTCCCTGGGACGGCGAGCCCAGGGAGCTCGACTGCACCACCAAGAACGTGGTCAAGACGCGCCGCCTCTCGAAGCCCATCGCGGGGGGCGCCACCACCGCCTTCGTGAAGCGCCAGTGCATGCAGTGCGTGGACCCCTCCTGCGTGTCGGCCTGCATGCTGGGGGCGCTGCACAAGGAAGGGGACGGCAAGCGCGACTCGGGCGGCGAGCGGAAGGGCACCGGCATCGTCGTCTGGGACAAGGAGCTGTGCCTGGGCTGCCGCTACTGCCAGATCGCCTGCGCCTACGCCATCCCCAAGTTCGAGTGGCTCAAGGCCGCCCCGCGCATCGTCAAGTGCGAGATGTGCCGCCACCGCGCCGACCCCGCCGCGGGTGGCGTGCTGGCCGTCGCCAACCCGGCCTGCGCCGAGGTCTGTCCGACGGAGGCGGTCGTCTACGGCAAGCGCATGGACCTGGTGGCCGAGGCCCGGCGGCGGATGGCGGCCGAGCCGCAGCGCTACAACCCGAAGATCTTCGGCGAGAACGACGGCGGCGGCACCCAGGCCCTGTACCTGGCCGCCGCGGGGGTCTCCTTCAAGGAGCTCGGCTTCCCCGACCTCCCCCAGGAGTCGCCGGCGCACATGTCCGAGACCGTCTCGCACGCACCCTACCTGCACGGTCTCACCCCCATCGCGCTCTACGCGGGGGCCGCCGCCATCATCCGGCGCAACCGCAAGAAGGAGGAGGAGCGCCAGGCCCAACGGAAGGAAACGCCATGAGAGCACACGCCCGCCCCAGGCCCATCGGCGGGGTCCTTCTCGACCGCTCGATGATCACGCTGCTGGCGCTCTTCGGCATCGCCGAGGCGGTCATCACCTGGCGCTTCATCGCCGGCCTGGGCGCGGTCAGCAACATGAACGACGGCTACGCCTGGGGCATCTGGGAGCCCGTCAACGTGGTCGTCTTCACCGGGATCGGCGCCGGGGCCTACTCGGTCGGCCTCCTCTGCTACCTGCTCAACCGCGGCCACTACCATCCGCTGGTGCGTCCGGCGGTGCTGCTGGGCGCCATCGCCTACTCGCTGGGCGGAGCCTCGATCATCATCGCCCTGGGGCGCCCCTGGAACATGTACTGGCTGGCGCTCCCGCCCATGTGGAACCTGTCGTCCGTCCTGCTCGAGGTGGCGATCTGCGTGATCATGTACGTCTCGGTCCTGTGGATCGAGATGCTGCCGGCGGTCCTGGACGGCGCCGCCGCCAGCAAGTCGCCGGTCCGGTCGGCCTGGGGGAAGCGCTGGGGCGCGCGCCTGGCCAAGGTCATGCCCTTCATCCTCGCGCTGGCCATGCTGCTTCCCACCATGCACCAGAGCTCGCTGGGCGGCCTCATGATCGTGGCCGGGCCCAAGCTGCACCCGCTCTGGCACACCCGGCTCCTGCCGCTCCTGGCGCTGGTCTCCTGCCTGTGCATGGGGCTGGGCGCGGTGGTGGTCCTGACGCACGCGATGAAGAACGCCTGGAACGCCAAGCACGACCACGAGATCCTGGTCGACATGTCCAAGGTCAACGGCGGCCTGCTGGTCCTGTTCGCGCTGCTCCGGTTCGCGGACCTGGCCGCCACCGGCAAGCTCGGGCTGCTGGCGGTGCCCGACTTCTACCTCATCATGTTCGTGCTGGAGATGGCGCTCTTCCTCATCCCCGCCTTCATGTTCCTCACCCGGCGGGTGGAGAGCGACCGCGTCCGCGTGGTGGGCGCGCTCATGACGGTGCTGGCCGGCGCGCTGTGGAGGGTGGACGCGTTCATCACCTGCTACAACGCCGGCGAATCCTGGAGCTACTGGCCGTCCTGGGGCGAGATCTCGGTGACGGTGGGCATGGGCTCCATCGGCGTGGCAGTGTTCATCTTGGTGTCGCGGCTCCTCCCGGTGGTGGAGGTGCAGGACACGCCCGTGCCCGCGTCCATCGCCGCCTTCGTGCTCTCCGCCATGCCGCATCCGGAGCCCGGCGTCGGCGGCAGGAGCGGCGCCGGGAAGGACGCCGCCGGCAAGGGCCTCACCCCCAGGGGCGCAAGCAGCAAGCCGGCCCGCGAGAGCTGAGGGGCGGGCCGCCGGCCTTTCGCGCCCGCACGCGTGCGGGGGGGGGCCGGGGACATGCCCCGGCCCAGCCCCCCGCCTTCCCCACCTCCTCTAGTCGCCGTTCGGCCCGTCGTGGCAGGTGTAGCAGCCGATGACGGTGCCGGCGGTCAAGGTCCGGCCCGCCAGCGTACGGGTGGCGAACATCCTGGAGAGAACCGTCCCGCGGTAGTCGGTCCCGTGGCACGGCTGGCAGGACGACTGGCGGCCCTCGGCGTAGTCGTGGTGGGCGCTCACCCAGGCGGCGCCGACGGGGTGCATGCCGTGCGGCCCGCCCAGGCCGACGCTCGGCGGCGACTGGTGGCAGGCCGAGCACTCGCCGATGGTGCCGGCGTGGCCCTGGAGCTGGGTAGCCGCCACGTTGTCGTTGGCGTTGGCCGACCAGATGGCGTGCGTGCTGCCGTGGCAGGCCTCGCAGGCGACGCCGCCGTGCCCCTTGCTCCTGCGGTACAGCTTGCCCGGCTCCTCCGCGAACCGCGTGTTGCCGGCCACGATGGGAGAGGCCGAGGCATCGCCGGCCCGGAAGGCGGTGCTGAACCGGATCCCGTCGGGCTCCAGCGGCGGCGCACCCGCGAGCGCCGTCTTGCTGACCGCGTCGCCGGCGTGGCAGCTCTGGCAGCGCGGGAGGTCGAGCCAGGGGCGGCGCGCCTTGCCGTCGTTGCTTCCATCGATGCTGCCGCCGGCCAGGAGGGCATTCGCCCCGCCCACCGCCGCCATGTTGCCGTGGCAGTTCTGGCAGTCGACCTTGGCGGTCATGGCGCCGCGCAGGCACTGGGTCGAGGCGCCCGGGTGGCACTGATAGCAGGCCTGCGTGGGCGCCGACGGCACCGACCCGCCGACCGGCACCGGCGCATCGGAGAGGCCCGCCATCTTGCCCGCGTGGAATGCGTGCATGACGCTCGACATGGTCGGGTGGGCGGCCTGCTGGGCCGACGGGCCGGCGCCGGCGAGGTCCAGGGCCGGCGAGTAGTGACAGGTGGCGCACAGCACCGGCGGCTGGAGCGCGGTTCCGTTCCGGACGTTGTGGAGGATGAGCACGTTGCGCCGGGCCTGCGCCTCGAGATCGGGATCGGTGGACCAGGCCTGGGCCCCCGCCGGCGCCGCGGCCTTGCCGGTGGCGTGGCAGCTCTGGCACGAGGTCTCCTCCGAGACCGGCAGCACCACGTCGGTGGAGCCGAGCAGCTTCCCGGACTTGTCGTAGGCCCCGAACCGCATGAGGGGGTAGCGGTTCACCTTGCCCGCGTCGTCGATCGGGAAGATGGGGATCCCGGGCGCCTTGAACAGGCCCAGGCCCGCGTCCCAGCGGAGCGTGGTCGCTGCCTGGTCGGGCGCGTCGGCGGGCATCCACATCCCCTGCAGGCCCGCGCCGTAGGGGAGCGAGACGCCGTAGAGCTGCAGGGCGAAGTCCCAGAAGTCGCTCTTGCCGGGGCTGGTCGAGTTGATGGAACCGGTGCCGTCGGCGACGGCCGAGTAGCGCACGTCGACCCGGCTCTGATCCAGGACCACCGGCCTGCCGCCGCTCTGCAGCGCGATCACCTGGGCGTCCACCACGTTGTAGGGCGGCAGGATCGAGAAGACCGCGAAGCTCCCGTCCACGCAGTGCATGCCGAGATCGTTGGAGGCGAACACCTTGAATGCGGTCCCGGAGGGCGAGGGGCCGGGCGAGGTGACGCTGCAGGACCGGGTCAGGACCGGCCGGCCAGTGCACCCGCGCGGCGAGGAGGACAGCACCGTCCGCGACTGGATCCCGTTCGCCTGGCAGGCGCCCCAGGCGCTGTAGGTGTACCTGCACCGGCTCCCGTCGTCGTCCGCTCGCGCGCCCGGAGCACCGGCCACGAACGCCAGCAGCAGGGCGGCCGCGATCGCTCCCGGTCCCCCTGGAATCGTCGTTGTCGACATCCGAACTCCCGTCCATCGATCGGGTTCACGCCCCGGCGCCGGACCGGCGATGCTCCGGCGCCGGGACTCCGCGGCCCCCGAAAGCGTGCGCCGTGCCATCGGACGTGTCCCGTGATCACGGGGCGTTGGCGTCCCCGTGCTCCCGAAGCACCGGCATCGGTGGAACGGGCGGTTGCACCATCGCGTTGCAGGCGGAACCCGGCGTTGCGCGGTCAGCGCGCCAGGCGGAGCTCGCGCATGCGGCGCCAGAGCGTGGTCCGGGAGACGCCCAGCTGGCGGGCCGTCTCGGCCACGCGCCAGCGCTGCGATTCGAGCGCGGCCAGGATCTCCTCCCGCGCGGCCGCGGGATCTTCCCCGCGGCGCGCCCCGGCCCAGCGGTCGAATTCGGGCACGCAGGCGCGCCCCTGCCCGGCGATGGAGAGGGTCGATCCGCCGCCGGCCGGGAGCGGATCGCCGGCGGGGGCGGCCAGCTCGCGCGGCAGGTCCTCGGGGCGGATCGTGTCCCAGCGCGCCACCGTGCCGGCGTACTCGAGCGCGTTCTCGAGCTCACGGACGTTTCCTGGCCAGCGGTAGGCGAGCATGGCCCGCAGCGCGTCGGGCGAGAGCTGCAGCGCACGCCCCGAGCGGTGGCCGATGCGTGCCAGCAGGTGCCGGGCCAGCGGATCCACGTCCTCGCGGCGCTCGCGCAGGGGCGGGATCTCGATGGGGAACACCCGCAGCCGGTAGTACAGGTCCTCCCGGAATCGGCCCTGCTCGACCGCCTTGCGCAGGTCTCGATGGGTGGCCGCGATCACGCGCACGTCCGCCGGCAACGGCCGGCTCTCCCCCACCCGCTCGAACGCGCGCTCCTGCAGGACGCGCAGGAGCTTGGTCTGGAGGTGCAGCGGCAGGTCGCCGATCTCGTCGAGGAACAGCGTTCCGCGCTCCGCCGCCTCGAACCTCCCCACCCGATCGCGCACCGCCCCGGTGAACGCCCCCCGCACGTGCCCGAACAGCTCGCTCTCCAGCAGCGCATCCGGAAGCGCGGCGCAGTTGACCGCCACGAAGGGACCGCCGCGGCGCAGCGAGTTGGCATGGATGGCCTGGGCCACCAGCCCCTTCCCCACCCCGCTCTCGCCCGTGACCAGCACGGTCACGTCGGAATGCTGCAGGCGCTCGATCAGCCGCAGCACCTCGGTCATGGGGCGGGAGCGGGCGATGAGGCCCGAGAAGGCGGTCGGGCCGCCGCGCGCCGCCCCTTCCTCGTCCTCCACCGGGTGGAGGACGACCAGGTAGGCCGCCTCCTCGTCGCACGCGCCCGATGCGTGGATCAGCGGACCGGACGCGACGGAGACCAGCCTCGAGCCCTCGTGCTCCATCTTGAGCCAGGCCAGCCATCCTTCGCGGCGCTCGCCGGCGAGGAGCGCGGACCGCATCCGTCCGGCGGCGCCCAGCAGCTCCGCCCCCAGGAGATCCTCCGCCGGCTCGCCCTGGCAGCGCGCGGCCGCACCCGCGCCCAGCAGATCGTCGAGCCGGGGCGACACGTGCCGGACGCGAAAGCCTGCGTCCAGCGCCAGGCACACGCGCCCGAGCGACGCGAACGCGTCCGTGACGGCCGAGAATGCCTCCAGCCTCCGGTCGGCGATCCTCAGGGATCTGACGTTCGTCGCGGTCATGCCTCTCCTGCCTCGCCCCGCCCACGGCCGTGGACCGCTCGCGCTCGACCCCAACCGATCCGGCTTTGTCCCGCGACCATGTGATGGGGGCGTGTGTGCTGTCGAGGGCCGGGGGTGGGACGATGTGGCCCGTCCCGGGCGGGTGCCGGGGGAGGCGGAGCGCACGCGTCCGCGCCCGTCAACCCGCAGTCAACGGTCGCGGGACGCGGAGCAACTGGGGCTCACGCCCGGACAGCTCGACCCGGACCGATTCTGGGACACCTCCATCCTCCACCCGTTCGGCATCGTGCAGACGGACGGGACCAGCGTGATCCGGGTGGCGCGCACCAGGAACGTGCGGGGCGAGCTCAAGATCCAGGGCTGCCTCCCGCCCCCCGGCTCGGCCATGCAGGTGATGCGGGGGTCCGCCGACAGCCTGCTGGAGGTGACGGAAGAGGTGGTCCACACCTCCCTCGGCGCGCGCCGCGAGGCCGGGGTGCTCCTCACCTTCAGCTGCGCCGCCCGGGCCATGATCCTCGGCAAGCGCGCGCCCGAGGAGGCCCGGCGCCTGCAGGCGGCCGCGGGGGAGGTGCCCACCTTCGGCTTCTGCTGCTGCGCCGAGTTCGCCCGCACCTCGGGGACGCTCGGGACCCACAACGCCACCCTGACGGCGATCGCCCTCTAGCCTGACCCGAACTTGCGGGCGAAGAAGATTGCGCTCACGGTGAACCCGACCGCGATCACGAACCGCCCCAGGGCCTTCCGTCCGATGCGCCGCGCGATGCCGGCGGCGCCATAGCCGCCCAGCAACGCGCCGGCCGCCATGGCCAGGGCCACCGGCCAGTCGACCAGCCCCGCGGCGGCGAAGAGCGCGATGGCGACCCCGTTCACGCACAGCGCGAAGAGGCTGGTGAGCGCGTTCATCTCCAGCAGGTCGGTCATGCCCAGGATGCCGAGCATGGACAGGTTCATGATGCTCATCCCGGCGCCGAAGTAGCCTCCGTAGACGGCCACCGCCAGGATCGCCAGCAGGCCGGTGCCCGGCCAGCCGCGCCCCCGGGGCTCGCCACCCGCCGACGATCGGCGCTGCAGCCACGCCTGGATGGCCCCGCGCAGCGCGAAGAGCACCGTCGCGAACAGCACCAGGAACGGGACCAGCTCGTCGAACAGGGCGCTGGTGGTGGCGCGCAGCAGCAGCGCGCCGGCCGCGCCCCCCACCAGGCAGGGGATCACCATCACGCGCATCCGCGGATCGGCGCGGGAAAGCTCGCGCCGGAACCCCCAGATGCTGCCCAGGCTCCCGGGCCAGATGCCGACCGTGCTGGTGGCGTTGGCCACCACCGAGGGCAGGCCCAGCCAGACCAGGATGGGAAACGAGATCAGCGTGCCCCCGCCGGCCACCGAGTTGATCGCCGCCGCGAAGAGGGCCGCCGCGAAGGCGGCGGCCAGGTGGAGCGCGTCGGTCGGGAGCGCGGGCATGGCGTGGAGTCAGCCGGTCGCGGCCGCCATCTGGCCATGGGCGGGCGGCCCGCGCTGCGGCTCGGACGGGGCGTCGGGGGTGGTCTCCGGGGTGTAGACTCACCGTGTGGCCATGCGGATGGCGGGGCGATCGAGAAGGGCCTGGCCGTCATCGACCGGCGCCTGCCGGCGCCGATCCAGGGAGATGCTCCAGGTCATGCAGAGTGGTGACGGCGTGCGCGCGCGCTCACCCCCGCAGCACCGCCTCGGTGATCTGCGCGTCGGCGTCGAGCGTCCGCGCCGGGCGCAGCCCCTTCTTCTCCAGCGCCGCATGGTAGGCGCGCACCGCCTCGGCCGGCGACAGGTCTCCCCGGATCACCGGCCGCATCAGCGCCACCAGGTCGAGCGGCGATTCGGCCAGCTGGATCTTGCGGCCGTAGAGCGCCACGCGGGCGCCGTGCCGCCCCGCCTGCGCCAGCAGCTCGTAGCAGTCCCGGGTCGTTCCCGCCGAGCCGCCCAGCACGCCGACCACGCGGCCGGGGTCGTCCGCCACCAGCTCCTCCAGGGCTCGCGGGCCGTTGTAGGCGATCTTGAGGAAGAGCGGGCGCTCGGCGCGGGTCAGCCCTGCCAGCGTGCGATGGATGCTGTCGTTCACGAACGCCGGGACGGCCTCGGGGGCGAGAGCCACCGGCGCGTTGGGATTGAACACCTCCAGGAAGTGGCGGAGCCCGACCCGCCGGGCGTCCTCGCGAAACCGGGCGTACGCCTCGACCGAGGCCAGGTCGTGCGCCGAGATCGTTGTTGAAGGTGATGGAATAGAGCCCCAGGTCGCAGAAGCGCCGCACCAGCTCCAGGTTCACGCTCCGGAACGGCCGGGAGAGCTCGCGGGAGTAGGACGAGTTCCGGGCCAGCCAGATGTCGGTGGCGTCGTTGGCCCGGACGGCCAGCGTCACCGGACTGCCCTGGAACCGCCCCTCATCCGCCAGGACCTCGCCGTTCGAGGCCGACGCCAGCAGGATGTCGATCTCGGCCTGACCGGCGATCTGGGCCATGTCCTCCAGGAAGTCGGGCCGCGGCCGGAACCCGCCCCGCGGCCGGCCGTCGGGTCCGGGCCGCTGCGGTCCCGCGCTCTCCAGCCCGCGGGCCATGTCCGCGTCCTTGGCGTCCGCGATGATGAAGTCGTCGGGCCGGTAGGTGCCGGCCAGGATGGATGCGAGCCTGCGGTCCAGGGTCTTGGTCATCGTCCGATCTCCAACATGCGCCGTCGATTTTCTTCCGGCCGCGGGCATGCCCTGCGCGGGCCCTCTGTTGCGACAGTATGCTCCTCGCGCTGTTCCTCACCCCCGTCGCCCTGCTCCTCGCCGCCGCGGCGTACCGCCGCCGCCGGGCCCGCGTCGCGGTCGCGCGCCTCGACCCCGGGCGCATGGTGATCTACACGACCATCGCCCGCACCCGGCGCTGGTAGGCCGCCCGGCGGGCGAGCGATCGCCGGATCGACCGGCGCAGCCGGCGCCCCGCGCCGGGCCAGCGGCGGCGCCGGTCCTCAGCGCCTCGCGCAGGCGGGAAGGTCCGGCGGGGCGCTGGTATCGAAGGCGTTGTCGCTCCAGCAGTTGCCGGTGCCGGTCCCGTCCCAGGACAGGTCCGCCCGGAGCGCGTCCAGCGCGGGGACGCCGGTCGGGACGGTGCCGTTGCCGCGGACCGCGTTGCCGATGACGCGGGTGCCGTCAGAGAACGGATCGACGTCGATGTCGCAGGCCGAGCCCTGCAGCGCCAGCCCCAGGCACAGGTTCACCACCGTCACCCCGGCGAACGGGTTCCCGGTCACGGCATTCCCGGCGATGGTGGTCGTGTCCGCCCCGACCGCCAGGATCCCGATGCCGGGCGGGATGGCCGCCAGCAGATCGCCCGGCTCGGCGGTGTTGGCCCGCGTGTTGTCGCGGACGTGGTTGAGGGCCACCAGCGTGTCGGTCTGCGTCTGGCGTTCCAGGAAGGGGAGGATGTCGACGAAGATCCCGAAGGTGTTGTGGCGGACGTCGTTGCCGATCACCTGGCAGCGGCTGCTGTTCTCCACCTCGATGCCGAGCAGGTTGTCGTGCACCCGGTTGCCGGCCACCAGCACGTCCTCGCTCTGCCCGACGTAGATGGCGGCATCCAGGGGCGTGTTGCGGGCCTCGTTCCCCAGCACCACCCCGTGCCGCGAGGCCAGCGGGAACAGGCCGTAGACCGCGTTCCCGTCGGCGACGTTGCCCTCCATCCAGAACCCGTCGACGCAGGCCAGGTGGACGCCGTGGACGCCGAATCCGCGGATGGTGAACCCACGCAGGGTGAATCCGTGCAGGGACTCCCCGGTCATCCCGCAGGGCGGGTGCTCCGGGTCGGCCTGGGGGCCGGGGCCCGACGAGCTGGCCGGGCTCACCCAGATGCCGAAGCTCTGGCCGCCGGCGTTCTCCAGCACCACCGGCCGCCCCGGTGCGGGCCGGCCCAGGAGCTGGATCCCGCTCCGGCCGATGGTGAGCGCGTTCAGGTCGCCCGGTGCGCCCTCGTGATAGACGCCGGGGAGCACCAGGATCCGATCGCCGGGGGCGGCCGCCTGCAGGGCGGTGCCGATCGACTGGCCGGGGTGGACCACGTGCGTGCGGGCCGCCGCGGTGCCGGCCCAGAGCAGGGCGGCCGCTGCCGCCAGGTGTCGAATCATGACGACCTCCGTGAGGGTTTGCGACGGGATGACCGCCTGGCTGCTAAGGCGGCGCGCGGGCCGGCTCCAGCCACCAGATGGGAGATCGACCGGATCGGAGAGGCGGCGCTCGACGCGGCGCGAACCCGTGCGGGATCGGTCCGGCTGTCGATCCCGCTGAGCGACGTTCGTCGCCCGGGTAGAGCAGGGCACCGATGTTGGAGCGCCCTGCCAACCCGAGAGGAGAGCAAGCATGCGTTTCATGGTGATCGTGAAGGCCGACCCGATCTCCGAGTCGGGCGCGCCGCCGGATCCGAAGCTGATGGAGGAGATGGGCAAGTACAACGAGGAGCTGGTCCGGGCCGGCGTGCTGCTCGCGGGCGAGGGGCTCCAGCCCAGCTCGAAGGGCGCCCGGGTCCGGTTCTCCGGGAGCAAGCGGACGGTGATCGACGGCCCCTTCACCGAGACCAAGGAGCTGATCGCCGGCTTCTGGATCTTCCAGGTGAAGTCCAGGGAGGAGGCCATCGAGTGGGTGAAGCGCGCGCCCAACCCCTTCCCGGGCAAGGAGTCCGAGATCGAGATCCGGCCAGGTGTTCGAGACCGCGGACTTCGGCGATGCGCTCTCCCCGCAGCAGCGCGAGTTCGAGGAGCGGCGGCGGGGTCAGCTCGGGGCGCAGCAGTAGGAGCCCGGCATGGGGGGAGACGACGTCCACGGCACCATCGAGCGCGGTCTGGCGGATCGAGTCGGCCCGGCTCATCGCCGGCCTGACCCGGATGGTGCGCGACGTCGGCCTGGCCGAGGAGCTGGCCCAGGACGCGCTCGTCGCCGCGCTGGAGCGCTGGCCCGCGTCGGGCGTCCCGGAGAACCCGGGCGCCTGGCTCATGGCCACCGCCAAGCACCGCGCCATCGACCGGCTGCGCCGCGACCAGCGCCTGGAGCGCAAGCACGAGGAGCTGGGCCCGGAGCTCGGAGGCGGCGGAGCCGGCGCTCGACCCGCGACGCCGCGACCCGCGACGACGTCGGCGACGACCTCCTGCGCCTGATGTTCATCGCCTGCCATCCGGTGCTGTCGACGGAGGCGCGGGTGGCGCTCACGCTGCGGCTGCTCGGCGGCCTCACCACCGAGGAGATCGCCCGCGCCTTCCTGGTCCCCGAGCCGACCGTGGCCCAGCGCATCGTGCGCGCCAAGCGGACGCTGGCCGAGGCGCGGGTGCCCTTCGAGGTGCCCCGCGGCGCCGAGCGTGCCGCCCGCCTCTCCTCGGTGCTCGAGGTCATCTACCTGGTCTTCAACGAGGGCTACTCGGCCACCGCCGGCGACGACTGGACTGCGGCCGGCGCTGTGCGAGGACGCGCTGCGGCTGGGGCGCATCCTGGCCGAGCTGGCGCCCGACGAGCCGGAGGTCCACGGCCTGGTGGCGCTGATGGAGATCCAGGCCTCGCGGCTGCGCGGCTCGCATCCGGCCCGCGCGGCGAGCCGATCCTGCTCCTCGATCAGAACCGCGGCCGGTGGGACCGGCTGCTCATCCGCGCGGCTTCTCGGCCGCTGTCGCGCGCCGAGGCGCTGGGCGGCGGCGCTCGGCCCGTACGCGCTGCAGGCCGCCATCGCCGCCTGCCACGCCCGGGCCGCGCGACCGCCGAGGAGACCGACTGGCCGCGCATCGCCGCCCTCTACGACGCGCTGGCGCAGCTCGCCCCTTCGCCGGTGGTCGAGCTGAACCGGGCCGTGGCGCTCTCGATGGCCTTCGGCCCGGAGGCCGGGCTGGAGCTCGTCGACGCGCTCCTCTCCGGAGCCGTCGCTGCGCGGCTACCACCTCCTGCCCAGCGTCCGCGGCGACCTCCTGCTCCGGCTCGGCCGCGTCGCCGAGGCGCGGGTCGAGTTCCTGCGCGCGGCCGACCTGGCCCGGAACGCACGCGAGCGGGAGCTGCTCGGTGCGCGCGCCGAGGCGGCCGGCCGCGCGGCGGCCGGAGCCGGCCCGGGCCAAGACGCCCCGTCGCGGTGAGGCGCGCGGGCAGGCCGCCGATGAGGATCCCGCCATGTGCCGCAACATCCGCGTGCTGTACAACTTCGACCCGCCCACCACCGCCGACGAGATCCGCGACGCCGCCCTCCAGTACGTGCGCAAGGTGAGCGGGCTGTCCAGGGTCTCGGCGGTCGACCAGGAGACCTTCGAGCGCGCCGTCGAGGAGGTCGCGGCCGCCACCGGGCGCCTGCTCTCGTCGCTGCAGGCCCGGAGCGCCGTCCGGACGCGCGAGGGTGAGCGGGAGCGGGCGCGGATCCGCTGGCAGCAGCGGATCGCGCGCCCGGGCCAGCCGCGCTAGGCGGCCGCCGCGCCCCCGGCCGCCGGCAGGGCCTGAGAGGCGCCGGCCGGCCGCGCCGAGCGCACCCGCTCCTCCAGGATGCGCACCACGTGCTTCGCGTCCCGGCCCACCCCGATCAGGGTGGCCGACGACATGGCGTACTGGAAGTGCAGGCCGACGAGGTAGAGCCCGGGCTCGCGGTCCACCACCCCGCGCTCGTGGATGGGCTCGCCCCGATCATCGAACACCGGGAGGTGGAGCCAGGAGAACCCCGGCTCGTACCCGGTGCACCAGATCACGTTCGCGACGTCGAGCGTGCGCCCATCCTGCAGCAGCGGAATCCCCCGGCGCACCCCCGCGACCCGGGGAACGCGCTCGACGCCCGCCGGCGCGAGATCCGCCGTCTTCACGCGGACCAGCGGGGTGCCGCCGTGCAGCAGCTTCGGGCGCAGCTTGCGCCCCATGGGCGTGCCGAGCGAGAGGATGTGGTGGCCGAGGAACCGCACCAGGGCGACGAGGAAGTGGCGGGCCACGAATCCCTCGATCCGGAACGGCAGCTCGCCCGCCTCCTTGCCGGCCAGCCAGGTCGGCTGGGTGCGCGCCACCTCGAGCGCGATCTCGCCGCCGGAGTTCCCCACCCCCACCACCAGGACCGGCCCCGGGCGCAGCTGCGTCGGGTTGCGGTAGTCGCGGGAGTGGAGCTGCACGATGCCCGGGTCGAGCTCGTGCGCGAACGCGGGCACGCGGGGGACCTGGAAGTTGGCCATGGCCACCACCACCTGGTCGGCCTCCAGCCGCCCGCCGCCGGCGGTGGCCACCACGAACCGCTCGCCCTGGCGCGTCACCGACTCGACGCGCGTGCCGGTCCGCACCGGAAGACGGAACCGCGCCGCGTACGCCTCGAGGTAGTCGGCCACTTGATCCTTGGTGGCGAAGCCGGACCTCGGGCCCGGAAAGCGCATCCCGGGGAGGCCGGCATACTTGCCCGGCGTGAACAGCTTCAGGGAGTCCCAGCGCTTCCGCCAGGCGTCTCCGACCCGGGCGTTCGCGTCCAGGATCACGAACGGCATCCCGCGCCTCGAGAGGTGGTACCCCGTCGCCAGCCCCGCCTGCCCTCCGCCGATCACGATCGTCTGCACGTACTCGCCGCTCATCGATTCACCTCCGGTGTCATCCAGGGAACGCACCGGAGATTGCCGGGAACGGGACGTTCCCGCATCGGGCGGACCACCCATCCCCCGTCTGGGACGGCATGGGCAATTCGATGCACACGCGGCGTGGCGTCTAGACCAGCTCGTGCTGGTAGGCGTAGGCGGTGGCGGCCGCCCGCGAGGACACGTCCAGCTTGGCGAAGATGTTGCTGAGGTGCCGGGCGACCGTCTTCTCGCTCAGCCCCAGCTCCTGCGCGATGGCCCGGTTGGTCCGGCCGGAGGCCACCAGCGCCAGCACCTGGACCTCGCGGTGCGTCAGCTTGCCGTCCCGCCCGCCCTCGCGGAGCAGCGCGTCGATGCGCGCCACGTCGGGCATGGCGCCCAGCCGCTCGAAGGTCCGGCGTGCACCGTCCAGCTCCAGCTCCGCCGCGTCGCAGTCCTGGTCGGCGCGGCAGGCCAGCGCCAGCAGCACCTGCGTCCGCGCCGCCTGGTACGGAGCCTCCAGCTCGCGCCAGACCGCCAGCGCCTCGCGCAGCGGTCCGATGGCGGACCGGGCGTCTCGCTGCGCCAGGCGGACGGCCCCGCTGGCGCGCTGCGAGACGGCTCCCAGGAAGGGGGCCGGAACCCGGGCGGCGATCGCCGCCAGCTCCTCGGCCGCCTGGCGAGCGGCGGGGAGATCGCCTCCCGCCAGCGCGATCTCGACCTGCGCGTCGAGCGCCGGCGCCCGGTCCGCGTCGTCGCGCACCACCTCGATCACGTGCCGGATGGCGGCGCGGGCCGCCTCGAGCTGGCCCTGCCCCAGCCGCAGCAGCGCCAGCCCGGGGCGCGGGGCCCGTTCCCCCGCGACCGCCTGGCGGTAGACCTCCTCGGCCCGGGCCACGTCGCCCCGCTGGCGGTGGATGTCACCGAGGACGTGGAGCACGGCTGCCAGCGCCGTCGCCAGCCGAGGGTTGGCGAGCCAGCCGCGGGCGCGCTCCACCTCGGCCGCGGCCTCGTCCCAGGCGCCGTGCAGCTCGAGGAACTGCACCCGGTAGGCGAGGCAGGGCCCCCGAAACGGGACCACGTCCGGCTCGGAGGCGCACCAGCGCGCCAGCGCGTCCGTCCACTCCTGGGCGCGGCGGAGATCGAACACCTCGCCGCAGGCCTCGAGCATGGTGCAGTACACCCCGCCCCTCACGCGCGGCGAGACCTCGCCGGACTGCACCCCCACCATCGCCTCGTCGAGCAGCGTCAGCCCGGCCGGCAGCTCGCCGCGGCGGAGCAGCGATCGACCCTGCCCGCAAAGCCCGAGCGCGACGAGGTCGGGATCGCCGAACCGCTTCCCCGTCGCGGCGACCTCGACGAAGGCGGCGTGCGCGGCGGCGACGGCGCCCTCCTGGAACGAGCGGATCGCGTCCAGCGCCAGCAGGTAGCCGCGGACGGCGCAGTCGTGGCGCCCCTCGTCCAGCAGGCGCCGAGCCCGGGAGAGCCACCCTCCCGCCTGGGCCGGCTCGCCGCCGTTCAGCGCGGCGAACGCCAGCCAGAACGCGCAGCGCGCGGCGCCGACCGTGTCGCCGGCGGCCAGGAAACGGCGGTGCGCCCGGGTCAGGAGCTCGCCGCAATCGGCGGCCCTGGCCAGCAGGTGCGCCGCCTCGGCCAGCCGCTCCAGATCGGTGGGCTCGAGCGGCGCCTCCCGATCGGCGGCCGAGAGCTCCTCGAACGCCTTGCCCCAGGCACTCTGACGCAATGCATCCCGACCGCGCTGAATCGCCTCCGCCCTGCTCATGGCCGCCCTCGCACGCGGACCCGGGAGTCCGGAGCCGCCCTCGAACGTAACGGGCGCGCCGGCTTCGCACCTTCGCTTCGCGTCGGGGTGGACTCGATGCGGCCCGAGAAGCGACGATGGGACCCGTGAGCCAGGACCCGCCCGACCAGGACCATCCCGCCGGAACCCCGTTGGGGGTCGTCGAGCCGGGCCACATCACGACCCTGCTCCGCGAGCTGGTGGCCGCTGCCGAGAGCTCGGCGGACGTCGGCTGGGCCGGGATGCTGGCACCAGGCGCCGTGGTGGGCCGCTTCGAGCTCCTGAACGAGATCGGGCGAGGCGGTTTCGGCGTCGTCTGGGAAGCGCACGATAGCGGGCTCAACCGCAACGTCGCGTTCAAGGCCGTGCGCTCCGGCATGCGCGCGCCCGTCCGCGAGGAGCGGCTCCTCGCCGAGGCCGAGGCCACCGCCCGCCTGGCGCACCCCAACCTGGTCACGCTGTACGACGTCGGCCGGACCGAGCGCGGGGCCTACCTCGTGTACGAGCTCCTGCGAGGGGAGACGCTTTCGCAGCGCCTCACCCGCGAGCCCATCGACGTCCGGGAGGTGCTCCGCATCTCCGTGGAGATCGCCAAGGGCGTGGCCCACGCCCATGCGCGCGGCGTGCTCCACCGGGACCTCAAGCCCGCCAACGTGATGCTCTGCTCCGACGGACAGGTGAAGATCCTGGACTTCGGCCTGGCCCACGCCTTCGGCTGGCGGTTGACGGCGGGCGGCACGCCGGCGTACATGGCGCCCGAGCAGGAGGCCGGCGGCCCCGAGGACGAGCGCACCGACGTCTACGCCATGGGCGCCATGCTCCGCCGCATGCTCACCGGAGAACATCGCCCCAACCATCCTTCCGGGTCCGGCGGGGAGGTGACGCAGGAGCGGCCGCTGCCCGGCGCCCCGGAGACCCACACCCTGGGCCGGCTGGCGGCGCGCATGCTCGAACGCGACCCGGATCGGCGCCCGCGAGACGGGTCCGAGGTGCTGGCGGCGCTGCTCGAGGTGGAGGCGGACCTGGCCCGCGCTGCGGAGGCGCGCGCCTCGGCCCGCCGGCGCCGCCGCCTGGCGGCCGCGATCGCGGCGGGAGTCCTGGCCAGCGCCGCCGTGGCCGGCCTGGTCGTCTACCGGGTCTCGGCGCCGCGCGCCGACCTGCGCTCGCTGGTGGCGGTGGCAGACTTCGCCAACGAGACCCGCGATCCGGACCTGGATGGGCTCTCCGGCCTGCTCATCACCTCCCTGGAGCAGTCGCGCAGCCTCCGCGTCCTGACGCGCGGCCGCATGATCGACCTCCTGCGCGAGATGGGAAAGGGGGATGCCCCGCGCATCGACGAATCGCTGGCGCGCGATGTGGGGCGGAGGGCGCGCGTCCGCACCCTGTTCCTGGCCTCCATCCGGAAGCTCGGCGAGA
Source organism: uncultured Pseudomonadota bacterium (assembly GCA_963736345.1). Lineage (GTDB taxonomy): Bacteria > Myxococcota > Myxococcia > Myxococcales > Anaeromyxobacteraceae > Anaeromyxobacter. The sequence continues at coordinate 228,805 of CAVTOU010000021.1, read as the reverse complement.
CCTACGCCGCCGAGCTGCGGGCCATCAATCCGCAGCACGACGAGTACCTGTTCACGCTCACCGACGACGCCGCCACCAAGGACGAGATCATCCCTCTCATCGGACGCATGTCCGAGCGCGCCCGCCTGGCGCTGCGCGAGCCGGATGCGGACGTCCGCCGGACGGAAGTCAGCCTGGCCGACGCGGTTACCCCCAGCCTCGAGGCGTACCGGCACTACTTCCTGGGCAAGGACCTGGCCGCGCGCGGCCGGCTCGAGACGGCCGTGGATGAGTATGAGGAGGCGGTGCGCATCGCGCCCCGCTTCGCCATGGCCAAGCTCGAGATCGCCTGGATTGGCTACTTCTCCGGGTCGAGGACCCGGGCGGCCGCACACGAGCTGGTGCGCTCCGCCTCCCTGGACGCCACGCGCGCGCCCGACAAGGAGGCGAGCCTGATCCGGATCCTGGACGCCTTCTTCAGCGGCCAGTTCGCCCGAAGCCGCGAGGAGATCCACGCCCTGGACGCGCGCTACGCGGAAGATCGGGACGTGGCCGTACTCACGGCAGAGGTGCTCTGGTGGGCCGGCGAGGTCGAGGGAGCCCTCCCCTATTTCGAGCGCGCCCTCCGGCTCGCGCCGGACTGGGACGTCCTGCGCCTCGACTACACGCAGGGCCTGTACTACGTCGGGCGCGGCGAGGAGGCCCGCTCCAAGGCCGAGGCCGCGGCGCGACAGCGCCCCACACCGCTCACCCTCGCGAGCGCGGGGGTGGCCAGCTACCTGGCCGGAGACGTGGAAGCGGGCACGACCTCGCTCCGGGCGGCGGGGAACGACATCTCCCTGGTGCGGATGTTTCTCGCCCAGGGGCTCGCCGCGCAGGGCCGGGTGGAGGAGGCGCTCGCCTCGCTGGGGGCGGCGGACGACAGCGTGTCCCATGTGGCGCGGGCGCAGGTCCTCGCATATTCCGGGCGCCTGCGCGAGGGCCTCGCGGAGATCGAGGCGGCGCGGCGGCCCGGAACGGACCTCCCGTTCAACCGGCAGGTGGCGTCCTGGTACCTGGCCGCGGCCGGCAATCTCGACGGTGCCCGGCGGATTGCGAAGCAGGGCGACTTCTTCACCGTCCTGGACGGCATCATGCTCGCCACCGTGGGCGACCAAGGGCGGCTGGGGGAGCTGATGGCGCAGGTCGGGCCGGAGACGCAGTTCCAGGGTCGGTTCCTGCAGGCGCTGGCCGCTCTTTCGGCGAAGGACCGGACGGCCGCGCTGGCGGACCTGCGCGCGCTCGACAGGAAGGGGGGGGCCTCCTTCGTGTCGTACTTCCGAGGGCTGGCGGCGTCGCAGGAGGGGCTGGACGAGGAGGCCGTCGAGTGCTTCGCCCGTTTCGAGCGACCGGTGCTCTTCGCCGCCGACGGCTACCTGGCGCCCTGGCTCCTCGCCCGCGCCCGCTTCCTGGCCGCCCGATCGCTCGATCGGCTCGGCCGCCAGGAGGAGGCACGCCGCATCCTCGACCTCCAGCTCGAGCGCTGGAAGAACGCGGATCCGGACCTCCCGCTCGTTGCCGAGATGAAGGCCTTGCGCACGCAGCTGGGATCGCCGGCTCGCTGACAGCCGATGCGCTACCGGGAAGGCGGTGATCGCCTCAGCGCATCTCCACCTTCACCATGACGTCCGACGGCACGTCCATGGAGAAGACGGACCTGGCCTTGAAGACCTCGGCCAGCTCCATCAGCTTCTTCTTCTGCGCCGGGGTCAGGTCTGCCAGCTCCCTCGGGAACGACACCACGATGTCCAGCTCCTGGGACTTCGCCGTCTTCCTCTTCCTCTTTGCGGCCATGAGCGACTCCCCTCCGTCCTGCGCGGTGGCAAGGGGGTGGACCCCCGAAGCACCAGGGCCCGGGTGCAACCACCTTGCCCGACGCCGAGGATCACGCGATCATGCGCTGTCCGTCAAGCTCCGGTGACGAACGCGCCAGCGCGCGGCGCCGTCATTCGACCAGGAACCCCGTGCGCATCAGGGCAGCGAGTCCGACGGCGCACACGCTCCGCCCTGCGACACCCGCCACCTCGGGATGCAGCCGCGCGAACGCGCGCGCGATCGCGCTCGCGTTCCTCCTGCCATCGCACAGGGCCAGCAGATCGGCCGCAACCGAGCTCAGGCGACGGACTTCCAGCCTCCGCCGCCTCCACCGCGCGATCAGGAAGGATTCCCGGTGCGGCACGCGCGCGAGGTCGCCGGCCACTCGCGCGCATCGCACCAGGGCGGCGCCGTCGCAGCCGATCCGCGACACCACCACCCCGGGAGCGAGTCGCGGACCGGCATGGCGGCGGGCCGAGCTGCGCACCTCGGCCCGGGAAGCCGACCGCGCAGAGGGCCGGACGGGCAGCTCGGCGGTGAGCTGGGCGAGAGCCTTCAGGGCCGGCCCAGCCTCGCCCGCCCGCGCCGCCAGGTGGCCGCGGACGAACCGGACGAAGTGCCGGCGGAAGGTCGGCCCGCGATAGTAGGCATGGAGCGCTTCGTAGGACCCGTCTCGAGGTTCGATGGGCCGCCAGGCCCGGAAGGCCCGGAACAGCTCCATCCCTCCGCCGGTAATGCGCGCGGCCGACACGAGCAGCCAGCGGAGCTCGTACAGCGACGCGAGCAGGAAGCAGCGGAGCTCGTGGAGGTCCCGGCGGTCGATCGATGCCCCGGGAACCGTGTAGAAGCTGGAAAAGAGCTCGGGATGGGTGGCGATCAGCTCCCGGTCGGCGGGGTCCTGCTCCTCGCCCTGGAAGGCGATGTCCGACGGGATCTCGTGAAGGACCAGCTCGTGGCGGTGGCGCTGGTGGACGGGTGTCCCGGGCAGAGGCGACAGCAAGCTGATCTGCGGGGCCAGGAAGTCCGACCGGAGCGTGTCCACGAAGAACTCGACGGTCTCGCCCAGGTCCTGGGACGTCTCCTCCGGGAACCCGGCGATGAACGCCACCGCAGACGGGATTCCGCCGGCGCGCGACCGACCGGAGCCGCTGGCGCGCCCGGACGAGGTCGATGCCCTTCCCGATGGCCCGCTGGACGGCCGCAGAGCCGCTCTCGACTCCAAAGAAGATTCCCGCGCAGCCGGCCCGCTTCATCGCCTCGAGGAGGTCCTCGTCGATGGAATCGGTGCGCGAGCTGCACGTCCACGAGAACCGGGCTCCCGCCACGGCCTCGCAGAATGCGAGCACCCGCCGCCGGTCCACCGTGAAGTTGTCGTGAACGAGCTCGAACCGCCGGATTCCGTAAACCCGCCGGAGCAAGTGCATGTCCTCGACGATGCGCTGCGGCGACCTCATCCGGAACCTGCGTCCGAAGAACCTGCTGGTCGAGCAGAAGCTGCAGGCGAAGGGGCACCCGCGCCCGACCTCCAGCGGCAGGGGATGCTTGCGACCCGGCGTGCACAGGTGGTACGCCGCCAGGGGCAGCGAATCCAGGTCCGCGACGGGAGGCGCATCGGGGGTGCGCACCACCTCGCCCCGCAGCCGGTGGGTGAGGCCGCGCACCTGCGAGAGAATCCCCGCCTGCCTCGATCGTCCGGATCAGCTCGGGCAGCGTCGCGTCGCCCTCCCCGCGGACCACGAGGTCCACGGCCGGAAAGGCGGCCAGCGTCTCCACGTCCGTCGCGGTGGCCTGTGGACCGCCGATGAGGATGCGGCTCGCGGGACGGAGCTGCTTGAGCGCGCGGGCGATCCGCAACGTCAGCGGATAGCTGCTGCAGATGCTCCCGAGCCCGTACACGTCGGCATTCCGCCCGGCCAGCTCCTCCGCCGCGTGCTCCGCGTAGCGGCCCCGCTCGCATCCACCCGAGATCCAGGAGGCGTAGCCCTCGTCCAGGTTGACGACCTGCGGCCGCCAGCCGGCCGCCTCCAGCTCGGCGGCGAGCACGAGAATGCCGAGCGGCACCCGGCGGGAATCCTCGTCCCACACGCCGGTCAGGTCGCGGAACTCGGTGATGGTGGGGGCGCTGACCAGGCAGACCTGGACCATGTCAGCCCCCTGGCCGGTGCGGCACGCCCGCGGTGGCCCCTCCGACTCCAGCCTGATTCTTCACGCTCTCCTCGCGCCGCCTGGCGGCGGGAGCTCAAGCATGACACAGGTGGGGCGGCGCCCGTCAGGGCATTCTCCGCGGCGCCAGCTGCGGAGCCATACCGTCTCGCGACCGCCCGCACTACACTCGGCGGCAGGAGGAAGCGCCCATGTCCACCGCTCCGGCGGGCGTGCCCATGACCGCGCGCATCGAGGGACTCACCTGCCAGCTCACCCACGGGCCATCGGGCTCCGCCCTGACCACCGTCCCGCCCCGGGACAACGGCGGCACGGGGGAGAGCTTCTCGCCCACCGACCTGGTGGGCGCGGCGCTGGCCTCCTGCGCGCTCTCGACCATGGCGCTGGCGGCCGGGCGCGAGGGGCTCTCCTGGGGCAACGCCCGCGCCTCCGTGGAGAAGCGGATGACCCCGCCCCCGCGCCGCATCGGCGAGCTGGTGCTGGTCATCGACATGCCCCGCGAGGTCCGGCAGCAGGATCGCGCGCGGTTCGAGGAGATCGCGCGCACGTGCCCGGTGGCGCGCAGCCTCCACCCCGACGTGAAGGCGCCGTTCGAGTTCCGCTACCCGGGCTAGCTGCGTGCCGGGTGCCACAAATCGCGGATGTGGACGATGCAGCCGCCCGGATCGTGACGTCGCGCTTCGTTCCCGTGTGGGTCTGCTACTCCTCGCCGCCGGCGCTCGCCTAAGGTGCATGGTGGTCACCCCTCCTTCACGGCCCAGCCCATGTAGGAGGCGGCGGTGCCGTCGCTCTCGGCGAACCGCAGCCGCCGGCCCAGCTGCCGGAAGTCGATCTCTCCTCGCACCCGCGCCCGGAAGGCCCGCAGGCAAGCGATGGGGTTGGCCCGCGGACCGATGCCGCGGATCTCGCGCTGCGCCAGGCCCACCCGGGCCATCGCCGCCTGCAGCTCGGCCGGCTTGATGAACTTCCGGTACTCGTGCACGTCGCGCGGCACGAAGGCGGTGGCAGGCCACTCCTGCATGACCTTGATGATGGCGAGCTTGGCCACCCACGTCCGGTTGATGGTGTCGAACAGGAACAGGCCACCGCGGCGAAGCACCCGGGCGATCTCGGCCAGCACCGGGCCGACGGCCTCGACGTGCTCCAGGACGTCGCAGCACAGCACGGCGTCGAGCGCCTCGTCTCCGAAGGGGAGCGCCTCGCCGGCCGCGACCCGGTAGTCGATGGCGAGGCCGGACGAGCGGGCGTGCCGGCGGGCGACCTCAATCGACTCGGCCACGGGATCGACCCCGCTCACCGCCAGCCCGATGCGAGCCAGGTCCTCCGACAGGATCCCGCCCCCGCACCCCACGTCGAGGGCGGTCCGCAGCGTACGGCCCGCGGCCGCCTCGGCCCGGAGAACGCGCTCGAAGTAGCCGAACCGGACCGGGTTCACGAAGAAGCGAATGCTCGAGAACGCACCCACCTCGTCGTCCCACCAGGCGTGGGCCATGGATCGGTACATCTCGCTAGCGGTCTGCATGGGCGCCCGCCCTCCCCTCGACGTACTCGCGGCGGTCGCCGGCCAGCTGGGCATGACCCACGAGCAGGAGCAGGAGCCCGGCGGTGACGGCCAGCGCCACCAGCGCCTCGCGGCTCAGCGGAAGCGTCCGCGCCGCCAGGCCGCGCCCGTACCGGAGCAGCGAGCGCCAGTTCATGACGGCGTGCGCCGCCACCGCCATCGCGAACAGGGTGGCCAGGCCGTTGTGGGCCGACATCCAGGCATGCCGCACCAGGGTCGGGCCGTCGAAGCCGTGCTCGTGGTTCTCGAGCCCGCTCCAGGCCAGGCCGACCACGGTCACCGCCAGGAGCAGCGACCAGAAGGCCCGCCAGTTGAACGGCTTGCGAGTCGGAACCGAGGTTTCGGGGTGAGTGCGCTCGGACATGGGCGAAGCTTGCCCGCCTCGTCGACGGCCTCGATGAAGGCATCGTGTCGAAACGTTGCGTCCGGCCGAGGGAGGGACGAACGGGCGAGGCGCGCGCTGGCGCGGCGCCGCGGCCCGGGGCGGATCGCTACAGCAACCCGCGCTTCCCGGCCCTCCACCGCTCGTGCTCGGTGGTGAGCAGCGCCACGTGCTCCTGCTCCTCGGCGGCCAGCTCCTGATAGAGCTTCCGCTCCGGCGAGCCGTCGGTCGTCGAGCCCATGCGCTCCTGGAAGTAGGCGACCGCGCGGCGCTCGAAGGCGAGCGCCAGCCGGAAGAGGTTGTCCGGATCGGCGGGCTCGCTCTGCGCCCCGGCGTACACGGCCGCCCGCTCCAGCGGGAAGGCCTGGGCCGGCGGCGGGACGTCGATGTGGTACCGGCGCGAGAGCGTGGACATGTGCTCGCGCTCCATGCCCTGGAAGCGCTGGAACAGGTCCTTCATGACCGGCTCGGAGGCCTCGCGCGCCGCCTGCGCGTAGAAGGCCATGCCGCCCAGCTCGATCTCGAACGCCCGGCGGATGGCCTCCATCGCGGCCGCGCCCTCGACGGCAGTCGCCTCCGCCACCTCCAGCTTGCCGCCGCAGGCCGGGCACATGCCGTAGGGGAAGGCGAACCCCTCGCTCACCTTGCCGCAGCCCTGGCAGCGCCAGCGCAGCTCCTGGCCGCCGCAGCAGAGGTACTCCTCGCCCTCCTCGACCGGCCGGTGGCAGCGCGGGCAGACCTTCTCCGGCGCCTCTGGTCCGACGGCCATGGCGCCGTCGGGCACTGCCGCGGCCGCGTCCGCCAGCGGGGCCTGGAACCGGGCCACCTCCTCGGCGCTCACCGGCCACTTCTTACCGTTGGTGAGGTAGGTCGCGATGGCGCGCGCCCCCCGCCGGCCGGCGCCCATGGCCAGGATCACCGTCGCGCCGCCGGTCACGATGTCGCCGCCGGCGAAGACGCCGGGAAGGTTCGTGGCCTGCGTCGATCCTTCCTTGCCGTCCTCGGCGGCGATGTAGCCCCACTTGTTCAGGCCCAGGCCCGGGGTGGAGCGGGTGACGATGGGGTTGGACTTGGTGCCCAGGGCGTAGATGACGGTGTCGCACTCGAGGTCGCGGGTGCGCCCGGTGGGGATGGGCTTGCGCCGCCCCTTCTCGTCCGGGTCGCCGAGCTGCATCTCCTCGACCCGCATCCCGCGCACGTTGCCCTCGGCGTCGGTGAAGATCTCGACCGGCGCGTGCAGGAAGAAGAACTCGATCCCCTCCTCCTTGGCGTGCCGGATCTCCTCCACACGCGCCGGCGCCTCGGCCTCGCTGCGCCGGTACACGCAGCGCACCAGCGGCGCGCCCAGCCGCTTCGAGACCCGCAGGCAGTCCATGGCGGTGTTGCCGGCCCCGATCACCACCACGCTCTTGCCCAGCGAGATGGGCGTGTCCAGGTAGGGGAACTCGTTGCCGCCCATCAGGTTCACGCGGGTGAGGAACTCGTTGGCCGAGTACACCTGCCCCGCGAACTCGCCGGGAATGCCCAGGAAGGAGGGCGCGCCCGCACCCACCCCGACGAAGACCGCGTCGAACCCCTTCTCGGACAGGAGCTGCGGAACGGTGAAGGTCTTGCCGATGACCCGGTTGGTCTCGAAGCGCACCCCCATGTCCACCAGCCGCTGCACCTCGCGCTGGATGATGTCGCGCGGGAGCCGGAAGGCCGGGATGCCGTAGCGCAGCACGCCCCCCACCACGTGGAGCGCCTCGAACACGGTCACCTCGCACCCGTACCGGACCAGGTCGGCCGCGGCCGAGAGGCCGGCCGGGCCCGACCCGCACACCGCCACCTTGCCCAGCTTCCGCGCCAGCCGCGGGACCGAGACGGGCCGGGGGCGCGCGTGGTCGCCCACGAACCGCTCCAGCCGCCCGATCCCGACCGACTCGACCTTCTTGGCGATCAGGCACTGGGCCTCGCACTGGGTCTCCTGCGGGCAAACCCGCCCGCAGATCGACGGGAAGATGGAGGCCTCGTTGATGACCGCCAGCGCGCCGTCGAGGTCCCGCACCAGCACGTGCCGGATGAAGCGCGGGATGTCGATCTGGACCGGGCAGCCGGCGATGCAGGTGGGCTTCGCGCACTGGATGCAGCGCTCCGCCTCGCCCAGGGCGTCCGCCAGCGAGTACCCCAGGTTCACCTCGTCGAAGGTGCGCGAGCGGACGGCCGGGTCCCGCTCCGGCATGCGGGTCTGGTGCGGCGGCAAATCCTTGATCTTCTTGTAGTTGTGCTTCTGCTCCTCGAAGAGCTGCTTCTCGAGGTTGCATACGTGCGCGTAGTCCTCGGCAGCCCGGGTCTCCTGGCCCCGGAAGCGCTTCTGCCGGGTCATGAGCTCCTTGAAGTCCACCTGGTGACCGTCGAAATCGGGGCCGTCCACGCAGGCGAACCTGACCTCCTTGCCGACCGTGACGCGGCAGGAGCCGCACATGCCCGTGCCGTCGACCATGATGGCGTTGAGCGACACCATGGTGCGGATGCCGAAGGGGCGCGTGGTCTCGGCGCAGGCGTTCATCATGGGCAGCGGCCCGATGGCCACCACCAGGTCGGGGCGATCCTTCTCGCAGATCTCCTTCAGGGCGCCGGTCACGAACCCGGGCTTTCCGTACGAGCCGTCGTCGGTGCAGACCACCAGCTGGTCGCAGTGACTCCGGAATCGGTCCTCCCAGAACACCAGCCCCTTGCTGCGGAAGCCGATCACGCCGGTGACGCGGTTGCCGGCCGACCGGAACGCCCGCAGCTGGGGGTAGACGGGGGCCACCCCCAGGCCGCCGCCCACCAGCACCACGTGTCCGACGCGCTCCACGTGCTGAGGCTGGCCCAGCGGGCCCACGAAGTCCTCGAACGTGTCCCCCTCGCGGTAGGCCTCCATCATCTCGCGCGAGGTCTTCCCCAGGGCCTGCACCACCATGGTGATGGTCCCGCGCCGGCGGTCGAAGTCGGCCACGGTCAGCGGAATGCGCTCCGAGCCCTCGTGGAGGCGGACCATGACGAAGTGGCCTGGCTGCGCGGCGGCGGCGACCTCGGGCGCCTCCACCTCCCAGAGGAAGGTCGTGTCGGAGAAGGCTTCGCGGCGAAGGATGCGGTACATCGGTGGGCCCTCGCGGTAGGGGCGCCTGGTTGCAGCCCCCTTCGACAGGCTCAGGGCAGGCTTCGGGCGGGCGCGGCACCGGCGCAACCCCGCGTGGTACCAGCGGGGGCTCCGACGCGTCAAGCCTGTCCTGTGCGCGCGAGACGGCCGGACCCTGCGCCCGGGCGCACGGGCTGCCGGCGGCCGCCCCACGTCCCCTCGCCGGCCGGCGCGGCGCCCACGATCCGCGCGTCGCGCGCGGCCAGGACACGTGCGAGGCGATGACACCGCGGCAAGTCGTCACCATCAAACAGGGGAGAGATGTCGCCGAATCCACCCGCCCGTCGCGTCGCTTCGCCGAACCCGCCCGCCGCCCGCGTCAAACCCCGCCTGCGGGGTGTCTTCCACGAGATCGCCGCGTTCCTGTCGCTCCCGGTGGTGATCGGCCTGGTCGCCACGGCACGGAGCCGGATCGCGCTGGCCGCGGCGCTGACCTACGGCGGGTCCCTGGTCCTCCTGTTCTCGATCAGCGCCATCTACCACCGGCCCCACTGGCGTCCGCGCCCGCGCAACATCCTGGGCCGGATCGACCAGGCGACCATCTTCGTCGCCATCGCCGGCACCTACACGCCCTTCTGCCTGCTCCTCGGCCCGGGCCGGGGGACGTTCCTGCTCGCCACCGTCTGGGCCGCCACCCTCGCCGGCATGGCCCTGGCCCTCCTCTGGGACCATGCTCCCAAGCGCACCATGGCGGCCATCTACGTCGCCCTGGGATGGTTCGTCCTCCCCATCCTCCCGGCCATCCGTGCAGTCGTGCACGCCGGCCCCTTCCTGCTCCTCATGGCGGGCGGGGCCCTCTACACGGCCGGTGCGGCGGTGTACGCCTTCCGCCGCCCGGATCCCTTCCCGGCCGTGTTCGGGTACCACGAGATCTTCCACGTCCTGGTGGTGGTTGGCGCGGCCTGCCACCTCGCCGTGGCCGTGGTCGCGATCCGGGCGCTGGGGTAGCGGGGAACCGGCCCGGGCGTGCACGACCCCCGGCGGGAGGGTCGTCTCAGCCTGCCAGCTCGTGGCCCCGCCGGCGCCGATACGCCTGCCGGTACAGGTCCTGGTACGCCGCCGCGGCCCGACGCCAGGTGAAGTCCTGCGCCATGGCCCGCTTCTGCATGGCCAGGAGGTGGGCCGGGCGGTCGTAGTAGGTGGAGAGCGCCCAGCCGATGGTGTTGGCCAGGGAGTCGGGCGAGAGATCGCGGAAGGTGAAGCCGGTCCCCTCCCCCGTGTCCTCGCGGTAGTTCTGGACCGTGTCCACGAGCCCGCCGGTTGCGCGCACCACCGGGAGCGAGCCGTAGCGCAGGCCGTAGAGCTGGGTCAGGCCGCAGGGCTCGAAGCGCGAGGGCACCACCACGAAGTCGGAGCCGGCGTAGAGCCGGTGGGCCAGCGCGTTGTCGAAGTGGAGGACGGCGCGGAAGGCGTGGGGGTGGCGCGCCGCCAGCGAGCGGAAGTGGTGCTCGGCCTCGGGGTCGCCGGAAGCCAGCAGCACGAACTGCAGGCGCCAGGAGAGGAACCGCTCCATGGCGTGGGCCAGCACGTCGAATCCCTTCTGGTCGACCAGCCGGCCGATGGCGCAGAAGAGCGGGATGGCGGCGTCGGCCGGGAGCCCGAGCTGGTGCTGGAGGGCCAGCTTGACGGCCTCCTTCTCGTCCGGATCCTCGACCGAGTAGCGATGGGGCAGGTGGCGGTCGGTGGCCGGGTTCCACTCCTCCTCGTCGATGCCGTTGAGGATGCCGAAGAGATCTCCGCGCCGGTCCCGCAGCTCGCCGTCCAGCCCGCAGCCGTAGGCGCCCGTCTGGATCTCGCGGGCGTAGGTCGGGCTCACCGTGGAGATGACGTTGGCGTGGCGGATGGCCGCCTTCATGAGGTTGAGCGCGCCGAAGTGCTCGAACTCGCCCGGGTGGTAGTGCTCCGACCCCAGGCCGGTGACGAACATGGCCCCGCCGTCGGTCACGCCCTGGTAGGCGAGGTTGTGGATGGTGTGGACCGTGCCCGCGCCGTGGAGCGGCTTCCCCCATTCGACCGTGTTCACGTAGACCGGCACCAGCGCGGTCTGCCAGTCGTTGGCGTGGATCACGTCTGGGGTGAAGTTGAGGACCTTGGCGAGCTCGAGCGCGCCGCGGGACAGGAAGGTGAAGCGCTCCAGGTTGTCGTCGTAGCCCTCGTCGGGCGGGCCGTAGAGGTAGCGCCGGTCGAAGTACCGGTTGTACTCGAGGAAGTAGACCGGCACGTCGCTGCCCGGGAGCCGCCCCAGGCGCACGCCGGCGCGCGCCGTGCCCCACCACATGGGCACGTGGACCACTCCCTCCAGCCGCTCCAGCGCGTTCCAGTCGATGCCGGCGTAGAGCGGGAGCACCACCCGAACGTCGATGCCGTGCCGCCGCAGCGCCTTGGGCAAGGACCCGGCCACGTCGGCCAGCCCCCCGCTCTTGGCGAAGGGGGCCACCTCGGACGCGACGAACAGCACCCTCATCGCTTCAGGTCGCGTACACCCGGTAGTCGACGTGGGCGAAGATGTTGTCCTTGGCCTCGACGTCGGCCAGGAAGGCCGGGTCGACCTTTCCCTCGAGCAGGTCCTGGTACAGCCGCGTGAAGCGGATGGTGTGCTCGTTGAACCGGCGGGTGGCGTAGGGCACGGTGCTGCCGGTGGTCATGATGAAGGGCCAGTCCGAGGACTGGGCCAGCAGGAGCTCCCGGGCCGCCTGGTTCAGCGCGCGGCGGGTGAGGCCCTGCGCCTCGGGGTAGCGGTGCGCCAGCTCGATCATCCGCTCGGCGGCGACGTGCGTGTGCCGGTAGGTCCAGGCGTTGGACTCGTTGCACCAGAACGCGCCGTATCCCTTGGCGCCCCACGAGCTCAGGGCCGGCGTGGCCACCTGGTTGGTGGGATGGCGGTCGAGGTAGTCGCCCGGGGTGATGGGCTCGACCGTCTTCTGATCGAAGTGGAGCTGCCGGAAGACGTCGTTGATGAAGATGGGCCCCTCGAACCACCAGTGGCCGTAGAGCTCGGCGTCGTACGGGGCCACCACCATGGGCGGCCGGTCCATCCGCGAGGCCAGCGCCTGGATCTGCTTCTCGCGATTGCCGCGGAAGTGACTGGCGTGCATGCCCACCTTGGCCCGGGCGCGGTCCGGGTCGTAGGGCCACTTGTCGTGCAGCTTCTCGTGGGTGATGGCGTGGTACTTGATGCCCGTGTACATCCGGATCCCCTCCGGGTGGACGAACGGGCCGATGTAGTCCATCGGCAGGTCGAAGCCGATGTCGCGATAGAAGTCGCGGTACACGGGATCGCCCGGGTAGCCCTCCTTCGCGCTCCACACCTGCTGCGAGGTCTCGGGGTCGCGTGCGAAGGCGGCAACTCCGGTGGGGCAGAACACGGGCGCGTACACGCCGTTGACCGGCGGGTGATCGGCGTCCTGCAGCGCGTGGGTGTCCACCAGGAAGTAGCGGATCCCGGCCTCGCGCAGGAGCTCGTCGCAGCCCGGGACGTACCCGCATTCCCCCAGCCACATGCCGCGCGGGCGGCGGCCAAGGTGCTCCTCGGCCAGATCCGCCGCGGTGTGGACCTGGGCGCGCATGGCCGCCCAGTTCCGGTCCATCATGGGGAAGAAGGCGTGCGTCGCGGTGGAGGTGATGACCTCCACGCAGCCCGCGTCCTGCAGCCTGCGGAAGGCGTGCACCAGGTTCCCCTCGTGGCTGCGCCAGGTGTGGCGCAGCGAGTGGAACCGGTCCCAGTACATCTGCGCCAGCCGGTGGTAGTGGGGCTCGGGACGGGTCCGCTCCAGCTCCTTGCCGGCGAGCGTGATGAGCTCGTCGAGGTGCTGGGCGTACCGCTCCTTGAGCAGGTCGTCGGTCAGCATCGCGATGAGCGGTGCCGAGAGCGAGACGGTGATCCGGTAGGGGATGCCGTCGGCCTGGAGCCCTTCCAGAACCTGCACCAGCGGCAGGTAGGTTCCGGTGATGGCCTCGTACAGCCACCGCTCCTCCATCACGGTGGGGTCCTCCGGATGGCGCACGAACGGAAGGTGCGCGTGGAGGATGAGCGCGAGATACCCGGTGGCCATCCGTCAGTCCCTCCGCGGCCAGGGCTCGCCGCCCATGTTGCCCTCGCCGGTGCCGTCCGGCTGCGAGTCCCCGCCGCCGCCCAGCCTTGCTTCGCTACCCCCCAGCCTTCCCTCGCTGCCGCCGAGGCGCCGCTCGCTGGCGCCCCCGAGGCGCCGCTCGCTGGCCCCCGCCAGCCGCCGCTCGCTGGCGCCGGCCAGCCGCTGCTCGCTGGCCCCCGCCAGGCGGCGCTCGCTGGCGCCGGCCAGCCGCCACTCGCTCGCCCCCGCCAGCCGCCGCTCGCTGGCGCCGGCCAGGCGGCGCTCGCTCCCCCCCGTGTACATGACCTCGCTGGCGCCGCGCAGCCGGACCTCGCTCGCGCCCAGGCGCCACAGCTCGCTGGCGCCGCCCAGCCGCGTCTCGCTGCCGGCCTGCCACAGCCAGGCGCTGGCCGCGGTCCGCTCCGAGGCGCCCCCGGGCGCCCCGGCGGTGCGGGTCGCCATCCACTGCACCTCCTCGAGCCCGCCCTTGGTGGTCCAGGAGCGATAGATCTGCCAGCGCCCGAGCACGGTGGACTCGGCGCGGCCGAACAGGTTGCGGATGACCACCTGCCACGGTCCGTACACCACCCGCGTGACGCCGTCGGCGGTGTAGGCGATGGCGCCGCCTTCCCAGGTGGCCCGGCTGGGCGGCTCCACCTGCACCGGATAGGTGAAGGGGCCCGCCGCCCAGCTCGACACCATGGGCCCGACCTGCCACTCCAGGCGGCCCTGCAGCTCGTACCATCCCTCGCCGTGCGCCTCCTGCCACTCCAGGCGCTCGAAGGCGTCGCCGAACAGCTCGCGAAAGCGCCGCTCGCCCTCGCCCGGCTCCAGCAGCACCCACATCGGCACATGCTCGAAGCGCTCCCCTCCGCCGCCGGGGCCTCCGGCGGGCGGGGGCGGGGCGCCGGCCCCGGGCCGCGCCGGCACGCCGCGGCCGGCGGGAACCACGTCGCCGCTGGCCAGCACCGTCATCCACTCCGGGTCGCTCCACGGGGCGGCCGAACTGCGCGGGAAGTCGACCCGCGAGGACCGCGCGATGCGGGCGAAGGCTCCACCCGGCGAGCGCACTCCGACCTCGACGATGGCCGACGAGGACGGCTTGCCGATGGTGAAGAACCACTGCCGATCGGACCGCCCCAGGCCGTGATCGAAGTACGAGTGGGCGTTGCTGCCGTCGAAGATGAGCCCGGAGATGTCGTAGACCCGCAGGTCGAGCCAGGCGCCGGCGCCCTCGCCCCCCAGCGCGGCGCGGGCCCGCTCCATGGCCGGGTCGGTCACCTCCCAGTACACGTACAGCGTGTCGGGATCGACGGCCATGGCCGTGATCCGGTCCTGGCCGTAGCTCCAGGGGACGTGCTCCTCGCGCGGCCCGGTGGCGGCGGCCGGACCGAGGTCCAGGCGGGCGGCCGCGGCCGGCGAGGGTCGCTCCGCCGGGACGGCGCCGGCGGCCGGCGCGGCCGTGGACGCGGGAGGCGGTGGTCTCGCGGAGGTCGCCGAGGCGGGTGTGCGCGGCGAGGCGCTCGCAGCCTCGGCGGCCGGCGCCCTCACCTCGGGCGCGACGGGCGGGGGCGGGCGGGACTCCGCTTCTGCGCGGGTCAGGTTCGGGCGCGGAGCCGCGGCCGGCGGCGGCGCCGGCGCGCGTGCGGGCTGGAGCTCCTGGCGCGCCGCCAGGATCTTGCGGGCGAGCTCGGCCTTGGGCAGCTTGCTCACCCGCTTGAGGTTCAGCTCGCCGGCGAGCTCGACCAGCTGCTGCTTGCTCTTGCCGAGCAGCTCCTCGAGCTGTGCGGCCGGCTCGGCGGCCCTCGCCTGGCCTTCGCGCCCGGGGGTTCCGCCTCGTCCGATTGCAGCCTCGTGGGTCTTGGAGGTCATGGGCCTGTCCTGGGGGACGTCGCCTCTCGGCGGGGGGTCTCGCGGCAACACACCTCTCTGCATTGGCCGCGAGAGCCACTCCTCTCAGGGGGCTGCGACGCCGCGGAACCGGCCGCTCCCCGGCCCCTGGATGGTGGTTTTTTCATCGGCTGTCCCGCCCGTCCTCGCCGCCGGGCGCCGGAGACGATCGGGCCACGCTTCGCCGGTCAAGACCGGTTTTTCGGAAGTCGGCGCCCGGGGATTCGTCCGGAAACGCTCCCCGGGCGCCCCATGCACCTGGCTAGCACCCTGCGACGGGGTTTTCCACCAGAAGAGCGGGGCGCAGCGGCTCCGGCGCGGCCCACCGCGCCGCGCCGGGGCTCGCGCGGGTGATGCGTTCGCGCCCAGGGCGCTGCGGCCGCGGAAGCCAGGCAGGTGGCGCAGACGCTACCCGCGCGCCAGGCGCTCCAGCTCGTCGCGGGTGATGAGGGCGGAGCTGGAGGAGCGGATGCCGCACTTGAACCGGGCCGCGATCTGGCCGCGGCGCACCGCCTCCTCGGGCGGCAACCCCTGCAGCGCCCAGGCGTCAAGGAACCCGACCGCCAGGGCGTCCCCGGCGCCGTTGGCGTCGATCACCGGGAGGTCGAGCTCCGCCGGCGGGAAGAGACGAATGCCCTGGCTCGACCCCAGGGCGCAGCCGCGGGCGCCCATGCCGGCGACCACCAGCCGCTCCGGGCGCCCCACCCGCAGCGCCTCGATGAGCGGCGCCGGATCGGCGTGATTCACGGCCGAGAAGAAGAGCACGTCGGCGGCCTCGATGAAGTCCTGGCGGTATGCGTCGGGGAGCCTCACCACGTCCTGGAGATCGCAAGCCACCGCCAGCCCGAGCTGGCGCGCCACCGGGAGGAGCCGGCGGGCCCAGTTCGGGAGGTGGAAGTGGGCCAGCTTGGACCGGGCCAGCACCGCCCCGCAGAGCGCCGGATCGGGCGAGAGCGTCATGTGGCTGCCGCCGTCGTAGAAATTCTTGCGGCGGCCATCGCGGAACATGAAGTTCACGCTCCGGCTGGTGCCGGCCGGATCGACGAAGAGCGCCGACAGGTCGATGCCATCGCCGGCCAGCTCCTCCCGGACGAACCGACCGCAGAAGTCGTCCCCCACGTAGCCGATGAAGGCGGTGCGCCGCCCCAGCTGCGCGTACCCGCGGCTGGCGTACCCGCCTGCCTGCCCGACGCAGTCGGTGTTGCGTGTGAAGTTGGCCTCGACGTTCCAGTCGATCTGGTCGCCGTACGGGTAGACGTTGGTGTCGATGCCGACGTTGCCGACCACCACCACGTCGAGATCTCGCGCCATGACGCATGACGTTAGCGCAATCGCGAGCGGCGCGTGAGCAGCGCGCGTGCGCCGGGGGCGGGTTCGAGGCTGGCGCTGCTCCGGCGCAGGAGGCTCGTCACCTGGCCGCGGGCGAGCCGTCGAGCTGCGCCCGCAGCACCTTCATCTCCGTGAGCAGCGGAAGATCGGCGTCCGCGTCCTTCCACCGCAACAGGGCCCGGTCGAGCACCTCCCGGGCCTCGCGTCGATTGCCCATCCGCCCCAGGGACCGCGCCAGCAGCAGGCGCGCATGCGCCCCGAACCAGGGAGCCTGGTAGGCGTCCGACAGGCCGAAGCTCGCCTTCACGAACCGCCGCAGCGCCTCCACCGCCTCCTCGTCCTGGCCCGCCTCGGCCGCGAGCACGCCGTGGAAGTACGGCACGAACGAGACCGTGCCGCGGTCGACCTCGCGCAGCTCGCGCAGCGCGGCCTGCCGGTTGCCGGCGGCGTAGGTGGCGAGCGCGTGCAGGAAGCGCCCCTGCACGCCCGGTTCCGGTCCCAGCTGGGCGAGGAGCTCGCCCAGCCGCCTCCCGTCCCCGACCATGGCGAGCATCACTCCATCGACGGGAATGAAGAACTCGCCCTGACCGGTGAGGTCCCTGGCCCGGGGCAGCTGGCCGGCCGCGGCCAGGTACCACGCCGTCACCTGGCGGTTGAAGGCGACGTCCGCCCCCGGCTGATGGGCTGCGCGCTCCATGCTCTGCAGCCCCTCGCGCAGGCGACCTCCGTACGCGAGCACCTGGGCGCGCGTCATCAGGGCGGCGGCCGGTTCGCCAATCTTCTCGACCACCTGGAGCGCCTCCTCGATCTTGCCGTCGGCCGCGAGGCCCTCGGCCAGGAAGGCCGTATGCAACGCGCCGGCCGCGCTCCCCTCCTCCAGGGCGGTGATGGCGCGCGCCGTGTCCCCCGACAGGAGCCGGGCCACGCCCAGCACGGCCCGGGCGGTGAGCGTTCGGCGCTGCCGCGCCACCTGCTCCGCGAAGGAGAGCGCCTCCCCGCCCCTGCCGAGGTAGTTCAGCGCCAGCACCTGGTCGAACCAGAGCACGTCCCACTCGGGCGCCAGCCGGAAGGCGCGCTGGAAGGCGAGGGCCGCATCCTCGTAGTAGCCGCTCCAGCTCAGGACCTCGGCCGCAGTCACGGTCACGTCGCGGTCCTCGGGGTACCGGGACATGGCGGAATGGATCTCGGTGCGGGCGGCCGCGAATCGTCCGTCGAAGAAGGCCGCCAGGATCCGGACCAGCCGCGCCTCCTTGTCGGGCGCACGCTTCGCATCCTGGGCAGCCCGCCGGATCGTCTCTCGCGCCTGGATGCGCGTCCCGCCCGAGAAGAAGCCGATCCAGGCCAGGTCCATCCGGGCCAGCGCGAAGCGCAGATCGATCTCCAGGGACCGCTCCAGCTCGGCCACCGCCTCCTTGAGGCGGTAGCGCGCCGCCAGAATCCTTGGCCTTGAAGTAGTGCCGGTAGGCCTCCAGGTCGTCGGTCACCGCCCTGGCGACATTCACCGCCGACGCCTTCACCTCCGCATCGGGCTCGCTCAGGGCGACGCGGGTCCGCTCCGAGAGGCGGTCGATGAGCGGGAGGAGGTCCTCGGCGGTGTCCGCCTCGTCGCGGAAGGTGAAGAGGTACTCGTCCCGGAACGGGTCGACGGCGCGCACCTCGGCGGCGTAGGTGCTGCCCAGCTTCCGGATGGAGGCGAGGAGCAGCGCCCGCACGCCCGCCTTGCGCCCCACCGCGCGCGCCACCGTCTCGTCGATGCGCGGCGCATCCGCCTTGCCCACCTCCCGCGCCAGCTCGATGAGCCGGCCGCGGGTCAGGACCCGCAGGCGCTGGGACTGCTCCAGCGAGGTGATGAGGAGCCCGGACATGCCGTCCAGGTTGGGCTCCCCGGTCTGGTTGGCGAAGTCGGCCACCGCCACCACCACGGCCCCGTCGGACGAGACCGGCGGCGCGCGCCACAAGGCCAGCCCCGTCGCCGCGGCGCCCACGAGCGCGCCCGCCGCGACCGCGGCCAGCGCCCATCGCAACCCGCCGCGGCGGCGCGCAACCTCGCCGGCGGGCTCGAGGGCCGCGTCCGTCTGCGTCAGGAGCTCCAGGACCTCCTTCCCGTCCCGGGGGCGCCGGGTGGGGTCCATCTCCAGCATCCTGGCCACCGCCTCGCGGAGGGCCGGCGCCGCCACCGCCGCCAGCTCGGCCTCGGCCTGCGTCGAGGCGGCGGGCCGGTCCGGCCGCGGCGGATACGGCAGCCTCCCGGTGAGCATCTCGAACAGCATGGCCCCGATCGCGAACACGTCGGTGCGCTCGTCCTCCGGGGAGGCCTCCAGCTGCTCGGGCGCCATGTACCCGGGGGTCCCGCCGTGGACATGATGGTGGCCGAAGGCCTGCGCCAGGCCGAAGTCCAGGACCTTCACCCGCCCGTCCTCGCACAGGAACACGTTGGCCGGCTTGAGGTCGCGGTGCACGACGCCGTGGGCGTGGGCGTGCGCGACGCCCCTGGCGATCTCGATGGCGACGTGGAGCGCCTCGCGGGCGGGGAGCTTCCCCCGCGTCCGCGCCAGCCGGCGCGAGAGCGTCTCCCCCTCCAGCAGCTCCAGCACGAGGTAGGGGCCGTGCTCGGTGCGGCCCACGTCGTGGAGGGTGACGATGTTCGGGTGCGAGAGCCGCGCCGCCGCCTCGGCCTCGCGGAGCAGCCGCTCCTCGCGGAGATCCCGCCGGCCCCCCGCCCGCACCGCCTTGAAGGCCACCCTGCGCCCGAGCTGGCGATCCTTGGCCTCCCAGACGACGCCGAAGCCGCCCTTCCCGAGCTCGCGGACCAGCTCGAAGCGACCGACCACCTCGCCGCCACGCAACCCGGATTGCCACTCGAGCGACGCCGGGACCGGCATGGCCGCCAAATCGCGGAGCAGCGCCGACAGCTCCCCCGCCCGCACCACGCCCTCGGCTTCTCTCTGACCCTCGACGTCCTCGCCGATCACCGCCGCCCCCGCGTGGGCGTCAGGCTACCAGAGCTTTCGCCCGCCAGGCCTCCTGCATCCCGGGGGTTCTGCCACACCCAGGATCCTCGACCCTGAAGGGTCTACCCGCGAGGGCCTCCCCTCCCCCCCCCCGCCCACCCGCCCGGCCGCCCGCAGCATCGACGGCCCCGCCTGGCGGCACTCCCGCGGCCGCCCAAGCATTGAGTGATGGCGGAGGCGAAGCGCGGTCGGTCCCCGGAGCAGCCCTCGCGGAGCCTCGTCGAGCGGCTCCGCAAGTACTTGACCGATCGCATCTGGCGGGAGGAGCCGGGCGAGGCGCGGGCCCGCACCCTGCTCCACAGCGCCGCCCGCGTCGGGTACTCGACCGTGCGCGGGTTCCTGGAGAACCGCCTCACCCTCCGCGCGGCAGCGCTCACCTACTACTCGGTCCTGTCGCTGGTCCCGTTCCTGGCCTTCGCCTTCGCGGTGCTGAAGGGCCTGGGCGCGTACAGCAGCTTCGTCGCGGCCACGGTCCAGCCGTACGTCCAGCAGACCTTCGGCGGCAGCAAGTCTCTGCTCGCGGCCATGGAGACGATCCTCCACTTCGTGGACCGGACCAACGTCTCCACCCTGGGCGCGGTGGGCCTGCTCACCCTCGTCTACACCAGCGTCAGCCTGCTCTCCAGCGTCGAGGCGGCGCTGAACGAGATATGGGCGCGCGGACCCAGCGCCCCTTCGTCCGCCAGCTCACCGACTACGTCACCCTGCTCGTGACCACGCCGCTGCTGGTGCTGGTGGCGACCACCTTCGCCACCGCCGCGCAGAGCTCGCAGGTGCTGGAGTTCCTGCGCAACACGCTTCAGCTCGGGGTGATCATCGACTTCCTCCTGCGCTTCACCTCGGTGGTGGTGGTCGGGACCGCCCTCTTCGCCGTCTACGAGATCCTGCCCAACGTCCACGTGCGCCCCATCTCGGCGCTGATCGGTGCCGTGGTGAGCGCGCTGCTCTGGCAGGGGGTGCTGGTGCTGCACGTGCAGTTCCAGATGGGCGTGGCCGGCTACAACGCGCTGTACTCGGTCATGGGCGCCATCCCCATATTCCTCGTCTGGATGTATCTCTCGTGGCTGATCGTGCTCTCCGGGGCCCAGGTGGCCGCCTGCCACCAGAACCAGCGGGCCATGGGCGAGCGCTTCTCCGCCAGGCGCGTGGATCAGGCGCTCCGCGAGCGGCTGGCGCTGTCGCTGGCTGCGCTGGTGGTCCGCGACTTCCGCACCGGGGCACGCCGCACGGAGGTGGACCTGGCCGACACCCTTCAGGTGGCGCGCGCCACGGTGGGCGAGATCCTCACCGCCCTGGTCCGGACCGGCATCCTGGCCCGGGCGGTGGTGGGCCGCGACGTCTTCTACCTCCCCGGCCGCGACCCCACCGCGCTCCGCGCCGGCGAGGTCCGCAGCGCGGTCCGCCGGGAGCCCGAGGCGGACTCGCTGCGGATCGAGGTGGACGGGCACCTGCCGACGGCCCTGCGGGAGCTGCTCGATGCCGCCGAGGAAGAGTGGGGGCGCTCGGCGCGCAATCTCACGCTGCAGGAGCTCTCGGACCTCGCCGGACCGTGCGAACCTGAAGGGTCGCCCGCCGCCAGGCCCGAGCGCTCGCCGCCTCGGCTCGACACCCCGGTCGCCGCCGACGAGCGGTGAGGGCCCGCGTCGTGGGGCATCGCGATGAGATTCACCAAACGTGCATGCGGCGGTGCCGCGCAGGAGTGAACCCGGCCAGGATCCGCGCCCCCCTCCCGCCCTCTATCCGGCTACTTCGACGCGCCGGCCCCCGCCGCCCGAGCTCGAGCGCCTCCATTCACTCATGGTGGCTAAGCTGGATCGACGCACGGGCGGGGACCGGGCCGGCTGTCCCCTGGCCGGGAGACAGCCCGGATCCGGGCTCGATCCGGACTGTCCCGCGACCCGGGCACATGCTCGGTCGGTGCTCGCGAGCCCGCGTGAGCTGATTCATGGCACGCGATCACGAGCCTTGATTCGTCGATATCGCTTATTTACGGTTGGCGCCGGTGGGAGGTCCGCATCCGAATGATCCGGCAGCGCGCTCGCGCGCGCCTGCCGCCGATCGGGTCGCCCTCGGGGATGGGCACCTGTACCTCTGGTTCCCCGACCCGTGCCTCTCGGAGCGGGCGCTCCGTGCACTGCAAGTGAATGGGGCGACGGCCCGCCCCTCCGCGTCCTGCCTGCGCATCGCGATCGAGGCCGGCGAGCTCGGCCCGCGCGTGCTCGACGTGGGGAGCGTGCTGGAGGATCAGGAGTCCCGGCAGGCCCGGGCGCTGTTCCTGGGAGGCGGCCGCGCCCCGGTGGTCGACGACCTGGGCCGGGTGGTCCCGTTCCGGGAGCTCTACGCTTCGGCGCAGACCTCCTGGCTCCTCGAACAGTTCGAGCAAGGGCGGGTGACGAGCCACTTCCACCGCATCGTCCACACCGGCGACACGTCGCGGATCTTCGCCCACGAGGCGCTGCTGCGCGGCCGCGGCTGGGGCGGCGCCCAGCTCGAGCCGCTCGCCATCCTGCAGTTCGCGCGCGAGGCGGGGCAGCTCGAGCAGCTGGATCTGGCCGCCTGCTGCTGCGCCATCCAGGAGGCCTCCGGCCTCGAGCCCGGCTCCACCGTCTTCGTGAACTTCTCCCCGGCCATGATGGAGAACGCCGACCGCTGCCTGCGGTCCACCCTGAACGCGGTCCGGTCGGCCGGGCTGACCCCGGACCGGTTCGTGTTCGAGGTGATCGAGGCCGATCGCATCGACGACGACCGCCATCTCAAGTCCGTGCTCGATCGCTATCGCGGAGACGGGTTCCGGGTGGCGCTCGACGACATGGGGGCGGGCTGGTCGACGCTGAACCTGGTGCACCGCCTCCGGCCCGACTTCATCAAGCTGGACCGCGAGCTGATCCGCGACATCGACACCGACCGGGTCAAGGACCTGATCGCCACCAAGCTTCTCGAGATCGGACGCGGTCTCGGGATCCGCACCATCGTGGAGGGGGTGGAGACGCCCGCGGAGCTCCAGTGGGCCAGGAGCCGCGGGGCCGACTTCGTGCAGGGATTCCTCATCGCGCGGCCGGAGCCCAGCCCCGGCCACCGGCCTGGGTGACCGATGGCCTCCCTGCTCCGCCGCCGTCTCGAGGCGCTCCTGGGCGGACAGCCCGGATCGCCCGAGCTGGCGCGCGCCCTGGACGACGTCGAGGCGCTCCACCGGCGGGCGGCACGCGATCGTCGCGCCCTCGGGCACGCCCTGGCGCTGGTGGCGGACCTGTTCCGCCGCGGCGACTGGAGGCGGCCGCCCGGATCGCCTCCGCAGGCGCGCGGGCCGGGGTCCCGAATCGCCGGCTCGGCGCCCTCGGGCCCGGCCGAGCCGATCTCGTCGACCGCCCCGGCCGCCCCCGCGGTGGCACCCGGCGCCGCGGCCGCCCCCCGGGCCGAGGTCTCCCCGGTGGCGAGCTACGCGGTCGGGCTCTTCCACGAGGCGCCCTTCGCGGCCCTGCTCTGCGACGCGCACCTGACGGTGCTCTCGATCAACGCCGCCGCGGAGGGGCTCTTCGGCTTCAAGCAGGCGGATGCGGAGGGGAAGGACCTGGCCGCCCTGCTCTTCGCCCAGCGCGACCAGGACGCCGTACGGGGCGAGCTGGCGGCGGTGCTCGAGCACGGCCGCAGTGAGCAGTCCTTGCGGGTCTCCTCCACCCGCGGCGGCGAGGCCCGGCTCGACGAGTGGACGGTGGTGCCGCTGCGCGACCGGGCCGGCAAGGTGGGCGGCGCGGCGGTGCTGGTCCGCGAGCTCTTCGCTCCGCACGACCGCTACGCGGCGGCGGCGCAGGCTGCCGGCGACGCCATCTGGGACTGGGACCTCACCAGCGATCGCCTCTGGCTCTCCAGCGGCTGGGCGGCCCTGGCCGGGGTGAGCTCCGAGGGCGAGGCGCCCGGCGCCTGGCTGGACCGCGTCCACCCGGCCGATCGCGAGTCGCTGGAGGGGGCCATCCGCGCCCACCTGGACGGCCACTCACAGCGGTTCGAGAGCGAGCACCGCCTGCGCCACCAGGGGGGGGGGATTCCGCTACGTGCTCGCCCGCGGGCGCGCGGTCCGGGACGCGGGCGGCAAGGCGGTGCGCTTCTGCGGCACCATGATGGACATCACCACCCGCCGGGCGGCCGCCAATCGGGTCCTCCACGACGCGCTCCACGATCCGCTCACCCGCCTGCCCAACCGCAACCTCTTCCTGGACCTGGTGAAGCGCTCGTTCGCGCGGGCCCGGCGCCGCGAGGGCTACACCTTCGCGGTGCTGTTCCTCGACCTCGACCACTTCAAGTCGGTGAACGACGGCCTGGGGCACGCCGCCGGGGACGAGCTGCTCCTGCAGATGGCGCGCCGGCTCCAGCTCTGCCTGCGCGAGGGCGACACCCTGGCGCGCCAGGGGGGCGACGAGTTCACCATCCTGCTCGACGACGTGAAGGACCCATCCGACGCCCAGCTGGTGGCCAGCCGCATCCACGAGGCCACCGCCCACTCCTTCGAGATCTCGGGCAACGAGGTGTTCACCACCACCAGCATCGGGGTCGCGCTCTCGGCCCCCAGCTACGCCCGGCCCGAGGATCTCCTGCTCGACGCCGACACCGCCATGTACCGCGCCAAGGCCCAGGGCCGGGCGCGCTCGGTAGTGTTCGACCCCAGCATGCGCGAGCGCAGCCCCCAGCTCCTCCACCTCGAGGCGGATCTGCGGCGTGCCCTCCTCAAGGACGAGTTCCGGGTCCAGTACCTGCCCATCTTCGACGTGGCCACCGGCAGCGTCCTGGGCCTGGAGGCCCTGCTCCGCTGGGCGCACCCGAAGCGCGGGCTGGTCTACCCGGACCACTTCGTCCCCTTCGCCGAGGAGACGGGCCTGATCGTCCCCATCGGGCGCTGGCTCCTGTCGCAGGCCGGGCGGGAGCTACAGGGCTGCCGCAGGCTCCCCGGCCACTCCGGGCTGCGACTCCACGTCAACATGTCGTCGAAGCAGCTCCTCCAGAACGACCTCTTCCAGCACCTCGACTCCGTGCTCCACGAGCACGAGCTGGTGCCCGGGGACCTGTCGGTGGAGCTGACCGAGCGGACGCTTCAGGAGGGCGAGCCCACCGTGTCGCGGGTGGCCGAGCTGCGGCAGCGCGGGGTGCGCCTCTGCGTCGACGACTTCGGCAGCGGCTACTCCTCCCTCGCCTCCCTGCACCGGTTCCAGCTCGACTCGCTCAAGATCGACCAGTCGCTGTTCGTGGGCGGGTCCCCCCGGGGAGAGGCGCCCGACCTGGTGCGCACCATCCTGGCCATGGCGCGCGAGATGGGGAAGCCGGTGGTGGCCGAGGGGGTCGAGACCGCCGAGCAGGTCGCCTTCCTCCGCGAGCTGGGCTGCCCGGAGGCACAGGGCTTCTACTTCTCGCCGCCGCTGGACGGCGAGGCGGCGCGGGCGTTTCTGGCGAAGGCCCCGGTGATGCACTGAACCGGCCGGCGTCGGGTCGGCGACACGGATGTCGGACGACCGTCGTCGCGGCTTCGGGTGCGGATGCGGTCTCCGGCAGCCGTTGCGGCTGCGGCTGCGGAGGCTGTCGCGTCCGCATCGGTATCGGCACCCGCATCGGCATCCGCAGCCGCATCGGCATCCGCAGCCGCATCGGCATCCGCAGCCGCATCGGCATCCGCATCCGCATCGGCAGCCGCAGCCGCATCCGCAGCCGCAGCCGCATCCGCAGCCGCAGCCGCATCCGCAGCCGCAGCCGCATCCGCAGCCGCATCGGCAGCCGCATCCGCGTCCGCGTCCGCGTCCGCATCCGCAGCCGCATCGGCAGCCGCATCGGCAGCCGCGTCCGCATCCGCATCCGCAGCCGCATCCGCGTCGGCGTCGGCGTCGGCATCCGGTTGGTGCCACGGTGGCACACCCCTTGCTCCCCCAAACCGCATGTCGGATCCCCTCCGCGCCTCCCTCCGCCGCCGCGTCGGCCGTGCGCTCCGCCTGGGCGCGACCTCGGCGCGCGCCTCCACGGAATGGGCGGCCGCCTCCCTGCTCGGCGCCATGGGCCGCGGCGCGGGGGCCGAGGCGCTGCTGCGCTCCTCCGCTGCGCGGGTGGCCGCCGGGCTGGGGCGGATGAAGGGGCTCACCATGAAGGTGGGCCAGTACCTGTCCTTCGCGCTGCCCGACCTGTCCCCCGAGATCCGGGATGCGCTGGCCGTCCTGCAGACCTCCTCCCGGCCCAGGCCCTTCCCGGCCATCGCGGCGGTGATCGAGTCCGACCTGGGGCGACCGGTCGACGCGGCGTTCCGGGACTTCGAGCGCTCACCGG
The DNA here is from genome assembly GCA_963736345.1 of uncultured Pseudomonadota bacterium. Lineage (GTDB taxonomy): Bacteria > Myxococcota > Myxococcia > Myxococcales > Anaeromyxobacteraceae > Anaeromyxobacter. The sequence continues at coordinate 203,106 of CAVTOU010000021.1, read as the reverse complement.
TGGCCGCCGCCTCCATCGGCCAGGTGCACCGCGCGCGCCTGCCCGACGGGACCCGGGTGGCCGTCAAGGTGCAGTATCCCGACGTGGCCGCGGCCGTCCGCGCCGACCTGGCCAACGCCGCCCTGCTGGCGCGGACCATCCGCCTCCTCATCCCGGGGCTGGACGCGGAGGGCGTGGCCGGCGAGCTCCGCGAGCGCATCCTGGAGGAGCTCGACTACCGCGCCGAGGCCCGGTGGCAGGCGGCCTTCGGGGAGCGCTATTCCGGCCATCCCTTCGTGGCCGTCCCGGCGGTGATGGCGTCGCACTCGGCGGCGCGCGTGCTCACCACCGCGTTCGCGGACGGGCGGGACTTTCCCGAGGCGCTGCGCGATCCGGCGCCGGTCCGCTCGCGGCACGGGGAAATCCTGTTCCGGTTCCTGCTGCGCTGCGTGCTGCGGGACGGGACCTTCGTGGCCGATCCGCACCCGGGCAACTACCGCTTCGACGCCCAGGGCGCCCGCACCACCTTCCTCGACTTCGGGTGCGTCAAGGCGCTGCCCGCCCCGACGCTGGCGGGCCTCCGGGAGCTGTGCCGGGGAGCGCTGGAGGAGGATCGGACCCAGGTGCGCGGGGCGGCGGAGCGCCTCGGCCTGCTCCTGCCCGGCACCGACGGCGACGCGGTCGTGAACGCCTTCTCGCACCTGTACGTGCCCTTCCGGCGCGACGTCGCCGAGCCCTTCCCGCCCGTGCTCTCCGCCCCCGCCCTCCGCGCTGCCGCGGGCGCGCGCTTCTCCGAGGTGCGGCGAGACGTGCGCATCCCGGCCGAGTTGCCCTTCGTGAACCGCACCGTGGTGGGGCTGTACTCGGTGCTGGCGCGCCTCGGCGCCAGCGCCAACTGGCACCGCATCGCGCGCGAGTACGCGTTCGGGGATCCGCCCTCGACCGCGCTGGGAGAGGCCGAGCATGCCTGGGCCGAGCGAACGGGCCGATGAGGCGCGACCTCGACGGAGCATCGGGCTGGGGATGATCCCGGGCCCGCTGCCCCGCCCCGCCGGCGGCGCGCCCTACCCCTGCCTGCCGCCCGCGGCCGCCATCCGCGCTCCCCCGCTTCGCGCCAGCTCCTCCCGGAGCACCGAAAGGAAGGCCTCGCGGGCGGGGTTGCGCGCCTCGGGGACCCAGGCGGCGCCCACCCGCCAGCGCGCCTCCTCCACGTCGAGCGGCAGGTGAACCACCCCCTGCACGCGGGTCATGGTGGCGGCCCGCGGCACCACCGCCAGGCCCAGGCCCGCCGCCACCAGGGCCAGCATGGTGACGAAGTCGCCCGCCTGCTGGACCACGCGCGGCCGGAACCCGTAGCGAGCACACACCCGGTGCACGTGGGCCTGGAAGCTGGGGGAGCCGGGGGGCGAGGTGGTGAGCTCGACGAAGGGCTCGTCGCGCAGCACCTGCGGCATGCGCCGGACCAGGTCGGCCCGCCGCGACTCCGGCACGGCCAGCACCAGCCGGTCCTCCACCACCGGCACGATCTTGAGCGGCCGGTCCACCGGGAGGCGCACGAACCCGACGTGCAGCCTCCCCTCCTCCAGCGCCTCGAGCTGCAGCGGGGAGGACATGTCCTCCAGCGTGACGTGGACCTCGGGGTGCGTCCGGCGAAAGCGGGAGACGAGGCGCGGCACCAGCAGGCGGGTGGTCACGCCGAACCCCAGCCGCAGCTCGCCCACCTCGCCGCGCGCAGCGCGCTGGGCGCGATCGAGCACCCGGTCCGCCTGCAGGAGGAGGCGGTCGGCCTCGCCCCGGAACAGGAGCCCGGCGCTGGTGAGCTGCGCGCCGTGGCGGCCGCGGACGAAGAGCGGCCCGCCGATCTCCTCCTCCAGCTGGCGCATCTGCTTGGTGAGGGCGGGCTGGCTGACGTGCAGGCTGCGCGCGGCGCGCCCGAAGTGGCCCTGCTGGGCCAGGGCCTGAAACGAGCGGAGCAGGCGGAGTTCCATTCGATAACCGTAGGTTATTTGGATACGCGCTTCAATGACGAACGGTCGCGGAACGGCTCGCCCCGGGTGGGAGGTGCTCCCCCGCCGGGCTCGCCGGCGCGCGAGGCGGCAGCGGGGGGAGGCGCCGCGGCCGCTCCGCCGGCGGCGCCATCCTGGATCTCACCTGAATCCCGGCGTTTTCCCGCCGCGCCGGGATCGCCCCGGCCGCGCCGCCCCGAGCGACCGCGGCGCGCCGATCCCGGTTGCCGCTGAGTGAGGGGTGCCCCGCCTGGGACATGCGACGTTTGGCAACACCCGCCGCCTCCCTGGTACGCTCCCCCGCCAAGCACGCGGCGCGTCAGAGAGAAAAGCTCTCGGCGGCGCGGGGGTATCCGGGGTACTTGCGGGCGGGAAATCGCAACGGGAGGAACACGATGAAGACGCTCTGGAAGTGCTTTGCGGCGCTCGCGCTGGTCTTCGCGATGGCCGCGGCCCAGACGGCCCGCGCCGCCGAGGCGGGCAAGCTCCTCGTCTGGATCAACGGGGACAAGGGGTACAACGGCCTCCAGAAGGTCGGCGACAGGTTCGCGGAGAAGAGCGGGGTGAAGGTGACGGTGGAGCACCCCGAGGATGCACCTGCCAAGTTCCAGCAGGCCGCGGCCGCGGGTCAGGGCCCGGACGTCTGGTGCTGGCCGCACGACCGCATCGGCGAGTGGATCCAGGGCGGCCTCATCGTCGAGGTGACGCCGAGCAAGGCGATCAAGGACGCCATCGACGACAAGGCCTGGCAGGCCTTCACGGTGGGCGGAAAGCTCTGGGGCTACCCCCTCTCCGAGGAGGCCATCGGGCTCATCTACAACAAGGACCTGGTCCCCGCGCCGCCCAAGACGTTCGACGAGGTCGTCAAGCTCGACAAGCAGCTCTCCAAGAACGGCAAGAAGGCCATCCTCTGGGCCTACAACAACACCTACTTCACCTGGCCGCTGCTGGCCGCCAACGGCGGGTTCGTGTTCGCGAAGAAGGCCAACGGCGACCTCGATCCGACCAAGGTGGGCGTGAACAACGCCGGCGCGTTGCAGGGCGCCCAGCTGCTGGCCAAGCTCGTCAAGGACGGCGTCATGCCCAAGGGCGCCGAGTACGGCGTCATGGAGGCCGGGTTCGGCAAGGGTGAGATCGCCATGATGATCAACGGGCCGTGGGCCTGGGACAACGCCAAGAAGGCCGGCATCAACTTCGGCGTCGCGCCCATCCCGGCCGTCGGCAAGAAGCTGGGCCGCCCGTTCGTGGGCGTGCTGGGATGCATGATCGCCGCCCCCAGCCCGAACAAGGACATCGCCAAGGAGTTCATCGAGAACTACGTGCTGGCGCTGGACGGTCTCAAGACCATCAACGCCGACGTTCCGCTGGGGACCCCGGCCAACAAGGCCTTCTTCAAGGAGCTATCGGCGAACCCGAACATCAAGGCCACCATGGAGAACGCGCAGCTCGGCGAGCCCATGCCGAACATCCCGGAGATGGGGAAGTTCTGGGCCTCGATGGCCTCGGCCCTGGAAAACATCACCAACGGCCGCCAGACGCCGAAGGAGGCGCTGGACGGGGCCGCCGCCCGCATGACGGGCAAGTGAGCCGAGCGTGACGCCCGCGGGCGCCGGCTTCCCCCGGGAGGCCGGCGCCGCGGCTCGATGGATGGGGGGTCCGCGATGGCGCGCAAGTGGGTGGGTATCGTCAAGGCGACCGTCACCGCCCTCCTCGCCCTCGCCGTCCTGTACGTCGTCTGGAGCGTCGCAGCCGCGGGGCAGATCTTCCTGGCGATGTCCTGGCTGGCGGTCGCGGCGGTGGGCTTCTACGTGTACACCGCCCGGCCCGCCTACACCTGGCGATACCTGTACCCCGGGCTCCTCGGCGCCCTGGTGTTCGTGATCCTGCCGCTGGCCTACACGGTCCGGCTGGGGTTCACGAACTACAGCTCGCGGAACCTGCTCACCTTCGAGCGCTCGACCCGGTACCTGCTGGAGCAGACGGTGCCCGGCCCGGGACAACGCTACCAGTTCACGCTCCACCCCTCCGGCGGCAAGATCCGGCTGGTGTTCTCGCCCGCGCCGGCCGAGGGCGACACCGCCAGCGCCGAGCCGGCCCGCTTCGCCATCCCCGAGTTCGACGCGGCCGGCCCGCCCGAGACGGCGACCGCCGCCGCGCTCGCGCCCGGCGAGAAGCTCTCCGAACCGCTCACCCTGCGCGAGGTCATCAAGCTCCGCCCGTCGCTCTCGCGGCTCAAGGTGAAGTTCCCGGACGGCACCCAGGCCACCATGGCCTCCCTGCGCGAGTTCGCGCCGCTGCAGCCGGCCTTCCGCAAGGGCGAGGGCCGGACGCTGGTCGACACGCAGAGCGGCGAGGTGCTCACCGCCAACTTCCGGAGCGGCTTCTACGAGACGCCCAAGGGCGAGGGCGTCCGTCCGGGCTTCAAGGTGGGCGTGGGCTGGGCCAACTACCTGCGCGTGCTCACCGACTCGGCCCTCACCCAGCCGCTCCTGCGGATCTTCCTCTGGACGGTGATCTTCTCGATCCTGACGGTGCTCTTCACGCTCATCGTCGGGACCACGCTGGCGGTGCTGCTCAACTGGGAGCTCCTGCCGCTGCGGACCCTCTACCGGACGTTGCTCTTCCTGCCCTATGCCGTGCCGGGCTTCATCTCGATCCTGGTCTTCCGCGGCCTCTTCAACCAGAACTTCGGCGAGCTGAACCTGATCCTGAACGGCCTGTTCGGCATCCGGCCGGCCTGGTTCTCCGATCCCTTCATGGCCAAGTGCATGATCCTGATCGTCAACACCTGGCTGGGCTACCCGTACATCATGGTGCTGTGCACCGGGCTCATCAAGGCGATCCCGGGCGATCTCTACGAGGCCTCGGCCATGGCCGGGGCGGGGCCGCTGCAGAACTTCTTCCACGTGACCGCGCCCCTCATCATCCGGCCGCTCACGCCGCTGCTCATCTCCTCCTTCGCCTTCAACTTCAACAACTTCGTGCTCATCTCCCTGCTCACCAACGGGCGGCCCGACTTCCTCGACGCGCGCGTGCCGGCCGGCACCACCGACATCCTGGTCTCCTACACGTACCGGATCGCCTTCCAGGATTCGGGCCAGCAGTTCGGCCTGGCGGCCGCGATCTCCACCGTCATCTTCGCTCTGGTGGCGGGGCTCTCCCTCGTCAACCTGCGCCTCACCCGCGGCCAGCTGGAAGGGCAGCCGCGCTAGAGAGGAGACCACCATGGGCGTCGTCCAGGGGAAGGGACACAAGTGGCGGCTCCTGGCGGCTCACACCGGCCTCATCGCCGTCTGCATCCTGGTGCTCTTCCCGCTGCTGATGGTGGTCTCCATCTCGCTCCGCCCGGGCAACTTCGCGACGGGGGACCTCATCCCCAAGCACGTCAGCCTGGAGCACTGGAAGCTGGCGCTGGGGATCTCCTACGTGGACGCCGACGGAACGGTCGTGCCGCCGCCCTTCCCGGTCCTGCGCTGGCTGTGGAACTCGACCAAGATCGCCGGCCTGGCGGCTTTCTTCACGGTGACCATGTCCACCACCGCCGCCTTCGCCTTCGCGCGCATGAAGTTCCACGGCAAGGAGGCCATCCTCAACTCGATGCTGCTCCTGCAGATGTTCCCGCCGGTCCTGGCGCTGGTGGGCTTCTTCGCCATCTTCGACACCATCGGCAACCACGTGCCGGCGCTGGGCGTCGAATCGCACGCGGCCGTCATCCTGGCCTACCTGGGCGGCATCGCCCTGCACATCTGGACGATCCGGAGCTACTTCTACACCATCCCGGTGGAGATCGAGGAGTGCGCCAAGGTGGACGGCGCCACGCACTTCCAGTCGTTCCTCTACATCCTCCTGCCCATGGCGGTGCCCATCCTGATGGTGGTGTTCGTGCTGGCCTTCATCGGGGCCATGATCGAGTACCCCATCGCCTCCATCCTCCTGCGCCAGGTCGATCACCTGACGCTGGCGGTGGGGTCGCGCTACTTCCTCTACGAGCAGAAGTACCTGTGGGGCGACTTCGCCGCCGCGGCGGTGCTGTCGGGCATCCCCATCACGGTCGTGTTCCTCCTCGCGCAGCGCTGGATCGTGTCCGGGCTGACGGCGGGCGGTGTCAAGGGGTAGCGTTCGCCCCGCGCGAGCACCTCCGAGGATCGGAGCGCTCGCCCCTACGCGCCTCCGCTCCGAGCCCTCCGTGCTGCTACCTCGGTCGCGCGCTTGCTCCGGCGGTCGCGCGCGTTCGGCGAGCACCCGCGGCCGCGGGCTCACCCAACTCGCCCGGCCATCTCGCGCTGCGCGCGATGGCCGGGCTCAGACATGGGTTCGCCCGCAGCTGTGTCCCACGCCGCGCGCGTCGTACGTCGCTGCCTGGGGCGCGCCCTTCGGTGCGCGCAGCACGGAGGGCTCGGGCTCCGGCGCTACGCCGCTCGCTCTGGGAAGCAGCGACTCGAGAGCCAAGAGGGCGACCGTGGCGCAAGATCCACCAGCCCTCCCAAGGTCCCGATCGAGGGCGGGGACGGCCCTGCATCGACCGACGAGCGCAGCGCGCCTCGTCCCTGCGCCTCCAGGACGGAAAGGCACCGAGCAAGGCAAGTGACAGCGACGCGCGGGTATCCCTTCATCAGCACTCGACCGATAATCGCGCGCGCTGGCACGAGCGGCGTTGCGCCGTCCCACGTGCCCGCGAAACCGTCTCCAGTACGGCACCGCCACGGGACGCGCGGAGCGAGGAGGTCGACGCAGGGTCGGACCCGTCCCACGCGGAACCGTTCCACCCACTCCCCTCGCCGCACCAGCGGGGAGTCGGCGCGAAAACGGTTCCATTGCTGCGCCATCGCTGCGGAGCGCGAGCCCAGCGTCACCGCGTCGCGTACCCCCGCCCGGGGCCTGGGGGTATGATGCCTGGTCTCTCACGTCGACGCGCGAGCCGGCGGCGCCGGGAGCCGCCGCGGGAGGATGGGCCTCATGTCGGAAGACGGAGTGGGCAAGAAGGTCGTCACGGTCCGCGAGTCGCTGGGCATCTCCGTCGAGGAGCTGGCGGAGCGCAGCGGGTGCGAGGTGGCGCTCATCCGGCGCATCGAGGCGGGGGAGCTGGTGCCGTCGCTGGCGCCGCTCATCAAGATCGCCCGGGCCCTGGGGGTGCGGCTGGGGACGCTGCTCGACGACGCCACCGGCCTGGGCCCGGTGGTCACGCGCAAGGACGAGGCCGAGGGCGCCACCCGCATCCGCAGCCTCGAGACCGGGGCCGGCTCGACCACGCTCGACTTCTTCTCGCTCGCCCCGGGAAAGTCGGCGCGCCACATGGAGCCGTTCCTGGTGACGGTCCACCCGGGCACCGGCCAGTTCTCGATGCACGAGGGCGAGGAGCTGCTCTACGTGCTGGAGGGGCGCATCGAGGTGGCCTACGGCAAGGACGTCCACGCGCTCGCGCCGGGCGACAGCATCTACTACGACTCGATCGTGCCCCACCGGGTGAGCGCGGCTGCCGGCGTCGACGCGCGCATCCTGGCGGTCGTGTACGCCCCATCTGACCTGGAGCTCTCCGTGGAGCTGAGCGATCTTACGCTTGGTGAACTCCTGGCGCGGCAGGCCGCCGCCGAGCCCGGCCGCGACGCGGTCGTCTACCCGGATCGCGGGCTGCGCTGGAGCTACCGCGAGTTCGACGACCGGGTGCACCAGCTGGCGCGCGGGCTCCTGGCCATCGGCATCGGCAAGGGCGACCACGTCGGGATCTGGGCCCGCAACGTGCCCGACTGGCTGACGTTCATGTTCGCCACCGCCCGCATCGGCGCGGTGCTGGTCACGGTCAACACCGCCTACAAGGGGCACGAGCTGGCCTACGTGGTGGAGCAGTCGGACATGAAGGCCCTGGTGCTGATCGACGGCTTCAAGGACGTCGACTACCTGGCCATCGTCCGCGAGCTGGTCCCCGAGGCGGCGCGCTGCGAGCGCGGCCGCCTGGTCAGCGCCCGCTTCCCCCGCCTCAGGTCGCTCATCTATCTCGGGCCGGAAAAGCACCGCGGCATGTACAGCGTCCCGGAGCTGCTGCTGCTGGGCGCCCACCGGCCGGAGCAGGAGCTCGAGGCCGCGCGCGCCGCCACCGCCTGCGACGACGTGATCAACATGCAGTACACCTCCGGGACCACCGGCTTCCCCAAGGGCGTGATGCTCACGCACCGCAACATCCTCAACAACGGTTTCTACATCGGTGAACGCCAGCGCTTCACCGAGCAGGACCGGGTCTGCCTGCCGGTCCCGCTCTTCCACTGCTTCGGCTGCGTGCTGGGGGTGATGGCCATCGTCACCCATCGCGCCACCATGGTGATGCTGGAGGTCTTCGATCCGCTGCTAGCCCTGGCCGCGGTGCAGAAGGAGAAGGCCACCGCCATCTACGGCGTGCCCACCATGTTCATCGCCGAGCTCTAGCACCCCATGTTCCCGATGTTCGACCTGACCTCGCTCCGCACCGGGATCATGGCCGGATCGCCCTGCCCCATCGAGATCATGAGGCAGGTCATGAGCCGGATGCACTGCGGCGAGATCACCATCGCCTACGGCCTCACCGAGGCCTCGCCGGTCATCACCCAGACCAGCACCGACGATCCGCCCGAGCTGAAGGCCACCACGGTGGGGAAACGGCTGCCCGGCATCGAGGTGCGGATCCTCGACCCGCAGACCGGCAAGGACTGCCCGCCCGGCGTGCCCGGCGAGCTCTGCTGCCGCGGCTACAACGTGATGAAGGGCTACTACCGCAACCCCGAGGCGACCGCCGAGGCGGTCGACGCCGACGGCTGGCTCCACACCGGCGACCTGGCCACGGTGGACGAGGACGGCTACTACCGCATCACCGGACGCAGCAAGGACATGATCATCCGCGGGGGCGAGAACGTCTACCCGCGCGAGGTCGAGGAGCTCCTGCACACCATGCCCGGGGTGATGGACGCCCAGGTGGTGGGCGTGCCCGACGCGCGCTACGGCGAGGCGGTCGGCGCCTTCATCCGCAAGGCCGCCGGGGCCGAGATGACCGAGGCGGACGTGCGGGAGTTCTGCCGCTCGCGCGCCGCCCGCTACAAGTGCCCGGCCCACATCTTCTTCGTCGACGCCTATCCCCTCACCGCCAGCGGCAAGGTCCAGAAATACAAGCTCCGGGAGCTCGCCAAGGAGAAGCTGGGCATCACCCTGGGCGTGTTCGCCGGCGAGGCCGAGGCGCCGCCGCAGCCGGTGGCCGCGCCGGCGGCGCTGCCGCGCCGCGACCTCTACGAGATCCGCTGGCACGGCCGGGGTGGCCAGGGTGCGGTGACCGCCGCCAAGATCCTGGCCGACGCCGCCTTCCGGGCCGGGTTCGCGGGCGTCTCGTCCGCGCCCTCCTTCGGCTCGGAGCGGCGCGGCGCGCCGGTCACGGCCTCGACCCGCCTGGCTGCCGCGCCCGTGCGCCAGCACTCGCAGGTGGCCGAGCCCCACATCGTCGTGGTCCTGGACGATACCCTCCTCGCCAGCGGCGCCCCCACCGCCGGGCTCCAGCCGGGCGGGCTGCTGATCGTGAACACCTCACGCCCGGCCGCCGCGCTGGGCGTGAAGGCCGCCGGCGTTCGGGTGGTCACCGCCGACGTCTCGGCGGCGGCGCGGCAGGTCGGCCTGCTGGTGGCCGGGCAGCCCATGGTCAGCACCGCCATCCTGGGCGCGTTCGCGGCCGCCACCGACCTCATCTCCATGGACAGCCTGCGGGCGGCCATCGGCGCGGCCTTCCCCACCGCGGCCGCCAAGAAGAACTACGACGCGGCGGCCCTGGCGCGCCAGGGCACGCAGGCCTGAACGAAGGTTACCTCAATGGGCACCAAGGACTGCGGTCACGAGATCTCCATGTGCACGCCCAGCGCCGGCGAGGCCGGCGAGACCGGCGACTGGCGCACCTCCCGGCCCGTCGCTCGAGCCGGCACGTTGCCTGGCGGTGAAGCAGGACGACCTGGCCTGCCAGCTCTGCTGGGTCTACTGCCCCGACGTGTGCATGGCCCAGGGCGTCCCGCCCGCCGTGGACCTGCGCTACTGCAAGGGCTGCGGCATCTGCGCCGAGGTCTGCCCGATGGACGCCATCCGCATGGTCCCGGAGGATGCGCCTGCGGGAGGCACTCCGTGAGCGACGCCATCACCGCGGTCATGACCGGAAACGAGGCCGCGGCCACCGCGGCCCGGCTGGCGCGGGTCCAGGTGGTGGCCGCCTACCCCATCACCCCGCAGTCGCCGGTGGTCGAGACGCTGTCGCAAGTGGGTGGAGGACGGCGAGCTGCCGGCGGAGATCGTGCGGGTGGAGAGCGAGCACAGCGCCCTGACGGTCTGCATCGCCGCCGCGTCGGTGGGGGCGCGGGTCTTCACCGCCACCAGCGCCAACGGCCTGGCCTACATGAACGAGCAGATCTGGTGGGCCGCCGGGGCGCGCCTGCCGCTGGTCATGTGCTGCGCCAACCGGGCCATGGCGGCGCCGTGGAACGTGCTCAACGACCAGCAGGACTCGATGTCGGTGCGCGACGCGGGCTGGATCCAGCTTTATTGCCGCGACAACCAGGAGATCCTGGACACGACCCTGCAGGCCTACCGGCTGGCGGAGTCGCTCCACCTGCCGGTGCTGGTCTGCTACGACGGCTTCCTGCTCTCGCACACCGTCATGCCGGTGGAGATCCCCTCCGAGGCCGCGGTGGACGAGTTCCTCCCCCGGGTGCCGCCGCTGCAGATCCTCGATCCGGCCGATCCCGCGCAACGTCGGGCCGGTCACCCTGCCCGACCCGCGTCCCGACTCCCGGGGCGTGCTCTGCCACGGCTACATGGAGCTGCGTGCGCTGCACCACCGGGCCCTGACCTCGGCGCTCGAGTCCATCCCGGCGGTGGACCGAGCAGTTCGCGCGGATCTTCGGCCGCAGCTGGGGCGGGCTCATCTGGCGTCACCTCCTCGACGACGCCGAGGTGGTGCTGGTGGCGGCCGGGAGCCTGGGCATGGAGCTGGGGGTGGTGGCCGAGAACCTGCGGGGCGAGGGGATCCGGGCCGGCGTGCTCGGGCCTCCGCGCCTACCGCCCCTTCCCGCGCGAGGCCATCCGGGCGGCGCTGGCCGGGCGGCAGGTCTGCCTGGTGTTCGACAAGGCGGTCAGCTACGGCCACGAGGGCCCCATCTGCTCGGACGTTCGCGGGGCCCTGGCCGGCGTGGCCGGCGCGCCGCCGGTCTTCGGCGCCATCGCCGGCCTGGGCGGGCGCGACGTGACCACGGCCCAGCTGGCCGATACCGCCCGCCGAGCCGTGGGCGACGTGCGCGCCGGCGTGCGCGATCGCCCCGAGGAATGGGTGAATCTGAGGTTGTGAATGGCAACTTGGACCTGGACCTGGACCTGGACCGCATGGCGCCGCGTGACGAGCTCAGTCCAAGTTCTAGCTCCAAGACCAGGTCCAGGTCGAAGCGAACGAGAGGCAATGGAATGACCAAGCTCGTCGACCTCCCCACCCGCGAGCACCTCCTCCCCGGCAACCGCGCCTGCGCGGGGTGCGCGCTCGGCATCGGCCTGCGCTCGATCCTGAAGGCCCTCGAGGGCAAGGCCATCATGACCGTCCCGGCGAGCTGCCTGACGGTCATGGGCGGGATGTATCCGACCTCGTCGGTGACCGTGCCCTGGCTCAACGTCGCCTTCCCCGGGGCAGCCGCGGCCGCCGCCGGCCTCTCGGCCGGCCTGCGCGCCACCGGCCGCGCCGGCGAGGTGACGGTGCTGGCCATGGCCGGCGACGGCGGCACGGCCGACATCGGCCTGCAGGGCCTCTCGGGCGCGGCCGAGCGCAACGACGACTTCATCTACGTCTGCTACGACAACGAGGCGTACATGAACACCGGCACGCAGCGCTCGGGCTCGACCCCGGCCTGCGCCCGCACCACCACCACCACCCTGGGCAAGCGCGAGAACCCCAAGGACGTGCCGCGCATCATGGAGGCGCACGGCGTTCCCTACGTGGCCTCCACCTCCGCCGTCCACCCGGACGACGTCTACGACAAGCTGGCCAAGGCGCGCGGGCTGTCCGGGCTCCGCTACGTGCACATGAACACCCCCTGCCCCTCCGGCTGGGGCTTCGATCCCAAGGACTCGGTGCGCCTGGGCCAGCTGGCGGTCGACTGCGGGCTGGTGGTCCTGTACGAGGTCGAGCGCGGCGCCTTCCGGCTGACCGGGCGCTCGAGGGCGCTGGCCCGGCGCGGGAACCGCAAGCCGGTGGCCGACTACCTGGCCGGCCAGGGCCGATTCAAGGGCCTCACCGCCCAGGAGACCGCCTCGGTGCAGGAATGGGTCGACCGGCGCTGGGCCGAGTACGTGGCGCGCGACGCGGCTGCCAGCGCGGCGGCGTGAGCGGGCCCGTCGGCTGGCGAGCGTCCCCCTCATGGCGATGCTCGAATGCGTCGACCCCGTCCGCCGTGGTTCGTCCTCGACAGGCCCAGGAGGCTCACCACGAGCGGACTTCACTCCCCGCTCGCCCCGAGCCTGTCGAAGGGCGAGCACCGCAGGCTCAGCTCGGACCGATCGGCGCCATCAGCGAGGCGGCCAGGGCCGGTCGATCCCGTAGATCCGTCGCGAGGCCTCCTCCGCCAGGATGGGATCGGCCAGCACCAGGAGCGCCTTCAGGGCGCCTCTCTCGTCGAGCTCGAACTGCCGCTCGGTGAGGCGGCCCCGGCCGTCCTTGACCTCGTAGAAGAGGATCGTCTCGGAGTCGTCGTGATCCCGCCAGTACGGCTGCCCGAACGCTTCCAGGATCTCGTGCTCGGGCGTGGTCGGCCCGAGCGCCACCGCCCGGCCGCCCAGCAGCACGCACCCGGCATAGCGCCGGTACCCGGCGCCCAGGTAGTCCTGCCACCAGATGCCGTAGAAGTCGATCGAGCCCGCCGTGAAGCCGACGCTCAGCCCGAGCGAGAGATACTGGAGGTCCTCCTCCGGCCCGGCGCCGCGATCGGTCGGTCCCAGGAAGGCCAGCCGCTCGATGGGATCGCCGAGGCCGACGCCACGCAGCGAGCCCCCGCCGAAGTCCAGCGTCAGCCGCAGCTCCGGATCGCGAACCCACGCCGCGGTGGGATCGTTCCTGCGCGACAGCCATTCCCGCAAGCCCACGGGTCCTCCGGCGGTGCGCTGGCAGAGAGCCAGCGAAGCCTTCCACGCGCCGCGGCCCAGGGCAAGCGGCGCGCCGGGGGGCCTGGCCCGACGCGCCGCCGCGCCCCCGGCCAGCGAATGGGGTGGCGATGGGGCAATTCGCCAATCCAGGCGACCCGGCCTTGGTCCCGGGATCGCTCCGGATTCACAGGTGACTACATGTGTGGTGAAGGGATCTCCGACCAGGAGGGTGCTCGAATCCGCCGTGTCCTCGGCGGCGCCGGCGATCCCGTTCCGGGAGCGCAGCGCCCCCCACGCGGCCCGGGCCGGGAGGGGCCGGCCCGAGCAATGGCGCGGAAGCGAGATTGCGCGATGACGTGGGGCTTCCAATACAGCACCTCGACCGGTGTGGTCTGGCCGCTTGACAGCCGGGCCACGATGGTCGGGGCTCACTCACCGTGACAGCAGGTGGAAGCGCAGTCGCCGCCGGCCCCGCACGGTGGGCGTACTCGAGCGTGGTGACGAGCACGGCCAGCCCGCCGACCGTGGTCAAGGCCAAGGCCGGCCTCGGCAAGCTCGGCTCGACACCGTGGCTGTTCTGGCGAACGGGACCGGGGTGGTGGTGTGACGCGGGGAGGCTGTCCTTTCCAGGGCAGCCTCCTTTCGTCCCTGCTCCGGCAGCTCCGGCCCGACCCCGCCGGCATCGCGCGGCTCGCTCCGTTCGGGTCCCCTCTCCTTCCCCATGCCCTGTAAACGAAGAGTGAATGCGTGTCCCGCGGTGACCTGACTTCGGGGGCGCGTTCCTTTCCTTACAATGGAGGTCACTCGATCCACCTTGTCGCACCGGGGGGAGTATGTTCACGTTTGGTGATGGATGGCCCGTCGCGCTCCGGCCCCTGCCCGGCGCGGTCCTGGCGGCGCTGCTGGCATTCCCGATGGCTGCTTCCGCGCGTTCCATCCTGGTGATCGCGCCGCATCCCGACGACGAGACCCTCATCGCCGGCGGGCGCCTGCGCGCCGCCATCCAGGCCGGCGACACCGCCACCATTGCCGTGATGACCAATGGTGACATCCTGGGCGTCCAGTCGGGCCTGCTGCGGGAGACCGAATCGGTCGCGGCCGCCAGGCGTCTGGGCCTGACGGAGCCGAACGTCATCTTCCTGGGATACGGCGACTCGTCGCTGATGAGCCTGTACCAGAGCGCTTCCGGGACGCAGGTGCTCACGTCGCAGGCCGGGGCGAACGCCACCTACGCGGCCCACGGCCTGGGCGGGACCGACTACCACAGCACCGCGTTCGGCTCCCCCGCACCCTACAGCCGCAACAGCGTGGTCCAGGACCTGGAAGCGCTGTTGGCGGCGTTGCGGCCGGACGAGATCTACACCACCTCCCCCATCGACGAGCACCCCGACCACGCCGCCACCGGCCAGTTCGTGATGGAGGCGCTGGTGGCGCTGGAACGGCAGGGGCAGGCCCTCCCCACCCGGCTCTACTGGACCGTGGTCTGGGTGGCGGCGCCGCCCAGCGGCCTCCGATGGCCGCAGCTGAACGAGGCCGGCTTCTCGCCCGTCCCGTTCGACGAGCCGGACTGCTGCATCGACCAGAGCGTCCTGGCGTGGTCGCGGATCCAGCGCTTCCCCGTACCGCTGGAGATGCAGTCCGCCGACCCGTCGGCGAATCTCAAGTTCCGGGCCATCCAGGACTACCAGTCCCAGATCACGCCCTGGCTCACCTCCTGGGCCCGGAAGGACGAGTTCTTCTGGAGGACGGACGTGGGCGCGAACCGGGCCTTCACCGCCACCCTCACCGCCTCCTCGCAGAACGTGGGGGGCGAGGCCGTCCGCGCCGCGGACGGGCTGGCGGATGGGGCCCACTCCTGGAGCAGCGGACAGGGCGCCGGCGCCTGGATCCAGCTCTCCTGGCCGAGCCCGGTCACCCTCTCCGAGGTGGACCTGCAGGACCAGGTCGTCACCTGGAACAACGTGCTGGCCGGCACGCTCACCTTCAGCGACGGGAGCTCCGTCCCGGTGGGCGCCCTGCCGGTGGGCGGGCAGGTCCTGCCGGTGCCGTTCGCGCCGCGCACGGTGAGCTGGGTTCGCTTCACCGTGAGCTCGGTGACCGGCACCTCCGGGCTGGCCGAGATGGCCGCGCTCGGGCCGGCGCCCGGCGACGACACCCCGCCGGTCGTCGTGTACGGCCCCATCGCCGACCTCGATCCCATCTACCCGTGGGAAACGGCGCTGTTCACCATGGCCGGCGCCGACCCGGACGGCGACCCGTTGAGCGTGGTGTGGAGCGCCGACGGCGGGACCGTCCAGGGCACCGGCGCGACGGCCGTCTTCCAGCCGCCCGCGGTCGCGTCTCCCACCATCTTCACCATCTCCGCCCAGATCCTCGACGGACGCGGCGGGGCGAACACCAACACCGGCATCGTCACGGTCCTCCCCTCGTTCGACGGGATCGGGCTGCAGCCCGCCCAGCTGCCGGGCGGCGGGTCCGCCCAGGGGATCGTGACCCTGGCCAGCCCGGCTCCCCCGGGCGGCCTGGTCGTTCCGCTCTCCAGCAACAGCCCCTGGGCGGTCCTGCCGTCGTCGGTCGCCATCCCGGCGGGCCAGCTGAGCGGGAGCTTCACGGTGACGACCGCGCCGGTGGGCACGACGGTGCAGGCCAGCGTCTCGGCGCAGCTCGCCGGCGGGGTGCAGACCGCCTCGCTCCTCGTCTTCCCGCCCCTCGGGTCCACCAACCTGGCGCCCCGCGCCGCCGTGACGGTATCGAGCCAGGCGTCGGGTCAGCCGGGCACCGCCGCCGTGGACGGCGTGGTGGACGGCTTCCCGAGCGATGGCAGCAAGGAGTGGGCCGCCAGCGGGACCAGTGGGCAGTGGATCCAGCTCGGCTGGCCCACGCCGGTCTTCCTGGGCGGCGTGATCCTGCACGACCGCATCAACCTGACCGACCAGATCCTGGCCGGGCGGCTGCAGTTCAGCGACGGGACCACCGTCCAGGTGGGCACGCTCCCCGACGATGGGACGGGCCTGCTGGTGCGGTTCCCGGAGCGCACCGTGACCTCGGTTCGCCTGACCGTCGACAGCGTCAACGGCTACAACACCGGGCTGGCCGAGCTCGAGGCCTTCTCGCCCCTGAGCGACACGCTCTCCCTGTCGCCGGCGGCGGTGGGCGGGGGCGGATCGGCTCAGGGGACGGTGGCCCTGGCGGCGCCCGCCGCGAGCGGCGGAGCGGTGATCCCGCTCTCGAGCAGCGACCCCGCGGCCTCGGTCCCCGCCTCGGTGACCGTTCCGGCCGGGTCGACGGTCGCGACCTTCCCCGTCGCCACGCAGCTGGTGTCGCAGCCGCATGCGGCGGTGATCGCCGCCGCCTTCCCGGGCGGCACGCGCTCCGCCACGCTGACCATCGCCCCGGTCACGATCGGCGCCCTCACCCTCTCGCCCGCCTCGCTCCTGGGCGGGGGCGGGGCGCTCGGGTCGGTGCAGCTCTCGGTGGCGGCGCCGGCTGCGCTGGCGGTGGCGCTGGCCAGCAGCAATCCGTCGGTGGTGGTCCCCGCCACCGTCACCGTCGCCGCCGGCGCGACCTCGGCCACCTTCCCGGTGTTCACCGCCGCGGTCTCCTCGCTGACCCAGGCCACGGTGACCGCCACGCTCGGCGCTTCCCAGGCCTTCGCCAGCCTGACGCTCTCTCCGGCGCCGGGCGATGCCAACCTGGCGCTCTCGGCCCGGGCGACGGCCTCGAGCGAGGCCACCGCCAGCGGCCAGACGGCCAGCAAGGCCATCGACGGGATCGTCGACGGCTATCCGAACGACTTCAGCAGGGAGTGGGCCACCAACGGCCAGCTGGCCGGCGCCTGGATCCAGCTCGACTGGCCCGGGCCGGTGACGCTCGAGGAGGCCCGCCTGTTCGACCGGCCCAACCTGGACGATCACGTCCTCTCCGGGCACCTCCTGTTCAGCGACGGAACGACGGTGGCGGTGGCGGCGCTCCCCAACGATGCCTCCAGCCCGTCCCTGGTCGACTTCGCGCCGCGGACCGTCTCCTGGGTCCGGTTCGTGGTCGACTCCGCCGCCGGGTTCAACATCGGCCTGGCCGAGCTCGAGCTGTTCGGGCCGAACGTCCCCAGCACCTCGTTCACCGCCAGCCCGCCCAGCGTCAAGGGCGGCGGCCTGGTCACCGGCACGGTCGACCTGGGGACGGCCGCGCCGGCGGGAGGCACCGCGGTCGCGCTCGCCAGCAGCGACCCCTCGCTCCCGGTCCCCGCCAGCCTCACGTTGGCCGCCGGGGCGCACTCGGCCACCTTCACGGCGCTGGCGGGAGCGGTGTCGGCCCCGACCGCCGTGACGCTGACCGCCTCCCTGCCGGGCGGCGCCCGCACCGCCCTGGTGACGGTGCAGCCGCCGGGCGTGGCCGCCCTGGCGGTGGCGCCCGCCTCGGTGACCGAGGGCGCGCCCGCCGGCGGCACGGTGACCCTCGACTCGCCGGCCGGACCCGGCGGCATGGCGGTCCAGCTCGCCAGCAGCGTCCCGGCGGTGGTGGTGCCGGCCACGGTGGCCGTTGCGGCCGGCCAGACCACCGCGAGCTTCACCGCCTCGACCGGCGCGGTCGGCTCGACCACCACCGCCCAGATCACGGCCAGCGCGGGCGGGGCCAGCGCCACCGGCGCCTTGACGGTGAACCCCGTGCTGGTGGCCTCCCTCTCCGTGAGCCCGGCGACGGTGGCGGGCGGCTCCGCGACGCAGGGGACGGTCACGCTCGCCTCCCCGGGCATCGGAACGGGCGCGGTGGTCGCGCTCTCCAGCAGCGACGGCAGCGCCCAGGTCCCCGCCAGCGTCACCGTGGCCCCCGGCGCCACCAGCGCGACCTTCGCGGTCACCACCCTCGCGGTGGGGACGACTCGTTCCGTGATCCTGACCGCGTCCCGCGGCGGCACCTCGGCCACCGCCGGCCTGACCGTCGCCGCCCCGAGCCTGCTGTCGGCGTTCTCGCTCGCCGCCACCTCGGTGGTGGGCGGCAGCTCCACCACCGGACAGATCACGCTGAGCAGCGCCGCGCCCCCGGGCGGCCTTCCCGTCTCGCTCTCGTCCGGGAACGCCGCCGCCACCGTCCCCGCCTCGGTGACGGTCGCCGCCGGCGCCACCAGCGCCACGTTCACGGTGCGGACCACCACCGTGACCGCCGACACCGCCGTCACCCTGTCCGCCAGCCAGGCCGGGGTGACCCTCACCGCCGCCACCCTCACCGTCCAGACCGCCCGCCCGCGCTCGCTCTCGCTGAGCCCGTCCACCGTGACCGCCACCCAGACCAGCACCGGGACCATCCGCCTGACGGGGGCGGCGCCCGCCGGCGGAAAGCTGGTGGCGCTCTCGTCGGGCAACGCCGCCGCCACCGTGCCCCCCTCGGTCACCGTCGCAGCCGGGGCCACCACCGCCACCTTCCCCATCCAGACCAGCCCGGTGACCGCCAACACGACCGTCCCCATCGCCGCCAGCGCCAGCGGCACCTCGGTGCAGGCGAACCTCTCGGTGCGCCTGCTGGCCGTCTCCGGCGTGAGCCTCGGCCCGAGCAGCGTGACCGGCGGCTCGACCTCGACCGGCACGGTCACGCTCACGCGCGCCGCCCTCTCCGGCGGCTTCACCGTCGCGCTGTCCAGCAGCCAGGCGGCGGCCACCGTGCCCGCCAGCGTCACCGTGGCGGCCGGGGCCACCACGGCCACCTTCCCCATCACGACCACGGCCGTGACCTTGCGGACGACCTCCTCGATCTCGGCCTCCGGGGGCGGCGTCACGCGCTCGGCGACGCTGACCATCAACCCCTGAGTCCGCCGCCCTAGAACGTCCCCGGCATGTCCCGCTGCGCGAACGTCCGGGCGCTGGCGCCGAGCTGATCGATGGGGCCACCGGGGGCCCGGGCCCGGGCCGCCGCGGCGGGCGCGGGCGGGCAGCTCCCGTTCTGGGCGAAGTAGACCGCCGCCGCGGTGGAGGACTCGTCGGGAGAGTCCTGGGCGTGCGTGAGATCGTCGGCGGCGCCGCACAGCGGTCCGTAGGACCCGGGGATCCCGTTCTGCGGGGCGGCGGGGAGCCCACCGTAGTAGTCGGTGACGCCCGCGGCATTGACCAGCCGGTAGGAGACCAGGAACAGCTCGGTGCTGCACCCCGGCAGGTCGAATACCCTCTGCCCGACCGGCTTGCCGTAGGTCTCCGCGCCCACGTAGGCGATCGGGACGACGGAAGGGTACGCGTCGAGGGCGTTGGCCACGAGCTCGCTGGCCGAGGCGGTCGCGGAGGTGGTGATGAAGGCGACCCGCTGGAAGCTTCCGCCGTCGGCCTCCGATCCGAAGCTCGCGGTCTGGGCGGCGAAGTTGCCGTTCGGCTGCAGCTGGAACATCTGCTTCCCGACCAGCCCCTGCCCCAGCAGGTCGGCCAGGACCAGCGCCGTGTCGATCGACCCGCCGCCGTTGTAGCGCAGGTCGACGACCACGCTCTGCACGCCCTGGCTCTTGAAGAACGCGAAAGCGGTCCGGAGCGGGTCCTCCGCCGCCGAGACGAACGACCGGAGCTGCACGTACCCCGTCGAGCCGAACACCTGGTACGAGGGGACGGGATCGAGGCCGAACGCAGCGCTCACCATGGTGCGGACAACCTGCGCAGAGCCGTCCACCGGCTGCACCTGCACCGCCTTGGACACGCCGGTGGCGCCGCCGGCCGAGAGGAGCGTGCTCACCTCGTCCGGCGTCAGGCCGGCGACGGCCGTCATCGACGAGGCGTCCGGCCCGGCAGCGAGGATCTCGTCGCCGCGCCTGAAGCCGACCCGGTCGGCGGCCGACTCGGCTCCGGGGGCCGCGAAGACCTGCTTCACGAACACCCGGAGCGACGGCGCGGCCCCGGTGGTGAGCAGGCTCACGCCGTAGCCGACCGACTGCGCCTCCTGGAAGTACTGGATGAACTGGGCCTGCGGCATGAGGAAGCTCCAGCCGCGATCCTTCCCCTGCTGCTGGGCCGTCAGGGTGAGCGCGTTCAGCACCGCGCCGGCGCTGGGATAGGCGGAGCCCGCGAACGTCGGGGGCAGGAGGTCCAGGTACAGGTAGTACGAGTAGGCCAGCGCCTCGACGTCGCCCTTGCGCATCTCCTCGTCGCAGGTGAGCGTGTTGCTCTTTCCACAGGCCAGCACGACCAGGGACAGGGCGGCGAGCGTTCGGCGCATGGTGGACCTCTCGGGCGAGGCGCGACGCTAACACGAACACCCGGTGGGCTGTCCGGCTTCGCCAAAGCGGGGCAAGACCCCCCGGCCCCCCTTCTAGGCCCCGGCCGTGGCCCGGACGCGCCGGCGCGTGCCCGAGGCTCGGTCGGGGGCGGCGCCCAGGTCCGCCTCCACCGAGTAGAGCGCGCGCTGGAACACCCCGCCGGCCGCGCCCAGCGCGCAGGCGTCGATGCCGAAGCGGCACAACCGGACCGACTGGCGGTGAAAGTCGAACTTGCCGGCGTTGGCCTCCATCGACGCCAGCGCCGGCTTGATCAAGGGATCGCCGAGCTGCACCAGCGGGCCGCCCAGGACGATCAACCCCGGGTTGTAGCAATTGGCCAGGTTCTGGAGCAGCACGCCCAGGTACTCGCCCGCCTTGCGGGCCGCCCGGAACGCCGCCTTGTCCCCGGCGGCCAGGGCCTGCCGGATGGCCTCGATGGTGAGGACGGGGCTGTCCTTGCCGGTCAGCTCGCGGCTCACCGCCCGCTGCGAGATGAACGTCTCGGCGCACCCCTGCCGCCCGCAGGCGCAGCGCGGTCCGCCCCGCTGCAGGATGGTGTGTCCCACCTCGCCGGCGATGCCGTCGTGCCCCAGGTAGAGCCGGTCGGAGAGCACGATCCCGCCGCCCAGGCCGATGCCCATGGCCAGGTAGATGAGCGGCCCGGTGTGGTGCTCGGCGCCGAAGACGTACTCGGAGAGCGCCGCCGCCTTGGCGTCGTTGCTGACCATGACCGACAGGTCGCCGCACCCGGCCTCGGCCAGGCGAGCGGTCAGGATGGGCTCGATGCGGACCCCGTGCCACCCGATGTTGGGCGCGAAGCGGAGCATCCCGTCCTCGAGATCGACCATCCCCGGCACGCCCACGCCGATCCCCAGCACCCGCCGGCCCTCCGCCACCAGCTCGCCATGGGCGCGGGCCAGCATCGACCCCAGCGTGCGGAGCGAGCGGTTCACGTCGCGGTGCTGGTAGGGGATGCACTTGGACTGGAACAGCTCGCCCTGGAGGTTGCAGGCGACCACGTTGATGTAGTCGACGCCGATCTCGGCGCCCACCAGTCCGATGCGGTCGCGATCGAGGGTGAGCGGGAGCGGGCGCCGGCCCACCCCCTGCCCCTCGGCCGGCGCGTTCTGGTGCAGCCACCCCTCGTCGATGAGCTCCTGCACCAGCATGCCCACCGTGGTCTTGGTCAGCCCGGTCCGGTTGGCCAGGTCGACGCGCGACAGCCCCGGCTCGGCCTTGACCAGCCGGACCAGAGCCATGCGGTTGATCCGCTTGAGCAGGCTCTGGTCGCCGGTCATGTGTGGCACGGGGCTGTCGCTTCCCTGCGGGGGTGAGACGGGTCGGGGCGGGGAGGATACGAGCTAGAGGTAGCGGTTGACCAGGTTTTCCAGCGCCTCCTGCCGGCCCGACACCGGCGCAACGTCCTGCCCGCGGTCCACCACGTGCTTGGAGAGAGACTCCAGCGAGGCCTTGCCGGAGAGGATCTCCTTGCCCAGCGGACCGTTCCAGCCCTGGTACCGGTCCTTCACCGCCTGGGCCAGCTTTCCGTCCTGGATCATCTTCTCGACCCCCAGCAGCGCCCGGGCGGTGACGTCGATGGCGCCGACGTGGGCATGGAACAGGTCGACCGCGTCCAGCGACTGGCGGCGCACCTTGGCGTCGAAGTTGAACCCACCATTGGTGAACCCACCGCCCTGCATGATGTAGTACAGCGGCAGCACCATGTCGGCGGCATTGTTCGGGAACTGATCGGTGTCCCACCCGAGCAGCGTGTCCCCGCGGTTCATGTCGACGGAGCCGAAGATCCCCAGCGAGAGCGCCGTCACCAGCTCGTGCTCGAAGCTGTGGCCGGCCAGGGTGGCGTGGTTGTTCTCGATGTTGACCTTGACCTCCTTCTCCAGGCCGCAGCGGCACAGCAGCCCGTACACGGTGGCCACGTCGAAGTCGTACTGGTGCTTGGAGGGTTCGCGCGGCTTGGGCTCGATCAGGATCGTGCCCTTGAACCCGATCTTGTGCTTGTACTCGACCACCATGTTGAGGAACCGGCCCATCTGGTCCAGCTCCGGCCTTCATGTCGGTGTTGAGGAGCGTCTCGTAGCCCTCCCGGCCGCCCCACAGCACGTAGTTCTGGCCGCCCAGCTTCAGCGTCGCGTCCATGGCGGCCTTCACCTGGGTGGCCGCCACCGCGAAGACCTCGGGGTTGGGGTTGGTGGCGGCGCCCGCCATGAAGCGGCGGTGGCTGAAGAGGTTGGCGGTGCCCCACAGCAGCTTCACCCCGTCCGCTGCTGGATGCTCGGCGAGCACGTCGACCATGGCGCCTTGAGGTTCTCGGCTCTCGCTCGGCGTGGCGCCTTCCGGGGCGACGTCGCGATCGTGGAAGCAGTAGAAGGGGACGCCGAGCTTCTGGATGAACTCGAAGGCGTTCTCCGCCTTCAGCTTGGCGATGGCCATCGGGTCGCCGCCCTGGATCCAGGGGCGCTGGATGGTCCCGGCGGTCCCGAACGGGTCCACGCCGCTCCCGCAGAACGTGTGCCAGTACGCAGACCGCGAAGCGCATCTGGTCCTGCATCCGCTTGCCCAGGACCGTCCGGTCCTTCTGGTAGTAGCGGAACGCGAGAGGATTCTGGCTGTTCGGCCCCTCGAACTTGACGGCCGGGACATCCGCGAAGTAGCTCGACATGTGCTCTCCTTGCAGTCCTTCTATCGGGGTTGAGGGAAACCTACCCGTTGCGCTCCCGCCCCGCTTTGCGAGCGCAGGCCCAGCCGGATGAGGCGGTCCGGAGCGAGCCGGGGATCCGGGGGGCCGGCCTCATCGGCCCCCCAGCGAGAAGATGGGAGCCACGGCCCGGTAGAGCGCGCGGAACCGGGCCAGCCGCCCGGCCAGCAG
Source organism: uncultured Pseudomonadota bacterium (assembly GCA_963736345.1). GTDB lineage: Bacteria > Myxococcota > Myxococcia > Myxococcales > Anaeromyxobacteraceae > Anaeromyxobacter. The sequence continues at coordinate 179,894 of CAVTOU010000021.1, read as the reverse complement.
GTTCCGCCCCGCCGGCGACGGCTCGAAGGTCCGGCTCACCGGCGGGCGCGTGCACACCGCCGCCTCGGAGCCGCCGCAGGCGAGCTGTCCCAGCCGCGCCGCGCCCAGCGCCGCCCCGGTCTCGCCCCCGGGGTGTGTCTGGAGCCGGACCTGAAGGAGGTCGGCGATGAGCTGGGCCCAGTAGGCGCTGCGCGATCCGCCGCCCACCAGCGAGAGGGTGTCGACGGTGGTGCCGGCCTGACGCAGCGCATCCAGGCCGTCGACCAGCCCGAAGGCCACGCCCTCGATGACCGAGTACACGAGCGTGGCGCGATTGGTCCCGGGCACGAGCCCGACGAACGAGCCCTGGACGGTCGGGTCGTTGTGCGGCGTCCGCTCGCCCGTCAGGTAGGGCAGGAAGACGGGGGCCGCCACCCGCGCCTGCTCGCCCAGCTTCTCGACCTCCACCAGGATCTCCGCCTCGCTGGCCGCGCGCACCAGCTGCGTCGCCCAGCGCAGGCAGCTCGCGGCCGAGAGCATGACGCTCATCTGGTGCCAGCGCCCCGGAAGCGCGTGGCAGAAGGCGTGCACCGCGCTCTCCGGGTTGGGCAGAAAGCGGTCGTTCACCACGAAGAGGACGCCCGAGGTGCCGAGCGAGACGAACCCTCCGCCGGGCGCGACGGCGCCGATGCCCACCGCGCTGGCAGCGTTGTCGCCGCCGCCGCCGGCCACCACCACCGTCCCCTTCATGCCCCAGCGATCGCGCAGCTCCTTCTTCAGCTCGCCCGAGGGCCGGCTCCCCTCCACCAGGCGCGGCATGTGGGCCCGCGTCATCCGGGTGGCCGCCAGCATCGCGTCCGACCAGTCGCGCTTGCCGACGTCGAGCCACAGCGTCCCGGCCGCGTCGGACATCTCGGACACCTTGTCGCCGGTGAGCCGCAGGCGCAGGTAGTCCTTGGGCAGGAGGACCGACTTCACCTGGGCGAAGATCCTGGGCTCGTGCTTCTCCACCCAGATCAGCTTGGGCGCGGTGAACCCGGGGAAGGCCAGGTTCCCGGTGATGGCCCGCATGCGCGGCTCGCGCTTCTCGAGCTCGCGGCACTCCTCGTCGGAGCGGGTGTCGTTCCAGAGGATGGCGGGCCGGAGCGGCCGCTCCCCGGCGTCGAGGAGCGTGGCCCCGTGCATCTGGCCGGAGAGCCCGATCCCCTTCACCGCGGCCAGCGCGGCCGGGTGGCTGGCCCGGAGCTTGTCGATGGACGCCAGCGACGCTTCCCACCAGCTCTCGGCCGACTGCTCCGACCAGCGGGGCTGGGGTCGCAGCACCTCGAGGGGAGCGGTGGCCGACGCGGCGATCCCGCCGCCCTCGTCCAGCAGCACCACCTTCACCTCGGACGTCCCCAGATCGATGCCCAGGTACATGCATTCCTCGCCGGCGCGGAATTAGTCCAGTTGTTGCACTAAACCCGGTCCCGCCGCCGCCGTCAAGCACTCCCGCCCGGCGCCCCGGCTCCTCCGCCGTGGCCCCCGCCCGCCCGAGGACGGCGGCGGTCAGGGCGGGCGGCTAGCATCTGGGGGCCGGGGCGCGCGGGCGTTCCGGGCATCCGACCGGAACGGGCCGCCCTGGGCGGAGAGCATTCGAGATACCGGGCGTGTTCGCGTTCACATCACCCTCCCGCGACCGGCGAGGACCTCTCCGGCGCAGCCGCAAGGCAAGCGTGCTGCTGCTGCTCGCGGCCGCGCTCCCCGCGCGCGCCCAGCCCCTCTCGCCCGCGCCCATTCCCTGGCAGGACGCGGCCCCGATGGCCGTGCCGTTCCTGCAGCTGCCGTTCGAGCCGCCCGCCACCGTGGCCCCCGGCCACCTCCAGCTCGGCGTCCGCACCACCTACTCGAACAGCATCGCCCGGACGCAGAGCCCCGACCTGTCGGTGAGCTACCATCTCGAGACCGCCCAGCCGACCCTGGCCCTCCGCCTGGGGCTGCGCGACGGCCTCGAGGTGCAGCTCGACCTGCCGGCGGTGGCGGAGGTGAGCCCCTCGTTCGACGCGGCCATCAAGGATGTCGAGTCCTGGTTCCACACCGAGAACAGGCTCCGCCGCGGGACGGTGTCGCGCCAGGCCGAGTTTCGCCTGGTCCGGCCGGACGGACGCGGCACGAGCTTCGCCGGTGCGAGGAGCGGGATCGGGGATGTGTGGCTGGGGGCCAAGGGGCGCATCCGCGAGCAGGTCGGCTGGGTGCCCGCCCTCGCCTGGCGCGCGGCCCTCAAGCTTCCCACCGGGACCTTCCCGTTCGGAAGCGGGGTGGTCGAGGGAGGGCTGGGGCTGCTGGCGGGCGCCGACCTGGGCCGGACGCACCTCTGGGCGGTCGCCGATGTGGTGGTGCCGGACGGGCCCGTGTCCGAGGCACGGCTGCCGACGCGCCCGCACCCCGCCTTTCAGCTGGCGGTGGGCCGCGAGGTCGGGTCGCGCGCCATGCTCCTGCTCCAGGGCAGCACGCACGGACCGGCGCTCCGCTACATGCACCTGAGCGAGATCGACGGCTGGACCTTCTACGTCCTGGCGGGTGCGCAAGTGACGGTCACGCCGTCGCTCTCCGTGGGCGTGGGGCTGGTGGAGAACCTGCTCGTGACCGAGCGCGGCACCGACATCGCCGGGGTCCTGGATCTCTCCTGGCGCTTCTGATCGCCGGACGGAACCCGGCTCTTCCTGCCAGTGCTGCCAGCACCGGGAGCCGCGGAGCGCCGTGGCCGTCGGCCCGCCCACCAGGCCCGAATTCCCCGTCGGGGTTATACCGGGTCGGTATCGTCCCTCCCCCTTCGTGACGTGAAGGCATGCGACAACCCGCACGTCTACCCCGCGAGGACGCAGCAGAAGATCCGGTAATCACGGGAGTGTGAGCGTTAACACTTGACGGCGGCGGCCGTCCTGAATTGTACTGCGTCGGCCAGCCACAGCACCACACGCGGTTCGATTCACCCGCCGTATCAGGGGACGCATCCATGGGCTCCCCGAACACGTCCGGGAACGCGGCACCGCGGGAGGAGCGAAGATGCGGCATCCGTTCGACGAGACCCGACGCCGGCGGGACAGGAACGAGGGGGCACCTCGTCCCGCCACGCTTGTCGATCTCTCCGAGCGCGACCTGGCGGAAGATGCTCGGCACCGAGCCGCTGCTCAGTGTCCTGGTGCTCGAAACAGGAGTCACGTCATGCGAAAGCTTCTCCCCTGGGCGATAGCACTTGTTCTCTCCGCCGCGGCGGCCGCAGCCAGCGCCGCTCCGAAGAAGGCCACCAACGCCCCTCAGAGCAAGGCCACCAAGGCCGCTCCGAGCAAGCCCACGCCCCCCCCGGAGACCAAGGCCGCCCCCACCCTGAAGTGCGTCGGGCTCTACTCCGAGACCGATGCCGGCTACGTCAGCGCCAAGACGGCCACCGGCCCGTGGACGACGATCAAGGTCGGCGACACGATTCCCGCCGACGCCGAGATCAAGGTCACCGTGGACCGGGATTGGATCGAGGTCACGCCATCCGACAATCCGGACGCCGTCTACGAGATCAACGGTGAATCCGGGGCGGTCACCAAGAGCGTGGCGGACATCCTCAAGGGCACGCCCAGGACCGTCAAGGCTCCCAAGGCGAGCGGTGGCAACCCCGATCCCGCCTTCAAGGACAAGCTGGTCGTCATCCAGTACCTGGGACGGCAGGTCTACCTGGACCCCAACGGCGACGACAAGGACATCAAGTACGGCGACGTCCTGGCCGCGGGGGGCAAGGTGTCGATCATCGCCATCAACAACACGCTCACGCTCATGAACGCCAGCGGCAAGGTGACGACGGTGGTCGGGCCGCTGAAGTTCGACGTCGACAAGGTCCTGAAGAACGAGAAGCTCTACAAGTACCTGAACATAGGGAGATGAGCAGAGGGAAGGAGGAGACCGAGGAATTGGCTAGACAGCTGCACCGCATCTGTTGGCAGTTCGCTGGTAGACAGGGCAATTCGCCGTTCACCGTGAAACGGCTTCGCTTCTCCTGAGGAGGAGTCACATATGAAGAAGCTTCTGCTGAGTCTGGCAATCGCGCTCGTCGCCACAACCGCGTATGCGGCGCCCAAGAAGTGGGTGGTCGGCTTCTCGCAGATTGGCTCCGAGAGCGAGTGGAGAACCGCCGACACCGCCTCCGTGCAGAATGCGTTCAAGGAAGACCCGAGCTTCGAGCTGATCTACTCCGACGCCCAGCAGAAGCAGGAGAACCAGATCAAGGCCCTCCGGTCCTTCATTGCGCGCAAGGTCAACGTCATCCTGTTCACCGCCCTCGTCGAGACGGGCTATGGCCCCGTCCTCGAGGAGGCCAAGAAGGCCGGCATCCCGGTCATCATGATCGACCGGGACGTCCAGGCCTCCGATCGGCACCTCCGCATGACGATCATGGGGTCCGACTTCATCAAGGAGGGCGAGAAGGCCGGCAACTGGCTGGCCGACTACCTGAAGAAGAAGGGCATCGACGACGGCCAGAAGACGATCAACATCGTCGAGCTCCAGGGCACCACCGGCTCTGCTCCCGCCATCGACCGGAAGAAGGGCTTCGAGACGATCCTGGCGCAGCACGCCAACTGGAAGGTCACCCGCTCCCAGACCGGCAACTTCACCAGCTCGGAAGGCAAGGCCGTCATGGAGGCCTTCCTGAAGGCCGACAAGAACATCCAGGTGCTGTACGCCCACAACGACCAGATGGCCCTGGGCGCCATCCAGGCGATCAAGGAAGCCGGAATCAACCCTGGCAAGGACATCACCATCGTCTCCGTCGATGCCGTGAAGGGCGCCTTCGAGGCCATGGTCCGCGGCGAGCTGAACGCGTCCATCGAGTGCAGCCCGCTGCTCGGCCCCCAGGCCGTGCAGGCGGTCAGGGATCTCCGCGCCGGGAAGAAGCTCCCCGGCCGGATCTGGACGATCGAGGGCATCTTCGACGAGACGAACGCCAAGGAAGCCCTGCCGAGCCGCCAGTACTGATTCGGTGTAGTCTGTCGAACCATGGTGCTGCCCAGGACGACTTCGGTTGACGGAGTCGTCCTGGGCAGCCCATATCGGCCTCTCCCCTCTCAGCGAGGACCCACGGAGCTCGGTGGGCCGGGCGGGAGCAGACGGGCGCTGGCCGCACCTGACCTGGTGACCGGAGGTAATGGGAATGCCCGAAGTGGCCCCCGTCCTGGAGATGCGGAAGATCAGCAAGATCTTCCCAGGGGTGACGGCCCTGTCTGGCGTGGATTTTCGCCTCTTCCGGGGCGAGGTCCATGCCGTCATGGGTCAGAACGGCGCCGGCAAGTCCACCCTGGTGAAGGTGCTCACGGGGGTGCACAAGCACGACGCCGGGAGATCCTGCTGGAAGGCAAGCCGATCCGGCCCGACTCGCCCTTCGCCGCGCAGAAGCTCGGCATCAGCACGGTCTATCAGGAGATCAACCTCTGCCCCAACCTGTCGGTTGCCGAGAACATGTTCATCGGCCGGCAACCGATGCGGTTCGGCAAGATCCAGTGGAAGAAGCTCAACCGCAGGGCGGAAGAAGCGCTGGCGAAGCTGAACATCGCCCTCGACGTCACCCAGCCACTGTCGTCGTATTCCATCGCCATCCAGCAGATGGTGGCCATCGCCCGCGTCCTGGACCTTTCCTCGAAGATCCTGATCCTGGACGAGCCCACCTCCAGCCTCGACGAGGCCGAGGTGGAGCGGCTGTTCGGGGTGATCCGGAGGCTGCGCGACCAGGGGCTGGCCATCCTCTTCATCACGCACTTCCTCGACCAGGTCTACCGGATCGCCGACCGGATCACCGTCCTGCAGAACGGCTTCCTCATCGGGGAGTACAAGGCGGCCCAGCTCCCGCAAGCTCGAGCTCATCGCCAAGATGCTCGGCAAGGAGCTGTCCGCGTTCAGCTACGCGGCGGAGCACGCCGCCAAGAAGAAGGAGCCGGCTGCCGCGCGCGAGGGCGTCCCCGCGCTGCGCGTCCATCAGCTCGGGCTGCGCGGCTCCATCGCGCCCTTCGATCTCGAGCTCGGCGAGGGCGAGGTCCTCGGCCTGGCGGGGCTGCTGGGCTCCGGCCGGACGGAGATGGCCAAGCTCATCTTCGGCATCGACGGCGCCAGCCAGGGCGCGATCCTGGTCAAGGGAAAGACGGCGAACATCAGCTCCCCGCGCGCCGCCATGATGGCGGGCATGGGGTTCTGCTCCGAGGACCGCAAGACCGAGGGAGCCTTCAGTGAGCTCACCGTCCGCGAGAACATCGTCCTCGCCCTCCAGGCCAGGAGGGGGATGCTCAAGTTCATCCCGCTGAAGAAGCAGCTCGAGATCGCGGACAAGATGATCGAGTCGCTGAAGATCAAGACCCCCAGCGCCGAGAACACGGCCGGCCAGCTCAGCGGCGGGAATCTACAGAAGGTCATGCTGGCGCGCTGGCTGGCGACCAACCCCTCGGTGCTCATCCTGGACGAGCCGACGCGCGGCATCGACGTCGGGGCCAAGCTGGAGATCATGGAGCTCATCTTGAAGCTCAGCCGGGACGGGATGGGGGTCATCTTCATCTCCTCGGAGTTCGAGGAGGTGGTCCGCTGCAGCGACCGGGTGGCGGTCCTCAGGGACCACGCCAAGGTCGGGGAGCTGAGCGGGCCGGAAGTGGACGAGCACAACATCGTGCGGACCATCGCCGAGGGGAGATAGCGTGCCATCCCTTCGATCGTTGAGCCGGAGCAAGCTGATCTGGCCCCTCGCCGCCCTTGCATGCCTGCTGCTCTTCAACTTCTTCTTCACCCCCAACTTCTTTCACGTCGAGGTGAAGCAGGGACACCTCTACGGCAACCTGATCGACATCATCAAGAACGCGGCCCCCATCATGCTGCTCGCGATCGGGCTCACGCTCGTCATCGCGACCAAGGGGATCGACATCTCGGTCGGCTCGGTTGTCGCGATCTCCGCTGGCATCGTGGCCATCACGCTGGGCGGCGACCTCGGCGGCGTGCCCCTGTATCCCCTCCCCGTGGCCATCGCCGCCGCCCTGCTGGCCTCCACCGCGGCGGGGCTCTGGAATGGAATCCTGGTCTCGCGGATCGGCCTGCAGCCCATCATCGCCACCCTGATCCTCTTCGTCGCCGGTCGGGGCGTCGCGATGGTGTCGACGAACGCGAAGGTCATCTGGCTCTACGTGAAGCCGTTCGCCATCTTCGGCCAGGGCTACTGGCTGGGCCTGCCGTTCTCCATCTTCATGGTCGCAGGTCTCCTGCTCCTCACCTGGCTCGTGACCAGACGGACGGCCATCGGCCTGTTCATCGAGTCGGTGGGCATCAACCCGACGGCGGCCCGGTTCTCCGGGATCAACGCCAAGAACATCCTCCTGTGGGTCTACGTCTTCAGCGGCTTCTGCGCCGGGCTGTCCGGGCTGGTCGTCTGCTCCACCGTCATGAGCGCCGACGGCAACAACGCGGGGAACCTGTACGAGCTGGACGCCATCCTGGCGGTGGTGCTGGGCGGCACGTCGCTCAACGGCGGGAAGTACTACCTGCTGGGCAGCATGATCGGGGCGCTCATCATCCAGACGCTGACGACGACGATCTACGCCTTCAACGTCGCCCCGGAGATCTCCCAGGTCGTCAAGGCGTTGGTCGTCTGGGCGGTCAGCTTGCTGCAATCCGAGAGGTTCCGGCACCAGATCGCCGGGCTGTTCGTCAAGCGGGGAGCGGTGGCATGACACGAAGACTCCTCAGCAGCTCGAACCTGTCCGTCCTGGTCATCCTGGCGCTGTTCGTGATCATGTTTGGATACGGCTCGTTCGCCTATACCGGCTTCTTCTCGGTTCAGAACTTCCTCAACCTCTTCATCGACAACGCCTATCTATTGATCCTGGCCGTGGGGATGACCTTCGTGATCATCTCCAGTGGGATCGACCTGTCCGTCGGCTCCATGCTCGGCTTCGGGACCATGCTGGCGGCGAGCCTGGTGTCGAAGCAGCACCTCGACCCGTTCCTGGTGATCGCGATCGTGGTCGCGATCGGCACGCTCCTGGGCTTCTTCATGGGGTGCCTGATCCAGTTCTTCGACCTTCCCCCCTTCATCATCACCCTGGCCGGGCTGTACCTGGCGCGAGGCCTCTGCTACGTCGTCAGCATCGACACCATCGCCATCAGCGATCCGGTCTTCGAGTACGCGGCGCATCACCAGTTCAACATCATCGGCAACAACTTCGTCTCGCCGAGCGCTGTGATCGCCGTGGTGGTGGTGCTGGTCGGCGCCTACATCCTGCGCTTCACGAGGTTCGGGCGCGCCGTCTACGCGATCGGAGGCAACGAGCAGTCCGCCCTGCTGATGGGGCTACCGGTCGTGAGAACGAAGATCATGATCTACTCGCTGAGCGGCTTCTGCTCGGGGCTGGCAGGGGTCGTCTTCACGTTCTACACGCTTTCCGGTTACGCCCTGGACGGAAAGGGGATGGAGCTCGACGCCATCGCCTCGGTCGTGATCGGCGGCACCCTGCTGACCGGCGGCGCCGGCAGCATCCTCGGGACGGTCCTGGGTGTGCTGGTCTACGGGACCATCCAGGTGCTCATCGTGTTCCAGGGCACCCTCAACTCCTGGTGGACGAGAATCGCGATCGGCTTCCTGGTCTTCGTCTTCTGCTCCCTGCAGCGGCTCTTCGAGGCGAGAAAGGGTACCACGGCCGGGCGCAGCGTTTCCCAGGAGCCGCAGCAGCCCCCGGCCACCGCAGGCGTCGGCTAGCGCAGCCGGGGAAGCGGCGCTCAGGGCTCGTCGAGCCCTGCCTCGGCCGCGGCCAAGAGCACCGGCTCCTGGCCCAGCTCGTGCGCCAGATCGAAGGTGGTGTAGCGATCGCGCAGCCGCCGCGCGTGGCGCACGCCCAGGTGCAGCCAGGGGTCGGCCAGGCCCAGCACCGCGGGCGAGAACGGGAACCCGAGCCGCTCCAGCGTCCCGACCGCGCCGGCCAGCTCCTCCAGGACCGGGCCGGCCAGCTCCAGCACCTGCTCGCGCTTCCGAGAGAAGGCCTCCAGGTGGGATGCAAGGGCCGCCCGCGCCCGCGCCTGCGACCGCTCCACGGCGTCGAGCGTCTCGCGGAACCGGGCCATCTCCGGCGGCAGGGCCGCTTCCCAGCCCGGCTCCCGGTCCAGCGCCGCGCGGCGCGCCGCCGGATCGACCGCCGCGGTCCGCAGGCGCGGATACAGCTCGGCGTAGCCGCGCAGGACCGGCCGGCTGGCTGCGCCCACCAGCAGCCCGTGCAGATCGTTCTCCTCGCGGGTGACGGCGCCGGCCATCTCCCAGAAGTGCGCGATGGTGTGCTCGGAGGCGGCCGCCGGGCGCGACGATCCCAGCGCCTGCATGCACAGCCCCGACACCAGGCCGGCGTCGATGAGCGCCGCCGCGGCCGCGGTCGGGTCGCGCACGACGAGCTCGGCCGCCTGGACCGCCTGCCGGGCCGAGGCGACCGCCAGGCTCGAGAGCGCCTGGCAGAAGGGCTCGCCGGTGATGAGGTGCGCCAGCGGCCAGTCCACCCGGGCCAGGTACTTGGCCAGCAGATCGCCCAGCCCCGCCAGGAACAGCGGGCGAGGCGCCGTCGCCAGCACCCGCAGATCGCAGACCACCACCGCCGACGGCGTGGTCGGCAGGGCCTGGTGGTATCCGCCCACGCGGATGGCGGCGGTGCCCGAGGTGTAGGCGTCCACCGAGGGGGCGGTGGCGACCGACCAGCTGGGCGCCCCGACCTGGTGCGAGACCGCCTTGCCGAGATCGCTCACCACCCCGCTTCCCACGGCCACGATCAGGTCCGGCGCCGCTGCCCGCACCTCGGCGGCCAGCTCGGCCACCAGCGCGTCGGTCGGGACCGGGCGTGGCCAGGCCGGGAGCACGCGGCTCAGCACCCGCTTCCCGTGGACCCGCGCCCTCCAGGTCATGCCCGCGGCCGCGTCGGTGTACTCGTCCGACAGGACCCAGGCGGAGCCGGCCGGCCCCCGCGAGAACCGCTCCGCCGACTCCGCCAGGGCGCCCTCTCCCAGGAGGATCTCGCGCACCTGCAGGTGGTGGCGGCTCCCGCAGGCGCAGGCGGCCGCATCCTCCCCGCCGAACCGGGAGAGGATCTCCTCGTGGAAGAGGCTCATCGACCATGGTTACCGCGCCGCAGGCAGCGCCGGCAACTCGGTCTCCAGTCTTGCCGGGGGGTGGCGGGCCCTACGCCTCGGCCAGCACGGCGGTCAGGCTGCGCGCGATGGCGGGGCCCGGCCGGCGCCGGAACCCCGCCCGCTCGGCGGCGGTCAGCGTCTCCTCGAAGTCGGAGGCGCTCACGTGGCCGCTCGGCTCCGCCACCAGCACCGTGCCGCCGGGCGCCAGGGTGCGGCGCACCTCGGTGAAGAACCGGCCCACGTCCGGCAGCTCGTGGACCATGGCGAAGGCCAGCACCAGGTCGACCTTGCCGGCCAGGTCGTCGAGCCCGAGCGAGCTGCCGGAGGCGAGCCGTGCCTCGATCCGATCCGCCAGCCCCGCCCGCCGGGCTCGCCGGAGCAGCCCGGCCAGCATCTGCTCCTGGAGGTCCACCGCGATGACGCGCCCGCCGGGCCCCACCCGCCGCGCCAGCTCCAGCGTGAAGAATCCCATCCCCGGGCCGGGCTCGAGGACGGTCATCCCCTCGCGCACGTGCGGCGCGACGATCTTGGCCGGATCCTGCAGGAGCTTCCGGATCGGGCTGGCCAGGAGATAGCCCAGCCACCAGGGGCAGACGCGATGGGACATGAGGCGACTCCTGTGGATCGAGCTGGCAAGGGCGGCCCTCGCTTCGCCCCAGAACCTAGGAGACGTGGCCGGCGCGAACGTGTTCGCGCCATTGCGAACTGTTGCGCAAGCTACTTCGCGCTGGCGGCCTCGGCCGGGAAGGCGAGCGCCTCGCGGATCTCTCGGGCCTTGGCCTGGATCGAGCGGGTATTCTTGGCGCCCATGCGCAGGAGGTGCTTCTCCACCTGGCCGAGCCCCTCCAGCTTGGGATCGGCGAACAGGTAGACGCCGCGCTCCGGGACCAGCTCGGGGTCGCTCTCGATCACCGGCGCACCCTCGATGCGGCGCAGGCCGCGCGCGGTGGCCGCGTCCAGCGAGCCGTTCGGGTACCCGAGCGCGCGGTAGGCGAACTCGACGGCGGGCCTCATCGCCTTGTAGACGCCGGCGAAGCCCCGTGCGTCGACCGAGGACACCGCCCTCGCGAACTCGTCGTAGCGGGCGCAGGACTCGGCCGACATGAACGTCTTCCCTCCACGCTGGAAGACCCGGAACGGACCCTTGGGCGCCGCCGGCTCCAGCACCTTGCGCGGGCTCACGCCCTCGGCCAGGTTGTCGGTCGCGATGGCCCAGCGCCGGACGATGTCGTCGGCGGCGGCCAGCCAGCGCCGGTACGCGGGATCGTTGCTGATGGCCTCCAGCTGAGGCTTCGCCTGCGAGTCGGGCACGGGGGCCGGCGGAGCCGACTCCTGCGCCGCCGGCTGCTGCCCGGACGAATCGGCGGCCGGCTGCGCTGCCGGGGGCTGCTCGCCGCTCGGGTTGCGCAGCCACATCCAGGCCGCGCCCGCCACGACCAGCACCGCCAGGATGACGGCGCCCCACTCACCGCGCGAGAGAGTACGACGCTCGGACTCGGGATCGGTCATGTCAGCCCCGTTTCATGGTTGGGACCGGGTGCGTAGACCCGGGCGGGGGGAGGGCGGAGGTTGCCGGCAAGACGCCCGCCCGCCTCTCGACCCGCCGGAGCCGGACCGGGCCTTCCACCCCGCGCGTGAAGGACGTGCACACGCCAGCCACCCGAACACGCGGGCGAGCGGGTTCTTCCCGCGCCGCCCACCGGACGTTGTCACCTCGCCCCCCCGTCGGCAACGTGAGCGGAGCGCGCACACGCGCGGAGGAGGCGGGCATGGCGGATGCGGAGCGGCCGGGGCCGGGGAGCGAGAACGAGGGCGAGGGAAGCCGCAGCGCGGACCAGCGGTACCGCGCGGACCTCGAGAAGCACCTCGAGAAGGGGCACGTCCAGGAGGAGGCGGAGAAGGCGCGCAAGGACGTGGAATCGAGCCCGGAGGAGTACCGGCGAGCGGAGGACGAGGGGAAGCGGCACAGCGCCGGCGAGGCGCCAGGGGACGGGGAGAAGAATCTGAGCCGGTGAGCTGGACCTGGTCCTGCACCTGGACCTGGACCTGGACGTAGACCTAGACCGTTCGTGAATGCAGGTGCAGGTCTAGGCCCAAATCCAGGTCCAGGTCCAGGTTGCCGTGTGCGTCCAGCGAGCCTCTACGAGATCGTCCCCAGCATCTTCTGGAAGCGGCCGGCGTGGGACTTCTCCGCCTTGGCCAGCGTCTCGAGCCAGTCGGCGATCTCGGCGAAGCCCTCGTCGCGCGCCGTCTTGGCCATGCCCGGATACATGTCGGTGTACTCGTGCGTCTCGCCCGCGATGGCGGCCTTGAGGTTGAGCGTGCTGTCGCCCAAGGGCAGGCCGGTGGCCGGATCGCCCGCCACCTTCAGGAAGTCCAGGTGGCCGTGAGCGTGGCCGGTCTCGCCCTCCGCGGTCTCGCGGAAGTTGGCTGCCACCTCGGGATACCCCTCCACGTCCGCAACCTTGGCGAAGTAGAGGTACCGGCGGTTCGCCTGCGACTCGCCGGCAAAGGCTGCCTTGAGATTCTCGTGGGTCTTCAATCCCTTCAGGTTGGCCATCTCTCGACTCCTCGTTCATGCCCACGCGGGGCGTCCAGGTCTAGACAACGTCTAATCCGTCCTTCTCGGAGCGCGCGTCCCGCTTGGGCATCTGCTCGCCTTCGCGGGGCTCAGATCAGCCCGCACGGGTCCGGCCGCTCCGCCCGCGCAGCACCACCTGGTACTCGCGGACCTCCACCCCCCGCAGCGCCTCGACGCGCCGGACCTCCAGCGCATCCCAGGGCACGTCGTGCACCACCCCGGTCGCCTCGTCGATGAAGTGGTGGTGCGGCTCGAGGTTGGGGTCGAACCCAATCTTCCCGTCGGCGAGCTGGATCTGCCGCAGCAAGCCCTTGCGCACGAACAGATTGAGCGTGTTGTAGACCGTGGCCCGGGAGATCACCGGCAGGCGGGCGCGCACCTCCGCCCAGACCTGCTCGGCCGAGGGATGGGCGTCGGTTGCGAGGACGTAGTCCCCGACCGCCACCCGCTGCGCCGAGGGATGGATCCCGTTCTTGCGGAGCCGCTCCGCGGTCGAATCCCACCCCGATCGACCTAAAGGGCGGTGCCGGTCGTGTCAACGGGTCCCGGGTCGGCCCCGGAACGCGCGGGCGGAAGGGCCGCCGAGACGTCCAGGCTGGGGTGTTCCGCCGTCCTGGCCCGCATGCCTGCGGCAGGCTCGACCACCCCACCGATGAAGAAGGCCCAGAGCATGGCCCAGACGACGACCAGGAGCACGCCGACCGCGACCTCGCCCGCACCGCTCCAGCGCGATGCACGGCGCCCCTCGTCGGCCGCCGGGCGGGATGCGGTCGGCGCGCCGAGGAATCGAGGCCGCCCCACTCGGGGACCGGGATGTTCCTGATGGCAGAGGTCCGAGTCATATTCCGTATCCCTGACCGCTCTCCTGCCACGGCGACCCGCCACCGGGCCGCCTTCGGGCGTTCGCGGTCGATAGAGGTGTACCGATGGCGGCGATCACGGAAAACGCGCACCGGAGCGAGGGCCCCGCGCACGGACGCGCGGGCCTGGACTGGGGCGATCTGCGGTTCTTCCTCGAGCTGTCGCGCACCGGCAGCCTCTCGGCCGCGGCCCGCCGGCTCAAGGTGGACCGCAACACGGTCGGCCGCCGGGTGGCGTCGCTGGAGGAGGCGCTGGGGCTGACGCTCTTCGAGCGCGGGCCGCAGGGATGGTCGCGCACCGCCGCCGGCGACGAGCTGGCGGCGCTGGCCTCGCGCGTGGAGGAGAACGTGCTGGCGCTGGCGCGCCACGCCGACGCCGCCGACCGCGACCTGGCGGGCACGGTGCGCCTCACCACCGCCACCCACGTCTGCGCCCAGCTCCTGGTGCCCGGCCTGCCGGCCCTGCGCGACCGCCACCCCAGGCTCTTGCTGGAGGTGGCGGTGGACCAGCGCGTCTTCGACCTCACCCGCCGCGAGGCCGACCTGGCGCTGCGCCTGGGCCGCCCGCACGAGGCAGGGCTGGTGATGCGCAAGCTGGGCGACATCGCCTACGGCCTCTATGCCGCCCGCGGCCAACCCTCCGCCCGCCGCGGAAAGGTCGACTTCGACGACGACCCCTTCGTCGGCTTCGACGATTCGATGGCCAGCGTGCCGCAGGAGCGCTGGCTCAACCGCGTCGCGCCCGCCCGGAAGCTGGTGTTCCGCTGCAACTCCAGCCTGTCGCTCATGGCCGCGGTGCGGGCCGGCATGGGGGTCGCCGTCCTCCCTTGCTTCGTGGCCGCCAGCGATCCCACGCTGGTGCGGCTTTCGGCGCCCGAGCCCATCCAGCACGAGCTGTGGATCCTGTTCCACGCCGACCTGGGCCGGACGCCGCGCGTGCGGGCAGTCATCGAGTGGGTCGACGAGGTGGTGAAGAAGGCGAAGCCGGCGTTGCTGGGGGAGACCGGGTAGGAGCCGGGGACGGAAGAGGGGGGAGGTGCGAATGGCACCGCCATCGACACGCTCCCCCACCCCGTGTTTTCCTTGTCCTGGAGCCCGGGGGTAGGTCGCCGGGCGGCGGTCGCGGATCGGCGGGGGCCGCGCCGGGAGCGATTCGCACCATGGGCGTGGACTACCTGAAGCGCTTCGACTGGGGCCTCGCGGCACGCATCCAGCGCATGGATGCCGCCGAGCTGGCCGCGCTCCTCACCGAGCGCCTGCCGGGCTGGCGCGCCAGCGGGCGCCGCGCGTTCTGCGAGGCGCTCGAGCTGGCGGCGCGCACCGAGCGGCCCATCGCCGAGAATCGTCGAGGACCTGCTGGCGGAGGGGTGCACGCTGACCGAGCTGCGCAACGACGCCGTCCACGACCTGTGCCTGCAGGGCGAGGACGTCCGGCTCGACGCCCCGGGATCGTGGGCCGAGGCACTCCTCGAATCCGGCGGAGAACGCGCTCTCCAGCCTGGACGTGCTCCCGGGGACGGACGAGGAGCTGTTCCTGCTCCTCCGCCCCCAGCACCTGGACGCCGTCCTCCGGTCGATGCAGGCGGACGCGCCGGAGCTCCCGGCGCGCTCTCCCTCGAAGCTCGAGGCCATCGCGCGCCTGCGCGACGCCTGCGCGGCGGGACCGGGGCTCCTGGTGGCCTACTGCTTCGATGCCTGACCGTCGGCGCTCGCCTGCGGGTGCCTCGCGTCGATCGGATGATCGGCTGAGCAACGGAGCGTGAACCCCCGGAGGGCGAGGCGGCTTGGGTCCATGCGGGTCGCGCGGCAGGACGGCGTGCGGGTGGCCTGCCGCGGCGCGCCCGCGGGCGGCCCTGGGCCGAGCGCGGGACGCGCTTTTCGCCACGCCCGGGGCAGGCGCCTGCTCGCGATCCGCGCGCCCGTGCCCCCGTCAACCTGCGCGGGTTCGCGCAAGCCCGTGCGGCACTTGCCGCGTCGCGTCGTGAGCGGGGAGCGCAGCCGCCCGACGACGACTCGCCGCTTGCGCAAGGACGCACCATCTGATTTGAGGAGCGCACGCTTGCGAGCGCGACCTACCGGCCCTCCTCGGACCGAGGGCCACGGAGCCGGTGGGAGTCCGGCCCAAGCCGCCGAGGCGGCGCGGGCGCGAGTCGATGCCTCGTCACGCGGCCATCTCGCCGGACGAGCGAAGGGGTTCACGGATGTCGGATGTGATCGGGCTGGGGCGCGTCGTGGTGGTGGACGCCGGAGAGGGCGGCCGGCGCGTCCTCCGCGCCATCCGCGAGCTGGTGCGGCTCGGCCGCGCCGAGGCGGCCGTCGCCGTCCACGGGCCGCTCGAGCGACACGCCGCCTTTCTCCGCGACGCCGACGAGACCTACGAGGGCCAGGATCGCCGCGAGACGCTGGCCGCCGCCCGCCCCGGCGCGGTCTGGATCGGGAGGGCCTCCCCGTCCGCGCGCACCGAGCTGGCCAGCTGGTGCGCCGAGAGCGGCGTCCGTCTGGTGGGTCCGTCCGCCGAGGCCCTGCGCCGCACCTCCGTGCCCGCGAGCCTGACCGCGCTGGCGAGCGAGCTCGGTGTTCCGCTGGCCGGGTCCGTCCCCGCCCCGGGCGCGAGGCTGCTGGAGGTGGTCGTGGCCCGCGACGCCCAGGGCCGAACCCGCGTCATCGGGGTGGGCCACGCCGCCTTGCGGCTGGGCGACGCGGTCGTCTTCGCCGAGAGCTCCTCGTCCGAGGGCTGGTCGGAGCCCGAGCGCGCCGGCGCCGCCCTCGCCGTCCGCGCCTGCCAGGCGGCGGGCTGGGTCGGGATCGGGGCGGTGCAGCTCGCGCTCGACGGCGACGGGCGCCCGCGCCTGGCGGGGATCGAGCCCCGCGTCGGGACGGCGCCCGCGGTCGAGGCCGTCGCGGGCGTGGACCTGGTCCGGCTGGCGCTGGCCATCGCGGCGGGCGAGGCGGTCGGGGCCGCCTCCGCGGCGAGCTCCCGCTGGGCGGTTGCCGCCCGCATCGTGCCGCGCGAGCTGGAGGATGACGTCGGCGGCGGCGGCCGCGTCGAGCGGCTGCGCCTCCCCACCGACCCCATGCTCCGGGTCGAGATCGAGCTGGACGAGGGCGACCTGTGCGCCCCGGGCGAGGCGGTGGCCACCCTGGTGGCCATGGGGGAGTCGCGCGCCGAGGCGCTGGCGCGGCTGGCCCAGGCGCTGGAGGACTCGGACGTGCTGGTGGGCGGCCGCGGCACCAGCAAGGCGTGGCTGGCGGCGCTGTGCATGCACCCGGAGATCCGCGCCGGCGCGGCCGGGGACGGGCGCATGGCGCGACTGGCCGCCAGCGGGGAGAGGCTCGTCTCCTCCCGTCCCGAGGTGGCGCTGCTGGCGGCGGCCCTGGAAGTCTACGACCTGGAGCTGGCGCTGGAGCGGCAGCGGTTCCTGGCCGAGGCCCGCCGGGGACGGCCCCGCGTCGGCCCGTCCTCCGGGCGCGTGGCGGAGCTGCGCCTCGAGGGCCAGCGCTATCGCATCGAGGTGCGCCAGACCGGCCCGTCCACCTACCGGGTGGTTCCCGCCGGCGGCACCGCGCTCGACGTGAAGGTCGAGCGGCTCGCGGATCGGGAGCGCCGGCTGGTGATGGGCGGTCAGCGCATCCGCGTGCTGTCCAGCGTCGACGGTCTGCGCCACCTGGTCGAGATCGACGGCGTCCCGCACGTGATCCAGCGGGAGCCGGCGGGCCTGGTGGTGGCGCCCATGCCCTCGGTGGTGATGTCGATCCCGGTCCGCGTCGGCCAGCGGGTGGCCGCCGGCGAGCCGGTGGCGCGAGTCGAGTCGATGAAGGTGGAGGTGGTGGTGACCGCCCCCGCCGCCGGGGTGGTGCGGGAGGTGGTGGCGGTCCCCAACTCGCAGGTGGACGCCGGCACGCCGCTCCTGCGGCTCGAGCCCGAGGACGCGGAGCCGGCCAGGGAGCCGAGCCGGCCGCTTGAGCTGAACGCCCCCCCGGCCGCCGCCCCCGGGACGCCCCGCGAGCGATACCTGGCCGCGCTCGACGAGCTGCACCGGGTGCTGCTCGGCTTCGACGTCGCCCCGGCGGAGGCCCGCCGCCTGGCGGCCGGATGGGCGGCGCTGTCGGCCAGCGTGGTGAGCGACGACCCCCAGGTCCTGGCCGCCGAGGAGACCGCCTTCTCGGCGCTGGTGGACGTGCAGTCGCTCTACAGCCGGACCGCGCGGCGCGAGGGCGGCGCCGAGGGCAAGCCGCCGCTCGAGGAGCTGTGGCGCTACCTGCACGAGCCGGAGCAGCGCGGGGCCGGCCTCTCCCCCGAGTTCGTGGAGGGATTACGGCGCGCCCTCTCCCACTACGGCGTGGCGCTGGAATCCCCCGCCACCGAGCTGGAGAACGCGCTGCTGCGCATCCAGAAGGCGCACGAGCGGGCCAGCGAGCCGATGGTCCCGGTGATGGGGATCCTGGAGCGGCGGCTGGCCTCCCAGACGCCGGCCCTGGACGAGCGCGGCCCCGAGACCCGCCGGCTCCTCGATCGCCTCACCGACCTGGGCCGGGAGCTGCATGCGCCGCTGGCCGACCTGGCCGGCGAGCTCCGGTACCAGCGCTTCGATCAGCCGGTCTTCGAGGCGGCGCGGGCCGCCGCCTACGTGCAGGTGGAGAAGGACCTGGCCGCGCTGGCCACCGCCAGGAACGCCGAGCGCGAGGCGGTCATCGCCCGGCTGGTGGCCTGCGCCCAGCCCATGGCCACGCTGCTCATCGAGCGGATGGCCGGGGCGGCGCACCAGCTCCGCCCGCGCCTGGTGGAGACGCTGCTGCGCCGCTACTACCGCATCGCCCCGGTCGGCCCGGTCACCGCCCGCGTCGAGGAGGGCGTCTCCTGCGCCGTCACCGAGTACGCCAGCGAGGGACGCCGCATCCGGCTCCTGGCCTGCTTCGCGCAGGTGGAGGAGGTGGGCGGTGCCACCCGGGTCCTGGCCCGCATCGCGGGCGAGGCCCCGCCCGAGGTCGAGCTGGCGGTCGAGCTGTACCTGTGGAGCGCGGTTCCCTCCGGCTCGCTGGACGAGCGGGTGGAGCGGGTCCGGGGCGCGCTGGCCGCCGCCGGCTTCAGGCGTCCGGTCAGGCGCGCGGCAGTGGCGGTGGCCATCCCCGGCCACGGGCTGGGCCGCCAGTCCAGCCAGGAGCACATCACCTTCCGCGGAGGGCCGGGCGACTTCACCGAGGATCGGCGCTATCGCGGCGTGCACCCCATGCTCTTCCGGCGCATGCAGCTGGGGCGCCTCTCCAAGTTCGACCTCGAGCGGCTGCCCTCGGTCGAGGACGTGTTCCTGTACCTGGGGACGGCCCGCGACAACCCCAAGGACGAGCGGCTCTTCGCCGTGGCCGAGGTGCGCGACCTCACCCCGGTGCGCGACGCCGGCGGGCGGGTCATCCAGCTGCCCCACCTGGAGCGGATGCTGCACGAGGCCCTGGCCGGCATGCGCCGCTTCCAGGCGCACCGGTCGCCCGACAAGCGCCTGGAGTGGAACCGGGTGCTGCTCTCCGTCGGGCCGCCCCTGCTCCTTTCGCGCGAGGAGATCCGCAGCCTGGCCGAGCGGCTGGCCCCGGAGACCGAGGGGCTGGGCCTGGAGGTGGTGCTCATCGACGTGCGGGTGCCGGATCCCTTCACCGGCGCGCTGCGCAACACCCTGCTCCGCGTCCACACCACCGGCAGCGGCGTCTCCATCCGCTACGACGTCCCCACCGACCGGCCGCTGGAGCCGATGGGCGAGTACCAGCAGCGCGTGGTCCAGCTGCGCCGCCGCGGGCTCATCTACCCCTACGAGCTGGTGCGGATGCTGGCGCCCGGCCGATTCCGAGAGCGGCGTGCCCCCGGGCGAGTTCGTGGAGCTCGACCTCGACGGCTCCGGGGCGCTGGTCCCGGTGGAGCGGCCGCCCGGGAAGAACTCGGCCAACATCGTGGTCGGGGTGGTCTCGAACGTCACCGCCCGCTACCCGG
This sequence comes from uncultured Pseudomonadota bacterium, assembly GCA_963736345.1. GTDB lineage: Bacteria > Myxococcota > Myxococcia > Myxococcales > Anaeromyxobacteraceae > Anaeromyxobacter. The sequence continues at coordinate 160,339 of CAVTOU010000021.1, read as the reverse complement.
AGGGCATGCGGCGGGTGATCCTGCTCGGCGATCCGAGCCGCGCCATGGGCTCGCTGGCCGAGCCCGAGTGCCGGCGGATCATCGCCGCCACTGGACCTGGCCGAGAAGCTCGGGCTGCCCGTGGAGTGGTTCGCCGGTCTCGGCCGGCGCCATGATCGCCATGGACAGCGGCACCGAGAACATGGACTGGATCGCCGCCGGTCCTGCGCCGCATCATCGAGTTCACCCAGGCCGGCGGCGAGCTGAACGTGGTGGTCACCGGGATCAACGTGGGTGCGCAGCCCTACTGGAACGCCGAGGCCACCATGCTCATGCACACCCGAGGCATCCTGGTCATGACCCCGAGAGCGCCATGGTGCTGACCGGCAAGCAGGCGCTCGACTACTCGGGCGGCGTCTCGGCCGAGGACAACCAGGGCATCGGCGGCTACGAGCGGATCATGGGGCGCAACGGCCAGGCGCAGTACCTGGCGCGCGACCTCACCGACGCCTGTCGCATCCTGCTGCGCCACTACGACCATGCCTACGTCGCGCCGGGCGAGCGCTTCCCGCGCCGCGCCGCGCACGACTGACCCTCGACCGGGACGTGACAGTCGCACCGCACGCCTCACGGCGGGGCGGGCTCGCGACGATCGGCGACGTCTTCTCCGAGGAGACGAACCCCGGCCGCAAGAAGCCCTTCGAGATCCGCCGGGTGATGGCGGCGGTCATCGACCAGGACCACTCGCCGCTCGAGCGCTGGTTCGGCATGCACGAGGCCGAGACGGCCGTGGTGTGGGACGCCCACCTCGGTGGCTACCCGGTGTGCGTGCTCGGCATCGAGTCGAAGCCGCTCCCTCGCCTCGGTCTCGTACCAGCCGACGGCCCGCAGACGTGGACGTCCGGCACCCTCTTCCCGCTGTCGTCCAAGAAGGTGGCGCGGGCGATCAACGCCGCCAGCGGCGAGCCGCCCCCTGGTGGTGCTGGCCAACCTCTCCGGGTTCGACGGCTCCCCCGAGTCCATGCGCCGCTGCAGCTCGAGTACGGCGCCGAGATCGGGCGGGCCGTCGTGAACTTCGACGGCCCGATCGTGTTCTGCGTGGTGTCCCGCTACCACGGCGGCGCCTTCGTCGTGTTCTCCAAGCCGCTGAGCGACAACATCGAGGTGGCCGCGCTCGAGGGCGCGCACGCGTCGGTCATCGGAGGCGCGCCGGCGGCCGCGGTGGTCTTCGCTCGCGAGGTCGAGACCGGCGCACCGCAAGGACCAGCGGCGTGCTCGAGCCGCGAGGAGGTGGCCGAGGGCGCAGCGGCGCCCGGGCCCTGCGCCTGGCCGACGAGCTGCGACGAGCTTCGCTCGGAGAAGCTCGGCGAGGTGGCAGCGGAGTTCGACGCCGTGCACACGTCGAGCGAGCCCGGCAGGTGGGCTCGATCGACCGCATCATCCGCCCGCCGAGCTGCGCCCCTACCTGATCGACGCACTCGAGCGGGGCATCGCCCGGCACAAGGGGTGAGGCACGTGAGCCCGTCCGAACCGGTCACCGGCGCTCGCTCGCGCCTCGCCCGCCAGGTCGCCTTCGTCGTGGAGGTGGATCGGCTCAAGGAGGTGTTCCGGCAGACCGTGCTCACCCGGAGCCGGCGCCCGGAGAACGACGCCGAGCACTCCTGGCACCTGTGCCTGTGCGTGCTGGTGCTCGCCGAGCACGCCAACGTCCCGGACCTGGACGTCCTGCGCGTGCTCCGCATGGTGATCGTCCACGACCTGGTGGAGATCGACGCCGGCGACACCTTCGCCTACGACACCGCCGGGATGGCCGGCCAGCACGAGCGCGAGGCGCGGGCCGCGGACCGGATCTTCGGCCTGCTGCCCGACGATCAGGCGCGCGACTTCCGGGCGCTGTGGGACGAGTTCGAGGCGCGCCAGACGCCCGAGGCGCGCTTCGCGGCCGCGGTCGATCGCTTCCAGCCCATGCTCCTCAACGCCCACACCGAAGGTCACGCCTGGCGGAAGCACGGCGTGACCTCCACGCGCGTCATGGCGCGCAACGCTCAGGTGGCCGAGGGATCGGTCGCGCTCTGGGAGTACGCCTCGCGCATGGTGGCGGAGGCGGTGGAGAAGGGGCACCTGGACCGGGGCTGAGCCCCGGTCGCCGTTCACCGGTGGCCAGGCCCGCGCACGCGCTCCGTCCGCCGAGGCGGGAGCGCGCAGCCTGCGGGGGGCGCCGGATTGCCGGGGTGGGGTTCCGCGCCGCCCGGGCGCGGGATGGGAGCGCCTCAGGTGGGGACGCCCAGCCGCGGCAGGATCACGCGCTGCAGCACCAGCCAGCCCACCGCGAACAGCACGAACCAGGCGAAGTCGTTCATCCCCCGGTGGGAGCCACGCCGCGGCGTCAGGGTTCGCGGCGAGGGCCCGGCGCGCCGCACGCCACACGAAAGCGCCCGCCGGCAGGCCCGGTAGCCGGCCCGGACCGTCCAGTCGAAGCCGCGGGGCGCGGCGCGATCCTCCACCAGCTCGATGGCGCCGATGCGGCCGACCTGCCGGTGCTCGCCCACGAAGTCGAGACCGATGAACGCCTGGCGAGCCAGGCGCTCCAGCGCCCGCCCAGGCGACGCGGAACGAGCGCTGGGAGCAGCCGACCGGATCGGCCGCGGGCACCCGAGGCGCAGCAGGTCGCGGCGAGCACCGCCCGGGCCTTTCTCCCTCGCGGTCGTTCCGGTTGCGCCGATCCGCGCTCCCGGCCATCATGCGGGCCCGGGCGGCGCTCGCCCGGGTAGCCTCTGCCACGGGAACGAACGACCATGAACCGCGACCACATGACGGGGCTGGCCATCGGCCTGGCGGCTGGGCTCCTCGTCGCCCTGCTGACCGGCCTGTTCGCCTTCCAGATCGGCCGGGCCGGACGGGTCCTGCGGGAGCCGGAGCCGAACGTGGCGGCCCCCGCGGCCGGCGGCCCCGCCCCAGCGGCGCCGGCCTCCCCCCCGCCGCGGATCCGGCGGCGTGCCCGTCGACGCCGCGGAGCAGATCGCCGCCGCCACCCAGGTCGTGCAGCGCGACCCGAAGAACCTGCAGGCCTGGATCGGGCTCGGCAACCTCTACTTCGACACCCATCAGCCGCAGAAGTCGATCGACGCGTACGCCCACGCGCTGGAGCTCAATCCGAACGACCCGAACGTCCTGACGGACCAGGGGGTCATGTATCGCGCCATCGGCGCCTTCGACAAGGCCGTCGCCAACTTCCAGAAGGCGAACCAGCTCGATCCCAAGCACCTGCAGAGCCTCTACAACCTGGGCGTGGTCTACGCCTTCGACCTGAAGAACGGCGCCAAGGCCGAGGAGGCCTGGAACAAGATCATCCAGCTCGCGCCCACCAGCGAGAACGCCAGCCAGGCACGCCAGGCGCTGGCGCAGCTCAAGGGGAAGTGAAGGGCGTCAGCTCCTCGCAGCCGATCAGCGTGGCCAGCTCCCGGTGGAGCAGCTCCTCGTCGCCCAGGTTGAGCTCGACCACGCGCCGCAGGTGCCCGACGCTCTCCAGGTCGATGGAGGTGCAGCGCATCCCGAGGCGATCGCCGGCGCGATGCGCCACCTCGCCCTCGAGCTGGATCACGGTCTCGGCTCCGTCGAGCCGGATCACCAGCGCGCAGTGCGCGCCGGCCTCGGCCGCGAACCCCGGCGGCACCTCCAGCAGGGCGCCGCGCAGCGAGAGGTCCAGCACCCCCACCAGGCCACCCGTTCCACCCACGGTGAACTGGGCGGGCCGGTGGAACGCGATCCGCGAGAATCGCCGTCGCTCCGGGTGCGGCCGCGTCGCCATCGGCGCTCCTTCCGACCCCATCCTCTTCGGTTCGGTGGACGCGGCGCAAGCCGCCGGGGACGGGACGGACCTGTCCGGGTGGCGGAAACCCCAGCGGCCGGGGGCCGCGCGCGGGAGGGCTTGACGGAAAGGCGGGCGCCGCCGACCGTGTGGTCATGACCCCCACGGACGCCTCCACGGGGCGCCTGCAGGCGTTCATCGAGAGCCGGACCGCCCCGGCTCCCGTGCCGCTCGCGCCGGAGATCGTGCTGCTCCAGTCCGACGAGCTGGACGGGCTCTGGCGCGCGGCCAGCCACGACCCCGTGGCGTGGGAGGACTCGCCCTACTGGGCCTTCGCCTGGGCCGGCGGGCAGGCGCTGGCCAGGTTCGTCCTCGATCACCCCGAGACCGTGCGGGGCCGGCGCGTGGTCGACTTCGCCACCGGGAGCGGGCTCCTGGGCATCGCCGCGTCGCTGGCCGGCGCGGCCGAGGTGCTGGCGCTCGATCGCGATCCGTTCTGCGAGGCGGCGGTGGCCCTCAACGCCGCCCGGAACCGCGTCCACCTCGCCTTCCGACCGGGGGATGCGCTGGGGACGCCGCTGGCGGGCTGCGAGGTCCTGCTGGCCGGGGACGTCTTCTACCAGCCCGGGCTGGCCCGGGCCGCGCTCTCCTGGTTCCGCGAGCTGCGCGCCGGCGGCGTCCGGGTCCTGGCCGGCGACGCCTGCCGGACCTATGCCCCCCGCGACGGGTTCGAGGTCCTGGCCTGGTACGACGTGCCGACCACCACCACCATCGAGGACGCGGCCACCAAGCGGGCGCGGGTCCTGGAGATCACCGGCCGATGAGAACGGCGCCCAGCGTCGTGGTTTGCGGAAACGTCACCCTGGACCGGACGCCCTCCGGGCTGGTGCCCGGAGGGCCGGCCTACTACGCGGGCCAGGCCTGGCGGGCGCTGGGGGCGGAGGTGCGGGTGCTCACCTCGACCGGTGCCGACTATCCCGCCGACGCCCTGCGCGGCGTCGAAACGCACGTGCTCCAGGCCGCATCCACCACCGTGTTCCAGAACCACTACGGCGCCGACGGAACGCGCACGCAGCGGGTCGAGGCGCAGGCCAGCGCCCTCTCCCCGCAGGCCATCCCGGCGGCCTGGCGGCGCCCCGACGTCCTGCACGTCGTCCCGGTCCTGTCCGAGGTCGACCCGGCCGCGCTCCGCGCCGCGCTCCGGCCGCGCCTCACCGGCCTGTGCGCCCAGGGGCTGGTTCGGGTGGTGGGCCCGGACGGCACCGTCACCCAGCCGCCCTGGGATCCGCCCGCGGCCCTGCTCTCGGCCGTGGACGCCGTGGTGCTGAGCGAGGACGACCTGCGCGGCCAGGGGGACCTCCTCGATCGCCTGGTGCGGGCGGTCCCCGTGGTCGCATTCACCCGAGGGGCACGCGGCTGCGACATCATCGTTCGCGGCCGCACCGCCACCCGCGTCGGCGTCTTCCCGGTGGAGGAGGTCGATCCCACCGGCGCCGGCGACGTGTTCGCGGCCGGGTTCCTCTTCGCCATGGCCCAGGGGGCGCCGCCCCCCGAGGCCGCGCGGCTCGGCGCCGCCGCGGCCTCGTTCGTGGTGGAGGCCCCCGGGGGCACCGCCCTCCCCCGCGTCCGGGACGCCTTCGCGCGGATGGAGAGGGTCTCGATCGTCGGCTAGCCGACCCGCCGGCGTCGGCCCTGCCGCCCGGCCACCTGCACCCGCGGCCGCCAAATCTCGAGCAGCCCGGTGGGCTGCGACAGGTGCAGCAGGCCGAGGTTCACCAGGACGCCGGATGCACCCGCCGCAGCGAAGCGAGGCAGCCGCCCGCGCCTGCGCGCATCGCGCGCCGGCGCCCCTCCCGAGCCGTCCATCAGTTCCCCCCTCCCCGGAGGCTCAACCTGGGGGCGGGGGTCCGCCTGGGGCATCCCGCCAAGGGAGACCATGCCCATCGGTGGTCGCTTGGGGGGACCTAGTTCAGGTAGCGTGGCCTGGACCGCACAGGCGGCGGCTCGTGGATCCCGGAAAGCTCCAGCCCCTGGCGCGTCAGGAGGTACCGCACCAGCCCGCTGCCGCGCTCGGTCTCGAGCCTGGCCTCGAACCCGGGCCCGGTGATGCTGCCGATCTGGAAGGTCTTGCGCAGGTTCACGACGCGTCCGGTGACCAGCTCGCCGGCGACCTGCCCGGTGGGCTGGTCGCGCCGGTACAGGTCGAGCGCCGCCTCGTGCAGCGTCGCCGCCAGCGACGCCGAGAGCGTCACCGACGAGAACAGCACCGAGATGAGCGTCCAGCGCGATGCGGCGGACTCGGCCATCCCCTGGATTGTACTCGACCCCGGCGCCCGGCCGCATGGCCCCCCCGGCGCGTGTCCGGGCGGCACGGGACCGCCGCGCCCGATCGCCCGCGAAGCGACCGCCCGTCCCACGCAGGGACCGGCCACCGCCCGTCCGGATGCTTAGGATTCGGGCGTTCGCTCCCGGGGCAGCCGCCGCGTGAAGAATTCCCCTGCAGGCCACCTCCTCGACGCGCCGACCGCTGGCCGCGTTCGCCGGCTGCGCCGCTGGCTCGGGTTCCGGGCCGACCCGCCGCCGCGGCCGATCCCGGTGCGGCGCCTGCGCGCGGTGCGAAGGCCGTGGCCGCTGGCGGTGTGGCAAGCGCGATCCGCGGTCCTGGCGCGCACCACGCTCGACGAGTACCTGCGCTCCCGGCTGGCCCGGTACCTGCTGCACCTGGCGGTGCCGCGGTCGCAGCTGCCGGTGCGGATCGAGGTGGTGGGGGGCGAGATCCTCGCCGTTCGCCGGCACGATCCGCCGCCGCCCCCCGCCTCCGCGGACGCCGACGCCTGGGCGGCGCCGCTGGTCGCGCTCGAGGGGACGTCGGTGCTGCGCGAGGCGCCCGAGCTCCGCGCCCGGATCGCCTCGCTGGAGAACGGGGGCGCCGCGGCACGCCGGCGCGTGGACGAGCTCTCGCGGCAGCTCGCGGAGGACATGGCGGCCGGGAGGCTCCCGCCCGACCCGCGCCCGGAGGATGGGCCCGAGCAGCTGGGCCGCCCGCCGGTCCGGAGCCCGGGACGGCAGCTCGGGATGGTGGCGGTCGCGGTGGCGGCGGTGCTGGCCGAGGCCTGGGCCATCGCCGTCCCGGCCCTCTCCGCGGCCGGGCACTATCCCATCGTGCTCGACGGCGAGCTCGGAACGGACACCCTCCAGGCCGCGCTCACCTGCACCTTCGCGCTGGGCCTGGCGCTGGGCCTGCTGGCCCTGGCGCTCGTCTCGTTGCGCTCGGCCGAGGCCTTCGGGCGCGCCGTGGCGGCGCCGCGCCAGCGGCGGGGCCGGGGGGCCGCGCTCCTGGCGGGGATGGCCGCCGCCTGGGCCGCGGCGGCGGCCGCGACGATTCCCGCCCCCCGGTCCGGGCTGCCCCCGGCGAGCCACGCGCTGCTCCTGCTGTCGGTGACCGCCGGCGCCGCGCTGATGCTACGCCGGGCCGGGCGGGAGCGCGACGAGCGCTCCGCCGAGCTGACCGCGGCCCTGGTCTGGGACCGCGATAGAGCCCGGGCCCTGGGTGAGCGCGCCCGCCGGCTGGAGGAGCTGACCTGGGCGGAGGCTGCCCTGCGCGAGATCGGGCGCCTGCAGCGGCGGGCGTGGGCGCGGATGGACGAGCTGGTGGAGCGCTCCGCCGCTGCCGCCCGGATCCTCGCCCAGGCCGAGCAGACCGAGCGCGCCGACCGCGCCCGCCTGGCGCAGAGCCTGCGGGCGGCGCTGGAGCGGGACCGCTACGAGTTCCTCCGGCAGGCGACCGTCCGCGGCGCCGCCGATCTGCTCTCCGGCCCGTGGAGGCCACCCGCCGAGCCGCGCTCGCCCGTGGCCGACGAGGCGCCGGCGCGGGAGTCGGGGCGGATGGCGGGGTAGCGCACACTCGTGTTCGGGTCCGGGTCGTTCATCACCGGGCTCCCATCCACTGCAGGATCGCCCCCGCCGCGAAGCTCACCGCGGTATCCACCCGCAGCACCCTTGGCCCCAGCCAGAATGGCGCGAACCCGCGGGCCGCCAGCAGGCCGGCCTCGTAGGCGGTGAAGCCGCCCTCGGGGCCGATCGCGACCGCCACCTCCCCGCCGCGCCGGGGCGGGGGGAGCGGGCGCGCGGTGAGCGGATCCGCCAGCAGCCGGACCTGCGCGGGGAGCAGCGCGGCCAGCTCGTCCTCCACCAGCGGCTTGAACAGGCGGCGGACCTCGACCTGCGGCAGCACCGTGTCGCGGCCCTGCTCCAGCCCGAGCAGGAGCTCGGCCCGGAGCGCGGCCGGCTCCAGCGCGGGCGATCCGAAGTAGCTGCGCTCCACCCGGTAGCTGCCGCACAGCACCAGCCGCTTCACGCCCATCGAGGCCACCGCCTGCAGCACCCGGCGCAGGATCTTGGGCCGGGGCAGTGCCAGCAGCAGCTGGAGCGGCGCGGGCGGGGGCGGCTCCTGGTCGAGGTGCGGCGAGAGGACCAACTCCTCCTCGCCCGAGGAGAGCACCTCGGCCTCGCCCATCCGGCCGCCCACCACCCCGGCCCGGAGGCGCGCCCCGGCTGTCGGCGCCCAGCACCTCGCGCACGTGCCGGGCCCTGCGGCCGTCGAGCCGCGCGGTCCCGTCCCGGCGCAGCTCCTCCGGCTCGAGCAGCAACAGGTTCATGCGGATGCGCTGGCAGCGGTCTGGTAGAGGGCGGCGACCTCCGGTGCGCCGAGCGCGCCGCGGTAGACCCGCACGTCCCCCAGCGCACCCTGCGGCATGCTCCACGGGTGCGTGGCGGAGGTGACCAGGCACAGCAGGGACACGGCCGGTTGCAGGGATCGCCTCATGTGCGGGTTCTCTGGGCCCGGGCGAAGGTTGGCAGCACCGGCGCGGGTGGGTCAAGCGCATCCGACCCCTGGCGGGCCGGCCCGGGCCGCCGGGGCGTGGCTCCCGCTGCGCTCCGCGCCTCGCCCGTGACGCGCTCCGGCCGCCGATGCTACCTTGACGGGTCGTGAACGTGGGTAGCGGCGCCCGACGGACGCCAGCGGTGAGCTGCCCGATGCCGTCTACGCCGGCGCCTGATCCTGGGCGCGCCAGGCGGCCTCGAGCGCGCGGCGCACCTGCTCGAGCAGGAGGCCGTACGCCACCGGCTTCCCGATCGCGGCGACGGCGCCGGCTGCGATGAGCTCGTGGCGAGCGCCGTCGTAGGCGGACAGGCCGATGGCCGGGATGCTGCGCAACCGCTCGTCGACCGAGGTGCGCAGGGCGCGGATGAGCTCGGCCCCGGTCATGCCCGGCATGACGTGATCGACCAGGAACAGATCGGGAGGAGCGAAGCGCGCCACCTCCAGCGCCGCCTCACCGGACTCGGCGGCGATGGCCACGTAACCCTCCGCCTCGAGCACCTGCGCGACCAGCGTCCGCAACGTCTCGTTGTCGTCGACGACGAGGATCCGGGCAGGCGTTGCCACACCTCTACCTACTGCGCCGAAGAGGGAGCCGGTATCCCGTACCTCCCCGACCCCGAAACGGGAGAACTGCCCTCGATCCGGTGCCTTCCACTCGCCCCCCGCCCCGCCGGTGCCCGTGGCCCTGGGCCGCTCGCCTCCATAGCTTCGCTGTGGTGGGCAGGGGGAGAAGGTCGGTAATGCAATGCGTGGTCCGGCGGGGGTGCTGGATCTTATGACACGAGGGACGGGCTGGCTGGGCAAGGTTGCGGGCTTGCTTGAGTCCCGCCGGCGGCGTCGGCGGGCGCAGCAGATGGCCCGCGCGGCGCAGCGTGCCGGGCGGGCATCGTTCCGCCGCAGCTGGGTCGAGGCCGAGGTGGCCGCCCGGCTCGCGGTGCGCTCCGGCGTTGGGGTGGATGACTTCCTGCGGGCGCGGGTAGCCCGCTACGCGGCAACCCTCCCGGTGCCGCTCGACGACCTCGGCATCGACGTGACCGTCGAGGGCGGGGAGTCCATCATCCGCGCACGCACCCGCCCCAACCCGGGGACCCCGCGCGCGGGTGCGGCCGCATCCGCCGACCTGGCCACCCCGGAGATCCCCGCGGCGCGCACCGAGCTGGCCGCCCTGGCGGAACGCGTGGCCGCGGCCCGCGCCCGCGTCGACGCGATGGCGCGCACGGTCGCCGATGATCTCGCCAGCGGCAAGCTCTCGGCCGCGCCCGGCCAGGTGGAGGCGTCGCCCGAGCAGTGCGGACGGCCCCCCGTCCCGCACCCGGCGCCGCAGCTCCTGCTCCGCTCGCTCTCCTTCTCCCTGCTGGCCTCGGCCGCCTACCGGATGGCAGGGCCCGCCCTGGCGGTGGCAGGGCTCTCGACCGACGATCTCGCCGGTGGGTTCGCGCGCGAGCCCATCTCGACCACGGCCGGCGTCCTCTTCGGCATGGGCGCGGCCGTCTCGGTCTACGCCTTCCTGAACATCGCGGTGGAGCGCTGGCAGGAGCTGCTGGCGTCGGCCAGCGGCGCACGCAGGCCCGCGGCCCTGAGCGCCGCCAGCGGATCGGCGGTGTTGCTGTCGGGCGCGGTGGCGCTGGCGGCCATCCGGCCCGGGCTCATGGCCGGACCGTTGCTGCTGGTGTGCGTGCCGCTCGCGGCCGTGCTGCTCCTGCGGCAGGCCGGCCGCCTCGAGGCGGAGCGCGCCCAGGCCTCGGCCGCGGCGCTGGAATGGGATCGGGCCCGGGCCCGCGAGGCCGGCGAGCGGGCGCGCCGCGCCGAGGGCGTGGCCGGGGCCGAGGCGGTGCTGGCCACGGCCCTGCGCGACCACGCGCTGGCCGAGCAGCGGCTGCGCGCGCTCGAGAAGCGGGCCGTGGAGGAGGCGCGCGAGGCGGAGCTGATCGCGACCGAGTCGGCCCGCCGCGTGGAGCGCGTGGCGGAGGCCCTGGCGGCCGCGCTGGAGCTGGACCGCTACGCCTTCGTCCGCCGCGCCTCGGTGCTGGCGCGCGAAGAGACCGCGGTTCGCCCCATCCGTTCGCGGCCGACGCCGGTGGAGCCGGGCGTGGGCGGCCGGCTGGAGGCGGCGGGGTAGCAGCGCCCTGCCGCGCCGGCGCATCCGGCCCGGGCGGCGGCCATCACCTCGCGGAACGATGCCCCACCGGCGCCTCCCTCACCACCTCCTCCGCCCTCTTGTCCTCCCGCAGCCCCTGGAACGACGGGTGGCGGATCTTCCCATCGCCGGTCCACTCCGTGAATGCCACCTCCGCCACCAGCACCGGCTCGACCCAGTGCGCGTTCCGCCCCAGCCAGCCGGGCGGGGCGGGGTCGAAGGGCGAGCGGCCTCGCTCCAGCGGCTCGAGCCGCGCCCGCAGCGCCCGCGCCGAGGCGTTGGTGAACCCGGTCCCGACCTTGCCCGCGAAGCGCAGCACGCCCTGCTCGTGGTGACCGACCAGCAGCGCCCCGATGCCCTCGCGCGATCCCTCGGGATCGGTGAAGCCGCCGATCACCAGCTCCTGCCGGGCGATGCACTTGGCCTTGGTCCAGCCGGCGCGGGCGCCGGGCCGGTGCGGCTCGTCGGCGCGCTTCGAGACGATGCCCTCCAGGCCCAGGCGGCAGGCCTCGCGGAGCACGGCGGGTCCCGGGGAGTCCACGTGCGACGCGTACTGGATCACCTCCGCCCGCGTCCCGGCCAGGAGGGCCTCCAGCCGGGCCTTCCGCTCGCGGAGCGGGAGGCGGGTGAAGTCCTTGCCGTCCAGGAAGAGGAGGTCGAAGACGAAGTAGCGGAGGGTGCGCGACCCGCCCGAGAAGGCGTTCTGCAGCGCCTGGAAGCTGGTCCGGCCGTCGGGCAGGACCGCCGCCACCTCGCCGTCGAGAAGCGCGGATCGCACGGCGAGGGCGCGGGCGGCCGCCGCCACCTCCGGGAACTGGGCGGTCCAGTCCTTGCCCCGGCGGCTCCACAGAGTCACCTGCCCCCGCTCGATGGCGCACCCGATCCGGTACCCGTCGTACTTGGTCTCGTGGACCCACCCGGCACCCTCCGGCGGCGCCGCGACCAGGGCGGCCAGCTGCGGGCGATACGGGGGCAGGGCCGTGCGAGGTGGCACCCGGGTAGCATCGGCACGATGGTTGGGCGCGCGCAACGCGCCCCGGCGCGGCGGGCGTGAAAGGGCCGCTCGCGCGCGCTAGGTCTCTACCGTCTGGAGACCGATCGTGCCGGAGGTGGGAGAGCGACTTGACGGCGCTGGACCGACCGGGGTGATGCGCCCGGGGGCCATGACGGCGCTGCTGGAGGAGCTGGTCCGGGTGCCCGCCGGCGCGTCGGGCGACATGTGGTTGCGCGCCCTCCGGCCGGGGGCCGTGGTCGGCCGCTTCGAGCTCGTGGCCGAGATCGGCCGCGGTGGGTTCGGGGTGGTCTGGGAGGCGCGCGACCGCGAGCTGGGCCGGGCCGTCGCCTTCAAGGCGGTGCGCGGCGGCGGGCAGCCCAAGCTGCGAGAGGAGCGGCTGCGCCGCGAGGCCGAGGCCGCGGCCAGGCTCTCCCACCCGAACATCGTCACGCTGTACGACGTGGGTCGAAGCCCCGAGGGCGCCTACCTCATCCTGGAGCTGCTGCGGGGACAGACCCTGGCGCGCCGGCTGGAGGGCACCCCGCTGCCGCTGCGCGAGACGGTGCACATCGCCATCGAGGTGGCCCGGGGGGTGGCGCACGCCCACGCCCAGGGCGTGGTCCACCGGGATCTCAAGCCGGCCAATGTCTTCCTGTGCCGGGACGACCAGGTGAAGGTGCTCGACTTCGGAATGGCGCACGCGTTCGGCCAGCGCAGGGCCGATGGGGGAACGCCCGCATACATGGCACCGGAGCAATGGGCCGGGGCGCCCGAGGACGAGCGCACCGACGTCTTCGCGCTCGGGGTGCTCCTCCACCGCATGATCTCCGGCGAGCTCCCGTTCCCGGAGACGAAGGGCGGACGCTGGCGAGCGCCGCCACGGCTCGAGGTGGACGAGGCGCCGGCGCTGGGCGAGCTGGTGGTCGCGATGTTGAAGCGGGATCCGGTCAAGCGGCCGCGGGACGGCGGCCGGATCCTGGAGGCGCTCTCGGCCATCGCGCGCGAGCTCGACGCGCCGCCTCCCGTGGACGGTGCTCCTCCGCGGAAGCGGCGGTCGGCCGCGGAGGGGCGGCGCCCCCAGCGGAGCAGCCAGGCGTCGCGGGAGCCGGTCGCCTCGATCGCCGTCATCCCCTTCGCGGACCTGAGCCCGGCCAAGGACCAGGACTACCTTTGCGACGGCGTGGCCGAGGAGCTGCTCAACGCGCTGTGCGCGGTCCCCGGGCTGCGCGTGGCCGCCCGCGGCTCGTCCTTCCAGTTCAAGGGCCGCGCGGTGGATGCCCGCGAGGTCGGGAAGGCGCTCGGCGTCGCCACCCTGCTCGAGGGCAGCGTCCGGAAGGCGGGTGACCGGGTCCGGATCTCCGCGCAGCTGGTGAGCACCGGCGACGGGTACCAGCTCTGGGCCGAGACCTTCGACCGGGGCCTCGACGACATCTTCGCCACCGAGGAGGAGATCGCCCAGGCGGTGGTGCGCGCCCTCGAGCTGCGGCTGGGCCGGCCCGGGCAGGCGCGGCTGACGCGGGTCGGCACGCGCAACACGCAGGCGTACGACATGTACCTCCGCGGCCGCCGGTTCCTGATGCAGCATGGCGAGACCATGCTCCGCCTGGCGCGCCAGATGTTCCGCGGCGCCATCGAGCTCGACGCGCGGTTCGCCCAGGCGCACGCCGGGCTGGCCAACGCCGACGTGATGATGCTGCAGTGGAACTACGACGTGGACCGCGCCGAGGAGCGGCGGGTCGAGGCCCTGGCGGCCAGCGAGGAGGCGCTGCGGCTCGATCCGGAGCTGGCCGAGGCCCACGTCTCGCGCGCCAACGTCCTCGCGCTGCTGGCGCGACCGGAGGACGCGGAGCGGGACTTCCGGCGCGCCCTCGAGCTGAACCCAGCGCTCCCCGACGCCTGCTACTTCTACGCGCGGCACCTCTTCGAGACGGGGCGCTTGCGCGAGGCAGCCGCGATGTTCGAGGAGGCCGCGCGCAAGAACCCGGAGGATTGCGCCTCGTTGTGCCTGCTGCTCACCGTCTACGGCGGCCTGGGCGAGCGCGACAAGCTCGTGCCCACCGCCAGGCGCGCTGCGGCTGCCGTGGAGCGGCGCCTCCGGCAGGACCCCGACGAACTCCGGGCGCTCTCGCTGGCCGGGGGCGTCTACCTCCAGCTGGGCGATCGGGAGCGCGCCCTGAGGTGCCTGGACCGGTGCCTGGAGCTGTATCCGGACCAGCTGCAGACCCTGTACAACACCGCCTGCGCCTACGCGCAGATGGACAAGGCGCGCGCGCTCGACGTGCTCGACCGGGCCGTCGCCACCGGCCGCGGATGCCGGGCCTGGTTCGAGCACGACAACGATTCCTCGACTCGCTCCGCGGCGAGCCGCGGTTCCAGGAGATCGTGAAGCGGCTCCGGCCGTAGATCCTGCGCGGGACGGCCGCGCTCCTCACCTCGGGGGCCCCGGGCGCGCCGCCGTCCGGGCGGCGCGGACGGTGCGGCTGATGCAGTTCGCCATCTCGCACCGGTCGCAGGTGTACGGGTTCTCGACCGCGCGCTCCCCCAGGCCGATGAACCCGCTCACCGACTTGATGGGCTGCATGAGCGACGTCTCGGTGAGCCGCACGTCGCAGAAGCCCGGGGGGAGGAGCCGGAACAGCTTCTGCTGATTGGACACGGGCCAGCCGCAGTAGCCGGGGCTGTACCGATTGGTGAGGCGCAGCCCCCGCGCCGCGGCGCGCTCCCCGAGCGCCTCCTGCAGCCGGTCGGCGACCCGCTCCACCGCCAGCGAGCCCATCCACGACGCCACGTAGCTGGTGAAGGGGTCTCCGCTGGACATGAGCGCGCTCATGAGATCGCCGATGCCCGGCCCCACCGTGCACAGGAACGCCGCCACCTCGGTGGCCCGGGAGAGCTGACCGCACACCACCTCCCCCGCCTCGAAGGAGAGCCCGCCGGCGGCGAGCCGGCGGCGGGCGCGATCGACCCCCAGGTCCGGGAGGACGACGCAGCCGCCGTGGGCCGACCAGAGCCCCTCGCCGCGCTCGACGATGCCCTGGATGGCGTCGAGCGCCACCTCCGGCAGCTCGCCGGGAGGGTACCCGAGCGCGCAACACAGGTCGGCCGGATCGGGCTGGACCTCGGCGAAGGAGAAGCGGAAGTGCAGCACCTCGGGGGCGGCGGCGCCGGGGCGGTCGGGGCGCATGCGGCTTCCCCGGGCTCAGGCGGCCAGCGATCGCAGGTGCTCGATGGCGCCCTGCGGATCGGGCGAGTAGAAGCTGGCGCCCACGCTGCGCGCGAACTCGGCGTTGACCGGCGCGCCGCCGACGAAGATCTGGCAGCCGGAGTGGCGGGCCCGCAGCTCGGCGACGATCTTCTCCATGTTCACCATGGTGGTGGTGAGCATGGCGGAGAGCCCCACCACGGCGCCGGGGCGGGCCTCCAGCTCCGCCAGGAACCGCTCCGCGCCAACGTCCACGCCCAGGTCCACCACCTCCCAGCCTGCCCCCTCCACCATCATGGCCACGATGTTCTTCCCGATGTCGTGGAGATTGCCGGCGACCGTGCCCACCACGAAGACGCCCCGGCGCCGCACCTCGCCCGAGGCGAAGAAGGGGCGCAGGTGGGCCATGGCGGCGGTCATGGCCCGGGCCGAGAGCAGCATGTGGGGGACGAAGGCCTTGCCCCGCGCGAAGCGCTCGCCGATGCGGGCCATGCCGGTGACCAGGGCGTCGGAGAGGATTCGCTCGGGGCGGCACGCCGCCGGCGAGCGCCTCCCGGCACAGCTCGTCGGCGCCGGGCTCGCCGCGCAGCTCCGGCGGGAAGGCCGAGCTCCGGTCGACCTTGCCGTGCTCCACGCAGCGCGAGAGCTTCTCCAGGACGTCGTGCATCCCGCGGAGCACGCTAGCGCGGGACCTCCGGACCTGGCAAGGCGGCGCCCCCGGGCCCTCCGACCAGCGCCGCCCGCACGGCGGCGATGTGCGCCGGCCCGGTCCCGCAGCAGCCCCCCACGATCCGCGCGCCCGCCGCCGCCAGCCGCGGCGCGGCCGCCGCGAAGGCCTCGGGGCCGGTGGGATAGACGGCGCGGCCGGCCTGCAGCGCGGGCGAGCCGGCGTTGGGCTGCACCAGCACTGCGGCGCTGCCCGCGGCGGCGGACAGCTCGGCGGTGAGGCGCAGATAATCGTCCAGCGACAGCTCGGTCCCGCAGTTGGCCCCGACCCCCTCCGCGCCGGCGGCCAGGGCCACCGCCACCGCGCCGGCCACGTCCGCGCCCATCATGGTGCGGAAGCCGTCCGGCACGCGCTGGAAGGCAAAGGTGGCGAGCACGAGTCGCGCCCCGGCCTGAAGCGCCGCCTCCACCGCCAGCGCCGCCTCCGCCGGATTGGACATGGTCTCCACCAGGATGGCGTCGGCGCCGCCCTCGAGCAGCGCCGCCGCCTGCCGCCGGAACGCCTCCGCCGCGCGCGGCAGAGGGACGTCGCCATGGGGCTCGAGCAGGCCGCCGCAGGGGCCCATGTCGCCCAGCGCGAAGGCGCGCTCGCCGGCCACCTCCCGGGCTAGCCGCGCGCCGGCCCGGTTCAGGTCGGCGGCGCGCTCGCCCAGGCCGTGCCGGGCCAGGGCCAGCGGGGTCCCGCCGAACGTGTTGCTGGTGAGCAGCCGCGCCCCGGCTGCCAGGTAGCGCCGGTGGACGCGCCGGACCTGGTCCGGGGCGGAGAGGTTCCAGGCCTCCCCGCAGGCGCCCGGGCCGAGCCCCAGCCACTGCAGCTCCGTGCCGGTGGCGCCGTCGCCCACCAGGACGCCCCGGCCCAGCGCGCTGCGCAGCCTCGCGATGCGATCCATGCCGCCCTCCGTGCACGATCGATCCTGCCACCGGCACCCCCGCTTGTCCCCTCCCCGCTCCCCGTGGGACCATCGCCCCCTGGGCGAGGCGATGAACGGGCGCGAGCGGATCCTGGCGGCGATGCGCGGCGAGCCGACCGACACGCTCCCGCTGGTGCCCATCTCCATGATGATCGCCGCCCGGACCATCGGCGAGCCGTACGGTGCCTACGCCCGCGACGCGCGCGTCCACGCCCGCGGCCAGGTGGCCTTCGCCGAGGCCTGGGACGTCGATCACGTCTCGGCCATCAGCGATCCCACCACCGAGGCGGAGGACCTGGGGGCCCGCGTCATCTGGTACCAGGACCAGCCGCCGGCCATCGACGAGCGCCAGGCGCTGCTGGCCGACAAGCGGGTCCTGGCGCGCCTCGCCCCCATCCCGCCCGGCGCCCGCATGACCAAGCGGCTCGAGACGCTGCGGCTGCTGCGCGAGGCGGCGCGGGGACAGCGCCTGGTGGAGGGCTGGATTGAGGGGCCGGCCGCCGAGGCCTGCGACCTGCGCGGCATCCACGCCTTCCTGATGGACCTGCTCGAGGATCCGGGGTTCGCCCGCGAGCTCCTGGCATTCGTCTTCGAGAACGCCATGGCCTTCGCGCGCCTCCAGCGGGACGCGGGCGCCGAGGTCATGGGGGTGGGCGACGCCGCCAGCTCGCTGGTCGGGCCCGAGCTGTACCGCGAGTTCCTCTTTGACGAGCAGCGCCGCTTCGTCGACGCGCTCCACCGGATGGGGCTCCGGGTCCGGCTGCACGTCTGCGGCGACGTCGGCCCGCTCCTGCCCATGCTCGCTCAGGTGCCGGCGGACCAGATTGACCTGGACTGGATGGTGTCGATCCCGGCCGCCCGGGCCGCCCTGGGCCCGGGCCGTCTCCTGGCCGGGAACCTCGATCCGGTACGCGTGCTCCAGGACGGGACGCCGGCCGAGGTCGAGCGCGCGCTGCGGCGTTGCTTCGAGGAGGCGGGCTCCGGCGCCTATGCGGTCAATGCCGGCTGCGAGGTGACGCGCGACACCCCCGCGGCCAATCTCGCCGCCATGTGCGCCTTCGCCCGCGGCCGCGGCGACGCCTCGCGACGGGCCGTCCCGGGCAGGTAGGCCCCCGGGTGGTTCACTCCCAGCGATAGGCCGGAACGCTAACGATTGCTCCCTCTCCCCGGGAGCGTCCCCATGATCGCCCGAACGATCCAAGCAGTGGTGCTGGTCACCCTGATGGCCGGCTCGCGCGCGGCTGCCGAACCGGCCAGGTCCTTCCCCTTCGCCGAGGCCACCCTGGCGCAGCTGCAGGCGGAGATGGCCGCCGGCCGGCTCACCTCCGAGGACCTCACCCGCGCCTACCTGGCGCGCATCCTGGCCATGGACCAGGGCGGACCCGGGGTGAACGCAGTCGTCGAGCTCAACCCCGAGGCGCTGGCCCAGGCGCGCGCCGCCGACCTGGCGCGCCGGCGCGGGCACGTGCGCGGGCCGCTGCACGGCATCCCGGTGCTGCTCAAGGACAACATCGACACCGGCGACCGCATGCAGACCACCGCCGGCTCGTTCGCGCTCCTGGGCAGCCCCGGCCCTGCGCGACTCGACCGTGGCCGCCAACCTGCGGGCCGGCGGCGCGGTCATCCTCGGCAAGACCAACCTCTCCGAGTGGGCCAACTTCCGCTCCTTCGAGTCGATCAGCGGCTGGTCCGGCCGCGGTGGCCAGACCCACAATCCCGTACGGCATCGATCGCAACCCGTGCGGCTCGAGCTCGGGCTCGGGGGCCGCCGCATCGGCCAACTTCGCCGCCGTCTCGCTCGGGACCGAGACCGACGGGAGCATCGTCTGCCCCGGCAACGCCAACGGGGTGGTGGCCATCAAGCCGACGGTGGGGCTGACCAGCCGCGCCGGGGTGGTCCCGATCTCGCACACGCAGGACACGGTCGGCATCCACGGACGCACCGTCGCCGACGCGGCGCCACGCTCGGCGTCATCCAGAGCCGGACCTTCGACGGGCGCGACCCCGCCACCGGCGCCGTCCCGCTCGGATGGCAGGGGACCGGCAAGCGCGCCCGGCGACCGTGCCCGACCGACTACACGCGCTTCCTCGATCCCAGGACGGCCTGCAGGGCGCGCGCATCGGCATCACCCGGGTCGGGCTGAACGGATTCGATCCGCTGCGTCCCGACCCCGCAGCCCGTCCTGGACGCCATCGAGTCGGCCTTCGCAGGCCCTGACCGGCGGCCGGCGCGACGGTGATCGACCTGGACGCGGCGGGGTTCACCTTCGCCTCCGCCGACGGCGAGTTCCTGGTGCTGCTCTTCGAGTTCCGCAACGACGTGGCCAGCTACTTCGCCACGCGGGTGGGGGTGCCGGTGGCGGGCGGCACGCTCCAGGCCGCCATCGACTTCAACAACGCCCACGCCGACGTCGAGATGCCCTTCTTCAACCAGGACATCTTCGATCTGGCCGATCTCGCTGGAGCCCGGGCCCCGACGATCCGCAGCCGATCTTCGGCGGGCATGACCTACAACCAGGCGCTGGCCATCGACCAGACGCCGGCGTCAACGGCATCGACGCCGCCCTGTC
The DNA here is from genome assembly GCA_963736345.1 of uncultured Pseudomonadota bacterium. Lineage (GTDB taxonomy): Bacteria > Myxococcota > Myxococcia > Myxococcales > Anaeromyxobacteraceae > Anaeromyxobacter. The sequence continues at coordinate 141,127 of CAVTOU010000021.1, read as the reverse complement.
GCAGTTCCATCTCGACGCGGTGGTCGAGCGCCACCGACAACCCGGCCTGGTCGACGGATCTGCTCTACGGCGACCACTTCATCTTCGGGACGTCCGGGCTGGCGGCGGCGCCCGGATACCCCATCCTCCAGGTCCCGGCCGGGATGGTGCTCGGCGTGCCGCTCGGGATCAGCTTCTTCGGAACCGCCTTCAGCGAGCCCACCCTCATCAGGCTGGCGTCGGGCTACGAGGCCGTCACCCACGTGCGGGCCGACAACCTGCCTACCTTCGCGCCCACCATCCCGTCGGACCACATCGCCGGTACGACGCTCGTGCCGGTGCGCCGCGCGGCGGTGCCGGCGGCGGTGCGGCGGTCGGACGGCGTGCGCCGGCCCCACCACCTGTGATGGAGAGGGGCCGCCGCGCGTGCGAGCGTGCCGGGGGGGCGCATGGCCGATGAGCAGCGGACCGAGGTCGACCAGGGCGCGGTGGCCCGGGGCTGGCGGGCGCGCGGCTTCTCCTGCGGCCTGTGGGTGGATCCTCCCGGCCAGGTCTGGGAGGACTACGCCCACGACGTCGACGAGGTGGTCCTGGTCATCCAGGGCGAGGTGGAGTTCGAGGTGAACGGCGAGGTGCACCGTCCCCGGGCCGGCGAGGAGCTGCTCATCCCGGCCCGGGCGCGGCACACCGTGCGCAACGTCGGCTCGGGGCAGTCACGCTGGCTGTACGGGTACGCCCGCTGACCATCCGCATGCCAATGCAGCGATCGGTTGCGCGCGCGACGCCGCGATCAGAAGCAGAGCGTCGCCGCCCCCTGCTTGAGCAGCTCGTGCACCTTGCTGGCCCCGGTGATGACCGTCCCCGGGATGAGATCCTCCTGCGTGTAGCCGCGGCTCTTCACGCAGGGCGTGCAGGCCCACAGGTTCCCGCCCCGGGCCAGGAAGTCCTTGACCAGGTCGGCGATGGGATCGAGCGGCTTCACGTGCGCCAGATCGAGCGCGCGCCGCCGCACCAGGTCCACCCCCGAGCTGGTCAGGAACACCGACACGCGCAGCCCTGCCGTCATTCCCCCGTTCGCGATGGTGAACGCGACCGAGGAGAGCTCGTGATCGAGCCCGTGGGTGACCAGCACCACCAGATCCCTGCTCTGCTCCGCCATGGCAAACGCTCGCTTTCCGCCCGGGACGGCAGCGCGACGAGCCGCCGGCGGGGGCGGCGATTAGATGGGATCCGCGACCGAGCCACGCCATGACCGGGGCTCCGACATACATGACCGCCGCTCCGGAACCTGGGCCGCCGCGGACGCGGCTGACGACCTGCTCTCCCAGGTCCTGGGCACGGTCCGCCTGTCCGGCACCGTCTTCCTGCAGGGCGAGTTCCGGACCCCCTGGGGCGTGGCGTCGCCCACCGGGCCGGAGATCGCCGCCATGCTCGAGCCGGGCGCGCGACGGCTGGTGCTCCTGCACGCAGTCCTGGAGGGAGAGTGCACGATCGCGCTCACCTCGGGCGTCTCCGTCGAAGCGCGGGCCGGGGACGTGGCGCTGATGCCCAACGGGGACGGCCACATCATGGGGAGCCGGGACGGAACCGAATGGGTGCGGCTCGCCGGTCTCCTCCCCCCGAAACCCTGGCGCCAGGTCCCGGTGGTCCGGACCGGTGGCACCGGCGCGACCACCCGGATCCTGTGCGCCTATCTCCATTGCGACCCGCTGGCCACCCCCTGGCTGCTGGGTGCCCTGCCCCCGCTGTTCCGCGTCCGCCCGCCGCCGGGACCTGCCTCCACCTGGCTCACCGCCAGCCTCGGCTACGCGGTGGCGGAGGCGGACGCATCGCGCCCCGGGCGCGCCAGCGTGCTCTCCCGGCTGCCGGAGCTCCTCTTCGTCGACTGCCTGCGCCAGTACGCGACGGAGTGCGCGGACGAGCGGCTGGGATGGCTGGCGGCCATGCGGGATCCCGCCCTGGCCCGGGCCGTCTCCGCCTTGCACGCCGAGCCGGCTCGTGCCTGGACCGTCCCCGCCCTGGCGCGCCGGGCGGCCGTCTCCCGCTCCATCCTGGCGGAGCGCTTCTCCCGCGCCCTGGGAACGACCCCCATGCGCTACCTGGCGCGCTGGCGCCTCCAGCTGGCCGCCCACCGGCTGCGCACCACCGGTCGCAGCCTGGCCGAGATCGCCTCGGAGTGTGGGTACGGATTGGAGGCGGCCTTCAGCAGGGCCTTCCGGCGCGAGGCCGGGGACTGGCCGGGCGCGTGGCGCGCCGGCGCGCGCGCCCGCTAGGCCTTCACGGACGCTCAGGCGTGCGCGCGCAGCGCGTCCTCGACCAGGTCGCGCAGCACCACCGCGCCGTTGTGGTGCTCGTCGCGGGCGCCGTACACCAGGGTCACGCTGCCGCGGGCGGCCCGCCGGGTCAGGTCGGCCAGAGCCGCCTGGCCCGGGCCGGCGCGCAGCTCCCGCAGGTAGCGGCGGGCGAACTCCGGAAAGCGCGCCGGATCGTGCCCGAACCAGACCCGCAGCCCCGGGCTGGGCGCGAGATCCTTCAGCCAGGCGTCGAGGTGCGCGGCCTCCTTCTTCACCCCGCGCGGCCAGAGCCGGTCAACCAGCACCCGGTAGCCGTCCGAGCCGGATGGCTCTTCGTAGGCGCGCTTGATCCGGACGCTCACGCCGCCTCGCCCGCGCTACGCCGGCGCGTCGGCCCCGACGCCCTCGCCGCGCCGCGCCTCGATGGCCGCCAGGAGCTTGGCGAACGGCTCCTGGAAGAGGCGGATGGCGTCCACCAGCAGGCGATCGGTGATCTGGTCGATGGAGATGCCCAGGTCGGACAGCTCCTGCATCGCCCGGCGTGTGCCGCTCCACGTCGGCCGCGAGCGTGGGGCGGACCCGGCCGTGATCGCGGAAGGCGTCGAAGGTGGCGGGGGGCATGGTGTCCACCGTCTCGGGGCCGATCAGCTCCTCCACGTACATGACGTCCCGGTAGCGCGGGTTCTTGGTGCTGGTGCTGGCCCAGAGCAGCCGCTGCGGCTGGGCCCCCAGCCCCGCCAGCCGCGCCCAGCGCGGCTCGGCGGTGCGGGCTCGCCAGTCCTGGTAGGCCAGCTTGGCGTTGGCCACCCCGATCCTGCCGCGCAGGGCCTCGGCCCGCGCCTTCTGCCCGGAGAAGGTCGAGTCGGCTGCCAGCGTCTCCAGCAGGCCGTCCACCATGCCGTCGACGCGCGAGACGAAGAAGCTCGCCACGCTCGCGACGCGCGACGAGGTCCTGGCCGCGGGAAGCCCGGTGCTCCAGGGCGGCCTCGTGGGCCTCCGCCACCCGCTCGTAGGCGGCGCGCGAGAAGAGCAGCGTCACGTTGACGTTGATGCCCTCGGACAGCAGGGAGCGGATGACCGGCACCGCCTCGGGCGTCCCCGGCACCTTGATGAGGACGTTCTCGCGGCCCAGCTCCTTCCACAGGCGCCGGGCCTCGGCCATGGTCCCGGCGGCGTCGTGGGCCAGGACCGGCGAGACCTCCAGGCTCACGTAGCCGTCACGGCGGGCGGTCCGGTCGTAGACCGGGCGCGAGCGAGATCGGCCGCGGCCTGGATGTCCTGGATGGCCAGCCGCTCGTAGATGGCCTTCGCGTCGAGCTCGCGCTGCGGGAGCAGCCTGGCCAGCGCCGACTCGTAGTCCTGACTGCTGCCGGAGAGGGCCTTCTCGTAGATGGCCGGGTTGGTGGTGAGGCCGGTGAGGCCGTCCTCCTCGATGAAGCGGGCCAGCTCGCCCGACACCAGGATTCCCCGGCGCAGGCTGTCGTACCAGACGCTCTGGCCGGAGGCGGCCAGCTCGCGAAGCGGGTTCATGGTGCTCCTCCTGTCGAACATATCTAAGACGAAAGGCCCGCCCAGGCCGGGCTCTTCGCCAGGCTCGGGGCGGGCCCCTTCGACGAGCTCAGGACAAGGCTTTCTGTCGCGGCCCCGGGCGGGGAGCCCGGGGGCGCGTCCGGCGTCGGCGCTACAGCGACTTCAGGTACTCGACGAGGTCGGCCTTCTGCGCGGGCGAGAGCCCCAGGTGGAAGAACGAGTCGTAGTGGTCGACCACGTCGGCGAGCGTGGCGAAGCGGCCGTCGTGGAAGAAGCCGCGCTTGGCGTGGGAGGCCAGACCGCGGAGCGGCGTGGTGCGGTAGCGGCCGTCGGGCGAGCGGCTGGCCTGGAAGTCGTCGATGCCGATCTCCGCCCCGGTGTGCATGTTCCACCCAGGCTCGGTGTAGAGCGGCGGCACGTGGCAGGTAGCGCACCTCGCCTGGCCGGAGAAGAGATCGCGCCCGCGCGGCGGCGGCCTGCACGTCGAAGCTCCCGGTCGGCGGCCGCGGCGCGGTGAGCGAGAGCTGGTAGCGCTGCAGGTCGGCGAGCTTGGACGTGACCAGGTCGTCGTCGACGTGAACGTGACCGAAGCCGTTCTTGGCCGCGATGGGGAACTTGTTCGCATCATCGAGCCGCGGGTCGAAGAAGTTCCCCTGGCCGTGCATCTCGAGGATGGCCACGAAGGCGTTCCAGTACGGGATCGACCCCCAGCCGGTGTAGGTGTGGAGGTTCACCCCCGCCAGGCCGTACGCCGGCGGGATGACCGTGGCCGCCGACCTGCCGTCGTCCTGGAAGGCCTTGCCGTCCATGAACAGCTCGGCGTCGAACTTGCCCGGGCCCCAGCTCTGGAGGACCGTGCGGACGGTCGGCTGGTCGACGCCCAGCAGCTGCGCCACCGGGGTGAGATCGGGCGAGAGGTTCACGATCGCCCCCACGTTCAGGTCCTGGTTCGGCCAGCCATCCAGCCGGTGGCCGATGCCCGGCGCGAACGAGTCGTCCACCGTCGAGTGGCAGAGGGCACAGGTGATCCCCAGGGACTTGAGCCCGCCCTTGCCGTCGGGGACGCCCTTCACGCCCACCACCGCCCCCTCCGACAGGAGCGCCAGCGTGGTATCGGGCGAATCGAGGTTCACCTTTCCGTGGCGGAGCGCCTCCAGCGTCCTGTGATCCAGCGCGTCCACGTCCACCTTGAGCCCCACCGCCAGCGCCGTCTTGGGGGACACCCCCGCGCCGACTCCTCCGTGCGCGCTCCCCTCGATGGCCTCGTGGAGGCGGAGCACGCCGCCCCAGAAGGCTTCGTCCCCGAAGGTGTCGAACCGGAAGATGCGCCTGCCGTTGCTCAGCTGCGCCTGGGACTGCAGCTGCTGCCCGAACCCTCCGCCATGCTCACTCGCGGTAACCGGATCGGAGGCCTGTGCCGCCATGACCGGGCCGCCTCCGCTGCACCCCGTCCACGCTCCTGCCCCGACCGTGCAGGCCAGGGCTGCCACCGCCCACGCCTTTGCCATATGAGTCCTCCGCGCGCATTGGATTGCACCGCGGCTGCCGAGGTGACGTGCATGACCCAACTAGTGCGCCGCCGCGGGTGCGATTGCCCCCAGTAAATCTGCGTTCGCGAGCCGCGGCGAGGCGGCCCAGCCTCATCCGGAACGCGGGCGCCCGGACACCGGGGGCTCGCTCACGGCTGCGCGCCCCCCGTTCACCCCCGGGGCGGCGCGTAGAACGACACGCCCCGCACGTGCGGGTTCACCGCCAGCGGATGCTGGAGGGGCGGGAAGGCGCGCTGCTCGCAATCCATTCGCTCGCATACCCGGCAGGTGATCCCGACCGGCACGACCGCCCCGGGGCTGTCCAGCGCCACCGCGTCGGCGTAGACCAGCTCGCCGGCCCGGCGCGCATCGCAGCCCATGGCGATGGCCACCACCGAGCGCGGCGCGTGGAACCCGCCCTTGTCGCGGGTGACGGTGCGCGCCATCCAGAAGTAGGTGGTGCCGTCGGGCAGGCGCGCGAGCTGGGTGCGGATCAGGCCCGGGGTGGTGAAGGCTTCGAACACGTTCCAGCGCGGACAGGCGCCCGAGAAGCGGGCGAAGCGCAGGCCGGTGCCGCTGAAGCGCTTGGAGATGTTCCCGGCGATGTCGACCCGCATCATGTGGAAGGGGACACCCTCGGCCCCCGGGCGCCGCAGGGTGGTGAGCCGGTGGCAGGTCTGCTCGTAGCTGGTCCGGAAGCGGTGGCCGAGCAGCTCGATGTCGTACCGCTCCGAGCGCGCCGCCGCCAGGAACGGGCCGTAGGGCATGAGCACCGCGCCGGCGAAGGAGTTGGCCAGCGCCACCCGCGCCAGCGCTCGGGAGGCGTCGCTGGTGAGCAGCGGATCGACCGCGATGCGCTCGATGGCCGGCTCCTGGGTGAGGACCCCGAGCTGATAGGCCAGGGCGAAGTTCCGGCTCCCGCGCCGGAGGACCTCGGAGAGCGCCAGCACCCGCCGCTCGGGGTCGTAGCGCCGGACCGCACCCTGCATCTCGGCGGTGTGCAGCACCCGCACCGCGACGCCGAGCCGCTCCAGCCGCGCCACCAGCCCCGCGTACAGGTTCTCCTGATCGAGCCGGGCGTCGGCCCAGAGCGCCTCGGCGCCGGCCTCCAGCTCGGGGAAGTGGTTGAGGTGTTTCTGGACGAGATCGGAGACCTCCTCGGTGGGCAGGTGCGAGGCGTCCATCCCCTCCAGGGCGCCGTCGGAGAGCGTGGCCGCCAGGGCCTCCGAGCCCTCGCGCGCGTTGCGGTAGGCCCGGTACAGCGCCACCACCGCCCGGGCCGCGGTGGGCGAGGCGCTGGCCAGCTCGCGCAGCTCGGCGGTGGTCACGTCGTGCGCCTCGAAGAGTGCGTCGCCGAACACCTCCATCAGATCGGCCACCGTCCGCGCCTGACCCTCGGCCGAGAGGGTCTTGAGATCGAGGTCCAGCACCTCGGCCATGCGGATGAGGAGCGGCGCCGAGAGCGAGCGCCGGTTGTGCTCGATCAGGTTCAGGTAGCTGGCGGAGATCCCGAGCCGCTCGGCCAGCTGGGCCTGGGTCAGGCTTCGCTGCCGCCGCAGGGCGCGGACCTTTCCCCCGAGGAGCGTGGGCTCGTGGCGCATCCTCTCTTGCCTCCGTGCCCCCTGAGCCTGTGAGCCTGTCGACGGACGCCCGGCCGGGTGGCGCCCGCCTCCATCCCCGACCCAGGCCAGGCCCTTCCACCCATGAATGGAGACGGCCTGCCCGGTTTTCAAGCTTGACGACCTTTCACGTCAGGTTTTCACGGGGCCACGGATCGACTCCCGGCCCGACCTCGTCGCGTTGCCGCACGCCTCCGGCGCGAACAGGTTCCCCCCGGCGAAGGCGAGGAGAAGAACATGATCCATGAGGCTGCCCTGACGCTGCCAACCGGGATGGAGCTCGACGGACCCCTCCCCGCGAGTGCGGAGCGCGTGCTGACCCCCGGCGCGCTGGCGCTGGTGGCGGAGCTGGTCCGGATGTACCGGCCTCGGGTGGCGGAGCTGCTGGAGCGCCGCCGCGAGGCGCAGCGCCGGCTGGACCGGGGCGAGCGTCCGACCTTTCTGACCGCCACCGCGCACGTGCGCGAGGCCGCCTGGGAGGTGGCGCCGCTGCCGCCCGACCTGCTCGACCGGCGCGTCGAGATCACCGGCCCCACCGACCGCAAGATGATCATCAACGCCCTCAACTCCGGGGCCAGCGTCTTCATGGCGGACTTCGAGGACGCCAACTCGCCCACCTGGCGCAACATGTTGGAGGGGCAGCTCAACCTGAAGGATGCGGTGGAGCGGACCATCGAGTACACCGCACCGGAGACGGGCAAGAGGTACCGGCTCCGGGAGCAACCGGCGGTGCTGATGGTCCGGCCGCGCGGCTGGCACCTCCTCGAGCGACACGTCCGGATCGACGACCGGCCGGTCCCGGCGGCCCTCTGGGACTTCGGCCTCTTCTTCTGGAACAATGCCCGGACGCTGGTGGCCCGGGGGAGCGGCCCGTACTTCTACCTCCCCAAGCTGGAGAGCCACCTCGAGGCGCGGCTCTGGAACAACGTGTTCGTGCACGCCCAGGGGATGGCCGGCCTGCCGCCCGGGACCATCCGCGCCACCTGCCTCATCGAGACGCTGCCGGCGGCCTTCGAGATGGACGAGATCCTCTGGGAGCTGCGCGAGCACTCGGCCGGCCTCAACTGCGGCCGCTGGGACTACATCTTCTCCTTCATCAAGCGGCTGCGCGCCGACCCGCGCATGGTGCTCCCGGATCGCGACCAGGTCACCATGGACAAGGGCTTCCTGCGCGCCTACGTGCGGCTGCTCATCCGGACCTGCCACCGCCGCGGTGCCCCGGCCATGGGCGGGATGGCGGCGCAGATCCCGCTCCGGGGAGATCCCGCCGCCAGCGAGGCGGCGCTGGAGAGGGTCCGCGAGGACAAGCTCCGCGAGGTGACCGACGGGCACGACGGCACCTGGGTGGCGCACCCGGGCCTGGTGCCGGTGGCCCGCGAGGTGTTCGACCAGCACATGAAGGGACCCAACCAGATCGCGCGGCGACGCGACGGCCCGCCCGTGAGCGCCCAGGACCTGCTCCGCCCGGTCGAGGGGACGCGCACCGAGGCCGGCCTGCGCCACAACATCCGCGTCTCGGTGCAGTACCTGGAATCGTGGCTGCGCGGCCAGGGCTGCGTGCCGCTCTACGGCCTGATGGAGGACGCGGCCACCGCCGAGATCTGCCGCGCCCTGGCCTGGCAGTGGATCCACCACGGGGTGCCGCTCGACGACGGGCGCCCGCTCACCGTGGAACGGTTCCGGACGGTGCTGGCCGAGGAGATGGACCGGATCCGGCTCGAGCTGGGCGAGCGGCGCTTCGCCGAGGGCCGCTTCGAGGAGGCACGTGCGCTCTTCGAGCGCATGAGCACCGGCGCCGAGTTCGTCGAGTTCATCACCCTGCCCGCCTACGCCATCCTCGAGGAACCGGAGGCGCAGGGCGCCGCCGCGGCTGCACCGGCGGCGGCCGCCGAGTCACCCGCGCCGCACCACCCCGACCCGCACCGCTGGGACGGGGTGCTGCGCCGCTACGGGCGCGCCGAGGTGGAGCGGCTGCGCGGCTCGGTCCGCATCGAGCACACGCTGGCGCGCATGGGGGCGGAGCGGCTCTGGGCCCTGCTCCAAGAGCGCCCCTGGGTGCCGGCGCTGGGTGCCCTCACCGGCAACCAGGCCGTGCAGATGGTCCGCGCCGGCCTGGAAGCCATCTATCTCTCCGGCTGGCAGGTGGCGGCCGACGCCAACACCGCGCTCCAGACCTACCCGGACCAGAGCCTGTACCCGGCCGACGCGGTGCCGCAGGTGGTCCTGCGCATCAACCGGGCCCTGCAGCGCGCCGACGAGATCGAGCACGCCGAGGGGCGGCACGGCGTGCACTGGTTCGCGCCCATCGTGGCCGACGCCGAGGCCGGCTTCGGCGGGCCGCTCAACGCCTTCGAGCTCACGAAGGCCATGATCGAGGCGGGCGCGGCCGGCGTGCACTTCGAGGACCAGGTGGCTGCGGAGAAGAAGTGCGGCCACCTGGGCGGCAAGGTGCTGGTCCCGACCTCCACCTTCCTCCGCACCCTGACCGCGGCGCGGCTGGCGGCCGACGTGATGGGCGTCCCCACCCTGCTGGTGGCGCGCACCGACGCCGAGGCCGCCACGCTGATCATGAACGACGTCGATCCGCAGGACGCTCCCTACATCCTCCGCGCCGAGCGGACGCCGGAGGGCTTCTACCGGTTCCGGGGAGGCCTGGAGGCGGCCATCGCCCGCGGCGTCGCCTACGCCCCCTACGCCGACCTGGTCTGGTGCGAGACGCAGACGCCGGACCTGACCTTCGCCCGCCGCTTCGCCGAGGCCATCCACGCCAAGTATCCGGGCAAGCTGCTGGCCTACAACTGCTCGCCCTCCTTCAACTGGCGCAAGCACATGGAGGAGCCGGCGCTGGCGCGGTTCCAGCGGGAGCTCTCGGCCATGGGCTACCGCTTCCAGTTCGTGACCCTGGCCGGCTTCCACGCGCTCAACCACTCCATGTTCCAGCTGGCCCGCGGGTACCGGGAGCGGGGCATGGCGGCGTATTCGGACCTGCAGGAGGCCGAGATGGCCGCCGAGGCCGCCGGGTACACCGCCACGCGCCACCAGCGCGAGGTGGGGGTCGGCTACTTCGACCTCGTCACGGCCACCGTCTCGGGCGGCACCGCCTCGACGCTGGCGCTGGAGGGGTCCACCGAGAAGGCCCAGTTCCGGCCCGCCGCGCCGCCGCCCGCGCCCGGGTCCGCCCGCGAGGTCCAGCTCGCCATCGACGAGGACCACCACCGGCTCGAGGAGTTGACGCGCCGGCTGGAGCGGTCGGGCGACCCCGCCTCGGTGGCGGCGGCCCTGGAGGATCTCTCCCGCACGCTGCACGAGCACTTCGCCCACGAGGAGCACGCCAAGGGGCTCTACGGCCTGCTCGGTTCCCGCGAGCCGGCGCTGCGCGGCGAGCTGGAGCATCTGGTGGAGGAGCACCAGGACATCCTCCAGCTCGTGTCCGGGCTGGTGGAGCGCACCCAGGCGGCGGAGGCGGTGGCCGCCGGCGAGCTGGCGGCGCTGGCCGGGGGCCTGGCGGCCCGCATCGCCGAGCACGAGTCGCGCGAGCTGCGGCTGATGGCGGCGCTCGCCTGAAGCCGCGGGAGCCTCGCTCCCGCTCCCGGGCGCGACGGCGGCAAGGTGGCGTCCGCCCGCTCTGCGGGCGGGCCACCCGGCGGCACACGGGTGTGCGTACCTTTCCGTCCGTGGAAATCGCTCGCTCGCGCCGCCGCGTCGCGCTCGTGTTCCTGGGGTGCATGGTCGCCCTCGGCTACTTCATGCGCGTTCCGCGCAATCCCAACGAGAACTCGCGCATGGCGGCGGTGCTGGCCGTGTACTGGCAAGGGACGCTTTCCATCGACGCCTACCACCGGGTGGGCCCGGTCCGGACCACGGACGAGAGCTTCCACGCGGGGCACTACTACTCCGACAAGGCGCCGGGGAGCGCGCTCCTGGCGGCGATCGGGTACGCGCCCGTATACGCCTGGGAGCGTGCGACCGGCCGCAAGGCCCCCTACGTCGTCCGCAAGTACGCGATGACGCTGGCCGCCGACGGGTTGCCGGTGGCGGCGGCGCTGTGCGCGCTCTTCCTGCTCGCCTCGTCGGCGGCGGGACCGGGCGCGGGCGCGGCCGCGACCCTGGCCGGCCTGGTGGCGACGCCCCTCCTTCCGTTCGGCACGGCGCTCTTCGGCCACGCGCTCGCGGGGGCACTGCTGTTCCTGGCCTTCGCCCTGGTCCGGCACCTGGCCCGCGGGCCCCTGCCCCCGCGCTGGCGCGACCTGGCCGGCGCCGGCGCCCTCCTGGGGTTGGCGGCGGCCACCGAGTACACCACCGCCCCCGCCACCCTGCTCATCGCCGCCTGCGGGCTCTTCCGGCTGGGCCAGCGCGGCCAGCTCGGGCGGGCGCGCACCTGGGTCGGCCCGCTGCTCGGGGTCGCGCCCTTCGGGCTGGCCGTCGCGCTCCACAACCTGTCCTGCTTCGGCTCGCCCTTCTCGCTGGGATACGAGAACCTGGCCTCGCCGTTCTACCGCACCTTCCACGACCATGGCCTGGTGGGCATCGGCGCCCCGCGCCTGGACGTCGTCTACTTCCTCACGCTGCACCCCGCCCGCGGACTGTTCGTGAGTGCGCCGGCGCTCCTGCTGGCCTTTCCCGGGCTCTGGTTCATGTTCCGCCGGCCCGGCTGGCGCGCCGAGGCGGCGCTGTGCGGGGCCGTCTTCCTCTCTTTCCTGATCGTGAACTCCGGATTCGGCCTGTGGTGGGGCGGCTACACCTACGTCGCGCGCCACCTGATCCCGGCCGTGCCGTTCCTGCTGCTCCCGCTGGCCTTCCTGCCCCGGGTCTGGTGGTGGGCCGGGGTCCCGCTCCTGCTCGCTTCCGCGGGCCAGACCCTGGTCGCCTCCTTCGGCGATCCCTTCAGCAACGACGCGTTCCTCTTCGACCGCCTCCGCGAGCTGGAGCGCGCCGGCGGCGGCCTGGTCCCGTGGCGGGGATCCTGGTCGGTGCGCTGGGACGTCTGGCCGGACCTCCGCTCGCGCTCCAGCACCGGCGCCTGGATCGGCTTCGCGCTGAACGCCGGCCGCCTCCTGGGGCTGACCGGGCCGGCATCGGCGCTGCCCCTGGTCGCGGCCGTGTCCTGGCTCTTCGCCCGCGCCGGGCGTCCGCTGCGGGCGCCGCCACCGCTGCGGCCCGCCCTGGAAGCTCCCCCCGGCGAGGCGGCTCGCCAGGGCGCGACCTGACGGGCGCCCGCCCCGCCCCCGGCGGGGCCTGCGCGCGCTCGGAGATTCGCCGCCCTGCACGGAAACCCGTTACCTTATGGCGCGTGCTCGAGCCTTCTCAGGCGGAAAGCGCGCTCGCCCCGCAGGTGGTGGTGGGCGTTCCCGCCGATCCCGACCTCCTCGGCGCCAGCGAGGCGGCCGTGGCGGTCCAGGCCGGCCTCCGCCAGGCCTACGCGGACCAGCGGACGCTGGCGGTGGTGCTCTCCAGCGATCCGCGGGGCGCGACCGCGCCCGGAGACCTGCTCCCGTCCGGCGCAGGCAACGAGCCTCCCGTCGTGCTCGCCGCCTCGAACTCGCCGGCGGGTGCGCTGCCGGCGCTGGTCGAGCTGGCCAACAACCTGGGCGCCCCGGCCTGCGCCCTGCTGGCGCCGATGCCGCGCCCCGCCGAGGCGGGGTGGCTGCGGGCGCTGCTCGATCCGGTGCTGTCGGGCGGGTTCGACCTGGTGGCGCCGGCCTACGCCCGCGGCCGGTTCGACGGCGTGCTGGTCACCGGCATCGTCTACCCGCTGACGCGCTCCCTGTTCGGCTACCGCCTGCGCCAGCCCATCGGGTCGGAGATCGTGGTCTCGGCGCGGCTGGGCGAGGTGCTCCTGCGCGACGACGCCTGGCGGATCGCCACCCCCAGCGGCGGCGATCTCTGGGCCATCACCCTGGCCATCGCCGGCGACGGCCGCATCGCGCAGGTCTACCTGGGACCGCGCCCCCGCCCGCGCGCCCAGCCCAGAGACGTGCCCTCGGCGCTGGCCCAGGTGCTGGCCACGGTCTTCCGCGAGATGGAGCAGCTCGCGCACCGCTGGATGCGGGTGCGCGGCTCGCAGCCGGTGGCGACCTTCGGCGAGGAGCGCCCGCCCGACGAGCCGGCCCCCCCGCCCGAGCCCGGGCCGCTGGTGTCGGCCTTCGCGCTGGGCTGGCAGGACCTGCGCAGGCTGTGGAGCGAGGTCCTGCCGCCGCAGACGCTGCTGGCGCTGCAGCGCATCCCGCGCGAACCGGCCGAGGCCTTCCGCATGCCCGACTGGCTGTGGGCCAGGATCGTCTACGACTTCGCGGTCGGCTGGCGGGTGAAGGCGATGGACCGCGAGCAGCTGCTCCGTTCGCTCACCCCCTTGTACCTGGGCTGGGTGGCGGGGTTCGTGAACGAGGTGGCGCCGCTCACACCGCCGGAGGCCGAGGCGCGGGTCGAGCAGCTGTGCGCCGTCTTCGAGGCGGAGAAGCCGTACATCATCTCACGCTGGCGGTGGCCGGACCGGTTCAGCCCCTAGGAGGCCTTCACCATGTGGACACAGGTCGGCAGGGTGCTCTCGGAGGCGTTCGCGCGGCTGAGCGCGGTGATGGTGGCCGATCTGCCGGCGCTGGTGGCCATGCTGCTGGTGCTGGCGGGCGCGCTGGCGCTGGCCGCGCTGGTGCGCTCGCTGCTGCGCCACCTGCTGGCGCGGGTGGGCTTCGACCGGCGGGCGCGCGAGTGGGGCATGACCACCGGCCGGAGCCTGGCCCCGCATCATGAGCCGTCCTGGCTGGTGGCGCGGGGCGCTTTCTGGTTCGTGGTCGTGGCCGGGGTGGCGGTGGCGCTGGACGTGCTCGGGGCGAGCACCACCACCGCGCTCGGGCTCACCATCCTGAACTTCCTCCCTCGCCTGGTGGTCGGCATCCTCATCTTCCTGGTGGGGGTCGGGGCGGCGCGCTTCCTGGAGCGGAACGTCCTCATCGGCGCGGTCAACCGGCAGATCCAGCAGGCCCGCCACCTGGCACTAGCGGTGAAGTGGCTGGTGTTCGTGCTGGCCGCGGCCATGGCTCTGGAGCACGTCGGCGTCGGCGGCGGGCTGGCCACGATGGCCTTCGGCATCGTGCTGGGCGGGATCATGCTGGCGCTGGCGCTGGCGGTGGGGCTGGGCGCGCGCGACGCGGTGGCCCGGGCGCTGGAACGGCGCCTGCCGCAGGAACCGGCGCCCCCGTCCGAGGGCGAGGTGCGCGAGAAGCAGAAGATCCAGCATCTCTAGCGAACCTCCAGGGCGGCCATGAGCGATCGACGCAGCGGCATCCTCCTCCACCCGACCTCGCTACCCGGGCCCCACGGCGCGGGCGATCTGGGCGCGGCCGGCCACCGGTTCGTGACCTGGCTGGCCCAGGCCGGCCAGAGGGTCTGGCAGATGCTCCCGCTCGGGCCCACCGGGTACGGCGACTCGCCCTACCAGGCGCTCTCGTCGCGCGCCGGGAACCCGCTGCTGGTCTCGCTCGAGGTGCTGCGAAACGAGGGCTGGCTCTCGGACGCCGATCTGGCCGGCGCCCCCGCGGGATCGCCCGACTCGGCCGACCTGGAACAGGCGCTCCTCTGGAAGCGATCGCGGCTGGCGCGCGCCGCCGAGGCGTTCCGCGCCCGGGCCGGCAGCGAGCCGCGCGCCGACCTGGCCGACTTCCGCGCGCGCGAGGCGAGCTGGCTCGAGGACTGGGCGCTCTTCACGGTGCTCAAGGATGCGCACGGCGGCCAGCCCTGGACCGCCTGGCCGGCCCCGCTGGCGGGGCGCGAGGCGGGAGCGCTGGAGGAGGCGCGGGAACGCCACGCCGCCGCGGTCGACGCCGCCGTGTTCGCGCAGTGGTGCTTCTTCCGGCAGTGGGAAGCGCTGCGGGCGCGCTGCCGCGCGCTGGACATCACCCTCGTCGGCGACGTGCCCATCTACGTGGCCCACGACTCCGTCGAGGTGTGGTCGCGCCCCGACCTGTTCGACCTGGCGCCCTCGGGCGAGCCGCGGTCCGTATCGGGGGTCCCGCCCGACTACTTCAGCACCTCCGGGCAGCGCTGGGGCAATCCCATCTACGACTGGGCGCGGGTGGCGCTGGAGGGCTACGCGTTCTGGATCGGCAGGGTGCGCGGCACGCTGGCCATGGTCGACCGGATCCGGCTCGATCACTTCCGGGGCTTCGAGGCCTACTGGCGCATCCCCGCCTCCTGCCCCACCGCCGTCGAGGGCGCCTGGGTCCCAGGTCCCGGCCCCGCCCTCTTCGAGGCCCTGGAGCGGGCGCTCGGGCCGCTGCCCTTCATCGCCGAGAACCTGGGCGTCATCACCCCCGAGGTGGAGGTGCTGCGGCGCCGTTTCGGCTTCCCCGGCATGGCGGTCCTGCAGTTCGCCTTCGGCAAGGATCCGCAGGCGCCCACCTTCCGCCCCCACAGCTACTCGCGCGACCTGGTCGCCTACACGGGCACGCACGACAACGACACCACCATGGGCTGGTGGGAGGGCGGGGTGGAGGGGAGCGTCCGGAGCGCGGCGGACGTGCAGGCCGAGAAGACCCTGGCGCGGGAGTACCTGGGCACGGACGGCCGGGAGATGAACTGGGTGATGATCCGGGCCCTGCTCACCTCGGTGGCCGACACGGTCGTCTTCCCCATGCAGGACGTGCTCGGCCTCGGCAACGCCGCCCGCATGAACCGGCCCGCCACCCTGGGCGGGAACTGGCGCTGGCGCGTGCGTGACGAGGCGTTCTCGCCGGCGCTGGCGGCACGGCTGGCGCGGATGGCCAAGATCACCGATCGGTAGGCTGCCGCCGGGCGACCGCCTGGCGCCCCTCGCGGCGGCGCCCCGCCCCGCCAGCACGGGCAATTGGGGTGCCCCCGGGCGATGTGTCCGGCCCGCGCGCGCCCTCCTGTCGAGAGGGCAGCCGTCATTCCACTCCAGCGCTCTGGCTCGGGGGTCTCATGGACCACATGCGTCGCGCGTCACGCGTCTCTGCGGTTTCCTTGCTCGCTTCCGGCTGGCTGGCCGCCGCCTGTGCGCCGTCGGGCTCGCCGCCGCTCGATGCAGCCCCGGTCGAGGCCATGGAGAGCCCGGGCGCGCTCCACATCGATCGCCTCCCGAACGGCTTCCCCTTTTTGGACGCAGCAGGAGCGGCCGCCACCTTCAGCACGGCGGGGTTCGTCGACCTGGACAATCCCTTTCACGTGCCGCAGGGCTCGAACGGGCGCTCCTGCGCGTCGTGCCACCTGGTGCAGGCCGGCTGGAGCATCCGGCCCATCGACGTCGAGCTGAAGTTCGCGCTCACCCAGGGAACGGATCCGCTGTTCAACCTGCTCGACGCCAACAGCCCGGGGGCGGACGTCTCGACGCCGGCCGCGCGGCATGCGTCCTACAGCATGCTGCGAAGAGGCCTGTTCCGGCGCGGCGGCGCCGTCCCGGCCGACGCGGAGTTCGAGATCGTCGCCATCGACGACCCGCTCGGCGCCGGGGGGTCCCCGGCCCGCGTGGTGGCGTTCCGGAGACCTCTCGCCACCGCCAACTTCCACATCGCCCGCAACATCGGGTGGCACGATCAGGACGGCAAAGGTTCCGGCGACGTCCACGCGGGCCTCACCAGCCAGGCCAACGGCAACATCGCCGGGGCGCAGCAGGGATCGCCTCCCGCGGCCGACCTGGTGCAGGAGATCGTCACCTACGAGGAGGGCCTGCGGTTCGCGCAGCAGTTCGTGTTCGGGGCCGGCCTCCTCACGGCCTGCGGCGCCCGCGGCGGCCCCGAGAACCTCTCGGCGCAGGCGGCGGTGGATGACCGCTTCGACCTGTACGACGCCTGGATCGATCTCCCGCCGGGATCCTGCACCACCCCACGGCAGGACCGCGCGCGCGCCGCCATCGCGCGCGGGCAGGAGCTCTTCAACGCGACCAACGCGAACGGGCGCAGCTGCCGCGGCTGCCACGATGCCCGGAACAACGGCAGCAACATCCAGGGAAGGCTCTTCGACGTCGGCGCCTCCCGCCTGGAGTTCCGGCAGCCGGGCATGCCGCTGTACACTCTGCGCAACCGCACCACCGGAGAGCTGCGGCAGACGACGGACCCGGGTGGGGCCCTGCGCACGGGGAGCTGGGCGGACGTGGATCGGTTCAAGGTTCCGTCCCTCCGCGGCGTGTCCGCCCGCGCACCGTACTTCCACAACGGCATCGCGCCCACGCTCCCGGAGGTCGTCCACCACTACGAGATGGCGCTGGGCTTCGTCTTCAGCCCCGAGGAGGAGGACGACCTGGTCGCCTTCCTGGAGGCGCTCTGATCGACCCCGGCGGCCGTGAGCGCTCGACCGGCCCCCGCGCTGGCCTGCCGCCGGCAGCGCCCCTACCTCGGCAACACGTGCCGCCGGATCCACGCCGTCGACTCGAGCGCGGTTCCCGGCCAGGGTTCCCTGGTCCGGGGTGGGCGGTCAAGGACCGAGCGGACGGCCCGCGCCGGGCGGCCTCCCCTACAGGTCCCCACGGGCGGCAAGACCGGCCCACACCCGCGCCCGCCGCGTCCGGGAGATTCCTCCGCGATCAGGATCGCCCGCTGTTCCTGGCCGTCGGGCGCGCCGCCGCGGCGCGGGGCTCCGGGACCAGGCGCCGCATGGCGGGCGTGAGGATCAGCTCGTAGGGCACGAACTGGAGCCGCTCGGAGCGGTGCGCGCCCGGGTTCCCGAAGATCTCGTACGCCTTCTGGATCATGAGCTCCGGGTTCTGCTTGATGGCCGCGACGTGCAGGTCGACCAGCAGGTTCATGAGCGGGTGGTAGTCGAAGACCCCGTAGTGGACCGGCCGGCACGCCTCGGGGGACTCGCCGAAGAAGCGCACCAGCCCGTCCATGGCCAGCAACGAGTTGACGAAGATGCCGCCGATGTCGTTGCGGTTGCGGAACAGGAGCTCGATCTTGCGGTAGGCCGAGTCGGGGTCGAAGATCGTCTCCACGAACAGGTCGTCGCTGTAGCGGAGCCCGCGCTCCTGCAGGGCGGTCCGGAACCCCTGCAGGCGCATCCGGGTGACGACGTGATCGGCCATCCCGCCCACGTAGTAGACGCGCCCCTTGCGTCCCGCCATGCGCAACGACTCGAGCAGCATCCGGGTCAGGACCAGGCTGGCGTCGAGGTTGTCGGTGGAGATGGTGTGCTTGTCGCTCTGCTGGGCGTCGAGCAGGATCTGCCGGGTCCCGGCGCGGCTGCACAGGCGGGAGACGTCCTCCAGCGCCATGGGGTTGGCGGTGAACACGCACTCGACGTTCTGCGAGAGAAAGTAGTTGACGGTGTCGAGCTCCTCCTGCCGGTCGTAGTTGGTGACGGTGATGAGGGCGATCTTCTGGTCCCGGCGCGCCAGCCGTTCGAAGCACTCGGCCATCTCGCTGAAGAACCTGTTGTTCAGGGTCGGGACCATCAACCCGAGGATGTTGGTGGTCCGGTTGCGCAGGCTGCGCGCGTGCAGGTTGGGCTGGTAGTTGTGCTCCTTGGCGGCGGCCAGGATCAGGTCGCGGGTCTCGGCCGAGATGTTGAACTCCTCGGCCCTCCCGTTCAGCACCATGCTCACCGTGGTGATGGAGTAGCCGGTCAGGGCGGCGATGTGCTTGAGCGACGTCCGCCGGCCCGCGGCCTGCTCCACCGGACGTTTCCGGGTACGTCTGGTCGGTGCCATGTGCAGGCGATCATACCGCTCTGCGCGGCGGTTGGGGCGCGCCGCTCCAGGGCTGGACCGTCGTCGGTTCACGGCTTGCGCAGCTCGAACCAGAGGAAGGTGTAGGGGGCCAGGGTGAGGAAGTAGGGCAGCTTGCCCACCCGCGGGAACTCCGTGTACCCGAGCATCTCCACCGGGGCGTAGCCCTCGAAGGCGGAGAGGTCCAGCTCGGCCGGCTGGGCGAAACGCGAGACGTTGGCCACGCACAGGAGCACGTCCTCGTCGAGGCGGCGCACGTAGGCCAGCACCTTGCGGTTCTTCACCGCCAGGAACTCGATGGTGCCGCGCCCGAAGGCCCGGAACAGCTTGCGCAGGGCGATGGTGTTGCGCATCCAGTGCAGCAGGGACGAGGAGTCGCGCAGCTGGGCCTCGACGTTGACGGCCTGGTAACCGTAGACCGGGTCGGAGATGGGGGCCGAGTAGAGGCGCCCCGGATCGGCCCGGGAGAAGCCGGCGTTCCGGTCCGGGCTCCACTGCATGGGCGTGCGCACGCCGTTGCGGTCGTGGAGGTAGATGTTGTCGCCCATGCCGATCTCGTCGCCGTAGTAGACGATGGGCGTGCCGGGAAAGGAGAGGAGGAGCGAGTTGAGGAGCTCGATGCGCCGCCGGCTGTTGTCGACCAGCGGCGCCAGCCTCCGCCGGATCCCCACGTTGAGCTTCATGCGCGGGTCCTGGCCGTAGGCCAGGTACATGTAGTCGCGCTCGTCGGCGGTGACCATCTCCAGGGTCAGCTCGTCGTGATTGCGCAGGAACAGCCCCCACTGGCAGGTGTCGGGAATGGGAGGCGTCCGGTGCATGATCTCGACGATGGGCTCCACGTCCTCCAGCCGCAGCGCCATGAAGATGCGGGGCATGAGCGGGAAGTGGAAGGCCATGTGGCACTCGTCGCCCTCGCCGAAGTAGGGCCGCACGTCGGCGGGCCACTGGTTGGCCTCGGCCAGCAGCATTCGCCCGGGGAAGTTCTCGTCCACGAACTTGCGGATGCTGCGCAGGATGCCGTGGGTCTCGGGCAGGTTCTCGCAGCTGGTCCCGTCGCGCTCCACCAGGTAGGGGACGGCGTCGAGGCGGAACCCGTCCACCCCGATGTCGCCCCAGAAGCGGAGCACGTCCAGCACCTCGCGGAGCACGGCCGGGCTGTCGTAGTTGAGATCGGGCTGGTGCGAGAAGAACCGGTGCCAGTAGTACTGCTTGGCCTCGGGATCCCAGGTCCAGTT
Organism: uncultured Pseudomonadota bacterium; assembly: GCA_963736345.1. GTDB lineage: Bacteria > Myxococcota > Myxococcia > Myxococcales > Anaeromyxobacteraceae > Anaeromyxobacter. The sequence goes on along the minus strand of CAVTOU010000021.1, from coordinate 121,270 downwards.
GGACTTCTCCGTGTCGGTGAAGATGATGCGCGCCTCGCGGTAGCGCTGGTCGGTATCGCTCCAGACGTAGTACTCGCGCTCGGGCGCGCCCAGGGCGGCGCGGCGCGCCCGCTGGAACCAGGGGTGCTGATCGGAGGTGTGGTTCACCACCAGTTCCACCAGCACCCGGATGCGGCGGGCGTGGGCGGCGGCCACCAGCTGGCGGAAGTCGTCGACCGTGCCGTAGTCGGGGTGGATGGTGCGGTAGTCGGAGATGTCGTAGCCGTCGTCCTTGAGCGGCGACGGGAAGAGCGGCAGCAGCCAGAGGCAGGTGATGCCCAGCTCCTGCAGGTAATCGAGCTTCTCCACCAGCCCGCGGAGGTCGCCGATCCCGTCCCCGTTGGAGTCGTAGAACGACTTCACGTGGGTCTCGTAGATGACCGCGTCCTTGTACCAGAGCGGATCGAAGGATCTCCTCCGCGCTGCCGCCACCAGGACCTCCCTTCGGCTCCTCGCGCAGTATTAGCACGTGATCTCGCCCGGGGACCGGCGATGCTGGCCGTCCCCCCGCCCGCTCGCGGTCCGGCAAGAGCCCGTCCCCCGGCTGGCCCGGAGCGGCACCGGCCGCTGCCCCCCGAGGGGTCACGCCCCGCCGCGGGCTCGCGCAGACTGCCGCAGTCGCATGAGGCACCCTGTCTCGCAGGAGGCGAACATGGCGGCCATCCGCAAACAGGTCACGCGCGAAGTCGTGACCCTGGACGCTTCCGCCCCCATGGCCGAGGCGGCGCGCTTGATGGAGGAGCGCCGGATCGGCTCGGTGGCGGTCCGGGACGGGGCCCGCATCGTGGGGCTCGTCACCGAGCGTGATCTGATGCGCACGGTGTGCGTCCTGGGGAGGGATCCGGGGGGGCCCATCCGGGAGGCGATGCGCCAGGAGATCCCCAGCGTGGAACCGTCCGCGACGGAGGCGGAGGTGGCGGCGGTGATGCGCGATCACACCACCCGTCACCTGCTGGTGGAGGAGGGCGGCCAGGTGGTGGGGATCATCTCGATGCGGGACATCATCCAGCTGATGATCGACGACAAGGAGCACCTCATCGGCCAGCTCCAGTCGTACATCGAGGGCAGGTAGAGGCGCAGGGGCGCAGAACCCCGCTGGGACCTTCTCCCTGAGCCGTTCCGCGAATACTCGCTTGGGACGCCGGAGGGCGAGCGAGCATGCGGATAGCGGTGTTGCGAGAGTCGGCACCCGATGAGAACCGCGTCGCGCTGGTTCCCGACCACGTCGTCCGCCTCGTCAAGGCCGGGCACGAGATCCGGATCGAGAGCGGGGCCGGGGTGGCCGCCGGGTTTCCGGACGAGGCGTACCGGTCCGCGGGCGCGGGGGTGACGGACGCGCGCGCGGCCCTCGACGGCGCCGCGCTGGTGGCGCTGGTGCAGCGCCCATCCGCCGAGCAGGCCGAGCTGCTCCCGCCGGGATCGATGCTGGTCGGCCTGCTGGCGCCCTACCAGAACCGGGCGCTGCTCGACCGCCTGGCGGCGCGGGGGATCGCCGCCCTGGCCATGGAGCGCGTCCCGCGGAGCACACGCGCCCAGTCCATGGACGCGCTCTCGTCCCAGGCGACCCTGGCCGGATACAAGGCGGTGCTGCTGGGGGCAGCAGCCCTGCCGCGCATCCTGCCCATGATGACCACGGCCGCCGGGACGCTGGCGCCCGCCAAGGCCTTCGTCATCGGCGCCGGGGTGGCCGGGCTGCAGGCCATCGCCACCGCCCGGCGGCTGGGGGCCGTGGTCTCGGCCTTCGACGTTCGCCCCGTGGTGAAGGAGCAGGTGCAATCGCTGGGCGCGGCCTTCGTCGAGGTCCCGGCGGTCGCCGCCGAGGGCGCCGGCGGGTACGCCACGGAGCTGGCCCAGGACCAGCAGGCGCGCGTGCTGGCGGCGGTGGGCGCCCACCTCCGCGACATGGACCTGGTGGTGACCACCGCGGCCATCCCCGGCAAGCCCGCCCCGCGGCTCATCACGGCCGGGATGGTCCGGTCCATGCGCCCGGGCTCGGTGATCGTCGACCTGGCGGCGGAGACGGGCGGCAACTGCGAGCTGACCCGCGCCGGCGAGACGGTGCGCGAGGCGGGGGTGACGGTCATCGGCGCCATCAACCTTCCCTCCACCGTCCCCTTCCACGCCAGCCAGATGTACGGGCGCAACGTCCTCACCCTCGTCACCACCCTGTGGAAGGAGGGCGCCTTCGCCGCCGGCGACGAGATCGCCACCGCCATGCTGGTCGTGAACCAGGGAAAGGTCCTCCTCTAGCCATGCAACACGGCACCAGCCTCCTCGAGCTGTACGTGTTCATCCTGGCCGGCTTCGTCGGGTTCTTCACCATCACCCGCGTCCCGGCGCTGCTGCACACGCCGCTCATGTCCGCCACCAACGCCATCAGCGCCATCTCGCTGGTGGGGTCGCTGGTCCTGGCCGGCGCGGACCGCGGGATGCTGCCCACCGTGCTCGGGTTCGTGGCCGTGACCTCGGCCACCATCAACGTGGTGGGCGGCTTCATCATCACCGACCGCATGCTGAAGATGTTCAAGCGAGCCGATCGCCGGCCCGGCCCCGCTCCGCAGGGGCAGGTCAACGGGGCGAAGAAGTGACCCCCCGCGACCTCTTCATCGAGGCCGCCTACGTGGTCGCCTCGATCCTGTTCATCCTGGGCCTGCGCAGCCTGACCATCCCCGACCGCGCCCGCCGCGGCATGCAGCTGGCCGCCCTGGGCATGCTGGTGGCCATCGTGGGCACGGTGGTGAACCACGAGATCGTCCGCTACGAGTGGATCCTGGCCGGCCTGGCGCTGGGCACGGTCATCGGCTACCCGCTGGGCGTGTACGTGCCCATGACCGCCATGCCGCAGCGGATCGCCATCTCGCACATGTTCGGCGCGGTGGCGGCCACGCTGGTGGGCGTCGCCGAGTTCTACTCCCTGGGCCAGGGCGCGCAGGTGGGGCGGGTGCAGATGGCGGCCCTCGGGTTCGAGGTGCTGTTCGGTGCCCTGACCATCACCGGTAGCTTCATGGCCTTCGGGAAGCTGCAGGGGATCCTCCCCTCGCGGCCGGTCACCTTCCCCGGCCAGAACGTCCTCTCCCTGGGCATGTTCGCCGCCGCGGTGGGGCTCTTCGCCTGGCTACTGGTCGAGCCGGCCAACCCGAACGCGTTCTACGCCATGGTGGCGCTGGCGCTGGTCTTCGGCATCTCGCTGGTGCTCCCCATCGGCGGGGCGGACATGCCGGTGGTGATCTCGCTGCTCAACTCCTACGCCGGCCTGGCCTCCTCGGCCACCGGCTTCGCCATCGGCAACAACGTGCTCATCATCGCCGGCGCGCTCGATGGAGCGTCCGGCTTCATCCTCTCCGTCATCATGAGCCGGGCCATGAACCGGTCCTTCGGGAACGTGCTCTTCGGCGCGTTCGGCTCTCCCCCCAAGGCCTCCGCCCGGACGTCCCAGGGGCTCACCGTGCACGCCATCACGCCCGAGGACGCCGCCATCCAGCTGGCCTTCGCCCGCCTGGTGATCGTGGTCCCCGGCTATGGCATGGCGGTGGCCCAGGCCCAGCACCAGGTGCGCGAGCTGGCCGCGCTCATCGAGAGGAACGGCGGGACGGTCCTGTACGCCATCCACCCGGTGGCGGGCCGCATGCCCGGCCACATGAACGTGCTGCTGGCCGAGGCCGACGTCCCCTACGACAAGCTCAAGGAGATGGAGGAGATCAACGGGGAGTTCAAGAACGCCGACGTGGCCCTGGTCATCGGCGCCAACGACGTGGTCAACCCGGCCGCCCGCTCCGACAAGGGCTCGCCCATCTACGGCATGCCCATCCTGGACGTGGACCAGGCCAAGCAGGTGATCGTGCTGAAGCGCTCGATGAACCCGGGCTTCGCCGGGATCGAGAACGACCTCTTCTACCGCGAGAACACCGCCATGCTGTTCGGCGACGCCAAGGCCTCGCTCACCAGGCTGGTGCAGGAGGTCAAGCAGGGGTGATGGAGCGCTCCGGGTGCGCGCCGACGCGCCTGGCGGCGAGGATGTCCTGGACGGACGCTCCCGTCCGTGGCAAGCGTTCCCGGCGGCTTCGCACCGGCCCCCGGGCACCTCATGTCGACCGAATACCTCGCCATCAACCTGGCCAACTGGAACAGCCGGGTGCCCATCCACGAGCGCGGCTACCGGCTCGAGCGCTTCCGGGCCGACCCGGTGCTGCTCTCGGAGGTGGTGCGCTTCGACGTGCCGCGGCTGGGGAGCATCGCCGGCCTGCGCGGCGTGCACCTGCAGTGTCACATCGGGACCGACACCCTCTCGCTGGCGCGGCTCGGGGCCCGCATGACCGGGCTGGACTTCTCCGCGCCGGCGCTGGCGGTGGCGCGCCGGCTGGCCGCCGAGTGCGGCGCCGAGATCGACTGGGTGGAGGCCCAGCTGTACGAGGCCGTCGGGGCCCTCGGCGCCGGCCGCTTCGACCTCGTCTACACGGGGATCGGGGCGCTCTGCTGGCTGCCGGACATCCGGCGCTGGGCGGCGGTGGTGAGCGCGCTGCTCCGGCCGGGAGGCCGGCTCTTCCTGCGCGAGGGCCATCCCATGCTCTGGGCGCTCACCACGCCCCGCCCCGACGGGCTGGTGGCGGTGGAGTATCCGTACTTCGAGGTGCCCGGCGGTACGACCTTCGTCGAGAAGAAGACGTACGTGGAGCACGAGGGCGAGCTCGCCTCGCCGACCTCCATCTCCTTCAACCACGGCCTGGCCGAGATCCTCACCGCCCTGATGGACGTCGGCATGACGCTCACCGGCATCGAGGAGCACGACTCCGCGCCGTGGGACTTCCTCGAGGGCGCCACCGTCGCCGACGAGCACGGCGAGCACCGCCTGCGCGAGCGCCCGGAGCGCCTGGCCGCGACCTACACGCTGCAGGCCGTGAAGAGCTGACCGGCCGTCGTCGGCGCCGGGCCGCTACCGGCGGGGCGTCGGCCCCACCCTCCCCCGCGCCGCCAGCGAGGCGAGGTCCGGGAAGGACCGCGCCTTGAGCACGGTCCTGGCCGGCGGCTGCTCTCCGCGGGAATAGAACAGCGCCAGGGCCTCCACCGCGGCCCCGGAGGTGGAGGGGCTGATGATGGTCGCGGCCAGCAGGCCGGTCGAGACATACTTCTGTCCATGCGCCGGCACGCCGTCGCAGCCGGTGATGGGGACCGTCTTCAGCTCCGGGCGGTTCAGCTCGGCGGCCACGGCCTCGACCGCCGCGCGAGCCCCCAGCGCCATGTCGTCGTTCTGGCAGCCGATCAGGTCCACCGGCGCATTCATCAGCGCCATCGAGCGGAGCCAGAAGGCGACGCTCTTGCGCGCCTGCTCGGCCACCCAGGCGCCCTCCAGCACGTTCACCTCGATGGGCATCCCCTGGACCATCTCCTCCATCCCGGCCTGCCGCTCCCGCGACGAGGCGGTGGTGGTGTCTCCGCGCACGTAGGCCAGGCGCCCTCCCCTGGGGAGCAGCGTGTTGAACTGCTCCCCCTGGATGCGGCCGATGTCCGTCTGATCCGGGCTGAAGCTCAGCACCGGGACCTCGGGGTGCTCCAGCCGCACCGCTTCCAGGTTGGCCGGCACCCGGTTCAGCACCGCCAGCCCGATCCCGAGCTCCGCCGCCTCCCGGGCGGCGCGCACCAGCACGGCGTCGCGGTGGGGTACGATGAGAATGGCGTGAGGCCGCTCGGCCGGCTCGGCCTGCAGGTGGGTGTAGAAGCGGCGCAGCTGCTCGCCCGCCTCGCGGGCGCAGAAGTGGACCTCCAGCTCCACGTTCATGCGCCGCGCCATGGCCTCGGCGTCGGCCTGGAGCATCAGCTGATACGGGTTCTTCTCGTCCACCAGGAGAAGCGCGAACCGCAGTCGCCGGGTCGGCATCGCCCTCCCTCCGGCCGGAGCACACGGACGCGTTGTATCACGGTTGCCGACCCGCACCCACGGAGGAATGGACCCATCCCGAAGGGAGCCGCCCGGGACGGCCGACCCGAGGACGGATGCCGCGACGGCCGGCCACCGGGTCGGGGCCTCCCGGCGGTGGACGGCGGGGAACCACCCCGGGCTGCGCCGCCCGGGGGGATTCCTGGCCGGGGCCCGGCGCTCACTTCTTCGAGCTCGCCTTCAGATCGACGGCGATGGGCCTCGTGCCGTGCAGGTTGAAGGAGGCCTTGAGGTCGTCGCCGGGCTTCACGGCCGAGAGCTGGGCCGCCTTCCCGTCCACCTCGATCTTGGTGGCCCGATCCACCTCCAGCGTGGCGGGCATGGAGTTGTCGCGGTTGACGGTGACCGACCTTCCGGACACCTTGGCGACCGTCCCCTTCAGCGTGAAGTCGTCCTGGGAGAGCTGATCGCGCTCCGCGTTCTCCTTGTCCTGGGCGTTCGGGACTGCGTTCGCCTGGGCGTTCGCGTTCGCCTCGCTGGCCGCCGCCGGCTGCGCCGATCCGGTTCCGCTCGCAGCCGAGGTTCTCGCCCGGCTGCCCTGCGCGTCGTGCGGGCTCTTCACGCCCGCCCCCCATGCCGCCGTGGCCGTCAGGATGGCCGCCAGCACTGCCGCCTTTCGCATGTTCATCCCCTCCATCTCGTGGCCGAGCTTCCCTCCGCGCGCGAGCCCTCCCGCACGCGTTCGCTCGAAAGGTAGACACCGCGCGCCGCATCCGGGCAGGGCGGGAGCGTGGCCCCGCCGCGCCGGCGATGCGGCGGGCAAACGCCTCGCCGGTCGCCCCGCTGGGGCTCGGCATTCACGGGAAGTGCGTGGATGGCGCGGATGGGCAGCCGGCGCGGGGAGGGGCCGGAGGGCGGCCCGGCCGGCTCGGCGTCACTTCTTCGGACGCGCGGCGGCGATGGCGTCGAGCGCCTCGCCGAACTGCGCCTTGGCCTCCGCGATGACGGGCTTCATCGCCTTCTGGAAGGGCGTCGGGTCCTTGACCTCGGTGACGGTGCACCCGGCGGTCTTCACCTTGGCGAGCGCCTCGCCCTCGAACTTGTCCCACAGCTCGCGCTGCTTGGCGACCGAGTCGGCCGCGGCCTTCTTCATGAGCGCCTGGTCGTCCTTGGAGAGCGTGTCGAAGACCGTCTTGCTCATCACCAGGAGCTCCGGGATGCGCTGGTGCCCGTCGAGCAGGTAGTTCTTGGCCACCTGGTAGTGGCTGGCGGTGAGGTACGAGGGCGCGTTGTTCTCCGCCCCCTCGATGACGCCGGTCTGGATGGCGCTGAACACCTGGCCGTAGGCCATGGGGGTGGCGTTGGCGCCCAGCGCGTTGACCATCTTCACCGACCACTCGTTCTGGATGACCCGGAACTTGAGGCCCTTCAGGTCCGCGGCCTTGGTGATGGGCTTGCTGGCGTAGAAGCTGCGGGCCCCGCCGTCGTAGTAGGCCAGGCCCACGAAGCCGGAGGAGGTCAGGCCGTCGAGCATCTTCCGGCCGCCCGGGCCGTTCAGGAAGGCCCACATGTGCTCCTTGCTGTCGAAGATGTACGGCAGCGAGAACACGCCCAGCTGCTTCGAGAACTGGGCCATGGGGGCGGAGCTGACGCGGGTGAAGGCCAGCGCGCCGATCTGCACCTGCTCGATGGCGGCCTTCTCGTCGCCCAGCTGCGCCCCGGGGTAGACCTCGACCTTGATGCGTCCGCCGCTCCGCTCCGCCACCAGCCGCCCGAACTCCTCGTCGGCCAGCTCCGTCGGGTAGCCCTGGGGGTGCACCTCGGCCAGCTTGAGGACGATCTGGGGTTCCGCCGCCCAGGCCCGCCCCGCCACGAGCGAGAGCACGGCCATCCACATCGCGCTGCGGACCAGGATGTTCTTCACGGTCATGATCCCTCCGGTTCTATGTGGTCCTCCGAAAGGCAAGCCCCGCACGTCCCGCGGTGCCCGGCCGGACGCCGCGGCGCGCTCGGGTGGAGCGCCCATCCCACCCCGGATCTCACCGAGCGTACGGAAACATGGGCCGGCGGTCAAGTGGTCAGGCCACCATGGATGGCGGGGGCGGCACCTGGCGTTCCTGGTCAGGCGGTGCGGATGGCCGCCGCCGCCTGCAGCCCCAGCTCCTGGATGGCCACCTCGCGCATCTTGTACTTCTGCACCTTGCCGCTCACGGTCATGGGGAAGCCGTCGACGAACTTCTAGTAGCGCGGGATCTTGTAGGTGGCGATCTTGCCCCTGCAGTAGGCGCGGATCTCGTCGCCGGTCAGGGCGGCGCCGGCGCGCAGCTTGACCCAGGCCATGAGCTCCTCGCCGTACTTGGCGTCCGGGACGCCGATCACCTGCACGTCGGCGATGCCGGGCACCGTGTAGAGGAACTCCTCCACCTCACGCGGGAAGATGTTCTCGCCGCCGCGCAGGACCATGTCCTTGATGCGTCCGACGATGTTCACGTAGCCTTGCTCGTCCATGGTGGCCAGGTCGCCGGTGTGCATCCACCGCCCCTCGTCGATGGCCTCGCGGGTGGCCTTGGGATCGTTCCAGTAGCCCAGCATCACCGAGTAGCCGCGGGTGCACAGCTCGCCGGGCGTGCCGCGCGGCACGATGCGGCCGGTGGTGGCGTCGACGATCTTCACCTCGACGTGGGGGTGCACCCGGCCCACGGTGGAGACGCGCTTCTCCAGCGGATCGTCGGTCCGGGACTGCGTCGAGACCGGCGAGGTCTCGGTCATGCCGTAGCAGATGGTGACCTCCGGCATGTGCATGTCCTTCTGGACCTTCTTCATCACCTCCACCGGGCAGGGCGAGCCGGCCATGATGCCGGTCCGCAGGCTGGAGTAGTCGAACTTGGCGAAGTCGGGGTGCTCCAGCTCGGCGATGAACATGGTCGGCACGCCGTAGAGCGAGGTGCACTTCTCGTCCTGGACGGTCTTCATCACCGCCGCCGGGTCGAAGCTCTCGCCCGGGATCACCATGCAGGCGCCGTGGGTGGTGATGGCCAGGTTGGCCAGCACCATGCCGAAGCAGTGGTAGAAGGGGACCGGGATGCAGACCCGGTCGCGGTCCGTGTACCGGCAGTACTCTCCGATGAAGTAGCCGTTGTTGAGGATGTTGTGGTGCGAGAGGGTGGCGCCCTTGGGGAAGCCGGTGGTGCCGCTGGTGTACTGGATGTTGATGGCGTCGTCGAACTGCAGCTCGTGCTCCCGGTGCTGGAGCTCGTCCTCGGAGAGCTTGAGCGCGTCGTCGTGCAGCGCCTTCCACTCCTCGTCGATGACGATGGTCTGCTCCAGCTCGGGGCAGCGCAGCTGGACCTCGCGCACCATCCCGACGTAGTCGGCGGTGCGGAACCGCTTGGCCAGCAGCAGCGTCGAGACCCCGGACTGCTTGAGCGCGTACTCCAGCTCGTGCATGCGGTAGGCGGGGTTGACGTTCACCAGGATCGCGCCCATGCGCGCGGTGGCGTACTGGATCACCACCCACTCGAACCGGTTGGGCGACCAGATTCCCACCCGGTTCCCCTTCTTCACCCCGCGTGTCATGAGGGCGCGCGCCAACAGCGAGGTCTCATCCCAGAACTGCCGGTAGGTGGCCCGGTAGCCCTGGGGAACGGACACGAGCGCCTCCCGATCCGGGAACCGCTCGACGGTGCGGCGCAGGTTCTGTCCGATGGTCTCGCCGAGGAGCGGCACCTGGGAGATGCCACTCACGTAGGATGGGGCCAGCATGTGGATCGCCTCCTCGAGTGGAAGGCGAGATCCTAGACGAGAGCGGTCCAGGCGAAAACAAGACCCTGGGGGCACCCGCCGCCTGCAAAGACGCCATGCGTCAAGGGCCGGGCCGGGCGGGGGCGCGGGCGCGCGTGGGATCACGGAAGGAGGAGCAGGGATCCCGTGGTCTTGCGCGAGGCGAGCGCCCGCTGCGCCTCGGCCGCCTCGGCCAGGGGCCAGCGACCGCCGATGCGGACCTGGATGCGCCCGGCCTCGAGCTGGTGGAACAGGTCCGCGGCGGCGGCCTCCCGGTCGGCGCGGGCCGCGACGTAGTGCGTGACCGACGGGCGCGTCAGGAACAGGGAGCCGTGCTGGGTCAGGACCGCGGGAGCGATGGGCGCGACCGGGCCCGAGGCGTTGCCGAAGGTGACCATCATTCCCATCGGCCGCAGGCATTCCAGCGAACCCTCGAAGGTGGCCTTGCCCACCGAGTCGTACACCACCGGTAGGCCCGCACCGTTGGTGATCTCCTTGACGCGGGTCACGAAGTCCTCGCGCGTGTAGACGATGACGTGCTCGCAGCCGTGCGCGCGGACCAGGTCGGCCTTCTCGTCCGAGCCGACCGTGCCGATCACCGTCGCCCCCAGCGCCTTGAGCCACTGGACGGCGATGAGGCCGACCCCCCCCGCCGCCGCGTGCCACAGGACCATGTCGCCGCGCTTCACCGGGTACGTGCGGCGGATGAAGGACTGGACCGTCAGCCCCTTCAGGAACACCGCCGCCGCCACGTCGTCGGACACGCCCGCCGGGAGCTTCACCAGGCGCTCGGCCGGCAGGAGCAGCGCCTCCGCATACGCTCCGGGTGCGGGGGCGAGATACACCACGCGATCGCCCGGGGCGACCTCGGTCACCCCGGGTCCGACGGCCTCCACCTTGCCGGCCGCCTCGCTCCCGAGCGCATGCGGGAGCGGGAGCGGGTACAGCCCGCTCCGGTGATAGATGTCGACGAAGTTGACGCCGATCACGGCGTTGCGAACGCGCGCCTGCCCAGGCCCCGGCTCCCCCACCGCCACGTCGTCGAGGCGCAGCACCTCGGGTCCACCCGTCTCGTGAATGCGGATCGTCCTGGCCATGGCGCGATCTGTACTCCGCCCCGCGGCGCGCCGCACGCCACCTCGGCTGCCCACCCGAGAGCGGCGCATGCGCGCGCGCCGGCGCGTGGCGACTCTATCCGCGTGCGTGCCGGTTGGGTTCCCTTGTTCGCGCTCGCCACCGCCTGCAGCGGTGGATGTGGCGGGGGCGGTCCGGTGGGGAGCCCCGGCCCGACGGGCTCGACCGGCCCCACCGGCTCGACCGGCCCCGCCGGGCAGGGCGCGCCCCCCGGGACCGCGCTCGTCGAGCGAGTCGACCCGAGCCCCGAGTGCGACGGGATCGTCCCGGACCGCGCGCCGCCTTCCCTCGACGTCCAGTGGACACCTCCGGCCGGGACCTGCGGAGCGGGTACCTCCGACGGCACCGGCCACGTGGCCGTTCCGGCGCGCTCCGGCGACCGGGCGATCTGGCAGGTATTCACGCCCTCCGGCGCCGCCGCGCGCACCTTCTCGGCCTGGCCGCTCGTCCCGCAACCCTCGGGCTGGCACGGCCTGGGCGTGATCACGCTCGACCCGACCGTCCCGTTCCTCTCCGTGATGCTCCGGACCTTCTCGCCCGGGGGCGATCTCGTGCGCGAGCTCGCCGCCACGGCCGCGCCGACGCAGAGCCGGCTCGACGGGTGGTCCCTGGCGCAGGATCCCCTGGGCGGCTCGGCCACGGCGGTGGCGGAGACCGATGCGTTCCACAACCACTGGAGCGACGTCGAGGCACAGCGCTTCGACGCCTCCGGCCAGGCCCGCTGGGCGCAGAACCTCCGCTTCGGCGCCAGCGACGAGCACGCCGTCGCGTTCCTGGCGACCGGGATCTCGACGCGGGGCGAGTCCTTGACCCTCTGGCAGCACTCGGCCCAGCTGGACGTGTGGTGGCTCGACGGCGCCGGGAAGCCGGTCGCCACCGAGGTGAGGGCCGAGGACTACGCGGGGGTGATCGGGTCCGCGACCCTCGGCGCCCATGACCTCCAGCTCCTCCCCCTGCTCGACGGCGGGCTGGCGCTGCGCTCCGACGGGATCTTCCAGCGGGTCTATCCGCACCTGTCCACGCGCTCGGCCGCGCTGCCCGGATGGCTGGCCGACCGCGCGACCTGGATCTTCCGCCTCACGCGCGGGAACCGCGGGTACGCGCTGTTCCCGCCACCGGGCCAGCCGTCGCTGGACTGCGGGCAGGCCATCGAGCTGCGCTCGCCCACGGGCAGGCTGTGCGGGCGGGTGACGCTACCGGGCGAGGGCGGCGCGTGCACCACCGGCGCCGTCGACCAGGGCTGGGACGGCACCCTGGTCCAGCAGCGCAGCCAGGGCGGCTGCCGGTACCGGTTCTGGCCGGGCTTCCTGGCGCGCTGAGGGGGCGCGCTCGCGTAGCCCCGGGTCACAGCGACCCGGAACGGCTCAGCCGGCGCCTCAGGCGCTACCGCATCCCCTCCAGGATCTCTTGGAGGGCCTGACGGGACGGCCGGACCGCCGCCTCGGGCAGGGTGGCGAGCGGCGCGTCGGGGAGGCCCAGCACATCCAGGAACGACGGCGCCTTCACGTCCACGAAGAGCAGCCCGGTCAGCACCTCGTCGCTGCGCGACGACTCCATCAGCCTGGTCATGGCCTGGACGCGGTCGCGCGGGTCGTAGCCCTCCTCCAGCTTCCGGAGCCGCAGCCGCGAGCCGTCGTGCATCGTGACCTCGACGGTCGTCCCGGGATCGTACTCCACGGCGATGTCCTCGCGCGGCGGCACGTAGGACAGCTCGTGGATGGGGGCATCGTGGTCCTTCATGTACGCGTAGGACTTGGTCGAGCCCTCGTGGTCGTTGAAGGTCACGCAGGGCGAGACCACGTCCAGCATGGCGGTGCCGTGGTGCGAGAGGGCCGCCTTGAGCAGCGTGGAGAGCTGCCGCTTGTCGCCGGAGAAGGAACGGGCCACGAAGCTCGCCCCCAGCTGGATGGCCAGGGCGCAGGTGTCGATGGCGGGCAGGTCGTTCACCACGCCGGTCTTGAGGGTGGCGCCCCGGTCGGCGGTGGCCGAGAACTGGCCCTTGGTGAGGCCGTACACGCCGTTGTCCTCGATGATGTAGATGACGGGCAGGTTGCGTCGCATCAGATGGGCGAACTGGCCCATGCCGATGGAGGCGGTGTCCCCGTCGCCGGAGACGCCCAGCGCCAGCAGGTTGCGGTTGGCCAGCATGGCCCCGGTCGCCACCGCCGGCATGCGCCCGTGCAGCGCGTTGAAGGCGTGCGACCGGCTCATGAAGTAGGCCGGGCTCTTCGAGGAGCAGCCGATGCCGGAGAGCTTCACCACCCGCTCGGGCGGGACGCCCAGGTCGAACACGGCCTCCAGGATCCGCTCGGAGATGGCGTTGTGGCCGCAGCCCGCGCACAGGGTGGTCTTGCTGCCGCGGTAGTCGACCACGGAGAGCCCGAGGCGGTTGGTGCGGGGCGCGGGCGCGCCGGCGGGGATGGTCACGAGAGCCGCTCCTTTCCGACGATCTCCTCGGTCACCGAGCGCGCATCCAGCGGCAGCCCGTGCACGTGCGCCACCGAGCGGAGCCGGACCAGCAGCTCGGCGGGCAGGTCCAGCTTGAGCAGGGCCAGCATCTGCGCGTCGCGGTTCTGCTCCACCACGTACACGCGCCGGTGCGCGGCCACGAAGGCCTCCACCTCCCGCGCGAAGGGAAAGGCGCGGATGCGCAGGTAGTCGGTCTCGATCCCCGCCTCGTCGCGGAGCTGGGCGCGCGTCTCGACCACCGCGTGGTGCGAGGACCCGTAGGCGACGATGCCCACCTCGGCGCTGCCGCTCCCCTGCACCTCGGGCGGGGGCGCCAGGCTGCGCGCCCCGTCCAGCTTGCGGCGCAGCCGGGCCATGTTCTGCTCGAAGACGGCCGGGTTCTCGCTGTAGCCGGAGCTCTCGTCGTGGCCGGTGCCGCGGGTGAAGTAGGCCGCCCGCGGGTGGTCGGTCCCGGGCAGCGTCCGCCACCCGATGCCGTCGCCGTCGACGTCCTGGTAGCGGGCGAACCCGCCCAGCCGCTCCAGCTCCTCCCTGGAGAGCACCTTGCCCCGGTCCATGGGCCGGTCCGGATACGGGAACGGCTCGGCCATCCAGTTGTTCATGCCGAGATCGAGGTCGCTCATCACGAACACCGGCGTCTGCAGCCGCTCGGCCAGGTCGAAGGCCTCCACACCCATCGTGAAGCACTCCTCCACCGTGCCGGGGAAGAGCAGCACGTGCTGGGTGTCGCCGTGCGAGAGGAAGGCGGTCGAGAGCACGTCGCCCTGTGCGGTCCGGGTGGGGAGCCCGGTGGAGGGGCCGACCCGCTGCACGTCGAAGATCACCGCCGGCACCTCGGCGTAGTAGCCCAGGCCCGCGAACTCGCTCATGAGCGAGATGCCCGGCCCGGCGGTGGCGGTCATGGCGCGGGCGCCGGCCCAGCCCGCCCCGATGGCCATCCCGACGGAGGCCAGCTCGTCCTCGGCCTGCACCACCGCGAAGGTGGGCTTGCCGTCGGGCGACACCCGGTACTTGCGCAGGTAGCCGATGAGGGACTCCACCAGCGAGGACGACGGCGTGATCGGGTACCAGGTCACCACCGTCACGCCCGCGAACAGCGCCCCCAGCGCGCAGGCCGAGTTGCCGTCCACGATGAGCTTGCCCCGGTTGAGGTCCAGCCGCCGGACGGAGAGATCGTCCTTCTTCTCGATCTTCCCTGCCCACTCGTGGCCGGCCCGGGCCGCCGCCAGGTTGAGCTCGCGCGCCTTGGCCTTCTTGCCGAAGACCTTTCCGATGGCGCGCTCCACCTCCGCCGGCTCGATGGAGAGGAGCCGCGCCAGCACGCCCACGTAGCACATGTTGCGCAGGAGCTTGCGGAGCTTGGCATCCGAGGTGACGGGCTCGATCAGCTTGTCGAACGGGACCGCGTACGAGACCAGGTCGTCGCGCAGCGTGCCCACGCCCAGCGGCGCATCGAAGACGACCACCGCACCTGGCGGGAGCGCCATCACGTCCTGGCGCGCCGTCTCCGCGTTCATGGCCACCAGGAGGTCGATCTCCTTCTTGCGGCCGATCCACCCCTCGCGAGAGACCCGGATGGTGTACCAGGTCGGAAGGCCTGCGATGTTGGAGGGGAAGAGGTTCTTGCCCGAGACGGGCAGCCCCATCTGGAAGAGGGCGCGCAGGAGCACCGTGTTGGAGCTCTGCGATCCCGACCCGTTGGCGGTTGCGACCTGGATGGAAAAATCGTTCTCGCGGTCTCGGGATGCGGCCCGCTCCTGCGAGCGCTGCACCGCGGTCGCTGTCTCGGACATCCGACGGTCCTCCCTGGTTCCCCTCCGTATCGGACATAACGACGCGCGCCGCGGCTTGCGAGGCATCGAGGTCGGACGGAACGGGGCTCGGGGCTGGGCCCGTTTCACGGATGGGTGGCGACGGCCTTGCTCCGCAGGTACCGACCGAGCAGCTGGTCGGTGCTCCCGATGTGGTGGGTGAGCCACTGCGAGAGCCAGGTGCGGGCCTTGATGACCACGGCCGCGCTGGCGCCGCTGTCCTCGTGGAGCTTGCGGAGCGACTGGTAGTCGCGGATGAAGCGCTCGTGGGCGGCCCGGTGCACGTTGTACCCGGGGAACTGGCTCTCGATCATGAGCCGCTCCTCGGCCGCGAAGTGGTCGACCACGTACGTGCCGAGGAAGTCGAAGAACCGGTCCACCCGCGCCCCATCGCCGGCCTCCATCGCCTCGATGAGCCGCGCCACGCGCCGGAAGAGCTCCTGGTGCTGGGAGTCGATCTCCTCGTGGCCGAGCGCGAGCGCAGGCGTCCAGATGGTGACCGTCATCCGACCTCCCAGATCACCCTGCCCTTGCGGGCGTTTCCGCGCTATCCCACGAGGCCGCGACCGAGGATGCGGCGGCCGCAGTCCTCCCCGAGCCTGACGAAGGGTGCGACGCGGCGCAGCAACGGCGCCACGGTAGGGAACTGGTATCGTCGCGGGACCGAGCCCGTCCATGACACCATCCCGCGCCGCCCGCGAGATCCCCTTCAACTACACGTCCGCGGACGACCGACAGGCCGTCTCGGAGCTGCTCGGACCGGCGACGTGGGATGCGCTGGAGCGCTTGCGCTCGCGCCGGGTGACGGGAAGGAGCGCCCGGCTCCTGATGCGCTTCCTGGGCGAGATCCTCGTCCACCGCCGGAATCCATTCCTCTTCGAGGAGCTGGTGGAGTCCTCGCGGCGCCGGCGTCGGTTCTTCTCCCACATCGAGACCGACCTCTCGATCATCGAGCGCAACTCGCGGGGCGAGGAGCTGGTCGGCTCGGTCCTCGAGCGCTGCCGCCGGCTGCTGGCCGACTTCCGGCGCGAGGTGGAGGGAGCGCCCACCCTCCGGCGCAGGATCCTGCGCGAGCTCGCGCCGCTGGTGGGCGCGGGGGGCGTGCTCTTCGACCCCTTCACGCTGGTATCGCACGCCACCGACGCCACCGACTGGCGGCTGCACCTGCCGGTGGCGGTGGTGCTGCCGGGCGAGGAGGAGCAGGTCGCGCCCATCCTGTCCGCCATCGGCCGCCTCGGGCTCCGGGCCATCCCCCGCGGCGGCGGCACCGGCCTGACCGGCGGAGCCGTGCCGCTCCGCCCCGGCTGCGTGATGGTGAACACCGAGCGGCTGGACCGGATCCGCGGGCTCTCCACGCGGCCCTTCGCGCTCCCGGGGGGCGGGACGGTGCAGGCGCCGGTCCTCGAGGTCGAGGCCGGGGTGGTCACCGAGCGGGCCATGGACTACGCCGCCGCGCGCGGCCTGGTGTTCGCCACCGACCCCACCAGCGCCTGGGCCTCCACCATCGGCGGCAACGTCGCCGAGAACGCCGGTGGCAAGGGATGCGTGCAGTGGGGCACCTGCATCGACAACCTGGTCTCCTGGCGGATGGCCCTGCCGGCCGGTCGCCGCATCACCGTCCGCCGCCTGGCCCATCCGCTGCGCAAGATCCTCCCCGGCGACGCGGTCGAGTTCTCGGTGGAGGACGAGCGCGGCGGGCCCCTCCGCACCGTCCGCCTGGCCGGGGACGAGATCCGCAAGCCCGGGCTGTGGAAGGACATCACCAACAAGGCCCTGGGCGGCCTGCCCGGCATGCAGAAGGAGGGCACCGACGGCGTCGTCACCTCGGCGGAGTTCGTGCTGCACCGCCCCTACCCGGCCCGGCGCACCCTGTGCCTCGAGTTCTTCGGACCGGACTTCGACGAGGCCAGCCAGGTGATCCTGGCGCTCTCGCGCGCCTTCCCCTTCCCCAACGAAGGGCGCGAGGCGCTCACCGCGCTGGAGCACTTCGACGACGCCTACGTCCGGGCCATCGACTACCAGGTCAAGGCGGCGCGCCCGGAGACCCCGCGGGCGGTGCTGCTGGTCGACCTCTCCGGCCGCGACGAGGCGCAGGTGGGGCGCGGGGTCGAGGCGCTCCGCTCCGTTCTCCGCGAGCACCCCAACACCGCGCTCTTCGAGGCCCGCGACGCGGCCGAGGCCCGGCGCTTCTGGGCCGACCGCAAGCGCCTCGGCGCCATCGCCCGCCGGACCAACGCCTTCAAGATGAACGAGGACGTGGTCCTGCCGCTCCCGGCGCTGGCGGCCTTCGCCCGCTTCGTGGATGCGACCAACCTGGCCGAGGAGCGCTTCGCGCAGCTCCGGTTCGTGGAGCGCGCCGAGGAGCTGCTGCGCGCCACCGCGTCCGACGAGGCCGGGTGGCTGGCGGGGCGACTCCCGGCGGGCCTGGCCCGCTGCGCCCGGGCCCGGGAGCAGCTGGGCCCGGCCGGCCCGGTCCAGCTGCGCAGCCTGGCGGTGCTGCAGGAGCTGCGCGCCGACCTGGCCGGCCTGCTCCGCGGCGCGCCGGCCCTGGTCGAGGCGATCGATCGCATCCACGGCGAGGTGCGCGACCGCCTGGTGGTGCTGGCCACGCACATGCATGCCGGCGACGGCAACGTGCACGTCAACGTGCCGGTGCTCTCCAACGACCCGGACATGCTCCACCGGGTCGATGGCGTCATCGATCGCGTCATGGAGGAGGTGGTGCGGCTGGGCGGGGTGGTGTCCGGCGAGCACGGCATCGGCATCACCAAGCTCAAGTACCTCGAGCCGGAGCGGATCGAGGCGCTGGCGGCTTACCGGCGCACGGTGGACCCCGGCGGCCTCATGAACCCGGGCAAGCTCGAGGATCGGGACGTCCTGGACCGGGTCTTCACGCCCTCCTTCAACCTGCTGGAGCTGGAGGCGCGCATCCTGCAGCACGGCCAGCTGGAGCGGCTGGCCCGGGCGGTGGCCGGCTGCGTGCGCTGCGGGAAGTGCAAGGCGGACTGCTGCGTGCACCACCCGGCGCGCGGGCTGTTCTTCCATCCGCGCAACAAGAATCTGGCCGTGGGCGCACTCATCGAGGCGCTGCTCTACGACGCCCAGCGCGAGCGCAGCACCCGCTTCGAGCTGCTGCACCGGCTGGAGGAGGTGGCGGACCACTGCACCATCTGCCACAAGTGCCTGGCGCCCTGCCCGGTGTCGATCGACACCGGCGAGGTGAGCGTGCTGGAGCGCGAGATCCTGGCCGGCTTCGGCTACAAGCGGGTCCCGGCCGCCACCCGCGCCAGCCTGAGCTACCTCGACACCCGCTCGCCGGCCGCCAACCGGATCCTGCACGGCGGGCTGGTGCGCCTGGGCGGCGCCCTGCAGCGGGCGGGCTGCGCGCTGGCGCGCCCGCTCCAGCCCCGCGATCCGCGTCGGGCCCCCTACCCGCTCCAGCTGCTCCGCTCGCCCGTCCCCGCGCTCCCGCGGCGGACGCTCCGCGCCGGGCTGCCCGAGTGCGGGCCCGGGCAGGCGCTGCTCCTCGAGCCCGAGGGCGAGGTGCGGCGATCGGTCTTCTACTTCCCCGGGTGCGGCTCGGAGCGGCTCCACGGCTCGGTGGGCGAGGCGTCCCTCCACCTGCTGCTGCGCACCGGCACGCGGGTGGTGCTGCCGCCGCCCTTCCTGTGCTGCGGGTTCCCGGCCCACGCCAACGCCCGCACCGCCGCGCACGCGCGTACGGTGCTGCGCGACACCATCCTCTTCAGCCAGATCCGGGACATGTTCGCGTACGTCGACTTCGACGCCTGCGCCGTGAGCTGCGGGACCTGCCGCGAGGCGCTGCTGGCCATGGGGGCCGACCGGCTCTTCGGAGGCCGTGCCGTCGACGTGTCGCGCCTCGCGATGGAGGGGGGACTGCGGGTGCAGGGCGAGGAGGCGGTGCTCTATCACGCCCCCTGCCACGACTCGCTCGACGGCCAGGCGGGCGAGGTGCTGGCCGCGACAGGCGGCGCGGGAAGGATCGAGCCGGTCGACGCACTGCTGCTCCGAGGCCGGGACCCTGGCGCTCTCGCGGCCGGACATCGCCGACGCCATGCTGGAGCGGAAGCGCGGCGCGCTCCGGTCCGCCCTGGAGGGATGCCC
Source organism: uncultured Pseudomonadota bacterium (assembly GCA_963736345.1). Taxonomy (GTDB): domain Bacteria; phylum Myxococcota; class Myxococcia; order Myxococcales; family Anaeromyxobacteraceae; genus Anaeromyxobacter. The sequence goes on along the minus strand of CAVTOU010000021.1, from coordinate 102,040 downwards.
GATCCGCGACCGTCCTCACCAACTGCCCCTCCTGCCTGCAGGGGCTGGGGCGCTGCGCCTCGGTGGGCGTCCGCCCGCGGCACCTGGCCGTGCACCTGGCGGAGCGGCTGGACGGGCCCGGCTGGCCGGAGCGCTTCCGGGTGCTGGCGTCGCGGGCCCAGGCGATACACTTCTAGCCCGCATGCGCCCCCACGCGTGGACGGCCCACCAGGCAATCCGGCGCCTCTCGGCGGGTGATCTCACCGCCGAGGAGCTGGTCGCCGACTGCCTGCGCCATATCGCCGATGAGGAGCCGCGGGTCCAGGCGTGGGAGTTCCTCGATCCCGAGCTGGCGCTGGCCCAGGCGCGCCGCGCCGACGCGGCCGGGCGCCCGGGGCCGCTTCACGGCCTTCCGCTCGGGGTGAAGGACACGTTCGACACCTCCGACATGCCCGCGGCGTGGGGGAGCGCCCTGTTCGCCGGGCGCCGTCCCCGCCACGACGCGGCCTCGGTGGCGATGCTGCGGCGTGCCGGGGCGGTGATCCTGGGGAAGACCGTCACCACCGAGCTGGCCTTCTTCGCCCCGGGGCGGACACGAAATCCGCGCGACCCGTCGCGCACGCCCGGCGGCTCGTCCAGCGGCTCCGCCGCGGCGGTGGCCGCGTCCATGGTCCCGGCGGCGCTCGGCAGCCAGACCGCCGGGTCGATCGTCCGACCCGCCTCGTTCTGCGGCGTGGTGGGCTACAAGCCGAGCCACGGCCTCGTCCCCATGGACGGCATCAGCCCGCTCGCGCCCGGCTCGCTCGACACCTTCGGGATGCTGGTGCGCTCCGCCGCCGACCTGCCCCTCCTGGCCGGCGCGCTCGGCATCCCGGTGGCCCCGGCGCCGCTCCCGGCGCCGCCGCGCGTGGGCCTGTGCCGGACCGAGGCGTGGGCGCTGGCCGCGCCCGAATCGCACGCCGTGGTGGAGGATGCCGCACGGCGGCTGGCTCTGGCGGGCGCGGCGGTGGCGGACGAGGACGAGCGCTTCGACGGGCTCTGCGACGCGCAGCGCGACGTGATGGCCTTCGAGGCCAACGCCGCCTGGCGCGACACCCTGGCCCGCGAGCTGGCGCACGTGTCGCCGCAGCTGCGCCAGCTCCTGGCCGAGGGCCAGGCCGTGAGCCCCGCCCGCCGCGCGGAGGCGCTCGCCCTCCGCGACCGGGCCCGCCGCCGGCTGCCCGCCATCTTCGCCCGCTTCGACGTGCTCCTCACCGCCAGCGCCCTGGGCGAGGCGCCCGAGGGGCTGTTCTCGACCGGCGACCCGGCCATGAACCGGATCTGGACGCTGCTGGGGGTGCCCTGCGTGAGCCTGCCCGTCGCGCAGGGTCCGCACGGGCTGCCGGTGGGCGTGCAGCTGGTGGGCACGCCCGGGGACGACGCCGCGCTGCTCGCGGCGGCGGCGTGGGTGGAGGGGGCGCTGGTCCAAGCGTGAGCGCCAGCCGGGTCCCTTCCCCGACCCTCGACCAGCTTCTTCGCCGATCCCGCGGCTCAGGACGGTCCGCCCTCGCGCCGGAGCCGCGCGATCACGCCGGCGGCGACCGCGCTCCGCCGCCCCTCCGGCCGGATGGTGTCGGCGAGACCGGGCAGTCGCCACAGCACCCGGACCATGTCGTGGAGGGCCTCCGGCGAGGCGGCATCGAAGGTCCAGGTCGCGAGGTGCGCGGGGAGGTCGTCGTCCGCGCTCACGGCGGTGAGCCAGCCGGCACCGCCGAAGAGCCGGCGGATCTTGCGATGGCGGAGGTCGGTCCGCGGCCCCTCCTCGAGGTGCGTCCGCAACTCGGCCAGGACGGCCTCGTCGGGAGCCTGCCCCCTCGCCACGAGGTACGTCCCCAGCTGCCAGCCCCGGAAGCGGTTCTCCGCGAACATGTCGAAGAGGAAGGTGCCGAAGGATGCCGCGTGGATCTGCAGGCTCGCGGCCACCAGCGGGCCCTTCCGGTCGCCGTCCACGACGAGGACCGGGGGATTGTCCGGGCCGCCGAGCGGAACGTACCAGTCCACCACCCCCTGGTTCTCCGAGGCCACCCTCAGGTACCCCTGGGCCACCTGGCCGGGCGAGCCGAGCGCCTCCAGCGGGCTCATGCGCTCCTGCGTGCTCCTCGAGAAGAGCTCCGCCGCGCCCTCGAGCGAGAACCACTCCTTCACCGACGCGGGGAAGGCGCTTCCGCACGCGGACTCGCGCCCCGCCAGCAACACGTCCGCATCCGGGCGGCGCGAGGGGACCAGCCCCAGCAGTCGAAACGTCTGGGCGTGATATCGAAGCTCCATGTCGACCTCGCGGCGGCGGTCACCCCGCCCGCTCCACCTCCCGCATGAACGCCTCCAGCTTGCGGGGATTAGCCGCCCCTCGGTCCGCACGCCGCTGCACAGATCGAGGCCGTAGGGCTCGACCGCCTCCATGGCCTCGCGTACGTTCCCGGGCTCGAGGCCGCCGGCCAGGAACACCGGCACCGGGGGCGACCTCTGCTGCGGGCGGGCACCGGAAGGCCGCCCGCGCTCGGGACTACGGCTTCTCCAGCTCCCGCACCAGCACCCCCGCCCCGACGATCTTCCCCGCCACCCGGACCGGGTACCAGGTGATCGCGAACCGGCGGGTCACGCCCGGAGCGGCGACGGTCTCGCCCGAGACCTCCTGGTCCACCCGCTCGCCCGAGGCGACCGCGCGCCGGAACGCGTCGGCGAGCGCGCCGGCGGGGAGCCCGGGGACCAGCTCGGCGGGCGTCTTCCCCCGGTGCGCCTCCTGGGGGACGCCCACGATGCGCGCCAGGCGTTCGCTGGTGCGCACGATTCGCATGGCGTCGTCGAGGAGCGCCAGCCCCACCGGCGCGGCGGTGAACCCGCCCTCGAGGAGCGCGGCCAGCCACTCGGCCGCGCGCCGCTCGTGGGCGGCCGCGTCGGCCAGCCGGATGCGCTCCAGCGCGGCGGCGCAGGGCATGGCCAGCATGCGCACGAAGAGCCGCTCCTCGGGCTCGAGCCGCCGCGCCCCGGCCAGCGCCAGCGCCAGCGCAGCGCTGGGCGCGCCGGCGGCCAGCAGCGGGACCACCGCCCAGGTTCCCTCGCCACGGGCGGCCGCCAGGTCCGGGAAGCGCGCCGACAGCTCCTCGCGCGTCTCCATCCACAGCGCCTTCCCGCTGGCCACCACCTCGGCGGCGGCCGCCGCCGCGTGGACGCCGTCGCCTGGGCCGCCCTGGCGCGCCAGGAGCTCGAGCCGGTCCGGCGAGGTGAAGCCGTGGATCTCGATGGCGGTGGCGCCGAGCGGAGCCGCGGCCGAGAGCGCCGCGGCGGCCACCGCCGGCGGCGAGGTCGCCAGCGAGAGCGAGGCGGTGGCGGTGTGGAGGTGGGTGAGCCGTTCCGCCTGGAGCCGCTGGGCCTCGTACAGCCGCGAGCGCTCCAGCGCCTGCGCTCCTTGCTGCGCCAGCGCATGCACGAAGGTGCGATCCTCGGCGGACGGGACGCGTCCCTCCGGGAACGCGACCACCAGGACGCCCACGTTCCGCCCCTCCATCCGCAGCGGCACCGCACCCCAGGCGGCGTCGCCGCGCCTCGCGCGGAGCGGCTCGAGCGCCGGATAGGCGGCGGCCACCGCGCCGGCGCTGGCCAGCCAGACGCCGTCCCGGGCGTTCAGGGCGTCCACCTGCAGGCCCTGCGCACCGGCGGACACCAGCTCGTCGCGGAGGTCGTCGGCCTCGTGCGCGAAAAACGGCTCGAGCCGCCCGGCCGTCTCCAGCGAGAACACCACCCCGCCGCGCGCCCCCAGGCCGAGCAGGTGCCGCAGCACCACCGCCGCCACCTCCCGGGGCGTGAGGGCGCTGGAGAGCTCCGAGGTGATCGCCTGCAGGCTGGCGAGCCGCGCCGCCAGCCTCCGCTGCGCCTCGAAGAGCCTGGCGCGCTCCAGCGCCTGGGCGCACTGGCGCGCCACGGCGTGCAGGAACTCGCGCTCCTCCTCGTCGAAGGGACGGGCCGTGTCGAAGCGCAGCCCCAGCGCTCCGCGCGAGCGATCGGCCACCAGCGGGATGGCGGCCCAGGCCGCATCCCCCTCCGCGGAGGCCAGGGCGGCGGCCTCCGGGAACCGGAGGCGCATGGCCTCCGGGGTCCCGAGCCAGACGGGCTTGCCGGTCCGGTACACCTCGGCGCTGGGGAGCGGCGTGTCGGCCGCGATGCGCCGGTAGCGCTGGACCCACTCCTCCGAGACCCCCAGCCCGTGGACCATCTCCAGCTCGCCCGGCGCCTGCTCCCAGTACAGGGTCACGACGCGCGCCCCGACCAGGTCGAGGCCGCGCTGGAAAATGATGGCCGCCACCTCCTGGGGGGTCGCGGCGGCCGAGAGCTCCGCGGTCAGCGCCTGCAGCCGGGTCAACCTGGCCAGCCGGACGCCGGCAGCGTCGGTAGGTGAAGCCTCGCTGCTCATCACCCGATCAGATAGCAGCTTCGGGGCCCGCACGGGCGGAGAGTCGCGCAGAGCACCCTCCGTTCCACCGCCGCCGCGGCGCGGCGGCAGGTATGTGGCGGGCATGACCTACCACCTCGAACCGCCGCACCCCGGGAACCCGTTCCTGGACGACGCCTTGCTGCGCGAGTACCTGTCGCGCACGCTGCCCGCCGCGGCGCGGCCGCTCATCGAGGAGGAGCTCTCGCGGCTGGGCGCGCTCGCGGGCGGCCGTCTCCACGACCTGCAGCTGGCCGGCCGTCTGGATGAGCCCGCCCTGGTCCAGTGGGATCCCTGGGGTCGCCGCGTCGACCGGATCACGCTCACGGCACTGTGGCGCGAGGCGGCGGACCTGGCCGCGCGGCACGGGCTGGTGGCGGCCGCCTACGAGCGACGGCTCGGCGATCTGTCCCGCGTCCACCAGATGGCCATGGTGTACGTGCTCGAGCCCTCCTTCGACGTCTACTCGTGCCCGCTGGCCATGAGCGACGGCGCCGCCCGGACGCTGCTCGACCTGGGCACGCCCGAGCTGGTGGAGCGGGCCGTCCCGCGGCTCACCTCCCGCGATCCGGCCCGCGCCTGGACCAGCGGACAGTGGATGACCGAGCGCGCCGGGGGCTCCGACGTGTCCGGCACCGAGACGCTGGCGCGCCTGGAGGAGGGCGTGTGGCGGCTGCACGGCACCAAGTGGTTCAGCTCGGCCACCACCGCCGAGATGGCGCTGGCCCTGGCGCGGCCGGAGGGCAACCCGTCCGGCTCGCGCGGGCTGGCGCTCTTCTACGTCGAGACCAGGCTGGGCGACGGCTCCCCCAACGGAATCCGGGTGAACCGGCTCAAGGACAAGCTGGGCACCCGCAAGCTGCCCACAGCCGAGCTGTCGCTGGAGGGCACCCGCGCCATCCCGGTGCGCGGCCTCTCCGAGGGCGTGCGCTCCATCGCCCCCATGCTCAACGTGACCCGGACCTGGAACGCGGTGGTGGCGGCGGCGGGCATGGCCCGAGGGCTGGCCCTGGCCCGGGACCACGCTCGGCGCCGGGTGGCGTTCGGGGCCCCCCTGCGCGAGAAGCCGCTGCACCGGGACACGCTGGCCGGCCTCGAGGCGGAGCGCGAGGCCGCGTTCCTGCTCGCCTTCCGCGCGGTGGAGCTGCTGGGGCGCGTCGAGGGCCGGGAGGCCACCGACGCCGAGCGCGCGCTGCTGCGGGTGGTGACCCCGCTCGCCAAGCTCACCACCGGCAAGCAGGCGATGGCGGTCGCCTCCGAGGTGCTCGAGTGCTTCGGGGGCGCCGGCTACATCGAGGACACCGGCCTGCCGCGGCTGCTGCGCGACGCACAGGTTCTGCCCATCTGGGAGGGCACCACCAACGTGCTCTCGCTGGAGGCGCGGCGCGGCCTGACGGCCGACCAGGCACTGGGCGCGCGGGCGCTCGTCGCCGAGATCGGGGGACGCCTCGGGGCGGCGCGCGACCCCGGGCTGCAGATGCCGGCCACCGCCGCCGCGACGGCCCTGGCCCGCGCCGAGGGGGCCCTGGCGGGCGACGCCGGGGAAGCCGGCACCCGGCGCCTGGCGCTGACGCTGGGACGGACGCTGGCGCTGGCGCTGCTGGTCGAGCATGCGCAGTCGATGCTCGACGCGGGCGGCGGGCGGCGTGCGCTGGCCGCGGCGCGACGCCTGGCGCGCAACGGCGTCGACCTCCTCGGGCCCGGCGCCGGCGGCGCCGAGGAGGACGAGCTGCTGGCGGACGGGGCGGCGAGGTGACCCCGCCCCGGGGAAGGACCAGCGGCGGAGGCCCTCAGCCCCGGACCACGACCGTCTTGACGTTCACGAACTCGCGGATCCCCTCGCGCGAGAGCTCGCGGCCATGGCCGGAGCGCTTCACCCCGCCGAAGGGCAGGCGCGGATCGGAGACGACCATCGCGTTCACGAAGGTCGCGCCCGCCTCCAGCTCGTCGACCAGCCGGGCCCGCTCGCCGGCATCGGCCGTCCAGACGCTGGAGGCGAGCCCGAAGGGCAGCTCGTTGGCGACCTGGATGGCCTCGTCCAGGTCGCGGACCTTGAGGACCAGGGCCACCGGGCCGAACAGCTCCTCACGATAGGTGGCGGAGACGCGCGGCACGTCCACCAGCACGGTGGGCGCGAAGAAGGCGCCGGGACCGTCCAGCGGCTTGCCGCCGGTGAGCGGGCGCGCGCCGTCCCGCACCAGCCTTTCCACCTGGTCGGCCAGCTGCGCCCGGTCGGCCGCGGAGGCCAGCGGGCCCACGTCGGTGGCCGGATCCATGGGATCGCCCACCTTCAGCGCCCGCATCCGCTCCACCATCCCCTGAACGAACGCGTCGTAGACGGCCTCGTGGACGATGAAGCGCTTGGCGGCGATGCACGACTCGCCGTTGTTCACGATGCGGGCGGCGACCGCGGTCTGGACGGCCTGCCCGAGATCGGCCGAGGGCAGGACCACGAAGGCGTCGCTCCCTCCCAGCTCCAGCACCGTCTTCTTGAGCGCCCGCCCTGCCGCCGCGGCGACGCTCGCGCCGGCGGCCTCGCTGCCGGTGAGGGTGACCGCGGTCACGCGCGGATCCTCGACCAGCTTCTCGACGCGCCCGGAGCCCACCAGCAGGACCTGGAAGACCCCCTCCGGGAACCCCGCCAGGCGGAACACCTCCTCGATGGCCAGCGCGCACCGGTGGACGTTGGAGGCGTGCTTGAGCAGGCCCACGTTGCCGGCCACCACCGCCGGGGCGGCGAAGCGGAACACCTGCCAGAAGGGGAAGTTCCAGGGCATGACCGCCAGCACCGGCCCGAGCGGCAGGTAGCGCCGGTAGGAGCGCGGCGCCTCGGTCTTCACGTCCTCGTCGGCGAGGAAGCGCTCGCCGTTCTCGGCGTAGTAGCGGCAGCCCCAGGCGCACTTCTCGGCCTCGGCGATGGCCGACTTGAGGGTCTTCCCCATCTCCTGCGACATGAGCTTGCCGTACCGCTCCTTGCCTGCCTCCAGCACCTCCGCCGCCCTGCCGATCAGGCGGGCGCGCTCGGCGATCGGCCGCCGCCGCCACAGGCGAAAGACCTCCATCGCCCGCGAGATGCGGCGCTCGACCTCGGCCTCGCTGTGCTCCTCGGTCCTGGCGAGCACCTCGCCGGTCGCCGGGTTCACGGACGTGAGGGTGGCCATGGATTCCTCCTTCCAGGCATCTACCCTAATCTGCTTCACCCTCCCCGGGCGTCCATCCGGGGCGCGCGGAACGCGCCCGCCGGGCCGCGCCCGTCCCCTCCGGGGCGTGCCGGGGCTTCCGGCGGTGCCCGCCCGCAGGCTTGGCTCACAGGTGATTCCGAGCTGCAGCTCCTTGGGATCCGGATCGAGATAGATCTGGCTGGCCAGGTGCTCGACCTCGTGCCGCCGCACGCCAAGGCGGAAGAGCGTGAGCGGGACCGCCAGCGGGGCGTGCCCGCGCCCGTGGTCGGCCACCACCTGCTCCAGATCCTTCCGTACACCTGGACTTGGACCCGGACTTGGCCCTAGACCTGGGCCCGGGCTGCACCACGGTGCAGTCGTCATCGAGCGTGGCGACGAGCCGCGCGCCAGACCGCGGAGCCGACACGTGCACCAATCCCTCCTCCTCACCGCCCTGCTCCTTGCGCCCTGGCTGGCGCGCGCCGAGGGGACCACCCCCCGCCTCACGCTCGACCTGGAGACCGGCGCCGTCTGGGCCAGCCGGAACACCGTGCAGGTGCCGGGGCGAACCGGCACGCGCTTCACCATGGCCAGCGGCGGAGATTTCTCGCTCGACACCGCCCCCTTCGTCCGGGCGCGCATCGGCGGGAGCCTGGGACGGCACGCCCTCTTCCTCACCTTCGCACCGGTCCGGCTGAGCGGCGAGGGTCGATCGGGAGCGACCATCCTCTTCCGGAACCTGACCTTCACGGCCGGCGGCGACGCCCGCGCCCGCTACCGCTTCGACACCTACCGGCTCACCTACCGCTACACCCTCGTCTCGATCCCCTCGCTGGACCTGGCGCTGGGGCTGACCGCGCTCGTGCGGGACGCGGAAATCCGGCTCTCCCAGCCCGGGCAGTCGACGTCCGAGCGGAACACCGGGTTCGTGCCGCTGCTCTCGTTCCGGGTGGCCTGGCGCCTGGGCGGCCCGTTCGCGCTCTCGCTCGACGGCGACGCGCTGGCCGCCCGGCAGGGGCGGGCCGAGGACGTGGCCCTGGCGCTCGAGCTCGCCACCGGCAATCTCACCTTCCGCGCGGGCTACCGCGTTCTCGAGGGCGGGGCCGACGTCTCGAAGGTCTACAACTTCGCCTGGCTGAACCACGTCCTGGCGGGGGTGAGCTACGCGTTCTAGAAGCTCCGCCCTCGCGCGCCGGCGGCGGCTTCCCGTTCGCCCATCTGCTCGATGGCCCCGATGTCCCCCGCCGCCCCCTGGGGCCTGGTGGAGCCCAGCTGATCGGTGGACGTCCGGTGGTACGCGTGGAACTCGTGCTGCACGGTGAGCCACAGGTGCCCGTCGAGCGGTCCGCTCGAGAACCCATCCCAGAACTCGTCGCCCAGGATCACCTGGCCGAGGCGTCCGGCGGCGAGCGCGTCGATGCTCCGCCAGGCGGCGATCCAGGGCTGGTTCTCCGGGTTGGAGGGCCAGCTCCGGGATGGACCGTACCAGCTCACCCCCGACAGGTCGCCGAGGCCGGCGCCGAAGTCCTGGCCCAGCCGCGGGTCGGCGCGCAGCCTGGTCAGCACGTGCTCCAGGAAATCGTCGTCCGGCCCGCCGAACCCGTTGTAGCCGGCCATCGTGTAGCTCAGCGTGTACGCGGCGGGAACCCGATCGATGGCCAGGGCCGCCGGAGGGAACGAGAGCACGGCGAGCTGCCCGGCATCGGTTCCCACCGAGAGCGCCGATGGGTGCCGCCGCGGGTGGTCCAGGTCCAGGGCCTGCGCCGCAGCCACGCCGTCGCAGTCGCCGGTCTTCGGGTAGTGCTTGCGGCTCAGCATGCTCCAGGCCGGGACGGGCACCAGGATCTGGCTGACGTCGAGGACGCCCACCAGGTTGTAGCCGCCGCTGTCCAGGAAGAGCAGCGACCCGACGAACCAGTCCCCGGGCTCGCCGTTGACGGTGTTCCCGACCAGGATCGACTGGCGCAGCCGGACGTCCTCGACCACGTGGGCGTCGCCGATGGTGGCCGCCACGCCGCCGCCGCCCAGGTTCGGCTTGCCGCCGAAGACCGCCGGGGTGCCGGTGACGGCGTTCCCGGCGATGGTGGTGCTCACCAGCGACAGCGAGCCGCCGCCCATGTAGATGCCACCCCCGCGGTGGTACCACTGCCCGGCCTGCGGCAGGTCGGGGTGGTCCTCGACCAGGTTGCGGGCCACGGTGCAGCTGGTGAGCGTCATGGTCGCGACGTTCTCGGGCCCGCCGGAGAGCGTGAAGACGCCGCCGCCGTAGGCGTGCTGCGCGGTGACCCGGTTGCCGCTGATGCTGCAGCGGCTCAGCGAGGTGGGGTTGCCGGCGCCGCCCTCGTTGGCGGCGCCGCCCACCGAGTAGATGCCGCCCCCGGCGGCCCCGTACCCCATGGCCCAGTTGCCCGCCACGACCGCGTCCTCGAGCTGCAGCCCGTCGGCGTAGATGCCGCCGCCGTAGGCACCCCGATCGCGGCTGGCCGCGTCGTCGCCCAGGACGCGGTTTCCGCTCACCGTGCAGCCCTCCAGCCGCGCCGTGCCCCAGACGGCCAGGCCGCCGCCCCGGGCCAGGGTGAAGGGCTGGGCCGTGTCGTCCCGCGGCTCGGCGGCCGAATAGCCGCCGGTCACGGTCACGTTCCGCAGGGTCAGGTTGCCGCGCACCGCCAGCACCCGCGCTCGCCGGGCGTCGCCGCCGGCCCAGCGCAGCGTGATGCCGTGCGGCAATGCCGAGGCGTCGATGACCAGATCCTTGCTGGCGTGGAGAGCCGACGGTCCGTAGTCCCGGTCGTGATAGCCCTGGAACGTCGGCGGCCCACCGGCGTAGACCTCGCCGGGCAGGATCGAGTGCGGCTCGCCCACCACCGCGAGCTCGATGACCCCGCCGTCGAGCCCCGGATCGAAGCGGATGGGCTGGCCTGGCGCGGCGGCGGCGATCGCTTGCCGCAAGGTCGTGAGGCCCGCCGGCGGCGGCTCCGCATCCTCGAGCGTGTCGACGACGAGCGGCTCCTTGGGCGGGGCCGGCTCGCCCTCGGCGCACCCGGCGGCCGCGACCAGCGCCGCGCCGGCCAGCGCCGCCAGCCAGGGAGGTGGAGGCCAGGTCGGACGGCCATCCGTTCCGGCTCGATCCGGTGCGCCGAGCGTCAGGTGGGACATGGTGGGCCCCCACGGGCCAGCCCATCATACCTCGGGGCCGGGCGCCGACTCCCGCCACCGGCCCACGCGCTCTCGCCCGTTCGCCCGAGCAGCGCGCCGGCTGCGAGGGCGCTATCCGCGGAAGCCGAGGTACACGCTGCCGGCCGGCGAGCGGAGGCCCGACGCCCAGGCCAGATCGAACCCCACCACCGGGACGGCGACGTTGCGCAGGTAGACGCGGAAGCCCACCCCGGGGGCGAGGTACCGGGTGTCCTGCCCGCGCCAGCGCACAGCGCCCGCGTCGCACAGCCCGACCGCGGTCAGCACCCCCCAGCTCGGCTTCCAGACCGGAACCTGGTACTCCAGCGCGGACCGGGCCGCCTCCTGCGCCCAGAGCCCCTTGGTCGGGAACCCGCGCGATCCCGGGGCGCCGCCCAGCTGCACCGCGTCCAGCACGGGATCGCCGCGCACCGCGTCCAGGCTCGCCTCCAGCGAGATCCCCTGGTCGCGCCAGAGGCGACCCGACCAGGTGATCGTCGACCACGCCTGCGAGACATCGCGGTCGCGCGAGCCGAACCGCAGTCCCTGCCGCAGCTCGAGGCGCCCGGCCAGGCCTCGGACCAGGTAGTCGTCGTGCTCGGTCGCGTCCAGGTTCACCGCCAGCCCGGGGCCGTGCAGCGGATGGGCGCGGGGCGGCGGCGCGTAGGCGCCCGAGGGACGCGCCTCCTCGCGGCGCTCCACCCAGCCCAGCTCGACCGACCACACGTTCCCGAGCCGGTGCCCGCCGGCCAGGTCCAGCTCCAGGCGCCGGTCCCGGAACCGGTACTCCAGGGTGTCCTGCTCGAACCGCTCGCGCAGGACGTCGCCCGCGCGGATCCGCACGCCCGCCGTCCAGCGGGTGAACGCGACCGAGGGGTCACGGTAGGCCGCGAAGCCGCTGGTGCCCCGGTTCGAGCTCAGGAAGCCGAGCCCGGCCTGCTTGCCGGCGCCCAGGAAGTCCGAGTCGATGAGGAGTCCACCGAAGGTGAATACTCCGCTGGAGGCGGCCAGGACCGGGACGGGCACCACCGTCAGCTTCTCCCGGAGCTGGACGCGCAGGACGGTGCCCGAGGCGCCCGGCTCGGCGGAGATCAGCACGCTCCGGAAGATGCCCTGGTGGAGCAGCCGCTGCTCCAGAGCCGGGAGCGCCGCCGGGTAAAGGGTCTGCCCCGGCTCGATGCCCAGCAGGCTGCGCACGTACGCCGGCGAGGTGCGAAGGTTGCCCTCGACCTCGATGGCGGCCACCACCATCGGCCGCCCGGCCGCGGCGGGCGGCGGCGAGACGGACGCGGTCGCGTCCGGCGCGGCGACGGCCAGGGAGACCAGGATGGCGGCGGTGATCACGAGGTGCAGTCCGGCCCTTGCCCATCGGCGACGAGGCCCCGACCAGATAGCGGCGGGCGGGCGCGAGCCCCCGTCCCTGGAGGAGTGCTCCGGCCGGCGTTCCCCGCCGGCGGGATCCGGCGCGGCCACCTAGCGCTTGCGCTTGCGCTGCTCCCACAGGAACCAGATCGCGAAGACCACCAGGAGGGGGACGAGCAGGCGGGGCCGGCGGGCCACGACGGCGATGACGGCGGCGACCACGATGGCGAGCGGCCAGCTGATGCGGAGCATGCGGCCCGTATCCTAGACGGAAACGGCCAGGCCGGGTTTGCGATCCGCGTCGATGGCCCACAGGTGCTGCGCCGCGTACGCGCGCCACGGGCGCCAGGCAAGGGCGCGCGCCAGCGCCTCGGCCTCGGGCACCGGTGCGCCCGGACGCCCCAGCGCCCGCCGCACGCCGAGGTCGCCGGCCGGAAACGCGTCCCGCTCTCGCAGGGCCCGCATGGCCACGATCTGGGCCGTCCAGGGCCCGATGCCGGGCCGCCCGCGCAAGGCGGCCAGCGAGGCATCGAGGCTGCCGCGCGACACCAGCGCCAGCTCGCCCGCCGCGACCGCGCCCGCCAGCGCCACCAGCGCCCTCGCCCGCAGGCGGGGGAGCGGCAGGGTCGCGGGGTCCGCCGCCGCGAGCGCCGGCGGGGCGGGGAAGAGCCGCGTCAGGCCGGCGCTGCACACGTCGGCCGGCAGCGCCTCACCGCAGCTCGCGGCGATGCGGCCGGCCAGCTGCCTCGCTCCGGCGACGGAGATCTGCTGGCCCAGGACGGCCCGGACCAGCACCTCGAACGGATCCCATCCGCCCGGCACCCGCAGCCCGGGCCGGGCGCGCAGCGACGCTCCCAGGATCCGATCGCGCCCCAGCGCCGCAGCCACCGCCTCGGGGTCCGCGTCCAGATCGAACATCCGCCGGACCCGGGCCACCACCTCGGCGCGCGACCCCGGCCGCGGCGGATCGAGGCGAAGCTCCAGCGCGCGCCCGTCGGCCGCGGGGCGCACCTGCAGGATGGTAGGACCATCGGGGGTCGCGATGGTGCGAACGTAGATACCGGGCTCGAATCCGCTCGACCCCGGGCACGGCCCGAGCCGCCAGGAAGGCGTGCAGCGACCCCCAGTCGAGCGGCGGCTGATAGGGGATGCGGAGGGGGGACGACCGCAGCGGAGGCATGGGGGGCAGATAGCGGGGGGAAGGGGGCGGAGCCGCAGAAAGGCGATCGCGAACCCGAACCCGATCCCGATCGCCATCGCCATCGCCTCGCTCACCCCATCGGCGCCGTCGCGTCCCCCTCCCCCTCCTCCTCCGCCAGCCTCAACCCCGGCGGCAGGCTTTCGCCGAAGATGCGCCGCTCCTCCTCCTCCGACGGCGCGGCGGCCTGCTCGACGGCGGCGACAGCCTCCGCCGGCGCGCCCCCTCGGGCCAGCGCGGCGGCGACCTCGGCGCGAAGCGCGTCCGGGAGATCGCGGTCGCGATCGCCGCTGCGGCGGGCGAGCTGCGACAGGGGGAACGCGAGCAGGTCGGACGGCGCCGCCAGCGCCAGGAGCCGGCGCGTCCACGACCCCGCCTCCTCCTCCGGAACCACCTGGTGAGCGCTGCCGTGGAACGGGACGCGCGCGCCCAGCCGGCCCAGCGCCCACAGGGCGTGGACCGAGGGCCCCTCGGCCGCGATCCGGTCCAGCAGCGTGCGCCCCAGCGCCACCTTGCGGGCCGGCGGGATCCGCTCCAGGCTGCCGGCCAGCCGGATCAGCTCGTCGAGCGCCTCCGGCCTCACCCCGGGCACGCGCGGGGGAGCGCGGCGCGGGTCGCGCGGGGGGACGAACGGCGCGATGGCGTCGAGGATCCGCGACTGGGCGGCGTCGTCCAGCCCACCCGCGATGCGCCGCCACAGCACCCACCAGGCCTGCCAGGCGTGCGGGTCGGTCGGGTACTGGAGCCCGTCCTCGAACACGGCGAACGTCTCGGCGGCGCGCCAGGCGTCGAGCGGCGCGCCGAAGCCGGGGCGGAGCGCGAAGCCGGTGAGCTGCAGCCAGACCCGCTCGTGCTCGGCACTGCGCCGCCGCCGGCCGGCGCCGGCGTGGAGCGCCGCCCACAGCGAGCGCACCAGCGGCGTCGGCCACGCGTCGCGCGGCCCGAGCAGCTTCTCGAGGGAGCGGAACAGCCCCTTGACGCCGCGCGGGTCCACCGCCGCCTTCTTCCCGTAGTACAGCTCGATCAGGCCCACCGCCTCCGCCATCCGCGGCGAGGACGGCCCGAGCGCCGCGCGCCGCTCCTGGCGTTCCACCGGTGCGGCGCGCAACCCGAACTCCAGCTTCCACCGCATCTCGCGGTCCGTCGCGACGCACCACAGCTCCAGCGTCCCGATCTCGGTGAGCACTGCCTCGAGCCGGACCGGCACCTCCGCCGCATCCCGCCCCTCCCGCGCTTCCCGCAGCACCGCCTCCAGCGGCGGCAGGGGCGTCAGGTCCTGGTCCAGCGAGACCACTTCCCCGGGTTGCTCCGGGCGCGGCCGGACCGAGGCGAACAGCGGGAAGCGGACCGGTCGGCCCAGGGCCAGCGTGAACGGGCGCGGCACCGCGACCCGGGTGCCCTCCTCGAGGTGGCGCGGCACGACGCACAGGGCCCGCTCGCCGTCGGGGGTGGCGATGCCCACGAAGAACGCGCGCGGCGAGCCGCCCCCGATGCGCAGCCCGAGCCCGCGCCGCACCAGCGCCGAGATGGCCGCCCCGCGCGCCACCGCCAGGTCGAGGGCGGGCGTGGTGAGGAGCCGGGCCGGCGCGCTTCCGGGGAAGAGCCCCGGCACGACCGCCGAGAGCCGATCGCGCAGCTCGCGCGGGGTGAACACGCCGCCGTTGAGCAGGATGGCGTCGGGCCGGGCCAGCGGGCCCGCCCCGGCCTCGGAGGCGTGGGCGCCAGGAACGCGACCACGTGCCGGGTCACGGCCGGATCCGGCTCGTAGGGCAGGCCCAGCTCGGCCAGGCCGGCGGTGCGCGGCGCGCGCCGCGGGCGATCCGCTGGCTCGACCGCCGGGAAGAAGCCGTCCAGCACGATGCGGCGAGCCTCGTCGCGGGTGAGCTCGACCGAGACCACCCCCTGGACGAGCCGCGATCCGCGCCCTGCCACCGCGACCGGCATGCTCTCCGGCGCGCCCTCGGCCAGGAGGCGCTCCTTGGCGACCCGGCAGGCCTGCACCAGGGCGCCGAAGCGGGCGGCGTCGAGCTTCTCCGGCAGGCGCGCCTCGGCCGCGCGGGCCAGGGCCAGGTCCATGTTGTCGCCGCCGAGCAGGAGGTGGTCGCCGACCGCCAGCCGCGTGAACGAGGGGCGCCCGTCGCGGATCTCGGCCCGGACCAGCGTGAAGTCCGTGGTGCCGCCGCCCACGTCGACCACCAGCACCAGCGCCGATCGGGCCGGCACCCCTTCCAGCCCCAGCGCACCGGCCAGGTCGCCCCGGTTCCGGCGGCCCAGTCGTAGAACGCGGCCGCCGGCTCCTCGATCAGCGTCACGCGCGCCAGCCCCGCCTCCGCAGCGGCCTCCAGGGTCAGCTCGCGCGCCGCCTCGTCGAAGGAGGCCGGCACCGTCAGGACGATCTCCTGCTCCGCCAGGCCGGCCCCGGGGTGGGCCGCATCCCAGGCCAGGCGCAGGTGCTCGAGGTAGCGGGCCGACGCCGCCACCGGCGAGAGGCGCGGGACGCCCGCCGGCGCTCCCCAGGGCAGGATGGGCGCCCGCCGGTCCACGCGCGGGTTCGCCAGCCAGCTCTTGGCCGAGGTGACGAGCCGCCCGGGCACACGCGCCCCCTGCTCGCGCGCCAGCTCGCCCACGGCGCCGGAGTCCTCCGCCCCCGCGCTGGCCGCCCCATGGCACCCGCCGCAGCTCGGCCGGAAGCTCGGGGCCGGGCAGGTACAGCGCCGAGGGCAGGAGGCGCCTGGGCGCGACCTGGCCGGGGGCCACCAGCTGCGGGATCGGCCAGGCCTCCACCGCCTCGGCCGGATCGCCGGCCGCGAGCAGATCGACCGCCGCCAGCGCGGTGTTGACCGTGCCCAGATCGATTCCGACCAGAAACCGCGCTGCCACGATCGTTCACTCCGCCGACCGCTCGTGGTCCGACGGGCTCACCCCGAGCGGAACCCAGGCCCGTTCACCCCGAGCGTGTCGAAGGGTCGCCCCGAGCCTGTCGAGGGCGAGCCGTCACGCGGGCGTCGCCGCCCCCGCCCCCGCCGCGCCTGCCGCGCCCGTTCCCTCCTCCGCCCGGAGGTTCCACTCCAGCCGGTACCGGCGGTCGCCCGCGCCCACGCACTCCAGCTCCAGCGTGCCCAGCTCGGTGACGTGAGCGCGGAGCCGGACCGGGACCGCCTGGCCGGCGGGCCGATCGCCGGCCGGCACGGTGGCCTCCACCGGCGGAAGCTCCGCCAGCGACTCGTCGTCCTCGACCACGTCGCCGACGCGGTCCTCGCGGCGGACCGACGACGCGAAGAAGCGGAAGTGCACCGGCTCGCCCACCACCAGCCCCACCGGCTCGCCCGGGAGATCGACCGACGAGCCCTCCTCCATCCCCATCGGCGCCAGGCACACGGCGCGCACCGGCGGGGCCACCCCCGGGACGGCCGGGACCGAGGTCTCGACGCCGACGTAGTAGGCGCGGGCGGTCCCGCCGCGGATGCGGATGCCATGGCCGGCGCGGACCCGACCGTACGCGGCGGCGCCCTGGGCGACCGCCAGGTCCAGGTCGGAGGCCGGGAGCACGCGGGCGGGCGCCGCGCCCTCTGCCGCCAGCCAGGAGGAGACCACCTCCACCACCCGCTGGGCCAGCGGCCCCGCCTTCATGACCCCGCCGTTGAAGAGGATCGCCGTCGGGTGCAGGAAGCTCCGGCCCGAGAGCGTCACGCCGGGCGGCGCCCGCCCCTCCAGCGCCTGCCGGTGGCGCGCCAGGAAGGCGGCCAGGTGTCGGGTGATCGCGGGATCGGCGGCGTAGGGCAGGCCGAGCGTGGTCAGGGCGCTGCGGTGCGCTGCGGCCGGCCGCTCCGAGACGTCGACCCGCGGGAAGAAGCCGTCCACCAGGAGTGCATCAGCTCGCCGCGGCCGAGCGACGTCCGCAGGGCGCCCCCCACCAGCGAGGAGCCGCGGCCCGGGATGGCCACCGGGTGCTCGGCCAGGCCGGGATCGGCGAAGAGGGCCTCCTTGGCCTGGCGCGCGCCGTGGGTCAGCGCCGAGAGCTGCCAGCGGTCGATGCGGTGACCGTCCCGGCCCAGCTTCGCGGCCAGCGCGTGGGCCAGCGCCAGGTCCATGTTGTCGCCGCCGAGCAGGACGTGGTCGCCCACCGCCACCCGCGTCAGCGAGAGATCGCCGCCCTCGTCCACCACCGCGATGAGCGACAGGTCGGTGGTTCCGCCGCCGACGTCCACCACCAGCACCAGGTCGCCGGCGTGGAGCAGCCGCCGCCACCCGTCGCCGGCGGCGTCGAGCCAGGCGTAGAGCGCGGCCTGCGGCTCCTCCAGGAGCGTGACCTGCTCGAGGCCGGCCCGGTGGGCGGCCTCCACCGTCAGGTCGCGGGCCACCGCGTCGAACGAGGCGGGGACCGTGAGGACGATCCGCTGCGCGGCCAGCGACAGGTCGGTGGCTCCGGCGCCCTTCTCGTGGTCCCAGGCCGCCACCAGGTGCGCCAGGTAGCGCGCCGAGGCATCGAGGGGCGAGACCCGGGGCACCTCGTGCGGAGCGCCGGCTGGCAGCGTGGCGGCGCGGCGATCCAGGGTCGGGTGCGAGAGCCAGCTCTTGGCCGACGAGACCAGCCGGATGGGCGTGGCCGCGCCCAGGGACCGCGCCAGCTCGCCCACCACGCCCCGCGGCTCGGCCCGATCCGGCCAGGGCAGGGCGGTGGCCCCCCCGGGCAGCTCGGCCTCGTGCGGCAGGTACAGGAACGACGGCAGGAGCGGCCGGGGCCGGACCTCGCCCGGGTGCACCAGCTGCGGGATGGGGAACGGCTCGACCGCGCCCTCGCCCTCGATGCTTCGCCAGGCGAGGGCGGTGTTGGTCGTGCCCAGGTCGATGCCGACCGACAGCTCTCGCTTCACGGCTCCATCCTTCGCGGCTCCGACCTTCAAGGCAGAAGCCTTCACACCTCCAACCTTCACAGCTCCACCTCCGCCGGCGCCACGATGGCGGGATCGATGCCGTCCGGGGGCGGGGGCAGCTTCACGTCGCGCGCGCGCCAGCCGTGGTGGCGAAGGCTGCCCCGGAACGGCGGCTTCCCGACCACGTTCCCGGTCAGGCGCACGGCGGCGGGATCGAACCCGGGCGCGACCTCGACGGTGGTGCCCTCCGGCTCGACCAGCACCGGCTCGAGCCGGAACAGCTCCTGGATGGCGCGCTTGCACCCTGCGTGAACGGTGCGGGCGGCGGCGCCGACGGCGGCGTCAGGGAACCCGGTCAGGTCCTCCTCGATGAAGTCCACCAGCCTCCCCTCCCGCTGCAGGACCGACAGGAGCTGGAGCGCGGTGCGGCGCGCGATGCCCTCCGGCGACGGCGCGAGCGGCTGGGCCGCCTGTGCGGGGCGCCCTGCCTCGCGCCCCCCGGGCGCCTCGACGGTGGCGCGGCCGGCCGCGGAGGGCGCGCTGGAGGTCTCCGGCAGCGCACCCGCCCTCCGCCGCTCCCGTGCGGCGTGGACCGCCAGCGCCACCTCGGGCCGGAGGAGGACTGCGAAGAGGGCATAGAACGCGAGGCCGAGTCTCTGCAGCGGGGTCAGTGCCATGCCGTTCATCGATGGCTCCCGGGGAGCGGCGGCTGCGGACGCGCGGGTCCCTGTCCCGGGACAGGGATCGAGCGTCTGACGCACGCGGGCCGTCCAGAAGGGTGGTGGCTGGACCCGTTCACGGGGAGTCCCCCGGACGGAACGGGCGTGAGAGATGAACCTGGACCTGCCGGATACACCGACCACGTGTACGCCTACCCCCACGCGACGTCCAACGTCTTTCGACCGCCCGCCACGGTCCATTTCTCGCCGGCCAGCGCGCTCTCCCCGCGGGTGCCCCCCGGGCGGTCGCCCGGCCCGCGCGCGATGCGCAGCCTTGGGGCAGGCGCGGACGCGCCCAGGGAGGGGAGAATACATGACGAGGTGGATCAAGGTGGTCACGGCCGTGCTGGCCCTCGGCAGCGTGCCGGCGCTGGCGGCGGACACCGGCGCGCAGGCGAAGGACCGGGCCCATGAGGCGGAGATCCGGGCGCGCATGAAGGCCCGGTCGCACAAGAAGATGAACAACCACGACAGGGCCAACCAGGCGGCCGACGCCACCCGCGTGGGCGGCGCGCGGGCGGCGCGGTACTACCACGGCGCCGTGCACTCGACGCGAAAGGGCGTGCATCGCCTGAGCAAGAAGACCGAGAAGGCGACCAGGTAGCCCCGTCCGGTCCCGCGTCCATCCCGCTTCGGCCCGACCGGGGCCGAACCCTTGCCCGAAGCGCACAAGCGGGTGAGGGCGGAACCGGAACGTCTCGATTAGTCACTGCATGTGCGGATCCGCGCGGGCACGAGCGGGTGGAGCTACGCGGCCTGGAAGGGCCGCTTCTACCCGCCGGACCTGCCCGCGCACCGGATGCTTCCCGCGTACGCCGAGCGGCTGGACACCGTCGAGGTGAACGCGACGTTCTACCGGATGCCGCGCCCGGCGACCCTGGCCGACTGGCGCGAGCAGGTGCCGGACGGCTTCCGCTTTGCGCTCAAGGCGCCGCAGCGCATCACCCACCTGGCCCGCCTGACCGGCGCGGAGGACGCGGTGCGCGCCTTCGAGCGCGCCGCGGCCGAGCTGGGTGCCAAGCTCGGGCCCCTCCTGTTCCAGTTGCCGCCCAGCGTGAAGCAGGACCTGCCGCGCCTGCGCGACTTCCTGGCCCTGCTCCCGCGCGGCGCCCGGGTGGCCTTCGAGTTCCGCGAGCCGGGCTGGTTCCACGACAGCGTGCTCGCGACGCTGTCCCAGGCCGGCGCGGCCCTGTGCCTGGCGGACACCGAGGCCGGTCAGACGCCGCTGGTGGCCACGGCCGGGTTCGGGTACCTGCGCCTGCGCCGCCCCGACTACGACCGCGGAGCGCTGGCCCGCTGGCTGGACCGGATCTCGGCGCAGCCGTGGTCGGAAACCTACGTGTTCTTCAAGCACGAGGACGAGGCGCGCGGGCCCGAGCTGGCGCAGATCCTGAACGAGCTGTGGAGCGGCGCCGGCGCGGCCGCCCATCCGTGACCCTTCGACTCCGCGGCGCTCCGCGCCGCTACGCTCAGGGCCAACGGCCCTCGTGGAGCCGTTACAGGTTCACGGTCGCCATCCCCTGCGGCGTGTAGCGCTCGCCGGCGAACGCACCCTTGGGCGCGACCTCGTCGATGCGGGCCAGGTCCTCCCGGGTGAGCGCGATCGACGCCGCGGCGGCGTTCTCCTCCAGGTGCTTGCGGCTGGTGGTGCCGGGGATGGGCACGATGTCCTTGCCCTGGGCCAGCACCCAGGCCAGCGCGAGCTGCGACGGCAGGATCCTCTTCTCGCCGGCCATCTGCTGGATGCGCCCGACCAGCTCGAGGTTCTTGCGGAAGTTGTCCCCCTGGAAGCGCGGGCGAGGTCCGCCGGAAGTCGCCCTCGGGCAGGTCCTCGGGCCGCCGGAAGCGCCCGGTGAGGAAGCCGCGGCCCAGCGGGCTGTAGGCCACGAAGCCGATGCCCAGCTCGCGCAGCGCGGGGAGGATCCGTCCTCGGGGTCGCGGCTCCAGAGCGAGTACTCGGTCTGCAGCGCGGTGATGGGGTGGACCTGGTGGGCGCGCCGGATGGTCTCGGGGGCGGCCTCGGAGAGCCCCAGGTAGCGGACCTTGCCGGCCTGGACCAGCTCGGCCATGGCCCCCACCGTGTCCTCGATGGGCACCTTGGGGTCGACCCGGTGCTGGTAGTAGAGGTCGATGCGATCCACGCCCAGGCGCCGCAGCGAGGCGTCGCAGGCCTGGCGCACGTACTCGGGCCGGCCGTTGATCCCGAGGCGGGTGCCGTCGGGCGCGCGCTCGTTGCCGAACTTGGTGGCCAGCACCACCTGGTCGCGGCGGCCCCGGATGGCGCGCCCCACCAGCTCCTCGTTCTTGAAAGGGCCGTACATGTCGGCGGTGTCGAGGAACGTGATCCCGAGCTCGATGGCCCGGTGGATGGTGGCCACCGACTCCGCCTCGTCCGCGCTCCCGTAGAACTCGCTCATCCCCATGCAGCCGAGCCCCAGGGCGGAGACCGTCAACCCGTGCTTGCCGAGCGTTCGCTTTTCCATGCCGCGATCCTACTCACCGGCCGCGCTGCGCGCCGCGCCGTAGGCGCGCTCCCAGATCTCCACGATCTCGGCCGGGGCCAGCTCGGTGCCGCGCGCCTCGGTCACGCCCTGGACCACCGCGGCGAACTCGACCAGCTGCTCCCGGGTGGTGCGGATGCCGCCGTGGTTCTCGAGCACCCAGCCCACCCCGCCCTTCCCGGACTGGCTGTTGACCCGGATGATCTCCTGGTAGGTCCGGCCCACGTCGGCGGGATCGATGGGCAGGTAGGGGACCTCCCAGGCCGGATCCCGGGAGGCCGCCCGGGCGGCGAACCCCTTGCGGATCGCGTCCTGGTGGGAGCCGGAGAAGGCGGTGTACACGAGCTTGCCGGCGTAAGGATGCCGGGGGTGGACCGGCATGCGGGTCGCCTCCTCGGCCACGCGGACCACCTCGTCGATGTCCGAGAGGCGCAGCCCGGGATCGATCCCCTGCGAGAACAGGTTCATGGCCAGCGTGATCACGTCCACGTTCCCGGTCCGCTCCCCGTTGCCGAAGAGGGTCCCCTCCACCCGCTCTGCTCCCGCCATCAGCGCCAGCTCCGCGGTCGCCACCCCGGTGCCACGGTCGTTGTGCGGGTGGACCGAGAGCACGTAGCGGTCGCGTCCCTTCACGCGCCGACCGAACCACTCCACCCGATCCGCCGCCACGTTGGGCGTCGACATCTCGACGGTGGTGGGCAGGTTGAGGATCACCTGCCGCTCCGGCGTGGCCCCCCACTCGTCCATGACCGCCTCGCAGATCTCGGCGGCGAAGTCGAGCTCGGTCCCGGGGAAGCTCTCGGGCGAGTACTCCAGGATCATCTCGGTCTCGGGCATCCCCTCCGCCAGCTCGCGGATGAGCCGCGTCCCCTCCACCGCGATCCGGCGGATGCCGGCCCGGTCCTGGCCGAACACCACCCGGCGCTGCACCTCGGAGGTGGAGTTGTACAGGTGAACCACCGCGCGCCTGGCCCCGCGCAGCGAGGCCATGGTGGCGCGGATGAGGTGCTCACGGGCCTGGGTGAGCACCTGGATGGTCACGTCCTCGGGGATGCCGCGGCCGATCACCTCGCGCACGAAGTCGTACTCCGGGCGCGAGGCGGAGGGGAACCCGATCTCGATCTCGCGGAAGCCCATCTCCACCAGCGCGTCGAAGAGGGCGCGCTTGCGGTCCGGACCCATGGGATCGACCAGCGCCTGGTTTCCGTCGCGGAGGTCGACCGAGCACCAGCGCGGCGCGGCCTCGATCCGGCGCGAGGGCCAGGTCCGGTCGGGCAGATCCACGGTGGGATACGGTCTGTACTTCCGGGTCTGGGGGCTGGGCTTCTCGGACGATGCGGACATGTGCGGCTCCTCGGCTGGGGTGGCGCCGGGGAGGTCCGTGTGGTCGAGAATCTCGTGGGTCCTCTCCGGCCGGGAAGGGCGAGAGAGGCTTCGTCGCGCGGCGATTCAGGCCAGGCCGGCGAGAGACTCTCCCGCCTGGCGAAGAAGTCGATAGGCCCGGCTGCCCTGAGCCTGTCGAATGGTGACGCGACGTACGAACATCGTCGGTGAGAATTATCGGCCGGCACCGGTCCCGTCAAGTGCCCGCCCGCACGGGGCCGCGGCGCCGGGTCACAGCCAGCGCAGGCCCAGGCGGATGAGCCCGGGCCGGATCGAGCGGGGGTCCGGGGGGGCGGGCTGCATCGCCACCCCGGCAAGATGCCGGGTTCACTCCTCCCCGACGAGCCGCCTCCGCTGCCGCGCCAGCCGCGCGATGGCGCGGCCCCGCTCCCGCTCCGCCCGCGCGGGACCGACGAGCTTCCGGCGCTGGTAGGCCGCCACCTCGCGCTCCAGCTTCTGGAGGCTCTCGAGCCGCGCCGCGTCGAGCTGGCCGCGCTCGACCGCCGCGGCGACCGCGCAGCCCGGCTCGCCCGCATGGCGGCAGTCGCGGAAGCGGCAGGCCCCGGCCAGGTCGGCCACGTCCTCGAAGGCGGCCTCGAGCCCCTCGCCGTCCCAGAGCTTGAGCTCCCGGATGCCGGGCCCGTCGATGAGCACGCCGCCGCCGGGCACCTCCAGGAGCTCGCGGCCGGTGGTGGTGTGCCGGCCACGGCCGTCCCGCTCGCACACCGCGCCCACCGGGCGCGCGCTCCACCCGAGCAGCGCGTTGATCAGGGTGGACTTGCCCGCGCCCGACGGTCCCACCAGGACGCCGGTGCTGCCGGGCGGCACCAGCGCCCGCACCTCCTCGATCCCCTCCCCGGTCTCGCCCGAGGCGAGCACCACCGGCGCGCCGGGCGCGCACCGGAGCGCCTCCTGGCGGGCTTCCCCGGCGCCCGGGCAGAGATCGCACTTGGTGAGCACGACGGCGGGCGCCGGCCCGCCGGCGTGGACGGCCGCCAGCGTGCGTTCCAGCCGGCGCGGGTTCACCCCGGCGTCGAGCCCGTGGACCACCAGCACCACGTCGACGTTGGCCGCGATCACCTGCTCTGCGGCGGCGCGGCCCGCCGCCCCGCGGCGGAGCGCGGAGCGGCGCTCCAGCACCCGCTCCACCTCCGGCTCCGCACCGGGCGGCGACGGCGGCGCCAGCACGAAGTCCCCCACCACCGGGACCGGACCGGCGGCGCGGAGGCGCCCGGGGACGACGACGAGCCGGTCGCCGGCCTCGAAGCGAACGAGGAGCCGCGGGCCGCGATCGGCGATCACGCGGCCTACGACGAGACGATGCGATTCGCTGGCGAGCGCAGGGCCAGGCGGATGAGCCTGGCCCGGAGCGAGCGGGGGTCTGGGGGGCCGAGCTTCATCCGGCCCCCCAGCAAGTTGTTTGGAGAAGTACGGACCCCAACCCAGGGTCGTGAGATCGAACACGGTGGCACCTCTGGAGCACGAGTCGGAATTGCGCCACCTCCGCTCACACGCCGTTCGGGCGTGCAGCGGGGGGCCATGGGACGCCGCCGACCTCACCTGCGGGGCGGGCGGCAACTCGGGCTAGAGGGCACGATCTGTCACGCGCAGGCGTATACCGCGGCGCCGGGTCCGGGATCAAGGTAGCGTTCTCGCTCCTGGGCCGAGGGCGTACACTCGTGATGGGACAGGGATGGGACAAGGCACCGTCAGGCTCGGCTCGACCGCGCTGGACGCGGGGCGCACGCCGCCCCCGGTCGGGCCCCGGCCCGGCACCCTCCAGGCCGGCGCGCTCCTCGACGGGCGATACCGGATCCTGAACCTGCTGGGCACGGGCGGGATGGGCTCGGTCTACCGGGCCGAGCACGAGGCCATCGGCCGCGTCGTGGCCGTGAAGGTGCTGCACCCGGAGCACTGCGCCAGCCCGGCCGAGCGGGAGCGGTTCCGGCGCGAGGCCCGGGTGGCGGTCCGGCTCCGCTCGCCTCACGTGGTGGAGACGCTCGACTTCGGCGAGGACCCCGAGGGCCGGCTCTTCCTGGTGATGGAGCTCCTGGAGGGCGAGCCGGTCCGGTCCATCCTGGCGCGCGAGGGGCAGCTGGCGCCGGAGCGCGTGGTGAGGCTCTTGCGGCAGCTCCTGGCCGGGCTGGAGGCCGCCCACGCGGCCGGGATCATCCACCGCGATCTCAAGCCCGAGAACCTCTGGCTCGACGGGAGCGGCCCGACCGAGCGGCTCCGGCTCCTCGACTTCGGGATCGCCAAGTGGACCGGCACCGCGCCCGGCACGGCGCAGACACAGGCCGGGCTGGTGGTGGGCACCCCCGAGTACCTCGCCCCCGAGCAGGCGGTGGGCGGGGACGTCGACCAGCGCGCCGATCTCTACAGCACCGGCGTCCTGGCCTTCGTGCTGCTCACCGGCCGGCACCCCTTCGACACCCGCGACGTGCGCGCGCTGCTGGCCGCGCACGCCTACCGCGCCGTGCCCAGCCCCTCGACCCTGGTGCCGGAGCTGGCGGCCTACCCGCGCCTGCTGGAGATGGTGGCCCGCGCCACCGAGAAGGACCGCGACCGGCGCCCCGGCTCGGCCCGGGAGCTCATCCAGGCGCTGGAGGGCGCCGAGTTCCCGGTGCGGATGTCGCGCTCCTCGAACACCGCCACCCGCCTGGCCGCCCCGCCGCCGCTGGCCGCGGCCCGGGCCAGCCTGCTCGGGATCCCGGCGGCGCGGATGCCGGACGTGGTCAACCTGACCCTGGTGCGGGTGCACATCGCCGGCTGGGACTCCTGGTCCCCGGCGGCCTCGCCCGCCTTCCGCGCCCGGCACCTGGCGGCGCACGACGGACGGGTCCTCCCCATCGTGCGCGCCTTCGGCGGGCGCCGCCTCGAGGCGCGCGACGGCGGCTCGGTGTTCGCGTTCCGCTCGCCGACCGACGCGGTCCACTGCGCCGCCGCGCTCCAGGACGCCGTGGCCGACGGGGTGCGCCCGTGGGACGAGGTCGGGCGCCTCGAGC
Source organism: uncultured Pseudomonadota bacterium (assembly GCA_963736345.1). Classification (GTDB taxonomy): domain Bacteria; phylum Myxococcota; class Myxococcia; order Myxococcales; family Anaeromyxobacteraceae; genus Anaeromyxobacter. Next base: position 76,219 of record CAVTOU010000021.1, on the reverse strand, counting down.
TGCAGATCGGCGTCCACCAGGGCGAGGTCCACCTCGACGGCAAGGGCGCCACCGGCGCGCCGCTGGCCACCGCCCGGTCGCTGGCCGAGTGCGCGGGGGTGGTCGACGTGTGGCTGACGCGCGGCGTCTACCTCACCATGAGCCGGAGCGAGGCGCCCGCCGAGGAGATGGGTCCGCGGGCGCTGCTGGGACTGCTGGAGCCGGTCCCCACCTACCGGCTGGTCCGCGGGCCCGGGCCGGAACCGTACGGCGGCCGCCACGTGGGCGCGGTGCGGCCGCGCGCGGCCGGGGCGCTGGCGGGGATGGCCGCGGCGCTGGCCTCGATCCAGATCGCCGGCGAGACCGAGGGCCGCATCCCGGCGCTGGCGCGCGTGCTCTGGTCGGGGACGGCGCTGCTCGGGCTTCGGATGGTGGAGCGTGGCCTGGGCGGGCTGCACCTGGTCCTCTACCGGGTGCATCGGAGGTGGACGCACGGCGGGAGGCGGTCGCGCCCCTTCGATCGGCTCCTGGCGGTCCTGGAGCGCGCCCGGCGCCTGGTGGCCGCGTACGAGCCGGGGCTGGCGCTGGCGGTGCACAGGCCGGTCCGGGGAAGCAGCCCCGGCGCGGTCGAGTGACGTTCACCGCCCCGCCCGCATCGCCTCCAGCCCCTCCCTGGCGACGTCCCCGGCCCCGCAGCGCTCGGGCTCGGGCAGGAACCCGAGCAGGCCGGAGGGCGGCTCGGCCCGCGCCAGCTCCTCCAGCGCCGGGCGGGCCGCCTCCGCGCCGCTGTCGGCCAGGGCGCGCGCCGCCATCAACCGGCGGTGACAGGCGGGCGAGTGCGCCTCCGCGGCCAGGGCCGCCAGCGCCTGGCCGCTGCCCCTGGACAGCGCCCGCGACCAGAGCTGGAACGCGTCCTCCAGCCTCCCCCCCACCTCGGACTCGGCCCGCACCTCCTCCAGGCGCCCGCGCAGGAACAGGACCTCGGGCGCATCCGCTCCCAGCCGGGTGGCTCGCGAGGCGATGGCGGCCCGCGCCTCCTCGTAGCGGCCCTCCGCGATGAGCCGCTGCGGGGCATCGCGCAACCACCGGTAGCCGGCCCATCCCGCCCCGGCCAGGAGCAGCAGCACCGCCAGCGCCACCGCCGGGCGCGCGGCGCCCTCCCGCAGCGTCGCCAGGGCGCGGTAGAGCAGCCGCTCGCGGCGGCGCACGGCCCGCTCCAGCCGCTCCGGCTCCGGCGGCGGCACCCCGGCCACCCGGGCCAGGGCGAACCCACCGTACGGCGGCTCGTCCAGGCCGCTGCCGGCGCGCGCCACGCGGAAGAGCCGCACCGGCTCGAGGAACCCCTTGAGCGGACGGAGGCCGACCTCGTCGGCCGGGATCTCGCCGGTATCGGAGACCAGCCGCACCGCCTCCGTGAACCAGATCTCGCCCGCCTCTGCCTCGGCCTCGACCCGCGAGGCGAGGTTGACCGCCTCGCCGTAGACGTCGGTGGGGCGCCGGGCCGGCCCGATCAGCCGCACCTCGCCCAGCGACAGCACCACGCGGACCTCGATGCGCTCGGCCTCGCGGGCCCGCCGGTTGTAGTCCCAGAGCCGGTCCTGCAGGGCCATCCCGCACAGGAGCCCCGCGGTCGGGGAGGCGAAGAGCACCAGGTAGGCGTCGCCGATGGTCTTGACCCTGCCGCCACCGAAGGCCTGCACCACCGGAAGGATGAGCGCGTCCTGGAGCGCCAGCAGGCGCACGTTCTCCGCCCGCGTCTGCCGGCTGGTCGCGGCGGTGAACCCCTTCATGTCGGTGAGCATCACCGCCAGGTTCTCGGTGCGCATCCGCTCGATCGGTCGCACGGGGAGGGGACGAAATCAAGGTGCGATATCCCGCGGCGGACTAGGATGCCGCCATGTCCGATCCTCTCCCCCGCTTCCGCCCGCGCCGGCCCCTGGGCCGGACCGGATTCGTCGCGACGCGCATCGGAGCCGGCGACCTGGCCGACCGCACCGTGGCCAGGGAGCGCTGCGTGGCGGTGCTGCGGCGCGCGCTCGACGCGGGGATCAACCTGGTGGACACCGCGCCCGCCTACGAGGACGGCTACTCCGAGGAGATCGTCGGGCGAGGCGCTGCGCGGCAGGCGCGAGGGCGTCCTGGTGATCGACAAGATCGATCACCTGGACAGGCCCGTCGGTCCCCAGCTCTCCGGCAGCCTGGAGCGGCTCGGCCTCGCGTCCGTCGATCTGCTCGTCTTCCACGCCGTCTCCGAGCTGTCCGCCTTCCGGCGGCTGGCGGCCCCGGGCGGCGGGCTGGCCGAGATCGGCGAGGAGATCGCCCGCGGGCGGGCCCGGTTCCGGGGCATCTCCAGCCATCACCCCGACGTCCTCGGCGCCGCGCTGGAGAGCGGGCTCTGCGACGTGCTCCTCTTCCCGGTGGGGCCCTTCTGCCACCCCCGCTACGTGGACGGAGATCCTGCCGCGCGCCCGGGCGCTGGGCGTGGGCACGGTCTCCTTCAAGACGTTCGGGGCGGGGAAGCTCCTGGGGGACACGGAGGGCTACGGCCGCCCGCTCTCCCCGCGGCCCCGCGGCAAGCTCTCGTCCGGCGGGGAGTCCGCCACCTCCCCGGACGGCGGGGACGGCCCCGCGTCCAGCCGCCCCCGGCTCGCGGTCGAGGAGTGCCTCCGCTACACGCTCACCTGCGACCCGGACGTGGCGCTCCTGGGCCTCTCCTTCCCGAACGAGCAGGACGCGGCCTTCTCCGCCGCGGCCTCGTTCCGGCCCATGGGCCCGGACGAGCTCGCCGCCATCCGCCGGCGCGCCGCGGCGGCGATGGAGGGCAAGGGGCAGGCGTGGTGGAACCCGCAAGAGCCGACCGCCCCTCCGGCCTCCTGACCCGCACCCGCCTGCCCCCTGCGGAGCGCCAGACCAGAAAACGCGCGCCGCCGCTTGGCGTGAAGCCGGGCGGTGACGAACGTGCGCGGTTGGAGGCGACCATGGCGCGCGTGGCATTCATCGCGGACGATCTCTTCGAGGACTCGGAGCTCCGGATCCCCTGGGACCGGATCCGTGCGGCGGGGCACGAGACGGTGCTGGTCGGCCTGGAGAGGGGCAAGCGCATCGTTGGCAAGCAGGGGAAGGAATCGTTCACGACCGACGCGCGGGCGGCCGACGTCTCGGCGGACGAGTTCGACGCGCTCGTCATCCCGGGCGGATACTCCCCCGACAAGATCCGCATGGACATCGACATGGTCCGGCTGGTCCGGAACATGTTCACCGCGGGCAAGCCGGTCGCGGCGGTGTGCCACGGTCCGTGGATGCTGGTCGAGGCGGATGCCCTGGATGGCCGGACCGTGACCTCGTGGCCCTCGCTCAAGACCGACCTCATCAACGCCGGCGCACGCTGGGTGGACCGCCAGGTGGTCGAGGACGAGAACGTCATCACCTCCCGGCGCCCCGACGATCTGGAGGCGTTCGCGGAGGCGATCCTGCGGCAGCTCGGGGCCGAGCGCCGCGCGGTGCCGCCCGGCGAGGAGGCCCGGCCAGGGGCGTGACCTCCGCTTCCGTTCCCGCTCCCGGAGTGAACTGCTCGTGGAGGCGCCGGTCTGACCCGGGCGCGGGCCCGGTCGCCCACGCGCGAGGCGCGCTCGCTACCGCAGCGTGGGGATCCCGAAGATCAGCTCGGCCAGCCACGTCAGGAAGGTCAGCGCCAGGGCCAGCAGCAGCGATCGCAGGAACGTCAGCCCGTAGCTGGCCATGATCACCGCCAGCCAGATGAGCGCGTAGACGAGCCAGGGGACGACCAGGAACCAGAGGAACTTCACCAGCGTGACGTAGTAGGCGAGGGCCAGCAGCAGCGAGACCAGCACCGCCCGGCCGAAGGTGTTGCGGGGGTTCTCCGGCGAGACCCAGCCGACCGAAAGCCACAGGACCCCGGCCGAGAGCACGAGCCGGACGACGAATGCGAGGATGTGGCTTCGGGGCTGGTCCATGGCGCTCCTGCGCGAGCCGTGAGTTTGCCGGGAATGCGCGACCGGCGACCGTCCCGGATGGGACCGCAGCAGGTCGTACCCACCGGAGCAAGGGCCACGGGACTCGGGGGGCGGATCACGGGCCACGCGAGGCCGGTTCGGGGTTCGGGTTCGTGTCACGGGAAGAGCTCTGGCGCTATGTTGCGCGCATGAGCAAGACGCCCTCCACCCCAGCTACCCGGCTCCTGCGCGAGCGCGGGATCCCGTACACCGAGCACCCGTACCGGTACGAGGAGCACGGCGGGACGAGGGTCTCGGCCCGCGAGCTGGGCGTCGACGAGCACGCGGTGGTGAAGACGCTGATCATGGAGGACGAGGACCGGGAGCCGCTCATCGTGCTCATGCACGGCGACCGCGAGGTCTCGCTCAAGGCGCTGGCGCGGGTGCTGGGGAAGAAGACGGTCCAGCCGTGCAAGCCGGAGGTGGCCAACCGGCACTCGGGATACCAGGTCGGCGGCACCAGCCCGTTCGGCACCCGCCGGCGGATGCCCATCTACTTGGAGCGCTCGATCCTGGAGCTCTCCACCATCTACGTGAACGGCGGATCGCGCGGATTCCTGGTGGGCCTGAGCCCGGCCGACCTGGTGCGGGTGCTCGAGCCCGCGCCGGTGGACGTGGGGATCGAGGGCTGACGGGCGCCCATCACGCTCGTGGGCGCTCGCATGCAGAGCCTGGCAGGAGTCGAAGGCAACCTCGGGCTGGCCCGGGCGCACTGGCTCGCCCCCGAGATCATCGCCTGGCCGACCACGGCCCGGCTGGACGGCGCCCAGGTGCAGCTGCACGCGGACGCCGGCGCCGCGCTGGCGCTCTCCCGGACCGGCATCACCGGCGGAACCGCCCATCCCCTGACCCTCGACCCGGGCGGCTTGCCACCAGGGCTCGCGGCGCGCTACCCGCACCTGGCCGGCGCGGCCGCCTTCCGGCTCGCGCCCGAGGCGGCCGCGGCGGCTTCCGAGCTGCTGCAGGGTCAGCTGGCCGTCTCCGCGGCCCGCGGCGGCCTGCTGGTGGACGCCACCTCGCTGCAGATCCCCGGCGTGCTGGACGCGCTCCACGGCGACGCCCTGGCCGCCTCGGCGACGCGCCTGGGGGTGAGCTTCGACGAAGGAAGCCCCACCCTTCGCGTCTGGGCGCCCACCGCCCGGGCGGTGCGGCTCCGGCTCTTCGAGGACGCCGGCGACGAGGCCGGGCGGGTCCTCCCCATGACCCGCGGACCGGACGGCACCTGGAGCGCCACCGGCGACGCGCGCTGGATGGGCAAGCACTACCTGTACGAGGTGGAGGTCTACGCCCGCTCGTCCGACCGGGTGGTCACGAACCTCGTCACCGATCCGTACTCGGTCGCCCTCTCGCTGAACAGCGCGCGCAGCCAGATCGTCTCGCTCGACGACCCGGGGCTGGCTCCGCCGGGATGGGCCTCGCTGGAGAAGCCCCCGCTCGAGGCCTTCGAGGACATCGTCCTCTACGAGCTCCACATCCGCGACTTCAGCCAGCAGGATCCGACCGTGCCGGCGGAGCTGAGGGGCTCCTTCCTGGCCTTCGCACAGCCCTGGACGCTGGGCACGCAGCACCTGCGGGAGCTGGCGCGCGCCGGGGTGACCCACGTGCACCTCCTCCCCGCGTTCGACTTCGCCACCGTCGACGACGACCGGAGCACCTGGCAGGCGCCGGCCGGCGACCTGGCCTCCTTCCCGCCCGGCTCGACCGAGCAGCGCACCCGCACCGAGGCGGTCCGGTCGACGGACGGCTTCAACTGGGGGTATGACCCGCTCCACTTCGGCGCCCCCGAGGGCAGCTACTCGCTGCGCCCCGACGGCCCGGACCGCATTCGCGAGTTCCGGGTCATGGTGCAGGCGCTCGCCCGGAACGGCCTGCGGGTGGTGATGGACGTGGTCTACAACCACACCCACGCTTCCGGCCAGGCGGCCGGTTCGGTGCTGGACCGGATCGTGCCCGGCTACTACCACCGGCTGGACGCGGACGGGAACGTCGCCACCAGCACCTGCTGCGCCAACACCGCCACCGAGCACGCCATGATGCGCCGGCTGATGGTGGACACGGTGGTGACCTGGGCGCGCGCCTATCGGGTCGACGGGTTCCGCTTCGACCTCATGGGCCACCACATGAGGGCGGACCTGCTGGCGGTGCGCGCCGCGCTCGACGCCCTCACCCCGGCGCGCGACGGCGTCGACGGGGAGAAGATCTATCTCTACGGCGAGGGGTGGGACTTCGGCGAGGTCGCCCACGGCGCGCGCGGCATCAACGCCACCCAGCGCAACATGGCCGGGACGCGCATCGGCACCTTCTCCGACCGGCTGCGCGACGCGATCCGCGGCGGCGGCCCCTTCGATCCGCGCCGCGACCAGGGGCTGGCCACCGGCCTGTACTGGGATCCCAACGGGACCTCGCGCATCTCGCTCCAGGACGAGCGCAACCGGCTCGACCACCACGCCGACCTGGCGCGGCTGGGCATGGCCGGCAACCTGGCCCGGCTGCGGCTGGTGCGGCAGGACGGCGCCGCCGTGCCCGGCAGCGGCATCGACTACCGCGGCGCGCCGGCCGGCTACGCCCTCGAGCCGGCCGACGTCATCCAGTACATCTCGGCCCACGACAACGACGACTGGTTCGATGCGCTGAACGTGAAGATGCCCGAGCGCGTCTCGATGGACGACCGGGTGCGAATGGGCGTCCTCGGGCTCACGGTGGTGGCCCTCTCGCAGGGCATCCCCTTCTTCCACTCCGGCGACGAGATCCTGCGCTCCAAGTCGGGGGACGGGAACAGCTACGACTCGGGCGACTGGTGGAACCGGATCGACTGGACCCTGACCTGGAACGGCTGGGGATCGGGCCTTCCCCCGGGAGGCCCGGACGACGTGCTGGCGCCGCTGCTGCGCAGCCCCGCCCTCCGGCCGCAGCCGGTCCACCTGGCGCGGGCACTCCAGGGGTTCCTGGAGGCGCTCCGCATCCGCCGCTCGAGCCGGCTCTTCCGGCTGCGCACCGGCGCGGAGATCCTCGCCGCCACCACCTTCTTCAACCAGGGGCCGGGACAGATCCCCGGGCTGATCGTGGAGCGCATCGCGCCGCCCGGCGGCCTGCGCGGCGACCTCGACCAGGCGGTGATCGTCGTGAACCCCACGCCGGCGGCGCAGACGTTCGCCGATCCCGCCTTCCGCGGCGGGGCGCTCTCGCTGCACCCGGTGCAGGCGAGGTCGTTCGACCCCGTGGTCCGCCAGGCGCGGTTCCACGGCGGCGCGGGCGCGTTCGCGGTCCCGGCGCGCACCGTGGCCGTGTTCGTTTCCGGCCAGGACTAGGCTCGACGGGGCATTCACCATTCGCGTATGTCCCGCGAAAGCGGGGCCGCGAGGGCGGGCGAGCAGGCGCGCGCCTGCCCGCGCAGGCAGAAACGTCCCACTCGTTCGGGTGCACCCCGAGCACCCGCACCCCTATCCGGGCACTTTCGGAGGTGGAGCGAAGGCGCACATGTTGTTTTCCCTCGTCGGGCTCAGCAGCGGGAAGACAGCCATGACCGGAATCGCCGCCCTCGCCGCAATCGTCGCCGTCGCCGTCATCGCCGGAGCGATCCACGCGCTGCGCCGGCGGCGGCGCGAGTTCGGTCACCGGCCGCTGGTGCTGGCGACCCCGGGTGGACGGGCCTTCGCCGCCAACGTCGACTCGCTGAGCGACTTCCGCATGGGCCTGGAGCTGCCCCGCCGGAAGTAGCCCACGTTCACGATCCGTTCACAGTTCTCCGGACGGTGACGGACCCCTCTACCCCGGCCGTTTCGCGCCCCGCCTCATCCCCCTCGGCACCAGCACCCGCTCCAGCGCGTCGAAGAGCCCCTGCACCAGCAGCGCCATGGCCGCGGCCGGCACCGCACCCTCCAGGATCAGCGGCACCGAGGCGAGGCGGATGCCGGTGAGGATGGGCTGCCCGTAGCCGCCCGCGCCGATGAGCGCGCCCAGGGTGGCGGTCCCGACGGCGATGACGGCCGCGGTCTTGATGCCGGCCAGGATCGCGGGCGAGGCCAGCGGCAGCTCCACCCGGCCCAGGCGCGCCCAGGGCGACAGCCCCAGCGAGCGCGCCGACTCGAGCAGCTCCGGGGCGATGCCGGTGAGCCCGGCGTGCGTGTTCCGGACGATGGGGAGGAGCGCGTACAGGGCCAGGGCCGCCACCGCCGGCCCGGTCCCGATGCCGAGCAGCGGGATCATGAACACGAGCAGGGCCAGCGATGGCACCGTCTGGACGACGCCCACCACCGAGAGCACCCACTGGCCCGCCGCCGGGCGGCGCGCCGCCCAGATGCCCAGCGGGATGGCCGCGGCCAGGGCCAGGGCCAGCGCCGAGACGACCAGCTCCAGGTGCTCCCGGGTCCGGACCCAGAGGCGCGCCCCCAGCCCCTCGCCGCGGGCCGCGGCCGCGACACCCAGCCGCCGGCGCAGGAACGAGGCCGCCACCTCCTCGATCGGCTGGCGGTCGATCTGGGCGCGGGCGTTCAGGTCGATCATGTCGGCGGCCGCGATCCGCCCCTCCAGCCGCCGCAGGGCCGCCACCGCCGCCGGCCATCGCCGCGCCAGCTCGAGCCGGTAGAGGAACACCGCCTGGTACTCGGGAAAGGCGTGCCGGTCGTCCTCCAGCACCACCAGCCCCTGGCGGCGGATCTCGGCGTCGGTGGAGTAGAGGTCGGTCACGTCGATCTGGCCGGCCGCCAGGGCGCGGTAGGCCAGGTCGTGATCCAGCCCGCGCACCTCGCGCTGGGGGAGCGCGTACCGCTCGCGCAGCGCCGGCCAGCCGTCGGCCCGGTCCAGGAACTCGTTGGTGAAGCCGAACCGCAGCTCGGGGTGGCGGGCCAGGTCCGAGACGGTGCGGATCCCGAGCCGGCGCGCCACCCCGGGGTGCATGCCCAGGGCATAGGTGTCCTCGAACCCGAGCGAGCCGGTGATCCCGATGCCGCGCGGCGCCAGCGCCGCCCGGAGCGCCTCCAGGGCGGAGCTGGAGGCGCCGCCCAGGATCTCCCTGGCGATGGTGCCGGTGTAGTCCGGGTAGGCGTCCAGGTCCCCCCGGGCCAGCGCCTCCCAGAGCACGCGCGTCCCGCCCAGCGCCCGGCGATGCTCGACCGCGATCCCCTCCGAGGCGATCAGCTCGCGCCCCAGCTCGCCCAGGACCTCCGACTCGACGAACGCCTTGGAGCCCATCCGCACCGGCGCGGCCGGCCCGGGCTCGGCGCCCAGGGCCAGGAGCAGCGCCGCGCCGAGGAACCCCGCGCTCATGCTCCGTCCGGGAGGTGCAGCCCGCGCTGGGCGCGGACGAACCGCGAGACGAACGGCTCGGCCGGCGCCCGCACCAGGTCTTCCAGCGCGCCCGCCTGGGCGATCCGCCCGTCGCGCAGCAGCACCAGCTCGTCCGCGAAGAAGGCGGCCTCGGCCAGGTCGTGGGTGACGATCACCACCGTCTTGTGCAGCTCCTGGAAGGCCGCCCGCAGGTCGTCCTGCAGCTCGGCCCGGGTGATGGGATCGAGCGCGCCCAGCGGCTCGTCGAGGAGGAGCAGATCGGGATCGAGGAACAGCGCCCGCACCAGGCTCACCCGCTGCGCCTGCCCGCTGGAGAGCTCGGCCGGGACCCGACCCCACACGTCGGCGGGGAGCCGCGCCAGCGCCGAGAGCTCCTCGAGCCGGGCCGCCATGCGGCGCCGGTCCCAGCGCAGGTGGCGCGCCACCAGCATCGCGTTCCGGCCGGCGGTGAGGTGCGGGAAGAGCCCGCCGCCCTGGACCACGTAGCCGTAGCGGCGCCGCAGAGCGTCGTCGTCGGGATCGAGCCGCGTCCCCGCCAGGCGCACCTCGCCCTGGTCCGGCAGGAGCAGGCCCAGCATGAGGCGCAGGACGGTGGACTTGCCGGCGCCGCTCGGGCCGATGAGGGCCAGGGTGCGGCCGGCCGGGACGGCCAGGTCGATGGGCCCGACCGCCGCGTCCGGGCCGTAGCGCTTGAGCGCCCCGCGGAGCTCGAGGATGGGTTCCACCGTGGGTTCTTGCGCGTGGCCGCGACTCCGCACAAGCCCGCTCTGGGTTACGCGCCTGGACAGCTCCAAGTCCAAGTTCCGATCACCGCCCTCTCCGCGACCGGTACCTCCGGATCAGCCCCGCCGTCGACGAGTCGTGCTCGAGCTTCGGCTCCCCCGGCGCCTCCAGCTCCTTGACGATGCGGGTGGCCAGCACCTTGCCCAGCTCGACGCCCCACTGGTCGAACGAGTTGATGTCCCAGATCACGCCCTGCGTGAACACGGCGTGCTCGTAGAGCGCCACCAGGCTCCCCAGGGTGGCCGGGGTGAGCCGGTCCGCCAGGATGGTGCTGGAGGGCCGGTTGCCCGGGAAGGTCCGGTGCGGCACGAGCGCGTCCGGCGTCCCCTCGGCGCGCACCTCGTCGGCGGTCTTGCCGAAGGCCAGCGCCTCGCCCTGGGCGAAGAGGTTGGCCATGAGCAGGTCGTGGTGTCGTCCCACCGGGTTGAGCGTCTGCGAGAAGCCGATGAAGTCGCAGGGCACCAGGTGCGTGCCCTGGTGCAGCAGCTGGTAGAAGGAATGCTGGCCGTTGGTGCCCGGCTCGCCCCAGTAGATCGAGCCGGTCTGGTACTCCTCGATGGGAGCGCCGGCCAGGGTGACGCGCTTGCCGTTGGACTCCATGGTCGAGCTGCTGCAGATAGGCCGGGAAGCGCTTCAGGTACTGGTCGTAGGGCAGCACCGCCACCGTTTCCGCGCCCAGGAAGTCGGCGTTCCACACGCCCAGCAGCCCCACCAGCGCCGGCAGGTTGCGGGCCAGCGGCGCCGACCGGAAGTGCTCGTCCATGGTGCGAAAGCCGGAGAGCAGCTCGCGGAACGCCTCGGGGCCGAGGGCGATCATGGTGGAGAGGCCGATGGCCGAATCCATCGAGTACCGGCCGCCCACCCAGTCCCAGAAGCCGAACATGTTGGCCGGGTCGATCCCGAACTTGCGCACCTCGGCCTCGTTGGTGGACACGGCCACGAAGTGCTTGGCCACGGCCGCCGGGTCCTTCAGCCCGCCCAGCAGCCAGTGGCGAGCGCTGGCCGCGTTGGTCATGGTCTCCAGCGTGGTGAAGGTCTTGGACGAGACGATGACCAGCGTCTCGGCGGGATCCAGGTCGCGCGTGGCCTCGACCACGTCGGTGCCGTCGACGTTGGAGACGTAGCGGAAGGTGAGATCCCGCCGGGTGTGGAAGCGCAGCGCCTGGTAGGCCATGACCGGCCCCAGGTCCGAGCCGCCGATCCCCACGTTCACCACGTTGCGGATGCGCTTGCCGGTGAACCCCTTCCAGGCGCCGCCCCGCACCTGGTCGGCGAAGCTCGCCATCCGGTCCAGGACCGCGTGCACCTCCGGGACCACGTCCTTGCCCTCGACCAGGATGTGCGCGTCGCGCGGCGCGCGCAGGGCCACATGTAGCACCGCGCGCTGCTCGGTGGCGTTGATCCTCTCCCCCGAGAACATGGCCTCGCGGCGGGCCGGCAGCCCGCGCGCCTCGGCCAGGGCCGCCAGCAGCCGGATGGTCTCGTCGGTGACGCGCTGCTTGGAGTAGTCCAGGAACAGGCCGGCGCCCTCGACGTTCAGGCGCTCGCCCCGCCCCGTGTCGCGGGCGAACAGCTCGCGCAGGTGCAGGCCGGTGAGCGCGGCCGCATGCGCCTCGAGCGCCTTCCAGGCGGGGTCGCGGGTGAGGGGGAGGTTGGGGGTGGTGGCCATGGAGGACGCTTTACTCCAGGGCCGCACCCGTCGCCACGCGGCGGATCGCCAGGGGCGTCCGGTGCGGGAGCGAGCGCGGGAGCGGACCTACCCGCCCCACTCCGCCACGTAGCGCGCGGTCACCGTGTCCATCGAGGTGATGTGCTGCTCGAACCAGCTCGGGAACGTCGCCAGGTAGGCCGCCAGCGGCTCTCCCTCCCCGGTCTCCCGGAACCGCCGCTGCGCCTCCCCGAGCTCGCCCAGGAGCCGCACGTGCTCTGCCTGGTGGAAGGAGTAGGCGGGGAAGGAGGCCTCCATCATGGCCGACTCCTCGCGGGAGAAGTGCGCCCGGGTGTGCTGGTAGAGCGCCTCGAGGGCGGCCTGCACCCGGTCGCGCCCGCCCTTCCCGGCGCGCAGCGCCTCGATCTCGTCGGCGACCGCATTGATGAGGCGCGCCTCCTGGGCGTGGTCCTGGTTCATGAATGGGACGGCCAGGCGCGGAAGATGGTCGGGGTCGATGAGCATGTGGGCTCCAGGTCGCTGGGTTGTAACCTGGACGTGCCCGGGGCGTCGCGCCCCACGACCGCGGCGCGCGAGCCCACGAGGGATCCGCGGGCGCTCGCTTTTTCGGGGCCTGGCAGGAAATGGGAGGAGGGAGAGCCTTCACCGCCGCGCGCCAGTCCCTGGCAGTAGTGACGCGCGCGGAACGGGCCCTCCCCCCTCACCGCCGGGGACGTCCCTCGTGCTCGTTTCGAGGGGCGTTGGCACTGCTTCCGCGACTGCTGCCCGAATCTGCCCCGAGAAAAAATCGAAGGCAAGAGCAATGACGCAAAGTGCCTCGAAACCCCCATTCAGGACGTCAAACGTTTGCGCTGGCCCTTACCCAGATGGAGACCGTTGAATTCTTTCGTTTAGCCCGGGCGGCTCAGAACCGCAGCGGCCCGATCTCCCCGCCGCGCCGGTAGCTGATGTAGCCCATGACCCCCGTCGCCATGAGCGCCACCCCTGCCCCCACGCCCGTCCCGATGGCGGCGTTTCGGGCGCGGTCGCCCCGGCGGATGGAGTCGTTGTACTGGGCGACCGTGTACGGGTCCCTCACGCCGCTGCCGGTCGAGTCGAGCATCGCGCGGGCGTCGCTGTAGTGCTGGTTGGCGCGGTTGGCCTGGGCCACGGTGATGCCGACCAGGACCACCGCGGCCACCCCGGTCCCGACGGTCGCCCATCCCAGCGTGCGGGTGCCCGGCCTGGGCGCCGCGGGCGACGCCGGAACCCTCTGCCACGTGCTGAGCAGCCGCAGCGGCGCATCCAGGATCGGCCGGCCCTCCACCAGCGGCGAGGCCTCCCCCGCCAGCAGGTGCCCGGCCAGCGCCTGCGCCAGGGCGGGCGTGAGCGCGCCATCCTCGAGCCAGACCCTCCCCTCGCGCTCGGTGGTACCGCGGTGGACGTCGTGGAGCGCGGCCGCGAGGTAGAGGCGGCCGTCCTCCGTTCCGGTGCGCACCGCCACCACCGCGTCCAGGCCCAGCCAGGCCGCGGCGGTGAGCAGCCGGCCGGTGTGCTGGGCCCCGGGGATGGCCAGCCCCGGCCCGGCGTCCGGGCGAAGGACCTCCGCCACCGAGAGATCGATCTGGACGCTGCGATCCTCGGCCGACAGGTCCACCACCACCTCGCGCGCGCGCACCACGCCCAGCGCCGCCGACACGCGATAGCGGCCGGGCGGAAGGTCGAGCGTCACCGGCGCCTCGCCCACCGCGCGCCGCTCCAGGAGGATCTGCGCGCCGGGCTGCGAATCGACGGTGAGCTTGCGGGTCCAGAGCGCCTTCACCTGCCCCCGGACCTCCTCCACCAGCCGCTGGAATCCGGGCGGGTAGAGGCGCGGATCGACCGCTGCCTCCGGCTCCACCCGCAGCAGCTGCTCCAGCAGGCCTTGCGCCTCGCCGCGGCGGCCCACCGCCTGCTCGGACCGGGCCAGGCGCAGCATCACCCGCGTCCACCGAGCGTGAATCTCGTCACCGCCGGGAAGGCGCTCCACGCGTGCCAGCAGCGTGCGCAGCGCCCGGATCGACCCTTCGAAGTCCCCGCCCGCGTGCAGGGCCAGGGCCGCCTGGTAGTCGGCGTCCAGCGTCTCGAGCGGCTCGGCCCGTGCGCTGCCCGTCATCCGGTCGCGGAGCTCGGCCGCGGTCAGCACCCCCCGCGCCCGCGCCGCCAGCGCCGGGCGGAGGGCGCCGGCCAGGGCCGCCAGCGCCTCGTCGGGCCCGGGCGGATCGGCCACCGCCAGCACGCCCACCGACTCGACGGCTGCCGCCGCCCGGACCAGGGCCAGGCCCGCCAGGGCGGCCAGGAGGAAGCGGATGCGCGCGTTCACGACGTCACCGGAAGCCAGGGGAGGTATCGGGCGGGGCCCGGCCCGACCTCGGGGATGCGATCCGGGCTCGGGCGGGGATGTGACCGCGTCATGCGCATGACCACCTCCTCCGCTCAAGGGACCGAGGCGCGGCGCTCCAGGCCGCGCTGGACGCGGAGCAGCTCCGCCAGCCAGGCGCTCCCGTGGGCCGGGCGCCGGCCGGGATCCTGGTCGAGCGCGTTCGCCAGCAGCTGGCCCAGCTCGACGGGCGCGCCCGGGAGCAGCGCGGGGCGGCGGATGCGGGCCGGCTCCGGGGCGCCCCCCAGCCACGCCTCCTGCAGCAACACCGCCGCAGCGAAGACGTCCACCCGCGCGTCCTGGACCGCGCCCCGCTCCTGCTCCGGCGCCATGTAGCGCGGGGTGCCGCCCTCGACCGGGCGGGCCGCCCCGAGCACCTGCGCCAGCCCGAAGTCGAGCACCTTCCCCGAACCCTCCTCGGTGAGGAACACGTTGGAGGGCTTCAAATCCCGGTGCACCACCCCGGCCGCGTGTGCGTGCGCCAGGGCGCGGGCAACCTCGATCGAGACCTGCACCACCTCCGGCGGTGAGAGCGGTCCCCGCTCCAGCCGCTCCGCCAGGCTCTCGCCGCGGAGCAGCTCGTAGATGAGGTAGGGTCCGCCTTCCCAGGTCCCGGCGTCGTAGAGCTGCACGATGTGCGGGTGGTTGAGCTGGGCGGCGGCCTCGGCCTCGTGCTGGAGCCACTCCTCGCCGGGGCTGGCGGCGAGGGCCGCACCGGGCCGCACCGCCTTGAATGCCACCAGCCGCCCCAGGCGCCGGTCGCGCGCCTCGTACACCACGCCGAAACCGCCGCGGCCCAGCTCGCGCACGAGCTCGAACCGCCCCACCACCAGCCCCGGGCGCAGGCTCGCGGCCCAGGCCTCGGCGGCGTCGACCTCGGGGGTGCGAGCGATCTCGCGCAGCAGCGCGGTGACCCGGCCGGGCGGGATGGTCTCGTCCGACCGGGCCGGGAGGGCGCCGCGCTCGACCGTGAGCCGGAGCGAGCCGACGCGCAGCGCCGAGCCGGGACCGAGCGCGGCGGGCGCGCCGGCGGCGAGCGCAGCACCGTCCAGCTCCGTGCCGTTGCGCGAGCCCAGGTCGGTGTACCAGACGTCCTGGTCGTCGAACTGGAGCAGCCCGTGCCGGCCGGAGACGAAGGGCGCGTCCAGGATCAGCTCGCAGGCGGGATCGCGCCCGACCCGCACCGGCGAGCGCAGATAGGCGTGCCGCCGCACCAGGCGCGCCGGCTCGTCGGCGACCGTCACCAGGAGCGGGCGGAGATAGGGTCCGGGCATGGCAGGCGCGGCTCCGGTACGGCCCACAGGGTACAGGAAACGCCGGCGCGCTCCTCCCCGGTTTGCCGGTGTTCCACGGCATCTTAGCGCGGACGCGGTTCCCGGCCGCGACCTCCGCGGCGCGTGGTACCATGAACTCTCGGCATGTCTCTCTGCGGCGAGTGCCAGCGCGAGGCGCCGCAGGGCGCGGTCTTCTGCGCCTTCTGCGGCGCCGCCCTCGGCGCCGGCGCCGATACCGAGGTGCTGGGGGCGCTGGCGGGTGCGACCATCGCCCACCGGTACTTCCTGGAGAGCCTGATCGGCCGGGGCGGCATGGGAGACGTGTACCGGGCCACCAATCTCGCCCTCGACCGGACCGTGGTGGTCAAGCTGCTCCGCCGCTCGAGCGGCACCGGCGAGGCGGCGGTGAAGCGGTTCCACCGGGAGGCGCGGGCCGCCGCCCACCTGTCGCATCCCAGCTCGGTGGCGTTGCTCGACTCGGGAGAGACCGACGCCGGGATGCTGTACATGGCCATGGAGCTCGTGCCCGGCGTCACCCTGGCCCGGCTGCTGTCGGAGTGCGGGCCGCTGCCGGAGCGCCGGGCCGTCTCGATGGCCGCGCAGATCCTGGCCGCCCTGGCCGAGGCCCACGGGCTCGGCATCGTCCACCGCGATCTGAAGCCCGCCAACGTCATGGTGGATGCGCGCGAGGGCGAGGACCGGGTCAAGGTGCTCGACTTCGGGATCGCCATCTTCGGCGAGACCGAAGCCGACGCGCGGTTGACGCAGCAGGGGCAGGTGTTCGGCACGCCCGCCTACATGAGCCCGGAGCAGGTGCGCGGCGAGCCCCTCGATGCGCGCAGCGATCTGTACTCGGTCGGCGTCCTGCTCTACGAGCTGCTCACCGGCAAGATTCCCTTCGAGGCCGCCACGGCCATGGAGCTCGCCGCCCGGCACCTCACCGACACGCCCCCTCCCATGGCGGACCGGCGCCCGGGCATCTGCGTGTCGCCGGAGCTGGAGGCGCTGGTGCTGTCCGCGCTCGCCAAGGCCCGCGACGGGCGACCCGCCTCCGCCGAGGCCTTCCGCAGCGCGCTCCTCGCCTGCCCGGTGCGCGAGGGGGGTGCGGAGGCGGCCTCGCCTTCGCTCGCCCCCACCGCGCCGCTCGACGGCAAGGGCGTGGCGGAGGCCGCCCGCCGCTCGACCGGACCGCTCCCGGCGCCGGGGCGGCGGAGGGGCCCCCCGGGCTGGAGGAGGTGGACGGCCGCGGTCGGCATGGCGGCCGTGGCGGCTGCCGGCATCGGAGCCCTCGCGGTCGCCCGGCGCGAGCGGCCGGCCCCCGAGCTTGCCGCCGCACCGTCTCCGGAGGAGGCCGCGCCGGCGCCCGTTCCTCCGCCGGAGGCGGCAGCCAGCGCGGTGCCCGCCGCGGCGGTGGAGCCGGCAGCCCCGGAGCCTGCGCCGGCGGCGAACCCGGCCCCGCCCCCGCCAGCGGTCCGGCGGAAGAGCCCGCCGGCCGGCGCCTCGAGCCCTTCGCGGACCACCCCGCCGCCTCCGCGTCCGGTCCCCGCGGTCGAGGCGCGCGCCGCCGAGGTCCGGACCGAGGACGCGCCGACCGGCGCGGCCGCCAGGCCGGCGGCCCCCGAGCGCGGTCCAGAGATCCACGCCGTGCGCGGCGAGCTCGACTCGCTTCCGCTCCCGCCGGCCAGCTCGGGAGATGGCCTGCTGGCGATTCGAGGCGTCGCCATGGGCGGAGGTGAGCGTCGACGGCGAGAAGCTGGGCGAGACGCCGCGCGAGGTCCAGCTGGCGGCCGGCGTCCACCTGGTGCGGGCCGTCCATCCGGAGCTGGGCGTGCGCGAGGAGCGGATCGTCGTGCGCGCCGGCCGCCGCACCGTCTGGGTGGCGGAGATGGAGAGATAGCGCTTCCCGGGGACACCAAGCTTCCTGGCGATCCCGATCCCGATCGCCCTCGCCCTCCTCTCGCGCCGCCCGCTCCGTCGTGGTACACGGGCAGTGGGACCATGAAGCACCTCCTCCTGCTCGAGATCCCCACCCGCATCGAGACGCCGCGGCTCCTCGTCCGCCGCTACCAGCCGGGCGACGGCGGGTGGTATTTCGAGATGAGCCGCAGGAACCGGGAGCACCTGACGCCGTTCGAGCCCCGCAACCCGGCCATGGGCATCGCCTCGCCGGACGACGCCGAGATCGTGGTCCGCGACTTCGCCCTGGCCTGGGATGGGCGGAAGCACTTCTTCCTCGGGGCCTTCGAGCAATCCACCGGGGAGTTTGCCGCCCAGGTCTATGCCGGGCCCGTCTCCTGGGAGGCGGGGGAGTTCGGAATCGGCTACTTCGCGGACTGCGGGCACGAGGGACGCGGGTTCGTGACCGAGGCGGTCCACGGCGTCTGCGGGTGGCTCTTCGAGCACCTGGACGCGCGGCGGATGACCATCCACTGCGACGACACCAACCCGCGCAGCGCCGCCGTCGCCGAGCGCTGCGGGTTCCACCGCGAGGGCCACACCCGCGAGGACCACGCCCGGGACGACGGGTTCACCGGCACGCTTCACTACGGGCTCCTGCGGCGGGACCTGGCCTAGGGCCCTTCCGCTGGGGTGGCGCCGCGGCGCCCCCGCTCCCGGCCCGCGCAGCGCGCGCTCGCGCCCGACCCGCCGCAGCCCAGGACCGGGGCTGGAGCGACCGCCGTCGCCCCGGAGTGGGCGGAGCTTTTCCGGAGCTGGCGCGGCATAACCCTCGCGGCATGGCATCCCGGCGCTCCCCCACCCCCTGGCTGGCGGTCCTCGCCCTGGTCCTGGCACCGTCCTGTGCCGCCCGCCGCCCCGCGCCGCCGCTGGCGATCGGGTGGGAGAGCCCGCTCCACCGCGAGCACCCGCTGGTCGGGCGGAATCTGGGAGGTGCGGGCGGGCCGGTTCGTGCCCGAGGCGGAGCTCCTGGCCGCGGTGGCGCGCGGGCGCTTCCTGCTCCTGGGCGAGACGCACGACAACCCCGACCACCACGCGCTCCAGGCGCGCCTGCTCCGGGCGATCATCGCCGCCGGGCGGCGGCCCGCGCTGGCCTTCGAGATGCTGGACCTCGATCAGCAGCCGGAGGTCGATGCCGTGCTGCGCGGCCCCGAGCCCACGGCCCCGGCGCTGCGCGACGCGGTCGGCTGGGACCGGAGCGGCTGGCCGCCGTTCGCACTCTACCAGCCCATCTTCCAGGCCGGCCTCGGCGCCCACCTCCCCATCGTCGCCGCCAACCTGTCGCGCCGCTCGGCCCGCGCCGTGATCCACCACGGCACCGGCGCCCTGGACGAGCCGGTGCGGGCGCTGCTGGAGCGCGCCGGCCCCCTTTCCCCCGACGAGGAGCGCGAGCGCCGCGAGGAGATGGAGGCGCTCCATTGCGGGCAGCTCCCGGGGGCGTTCCTGGGGCCCATGGTCCTCTCCCAGCGGGCGCGCGACGCCCAGCTGGCGCTGGCGCTGCGCTCCGGGGCGACGGCGGACGGCGCGGTGCTGGTCACCGGGGCGGAGCACGCCCGGCGCGACCGCGGTGTGGGTGCGTTCCTGCGCACCGCCGGCGTCGCGCCGGACCAGGTGGTGGCGATCGCCTTCCGGGAGGTGGATCCGGAGGAGCGAGCGCCAGCCGGGTACGACCCCGCGCCGTACGATTACCTGGTCTTCACGCCGGCGGCGGACCGCGGCGATCCCTGCGCCGACATGCGCGCCCCGGCGGGCGGGATCTGAGCGCCGGCCGGCCGCGCAGCAGGGCAAGCAGCACCAGCAGGACGCCGCCGCCCGAGGCGGCGCCGCCGCTGTCGCAGCCGCCGCCCGACGAGCCGCCGGACGATCCTCCGTCGCCCACCTGCACGGTGAGGGTTCCCACCGCGCCGGCGCCCCCCGTTCTCGCGGAGGCTGACGGACTGCGTGCCGCGGGTCTTGAAGGTGACGTGGATGGGCCCGGACTGGCCACCCGGGAACGAGATCGCCTGGCCCGGGGCCTCGGCCGGCGGATCGCTGCCGACGAGCGTGGCCGTTCCCAGGTATCCAGGCTGCACCGTGCCCGCGGCGTCGGTGGCGATGGCTTCGATGGCCACCTCCTCGCCGACCGGCGCGCGGGCCGGGCCGCTCAGGATGAAGCGCGCGACCGGCCCGGTCGCCACCTCGAAGGGCTCGCTGGTGTCGCCGCCCAGGCCGTCGCCGCCGACGAAGAGCGAGAACCGGCCCGGCCCATCGAGGGCGAGGCGCGGGAAGGTCGCGACACCGTTCACCGGAACCGCGCTGGTCTCGCCCAGGAGCGTCCCGGCGTCGGAGCCGCCCACCAGGTGCACGCTCAGCGCCGGCGAGGCGGCGGTGTCGCAGGCGTTCCCGAAGGGATCCTCCAGCGCCGCAGCCGGCGGCGGATCGAGCGCCATGCCACCCCGGCCGGCCGAAGGCGGCACCACGAACCGAGCCCGCGACGGTGCAGCCGCCGAGACGGAGATGCCGGAGGTGGTCACGGCGCCCAGCGAGGGCGCGCTCGCGACCAGCGTGTAGCTTCCCGCCCTGTCGAGCCAGGCGCCGTCGAAGGTGGCCGCACCGCCGCCCGTCGAGGCCCAGGTCGTGCCATGGACCAGCGCGTCTGCAGGGCTGCTGCCGATGGAGAGCCGCACGTCGGTCGAGATGCTGGCGGGATTGCCGTACGAGTCCACGGGCTGGACCACCAGCGCCGGCGCGAACGGCTCGCCCGCGGTGACGACCGACGGCTGGGCCGCGACCACCAGGCCGGCGGCCGCGCCCCCCACCACCGAGAAGGTCTCGCTCGCCGCCGACGCGAGGCCGGGAGAGGACGCCACCAGCCGGTAGCCGCTCCCGGCCCGGTTCATCCAGACGCTGAAGCCGGCCAGTCCCGAGCTGGCGGCCACCGAGAGCGTCCCGGCCAGGGTCGCGCTCGCCGGATTGGCCCCAAGCGAGAGCGTGACGGTCGCGCCCGAGGGCGTGCGGTTCCCGAAGGCGTCCACCACCGCGACGGTCGGCACGGGCGCGAGGGCCTGCCCGGCGACGCCGGAGGCGGGCGGCTGGGTCTCGAAGCGCAGGCCGCTGGCGGCGCCGGGGCTCACCTCGGCGCTCGCGGTGTTGCGCAGCGGCGGGAACGCCAGGTCGCTCACCGTCACCGTCCGGCGTCCGGCGGTGCGCAGCCGGAGCTGGGCGGACGCGGGAAGAAGGCCGACCGGTGGCCCTCGCACACGCCGCTGGCGTCGAAGCAGGACAGCGCGTCGCCCAGCGGATCCGCCGGGGGCGTGGCGCGCTGCCCGGCCTCCTGCGCCACGCCCCCGGAGACGTGCGTGCCGGGCGCGAGCAGATCGGGGCGCCGCCGCCCGTCCGCCGACGGGCCCCGGCTCGAGAACGAGGCGACGTCCATGGCGCTGTTGGCGCCGACATCGCCGACGCCGCAGGCGTCCGCCCCACCGAGGGCTGGACGCCCTCCGAGGCCCCCACGCTGATCACGTTCTTGGCGTTGCCCGGGCTCCCGATGCTGCCGCCGGCTGGACCCTTGTTCCCGGCCGAGAACACGATCACCATCTCCTGGTTGCCATCCGCCGGCACGGCCGCCCCGACCGGCTGCGCGTCACGCACCAGGGCGTCGTAGCGCTGGCAGTCCGAGTCGTAGGAGCTGGTGTTTGCGCCCCACGAGTTGCTGCTCACCCGCATCCCGGCAGCGTAGGCCCGCGACTGCAGGTCCTCGTAGCTCGGGTTGGTGAAGAAATCGGTATCGAAGATCACCGACGAGCCCAACCTCACGTAGGGGGCGACGCCCAGGCCGTAGCGGAACCCCTGTGCGTCGGCGAAGGGCGCCGCGGCGGCGCTGGAGTACCCACCCACGATGTGCGCGTTGAGGGTGCCGTGGCCGTCGCAGCCCTGGAGCGTGCTCCCGTAGTTGGGCGTGCCCTCCAGGCGGTTGTAGACGACCCGGCTCATCGCGGACCTCGATCCCGGGGTCCTGGCCGACCGCCTCCAGCACGGCGGCCGGCGCGTCCAGCACCTGGAAGGCGCCGTAGTCCTCCAGCAGCACCGCGCCGCGCGCCTGCAGGGCCGCCGACGACGAGGGCGAGGCCCGCACCCGGTGCACTCCCTCGCTCACCCGCTCCGCACCGCTGCCCCCGTCCGTGCAGTTGCCAGCACCAGCCACGGGAGCACGACCCATCCTGCGAGCTTGCCGGTGCGCATCCGCCTCCCCCCGATCCGCGTGAGTGCCCAGGGTAGCGGACCGCCGTGACTCCCCGTGTTGCGCCAGGTCAAGCCCTGGCGTGCCCACCGGCCTCCCTGTCACCGAACCGTGGGACCAGGGCCGTGCGGCGAGCCGACGAGCAGCTCGGAGAGCTGGAAGATGATCCGATCGGGCCGGACCGGGCCGGGCGGGATCCCGCGGCGGCCGTTGTCCTTCCAGATGCCGGCGATCCCCACCGCCTGCGCTCCCCCGACGTCCCACTCGAGGTTGTCGCCGACGCACCAGGTCTCCTCCGGCGCGACCCCGAGCGCCTGCAGCGCTCGCTCGAACACGCGCCGGTCCGGCTTGCCGAACCCGAGCTCGCCCTCCACCAGGAAGGCGGCCATGTATCGCTCCAGGCCGAAGCGCTCGATCTTCCGCCGCTGCAGCCGCGCGTTGCCGTTGGTGACCAGCGCCATGCGAACGCCGGCCTCGCGCAGCGCCGCCAGAGTATCCAGCGCATCCGGAAAGGGCGCGATGCGGCTCTCCTGCAGCGTGGAGTACTCGCTGGCGATCGTCCCGGCCAGCTCCGGGTCGGCGATCCCCCGCCGCCGCAGCGCCTCGGCGACGAGGGCGGCGCGGGTCTCCTCCAGCGCCAGCCGGCCGGCGCGGTGCCGCTCCGGGTCGCTCCAGAAGGCGCGCGAGACCTGCTGGATCTCGCGGTGGAGCTCCTCGGCGGAGAGGCCGGCCCGAGCCGCGTGCCGCCGGCAGATCTCCCGCCAGGCCGGGCCGCACACCGGGTCGAACACGACCAGCGTGTCGTCCAGGTCGAAGAGCACGGCGCGGGGGAGCGGCGTGGGCGACCCGGGGGGCTCGGGGCTACTCAATCAGCCCCTCCTCCTGGGCCAGCCGCGCCAGCCTGGCCTTGACCCGCTCGAAGCGCTTGCGCAGCGCGGGCTCGTCGATGGGCTGGCCTTCCTCCGCCATCACCTCGGCCACCTCGCGCCAGGAGAGCCCGCGGTCCACCCGCAGCACGAGCAGGCTCTGCTCCTCCGGCTCCAGGGCGGCGCGCAGCCGGGCCAGCTCCGCGCTCTCGCGCTCGCGAGAGATGGCGGTGCGCGAGAGCACCTCGCCGGCCACACGGGAGGCCATCGAGGTCGGGAAGCGCTCCCGGCGCCGGAACCAGGCGTCGGCGCGCAGGCGCACCGCCGCGCTCCAGGCCACGCGGTAGGCCCACACCCGCACCGAGCTCCGGCCGGCGAAGCCCGGCATCCCGCGCCAGAGCTGCTCGGCGAAGAAGGAGAAGGCGTCGGAGGCCTCGTCGCGCGAGCCCAGCACCCGGCTCAGGTAGCCGAGGATCTCCGGGCCGAACCCGCGGATGGCCTCGGCCGCGGCGGCCTCGTGGTCCCCCTGCTCGAGGGCCTTGGCGATCCTGGTCTCGACGTCGGGGCGGGCCACCAACGCCGAGGATAGCGGGTCCGGGCGGCCGGCTCCAGCGTGGGCCGATGTCGTCACCGAACCTGGACGTCGACTGCTGCCTCTCGAACTGCACCGCCGCCTGTCACCGAACCTGGGCGTGGACCTGGACCTGGACCAGGTCGCGTCCGCCCGCGCCGCTCCGCGTTCGGGGCCGTCAAGGGCTCGGTGCGGGCTCCGCCGCGAAAAGGGCTTGACCCGGGCCGACCGGGCGCAGACAAGTGCTGCGGTTCCAGGAGGTTGAACTTGCGCCATCTCACCGCCGGCCTGTGCCTCTCGCTCGTCCTCACCCAGGCCGCCTCGGCCGCCGACGCCGGACGAGCCCAGGAGGCCCCGGTGACCATCCCCGCCGACGATCCGCTGCTCGCGCCCTGGACCGGTCCCCACGGCGGGGTGCCGCCCTTCGACCGGGTCCGGGTCGAGCAGTTCGTGCCGGCCTTCGAGGCGGCCATGGCCGGGGTGCTGGCGGAGCTGGACCGCATCGCCGCCGACCCGGCGCCCGCCACCTTCGAGAACACCCTGGCCGCGATGGAGCGTTCGGGTCGGGCCCTGACCCGCGTCCGGCACGTCTACGACATCTACGCCGGGACGCTCTCCTCGCCCGCGTTCCAGGCGGTGGAGCGCCAGATGTCGCCCCGCCTGGCGGCCCTCGAGGACCGGATCACCCAGAACGAGAAGCTGTTCGCCCGCGTCGCCGCGGTGTACCAGGCGCGCGACGCGTCCTCGCTCACCCCCGAGCAGAAGCGCCTCGCCTGGCTGGTCTACACCCGATTCGTCCGGGCGGGCGCCAGGCTCGATCCCGCCGCCAAGAAGCGCGTGGCCGAGATCAACGAGCGGCTGGCGGTGCTGGAGACCACCTTCGGGCAGAACCTGCTGGGCGACGAGGAGGCCTACCCGCTGGTGCTGGAGCGGAAGGACCTGGCCGGCCTGCCCGTCTCGGTGCGCGCCGCCATGGCCGCCGCGGCCCGGGAGAGCGGCCACGCCGGGAAGTGGGTGGTGCTGAACACGCGCTCCAGCGTCGAGCCCTTCCTCTCGTACTCCAGCCGGCGGGACCTGCGGGAGAAGGTGTGGCGCAGCTTCGTCCAGCGCGGTGACAACGGCGACGCCCGCGACAACAAGCCCATCATCCGCGAGGTGCTGCGGCTCCGCGCCGAGCGCGCGCACCTGCTCGGCTACCCGACCCACGCCCACTGGCGGCTCGAGGACCAGATGGCCCGCACCCCGGAGCGGGCCATGGCCCTCATGGAGGAGGTCTGGCCGGCGGCGGTGGCCCGCGTCCACGAGGAGGTGGCCGAGATGCAGGCCATCGCCGACCGCGAGCGGGCGCGCGTCACCATCGAGCCCTGGGACTACCGGTACTACGCCGAGAAGGTCCGCAAGGCCCGGTACGACATCGGCGAGAGCGAGCTCAAACCCTATCTCCAGATGGAGAAGCTGCGCGAGGGGATGTTCTGGGTCGCGGAGCGGCTCTTCGACCTGCACTTCCGGCCGGCGCAGGGCATCCCCGTGTACCACCCCGACGTCCGGGTCTGGGAGGTGCGGAGCGGGGCCGGCGAGCTGGTCGGACTCTGGTACTTCGACCCGTACGCGCGGCCGGGGAAGCGGTCCGGCGCGTGGATGGACGAGTACCGCGCGCAGGAGAGCTTCGACGGCGCGGTCACCCCCATCGTCTCCAACAACGCCAACTTCGTGAAGGGCGCGCCCGGCGAGCCACTGCTGGTGAGCTGGGACGACGCGGTGACGCTGTTCCACGAGTTCGGCCACGCGCTCGACGGCCTGCTCTCCCGGGTCCAGTACCCGTCGCTGGCCGGGACCGCCGTGCCCCGCGACTACGTCGAGTTTCCCTCCCAGCTCCTGGAGCGGTGGCTGCTCACGCCCGAGGTCCTGAACCGCTTCGCGGTGCACCACCGCACCGGCAAGCCCATGCCGGCGTCGCTGGTGAAGCGACTGGAGCGCTCGGCCAAGTTCGACCAGGGGTTCGCGGTGGTCGAATACCTCTCCGCCGCGCTGGTGGACATGAAGATCGACCTGGCCGACGGCGAGGTCGACCCGGCGGCCTTCGAGCGCCAGACGCTGGCGGCGCTGGGCATGCCGCGAGAGATCGTCATGCGCCACCGCCTGCCGCAGTTCGCCCACGTCTTCGGCCACGACGGCTACTCGGCCGGCTACTACTCGTACCTGTGGGCCGAGGTCCTGTCCGCCGACGCCTTCGCGGCGTTCACCGAGGCCGGCAATCCCTTCGATCCCGGGGTGGCCGCCCGCCTGCGCCGGTTCGTGTTCTCGGCCGGCAACACCGTCGATCCGGCCCAGGCCTACCGCGCCTTCCGCGGGCGCGACCCCGATGTGGCCGCCCTGATGCGGTGGCGGGGGTTCCCGGTGCCGGAGAAGAAGCGCGACGGAACGTAGGCGGCTAGGAAGATCGCCATGCGGCGACATCTCCGATCCCTCGCCTGCTCGCTGCTCCTGACCGCCCCGCTCCTGGCCTCGGCCGCCCCACCCGAGCTCCCGCCCCCGCCGCCCACCCCGCGCCGGCCGGCGGTGCAGGACGTCCAGGGCACCAAGGTGGTCGACGACTACCGCTGGCTGGAGGACTCCTCGTCGCCGGAGGTGAAGGCCTGGAGCGACGCCCAGAACGCCCGGGCCCGAGCCTTCCTCGACTCGCTGCCGAACGCGGCCCAGGTCAAGGCGCGCGTCACCCGGCTGGTCCGGTCCAGCTCGGTCCGCTACTTCGGCCTGGAGGAGCGGGGGGCGTGCTGCTGGGCGAGAAGTTCGATCCCGCCCGGCAGCAGCCGTCGCTGGTGGCGCTGCGCTCGGTCGACGACGTCACCTCCGAGAAGGTGGTGATCGATCCCAACGCCCTCGACGCGGCGGGCGGCACCTCCGTCGACTGGTTCGTGCCCTCCCCCGACGGCACCCGGGTGGCCGTCTCGCTCTCCCGGGGCGGCAGCGAGGACGGCGAGCTGCACGTCTACGAGGTCGCGTCCGGCAAGGAGCTGGGCGAGCCCATCCCCCGCGTCAACTACGGCACCGCCGGCGGCAGCGTGGCCTGGCTGCCGGACGGAGAAACCTTCCTCTACACCCGCTATCCCGCCCCGGGCGAGCGGGCGCCCGCGGAGGTCCACTTCTGGCAGCAGGTGTGGCGCCACCGCATGGGAACGCCGGTGGTGCAGGACGTGCCCGAGCTCACCGAGGGCCTCCCGCGCATCGCCGAGATCGCCTTCCGCAGCACCCGCGACGCACGCTGGATCGTCGCCGACGTGAAGAACGGCGACGGGGGCGAGCATGCCTTCTACGTCCGCGAGGCGGACGGGAGCTGGACGCAGGCCAGCCGCTTCGAGGACCGCGCCATCGACGCCGCGCCGGGCCAGGACGGGTACCTGTACCTGCTGTCGGTGCGGGCGCCGGCGCTGCGCGGCCGCGTGCTGCGCACGACGCTGGCCAGGCCGGACCTGGCCGCGGCGCAGGTGCTGGTGCCGGAGGGCCAGCCGGCCATCCAGCAGGTGCACGTGACGGAGGGCCGGCTCTACACGGTGGACGAGGTGGGCGGGCCCATGCAGATCCGCGCCTTCACGCCGGAGGGCAAGCCCGCCGGCACCGTCCCCCTCGAGCCGGTGGCGGCCGTCACCGGGCTGGCCCGCCTGGGCGAGGGGGACGACCTGCTGATCGAGCAGTCGACGTACCTGTCCCCGCCGGCCTGGGTCCGCTACGACGCACGCCAGGGCGCCCTCCACCGGACCGCCCTGTTCCAGACCTCGATCGCGGACTTCTCGGACGCGGAGGTGGTCCGGGAGCTCGCCACCTCGAAGGACGGGACCCGCGTCCCCATGAGCATCGTCCGCCGGAAGGGGACGCGGCTCGACGGCCGCAACCCGGTCCTGCTCTACGGGTACGGGGGTTACGGCGTCTCCACCGTGCCGCGCTTCTCGACCGTGATCCGCGCCTGGCTCGACCAGGGCGGCGTCTGGGTCGACGCCAGCATCCGGGGCGGCGGGGAGTACGGCGAGGAGTGGCACCTGGCCGGCAACCTCACGCGCAAGCAGAACGTCTTCGACGACTTCGACGCCTGCGCCCGGCGCCTGTTCCAGCTGGCCTACACACGCCCCTCGCAGCTGGCCATCCTGGGCGGCTCCAACGGTGGCCTGCTCATGGGCGCCGCCCTCACCCAGCACCCGCAGCGCTTCCGCGCCGTGGTCTCGGCGGTGGGCATCTACGACATGGTGCGTGTCGAGGACACGCCCAACGGCGCGTTCAACGTGACCGAGTTCGGCACGGTGAAGGACCGGGCCCAGGCGCGGGCGCTCCTGGCCTACTCGCCCTACCACCACGTCGTGAAGGGCACGCGCTACCCGGCGGTCCTGCTCATGACCGGCGCCAACGATCCCCGCGTCGACCCGTGGCACTCGCGCAAGTTCGCGGCCCGGCTGCAGGCGGCCAGCGCCTCGGGGCTGCCCGTCCTGCTGCGGACCACGGACAAGGCCGGGCACGGGATCGGCAGCGCGCTCGACGAGGTGATCGCCGAGCGGGCCGACTACCTCTCCTTCCTCTTCCACGAGCTGCGGATGCCCTGGCGGGAGCCGGAGGCGGGGCCGGGATGACCGGCCGTCCCGTGAACGATCCCCGAGGCCGCGTCCGAGCCCGGATCGAGTGAGAACTGCCGGGCTCGTTCCCGTTCACGGGAGAGGCCGCTGCGGTAAGATCGTATCCGGTGCCCGCCCTCTACCAGCACGACCCGTTCGTCTTCCTCCAGGGGCTCCTCTCGCCGCACGTGGCCTGGGTCGAGATCCTGTGGGTGATCCTCACCGTCGCCTGCGAGGGCTGGGCCATGGTGCTCATCGCGCTGGCCTTCGTCTACACGCGGACGCGGAGGCTTCGCGGCCTCGTCCGTGCCACCATCCCGGCCTTCGCCGCTCTCCTCCTGGCCGGCCTCCTGGCCAACGGCCTGAAGGAGCTCGTCCACACGCCGCGGCCGCTGGCGGTGCTCGACCCCTCCAGGGTCCACGTGCTGCTCGAGCCGCTCCGGCTGCACGCCTTCCCGAGCGGCCACTCCGCTTCCGCCGCCGCCCTCGCCGTCTGGGCGCTGCACCGCTTCGGGCGACCGGCCTGGCCGCTGCTCATCCTCGCCATCCTGGGCGGGATCTCCCGGGTGGCGGTGGGGGCCCACTGGACGTTCGACGTCTTCGGGGGCTGGGCCATCGGCGCGCTGGCGGCGCTGCTGGTGCGCGCGCTGGAGCTCCACCTGGCCCGGCGGCGCGCAGCCGTCGCCGCCGGGACCGCGGCTTCCGCGCTCGAGGCGAAGCCCCCGCCCCGCGGCGCCTAGCCGCCGCCCCGGTCGACCAGGCCTGGTTCCGGGCCGGGTCCGGCGACTGATGATCGAGGCATGGACGTCGACCTTCGCTACGGACGCGGCGTGCTCACCGTTCATCTCCCCGACGATCTGGACGTGACGGTCATCCGGAAGCCGGCCATGCCGGTCCTGGACCCTCCCGCGGAGGCCGTGCGCCGGGCGCTCTCCTCCCCGGTGGAGGCACGCCCCCTGGCCGAGGAGGCGCGCGGGAAAGCGAGCGCCTGCATCCTCGTCTGCGACATCACCCGGCCGGTACCCAACGGACTGTTCCTGGGGCCGCTGCTCCGCGAGTTGCTCGCGGCCGGGCTGCGCGCGGATCGCATCACCGTCCTGGTGGCCACCGGGCTGCACCGCCCCAACCTCGGCGCCGAGCTCGAGGAGCTGATCGGCGATCCCTGGGTGGCGGGGACGGTCGAGGTGGCGAACCACGACGCGCGCGACGACGCCGCCCATGTCGACCTGGGGCCCACGCCCGACGGGACCCCGGTGCGGCTCGATCGCCGCTTCGTCGAGGCCGAGGTCAAGATCGTGACCGGGCTGGTCGAGCCGCACTTCATGGCCGGCTACTCCGGCGGCCGGAAGGTGATCGCCCCGGGGATCGCCCACCGCGACACCATCACCACCTTCCACAGTGCCCGCTTCATGGCGCACCCGCTTGCCGAGAACTGCGTGCTGGAGGGCAACCCGCTGCACCGCGAGCAGCGCGCCATCGTCGCCCGCCTGGGCCGCGTCCTGGCGGTGAACACCGTCCTCGACGAGGCGCGGCGCCTCTCCTTCGTCAACTATGGCGAGGTGCTGGCCAGCCACGCCCGGGCGGTGGCATTCGTGGAGCGCTTCGCGCGCGTGCCGGTCCCGCGCCGCTTCCGCACGGTGGTGACCAGCGCCGCCGGCCATCCGCTCGACAAGACCTACTACCAGACCGTGAAGGGCATGGTCGCGCCCCTCGACATCCTGGAGCCGGGCGGAACCCTGATCGTCGCCTCGGAGTGCTCGGAGGGGATGGGCTCGGCCGAGTACGGACGGGCGCAGGATCGGCTGGTGGCGCTCGGGCCGGAGCGGTTCCTGGCCGAGATCTCGAGGAAGCGCTTCGCCGACGTGGACGAGTGGCAGACGCAGATGCAGGTCAAGGCGATGCGGACGGCGACGATCCGGCTCTTCTCCCCCGCCCTGTCCCCCGCCGATCGAGCCCGGACCGGCGTCGAGGCGATCGACTCGATCGAGGAGGCGGTGGCCTCGAGCGTGCGCGCTCCCGGCGATGCGGCCGTGGCCGTGATCCCCGAGGGCCCGTACGTGGTTCCCATCCCCGCCTGACCTGCGGTCTCTTCGCCTCCCTCGCCCGCGCCCCTGCCACGCCCCTCCCCCGCAACGCGGCATGGACGGCGGGCTGCGTGCGTGCTCCACTCCGCGACGTGGACCTCCCCTCCGCGCTCGCCGTCGCCACCACCGGCGCCGCCCTGGCCGGCCACCTCTGGGCCGACGCCGCCGGGCGCCCCCGGGCTCGCGCCGCCCTGAAGATGATCGCATCGGGCGGCTTCGTGGCGCTGGGCGCGCTCTCCGCGCACGACCGGTTCGGTCTGCTCATCCTGGTCGGGCTGTGCCTCTCCGCCGCCGGAGACGCGCTGCTCCTCTCCGCCGCCGAGCGGACCTTCCTGGCCGGGGTGGGCGCGTTCCTGCTCGCCCACGTCGCCTACGCGACCGCCTTCGCGCCCGGCACACGGATCTCGCCCGCGGCTGCCGCGATCCTGGCGGCGGTCGGGACTGCCGTGATGGCCTGGCTCTGGCGCCGGCTCGGGACGATGCGCATCCCCGTGCTGGTCTACACCGCCGTCATCAGCGCCATGCTGCTGCTCGGGTTGGGGACGGCCAAGCCGCTGGTGCCGTGGGGCGCCCTGCTCTTCTACCTGTCGGACCTGAGCGTGGCCCGCGACCGGTTCGTCCGCCCGGGCCTGGCCAACCGGATTGTCGGCCTGCCGATGTACTACGCGGCGCAGGTGCTGCTGGCGCTATCCACTCGCAGTTGAATGACGTGGCTGCCCCGCACCCGAACCCGAACCTGAACCCGGCTTATCGTCACCCGTGATCCGAGTCCCGTGGCCCGGACCCGTGCCCCCAAGCCGGATCCGGGGCACGGTCTCGGGTTCGGGAAAGGCGGGCTGCTACCTTCCCCTCGGAGCCCCGCCCGGCGGACGCCCGCCGCCGCCGGGCCTGCGGCTGCCGCCCGGTCGGCCCGGGCCGCCCCGCTGGTTCTTGCGGTCCTCGCGGAGCGAGTCCATCGAGAACCCGCCGGTGCCCTTCTCGCCGCCTCCCCGGCCCCCGCCCCCGCGGCCCCCGCCGCCGCGGCCGCGGCCGCCGCGGCGGCCGCCTTCCTCGCGCGACGAGCCGGCCACCTGCTTCATGCTCTGGGGCAGGAGATCGACCAGGTACTGATGGCCGCCGATGGTCTTGGCGCCGCTCACCGGCTCCTCGGGACCGAACACGCGCACCAGCCGGACGTCCTGCACCCGCCCGCCGGCCGCCTCGACCGCGGTGCACAGCATCGCCAGCCGGTCGCCGGCGAGGCCGGTGGCCTTCCCGGCGGCCTCCAGCAGCGCCGGCGGGATCTCGCGGGTGGGGGCCGCCGCCGGCGCCTCGGGGGCCGCCGCGGCCGCGGGCTCCGGAGCGGGCTGCTCGGCGGCCGGCTCGGTGGCGGCCGCCTGCCCTTCCGCGGCGGCCTGGGCCGGCGCGGCCGGAGGGGCGGGCGGCGGCGCGGGCTGCTCGGCGGGAAGCGAGCGCTTCGCCTCCTCGATGGCTGCGGCGGCGGCACGCACCAGCGAGCCGCTGAGTTCCGTGAGGGTCTTCATGGCCGGGTACCCATAGCACCAGGGCGCACCCCGGCGAAAGCCTGTCCTGAGCCCGTCGAAGGGCCTGTCCTGAGCCCGTCGAAGGGACCGCGGCCCTTCCGGCGCTATCCCCCCAGGCGTCTCGCCGCAGCGTCGATGGCGGCCCGGAGCGACGGGTAGTCCTCGACGGCGGGGAACTCCGGAAACTGCGCCACCACGCTGTGCGGCGGCCGGAAGAGGACCCCGGCGTGGGCCTCCCGCAGCATGGCGGTGTCGTTGTAGGAGTCGCCGGCCGCGATGACGCGGAACCGGAGCGCCTTGAACGCCTGGACGGCGGCCCGCTTCTGCTCGGGCATGCGCAGCAGGTACGCGCTCACGAAACCCTGGGCGTCGGTCTCGAGCCGGTGGCACAGGAGCGTCGGCATCCCGAGCTGCGCCATGAGCGGCATGGCGAACTCGTAGAAGGTGTCGGACAGGATCACCACCTGGTAGCTCCGGCGGAGCGCGTCGAGGAACTCCTTCGCCCCCGGCTCCGGCCGCATCCCGGCGATGACGCGCTGGATGTCGGGGAGCCCGAGCCCGTGCCGGCGCAGGAGCGACAGCCGCCCGCGCATGAGCTCGTCGTAATCGGGCTCGTCGCGGGTGGTCCGCCGCAGCTCGGCGATCCCGGTGCGCTCCGAGAAGGCGATCCAGATCTCGGGAACGAGGACGCCTTCGAGGTCGAGACAGACGATCTGCACGCGGAAGCTCCGTCGGCCATGCCCGAGGGTGAGAGCCGCACATCCTAGCCGTTGCCGGAGGTGGGCGAAAAGCGCCGCGGGCGCGGCAAGAGGCCCGCCGCCGCGTGGAGGGGAGCGCTCCGCGGATGTCGCAGCGCGTGCGTGGCCCGGCGGCCGCACGCGGCGCGCCCGCTCATCAATCCAACCCGGAGGTACCGACCAACCTACCCTTCTGGGTTACTGGGTTCTCCATCAGGCACCCCCGTGACCCACGAAACTCTCGGATTCTCGCCTGATTGCAGATTGGCAACCCGGGGCGGGTGACCCGGTATGGTGCTTGCTCAGGCGGAGGGAGGCCGATCGTGCCACCCATCGCTCGAGGTGCCCACATGTCCTTTGCCCGATTCCTCCTCGCCGCCTGCGCCGCCTCGCTGGCGCTCTCGGCCGCCCCCGCCCACGCGCAGCCCGCCGGCAAGAAGGTGCTCTTCGTGAACTCCTACCACGAGGGCTACCCGTGGTCCGACGGCGAGGAGAAGGGCGCGAAGATGGCGCTGCAGGGCAGCGGCGCGAAGCTCGACTTCGCGCGCATGGACGTGAAGCGGCACCAGGGCGACGCCGCCTTCGCCAAGGCGGCCGCGCTCAAGGTCAAGGCCGAGATCGAGGCCAGCAAGCCGGACGTGGTGATCCTGGCCGACGATCCCGCCGTGCAGCTGGTGCTGGTGCCCTTCTTCAAGCAGGCGTCCACCTCCTTCGTCTTCTGCGGCATCAACTGGGAGGCGACCCGCTACGACCTGGGCAAGAACACCACCGGCATGGTGGAGGTGGCGCTGGTGAAGGAGCTGCTGGCCGGGCTCAAGGACTACGCCAAGGGCACGCGGGTCGGGTTCCTGACGGTGGACTCCGAGACCGAGCGGATCGAGGGCCCCTACTACAGGAAGGCGCTGGGCCTGTCCTTCACCAGCGAGCGCTACGTGAAGACCATGGCCGAGTGGAAGGACGCCTTCCTCAAGATGCAGGGCGAGGTCGACGTCCTCTTCATCGGCAACTACGCCGGCATCAACGACTGGAACGACGCCGAGGCGGCGGCCTTCGCCCAGGCCAACTCCCGCGTCCCCAGCGGCAGCATCTACGACTTCATGATGCCGTACGTGATGCTGGGCTACACCAAGATCGCCGAGGAGCAGGGCGCCTTCGCCGGCAAGGCCGCGCTCGAGATCCTGAACGGCAAGCCGCCGGCCCAGATCCCGGTGGTCGCCAACAAGCAGGCCCAGATCTTCATCAACCCGAAGCTGGCTTCCAGGGCCGGGGTCGTCTTCAAGCCCGAGCTGGTCAAGATGGCCGAGGTCGTCAAGTAGCCGGTCGGACCCGTCCGGGCAGCCGCCCGGGCAAACGGAGTGTCCATGTTCGCTCGCACCAAGACGAGCCTCGCCCAGTCCGCAGGGATCGCCGTCGCCCTGGTGGCGTTCCTGGCCGTGGTGGCCTCCGAGGTGAGCCGCGTCGTCACGGAACGGGACGCGGCCACCTACCGGTCCCGGCTCGAGACGGTGCTCAACCGCCTCGAGGAGGAGGCCGCCGCGCTGCAGAAGGGCGGGCTGGCGGACATCCCGGCCTACGTCGAGAACTCGCAGAAGGCGGCCATCGCCTCGCTGCAGAAGTGGGCCGCCGACCGCGGGC
This sequence comes from uncultured Pseudomonadota bacterium, assembly GCA_963736345.1. Taxonomy (GTDB): domain Bacteria; phylum Myxococcota; class Myxococcia; order Myxococcales; family Anaeromyxobacteraceae; genus Anaeromyxobacter. The sequence goes on along the minus strand of CAVTOU010000021.1, from coordinate 42,628 downwards.
TGCAGCTGTTCTTGCTCGATGCCGAGGGCAAGGTGGTGTACCACCCCCGGCTCGCCCCGGGGTCGACCGAGCTGGCCTCGCTGCCGCAGGTGCGGGAGATGCTCCAGGGCGCCGAGGCGGGCGGGGTCGAGGTCGTGATGGACGGCTCGGGAGCCTGGATCCCGTACGCGCGCTTCGTGCCCTGGAAGTGGACGGCGGGATTCGTCATCCCCGACCAGGTCCGGCTGGCGCCCGTCCGGCGGCTGCTGGGCATCCTCATCGGCCTGTCGGCGGTGACGCTGCTGCTGCTCTGGTTCATCACCTGGCTCGGGCACCGGCGCACCGGCCGGCAGATCCGCGCGGTGGTGGCCGAGGCGGACCGGCTGCGCGAGGCGGTGCTGGGCGGCCGGCTGGGCGAGCGCGCCGACGCGGACCGGACCGAGGCGGAGCTCCGCCCCATCGTGCGGGGCTTCAACGCCACCATGGACGCCTGCGCGCAGCCCATCGGCATCACCGTCGACTACCTCAACCGCATCGCCCAGGGTGAGACGCCGCCGCCCATCGCGGAGCCCTGGCAGGGCGACTTCGGCCGCATCCAGCAGAGCATGAACGAGCTGGTCCGCAACGTGACCGAGCGGGCCCAGGACGTGGACACCCTCATCGCCGGCGCGCTGGAGGGCCGCCTCGACGTGCGCGGGGACGCGCGCAAGTACCAGGGCTCCCACGCCCGCGTCATCGAGGGGATCAACCGCATCCTCGACGCCGTGGTGGAACCGCTGCGCGCGGCGGCCTCGTACGTCGACCGGATCGCGCACGGGGACGTCCCCGAGCGCATCCAGGCCGAGTGGCGAGGCGAGTTCGACCTGCTCAAGCGGAACCTGAACGCCTGCGCCGACGCCATCCACGCGCTCATCGGCGACGCCAACGCGCTGGCGGCGTCGGCGGTCGAGGGCAAGCTCGCCACCCGCGCCGATCCCGCCCGCCACCAGGGGGACTTCCGCAAGATCATGGAGGGCGTGAACGCCACCCTGGACGCGTTCACCGGCCCGCTGGAAGCGGCCGCCCAGTGCGTGGCCGAGATCGCGCGGGGCGCCATCCCGCGCCCCATCGCCGAGCCATGGGCCGGCGACTTCGCGCGGGTGAAGGAGCACCTCAACGGCTGCATCCAGGCCGTCAACCTGCTGGTGCGCGACATCGACGGGCTGGCGCAGGCGGCGGTGGAAGGCAAGCTGCGAACCCGGGTGGACGCCTCCGTGCACCAGGGCGACTTCCGCAGGATCGTGGAGGGCGTGGACCGCACCCTGGACGCGGTGGTCGCCCCGGTCGACCAGGCCACCCGGGTGCTGGAGCAGCTCGCCCAGCGCGACCTGCGCGCCCGGGTGGGCGGCAGCTTCGCCGGCGACCACGCCCGCATCCAGACGGCGGTCAACGCCACGGCCGCGGCCCTGCACGAGGCGCTCGGCCAGGTGGCCATGGCGGTGGAGCAGGTCTCGGGCGCCGCCTCCCAGATCGCCTCCTCCTCCCAGGCGGTGGCGGCGGGCGCCTCCGAGCAGGCCGCCTCGCTCGAGCAGACCACCTCCTCCATCGAATCCGTGGCCAGCATGACCCGGCAGGCGGCCGACAACGCCCAGCAGGCCAACGCGCTGGCGGTCGGCGCCCGCGCCGCGGCCACCGAGGGCGTCTCGGCGGTCGAGCAGCTGCAGGGCACCATGGACCGGATCCGGCAGTCGGCCGAGGGGACCAGCCAGATCATCCGCGACGTCTCGGACATCGCCTTCCAGACCAACCTGCTCGCGCTCAACGCCGCGGTCGAGGCGGCGCGCGCCGGCGAGGCCGGGCGCGGCTTCGCGGTGGTGGCCGAGGAGGTGCGCTCGCTGGCCCTGCGCGCCAAGGACGCGGCCATCAAGACCGAGGCGCTGATCCGCGACTCGGTCAAGCAGGCCGGCGAGGGCGAGCGCGCCGCCCGCGACGTCTCGGGCAAGCTCTCCGAGATCGTCCAGGGCGTGGGCAAGGTCTCGGACATCGTGTCCGAGATCGCCGAGGCGGCGCGCGAGCAGTCCAGCGGCATCGGCCAGGTGAACGGCGCCGTGCTGGAGATGGACCGGGTCACCCAGCAGAACGCCGCCAGCGCCGAGGAGTCGTCGTCGGCCGCCAGCGAGCTCTCGGGACAGGCGGAGGAGCTGGCCGCCATGGTGGGGGCCTTCCACCTGACCCGCACCTCCGGCGAGCGCGAGCGGGTCCGCCCCGCGGCGCCCAGGCCGGTGCTGCAGCCCGCGGGATCGCGCTAGGGCGCGGCCGCCTCCGCCGGCACCTCGCCGCGCCCGGAGAGGAGCGCGTCCAGCGCCTCCAGCCGGGGCGGCTTGGGGATGAGCCCGGCGAAGCCGGCCGAGGTGGCCCGCCGCTGATCCTCGGGGGAGGCGTACCCGCTCACCGCCACCAGCGTCGTGTCGCGCAGATCCTGGTCGCCGCGCAGCTCCTCGGCCACCTCGAAGCCGCTCATCCCCGGCAGCCCCAGATCGCACAGCACCACCTCGGGCCGGAAGCTGCGGGCCAGCTCCACCCCGGCGCGCCCGTCGCGGGCGATGGCGACCTCGTGGCCCATGAGCCGGAGCGCCTCGGCGAGCGTGTCGCCGCTGTCGCGGCTGTCCTCGATCAGCAGGACGCGGCGCCGCGACGCGGGCGCGGGCTCGCGGGGCGGCTCCGCCGGCGCCCCCTTCTCCACCGTCGGCAGCACCACCCGGAACGTGCTTCCGCGCCCGGGTCCATCGCTCCGGGCGGACACCTCTCCGCCGTGCAGCTCGACCATGCCCTTCACCAGCGCCAGCCCGAGCCCCAGCCCGCCCTGGCTGCGCGCCAGCGAGCGGTCCGCCTGCGAGAACGGCTCGAACATCGTGGCCAGCATCTCGGGTGCGATCCCCACCCCGTCGTCCTGCACCGTCAGCGTGGCCCTTTCGCCCACGGCCGTGAGCGACACGCTCACGTGACCGCCGTGCGGGGTGTACTTGGCGGCGTTCCCGAGCAGGTTGCCGGCGATCTGCGCGAGGCGGGTCCGGTCGGCGTTCAGCCAGATGGGGCCGTCGGGCACCGATACCTCCAGCGAGATCCCATTCCTCACGAACAGCTCGCGGTGATCCTCGACCACCTCCCGCAGGGCCTCGACCGCGTCCAGCCGCTCCCTCCGGAGCTGGACCTTGCCGCGGGTGATGCGGGTCAGGTCGAGCAGGTCGTCGACCAGGCGGACCATGTGCGAGACCTGGCGCTGGATGATGGCCTGCGACCGGCAAGCCACCGTCGACCCGGCCTCGCTCCGCGTCATGAGATAGAGCGCGTTGCGGATGGGCATGAGCGGGTTGCGCAGCTCGTGCGAGAGCAGCGCCAGGAACTCGTCCTTGCGCCGGTCCGCGTCCCGGAGCCGCGTCTCGACGCGCCGCAGCTCCTCGAGCTGCTCGGCCAGCTGCTGGCGCTGGCGGTGCAGCTCCAGGAAGATGCCCACCTTGCTGGTCAGCACGTAGGGATCGATGGGCTTGAGGAGGAAGTCGACCGCACCCGACTCGTAGCCGCGGAAGACGCCCCGGTGATCGCTGGGGCCGGCGGTCACGAAGAGGATGGGGATGGCGCGGGTGCGGTCCACCCCGCGCATCAGCTCCGCCAGCTCGAACCCGTCCATGCCCGGCATCTGGACGTCGATCAACGCCACCGCCACCTCGCGCACCAGCAGCAGCTCCAGCGCCTCCTGGCCGCTGGAGGCCAGGAGCACCTCGGCGTCGTCGCGGCGCAGGGCGGCGGCCATGGCGAGCAGGTTCTCGCGCACGTCGTCCACCAAGAGGATGGTCGGTCTGGTCAAGCTCTCTCCCGATGCGCGTCCCGCCGGCGGTACAGGCGTTGTTCCCGATCGATCTCCTGGAAGGCGCTGCGATGGGCCGGGGACCCGAGGGTTTCCCGGGACCCCAGGCCCAGGAACCCGCCGTGCACCAGCGCGTCCCCGAAGAGGTCCAGGGCCCGTTCGCGCAGCTGGGCAGCGAAGTAGATGAGCACGTTCCGGCAGGTGACCAGCTGGACCTCGGCGAAGACCGCGTCGGTGGCCAGGCTGTGGTGAGCGAACACGATGCGGTAGCGGAGCGAGCGGTCGAAGACCACCGCCCCGTACCCGGCCGTGTAGTACTGCGACAGCGATCCCCTCCCTCCGGCGGCCAGGTAGGCGCGGCTGAAGGCCGGCACCCGTGAGACGGCGTAGATCCCCTCCCGGGCCCGCCGCAGGGCCGAGGGCTCCACGTCGGTGGCGTAGATGAAGCGTGCGATCGAGCAGCCCCTCCTCCCGGAGGAGGATGGCCAGCGCGTAGACCTCCTCCCCGAGGCGCAGCCCGCCACCCACACGCGGAGCGAGGGATACGTGGCCAGGAACGGGACCACCTCCCGGCGGACCGCCCGGAAGAAGGCCGGGTCGCGGAACATCTCGGTCACCTGCACCGTCAGGAAGCAGAGAAGCTCGTGGAAGGCGCGGCGTCGTCGCAGCACCCGGTCCTGGAGCGCCGAGAGGGTGGGACACCCGAAGCGGGACAGGGCCGAGGCCACCCGCCGGCGCAGCGACGACAGCGCGTAGGCGCGGAAGTCGTCCCCGTACCGAGGTAGATGGCCTCCAGCAGGTGCCTCGATCTCGAGTCGTCGGCAGCTCTCCCACCGTCACCTCCGCGGCATCCACACGCGAATCAGCGAGAGCAGCCTGCTCGACGTCGACCGGCTTGGCGATGTAGTCGTTGGCGCCGGCCTCGATGCAGCCCTCCCGGTCCTCGGGCATGGCCTTGGCCGTGAGCGCGATGATGGGCAGCTCGCGCAGGCCGGCCGCTTGCGGATCTCGCGCATGGCGGTCAGGCCGTCCATCTCCGGCATCATGATGTCCATCAGCACGAGGTCGACCGGCGGGCCGCCGTCGGGGCAGGGGCCCTCAGGGCCGCGAGCGCCTCCTGGCCGTTGCGGCCAGGATCACCTGCGCGCCGCGCCCCTCGAGCACGCTGGTCAGCGCGAACACGTTGCGCACGTCGTCCTCGACCAGCAGGACGCGCCGGCCGTCGAACGCCGCCTCGCGGCTGCGGGCCTCGCGCAGCATCCGCTGCTGCTCGACGGGGCAGATTCGACTCCACGCGGTGCAGGAAGAGCGTCACCTCGTCGAGGAGCCGCTCCGGCGAGCGGGCGCCCTTGATGACCACCGAGCCGCGAGTAGCGGCGCAGCCGCAGCTCCTCGTCCGGCGAGAGCGCGCGGCCGGTGTAGACGATCACCGGCGGGAAGGAGAACGCCTGGTCGGCGCGCCATCCGCTCCAGGAGGTCGTAGCCCGGAGGCGTCGGGCAGGCCCGAGGTCGAGCACCATGCAGTCGAAGGTGCCGGCGCGGAGCTGCGCGAGCGCCTCCTGGGCGGTCGCGGCCTCGACGATCTCGACGCCCGTCGCCGGAGAGCAGCCCGCGCAGGCTCTCGCGCTGCGATCGCCGACGTCCTCCACCATCAGGAGCGCTGGCGGTCTGCTGCCAGGCGGCTGCTCCAGCTTGCGGAAGGCCTCGACCAGCTGCTCGCGGTGCACCGGCTTGAGCGCGTAGCCGACCGCGCCCAGCTCGAGCGCCCGCTGCGTGTAGTCCGTCACCGAGACCACGTGGACGGGGATGTGGCGGGTGGCGCCGTCGCGCTTGAGCTGCTCCAGCACGGTCGAGCCCCGAGTCCTCGGGCAGGTGGATGTCGAGCACGACGGCGCTGGGTGCGTACCGGCGCGCCAGCTCCAGCCCCTCGGCGGCGGTGGTCGCGACCAGGCACTGGAAGTCCTGCTCGTGCGCCAGGTCGCACAGGATGCGGGCGAAGCGCAGGTCGTCCTCGATGACCAGCACCGTCGCGCCCGCCCGGCGTGAGCTGCGCGCGATCGTCCGGGAGCGCCGGCGCGGCGCGGGTCCGGGCGCCCCGGCACTGCCGACGCGGCGCGGCCGCCGCGGAAGGGCCGCCCCGGCGGGCCGCACCCCCGCCCCCGGCGGGCCGAGCGGACCGGCAGCACGAGCGTGAAGGTGCTCCCCTCGCCCACGGTGCTCTGCACGCGCATGTCGCCGCCCAGCCGGCGCGCCAGGTCGCGCGAGATGGTCAGGCCCGAGCCCGGTCCCGCCGTAGCGCCGCTGGGTGCTGCCGTCGGCCTGCCGGAAGGCCTCGAAGATGACCTCCTGCTTCTCGGCGGGGATGCCGATGCCGGTGTCGCGGACCGCGAAGGCCATCTGCCCCGGCGCCGCGGCGGACGATGGCAGCAGACGTCGCCCGCGCTCGGTGAACTTGACGGCGTTGGAGAGCAGGTTCTTCAGGATCTGCTGGAGCCGCTGCGGATCGGTCTCGAGCAGCTCGGGCGGTGCCCGGGCCCGACCTGCGCCTCGAAGCGCCAGCGCCTTCTCGGCCGCCACGGGCTCGAAGGTGCGGGCCAGGCCCTCGACCACGCCGCGCCACCGGCACCGGCTCGATGCTGCAGCTCCACCCGCCCCGCCTCGATCTCGCGAGAGGTCGAGGATGTCGTTGATCAGCGCCAGCAGGTCGTTGCCCGGCGTCGTAGATGGTCTGCGCGTACTCGACCTGCTCGCGGGTCAGGTTCCCGTCGTGGTTGTCGGCCAGCAGCTTGGCCAGGATCAGCGAGCTGTTGAGCGGGCGTGCGCAGCTCGTGGCTCATGTTGGCCAGGAACTCGGACTTGTACTGGCTGGCCCGCGCCAGCTCGTCGGCCGTGGCCTCGATCTCGTCGCGCGCCCGGGCCAGCGCGTCGTGCTGGCGCTCCATCTCCGAGGCCTGCTCCTCCAGGCGCGACGTTGGTCTGCTCCAGCTCGGCCTGCTGCTCCTCGAGGCGGGACTGCGATTCGCGCAGCGCCTGCGCCTGCTCCTCCAGCTCCTCGTTGGCGACGCGGAGCTCCTCCTGCTGCTGCTCCAGCTCCTCCGCCTGCCGCTGGGTCTCGTGCGAGCAGCTCCTGCATCTCGGCCCGGTAGCGAGCCGAGCGGATCGCCACCCCCAGCGGCTCGCCCACCTCGCCGAGCAGGTCGACGTCGGGCCGGCCGGTCAGCGTGGTGTAGGCGAGCTCGACCACCCCGGTGACGTCGCCGTCGGCGCTGGCGGGCAGGATGGCCAGCCCCCGGGGAACCATCTTCCCGAACGAGGACCGCAGCGGGAGCGCCTCCCCGGGCGGCGCCGAGACGATCACCAGCCGTGCGTCCTTGGCGGCCTGCCCGACCAGCCCCTGGCCGGGCGCGAGCGGGGGCTGCGGCGCCGCCTCGGGATCGAGCGCGTGGGTGGCGACCATCCGGTAGCGCCCACCCTCCGCGGCGTAGAACGCCCCGGCCTGGGCCCCGGCGTACTCCGCCAGGAAGCGCAGCGCGTTCTCGCCGATCTGCGCGACCGCCTTCTCGCCCCGGATCACCTTGCCGAGGCCCTGCGCGCCGGCCCGCACCCAGTCTCGCTCGCGCAGCTCGAGGTTGGCGGCCACGAACTGGCGTGCCACCAGCGCCAGCAGCCAGATGGTCGCCATCCCCAGGCTGCGATTGAGGACCGAGTTCGAAATCGGCCATGTATCGGGGCGGTGCGAGAGGAAGAACCCGGCAATCACCAGCGCCGTCGCGACGCCGCCGACCACCAGCGGGAGCGCGGGCCGGCGCGCGAAGAGCGTGAGCGCGAGCGGGACCAGATACAGGATCCAGACCGAGACGCCCAGGGGCATCTCCAGATCCGCCCAGAACACGGCTGCGGAGGCCGCGAAGATCGCGAGCTGCAGGATGGGAGACGGCCTCCGCTCGAATCGCTTCATGAGCGGAGGAGTCTGCCCTGGCGGAGGCGCCCGGGTGCGCCGCGGGCGGGGCCATTCCCCTTCCGGACCTTCCGCCGCCGGTCCGGAGCCGGCGACGCCAGGCGTCAGCCCGGCGAGCCCTCGGTCCTCGCCTTCCCGGCCGCGACCGTCTCGGACCCCACGATCAGGCCGACCACCTCGTCGGGGGTCGTCTCCCTGACGAGCCGCTCGCCGACCTTGACCCCGCGCCGCATCACCGCCAGCCGGTCGGCCACCTCGAACACGTCGTACATCTGGTGGCTGATGATGATGATGCCCAGCCCCTGGTCCTTGAGCGTGCGCACCAGGTTCAGCACCTTGCGCTGCTCGGCGATCCCGAGCGCGGCGGTGGGCTCGTCCATGATCAGGACCTTGGCCTTCCAGTAGATGGACCGCGAGATGGCCACCGCCTGGCGCTGACCGCCGGAGAGGGTCCGGATGGTGCTGCGCAGCGAGGGGATGTGGATGTCGAGCCGGTCCAGCACCTTCTGCGCCTCGCCCGCCATGCCGGCGTCGTCCAGCACCCGCAGCACGCCCAGCCGCCGCTTCATGCGCTCCCGGCCCAGGAAGATGTTGGCGCCCACGTCCAGGTTCTCGGCCAGGGCCAGGTCCTGGTAGATGGTCTCGATCCCGGCCCCCAGCGCGTCCATGGGGGAGGCGATCCGCGCCGGCTTCCCCTCGATCAGGATCTCGCCGCCGTCCGGCGGATAGACGCCCGAGATGATCTTGATGAGGGTCGACTTGCCGGCGCCGTTGTCGCCCAGGAGCGCCAGCGCCTCGCCCGGGCGGACGCCGACCGAGACGCGATCGACCGCGGTGAGTCCGCCGAAGCGCTTGGTGACTTCGCGGGTCTCCAGGAGGTATTCCATCGGTTGCCTCACTTCCGGTCCTCGGGCAGGTAGCGCTCCACCACCACCGCCGCCACCAGGATCACTCCCACCAGGATGTACTTGTCGAAGGTCGGCGTGCCGCTCATGCGCAGCCCCAGCTCCAGCACGGCGATGACCAGGCAGCCGGCCACGGTCCGCCCCACCGTCCCCGAGCCGCCGAACATGGAGGCGCCGCCGATCATCACCGCGGCGATGGAGTCGAGCAGCGAGCTGGCGCCCGCGTCGGCCTTGCCCGACACGTACTTGAGCGCATAGGCGAGCCCGGCCAGGGAGGCCAGCAGCGACGAGAGCGCGTACACGGCCAGCAGCCGACGGCGCACCGGGATGCCGGCCCGCACGGCGGCGTCGCGGTTTCCGCCGATGGCGTAGACGTGCCGCCCGAAGCGCGTGCGGGCCAGGACGAAGGCCAGGACGGCGATGACCACGGCGGCCAGCACCACGATGTTGGGGATGATCTCGTAGACGGTGGTGCCGCGCTCCACCTCGGGCCGCGAGAAGAAGGAGAACCCGGCGCCGGGCGCCCAGTACAGGAAGTGGCCGCTGCCCACCTGGGCGGCCAGCGGCGGCAGCCCCATGGCATAGATGCCCTGGATGAGCAGCTCCGAGACGCCGTGGCAGGCGCCCAGCATCGAGAAGGTGGCGATGAAGGGCGGCACGTCGAGGTAGGCCACCAGCCAGCCGTTGACCAGGCCCGGCACGATGCCCACGATCAGGGTCACGGCCGCGCCCAGGAGCAGCGCCGCCAGCGGGTCCATGCCGGAGTTGGCCAGCGCGGTGATGACCTTGGTGGAGACGATCGAGGCGAAGCCCAGGATGTAGCCGACCGAGAGGTCGATGCCGCCGGTGATGATGACGAAGAGCTCGGCCACCGCCAGCAGGAAGATCTCGACCCCGTAGAAGAGCAGCATCTGGGCCGAGTTGGGGTGGGCGAAGCCGCCGGCGGTGAAGGAGAAGTAGACGATCTCGATCAGCAGGAAGGCGACGATCCACCGCCCGCCCAGCAGCGAGCGGATGCGGGCGCCGGCGGAGGGGGTGCCGATGGCGGGTGCGTTCTCCATGGCTCGGCGCCTCCCTAGAAGAGATCCGGGAACAGCTTGTCGATCACCACCGCCACCACCAGCAGGACCCCGACCACGATGTAGCGGTAGAAGGGCTGCACCCCGGAGATGGCCAGTCCGTTCTCCATGAAGGCCAGCACCAGCACCCCCACCGCCGACCCCACGATCCGCCCCTTGCCCCCGGCCAGGCTGGCACCGCCGATGACCACCGCCGCCACCGCGAACAGCTCGTACATGGAGCTGAAGGTGGTGTAGTTACCGATCCCGGTCTGGAACACGTTGAAGACGCCGGCCAGGCCGGCCAGGCCGGCGGCCAGCACGTAGACCTTGATGAGGTGCGTTTGGACCGGGATGCCGGCCCGGATGGCGGCGTCCATGCTCCCGCCGACGGCGTAGGTGTGCCGCCCGAAGCGGCCGCGCTTGAGCGCGAAGGCCAGCACGCCCAGCACCGCCAGAACGAACGGCAGCGAGTACGGCACCAGCCGCCAAAGCTCGCGGATGCGCGAGTCGGGGAAGGACCCGGGCTTGTCGAAGAAGGACACGAACTGGCCGGGCAGCACGTAGAGCAGGTAGCCGTTGCCGATGCGCGGCAGCTCGCCGGGCAGCCGCGCCACCGGGAACCCCTGGCACAGCTTGAGGGCCACGCCGTTGGCGATGCCCCACATGCCCAGGGTGGCGATGAAGGGCGGCACCTGGAAGCGCGTGATGACGATCCCGTTCACGAGCCCGGGCAGGAGCGACAGGATCAGCGCCCCGGCCGCCCCCAGCCCGATCACCCAGCCCGGGCCGAGGCCGGCCGCCATCAGGACCTGCATGAGCTTGGCGGCCGTCACCGAGGCCAGCCCGGCCACGAACCCGATGGAGAGGTCGATCCCCCCGCTGATGATGACGAACGTCTCGGCCGCGGCCAGCAGCAGCGGCAGCGTCTGGAGGTGGATGACGTTCTGGAAGTTGACGACGGAGAGGAAGTTCCGCCCCGTGAAGCTGAAGACCACCATCATCACCAGCAGGAAGCAAGCCGCCCAGTTGCGGGCGATGGCCCTGCCGGCGGGCGAGGCGAGGAACCCGCCGCGTCGGTCGGCTGGGGTCTCGGCGCTCGCGGTGGTCGACACGCTCATGACGGTCCTCCTTCCACCTGCGGGGCCGGACGAGACACCCCCCGGAGCCAGCGGAGAACGACGGCCCCGCACCCGCCTGGCGGCCGGCTCCCCGGACCCGCGCGCCGCTGGTCGCGCGAGCCCGAGGAACCCGGCCGGCCTGCGGCCGGTGTGGGGCCGCGGGCACGCCTCGAGAAACCGCTACTGGTAGATGTACTGCTGCATCTTCGGATCGTCGACGTTGTCCTTGGTGAAGAACTCGAAGCCGGGGATGATCTTCTTCGGGACCTTCACGCCCTTCTTGTTCTTCAGGTACTTCACGCCCCAGTCGACGGCCAGCGAGCCCATCTCGCCGGGCTTCTGGGCGAGCACCAGGTCGACCTGGCCCTTCTTGAGGGCGCCGATCAGCTCCTGGGTCGCATCCCAGGACGCGATCTTGACCGCGCCGGTGAGCCCGGCGTTCACCACCGCCTGGTAGGAGCCCTGCGCGGAGAACACGTTGGTGCCGAAGATGCCGACGATGTCCTTGTCCTTCTGGAGGGCGGCCAGGGTCTGCTCCTGCGCCTTCTGCTGGACGTCCTGGCACCACTCGACGCCGACCACCTTGAGGCTCTTCTCCTGGGCACCGGCCTTGAAGCCCTTGACGCGGCCCTGCACCGAGGAGGCGTCGGGGTTGGTGGCCTCGACGAAGACCTTGTTGCCCTTGCCGGCGACCAGCTTGGCAAGGTGCTCGGCCATCTGCTTGCCGCCCAGCTCGTTGTCGGAGCCGATGTACGAGAGCGGGAAGGAGTAGTCGCTCTTCTTCGAGTAGTCGCCGTCGCCGATGAAGGTATCGACGGTGATGATCTCGACGCCCTTGTCGTAGATGGCCTTGAGCGGCGCCTTGAGGGCGTCGGTCGAGGTCGGGGCGATGAGGAGCAGGTCGAACTTCTGGGAGGCGATGGCGGCCTGGAGGATGGGGATCTGGTTCTCGGGGCCCCAGGCCTTCGGGTACTCGGCCACGGTCAGCTCGGCGCCGACCTGGGCCGCCTTGGCCTTGATGCCCTTCTCCATCGTGAAATAGAACGGATCGGCCACGCCGGGCATGAAGAGGATCTTGGGTGCGGCCTTGGCGAGGCCGGGCAACCCGACCGCCAACGTCATGAGGACGGCGACGAGCGACTTTCTCATACGGATACTCCCCTTCCAGAAACAACGCTTGAGTACGGCGATGGGCAGCACGGACGCTTCCGCCAACGGACTGCACTCGAGGCGCGCCCACTCCTCCGGACCGCTGGGCGTTCGGGCCTCGGCTCACCAGGAGGCGCGCTGCGGTCGTGCGTGACGTGACCCAGATGGGGTCCGGGGTCCCCCCGTCCGGTGACATGCGAGGTCAGGGGCTCAGCCCCGGGCGGGGCGACTGCTACCATGGACCTCCGATCCTTCGGTGGGGGACATCCCACCACCGCCTCGCGCATGTTCGAGCCGTTCTTCACCACCAAGCCGGCCGGCGCGGGGACCGGGCTGGGGCTGGCCATCGTGCAGCAGTTCGTCTCGGAGTCCGGCGGGACCATCGAGGTGGACAGCGCCGTCGGCCGCGGCACCCGGGTGCGGTTGACCTTCCCGACCCCGCCGGCCCACCAGGAGGTCGCGGCCACGGCGGCGACCTCGTGAGGAGGCGGGTTCCCCGGCGGCGCCCGCTCAGCGGGGCTTGAAGTCGTCGGCCCGCACGCCGTATCGCTTGAGGAGGCGGTGCAGGCTCTCGCGCTCCATCCCGGCGCGCTCCGCGGCGTGCGTCACGTGCCCCTGGAACTCCTCGAGGAGCACCACCAGGTAGTCTCGCGAGAATCCGGTCCCTGGCCAGGTCGACCGCCTCCCGGTAGGGCATCTTGACCAGCAGCTCGCCGGGCATGGCGCCTTCCTGCGCGCTCTGCACATCGGTGGGCAGGTCGTGGACGCCGACGGTGTGCCCGGCGCACACCGCCAGCGCGCGCTCGACCGCGTTCTCGAGCTCGCGGACGTTCCCCGGCCAGCGGTAGCCGGCCAGCGTCCGCAGCGCCTCGGCGTCGAACCCGGGCGGCTCCTGGCGGTGCGCGCCGGCGTGCTTCTGCAGGAAGTGGGCGGCCAGCAGCGGGATGTCCTCGCGGCGTTCGCGCAGCGCCGGCAGGGCCACCGGGAACACGGCCAGACGGTAGTAGAGGTCCTCGCGGAAGCGACCCGCCTCCACCTCGGCCTTGAGGTCCCGGTGCGTGGCGGCGACGAGCCGGACATCGATGCGGACCGGCTCGTTGGCGCCCACCCGGCGGATCTCCTTCTCCTGCAGGGCGCGGTTGAGCTTCACCTGGACCGGCAACGGGAAATCTCCGATCTCGTCCAGGAACAGCGTCCCGCCCTCGGCGTCCTCGAAGAGGCCGGGCTTGGCCGCGGTCGCGCCCGTGAAGGCGCCCCGCGCGTGGCCGAACAGCTCGCTCTCCACCAGCTCGCCGGGGAGGGCGCCGCAGTTCACGGGGATGAAGCGGTGATCGCGCCGGGCGCTGCGGTCGTGGACGGCGCGGGCCGCGAGCTCCTTGCCGGTCCCGGTCTCCCCCGTGAGGAGCACGGTGATGTCGAGCCCGGCGGCCTGCTCCAGCAGCTTCCACACCGCCCGGATGGCCGGACTCCGGCCGATGAGCCCGTGGCGGGTGGCGGTCCCGTCGTCGGGGGCGGGCGCGTGCGACCGGAGCCGCCGCCGCTCCAGGGCCCGGGCCACCACCAGCGAGGCGTCGTCCGGATCGAAGGGCTTCTGCAGGTAGTCGAAGGCGCCCTGCCTCATGGCGCTGACCGCGTCCGCCACGGTGGCGTAGGCGGTCATCATGACCACCTCGGTATCGGGAGACCGCGACTTGACCTGGCGGAGCACCTCGAACCCATCGGCCCCGGGCATGCGCAGATCGGTGAGCACCACGTCGAAGTCGCGGGAGCCGGCCAGCGAGATGGCCCGCTGCCCGTCCTGCGCGGTGGTCACGTCGTTCGCCTCCCCCAGCACGCGCTCCAGGAGCTTGAGGATGTTCACCTTGTCGTCGACCACCAGGATCTGCGCGCGCTCCATGCTCGCTCACCTCGCCCGGGCCGACGGGAGCCGCACCTCGAAGCGGGCGCCTCCCGAGCTGGTGAAGAACGGCAGGCGCTGCGCGGTGCCGAGCCGGATCCGCATGGCCATGTCCGCACGGCATCGAAGCAATTCCCAGGCCACCCACTTCGATCCACGAGGCGCCGATGCGGCGCGCGCCGGGCGCGCCGGGAGTGACCGCCGCGGTTACACGGTGACCGGCGGCGCCGGTTCCGCGAGGGCTGCCGGGAGCGCGACCGCGGGCCGAGGGAGCGCTCGCCCTGCGCGAGCATTGCGGCGACGTCAGCAATCGCGCCTCGTTGCGAGACCGCCTCCCTCTCCGGCGCGGACCTGCGAGCGCCCGGGCCGTGGCACGTTCCCTGCTAGGGTTGGGTGCACCACCGCCATGGCCTCCTCCACACCCGACACGCCGACGCCCGTTCCGCCGCCTCCCCGCCGCCGCACCACCGCCGGAGGGCTCGCCTTGGTGGCCTTCGCCTCCGCCGCGCTGGGGGTCGGCGGCAGCGCCGTCCTCCACCGCCACCCTGCCGAGAAGGCCGCCGAGCACACCGCCCTTGCGGAGAGGTGGCAGTGCCCGATGCATCCCAACGTCGTCCAGGATCATCCTGGCGAGTGCCCGATCTGCGGCATGAAGCTGGTGAAGCTGGCCGCCACGCCGCCGGGCGGCGGCGAGGACGAGCGGAGCGGATCGCCCGCGGCGACCGCGGCCGACGACCTCACCACCGTGGACATCGACCCGGCCCGGCAGCAGCTCATCGGGCTCACCACCGCGCCGGTGGAGAGCGGAACGGTGGGCGGGGCCTGGCGCACCAGCGGCAAGGTCGCGGTGGACGAGACCCGGGTCCACCACGTGAACCTGAAGGTGGGCGGATACATCACGCATGCGCACGCGGACTTCGTGGGCCAGGCGGTGCGGAAGGGCGAGCCGCTCTTCTCGCTCTACAGCCCCGACCTGCTGGCCGCGCAGGAGGAGTACCTGCTCGCGCTCCGCACCCGCGAGGCGCTGCGCAAGGCCGGTGGCGCCGCCGCCGACGGCGACGACCTGGTGGCCTCGGCGCGGCGCAAGCTCGAGCTATGGGACGTGCCTGCGTCGGAGCTGGAGCGCATGGAGCGAACCGGGACGCCCATGAAGGACCTCACCTTCCGTGCACCGCACGCCGGCGTGATCACCAAGCGCGACGCCATCCCGGGCATGCGCGTCAACGCCGGAGACATGCCCATCGAGCTGGTCGATCTCGGGCGGGTGTGGGTCGTGGCGGACGTGTACGAGACCGAGATCCGGCACCTGCAGCTGGGCATGCCTGCCACGCTCACGCTCGAGGCCTATCCGGATCGCACCTTCCGCGGGCGCGTGGCGTTCATCGCCCCGAGGCTCGACCCGGCCACGCGCACCATCGCGGTGCGGCTCGAGTTCCCCAACCCCACCGGCGAGCTCAAGCCGGACATGTTCGGCGAGGTGGTGCTGCACGGGACATCGCGCCGGGGGTTGCGCATCCCCGGCGACGCCGTGATCGACTCGGGGACGCGGGAGATCGTCTTCGTGTCCCTGGGCGACGGCCGGTTCCAGCCGCGCCAGGTGGAGCTGGGCGACGCCGACGGCGACCGCGTCGAGGTGGTCAAGGGCCTCTCCGAGGGCGAGCGGGTCGTCACCCGCGCCAACTTCCTCATCGACTCGGAGTCGCGGCTCAAGGCCTCCCTGGCGGCCATGGGCGCCGGGGGGAGGCCGACCGACCGCGCCGCCGCGGGCGTGCCCTCGGCCGCGGGTGCCGCCGCGGAGACCCCTGCCGCCGGCGAGCGCGCACTGGAGCGGCAGGCGAGCGTCGCCGGCGAGCGCCGCTGACCCGGCGCGAGCGGCGCCCCGCTGCCGGGCGGAGCCTGGCCGCCGCCCGCGCCGCACTCCCCCCGGGCGCGCCCCCCGGTTCCCGCGCCATGGTATGGAGGTGCGGCGCCGCGTGGCCGGCGGCGCGCCTGACCGACCTCGGGGAGGCTTCTCGCAATGCACCGGACGGTGGTGATCACGGGCGCCGATCGCGGCCTCGGGCTCTGCTTGGTGAAGGACTTCCTGGCGGCCGGATCCGCGGTGGTGGCCGGGAAGCGCTCCGGCGACCGCAACCTGCGCGCGCTGGGCGAGCGGGGCGGCAAGCTCACCATCGTGCAGATGGACATCGCCGAACCGGCCTCCATCCGGGCCGCGGCCGAGTGGGTGGCGTCGCGCGTCGGCGCGGTGGATCTGCTCGTCAACAACGCCGCCGTGTTCCCCTCGCTCAAGGGCGTGCCTCTCCAGGCGCGGGACCTGGCGGACGGGCAGCTCGAGCGCACCATGCAGGTGAACGCCTTCGGCCCGCTGCGGGTCACCCAGCGCTTCCTGCCGCTGCTCGAGAAGGGCGCCGGCAAGACCATCCTGGACGTCTCCTCCGAGGCGGGCAGCATCGCCGACGCCTGGCGGACCTGCGAGCTCGAGTACTGCATGTCCAAGGCGGCCCTCAACATGCAGACCCGGATCCTGGCCAACGCCCTGGGCCCGCGCGGCTATCGCGTGGTGGCCGTTCACCCGGGGTGGATGCGGACCGACATGGGCGGCGCCGAGGCGGACATCGACCCCCAGGAGGCCTCGCGCGGCATCCTCCGCCTCGCGGCCGATCCGACCGCGGCGCCCAACGGCGCGTTCGTGGACTACACCGGGAAGCCGCTGGCCTGGTAGCCGCCGACGTTCACTGCAGGAGAGCCTCCTCCCGCTCGCGGAAGTAGGTGGCCGTCTGGTTCACCAGCCGGTCCAGGGCGGCGGGATCGGGCTTGCCGTTCATGGCGGGATAGGGATCACCCCCGGGGCCGAGCGGCTCGGGGGTCACGAACCTTCCGTCCGTGTTGTAGCCGACCAGGTAGAGCGCCATGATCACCGTGTCGATGTCGAGCGACCCGTCCCCCAGCGCGCAGCGGTTGGAGTCGGCCAGGTGGAGGTTCGTGAGCCGGTCGCCCGCCTCCAGGATGGCCTCGCCGATGTGCGATTCCTCGGCCTGCATGTGGTAGACGTCGCCGTTGATGTGCTGGACGCCGGGGTGGTTCACGTCGGCGATGTAGCGCTTGGCGTCGGCCACCGTGTGCAGGAAGCTGACCTCGGCCGAGCGGATGCGGCTCGACGGCCGCCGGGACCTGATGCTTCACGAACAGGTCGGCCACCTTGCGCAGCGTCTCCACGCCGCGCTCCCACTCGCTGTCGTCGTACTTGCCCGGGCGCCCCACCGCGGCGGGGACGGCCAGGATGTAGCGCGCCCCCACCGCCGCCGCGAACGGCACCTCGCGCTTCAGGTAGTCGATGGCCGCCTGGCGCTGGTGGGGCCGGTTCGAGGACAGGTCGTTGTCGGCGGAGAACATGCCGCAGATGCCGCCCACCTGGATATCGTGCGCCTTGAGGATACGGCGGGTCTCGTCCGGCTGGTAGCCGAGGTCGTCGCCGTAGTGGTTGCCGTGCAGCTCGATGTAGCGGACCCCGGCCTTGGCCAGCCGCTCGCACGAGCGCTCCAGGGGCTCGATGCCGAATCCCCAGTTGCTCCACGAGAGGTTGAGGCGCCGGGTGATGGGCTTCTTCTTCTTGAGCTCCTCGAAGGCGCGGCGGATCTTCTCGTTCTTGACCTGGAAGTTCTGTGGCTTCATGACCTCTCCTCTCTTTCGTGTCAGGGGGACCTCAGCTCCCCGCCGCTTCGCGTGGGAGGCTTCGGCTCCCCCGGGCCCTGCTCGCTCCGGCGCGGAACGTTCCTAATCGCGACACCTGCCCGACGGCCCGGGCCGAGCCGCCATCCCGCCAGCCCGGCCCGGTTGCCCGCCCGCTGCACCCTCCGTTCGCCCGGACCCCGACGTGAGCGGCGCGCTCGAGGCGGGAAGGAAATAGCCCCCGGCTGTGGCACCCACCCGGAGAAGGGAACGGCCCCCGCCCGGTCGAGCGGACCCGCCCCCGGAAGGGCCTGACACATTCCGTTGCCGGCGGAATGTGGAAACGATTTCATCCCAATCATACCGCGGGAGACGGGCCGGTGGACAAGCTTCTCGAGATGGCCGGCATCACCAAGTCGTTCTACGGGGTGCGGGTCCTCAAGGGCGTCGATTTCGACCTCGAGGCCGGCGAGGTGCACGTCCTGCTCGGGGAAAACGGGGCGGGCAAGTCCACCCTCATGAAGATCCTCTGCGGCGCCTACCGGGCCGACGCCGGCATCGATGGCCATCGCCGGCCGCCCCATCGACCTGGCCTCGCACGACCCCCGGAGCGCCGAGGATGCCGGCGTCGTCACCGTCTACCAGAACTTTCACCTGATCCCGCACCTGAGCGTGGCCGAGAACCTGTCGCTGGGGAGCTTCGTCCACGGGCGCGGCCTCATCCGCTGGGGTGAGGTGTTCGACCATGCCCGCCAGGCGCTGGCCCGGGTCGACCTGGACGTGGACCCCCGTTCCCCGGTCTCCCGGCTGCCGGTCTCCCAGAAGCAGATGCTCGAGATCGCCATCGCGCTCTCCAAGAACGCGCGCATCCTGGTCATGGACGAGCCCACCGCCGCGCTCTCCCGGCGCGAGACGGAGCGCCTCTTCGAGACCATCCACGACATCAACCCGCGCGGCATCGGAATCATCTACATCTCCCACAAGCTCGAGGAGGTGAAGCAGGTGGGGGATCGCATCACGGTGCTGCGCGACGGGCTCAAGATCGCCACCCTGCCCGCCCGCGACGCCGACCTGGGCCAGGTCATCTCGCTCATGATCGGGAAGGATCTGGCCGGGAAGCGCTCGCGCACCACCGGGGCGCCGCCGGCGCGCCCGGTCGCCTTTTCGGTGCAGGGGTTCCGCAACCGGAGCTTCGAGGTCCCGCTCGACCTCTCGGTGCGCGAGGGAGAGGTGCTGGGCATCACCGGCCTGGTGGGCTCGGGCAAGACCGAGCTGGCGCGCGCCCTCTTCGGCATCGATCCCGCCGAGCAGGGCCGGTTCCTGCTGGGCGAACGGCCGGTGCGCATCGACTCGCCCCGCACCGCGGTGGCCCTCGGCATCGGCTACCTGTCCGAGGATCGCGACGTGGACGGGCTCTGCCTCAACCTGGGCGTCAAGGAGAACGTCTCGCTGGTCGTGCTCTCCAAGCTGCGCGGCCCGTTCTTCAGCATCCCGGCCGAACGGCGCGCCGCCACCGAGCTGATCTCCTCGGTGGGGCTCAAGGTGGCGGGGATCTCGCAGCAGGTGAAGTACCTCAGCGGCGGCAACAAGCAGAAGGTGGTGTTCGGCAAGTGGCTGACCGCCCGCTGCCGGCTGCTCATCCTGGACGAGCCGACCATGGGCATCGACGTCGGCGCGCGTGGCGACATCTACCAGCTCATCCGCACCTTCGTGGCGCAGGAGGGACGGGCGGTGATCTTCATCTCCAGCGACGTCGACGAGATCCTCGACGTCTCCGATCGCGTGCTGGTCATGGCGCGGCGCGAGATCGTGGCCGAGCTGGATCCGGCCCGGGCCACCAAGCTCGAGGTGATGCAGCATGCCAGCCGGCTGGGCGCGAAGCGGGAGAGCGCATGACCGAGCTCCAGCAGGCGCGGACGGGCGGGTGGCCGAGGGCAGCCCTCGAGCTCCGGGGCATCCTGCGCAACCAGGGCGTCTCG
This sequence comes from uncultured Pseudomonadota bacterium, assembly GCA_963736345.1. Lineage (GTDB taxonomy): Bacteria > Myxococcota > Myxococcia > Myxococcales > Anaeromyxobacteraceae > Anaeromyxobacter. The sequence continues at coordinate 23,069 of CAVTOU010000021.1, read as the reverse complement.
ATGCTGGTGATCCTGGCGCTGCTCTGGGTGGTGCTGGCCTTCCTCTCCCCCTACTTCTTCACGGTCGACAACCTCTTCGAGATCACGCTGCAGACCGCGGTCATCGCGATCATCGGCGCAGGCGAGACCTTCGTGATCATCTCAGGAGGCATCGACCTGTCGGTGGGATCGGTCTTCGCCTGCTCGGCCGTCGTGGGCGGGATCGTCTTCACCCACACCCACAGCCTGGCACTGGCCCTGCTGGCCACCGCCGGAACCGGCGCCCTCTACGGCCTGGCCAACGGCCTGCTCATCACCCTGCTGCGCGTCCCGCCCTTCATCGGCACGCTGGGCATGATGGGCATCGCCCGCGGCTTTGCGCTGATCTTCGTGAACGGGGTCCCCATCTACGGGCTCGATCGGTACCGGTTCATCGGCCAGGGCAAGCTGCTGACCGTGATCCCCGTCCCGACCGTCATCGTGCTGGCGGTGTTCGTGCTCGGGTACCTGGTCCTCAACTACACGCGCTTCGGCCGCTTCATCTACGTCATCGGCAGCAACACCGAGGCGGCGCGGCTCTCCGGCATCAACGTGGGACGGTGCAGGTCGGCATCTACGTGATCTGCGGCCTGCTGACCGGGGTCGCCTCGACCATCGAGGCCGGGCGGCTGGCGATCGTGCAGCCCGCGGGCGGCAACGGCTACGAGCTGCTGGCCATCGGAGCGGTGATCATCGGCGGCGCCAGCACCTTCGGCGGCGAAGGGAGCATCGTCGCCACGCTCATCGGCGCCATCATCGTCACCACCATCCGCAACGGGCTGAACATCCTGGGGGTGAACGCGTTCTGGCAGTACGTGGTCAACGGCGTGGTGATCATCGGCGCGGTGGCCGTCGATCAGATCCGCAGGAGGAGGTAGAGCCGGTCGTCCCGTCAGTGGAGGTCATCGAGCACCCGAGGCACGGAGGCATTCCATGAAGCTCAGGTACGCGGTCGTGGCATGGCTGATGGTCCTGGCCCTGGGCGGCAGCGCCGCCGCCCAGGAAGAAGACCATCGTCTTCATCCCCAAGTCGACCTCGGCCACCTTCTACCTGTTCCTGGTGAAGGGCGCGCAGGACAAGGCCAAGGAGCTCGGCTACACCATCGACTACCTGGGCCCGGCCACCGAGGCGGACATCGCGGCCCAGGTGGACCTCGTCCGCACCATCGCCAAGCGGAAGCCGGCCGGCATCCTGCTGGCGGCGCTCGACTCGAAGGCGCTCATCCCGCCGGTCGAAGAGGCCATGAAGGCCGGCGTGCCGGTGGCCATGGTGGACTCGGGCATCGACAGCGACGCCCCGGTGGCCAGCATCCTCACCGACCAGGTCAAGGGCGGCATGATGGCCGGCGAGGAGATGGCCAAGCTGCTGGGCGGGAAGGGCCTGGTGGCGGACCACGGCATCCAGGCCGGCTCGGTGAGCGCCGGCCGGAGCAAGGGCTTCCAGGAGGCGGCCAAGAAGGGCGGCCTGAAGGTCCTGCCCACCAAGTGGACGGACGCCGACACCGCCAAGTCGATGAACATCTCCACCGACGAGCTGACGGCGCACCCTGACCTGAAGGGCATCTTCAATGCCTGCGCCGCCTCGGTGGGCGACGCCCAGGCGGTCAAGGCCAAGGGGAAGGCCGGCCAGGTGAAGATCGTGGCCTTCGACCCGAGCCCCGAGGTGCTGCCGCTGTTCGACGACGGCACGATCAGCGCCATCGTCGCGCAGGACCCGTACCAGATGGGCTACCAGGGGGTGGCGGCCATCGACGCCTACATCAAGAAGCAGCCCATCAAGAACAAGAACGTGCTCTTGCCGCCGGTGCTGATCACGCCGGAGAACGTGAAGAGCCCCGCGGTGCAGAAGCTGCTCCAGACGCCGGACAAGTTCCAGCAGTAGGCGCCGATCACGAATTCCCGCGCCCCGAGCCCGGGAGACGGCTTCCGGGCTCGTGCTCGTTCACGGGAGGCTCTCATGGCCACCCCTCTGGATGCGCTCATTTCGCTCGCCGCTCCACGCCACGCCTCGAGCCGGGGATCCGTTGCCGGAACGGTGCTGCGTGCGGCCGTCCGGTGTTGCCGCGGCGCCGACCGGCGAAGGAATGCTCGGCGCCCGCCAGGATGATCGTAGGCCGCGCGCGTCGTACCTCTTCTCACGGGGCGCGGAAGCCGAACTCGCCCGGCCACCGGCGCTTCGCGCCGTGCCCGGGCTCGGACAACGGCTTCCGCGCACACTCGGCCGAGGGTCGCGCGCGGTGGTCACGAGCCTCGTTCGTGCGCCTGCGCCCACGGTCGGCGCCGCGGCAACACCGGCCGGCCGCCCTCGGGGCGTCACCGTGAAGGCGGCTCGAGGCTGCGCCGTCTCGCAACTCGCTCCGCTCGCTCCCCCATCAACCGCGTCCGCAGGCGGACGGGCGGGTCCGCCGGATGAGCCGACCGTGAGCGCAGGCGCCCCTCGGTACGATGTCGTCCGCTCGCGCGATGGCGTCACCTGCGCGCGAACGGCGTTGTCCGAGCCCGGACATCGCGCAGCGCGAAATGGCCGGGCGAGTTCGCCGTTCGCGCCCCTCGACCGGCCTTACGCCGCGCGCGTCCCACGAATGTACCCGTGCGCCGAGCATTCCTTCGCCGGTCGGCGAGCCGGCGGGCCCGCCCGGCCGCCACCAGGGACGCCTCCTCCAGTCACCCGCTGCCGGAACCTGGTCGGGGCCCTCTGCGCAGCCGCGGAAGCGCTCAACCCTGCTCGTCGCGGAGCCGATCCAGTAGCACGGCGCCGAGGAGGATCAGGCCCTTCACCAGCCCCTGGTAGTAGACGTTGATGCCGAGCAGGACCATCCCCTGGTTGATGACGGCGATGAGGAGCGCGCCGATGAGCGTGCCCCACACGCTGCCGCGGCCTCCCATCAGGCTGGTTCCGCCGATGACCACCGCCGCGATGACGTCCAGCTCGTAACCCGTGCCGGCCACCGTCTGGGCCGAGTTGAGCCGGGACGTGAGGATCACCGCCGCCAGCCCCGAGGCCAGACCCGAGAAGACGTAGACCATCGTCTTGTAGAGGCCGGAGGGGATGCCGGAGAGGCGGACGGCCTCCTCGTTGCCGCCGATGGCGTAGGTGTAGCGCCCGAGCCGCGTCTCGCGCAGGACGATGGCGGCCAGCACCACCGCGGCCAGGAACACCAGGACGGGGACGGGCACCTTGGCCACGTCCCCCGTGCCGATGAACCGGAACCCGGTGGAGAAACCGCTGATGGGGTACCCGTTGCAGTAGATGAGGGTGAGGCTCCGCGCGATCGTCATCATGGCCAGCGTGGTCACGAAGGGCGTGATCCGACCGATGGTGACGACGAGGCCGTTGGCAAGCCCCAGCAGCGCGCCCACCGCCAGGGCGGCCACGATCACCACCCACAGCGGGGCGTTCGCCTTGAGCAGGCTCGCGGCGACGGCCCCCGAGAACGCCAGGATCGAGCCCACCGAGAGGTCGATGCCGCCGGTCAGGATGACGAAGGTCATCCCGATGGCCATGATCCCGGTGATCGAGCTCTGCCGGATGACGATGAGGACGTTGGTCGGGGAGAGGAAGACCGGCGAGAGCCAGGCCAGAACCGCACACACCAGGACGAAGGCGAAGACGATCCCGTAGTTCTTGAGGATGTGCTTGACGTCGAGCCTCGCCCTGGCGGGCTCCTCGCCGGCGGTCCCCGCGGCGTCTTCGACCTTCATGCCGGAGCTCCTTTCTTGCTGGGGGCCGGATGACGCTCGGCTCCCCAGGCCTCCGCTCGCATCTAGGAGGCGCGCTGCTCGTGCAGGCCCAGCGCGTAGCTCATGACCTGCTCCTCGTTGACCTCGCCCCGCGCGAACTGCCCCACGATCTGCCCGTTCCAGACCACCGCGATCCGGTCGCTCATGTTCATCACCTCGGGCAGATCCGACGAGACCATGATGATGGCCGCGCCGCGCGCCGCCAGGTCCTGCATGAGCTTGTAGATCTCCACCTTGGCGCCGACGTCGATGCCGCGGGTCGGCTCGTCGAAGATGTAGATCTCGCAGTCCCGGACGAACCACTTGGAGAGCACCACCTTCTGCTGGTTCCCGCCGGAGAGGTTGCGCACCGTCTGCGCCAGCGACGGCGTCCTCACCCGGATCGTCTGGGCCACCTTGGAGATGAGGCTCGTCACCTCGCGCCGCCGGATCAGGCCCCACGCCGAGTGCATATCGAGGACGGTGAGCGCCACGTTGTCGTACACGGACAGCCCCAGCACCAGGCCCTGCCGCTTCCGCTCCTCGGGGATGAGGGCGATCCCGCTGCGCACCGCGTCGCGGGTGGAGCGGATGTCGACCGGCTTCCCGTCCACCAGGATCCGGCCGGCGTCCCGCCGCCGGCTCCCGAAGACGAGCTCCATGATCTCGGTGCGGCCCGCGCCGACCAGCCCGGCCACCCCCAGGATCTCGCCGCGGCGGACCGAGAACGAGACATCCCTGCACACGCCGCGCTTGCTGAGCCCCTCGACGCGCAGCATCTCCTTGCCCGGACTCGAGGGCGCCTTCGGGTACTGCTCGGTCAGCGTCCGGCCCACCATGTGCCGGATGATCTCGTCGATGGAGATCTCCTCCACCCGGGAGGTCACGATGTGGCGCCCGTCGCGCAGCACCGTGACGCGGTCGGCCACCAGCTTGATCTCCTGGAGCCGGTGGGAGATGTAGATCACCGACACGCCGCTCCTGCGCAGGTTGCGGATCACGTCGAAGAGCCGGTCCACCTCGTGACCGGTCAGGGCGGCGGTGGGCTCGTCCATGACCAGGATCTCGGACTTGAGCGACAGCGCCTTGGCGATCTCCACCACCTGCTGGTAGGCGGGGCCGAGGGTGTAGACGGGCGCGCGCGGGTCGAGGGAGAGCCCGAAGGGCTCGAGCAGCCGCTTCACCTCGTCGCGCATCCGCCGCCAGTCGATGAACCCGCCGCGCCCGGCGCGGCTCGCGCCCCAGGAAGACGTTCTCGGCCACCGACAGGTAGGGGACCAGGTTCAGCTCCTGGTAGATGACGCTCACGCCCGCGTCGATCATGGCGCGCGGTCCGGTGGCCGTGACCTTCTTGCCGCGCAGCCAGATCTCGCCCTCGTCGGCGCGGTACACGCCGGAGAGGATCTTCATGAGGGTCGACTTGCCGGCCCCGTTCTCGCCCGCCAGCGCGTGCACCTCCGACGGGTTCAGGTCGAGGTCGACGTGGTCGAGCGCGCGGACGCCGGGGAAGCTCTTGGTGATGCCGACCATCCGGAGCAGAGGTTCCGCCATGGCGTCCCCGAGGACCCTCAATCGACTGGGCCGGTGCCGGCTCACATCGCCGGCACCGACCCGAGCTTACCCGAACCAGCGCACTACGGCGCCTTGGTCACCGGCTCCGGGTTGATGTAGTTGACCGCCTTGGCCGGCTTCTTCTTCGACTTCACGTAGTCGACCAGGTACTTCAGGGCCTCCCCGGCCTGCTTGCCCGGGAACTGGTCGATGGTGGCGCCCAGCTTGCCCTCCTTCATGTACTGGAAGGCGTCGGGCGTGGCGTCGAATCCGATGGTCACCTTGTTCTTGACCCCGGCCGCCGACAGCGCCTCCACCGCGCCGATGATCATCTCGTCGTTGGCGCCGAAGACCGCGTCGAAGCTGGGGTACTTCTGGATGAGGCTCTCCATCACGTTCTGGCCCTTGGCCCGATCGAACTCGGCGGTCTGGCTGGTGAGGAGCTTCACGCCGGACTTCTTGATGACCTCGTCGAAGCCCTTCTTGCGGTCGATGGCGGCGGACGCGCCCGGGGTCCCCTCCAGCTCGATGACCGAGCCCTTGTTGTGCAGCTTGTCGATGATGTACTTGGCCGCGGCGCGCCCGCCCTGCACGTTGTCGGCGCCCACGTGGACCAGCACCATGTCGCTGTTGGACTTGCGGTCGACGGTGGCGACCGGGATGCCGGCCTTGATCGCGGCCTCGATGGCCGGGACCTGCGAATCGACGGTCATGGGCGAGACCAGGATGGCGTCCACCTTCTGCGTCACGAAGTTCTCGATGTCCGACGCCTGCTTGGACGAGTCGTTCTGCGCGTCGGCGAAGACGATGGTGGCGCCCAGCTTGGCGGCCGCCTTCTCCGCGTCGTCCTTCATGATGACGAAGAACGGGAACTGAAGCCCGGGAACCGACATGCCGATCTTGAGCGGCGCCGCCTGCGCGCCCTGCGGCAGGAACGCGGCGGCGAGGAGTGCCAGCATCAGTTTCTTGGACATCATTGCCTCCATGCGATGGATGAACCCCGGCCGTACGACAGGCTCGGGACGAGCTTGCCCCCTCGGGCAGCGGTCGAGCCGGGGGCGACTTCCAGATGGATCGGAGTGGCTGAAGCTTCCTCCTGTCCTCCTTTCCTCCGTTGGGTGGACGTGCCGAACCGGCCGCAGATTCTAGGCGCGCGGCCCGAAGTGCTTGAGCATGACCAGCGGGTCGGTATCGCTGGTGTTGACGAGCTTCACACCCGCCCGGGCGGCCGAGGAGGTCACGAAGACCTCGTCCCGGGTGGTCTGCCCGAAGCGGATCAGCGCCGGGGACTCGATGTCGAGCGGGCCCATCTTGCCCTTCCCCTGGATGACGATGGCGCCGTACGGCCCCGCGTCGCGGATGAGCGCCGAGCGGCCGGGCAGGATGGTCAGCTCCTTGGCCGAGAACCACTGCGACTTGTACACGACGTCCTGCTCCTCGTAACCCTCGGCGTGCATGGCCTCGAGCGGCTTCACCGGCCTGGGCGGCATGTACCGGTTCTCGTAGAAGAGCGGGTCGACGTTGAGGTCCCAGTCGAGGATGCTCACCAGGTAGTCGAAGTCCTCGTACCGCTCCTTGGGAACGTCCTTGTACAGCAACTCCTTGGGCGTGTACGAATCCCAGACCAGCGACTGGAACATCGCGAAGACGTCCGAGGCGCGCTGCGGCTCGTAGGTGCAGCAACGAGCCCGGGTGCGTGGAGCACGCCCGGAGGGACGTCCCAGCCGGTGCCGGGCCGCAGGCGGTAGGCCTTGGAGAGATCGAGGATGCCGTTGTCGCCCTTGTCCCAGGCCTTGCAGGCAGCGCTTGATGTCGTCCTTGCCGGTCTTGCGGGTGGAGGCCGAAGAACGTGTAGGGGAACCAGCCCCCGTGGTTGTTGAGCTGCCGGGGGAAGAAGTAGGCCTCGGGCTTTCCCTTGCGGCCCACGTCGGCGGCCCGCTCGTCGGTCTGGTGCACGTGGTAGGGCAGAGGCTCCTGGTTGTCGAAGAACTTGCTGTACATGACCCAGCCGCCGAACTTCTTGACAATCTCGGGCCCGAGGATCTCGTTCCCGGCGACCTCGATGGCGTCCTTGAAGAGCACCTTCGACCCCGAGTCGTCGACCTGGATGTAGCTGAGCCCCTCGTCCGGCAAGGTGCCGGGCCCGTTGTCGGCCTTGGTCGTGGACGAGAACCAGCGCTCGTCGATGCCGCCCCGGTTCGCGCCGAAGGCGTAGTAGTCGGCCGGGTGCAGCTTGAGCCGCTTCCCCGGTATGCAGAACGAGCGAGGAACCCAGTTCGGCATCAGCCGGAGGATGCCGCTCCCCTCGTTGATCGCCGCGTCGACCTTCTGTCTTTCACCCGCCATGGTATCGACCTCGCTACGTTCGGTGTTCACCCTGCGCCTCCCGACCTCCGGGAGGTTTCCCGAGAACGAGCCCGCGCCCGAGCCCGAGCCCGAGGGACGCCGGCGGGCCTTCCCGCGACGCCCCTTGACGAATCCTCCCCGGGCGCGAAAGTTCTCGCCCCGGAGGCACGCCATGACCGCCAAGCCCCTCATCCTCGTCGACCCGCTGCCGCGGACGCTCGACGTGATCTGCGATCCCGACACCCGCCGGCGCCTGGACGCCCTGGGGCGCCTGGTCATCTCGGAGGAACGGCCCATGCCCGACGAGGAGGTCGATCGCCTCCTGCCCGAGGCGGCGCTCCTCATCGGCCAGACCGCCATGCCGCGTGCGCGCCTGGATCGGGCCCCCAACCTCAAGGCCATCTTCAACGTGGAGACCAACTTCCTTCCCAACGTCGACTACCAGGCCTGCCAGGAGCGCGGCATCTGGGTCCTCTCCCCCACCGCCGCCTTCGCCACGGTGGTGGCCGAGTCCGCGGTGGCCATGGCCATCGACCTGGCGCGCGGCATCGGCGCCGCCGACCGCGCCTTCCGCGCCGGCCGGGAGAGGTACGGCCTGGCCGGCAACGAGGGCTCGTTCCAGTTCACCGGCGCGCCGGTGGGGATCATCGGCCTGGGCGACCTGGGGCGCGCGGTGCGCGCGCTGCTGGCCCCCTTCAGGAACCCGGTCGCGGTCCACGATCCCTGGCTGCCCGACGACCTGATCCGCGCCCACGATTGCCGGCCCGCATCGCTCGACGAGGTGCTGTCCACCTCGCGGATCGTGTTCGTGCTCGCCTCGGTCACCACCGCCAACCAGGGCTTCCTGGGCAGGCGCGAGCTGGGGCTGCTGCAGGACGGGGCCGTGTTCCTGCTCATGAGCCGGGCCGCGGTGGTCGACTTCCCCGAGCTGGTCCGGGAGGTGAGCTCCGGCCGCATCCGGGCCGCCATCGACGTCTTCCCGGAGGAGCCCGTGCCGCCCGGCGCCGCGGTGCGATCGGCCGGCGAGAACGTGCTCCTCTCCGCCCACCGCACCGGCGGGATGCCCGAGGCGTTGCGGCTCATCGGCCGCATGGCGGTGGCCGACGCGGAGCTCGTCCTGCGGGGCCTGCCCCCGCAGCTCTGCCGCCGCGCCGATCCCGCGCTCGCCAGCCGGCTCCGCAGCAAGCCCATCGCCACCACCTGAACGCGATCCCCGCCCGCCGAGGACCTCCCGGCATCCCATGGTGCCTCCGCCTCCTCCATCTGGAGGCCGGGGCATGGTAGCGCATGGAAACGATTCCATCCAGGCAATCCGGCGGCTCCGAAACCGGGCGAGCCGCAGCTCGAGGGCCGGCCTGGACGGGTCTCCCCGGGCGGCCGGGCATGCACCCGCGGGGGCGGGGCTGGAGGATCCAGTAGCCGCGCGCCGAGGTCGCGCCGTGTCCCAGCCGGGGCCCTCGGTGCGCCGCCGCCGGATTCAGGCGCGCCGCGTCTTCCGCGTGCGGCCGGCGACGGCCGGCGCGGTCGACTCCCGGACGATGATGTCCGGCGACAGGACGGTCCGTTTCTCCCCGATCTTCTCGTTCGCCCGCATGCGGAGCACCAGCTCGACGGCCTGGCGGCACATCTCCTCGAACGGCTGGGTCAGCGTGGTGAGCGCCGGAACGCACATGCGAGCCAGGCTGATGTCGTCCATCCCGACCAGCGAGACGTCCCGGGGGATGCGGATCCCGCTCCGCAGGAAGACGTTCATGACCCCGACCGCCATCAGGTCGTTGTGGCACCAGACGGCGGTCATGGGGAGGCCCCGCTCCAGGAACGCCTGCGCCGCGGCGCAGCCGGACTCGAACTTGAAGTCGCCCTCGAAGACGTTGCCGGCGCGCAGCGCCAGCCCGTACCTCCGGAGCGTGGCCACGAACCCCTTGTGGCGCTCGCGGGACAGCGCGATGTCCTGCGGCCCGGTCACCACGCCCAGCGCGCGGTGGCCCAGGCTGACGAGGTGCTCGGCGGCGAGGGCGCCGGCGCGGTAGTTGTCCAGCACGACGGTGGGGATGTCCTCCCGATCGAGCGCGCGGTCGATGATGACCGCGGGGACGTTCCACTTCTCGACGGTGTTGATGACCCGGCTCTTGTCCGACACCCGCGAGAAGATGATCCCGTCGACGTGCCGGCGGAGCAGGTTGTCGATGAAGGCCCCCTCCACCTCCGGGCGGCCGCCCGTGTTCCCGACGATCAGGTCGAAGCCCCGCTCCACGCACAGGCGCTCGGTGCACTCGATGAAGGTGGCGAAGGTCTCGTGCCGGATCTCCGGCACCACCAGCCCGATGACGTTGCCGCTCTTGGAGCGCAGCCCCTGGGCCAGCAGGTTGGGCCGGTACTTGATCCGCGAGATGGCCTTCTCGACGCGTGCCCGTGTGTTCTCGTCGACCCGGGGAGAACCGGAGAGCACCCTCGAGACCGTGGTGACCGAGACGCCGGCCAGCCGGGCGACGTCCTTTATGGAAGCCAAGGTGCTTCCCTCGAGCGGCATGTGCGGCCGGGGCTTACAGCGACGCCGGGCGCCCGTCCGCCTGTTGGTGCCGACTCCACGATGCGCTGAAGCGTTGCACGGCCGCGTGCACGGGGCAAGCGGGAGCACCGGCGCGCCGCGAGCGGGTCGCGCTCGGAGTGTCAGACCCGTTTGAGAACATGGGTGCAACCGGCGGTACGGGAGGCCACATGAACTTCAGCGACCTGCATGCCCTGGGCTCGATGCGCGAGACTCGCAAGCTGGAGAGCCTCGAGAAGACGCTGCGCATGGTGGAGGCGGCCGGGCTCTACCCGGCGTACCTTCCCATCGCATCCGCCGGGACCGAGCCCACCTGCCAGATCGGCGGCCGGGAGCTGGTGATGCTCGCCTCGAACAACTACCTGGGGCTGTCCCGGCACCCGTCGGTGCTGGAGGGGGCGCGGGACCTGCTCGAGCTTCACGGGGTGGGCCCGGGCGGCTCGCGCGTGCTGTGCGGAAACATCGACGTGCTGGCCGAGCTGGAGCGGAGGGTGGCGCACCTGATGGGCACCGAGGACGCCATCACCTTCCCGACCGGCTACATGGCCAACGTGGGCGCCATCAAGGGCATCCTCGATCCGGTCCTGGGGGTCCTTCCCTATCGCAAGGGCGCCGCCGCGGTCATCGCCGACGAGAGCAACCACGCCACCGTCTTCGACGGGATCGCCCTGAGCCACGCCCGGCGCTACCTCTACGCCCACAACGACATCGACGACCTGGTCCGCAAGCTCGAGCAGGCCCGGGATCACCACCCCCGCATGATCGTGACCGAGGGCGTGTTCAGCGTCGAGGGGGAGATCAGCCCGCTTCCGGAGATCGTGGCCGTGGCCGAGCGCTACGACGCCATCCTGATGATCGATGACGCCCACGGCGTCGGGGTCATGGGGGAGCGCGGCGGCGGGACGCTGGAGCACTTCGGCCTGCAGGGCCGCGCCGATCTGGTCATGGGATCCTTCGACAAGGCGCTGGGCGGGATGGGCGGCTTCCTGGCCGGGCGCCGCGATCTCATCACGTACCTGCGCATGTCCTCGCGCCCGTACATGTCCTCGTCGGCGCTCCCCGGGGTGCTGGCCGGGGCGATGATCCGGGCCATCGAGCGCTGCATCCACGGCCACGAGCTGCGGGCGCGGCTGCGCGCCAACGCCGACCATCTTCGCGAGGAGCTGCGGGCCCAGGGATTCCGGATCCTGGGGAACGGCGAGCTGCCGGTGGTGCCGGTGGTCATCGGCGAGGAGGAGGCCGCCATCGCCTTCTCGCGGCGGCTCCTCGATCTGGGCGTGTACCTGCCGCCCTTCCGCTGGCCGGTGGTCCCCAAGGGCACGGCCCGGCTACGGGCCTCGGTCACGGCGCTGCACCAGCCCGAGCACCTCTCGCGCGCGGTGGAGGCCTTCCGGACCGCGCGCCAGGAGCTCGGGCTCGAGATCGCGGCCTAGTCTAGCGGGCCGGGACCGCGGAGCGGTCCGCCGCGGGGGGACTGTCCGCGCCGGGTGCCTCGGGCAGGTCCACCACCGCTCGCGTGCCGTGGCCGGCCTCGCTGTCCAGGCGCAGCTCGCCGCCCAGGCCGGCGATCAGCCCGCGCGAGACGGCCAGCCCCAGGCCGGTTCCGGTGCCGAAGGGCTTGGTGGTGAAGAAGGGCTCGAAGACGCGCCGCAGGATGTCGGGCGCCATCCCGTCGCCGTCATCCTCGACCGTGATGAGGATGCGCCCGCCCTGGCGCTCGCTCCGGATTCGACCTTGCCCGGGCGGCCGTCGGGGACCGCCTGCGCCCCGTTGAGCACCAGGTTGACCAGCACCTGGTGCAGCATCTCCTCCTCGCCGGAGGCCCACACGTCGGGGGGAACTTTCTCGGTCAGGGTGACGTGCGACGGGCAGCGGGCGCGCGCAGTGTTCAGCGCCTCGCGCGCCACCACGGCCACCGCCACCGGATGCGAGGTCGTCCCGCTGGCCGCCAGCTGGCCGGCGTGCAGGAGCTGGCGCGTGATGGCGCCGATGCGCCGCAGCGCGACGCTCGACTCGCGCACGCACTCCAGCCCCTCCTTGCGGGCCAGCCCCTCCTCGATCCGCTTCTCGAGGTAGGCCAGGTTCGCCGCCACCACGGCCGCCGGGCTGCTCACCTCGTGGGCCACCCCGGCCGCGAGCTGGCCCAGGGCGGCCAGCTTCTCGGAGCGATGGAGCGCCTCCTGCGCGCGCCCGAGCTCCTGGGTCCGGACCTCGACCAGCGACTCCAGGTGGGCGCGCATGACCTCCAGCGTCCGGGCGTCCTGCGCGAAGCGAGCGGTCAGCACGTAGCCCACCACGCCCACCGGGATGACGTAGGCGAGGTCGAGCAGGTAGGGCGTGTAGATGAGGCCGGCGGCGTTGAGGGCGTCGTTCACCGCCAGCGAGAGCAGCACCAGCAGCGCCACCGCATGGACCGAAGCGTGCGAGACCCCGCGCCGGCCGGCCATGGCGAAGCGGATCATGAGCGGCAAGAACGATCCCACCAGGCAGGCCAGCATGATGTTGCCCACCAGCGTGGTCACCGGATCGCGGTAGAGGACGTGGAGCGGCTCGTAGGCGCGCAGCCGGACCGTGTTGGTGTAGACCACGCCCGGGATCTGGGCGAGCAGGCCGCCCACCACCAGGCCGCGGGTGACCCACCGCCCCACCCGGCCCATGGGCCGATGCAGGTACACGGCCGTGTACCGGATCCAGCTGGCCACGTGCAGCGTCCCGAGCAGCAGCTGGGCGCGGGTGAAGTACACCGTCGACGGGACGGGCATCGACCCCAGCATGATGGGAACGTTCAAGGCCGAGTAGGCGCCGGCGGTCAGGGCCGCGAAGGCGAACCAGTGCTGATCGCGCCAGCCCGGGGCGGCCGAGAATCGCCAGCTCAGCGCCGCCACGTAGACGGACAGCACCGCCGCCATCACGGCCACGACCACCGCGATGTTCACGTGGCGTCCCCGCGCTCGCCCCGCCTCATGGCCGCGAGTGTATGCCGCTGCCGGATCCGGCGCCAGCGGGCCGGCGACGCGGCGCGCCGGGGTCCCTGGAAGACGAGGCTTCCGGCGAGCCAGTCCGTTCCTGGTGCCCGGCGGAGTGCGCTATCCTCCGCCGCGGGCCAGCCGCGCCCCCGCCTCTCTCCCGTCCGACCCGGAGCGACCCATGCCGACCGACGCGCCCCCTCCGCAGCCCCCGACCGCCCCCGCGCCCGCCAAGTCCGGCTCCGGCGTCCTCCCCAAGGTGCTCATCGGGTGCCTGGGGCTGGTGGTGATCGTCGGGATCGCCATCAGCGTGGCGGTATGGTGGGGAGCCCGCAAGCTCGCCACCGCCGCCAAGAACCCGGCCGTGTTCGCCGCCAAGATGGTCGTGGCCGCCAACCCCGACCTGGAGGTCGTGGCCGAGGACTCCGCCAGGCAGACGATCACCATCCGCAACAAGAAGACCGGCGACGTCATCACCATGAACGCCGCCGACATCCAGAAGGGCAAGCTCGAGCTCCAGGACGCCAAGGGCGAGAAGGTCACCTTCGAGGCCGGCGAGAAGGACAAGGCCGGGGTGACGGTGACCAGCAAGGAGGGGACCACCAGGCTGGGGACGGGCGCCGCCGCGGAGCCGCTGCCGTCGTGGGTCCCCGCCTATCCCGGCGTCCAGGCGGGCGGTGTCATGTCCAACAAGACCGCCGCCGGCGTCGAGGGGATGATCACCTTCACGACCAGTCACCCGAGCGGCGAGGTGCTCGACTTCTACGAGGCCGACCTCAAGGGCAAGGGGTTCAAGGTGGAGCGCAGCGAGGTCAAGGGCGACGCCGGCTCGACCGGCTCGCTCACCGCCAAGCTCGAGGACCGGCGCGAGCTGACGGTGACCGCCGTGCCCGCCGAGAAGGAAACCCAGGTCGGCGTGCACTACGCCTCGCGCGGGGAGTGAGCGGTGGGGCGGGCGGATTGCCGCGGGGACCATCCGGGCTTCGCGGCCGCCCCGGGGTAGGATATAGTTTGATCTGCAACCGCATGGCCCCTCGCCTCCCCGGAGGCCACGTCAACCAGGCATGTCGCCCTCTCCGGCCCCGCCCATCCTCGACCTGCTGGCGCGCATCCGGGCCCTGAGCGATCGCTCGCTCCAGGCGTTGCGCCGCGCCTCCTTCCTGCCCGCGGCCGCGCCGCTCGACCTGCGCATCGCCGGCCGCGTCCTGCTCCACTCCGGCCTGGTGGGCCTGGTGGCCGGCGCCCTGGGCGCGCTGTTCTTCGCCTCCCTGGAGCTGGGCCAGCGGCTGCTGCTGGGAGGCCTGGCCGGCCTCGAGCCGCTGCGGGCCGGCGGGGAGCGGGTGGTGGCCTCCGATCCGAACCTGGTGTTCCGGCCCTGGGTGCTGGCGCTGCTGCCCGCGGCGGGAGCGCTGGCCAGCGGCCTTCTCACCTGGCGGCTGGCGCCGGAGGCCGCCGGCGGCGGGGGGGACGCCGCCATCGAGGCGTATCACCACGGCGGCCTGGTCCGGCGCCGGGTCATCCCGGTGAAGGGGCTGGCAGCGGTGCTGACGCTGTCGTCGGGCGGGTCGGGCGGCCGCGAGGGCCCGACCATGCACATCGGGGCGGCGGTGGGAGCGGCGGTGGCACGGCTGCTCCCCACCACCCGCGTCGAGCGCCGCATCCTGCTGGTGGCCGGCATCGCCGCCGGCATCTCCGCCGTGTTCCGCACACCGCTGGGCGCCGCGCTGCTCGCCACCGAGCTGCTGTACCGCGACGACTTCGAGGCCGAGGCCCTCATCCCATCGGTGTTCGCGAGCGTGGTGGCCTACTCGGTGGTGATCGCGGTCTTCGGCGAGAGCCGCCTCTTCACCAGCCTGCCTCGCTTCCCCTTCACGCCCTCGCACCTGCCGCTCTACGCCGCGGTGGCGGTCGGGGTCTCGATCGCCGCGGTGGCCTTCCTGACCATGCTCCGCGCCGTGCAGCGGTGGTCCTCGCGGCTGGCGATCCCGCGATGGGCAAGGCCGGCGCTGGGCGGCCTCATCATGGGAGCGCTGGGCACGGCGCTCCTGCTCTGGGTCCAGCAGCGCCACGGCGTCGAGGCGCGCGGCTTCGGCGTCTTCGCCGGCGGGTACGGCGTGTTGCAGGTGGCCATGACCGGCGCGAGCTGGCTGCAGCCCGGCTGGATGGCGGTGGGCCTGCTCCTCTCGGTGGCATTCCTCAAGATGCTGGCCTCGGCCCTCACCATCGGGAGCGGGGCCGCGGCCGGCGACTTCGCGCCCTCGCTGGTCATCGGCGGGTTGGTGGGCGCCGCCTTCGGGGAGGCGGCTCGCCTCCTCCTCGGCGATCCCAGCATCCAGCCCGCCGCCTTCGCGCTGGTCGGGATGGGGACGTTCTACGGCGGGCTGGCCCACGCCCCCCTCGCCGCCCTGGTGCTGGTGTCGGAGCTGGCGGGGAGCTACGACCTGCTCGTTCCCATGATGCTGGCCATCGGGATCGCCTACGTCGCCCTGCGGCGGCACTCGCTCTACCCGGCGCAGCGCCCCTCCCGGTCGCCGCCGCCCGAGGCCTCCGGGCCGGAGCTGCTCCGCGCCATCGCCGCCACCTCGGTGGCGGCCCTCATGATCCCCGGCGAGCTCGAGCCGCTCGAGCAGCAGGCCACGCTCTCCAGCGTGGCCGAGGCCGCCGCCCGCGCCAGCCGGCAGCGGGTGGCGTTGGTGCGCAACGCCGCCGGCCCCTGCGGGCTGGTCGACCTGCAGCTGGTGAGCGACGTACCGGCCGCGGAGCGCAGCTGGATGCGGGTGGGCGACGCGATGGTGCCGCTGCGCTCGCTCCCGCCCTCCGCCACCTGGGGCGAGCTGGCGGAGCGCCTCGAGCGCTGCAGCGTCTCGCAGATCCCCATCGTGGGGCCGGGCGGCGAGGTCCTGGGCTGGGCCGGGGATCGAGAGCTCCGGCACGCGCTGCAGGCCAGCGCGGCCGGGGCTGCCGAGTAGTGCCGGCGGGCGGGCCGCGCCACCGCCGAGCTGTCGGGCCTGCCCGCGGGCTGGCGGCGGGTGGAGGCGATCTCGCCCCGGAGCTGACGACTCTACCCGACCCCCTCCAGCGTGCGCGTCAGCTTGTCCAGGACCGCCGCGGTCGCGCGCACATCGCGCGCGGGAAGGGCGGCCAGGGCCACCGTCAGCGCCGCCTCCACCGTTCCCTTCTTGACCACGTCGAGCGACGCGCCCCTGGGGGTGAGGGCGAAGAGCGCGCGCCGGGCGTCGACCGCGTCCGCCCGGCGGGTCAGGATCCCGCGCGCCACCAGCCGCTTGAGGAGCCCGGTGAGCGTGCTGGGGTGAACCAGCAGGATCCTCGCCAGATCGCCGGCGGAGATGCCGGGGTAGCGCCCCACCAGCCGGACCACCATGCGCTCCGGCCCGGTCACGCCGAAGCGCGATCGCATCCGCCGCGAGGTGGACTCTAGGGCGTGGTTCACCCCCCACAGCGCGCGCAGGAACTCCAGCACCTCGCCCAGGGGGCGATCCGCGGTGACCGGCCCGATGCCTTCGGCCGAGGGGGAACGCCGTGCCGTTGCCCGCATCCCATCCTCCCTTTCGCGCGTGCTGGAGGTTCCGGAACGCCACTCTTCCACGTCAGACGTCCGCCGGGAAGGCCGGCCGCGCCGCCGTCCCGGCCGCCGCCCTGCGGTACGCGCGCAGGATACCCCGGGACGTCACCAGGCCCGTGGCCCTGATCCCCTCCACCACCGGTGCGCTGTCGGTGCCGGCCTCGGCGAGCATCCGCATCCCGTCCTCCAGGGAGAGGCCGGGGCGCAGCGCCAGGCGAACGGTGATCCCCGAAACGGGCGTGATTCGCTCGGCCGGGGCGACCCGCGCCAGCGCGTTGCGGGTCACGCTGCCGATGGGCTCGCCCTCCCCGTCCACCACCGCGGCCACGCTCACCCCCGCTTCTCCCATCTCGGCCAGCGCCTCGTCCACGGTGGCCTTCTCCGGGAGCGTGAGCTGCAGCGCCTCCACCGCCTCCCCGATGCCCACCGTCGCCAGCAGCGGGAGCCCGTAGCGTGCGCGGTGGAACGGAGAGCTGACGCGGTCCATGAGCTGAGCGCGGTAGATGGTCTGGTCGCCCACCACCGCGGTCGAGATGGCGACCGCTATCATGGCCGGGGCGAGCAGCGAGAGCGTGCCCGTCATCTCGGCCACCATCAGCATCACCGCCAGCGGCGCGTGCGCGATCCCGCCGAAGAGCGACATCATTCCGATGATGACGAAAGGGGCTGGCTGCTCGGGCATGCCCGGCAGGCCGGCCCTCACCCCCAGGCTCCACAGGGCCGCGCCCAGCATCGCCCCCACCACCATGCCGGGCCCGAAGATGCCGCCGGACCCGCCCGACCCGATGGTCAGCGAGGTGGCCAGGATCTTCGCGAGCGGGACGGCCACCAGGAGCAGCACCGGGAGGGCCAGCAGCGCGCTCCGATCCATGACCAGCTGCACCCACCCGTACCCGGTGTGGAGCACCTGCGGGATGGCCAGCGCCAGCAGCCCCACGCCCAGCCCGCCCAGGCCGGGCTTGGCCCAGCGCGGGATGGGGATCCGGTGAAAGGCGCCGGTCATGCCGTAGAAGGTCGTGGCGTAGAGGAGGCCTCCCCCTCCGGCCACCGCCCCCAGGACCGCGTAGTAGGCGAGCTGCACGGGCGAGCCGAGCTCGAGCGACGGGTGTCCGCCGAAGATGGGGCCGTAGCCCACCACCGCGCCGTAGAGCGTGTAGCCGACGATGGAGGCGATGAGCGAGGGCACGATGGCCTCGACCTCCATGTCGTGGACGTAGAGCACCTCGGTCGCAAAGAGCGCCCCTCCCAGCGGTGCCCGGAAGATGGCCCCGATGCCCGCGCCGATCCGACCGCACCGCATCCGCCGCGCTCGCTCGGTGGTCTTCACAGGTCGGCGCCAGGCCGACCCAAACCCCGGCCGACCTGCGCGATGGGCCCTCGCGCCCGGCCGAGCCGCCTGTGCCGATCGTCAGCGCCGAGGCCAGCGGTCTTCACCGGATGGGGATCGCGCTTGCGGATGATCCCCCGCGGCGATGGAACGCGTCGATCATCGCGTCGGTGCCGTGCCCCTCGGCCTCGGGAGCGAGCCCGAACACGATCAGCCCGGAGACCAGGCCGCCCAGCGCCGTCACGACGGGCAGAAGCCAGGCGCGGACCGCGGGCACCAGCGCGCCGCCGCCCTCGCCCGCCGCTCCGGGGGGCCGGAAGCCCGTCACCCCGCCCAGCACCACCCGCGTCACCAGCTCGATGGCCTTGGTGAAGAGGATGGCCCCGCCGCCGGCCACCAGGCCGATGGCGATCCCGATGGGGAGCCACTTGGCCATCCGGCGCGAGCTCTCGACCCCCACCCCGTGGGCGCCGATGTTCGCCAGCAACCGCCCCATCCACCGCAGCGCTCGCGTCATGCGCTCCATCGCACCCCCGCCCATCCGGTCGGCGCCGCCAGCGCTCCGCCCGGGGGGGCGACCGGCCGATCCGGACGCCCCTTCCCGAGGGCCGGCTCGCCGAAGCCTCGACCCAACGGGAGAAAGAATAGCGACGAAATGGTTGGACGTCCAACGAGGTGATGGCTCGGCGGCCGCTGCGCCGGCCTGCGGGCGCTCAGCGCCTCGACCCACGCAGGCCCAGGGCGAGGACGCACCCGCGCCGCTCGACCGAACCGTCGTCAGTGGCCCGCGGGCAGGTAGGTGAAGGCCCACCCGCGCACCGCGCCGCGGTCGTCATGATTGAGGACCTCCCCCGATACGCGGCCGGGCGGGTGCGGGCCCACGGTGGCGACGATCCGTTTCCGGTCTCGCGCTCGACCTTCGCCTCCAGGGTCTCGGCCCGCGTGTAGAAGCGCCCGCTGGCAGCGTGCTCGACGAAGCCGTCGTCGAGGAGGCCGGCGAGGCGCTCCGGGTTCCACCTCTCCTCCGGATCCATGAGGCGCAGCTCCACCTCGAGCAACACGGCCTCGACGGTCGAGGGCGGGTCAGGGGACATGCGACCTCCGGAAGGTGCGGCGGGGTGCGGCGATCATTCCCAGGCGCTCTTCGAAACGATCTTCGGCCGTGCGGGTCTGACGGGATGAGGGCGGCGGCGGGAACGGGTGCGCCGGCGCTCTCGATCCGTCCGCTCGCAGCCGATCAGGCCAGGCAGCGGTTCCACACCCGGGCAGTGGAGGAACAGATGAAGAAGCAGCTCATGGCGGTTGCGTTCGCCGGCTCGCTCGGGCTGGTCGGGGTGCTGGGGCCGCGGGTCGCATCGGCCCAGGCCGCGAAAGCCGGTTCCGGCGCCGAGCGAGCGTCCGATGCAGACTGTCCGTGCGATGGCGGCGGGCGGCACGGGCGCGGCATGATGGGCGGCGAGGGCATGATGGGCGGCGAGCGCCACGGCGGGTGGATGGGCCGGGACGGCATGATGGGCGGCGCCCTGCGGCTCGGGCCCATCCGGCGGCTGGACCTCTCGGACGCCCAGCGGGCCGACCTGCGCAAGATCACCGGCGACTTCCGCCGGGCCAACTGGGCCACCATCGGGAACCTGGTCGACGCGCGCGCGAAGCTGCACGACCTCGAGTCGGCGGCCCAGCCGGACGCCAAGCAGGTCGGCGCCGCGTTCGCCGAGGTGAGCAAGCTCCGGCAGATCCTGGTGGAGGCCGGCGTGCAGGCCAGGAACCAGGCGCTGGCGGTCCTCAGCCCCGCGCAGCGCCAGCAGCTCGATCAGCTGCGGAAGCAGGGGCGCGGTCCGGGCGGCGGCTTCCACGGCCACGGTCCGGGCATGGAAGCGCCGTAACCGGCGCTCCCGGGTGCGCCGCGCGCCGGCCATCGCGCGGCGCGCCGGCGCGGCCGGTGGCGGGAGACGACCGGGACACCATTTCGCCGACGAACCGCCGGTCGCCGCGACGTCCATCGTGCTAGCGTGCCTCCATGACCGATGCCAGCCGTGAACGTCTGCTCGCCAGCTACGGCGACATGGGCCAGGCGATGGTGGTGCAGAACGCGCTCGAGACCAGCGGTGTCCCGTGCCGCATCGGCAATCTGGCCGGCGTTCCCAACCACCTGCTGGGGGTCTTCGGCATGGCCGGCCGGAGCGTCGGGGTGTGGGTCCTCGAGGCGGACGCCGAGCGGGCCGCCTCGCTGCTCGCCACGCTGGAGGCGAACGGCGGGAGCGTCGACGAGGAGGCGCTCGCCGCCGAGGCCATGGCGGCTGCCCCGGAGCCGCCGCCCCGGGACGCGGCGGCGGAGCACGACGACGCCGCGACGCCCCGTCCGTCAGCCAGGCCGGGGCGCGCGCCCTGGCTCGTGCCCGCGGTCGTCGCGGTGCTGGTGATCGCCGCGCTGGCCGCGTCGCGCGGATGCGGGTGACGGCGGCCCGTCGGCTCACGCCGACCCGAGGCAGCAGCGCTTGTACTTCCGCCCCGAGCCGCACGGGCAGGGATCGTTCCGCCCGACCCGCGGCGCCCGCGCCGGGCCGCGCCGCAGCGGCTCGCTCCGCGGCGGCTGGTACCCACGGCGCGCCCGCTCGAAGCCGGTCAGCACGGCCGCGAGCTGGTCGGGAGAGACCGGCGTGGCGCTCCAGCCTTCGCGATCGTAGGTTGCCGCGGAGCTCGCCCCGTCCTGCTGGCCGCCATCGCCGTGCCGGAGGACGGCATCGAACTCCGCGCGCTGGCGATCGAAGCGCCGCAGCAGCGCAGCCCTGAGCTCCTCGTCGAGCGCGTCCGTGAACCAGCGGAGCGCCCCATCGTCCCGGCACTTCTCGACGTGGACCTCGCCGGGCGGATCGACGTCGACCGAGACGACGAAGGCCCACTCCGGCTCGCTCTCGTCCGGCAGGCCGTCTTCCGACCCCCGCCGTCCGGGCCGGACCGTGGAATGCCGGAGGTGCTCCACCAGGAACCCATCCACGATGACGTGGCGCTCGGGACAGCCGGGGAACGGGCACACGTTCACGTCCAGCAACAGCGCCCAGTGCTCCTCCCCCGGGGAGCTGGGCCAGACGAGGATCGGCCCTTCCTCCGGGATCAGGCGCTCGGACGGCTTCCTTTCCTGCTCGCTGGTCACGGCGAACCTCCTTCACGGCCGGCGCTCACCGAGCGCCGCCACGAGGCGAGCGATGCACTCCGACCGCGGACGCGGGGCGGACGGCCCGCTCGCGAAACGGCCGCCCTTCCGCCGAGTCCGCCGTTTCCTGCGGCGAGGACGAGCCGGATCGCGCGGCGCGGCGTGGCGAAAATCGCCAGCATTCGCGCGCGGATCTCACGCCCGGCGAATCCGGTGCGGGTGCGGCACGACGGCGGCTCGGCTGAAGGGTGGCGCACACGCCCGCCGGAACAGCAAGCGCCGCGCCAGCGCGGGCGCGAGCATCGGCACGCGCCATTACCCCCTCCCGCCGCGACCCGAGTACCATGTCGCCCCGAGCCGGAGGTCATCGTCGTTGCGTCGGGTCGCGGTCTGGGTGGGACATCTGTCGATCGGGGTCGCCGCGCTCCTGGTGGCGATCTTCGCGCTGGGACTCCTGACCGGGTCGGCGCCCGCCGCTCACCTCGATCTGCCGCGGCTGTTCCCCTTCGCGGCCATGTCGCTCTCGGTCGACGGGCTGTCGGCCTTCTTCCTCCTGGTCATCTCGCTCGTGACCGCCGCGGCCGCGATGTACGCGCCCTCCTACCTGGGCGCCCACGCGCACGCACCCGGCGTCCAGACGCTGGCCCTGGCCGCCTTCGTGGTCTGCATGGCGCTGGTGTGTTGCGCCGGCGACCTGGTCACCTTCCTGCTCGCCTGGGAGTGCATGACCCTCTCGAGCTGGGTGCTGGTGGTGAGCGACACCCGCAACGAGGAGAACGCGCGCGCCGGCCTCCTCTACATGGTGGTGGCGCACGCCGGGACCGCGGCGCTGCTGGTCTCCTTCCTGGTCCTGGCCGAGCGCGGCGGCGGCCTCGACTTCCCGGCCCTGCGCGCGGCGGCGGCCGGCCTGGATCCCTCGACGCGCACGGCCGTGTTCCTGCTGGCGCTGGCCGGCTTCGGGGCCAAGGCCGGCGTGGTCCCGCTGCACGTCTGGCTCCCCAAGGCGCACCCGGCCGCCCCCAGCCACGCCTCGGCCCTGATGTCGGGCGTGATGCTCAAGGTCGCGCTCTACGGGATCTTCCGCTTCGCCTTCGACCTCCTGGCCGTCCCCGGCGGGCCGCTGCCCGCCTCCTGGGGGTGGACGGTGCTCCTGCTCGGGACCGCCTCGGCGGTGATCGGCGTGCTCCTGGCCTTGCAGCAGCACGATCTCAAGCGCCTGCTGGCGTTCCACAGCGTCGAGAACGTCGGCATCATCCTCATCGGCGCGGGCGTGGCCATGCTCCTCGGCGGCGGGCGCGGGCCGGCGGCGCTGGCCACCCTGGCGCTGGCGGCGGCGCTGCTGCACACGCTCAACCACGCCGCCTTCAAGGGCCTGCTCTTCCTGGGCGCGGGCAGCGTCCTGGCGCGGACCGGGGTCCGCAACATGGAGGAGCTGGGCGGGCTGGCCCGGCGCATGCCCTGGACGGCCTGGCTCTTCTTCCTGGGCGCGGTGGCCATCTCGGCGCTGCCGCCGCTCAACGGCTTCGTCTCGGAGTGGATGACCTTCCAGGCGCTCATCCTGGGCGCCACGCGCCTGGGCGCCTCCGGGCTCCTGGCCGGCGTGGCGGCCTCGATGCTGGCGCTCACCGGCGGGCTGGCGGCGGCGTGCTTCGCCAAGGCCTTCGGGGTGACGTTCCTGGGCAGGCCGCGCACGGCCCACGCCGAGCACGCCACCGAGTCGCCGGCCCCGATGATCGCGGGGATGCTGCTCCTGGCCGTGGCCTGCGTGGCGCTGGGTCTCTTGCCCGGCTGGGCCATGCGGCTCCTGGATCGCCCGACCGCCGAGCTCCTGGGCGGGGCCGGCGCCAGCGCCGCCGTCA
>CAVTOU010000020.1:0-206721 GCA_963736345.1 uncultured Pseudomonadota bacterium | reverse complement strand
TTCCCGGCAAATCCAGCACACGTCCGCGAGGAGCGCCACAGCCGACAAACACAGCGTCATAGCCCTGCGTCATCAACTCTTTCATCGAGTCAACACGCTGATTATTCTTGAACTTCACACCCAGATCAAGGATGTAACCTGTCTCTTCATCAATGACCGATTCGGGTAGCCTGAAATGCGGAATCTGGGTGCGCATAAAGCCGCCGGCCTTGGCCTCGCCTTCAAACACGGTCACCTCGTAGCCCAGAGGTAGCCAGGTCACGTGCCACCGTCAATGACGCTGGCCCGGCGCCGACACAGGCGATGCGCTTGCCATTGGACGGCGCCACCTGCGGCATACGCGCTTTGACATCGTCCTTGTGATCGGCTGCCACGCGCTTGAGGCGACAAATCGCCACCGGCTCGGGCTTCTCGCCATTGTTTTCCTCGACGCGTCCGCGACGACAGGCGGGCTCGCAGGGACGGTCGCAGGTGCGCCCGAGAATGCCTGGAAACACGTTGGACACCCAGTTGATCATGTAGGCATCGGTGTAACGCCCTTGACCAATCAGACGAATATATTCAGGAACGGGGGTGTGGGCCGGACAGGCCCATTGACAATCAACGACTTTGTGAAAATAAGTCGGATTGGCCAGTGTTGGTAGCTTGCAATTTTGTCTCCTATACCCTTGATACACCGCTGCTGCGAAGGTGCTTGAAAAAGTGTACACGCATAGGACTGTAATTCACTCTCGGGTCAATCCCGTAGCCAGGTGCTACAAAGGCGTTAGTCATTGACCCAACGCAAATATCTGGCGTTGACCCGCACAAACTTCAGGCCGCCCCTGCCGACAGTTTGCCAAACGCAACAACAACCTCCGCCGGGGCCTGCACCAACTCAATCAAAACCCCCTCGCCACTGATCGGAAATTCGTCATTCGATTTGGGGTGCAAAAAACAGATATCAAAACCAGCCGCACCCTTGCGAATACCGCCCGGCGCAAAACGCACGCCATTGGCCGTGAGCCATTGCACGGCCAAGGGCAGGTCGTCGATCCAGAGCCCGACGTGGTTGAGCGGCGTGCGTGTGCACGGCAGGCTTCTTGTCAGGGTCCACCGGCTGCATCAGGTCGACTTCAACCTTGAACGGACCGCTGCCCATGGCGCAAATGTCTTCATCCACGTTTTCACGCTCGCTCCTGAAAGTGCCCGTCAGTTCCAGGCCCAGCATGTCGACCCAGAGCTTTTGCAGTCGGGTTTTGTCGGTGCCCCCAATCGCAATCTGCTGGACGCCCAGCACTTTGAAAGGCCGCTCCGAAGCTGGTCGAAAAGAGCCGCTACTCATGCAAACTCCACAATCGGCTGATCCACGGTCAGGCTCTCACCCTTCGCCGCCAACACCTTGGCCACCACACCGTCGGCCACCGCAAACAGCACGTTTTCCATCTTCATGGCCTCGATCACCGCCACGCGCTCACCAGCCAGCACTTTTTGACCCGCTTGTACCGCCACGTCCACCAGCAAACCTGGCATCGGGGACAGCACATAACGGCTCATGTCGGGCGGCGCCTTGTAGGGCATCAGGGCATAGAGCTCGGCGGCACGCTTGGAGAGCACCAGCGTGTCAATCTGTGTGCCGTTGTGCGAAACCCGGATCGCCAGCGGATTTTTGCCAGCCAAACTGCCGCGCTCGACCTGCGCCGTGAACGGCTCGCCATTGCAAGTGCCCTCCACACGCACTTGACCCAGGTGGTAATTGCTGCATATTTTGTAGCTGCTGGCGCCCACCCTGACCAGACTAGAGCCTGTTTTCCCTTCAAATTCCGTGACCGACAACCGGTGTCGGTTTGGAGGCCCCTTGCTGACCCAGGGTCACCACCACAAAGTCTTCACCCACCTCCACCTCATGGCCCTCCATCTGACCGCTGATGAATGTGGCGCGGTTGCGGTACATGCGGTTAACAAATGCCGCCAGCGCAATCAGCAGGTCGGCGTCGTCGTGCGGCACATCTTCGGCGCGGAAACCTTTTGAATAATTCTCAGCAATAAAACCGGTGTTGAAGTCCCCGGCAACAAACTTTGGGATGCGCCAGCAATGCGGCCTGAAACGGGATGCTGCTACTGACGCCACGGATCACAAAACCGTTGAGTGCTTCGCGCATCTTGGCGATCGCGTCAAGGCGGTCCTTGCCATGCACGATCAGCTTGGCGATCATGGAGTCGTAATACATCGGAATTTCGCCGCCGTCCTGCACCCCGGTATCGACCCGCACACCGTGCCACTGGCTGGTATCCGCCGCAAACATGGTCTCCTTCGGCGGCTGAAAGCGCACCAGTCGCCCGGTCGATGGCAAAAAGTTGCGAAACGGATCTTCGGCGTTGATGCGGCATTCAATCGCCCAGCCATCGCGCTTCACATCGGCCTGGGTCAAAGGCAGCTTTTCGCCCGCGGCGACGCGGATCATCAACTCCACCAGGTCCAGGCCGGTGATGCACTCGGTCACCGGGTGCTCGACCTGCAGCCGGGTGTTCATCTCCAGAAAGTAAAAGCTCTGGTCCTTGCCGACCACAAACTCCACCGTGCCGGCGCTCTGGTAGTTCACCGCCTTGGCCAAGGCCACGGCCTGCTCGCCCATCGCCTTGCGGGTGGCCTCGCTGATGAACGACGACGGCGCCTCTTCCATCACCTTCTGGTGGCGGCGCTGGATGGAACACTCGCGCTCATTCAGGTACACCACATTGCCAAAGCTGTCGCCAATCAACTGGATTTCGATGTGGCGCGGCTCCTCGACAAACTTTCTCGACGAACACGCGGTCGTCGCCAAAGCTGTTGCGCGCTTCATTGCGGCAACTGGTAAAGCCCTCGAACGCCTCCTTGTCGTTGTAGGCGACGCGCAGGCCTTTGCCGCCGCCGCCCGCGCTGGCCTTGATCATGACGGGGTAGCCAATGCCTTGGGCAATTTCCACCGCCTTCTCAGCCGTTTCAATCGCGCTGTTGACACCCGGAATGCAGTTCACGCCGGCCGCGCCAGCCAGCTTCTTCGACTCAATCTTGTCGCCCATGGCGGCCATCGAGTAATGCTTGGGGCCGATGAAGACGATGCCTTCTTCCTCCACTCGTTTTGCAAAGCCGGCGTTCTCGCTCAAGAAACCATAGCCGGGGTGCAAGGCCTGGGCGCCGGTCTGCTTGCAGGCGGCGATGATCTTGTCGGCCAGCAGATAGCTGTCGCGGCTCGGCGCCGGGCCAATGTTGACGGCCTCGTCGGCCAGCATCACATGGCGTGCGTCCTTGTCGGCGTCGGAATACACCGCCACCGTCTTGATGCCCATCTTTTGGGCGGTCTTGATGACCCGGCAAGCGATTTCGCCGCGGTTGGCGATCAGTATTTTGGTAAACATGTTTTAGTTCCTGCTCAATTTATTCAGTAAAACTTTTCGCTCCGCCGTGAAGTTCCACCAGGGCTGCCTGGGGCTGCCGTTCATGAAGTTTTTCGCCGCCAGAAAGGTATCCAGCAGACACGGGATCGTGACGCTTGCCCATGGGCGTGCGCAGGGCTTCATACACGGACAGAGCATCCATGTGCTTGACGTCCTCTGGCATCGTCAAACCCAGCGAACACAGGACTTGCGCGCATCGCGTACACCGATATTCGGAATGTCGACCAGCGTGCGCACTGTCTCGGCGGTTTCAGCTTTGGCCATGCGCATCCATCCCGCATCACAAGGGGATGTTGCCGTGCTTGCGCCACGGGTTCTCAAGCTTCTTGTCGCGCAGCATCACCAGCGAGCGGCAGATGCGCTTGCGGGTTTCATGCGGCAGGATCACGTCGTCGATGAAGCCGCGCGCGCCGGCCACAAACGGGTTGGCAAAGCGGGCCTTGTACTCGGCCTCTTTGGCGGCCAGCTTGGCCGGGTCGCCCTTGTCTTCGCGGAAGATGATTTCCACCGCGCCCTTGGCGCCCATCACCGCAATTTCGGCGTTGGGCCAGGCAAAGTTGACGTCGCCGCGCAGGTGCTTGGAGCTCATCACGTCGTAAGCGCCACCGTAGGCTTTGCGGGTAATGACGGTGATCTTGGGCACCGTGCACTCGGCAAAGGCATACAGCAGCTTGGCACCGTGCTTGATGATGCCGCCGTACTCCTGCGCCGTGCCGGGCATGAAGCCGGGCACATCGACAAAGGTGATGACCGGAATGTTGAAGGCATCGCAAAAGCGCACAAAGCGCGCCGCCTTGATCGAGCTCTTGATGTCCAGACAACCCGCCAGCACCAGCGGCTGATTGGCCACAATGCCCACGGTCTGGCCTTCCATGCGGCCAAAGCCGATCAGGATGTTCTTGGCGTACTCGGGTTGCAGCTCAAAAAAGTCGCCATCGTCCACCGTCTTGACGATCAGCTCCTTCATGTCATAGGGCTTGTTGGCGTTGTCGGGCACCAGCGAGTCCAGGCTCAGGTCCATGCGGTCGGCCGGGTCGCCACTGCGGCGCACCGGCGCTTTCTCGCGGTTGTTGAGCGGCAGGTAGTTGTAGAGGCGGCGCAGCATCAGCAGCGCTTCCACATCGTTCTCAAACGCCAGATCGGCCACGCCGCTCCGGGTGGTGTGGCTGATGGCGCCGCCCAGCTCTTCGGCCGTCACCTCTTCGTGCGTCACGGTCTTCACCACCTCGGGGCCGGTGACGAACATGTAGGAACTGTCCTTGACCATGAAGATGAAGTCGGTCATGGCCGGTGAGTACACCGCACCCCCGGCACAGGGGCCCATGATCATGCTGATCTGCGGCACCACGCCGCTGGCCATCACGTTGCGCTGGAACACATCGGCGTAACCGCCCAGAGACGCCACACCTTCCTGAATACGGGCACCGCCCGAGTCGTTCAGACCGATCACGGGCGCGCCGACCTTCATGGCCTGGTCCATCACCTTGCAGATTTTTTCCGCATGCGCCTCGCTCAAGGCGCCGCCAAACACGGTGAAATCCTGGCTGAACACAAACACCAGGCGACCATTGATCATGCCGTAGCCGGTGACCACGCCATCGCCCGGAATCTTGTGGTCCTCCATGCCGAAATCGACGCAGCGGTGTTCGACGAACATGTCCCACTCTTCGAACGTGCCCTCGTCGAGCAGCAATTCCAGGCGCTCGCGGGCGGTCAGCTTGCCCTTTTTGTGTTGCGCGTCGATGCGCTTTTGGCCGCCGCCCAGGCGCGCGAGCTGCGCGCTTTGGCTTCAAGTTGTTCAAGGATGTCGTGCATGGTTTTCTCTTTCTTAAGGTGTGATCGTCTCGGTCGATGTGTACTACTGGTTTTTATAGCTAACTACGCCCTGATTCACCTGGGCTAGAAGCAAATTTCGTGCTGCAGTGGAGGCCGCCATGCGGCCCTCCAGCACCGCCTGGGTCAGTTGCGGCAGCAGCGCCTGCACCTGCGGGTGCTGGCGAAACGCCTGCTTCAAACCGGCGTCGATGCGCTCCCACATCCAGGCCAGTGACTGCTGCTGGCGGCGTGCGGCGAAGCTTGCCGCTTTGTGTTTGCAGTGCCTTGGAATTGCTGCACCGCGGCCCAGAAGGTTTCCACGCCCTGCCCTTTCAGGGCACTGATCTGAATCACCTGCGGATGCCAGATTGCTTCATTGTGATGCGCATGCTCCGGGTTGCCATGCAAGCCCAGCAAGCGCAGTGACGAGGTGATCTGCGCCTGCGCCCGCGTGGCGGCATGCGGCGTCAATATCGGCCTTGTTGATCACCACCAGATCGGCCAGTTCCATCACGCCTTTCTTGATCGCCTGCAGATCGTCACCGGCGTTGGGCAGTTGCATCAGCACGAACATGTCGGTCATGTTGGCCACGGCAGTCTCGGACTGGCCCACGCCCACGGTCTCGACAATCACCACGTCATAACCCGCGGCCTCACACACCAGCATCGCCTCGCGCGTTTTCTCGGCCACGCCGCCCGAGCGTGCCGCTGCTGGGGCTGGGGCGGATGTAGGCGTGCTCATGCACCGAGAGCTTTTCCATGCGCGTCTTGTCGCCCAGGATGGAGCCACCCGACACGGTGGAAGACGGGTCAATGGTGAGCACCGCCACGCGGTGGCCCTGACCGATCAGGTACAGGCCCAGCACCTCGATGAAGGTGGATTTGCCAACGCCCGGCACGCCGCTGATGCCGAGACGGAACGACTTGCCGGTGTGCGGCAGCAAGCGCGGTCAGCAAGCTCATCGGCCTGCGCCCGATGGTCGGCGCGGGTCGATTCCAGCAACGTGATGGCCTTGGCGATGGCGCGGCGCTGCACCGAAGCGCGACCGTGAATAATCGATTCGAGAGCGCTCACGCCAGCACTCCATGAGGTCGGGACCAGCGGTAATCCGGATCGAGCTCGATGTGCCGCATGTGTTCCGGCGCAAATCCCGCTGCCAGTCGCTCGCGCGCACGAACCGGATCAAAGCGCCCCAAGCGCTCAAGACTTTCGCGCAACGCCTCAATGCGAATGCCACCATGGCATCGAAATCGCTGAGCGCAACCGGCGCCAACGTCGGCATGATCGGACTCACACCTTTTTCGCCTTCTTGATCTGCTCCAGCACATCTTTGGCGCTGACCGGTATCGGTGTGCCGGGGCCATAAATGCCCTTGACGCCAGCCTCGTACAGCATCTCGTAGTCCTGGCGCGGAATCACGCCGCCGACGAACACGATGATGTCGTCGGCGCCCTGCTTCTTCAGTTCGGCAATGATGGCCGGCACCAGGGTCTTGTGGCCTGCCGCCAAGCGTGGTCACGCCGACGGCATGCACGTCGTTTTCGATCGCCTGGCGGGCGCATTCCTCGGGGGTCTGGAACAGCGGGCCGATGTCCACGTCAAAACCCAGGTCGGCAAACGCCGTGGCCACCACTTTGGCGCCGCGGTCGTGGCCGTCCTGGCCCAGTTTGGAAATCATGACGCGCGGGCGGCGGCCCTGGGCCTCGGCAAAAGCGTTGATTTCAGTCTTGAGGGCTGTCCCAGCCTTCGGCGCGAGTCATAAGCTGCTGCATACACGCCGGTCACCTTTTGTGTGTCGGCGCGGTGGCGCCCATAAATTTTTTCCATGGCATCGCTCACCTCACCCACGGTAGCGCGCAGGCGCATCGCTTTGATCGCCAGATCCAGCAGATTGCCGTCACCCGTTTCCGCTGCAGAAGTGATAGCTGTCAACGCAGCATCCACGAGGGCTGCGTCGCGTTTTTGCCTGATGCTTTGAGACGCTCGATCTGGCCGTCGCGCACCGCCACGTTGTCGATATCGCGCGATTCGATCGCGTCTTCGGTCTTCGAGCTTGTACTTGTTGACGCCGACGATCACGTCCTTGCCGCTGTCGATGCGCGCCTGCTTTTCGGCCGCGGCGGCTTCGATCTTCAGCTTGGCCCAGCCGCTGTCCACGGCCTGGGTCATGCCGCCCATGGCCTCGACTTCTTCGATGATGCGTCCAGGCGGCGTCCGCCATGTCCTGCGTCAGCTTTTCCATCATGTAGCTGCCGGCCCAGGGGTCGATCACGTTGGTGATGTGGGTCTCTTCCTGGATGATGAGCTGGGTGTTGCGGGCAATGCGCGAGCTGAATTCGGTGGGCAGCGCAATCGCTTCGTCAAAGCTGTTGGTGTGCAGGACTTTGCGTGCCGCCAAACACCGCCGCCATGGCCTCGATGGTGGTGCGCACCACGTTGTTGTAGGGGTCCTGCTCGGTCAGGCTCCAGCCGACTGGTCTGGCAGTGGGTGCGCAGCATCAGGATCTTGGGCGATCTTGGCGTTGAAGCCTTTCATGATGCGGCACCACAGCAGACGCGCGGCGCGCATCTTGGCCACTTCCAGGTAGAAGTTCATGCCGATGGCCCAGAAGAAAGAGAGGCGCCCGGCGAACTCGTCCACGTCCATGCCCTTGGCGATGGCGGTCTTCACATACTCCTTGCCGTCGGCCAGCGTGAAGGCCAGTTCCAGCGCCTGATTGGCGCCGGCTTCCTGCATGTGGTAGCCGCTGATCGAGATCGAGTTGAACTTCGGCATGTTCTTGGCCGTGTACTCGATGATGTCGCCGATGATGCGCATGGAGGGCGCAGGCGGGTAGATGTAGGTGTTGCGCACCATGAACTCTTTCAGAATGTCGTTCTGAATCGTTCCGCTCAAGCTTGTCCTGGCTCACGCCCTGCTCTTCCGCCGCCACCACGTAACCCGCCAGCACCGGCAGCACGGCGCCGTTCATGGTCATGGAGACGCTCACCTTGTCCAGCGGAATCTGGTCGAACAGGATCTTCATGTCCTCGACCGAATCAATCGCCACGCCGGCCTTGCCCACGTCACCGGTCACGCGCGGGATGGTCGCTGTCGTAGCCGCGGTGCGTGGCCAGATCGAACGCCACGCTCACGCCCTGCCCGCCTGCGGCCAGCGCCTTGCGGTAAAACGCGTTGGATTCTTCGGCGGTGGAAAAACCGGCGTACTGCCGAATCGTCCAGGGCCGCACCGCGTACATGGTGGCCTGCGGGCCGCGCAGAGTAGGGCTCAAAGCCCGGCAAGGTGTTGGCGTAAGGCAGGTTTTGCGTATCGGCAGCGGTGTACAGCGGCTTGACCGTGATGCCGTCGGGCGTATGCCAGTTGAGGGCATCCACGTTGCCGCCCGGTGCGGACTTGGCGGCCGCTTTGGCCCAGGCCTCAAGGCTGGCAGTCTGAAATTCAGGGTTGTTTTGGGTCATGACAGAGGCCGTTCGCAATGGGTTTATCAAAATCGATCGTGTACCGAATGATCACGGACCGCATCGGCCCGTGCTTGTCTCGATACGAAGACTGAGAGTTTACGTTATTTATAATTATTGATTCAAAAAATTATTTCAAGCTTACAATTCGCCCCATGTCAGCACTTTCCCTCTCTCCCCGCGCACTCTATGAAGAGGTGGCTGAACTCCTGCGTCAGCGCATTTTCGCGCGTGAACTGGCGCCCGGCAGCTGGATTGACGAGCTGAAAATTGCCGAAGCCTATGGCATCAGCCGCACGCCGCTGCGTGAAGCGCTCAAAGTGCTGGCGGCCGAAGGCCTGGTCACCATGAAGGTGCGCCGTGGCGCTTATGTGACCGAGGTGTCCGAGCGCGACCTGTCCGATGTGTACCACCTGCTGAGCCTGCTGGAATCTGATGCGCGCCGGCGTGGTGGCAACAACGGCCACGGCGCCCCAGATCGAAGAGCTGCAGGCGCTGCACCACGAACTGGAAGCAGCCGCCAGCCCGGACCGGCAAGACCGGGAACGTCTTTTTCGAGATCAACGAACGCTTTCACATGCGCTTGCTGGAGATTGCCAACAACCGCTGGCGCGACCAGATGGTGGCCGACCTGCGCAAGGTCATGAAGCTCAACCGCCACAACTCGCTGCTGAAATCAGGGCGCATCGAGGAATCATTGAATGAACACCGTGCCCTGATGGCGGCCATTGCGGCACGGGACGCGGCGCTGTGCCATGCAGCGGATGCAGGAACACTTCAAGAACGGTCTGGAAGCCGCCAACTGAACCGTGCGCTCAGAAGGCGTAAAACGAGGACCTGGCTCCCAGCGTTGATGCCTGTCCCTCGATGCCAAAAAACACGCGTCGGCCGTAAAAAGAAGGGCAAACCCCAGTCAAAAGCTGTCGCGTCACCGAAGGTGCCCAGCCAAGGTCGGAAATACGTGATCAGGTCGGCATTGGTTCTGCTGGCAAACAATGCCGTCGCGTTGTCAACGGAAAACGAAACGCGGCGACTGCCCCCATTGGCGCCCACCAGCGTGGCCGACAAATTGGTCGGTGCGAGCTTGGACAATAAAAACCGGGCGCTGCTGTCCCGCACAGCGGTGAATCGTGGTGGAATCAAAAAACAAGCCATTCGAGCCCGAGTCGATAAAGCTGTTGGTGATTCAGGCAGGTTTTGCCCGCCAGCAAGGTGGTGATGTAGCCCGAGGAGTCGGTCGTCAGAACAGTGCCGGACGGCTGGTTGTTCGACTGCGTGCCGATGCCGAAAATCAGCGATCCGCTCAGGCTGGGTGCGCCGGCTGAACTGACGGCTGGCAAGTCGATCAGCACGCCGTTGTTGTATCGGCCGCAAACAAGGGCACCGGGTTCTTCACCTGTTGGGCCAGACTTGCCGTCGCACCTTTGGTGGTCGTGCAGCTAGCGGTGGTGCAGGTGTAATAAAAGCC
The DNA here is from genome assembly GCA_963736345.1 of uncultured Pseudomonadota bacterium. Taxonomy (GTDB): domain Bacteria; phylum Myxococcota; class Myxococcia; order Myxococcales; family Anaeromyxobacteraceae; genus Anaeromyxobacter. The sequence continues at coordinate 196,560 of CAVTOU010000020.1, read as the reverse complement.
GTTGTGGGATTGTGGTGCACAGTCTGCGCCACAGTCTTCCTTCAACAATCCAATCCCAAGGATGCCGTTCGCGCCGAGATTCGCGCCGCAGTGTCATCGCCGTGCCGCCGCACGGAACAGTGCCGCCGCCGACTGCGCAGACTGTTGAAGGCCGGGTCCGCAATGACTTGAATCGGCACGTTGGCTGCCGTCATGCCGCCCAAGCACTAATATCGGCCGTCAGCCACCGGTCCCCAAGCAACGGTGTTGTCGACAAACTGCGCACAATTGAGCAGACGGAAAACCGCTGGCACCGGTCGACTGCGATTCAGGTTCAAGGCGGTGTTCATCGCGCTGGCCAACAGCCGCACGCCAAAGGAGCCAGTATCCACCAACACATGGTCAATGGTCCTGGCATTGCGTGGTGCCGCCGGATTACAGACCGTGACCGTGGTGTACAGCCGGTTGACGTTGTAGCCCGTGCCGGACGGGCCATCATCTACCGTGACGTTGATCACATTGGCCGCCACTGGTGCACGTCGGCGCTTCAGGCGTACTGGGCACGGCGTTGACCCGCCACCGCCACCGCCGCAAGCCGTGACGCAGCGTCGCAACCAGGGCCAGCGCGAGGACGCGATTCAAGAATTTATTGCAGTACATCTTTGATATTCAGACCGGCCGGGATCAGGGCCGGCGCATAGGCATGTCCAAAAAAATTTCGCATCCGCCCGCCCGATTGAACGACGAGGTCGGGATGCTCAATGCTCACCGGTCCACCGCGTCGTCCCGCAGCGCGAGCCCGTTCAGTTTCCAGCTTGAAGGTCTTGAAATAAGTGCCCAGCAGCGCACTCAGGTCCGGCAACACCGGCCCCTGCCACGACACCGCAAAAACAATTCCGGCAGGCGTCGCATATTCGCGAACGCTGGTTCCATTTTCAAGCTGAACCTCGTGAAGCGTGTAGAGACTGCTTGGGGCCACGGGTGTGACAGCCTGGATTTTTGCGGCTGGCACCGCAGCCGACGCTGCAGCAGCCCCGGCTACCGAGGGTGACTGCCCCAAAGTGGCAGTCGCCGCGCCCGCGCTGATTGCCAGCAACAAACCGAGCAGCAGCCGAAGCTGATTGAGCAAGTAATTCAGGTTCATCATTGATCCGGCGACTCGGGCCGCTTCTGTTGCATCGCCTCTTCAACCGAGCGCTTGACCTGGTCTTGCAACTGCTGGCTTTGTTGCCGCGGCGTACCCACGGGCGCAGAAACGCCAGCCTGGGTTGCGGGTGCTGTGCCCGACACCACGCCCAACTGTTTTTTGGCCAGCAGCCCAACGACGACAAGCGCCAACAACAAACCCAAAATACCCATACCTGCTCTCATTTCACACCTCTTTCTGGTCCTGCGCTGAACAGCTCATCCTCTCTCTTGCCATCCTCATTTCGCCCTGTTGCGGCGATGCCACTGGGCAACCCAACGAGCTTCGATTATTACCAAGGTCGAACATCCATCACGCGAGTCAACCAGAAATTTATATGTTTTAGGGCTCTAGCCCCCGTGGATACTGGATAGATAGCTATTAATTTAGAAGCAAACAAGCCCTGACATTGCAAGGGCTTCGGGCATTGTCGGGGCAGGCGGGGCAACATCCGCACGGGCGTTGCCATTTGAAATAATCGTTTACAACTTTTTTCGCCGCCCGCCCTGCACTTCAATAACTCGCCAGGGGAACCGGCACGGCATTCTTGAAGGTATAGACCGTGATCGGCGCCTGCTTCATATTGCCTTTGTCGTCATAAGCATAGTTACCAGCAATTCCCTTGTAATTCGACTTGTAGATTTCTGCGCCGACTTTGTTCGGGTCGATGGAGTTGGCCTTCTGCATGGACTCGCCAATGAACATGGTCTGATCATAAAAAGGCGCGGCATAAACATCGGGGTCCAGGCCAAAGCGCTTCTTGAACTTCGCCTTGAAAGCGGGACCATTGGCGGCCTTGTCCAGAATCGAACCCCCTTGGGCACAAAACACGACATCGTTGACCGCTTCACCACCCAGTTTTCCCATTTCGGGGCTGCACAGCGTGTCGCCGCCCAACAACTTGGTCTTGATCGCCAGTTGCTGCAATTGACGCGCCAGCGGCCCGGCTTGCGGTGCATAGCCGCCGAAGAAAATGGCTTCCGGCTTCTTGGCCTTCAAGCTGGTCAAGATGGCGGTGAAGTCCGTCGCTTTATCGGTCGTGAATTCCTGGCCCACCACACTGAGCCCCAGATTTTTGGCTTCTTTGGTGAATTCTTCGGCCACGCCCTGGCCAAAGGCGGTGCGGTCGTCGATCACGGCAACCGATTTGACCTTCAACACCTTGGCCGCATAGGCCGCCATGCTGGCGCCAATCTGGTTGTCGCTGGCAATGATGCGAAACAGGTTCTTGTAGCCGCCTTGGGTGACTTTGGGGTTGGTGCCCACGGTTGACAGCATGGCGCCGCCCTGGCTGTAGAGGCGTGACGCCGGAACCGCAACGCCGGAGCAATACGGGCCCATGACAAATTTGACACCGCTATCGACCAGCTTTTGCGCCACCATGACACCGGCGCGGGGGTCGCATTGGTCGTCTTCGGATTGCAGTTCAAATTTCAACGTCTTGCCGCCGACTGTGATTTTCTTGCTGTTGAGGTCCTCAATGGCCAGGCGCACGCCGTTTTCATTGTCTTTGCCGGCAAAGGCGTTGGCGCCTGACAAGGGGCCGGTCAGGCCAATGACGACTTTTTGTTCCTGCGCATAAGCATGGCTTGCAAAGGCAACTGCCAGAGCGCCAAAAAGGGGAATGAATGTGGTTTTGAGTTTCATGTTTGTTTCCTGAAAGTGAAGGGTTTGGTGTTGGGTTTTGATCTGCGCTGCGCTCGATCCCCACCTCATGGCGGCGTCTTGAATTTCATCGATCTCTCCTCGTTATGGGTTGTTGTGAATCAAGAAACGGCGCCTGTCCGGCGCCTGAGAACGTTGTGGGGGTCAGTCCATCGTCATGAGCTGCGCGTTGCCGCCTGCGGCTGCGGTGTTGGTGCTGATGCTTTGCTCATGCATCAGTGCGCTCAGGTCGTAGCACGCACCGGCTGCCAACTGCGCCGGTGACAAGCTTTCAATGCGCACGATAGCGCCGGGCTGCTGCGCCACGCGGGGCGACAAGGCCTGCAAGGCGTCGCCATCGCCCTCAAACAACATGGCGCTCAAATGCGGCTCGCTGCGCAATTGATCGGCGCTGCGCTGCTGCACGAAGCGCAGCACCTCGGGCGGCAGCGTGTTGAGCATGCGCGCCACAACACTGTCGCTGGCGGGTGTTTCGATCCAGCACGGGTTGCCGCTGGCCAGGGCCGCTGCCAGCTGGTGTAAAAGCCCAAGCGCCGTTTGCGGCACGGCCCAGACCGCGCCACGCGGCAGCAGTTGGTAACGGTTCGACTCCCCCGTGGGTCCCGGCAGCATGAAGGCCTGGCCGAGCACACTGCAGGCCCGGTAAGCTTCGCACGCGGCTGCGCCTTGAGCGGCGTCAAAACTGCCCAGTGCACCTTGCGCTGCCGCCAGCGTTGGCCCCTGCAAGCTCGCCATCAGACGCTGCAAAGCCTGCAGCGCGGGATGCGCAGCCAGCTGACGCTCGGCGCTGCCAGGCACAAGTGCGCGACTGGCGGGCGAGACGGCCAGCGCGGTCAGCCCCGGGTTGCTCTGCGCATCGTCTTCCTGCAGCAGCCGGTACACATAGAGCGGTCCACCGGCTTTGGGCCCCGTGCCTGACAAGCCCATGCCGCCAAACGGTTGCACACCGACCACGGCCCCGATCACATTGCGGTTGACGTAAATATTGCCAGCCTGCACCTTCTGTGTGACCTGGGCAATGGTTTCATCAATGCGGCTGTGCACACCGAAAGTCAGGCCGTAACCGGTGGCATTGATGGCGTCCAGCACGGCGTCGAGGTCGTCACGCCGGTAGCGCAACACATGCAGCACCGGGCCGAACACTTCGCGCTGCAAGCGCTCAATGCGGTCGATTTCAATCAGGGTGGGCATCACAAAATACCCCTGACCAGCGCTCTCATCGCGTGCCATGCGTGTGACCGCTTGACCGTCTGAGCGCATACGCTCAATGTGCTGCTCAATCTGCGCCCGTGCCTCCTCGTCGATCACCGGGCCCACGTCGGTGTGCATGCGGTCCGGGTTGCCCATGACCCACTCGCGCATGGCGTCCTTGATCATGCCGATCACGCGCTCGGCCACATCTTCCTGAATGCACAACAGGCGCAAGCGCCGAGCAGCGCTGGCCGGCCGAGTCGAAGGCCGACGACAGCACGTCGCCCACCACCTGCTCGGCCAGTGCCGATGAATCGACCACCATGGCATTCTGGCCGCCGGTCTCGGCAATCAGCGGGATGCAGCGACCCTGCCGACTCAGGCGCTGTGACAAGGTCTGCGCGATCAGGCGCGCCACCTCGGTGGAGCCGGTAAACATGACGCCCGCCACCTGCGGGTGCGCCACCAGCGCGGCGCCCACGACTTCACCGGTGCCGGGCACCAGTTGCACCGCATCCATGCGGCACACCGGCTTCGTGCAGCATCTTGCACCATCAGGTCGGCCACCAGCGGCGTCTGTTCCGCCGGCTTGGCCAGCACACAGTTGCCGCTGGCCAGCGCTGCAGCGACTTGACCGGCGAAAATCGCCAGCGGGAAATTCCACGGGCTGATGCACAGCACCACGCCCAAGGGCCGTTGCGTCTGGTTGTCAAAAGTGGCTTCCACTTGGGCCGCGTAATAGCGCAGAAAGTCCACCGCCTCGCGGATTTCTGAAATGGCGTTGGGCAGCGACTTGCCCGCCTCGCGCACGATCAGGCCCAGGATGCTTTGCGTGCGCTGCTCCAGCAGGTCAGCCGCGCGCTTCAGGCAGGCGGCGCGTTCCTGCGGCGGTGTGACCTGCCAGATCTGCGTGGCGCGGGCCGCGCGATTGACGGCCAATTCCACCTCGCCAGCTGTGGCCGGGCGCACCCAACCGACCTGGTCGCGCGTGTCGGCCGGGTTGCACACCGCTTGCCAGCCATCAGCGGCTGCCGTTTGCGGGTTGACGTGCGCCACCTCAGCGACCGTTGCAGCGGCCGCGTAGTTGCCTTGTGTGCTGCGCAGCAAACCTGCGGCGAGCGAGGCCAGCTGTTGTTCGTTGGCCAGGTTCAAGCCCGAGGAGTTCAGGCGCGACTGCGCGCCAAGGGCAGCAAACAGCTGGCGCGGCAGCGCAATCTTCGGGTGCGGCGCGCCGAGCTGGCCCGCCTCAACTTCTATCGCCTGCGCCTCCAGCACCGGGTCGGCCACCAGGTCTTCCACGCGCACCTTGGGGTCGCCGATGCGGTTGACAAACGAGGAGTTGGAGCCGTTCTCAAGCAAACGCCGAACCAGGTAGGCCAGCAGCGTCTCGTGCGTGCCGACCGGCGCGTAAATGCGGCACGGGCGCCCCAACTTGCCGTCAGCGACTGTGCCGGTCACCTGTTCATAGAGCGGCTCGCCCATGCCGTGCAGACACTGGAATTCGTACTGACCCGCGTAGTAATTGTTGCCGGCCATCTGGTAAATCGAAGCCACGGTTTGCGCGTTGTGGGTGGCGAACTGGGGGTAAACCGCCTCCGGTGCGGCCAGCAACTTGCGCGCGCAGGCCAGGTAAGAAACGTCGGTATGCACCTTGCGCGTATAGACCGGGTAGCCGTCCAGACCGTCAAGCTGGGCGCGTTTGATCTCGGCGTCCCAGTAGGCGCCTTTCACCAGGCGGATCATCAAGCGGCGGCCGCTGCGGCGTGCCAGGTCGATCACATGGTCGATCACATAAGGGCAGCGCTTGAGGTAGGCCTGCACCACGAAGCCGATGCCGTTCCAGCCTTTGAGCCTGGGGTCGAAACACAGGCTTTCCAGCAGGTCCAGTGAGAGTTCCAGCCGGTCGGACTCTTCGGCATCGATGTTGATGCCAATGTCGTACTGGCGTGCCAGCAAGGCCAGTTTGGTCAGGCGCGGCAGCAGCTCACCCATGACGCGGTCGCGCTGGGCGCGGCTGTAGCGCGTGTGCAGCGCCGACAGCTTGACCGAGATGCCCGGGCCTTCAAAGATGCCGCGGCCGTTCGACGCCATGCCGATGGCCCGGATCGACTGCTCGTAGGAGGCCACGTAGCGCTCGGCGTCAAGCTCGGTGGTAGCGGCCTCGCCCAGCATGTCGTAGGAGTAACGAAAGCCCTTTTTCTCCAGCGCGCGGCTGTTGGCCAGCGCCTCGGAGATGGTTTGCCCGGTGACAAACTGCTCGCCCATCAGCTTCATGGCCCGGTGCACGCCCTGGCGGATCAGTGGCTCGCCACCCTTGCCGATCATCCGCGTGAGCGCGCTCGCCATGCTCTTCTCGCTGGCGGTGGCGGTCAGCTTGCCGGTCAGCATCAGGCCCCAGACGGCGGCGTTGACGAACATCGAGGGCGAGTTGCCCAGATGCGAATGCCAGTCGCCGTGGCTGATCTTGTCGCGAATCAGCGCATCGCGGGTGGCGTTGTCGGGGATGCGCAACAGCGCCTCGGCCATGCACATCAGCGCCACGCCTTCCTGGCTGGAGAGTGAGAACTCCTGCACCAGCGCTTCCACGCCGCCGCTGTCCTTGTTGCGGCGCAGGCCTTCTACCAGGCGGGTGCCGACTTCCGCAATGGCCACGCGCTGTACCGGGTCGGTCACGTGGGCCAGTTGCACCAGCATCGGCAGGCATTCAGGCTCAGGCCGGTGCCAGGCGGCCGTGATGGCGGCACGCATCTCGGTCTGAGGCAACACGTTTTGTGCCCAGTCAAGGAAGGGCTGCGGCGCGGAGGGTGCGGGACTGGCTGGCAGTGTCAAGTCGTCGGCGTCGTCAATTTCGACTGCTTCGACCGTACTGGTTGCACCTGCGGTTGCAACTTGCGGTACGATGGCCGCGCTCTATGCCCTCCACATACTGCAAGACCGCCTGTTTGATCAGCCAGTGGGAGGTTCGGCCCTGCAAGGTGGCTGCGTCCTTGATGCGTGATCGCAGGGTTTCATCGACCTTGATTCCGAGCGTGACTGTGGCCATGGTTGCACCTTTTAATAAAACTGGTTGCACCTAGTTTAATTTAGGTGCAACCCATTCTTAATAAGGGTTAACCCTTTCTAAAAGGTAAAACTCTCTGTCCACGGAACATCTGGACGCCATAAGAAACCTGTGCCGTCACCAGTCAGCGGCGGCAAATATCATGGACTCCTTGTCGCGCCGCCACGTAACTGAATCCTGGTGCACGGCGAGCCACCAGATTTGCATCAAGGGATGCGGTTTGGGCTTGGCAAAGGCTTGCGGCGTGAGGACTGCGAGACACCAGGCAGGGTTGGGGTCGCGCACAGACTGATATTGAATTCCGCCAAGATTGGCTTTGCGTGCCACCTGGGCAATGGCCTGGGTGGCGGTGTAGTCGGTGGGATGCAGCCAATAGGGTGCGTCTAGACTGAACGGTGCCTGGCGCAGATCGACCACCTGGGTTTTCACATCGGCACGGAAAGCGGTGTGCGCGACCGGCTCGAGCTTTTCCAGGTCCACAGCGTCTTTGAGAAACTTCCAGCGCCAGTAGCCCAGCTCCGCGCTGGCGGTACGCACCGACTCTGCGCCATAAAACACGCCGGGGTCGGTGATCGCCCTGAAACGGGAGCCGCCGCGCAAGGGGCTGTAGCGAAACGGGGTGGCCAGCAAGTAGTCGAGCTTCAGGGCGCCGGCGGGTGGGGCGGGTTTGCTGCCTTCCAGCAGGGACTCCAGCAGGTCTTGCTCGTCGTGGTTGTCAACAATTTTCATGGTGGAGGCAATGTGCTGTGCCTCCACCATGCGCCACACGGCCCCCGCCCAAGGGCGCGCCTCAGACGAGAGCGCGGCTGGCGTCCAGGTATTGAACGACACGGACCAATCCTTCAGTGTTGCGAATGAGTTCGATAGGCTTGGCATTGAGCCCCCGGTTGTCACTGGTGAGCCATTGGCGCGCAGTGGACTCGTCACCGACGATGGAGTCGAGCGAGCGGAACACGCGCACAAAAAGCAGCGCAAAGTCCCACTCTTTGCGCTTGGGGTCAAGCAGGTAGTTGCCGCTGTAGAGACGGGTGATCGTGGGCGGGCTCACGCCCAGCACCTTGGCCAGCAAGGATTTGGAAATGTCCAGACGCTCAGCGGCGCGAGCAACCGCCTTGCTGAGAACGGCTGCGGCTTCTGGTTTTTTGATGACTTGTTGATCGAGGGCAGGCATGAGGGTCGCTCCTGTCTTTAATTTCTGTAGAAATAATATATTACTATTATTCCAGCAGAAAGTAAAACAAGGGGATGCGGATCATTTGGCCGGTGCTTGGGTGCCCGGCAAAGAAAACGCCCCAACAGCCAGCGGCACCGGTCTGTTTATGGTGCTCGGCTGGCAGTTCCATGGCCTGGTGATCTGGGAGTGGTGTGCTGAGTGACGAAGTCCGTAGACTGCCGCGCTTTATTATGATGGTCTGCCCGGAGGGGATTGAACCCCCGACCCACAGCTTAGAAGGCTGTTGCTCTATCCAACTGAGCTACGGGCAGCCGCACGAGGACTATACCCGACGGACTCAGCCAGCATACATTTTCTCGACCACGTCGCGGTGGCGCTCCAGCACCGCTTTGCGCTTGATCTTCATGGTTGCCGTCAATGCGCCAGTGTCAATCGACAAAGGCTCAGCCAGCACGCTGAACTTGCGAATCCATGCGACATGGGCCTGGTTCTGATTGATCGCGTCAATTCCTTTTTGCAGCTCAGCCAGCACCCCCGGATGCTGGCAGGCGTCTGCGCCGCAGACACCAGAGACACCGCTGACCTCCAGAAGCGACTTCAGCACATCGGGCTTGAGCGTCAGCAAAGCGGCCAGAAAATGTCGGCCATCACCGCACACAACAGCATGCTCGACCAAAGGCAGATTCATCAACTCGGCTTCAATATTTGCCGGCGATATATTCTTGCCACCGGAGGTAATGAGCAGGTCTTTTTTGCGACCCGTCACATACAGGTAGCCATCCTCATCAAAACGACCCAGATCACCGGTATGCAGCCAGCCGGCCACCAGGGTTTGCGCGGTATCGCCGGGTCGCCCCATATAGCCCTGAAAGACGTGCGGTCCACGCACCAGTATCTCGCCGTCGTCAGCAATGCGCACCTGGGTGCCCGCCAGTGGCTTGCCCACCGCACCGATGCGGGTACTGCCCAGCAAACTGACGGAAGTCGGGCCGCAATCCTCGGACTGCCCGTAAACCTCGCGAATCAACAAGTCAAGGCCGGTAAAAAACCGCAAATTCTCGGGCGCAATCGGCGCTGCGGCCGAGATCATCAAGCGCGCCTGGTCCAGACCCAGCGCCCGTTGAACCTTTTGGTGAACCAGCCGTGACGCCAGCGCCTTCCGCGCACGAAGCAACACGCCCGCCGACTCGCCGGCCAGTTCGCTCGCGTGCCAGCGCTGGCCCACAGCGAATGCCCAGCGCGCCAACACGGCCTTGAACCCTTTGGCGCTCGCCAGTTTCGCCGCGATGCCAGCGTGCATCTTCTCCCAGACACGCGGCACACCAAAGAAAATCGTCGGACGCACTTCCTTGAGATGCGCACCCAGCGACTCGATGCTGCGGGCAAAGTACAGCGCGTAGCCGGCGGTGACATGGTTGTGAATGGCACCCAGCTGCTCGGCCACGTGAGCCAGCGGCAGGTAGGAGATCAGGCGATCAGCCGGGTTGGAGCCAAAGGCCGCAGACAAGGTGACCGCCGTCCACGCCAGATTGCCATGCGAAAGCATCACCGCCTTGGGTGCACCGGTGGTGCCCGAGGTGTAAATCAGGGTGCCCAAATCCTCGGGCCGCAAAGCCGCCAGGCGGCGATCCACCTCGGCCTGATGCGTGGGCAGACCGAGTGCCAGAAAGTCCTGCCACGTGATCTGCCATGTCGTCTGCCTTGGCGCCACGCATCATCACCACCCGCTGCAGTCGAGGCAGCGCCGCGCGACGATCGGCCACCTTGGCCCATTGCGCCTCATCTTCCACCAGCAGCACCGTGCCACGCGAATGGTCAATGATGTACGCAACCTCGCTCGCCGCACTGGTCCAGTAAATGCCCGCCGCAACAGCACCGATCATCATCGCGGCCAGATCCACGATCACCCACTCCGGACGATTGAAACCCAGAATACACACCGCCTCGCCCGGCCTGACGCCCAGCGCGACCAGGGCCCGCGCCGCGCACTGGACTGTGGCGATCGCGGTGGGGCTGACCCTGCTGGTCCAGCGCGCCATGCGGACCGTGCCCGACGAGCGCTGAGCGAGCCGTCATGATCCGTGAACAGCCTCGGCACGACGACGAGATCGAGACGCCCCGGAGGCGCGGGGTGGCTGCGTCCCCTGGCGCATCGGGGCCTCGGGCCACGTCCAGGCGGCGCCCGCTCTCCTACCACACGCTCCGGACGCTCCTCTACGCGGGGCTGATCCTCATCGCCATCCTGCAGCTCTTCCCGCTCATCTGGGTGACCTCCTACTCGCTGCAGAAGTCCGGCGATCTCTTCGGGAGCGAGCTCTTCAAGCTCCCCCTGCACCCACAGTGGCAGAACTACCTCCGGGCATTCCGCGACGGGAAGGTGCTGCGCTACGCGGTGAACAGCCTGCTGGTGGTATCCGTCTCCACCGTGGCGTCCACCTTCCTGTCGTTCTGCATGGGGTACGCCATCGTCCGGATGCAGTGGCGGCTCAAGGCGGTGGCCCTGGCGGCGATCACCATGGGCATGGTGGTCCCCATCCACACCACCCTGCTCCCGAACTACATCTGGTTCAGCTACTTCGGGCTGATCGACACGCACCTCGGGCTGATCATCCCCTACGTGGCCTTCACGCTCTCCTTCAACACGCTGGTCTACATGGGGCAGTTCAAGACGCTGCCCAAGTCGATGGAGGAGGCGGCGCTCATCGACGGCGCGTCCTGGCCGCGCGTCCTGTGGAGCGTGGTGGCGCCCATGGCCATGCCCGCCACCATGACGGTGGGGGTGATGACGTTCCTCAACAACTGGAACGAGATCATCATGGCGTACACGTACCTGGCCACCGACGACAAGCGGACGCTGCCCTTCTCCATCATCCGCTTCCAGGGGCAGTACTCCTCCGACTACGCGGTGCAGTTCGCCTGCATGGTGCTGGTGGCCGTGCCGGCGCTGCTGCTCTACTTCGCCTTCAGCCGAAGGATCATGGAGGGTGCCACCGCCGGCGCCATCAAGGGCTGAAGCGTGCACCAGAGGTGGACGATGCCCGGCGATACCATGCTCCGGTTCCCCGACGGCTTCCTGTGGGCCACCGACAGCGCCACCGTCCAGGTCGACGGCGCCTGGAACGAGGATGGAAAGGGGGAGTCGATCTGGGATTGGTTCGCCTCCGACCCGGCCCACATCGAGGACCGCAGTACCCCGGCCGTCACCTGCGACCACCTCCACCGCTACCGCGAGGACCTGGCCCTGATGGCCTCGCTGGGCCTGCGCAACTACCGGTTCTCGATCGCCTGGCCGCGGGTCATCCCGGACGGCGACGGCCCGGCCAACCCGGCGGGCCTCGACTTCTACGACCGGCTGGTGGACGCCATGCTGGAGAAGGGCATCCGGCCCTTCGCCACCCTGTTCCACTGGGATCTCCCGCAGAAGCTCCAGGACAAGGGCGGCTTCGCCAGCCGGACCACCATCGACGCCTACGTGCGCTACGTCGAGCTGACCGTCCGGCGGCTGGGCGACCGGGTCAAGGACTGGATGACCCACAACGAGCCGTGGGTGTTCTCGTTCTGCGGCCATCTCTACGGGGTCCACGCCCCCGGCCTCACCGACCTTCCCACCGCGCTGGCGGTGGCCCATCACGTCCTGGTCTCGCACGGCAAGGCCGTCCCGGCCATCCGGGCGGCCTGCAGCGGCGCCCGGGTCGGGATCGTGCACAATCTCGAGTGGATCGAGCCCGCCTCGGACCGCATCGAGGACCTGGCCGCGGCCACGCGCTGGGACGGCGCCTTCAACCGCTGGTTCCTGGATCCCGTCTTCGGCCGAGGGTACCCGCAGGACCTGGTGGCCTGGTACGGCACGGCCGCGCCGCGCGTCCAGCCCGGCGACCTGGAGGCCGCCTCCGTCCCCATGGACTTCCTGGGCGTGAACTACTACACGCGGCGCCTGATCGCCCACGATCCCACGCCCCGGAACCGCTCCGAGCGCGCCTTCCTCTCGGCCCGGCAGATCTACTGGCCTTTCGTCCCGCGCGCGGAGTTCGACGAGTGGGAGATCGCGCCCGAGGGACTGTACCGCACCCTGCTGCGCGTCCACCGCACCTACCGCCCGGCGTGCATCTACGTGACCGAGAACGGGACCAGCTTCCCCGACCAGCCCGGGCCGGACGGCGCCATCCACGACCTGTTCCGGATCCGCTACGTGGCCCGCCACGCCGCCGCGGTCCGCCAGGCCGTCGAGGACGGGGCGAACGTGCGCGGATACTTCCTGTGGGCCTTCATGGACAACTGGGAGTGGGCCTTCGGCTTCACCAAGCGGTTCGGGGTGATCCACGTCGACTACCAGACCCAGGAGCGGACCGTGAAGGACTCCGGCCACTGGTTCTCGCGCGCCGTGCGCCAGAACGGGTTCCCGCTGGCCGACGCGAACGCCAACCTCTGACGGTCACCAGCCCGGCAATTGCCACGCCTCGGGTCGAGGCAACCCTGCCTCGAGGCGCGCTGCCGTCACCAGGTGGCGGCGAGCTCGCTGGCGGCCCTCGGTTCGAGGGTCAGGGCCCCACGGGCACACGACGCGCGGCAGGTCCCACACCCCCAGCACCCGTCGCGATCGAGCGCCACCGGGTTGCGCGGACCCCGGCTCCGGATGGCGCCGAACGGGCAGCGCGGCACGCACTGGCCGCACCCGGAGCAGCGCTGCGCGTCCAGCCGGGCCGCGTCCTCGCCCTTCCACATGATGCGCACCCCGCCCCGGAGCTGGATCTTCATGGCCATGCAGCCGCTGGGGAGGTCGCAGTTGCAGATGGCGGCGATGAAGGGCGTCTCGAACGTCCAGGCGGTGTGCGCCAGGCCTCGCAGCTCTGCCTTCTGCAGATACCCGATGGCTTCCTCCCGGGTCAGCTCGTGGAAGCCCTGCGCGTAGGGGCCGGCGCGGTAGTCGCGGAAGCACTCGTCCAGCAGCCCGCGATGGGGGAGCACGGTGGCGACGATGCAGCAGGACTCGGCGCTGGAATCGGGACGGTTGGCGCCCCGGCACACGCACGGGACGCGGGTGATGTTGGTGGCGAGCTCGAAGATGCGGGCGCACTCCTCGATGGGCACCGGCTGGCCGAAGTGGTGCTCCAGGAAGCCCTGGCTGGCCCGTGCCTCGGCCCGGTCGCGCAGGGGGCGGGGCACGAACCGGAGGGCCCGCAGGCCGGCGTTCACGAGCTTCCGGTTGCGCTCGAAGTCCTGGACGAAGCTGACGATGAAGCGGCGCCGGCGCAGGTCCGACTCGAGATCTGCCGCATAATTCGCGGCGTTGCGGTACCAGCGCTTCCCGTCCCCGTGCTTCACGCAGAAGGTGCACATATCGGTTCGCCCGCTCCGAGGAGAGCACGGTCGCCTGTCGCGTGTCGATGCGGGACAACCCGCGCGCCGGCACGACACGGCCGGGGCGGGTTGACGCGATGCGTTACGGGCCTCATGATGGCGGTTGTGAGGTCGACGATGCCTTCGCGCCACCACGACGCTTCTCGCCCCTTCGGCGGGGACCGCTGGCCGCCGCTCCTGCTCGCGCTGCGGCGCGCTGCGAGGCCTGACCGAGCACGCGTGGCCGCCTACCTGAGCCTGACGCGGCGGCCCGCAGGGTGGGCCGCCTACACCGAGTTCCTGGCCGTGCACCGCGCCTGGATCGCCTCGCTCGATCGCGCCCTGGCCGCGGCGGGCGCTGCGCCCTTGGATCCGCTGCCCGATGCGGAGGACGCCCTGGTGTCCGTGGAGCCGTCCGCCGAGCCGGCCGCGCCGGGACTCTCGCCCCCTCGCAGCCGCGCGCACGCGCTCGGCTACCTGTACGTCTTCGAGGCCTTCCGGATGGGCTGCGCGGTGCTGGCCCGGCGCATCCGCGGGCTGGCCGAGCCGTTCGGCGACCCGAACCCGCTCGACGAGAGCGGACGCGGCCGCGCCTGGTCCGAGCTGGTGAGGGTCCTGGGCGAGGTTCCCCCGGAGGAGCATTCCGCGGTGATCCAGGGGGCCCGGGACGCGTTCTCGGACTGGGAGCAGCGGCTCGCCGCGGCGCTGGTTCTCCTGGGCCTGGGCTCGCCCTCCACGGACGCTCACGCGGCCTGAGCGCGGGCTGACCGGGATCGCGACCGGCCTCGGCCTGGAGATCGGGTCGCGTCACCGTACGCGGATCAGCTGCGCCATCCGTGATCAGGGCTGGAATGGACAGCCCGGATCGGACGGCGAGGGCGGCGGCGCTGCCGGGATGCCCGCGTCGCGGCTCGGGGCTCCGTCGAAGTCGAAGAGATCCTCGAGGGTGGAGGCGTGCTCGTCGCGGGAGGTGAGGTGCGGCCGCTCCCCGTCACTCGACAGGAACCGCTTCTCGATGAAGGCCAGCAGCGAGGTGTGGTCGGCCACCCGGTGCGAGACGTACCCGGGCTTCGAGAACGGCGACACCGCCATGAACGGGACCCGGAAGCCGAGCTGGTCGAAGCTCGGGCAGAACCAGGGATAGCGGCCGGTGGCCGTGAAGCCGGGGCAGAGCGCCGCGGCATCGATGCGGCTGACGCTGCACTCGGCGCCGCCGCCGGGCCGGGCGCTGTCCGGCAGGGCCGAGGCGTCGGCGCACTGCCCGGGGGAGATGCCGTCCGGGGTGCGGGCCGGCCCCTGCGCCGCGCGGGGCGGCGCCACGTGATCGTAGAAGCCGCCGTGCTCGTCGTGCATGACGAACACCACCGCGTCCTGCCAGCACGGGCTGGCGCGCAGCGCGCCGATCACCTGCGAGACGTAGAGCTGGCCGGCGCGGATGTCGGTGGGCGGGTGCTCGTCGTTCTCGAAGAGCGTCGGATTGGTCCCGAGGGCGTCGCTCCCGAAGGCCGGATCGACGAACGACACCGCCGGGAGCGTGCAGGTCGACGCGCCCGCGATGGAGAAGAAGGCGGTGACGGGCGCGACGTGCGACAGGTCGAGACCGCGGAAGATGGCGGTGGTGGGCACGTCGATGAAGTAGTTGGTCCAGGAGACGCCGGCCCGATCGAGCAGGTCCATGATGGTGCCGGTGATGGGCCGGTACCCGCCGGGCGGCGGGACCGCGGGCGGCAGGGGCGGCAGGATCTCGGCGGTGGTGACGTGGCCGAACGAGGTGGCGGCCAGCGCGTAGGAACGGTTGGGGAGGGTGGGGCCGATCACCGACGAGAAGTACCGATCGCTCACCGCGAAGGTCTGGGCCAGCCCGTAGTAGAAGGGCAGGTCCCCGCCGTCGTAGTAGCTCATGGTGGCGTCGTCGAACGGCGTCTCGGCCCCGGCGTCGGGCGGATGCTGGCCCACGCCGTCGGGCACCAGCGGCGGCAGGAAGGGAGTGATGCCGTCGTTCACCAGCACGAAGCCGTTGTTGGGGCTCGCCAGCCAGGTGAACAGGGGCGAGAGATAGTTCGCCTCCTGGTGGCTGGCCGGCCAGTCGTGGCGAAGGTCCGGACCGGGGCAGTAGGTGCGCGCGTGGAAGGCGCGCACCAGCGAGCGATCGTCGTCGCGGTTCGCGTTCCGGCAGGTGAGGGCGCCATCCACCGCCCTGCAGCGGAGCCCGTCGATGCAGGCGTGGTCGTCCTGGCGGCACGGCCCGGGGTGGTACGGGCCGCCCGGCGCGTAGGGCAGGGCGCCGAAGTAGTTGTCGAAGGAGTGGTTCTCCTGCATCACGATGACGACGTGGCCGACCCGCCGCAGATTGCCGTCGGCGCGGGCGCCGACGGGGCCGGCCAGGACGGCGAGCAGCAGGGACAGCCAACAGCCCCTCACCAGGGACGCCATGCACGACCTCCCGCCGGCCGAACGCCCGGCCGCGTGTTTCGTCTCGAGCGCTGAGTCTGGTTGGGGCGCGGCGGACGGCGCCAGGTCCGGATGTGTTGGCCCTGCTCGGGAGGCGCGGCCGCGGGTCTCCTGCGCGCGATGCCTCCAGCTCGAGCGGGAACGGGTTCACCCGGCCCGCTTCGATCCGGGAGATGGCCGTGCGGCGAGCCGGGACCGCTGCGGCAACGTCGTCGCCCGCGGCCCCGCCGGCGCGGCCTATACTGCCGCCATGCCTCAGCCCCTCGACTACAGGGCCGCCGGGGTCGACTACGCGCAGGTCGACCCGCTCAAGGTGAGCGCCCAGAAGGCCGCCCGGGAGACGGCTTTCCACCTCCGGGCGCACGGCCTCTCCGAGGTGGCCGCCTCGCGCGGCGAGTCCGCGTACGTGGTGGACGCCGGCGACTTCTACCTGGCCTCCATCACCGAGTGCCTGGGGACCAAGGCGCTGCTGGCGGACGCGATGCGGGCCCTGACCGGTCGCAGCTACTACCGGGGGATCGCACAGGACACCATCGCCATGGCGGTGAACGACCTGATCACCGTCGGCGCCACCCCCATCTCCATCCACGCCTACTGGGCCGCGGGCGGCAGCGAGTGGTTCGCGGACGGGGAGCGGGCCCGCGACCTGGTCGAGGGCTGGAAGGCCGCCTGCGACCGGTGCCGCATCTCCTGGGGCGGCGGCGAGACGCCGGCCCTGGCCGGGGTGGTGGCACCGGGAGCCATCGATCTGGCCGCCTCGTGCGTGGGATTGATCCGGCCCAAGTCGCGGCTCACCCTGGGCGATGCGCTCGCCCCGGGGGACGCCATCGTCCTGCTGGCCTCGAGCGGCCTTCACGCCAACGGGGTGTCCCTGGCCCGCAAGGTTGCCGAGCGGCTCCCGCAGGGGCTGGCCACGCCGCTGCCCGACGGCAGGTCCTACGGGGAGGCGCTGCTCGTCCCCACCGAGCTCTACTCGCCGGTGACGGAGGCGCTGTTCGCCGCCGGGGTGGTCCCGCACTACGCCGCCAACGTGACGGGCCATGGCTGGCGCAAGCTCATGCGCCACCCGGCGGCGTTCACCTACCGGTTCCGGAGCGTCCCCCCGGTCCCGGCCGCCCTCCGCCTGGCGCAGCAGGCGGCCGGCATCGACGACCGCGAGGCGTATGGCACGTTCAACATGGGCGCCGGGTTCGCGCTCTACGTGCGGGCGGACCAGGCCGACGCGGTGGTCCGCACCGCGCGGTCCCAGGGCGTCGAGGCCTGGGTGGCGGGCGCGGTCGAGGCCGGCGACCAGCGGGTGATCATCGAGCCGCTCGGGATCGAGTACGGCGCCGGGGATCTCCACCTGCGCGCCTAGCGGGCGCGCTCCGCGGCCGGCGCGGCATCGGCCAGCAGGACGATCTTGCCCTCGACGCCGCCCGCCTCGAGCAGCTCGTTGGCGCGCCTCGCCTCGAGGAGGGGCAGGCGGGCGGCGATGCGGGGCGCGATCCGGCGCCGGCCCAGCAGCTCCAGCAGGCGCGGCAGGTCCTCGCGGAACGGCCGGGGATCGCGGCGGTAGAGCAGGGTGATGCCGTAGATGCTGCCCTTCCGCCCGGCCAGCCGCGCGCCGAGCAGCAAGGAGAGGATCCCTCGCCAGAAGAGCGCGGCACGCATCCTGCCGTCCTGCATCGTCCCCACGAACCCGTAGCCCACCACGCGACCACCGCGCCGCACCGCGCGGATGCACTCGGCGGTGGTGCGGCCGCCGACGCCGTCGAAGGCGACGTCGACACCCCGGGGCGCGATGCGCCGGGCCAGGACGTCGAGCGGGCCCTGGCGAGATGCGACCGGGGTGGCCCCGTAGGAGCGCACCAGCGCGTGCCGGGAGGGGTGCGCCGCCCCGATGACCCGTACCCCGCGCAGCCGCAGCAGCTCCAGCAGCGCCGTCCCGACGCCGCCGCTCGCTCCCGTCACCAGGGCCAGCTGCCCCGGCTCAGGCCGGGCCACGCGCTCGATCATCTGGTACGCCGTCACGTAGTTCAGGATCAGCGCCGCGACCTCCCCGTCGTCCAGGCCCTCCGGGACGGGGACCAGCTCCTCCGCCCGGCGCACCAGCAGCTCGCCGTAGCCGCCGTGCACGGTGAGCGCGGCCACCCGCTGCCCCGGCGCGAGCCCGCGTACCCCGGGGCCGAGCTTTTCCACCGTCCCCACCGCCTCGTACCCGGGGACGAAGGGGATCGGGGGAGCGAAGCGATAGGTGCCGCGCCGCATGGTGATGTCGGTGGCGCCCACGCCCGCGGCGGTCACCCGGACGCGGACCTCTCCCGGCCCGGGCTCCGGGAGGGGAAGCTCCCGCACCTCCAGCACCTCGGGGCCGCCGCGGCGCGTGAGGACCGTGGCGCGATAGGTGGGTGTCCTCCGTCCAGCCTCGAATGGGTCGACCATGCTCTGCTCCTTTCGCCGGTGGATCTGCGCCTTGCAGGATTCGCGGGCAATCGGCATTTGCGCCTGGTAGCTTTGCAGGCATGCAAAGGCCACCTCGGTCCCGTGCCGGCCGGGCGCGCCCGGGCATCCGCGACCGCGCGCGCCCCGCCGACGCGGTTGCGGTCCTGCCCTCCACCCCGGCGCTGCGCTGGGACGACGCCCGCGTGCTCCTGGCGCTCCTCCGGGCCCACTCGCTCTCCGGCGCAGGCGCGTTCCTCGGGGTGAACGCCTCGACGGTCTCCCGCAGGCTCGACGTCCTGGAGCGCGCGCTGGGCGCGCGGCTCTTCGATCGAACCCCGGACGGCGTCCTCCCCACCGCGCTGGCCGAGGCGCTCGCCGCCCACGCCGAGGCGATGGAGCGCGCGGCGTCGGGGCTGCTCCTGGCCGCGGAGGGGCGCGAGGTGGAGGCGGAGGGGGAGGTCCGTCTGACGGCGCTGCCGGGCGGGATGGAGTACCTGGTGGCGCCGGCGCTGCCCAGGCTGCTCGCCAGGCACCCGCGCCTGCGGCTCACGCTCGATGCCTCGGTGGCCTACGCCGACCTGACCCGGCGCGAGGCGGACCTGGCGCTGCGCTCGGTCCGCCCCACCAGCGGCGACCTGCTGGTGCGCAAGCTGGGGGAGGGAACCGGGGCCATCCTCGCCTCGCCCGACTATGCCGCCGAGCTCGGTCGCCTGCGCTCGCTGGGCGACGCCCGCTGGATCACCTGGGGCGAGGACCTTGGCCACCTCGAGCCGGCCCGCTTCGTGTCGGAGCGCGTGCCGGCCGGGGCGGTTCGCGTGCGCACCAGCCACATCGGGACCCAGCTGGCGGCCGCCCGGGTTGGCGTGGGCGTGCTGCTGGTGGACCGCACCGTCGGGCGCGCCAACGGGCTCGTCGAGGTGAGCCTCGCCGCGGCCCTGGAGCGCGGCCTGCCGCGGCTCCGCAGCGAGCTCTGGCTGGTCGTGCACCGGGCGCTCCGCAACGTCCCGCGCATCGCAGCCGTGTGGGAATTCCTGGTCGAGGAGGCCGCGCGCCTCGGCTACGCGCCGGGTCCCTCCGCCGAGTAGCGCTCGTGCCCGCCGGCGACCTGGTGCCCAAGGCGCCTGCGCCGTGAGGCCGTCCCGCGTCAGCCTGGCCGGCACCCCGCCCCCTGGGCCCCGACGGGTCGTGTCGCTCCAGGGTGACCTGCACTACAGCCGCGGGAAGACCGATTGCGGCCCCCAGCCGCGAGGAGGCACGCGTGAAGATCGTCCTGTTTGGCGCCACCGGGAACGTCGGCTCGCGCATCGCCCAGGAGGCCCGCCGCCGCGGCCACGAGGTGGTCGGCGTGGTCCGGGATCCGGCCGCGGTGCAGCCGCCCGCCCCGGACGTGGGGCTGGTGCGCGGCGACGCGACCGACGCCGCCAGCGTGGGCGCGGTGGCACGAGGCGCCGATGCGGTGGTGAACGCCATCTCGCCGCGCCCGAACCAGCGGGGGCTGCCGGCGCCGTCGCTGGTCGCGGCGGCGCGCTCGCTCCTGGCCGGCCTGCGGAAGGCCGGGGTGAAGCGGCTGCTGGTGGTGGGCGGGGCGGGCAGCCTCGAGGTGGGACCCGGCCAGGCGCTGGTCGATCAGCCGGCGTTCCCCGACGCGTACAAGCCCGAGGCCCTCGCCCAGCGCGAGGCGCTGCAGGTCTTCCGCGCCGAGGCGGGCGACCTCGAGTGGACCTATCTCAGCCCGGCGGCGGAGATCCACCCGGGCGAGCGCACCGGCCGCTACCGGACCACCGGCGATCGGCTCCTGACCGATGCCCAGGGGAAGAGCACCATCACGTTCGAGGACTATGCCGTGGCGCTGCTGGACGAGCTCGAGCGCCCGAAGCACGTCCGGCAGCGGTTCGGGGTGGCATATTGAGCGCCGGGCCTCACTTGCCGCGAACGGCCGGTCTCCCGGCAGCGGCCGTGGCCGCCGTGGTCATCCCGGGCGAGCCGGGGGAGGGTGGCCGATCGTGAGCGCCAGAAGAGCGAGGAGGGCTGCCCGGGACGAACCTCGCCTCCGCCCGGTGGGCGTGATCTCCTCGACGCTCAGGTCCCGCCGCGGCGCGCCCATGCAGGGGTTCGAGGGCGCTCCCGACGCCTGGCTGGAGGTGCGCCCCTGGGCGGCGCGAGCGCTGCAGGGCATCGCCACCGGCGACGAGCTCATCGTCATCACCTGGTTTCACCGGGCGCGCCGGGACACGCTCCGGGTTCACCCCCGGTCTGATCCACGGAACCCGCTCGCCGGCGTCTTCCTGACGCGCTCCGCGGACCGCCCCAACCCGCTGGGCCTACATCCGGTCACGGTCCGGAGCGTCGAGGGCACCCGGCTGCGCATCGGTCCCATCGAGGCCATCGATGGCACCCCGGTGGTCGACATCAAGCCCGTGCTGGGGCGGCCCGGCGCCGGCGTCAGCCCGCGAGCCGACCGATCCCCGCGTACGCGAAGTAGAACGCGAAGCCGGCCAGGAAAGTGGCGCACACGCCGATGAGCCCGCGGTAGACGCGATCGGTCAGCAGCCGGCGGCCCCTGGCCACCAGCACGGAGATGAGGGTGTACCAGGCGAGATCGCCGGAGATGTGCCCCAGGAAGAAGGCCGCCACGCCGGCCGCGCCCAGCGCCCTGCAGCTCGCCAGGTAGCCGAGCCCGATGGTCGCCCACCAGATCACCCAGTACGGATTGGCCGCGCTCAGCAGGATCCCGGTGGGCACCAGCGGCCCGGAGCGGTCCCGGTGAGCGGTCCAGTCGATGCGCAGGGTGGGCAGCGCCCGGAACATCCCGATGGCCATCCACACCAGGGTGGCCGCACCGACGAGCGCGATGGCCGCGAACACGCCATCCCGCGCCAGGAACGGAGCCAGGCCCACCAGCAGTGCCGCCAGCATCGCCAGCTCGAGCAGCGCGTGGCCCAGGATCAGGAAGGGGCCGGTGGAAGCGCCGCGCCGGACGCTCTCGCTGATGGTGGCGGTGAGGAGCGGCCCGGGCATCATGGCGCCGGAGAGCGCCAGCACGAAGGACGTGCCGAAGACCGTGGCCAGCGCGAGCATCGGGGAACCATACCACGGTGGGCCTCCCCCTCCGCACGCTCGCCTGCTGGAGCCGGTTCCCGAGCGTGCAGCGACACGCCCTGCCGGTGCGCTCGACGCGCCGGCAGGGCCGCCCCCGTCGCGGCCCGACTGCGCGTTGCCGTCGACCGCCCGTGCGGCCTTTCGCCTCCGGTCCCTGGCCCGTCACAACCGGCCAGGGCGACCCATCCTCACCGCAGCGCCCGGTGCTGCGGCTCTCTACCCGGAGGAACTCCATGCGAATGGCCCGATGGCGGCCGCTGCTGGCGTGCGGCGCCACGCTCCTGGCGCTGGCCTCGTGCCGCTCCGACTCCGTCTCCAAGCCGCTCGTCAACCTGCTCCGGAACGGTGCCTTCGAGGACGGAACGACCGGGTGGAAGCTGTGGAGCAATGGCGGCGTCCAGACCGGAGGGATCGAGGACGGCGAGCTCGGCATCGCCATCTCGAACCCTGCCAGCCAGCCCTCGGACATGGGCGTGGGGCAGCAGGGATTCAGGCTCGAGCATGGCGCCTGGTACGAGCTGAGCTTCCGGGCCCGCGGTGACGCGGTCGCGGAGATCACCAGCGTCGTCCAGTCGAACGGCGCATCCTACCAGCCCTATGCCCCCGCGCACGCGCACCGGCTCTCCGGGACGATGACCCGCTACGCGCGCAGGTTCTTCATGGCGTACCCCACCGACGCCGGTGCCGACCTGGAGTTCTTCGTGGGCGGCCGGGGCGCCGGGACGCTTCACCTGGACGACGTGGTGCTGGCGAAGCTCGGCGGGGGAGAGGATCCGGGCGAGCCCGAGGTGCAGTTCCCGAAGGTCGTCCCCGACGTCGATCGCTCGAACCTGATCGTCTACGAGGTGAACCCGTTCTCGTACAACGGCAGCGCTTCGGCGCACGGTCGGAACCTGAAGGGCATCACCACGAAGCTCGATCGGATCCATGACCTGGGCGTGAACTGCATCTGGTTCACGCCGGTGTTCGACGGGACGGGCATGGGCTACTGGACCCGTGACTACTACGAGGTGGACCCGGAGCTCGGCACGCTCAACGACCTGAAGGAGCTGGTCCACGAGGCGCACCGGCGCAACATCCTGGTGGTCCTGGACTTCGTGCCCAACCACACCTGGAGGCAGCACCCGTTCTTCCAGGACGTGGTCCACAACCACGCCAATTCGCCGTACGCGGACTACTACCTCTGGACCGGCACGCCCGGCGCATCGGAGCCCGTGTACTACTACGACTGGGACACGCTCCCGAACCTGAACCTCGCCAACCCCGAGGTCCGCGAGTACCTCTACCGGGTGGCGGAGTACTGGATCCCCAAGCTCGACATCGACGGGTACCGCGTCGACGTGGCCTGGGGGCTCGAGGATCGAGCGCCGGGGTTCGGCCGCGAGCTGCGGCGGCGGGTCGCTGCTCTCAAGCCGGACGCCTTCCTGCTCGGAGAGGGAAACGTGAACGAGCAGCAGTTCTTCGACAGCAGCTACGACGCCGCCTATGACTGGGACCTCCGCGGGTTCGCGAACAACGTCGAGGGCAGCGGTGCGCTGGTCAACGTCTTCGACGACGTGTGGGCCCCGCAGCAGCTGCACGAGACGCTCGCCCGCGCTCTGCCAGGCCTGCCCTTCCGGTTCGCCGAGAATCACGACCACCCCCGTGCCGCGTCGCTCTGGGGAGTGAGCGGCTCGAAGGTGGCGCACACCGTCGTCCTCACGTCGAGGGGGATTCCCGACGTGTTCGGCGGTGGCGAGGTGGGTTTCGCCCCGGCGCTCGACGAGCAGAACGACCAGGTCGTGTGGAACTTCGAATCGCCGCTCTACGAGTACATGAAGAAGGTGATCGCCATCCGGAGGCAGTACCTCTCCAGCGACCTCAGCCAGCACTGGGTTCCCAACGACAGGGGCGGCTCGGTCTACTCCTCCCTCGCCGTCAGCGGGACGAACCGGGTCCTCACCGTCGCCAACTTCTCGAGCGCGCGCACCACGTGACCCTGACCCTGAACGACCCGGAGCTCCGGTTCATCGGCGGGATCGCGGACCTGCTCCACGACAGCGCCGTGCCGTACGACGACAGCGGCTACCTCACGCTGACGCTCGAGGGGCGCGGGACGGCGATCCTGCTGGTCTCGACGGTGATGCCGACACGCTGAGCACAGGGACGGCCCGGGCGCCGGGACGGCGACGCCGGTCCCCCGCGAGGAGGGCCGGCGCCGTCGAGTCATGCCGTCTCATCATCAGAACTGCAGGCCGGTGTCGATGTAGTACATCTCGGCCTGCTTCGGATCGGTCGGCGCCCAGGACTTGATCAGGCCGGTCGCGATCTGGGCGCGCCCGGAGGCATCCGTGATGCGCAGGGAGAGGGGCAGGTTGAAGGGCCCTGCGCCCTGCGGGACGACCCAGGTCCCGTAGCGCTCCTGCGGCCGCGAGCTGGTGTAGTTCTGGTCGCGCTGCATGGAGACCCACGTGCCCGAGGCGGCCTGCGCCTCGACGTTCACGACCGATCCCAGGCCGGAGACGTTCATGACCGTGAGCGCGAACCAGTACGGGCCCGCCCCGCTGCGCAGCCAGATGTAGACGTTGCCCACCACCGGGCAGGGGACGCGCCGGTAGCGGGTGGGAATGACGCCGTCCACCATGCTGCCGTTGGGGCTGCCCGTCTGCAGGCGCGCCATGGCGATGTCCGACAGATCGAGGTGGATGCTCTCGTTGGGCAGCGGATCGTGGTCGGGTGGAGGGCTGGGCGGCGCCGGCGGCAGCTGGCAACCGTACTTGAAGTCGGAGACCTCGCCGCAGTGGTCGCGCCCGGAGCCGCAGCACCACTTCGAGTTGGCCGAGCACGGACAGGAGTCGACGATCTGGAGCGCGACCGGCGACGTGTATCCGACCTCGCCGGGCGCGTAGTCGGTGCCGTCCTTCTTGGTGCGCACCAGCTCGAAGCACTCGCCGCAGCTCAGGTAGTTGTCGCGATCCCCCGGCAGGCTCGGCCAGAACTGCGTGTAGTAGTTGCCCTGGGGCGCCGCGAAATTGCCGCGGAGCGTGGTGTTGGCCGGATCCGTGCACAGCGCCGGATAGGCCTTGCAGAAGGCGTCGCACTGGGCCGCCAGCTGAGGATCGGTGAACGTGATCTTGGTCGTGCACAGGCCGTAGTAGCCGAAGCCGCAGGCACCGCCGTTGGTCAGGCCGAAGTGGGTCGAGCGGGAGAAGTGCCACGGCTCGTTGCTGGCGACGGCATGCACCTCGGGCCACTCACCGGAGACGCCGCCCTTGCTGCTCACCTTCACGCAGGACGGGGAGGTGTTGCCTCCGCAGGACGAGCAGTCCTCGGATTGGTTGTTGGTGCTGCAGTACTGGGGGACGCAGACGTTGTCGACCAGGGCCCAGCTCCCGCAGCTGGAGGCGGCGACGGGTGGATAGGGCGCCTCGTGGCGGGTCGACCCCGCCGCGGTCTGCACCCCGACCGACGCACTGGGAGACGAGACGTTCCCGGCCGCATCGCGGGCCCGGACGGTGAACGCGTAACTGGTGCTGGGCGCCAGGCCGGTCACGGTGGCGCTGGTGGTGGTCACGGTAATGGCGACGAGGGTGCCATTGTACACGTCGTAGCCGGTCACCCCCACGTTGTCGGTCGAGGCGTTCCAGGAGAGCGAGGCCGCGTTCGAGGTCACCGAGGTCGCCGTCAGGCCCGTCGGTGCGCTGGGCGGGGTGGTGTCCGGCAACGAGGTGGTCACGTTCAAGGCCGCGGTGGCCGCCGAGAGGTTCCCGGCGGCGTCCACGGCGCGGATCGTGAAGCTGTAGGTGGCGTTGGCTGCGAGCGCGGGAACCGTCGCCTGGGTCGCGGTGACCGTCAGGGCGAGCTGCGCGCCACTGTAGACGTTGTATCCGGCCACCGCCACGTTGTCGGTCGAGGCGGTCCAGGTGAGCGTGACCGAGGTGCTGGTCTTCGAAGGCGAGACCAGGTTGGTGGGAGCGGTGGGTGGCGTGGTGTCGACGGTGGTGACCGGTGGCGTGCCCCAGACCAGCACGCCGTTCTGGTACAGGCCGATCTTGCCGCAGTCGGCGGGGCTGGTCTGGGTGGTGTACGAGTAGTCGTTGGCCTCGTTGAAGTTGCTCCAGTCGCTCTTGTTGACACGCCCCTGGATGTCGCCTGTGCTCTGCCCTGCCGCCAGCGTGCCCGCGGCAGCGCCGAAGCCGAGCTCGAGGTAGGTGTCGGCAGTGGTGGTGGTCGGGCTCGGCTTCCCGAACTTCGAGGTGACGTTGCCGCAGCCGCGGGGCGTCCAGTCGCAGGTGTACGTCTGCGACTGGGTGCCCTCCTCGGTGTACCAGTACCGGATGGTCAGGCTGGTGAGCGCCACCGCCGCGGTCCCGCCGTTGACGACGTTGATCCACGGCGCCAGCTGGTTGTCGTTCGGTGCAGCGGTGCTGATGTGACACTGCACGCCCAGACCCGCCGCCCACCCGCGGATCGGCATGCACGCCAGGATCGAGAAGACCGCGACCACGCGCACCACGGCCAGGCGCGTCCATCGACTCTCGGACATGTCCACTCCCGTGCGGCGCGCTGGGGCGCCGCAGAAAGATTCGAGGAGCGAGCGGCGACGTCACAGGCAGCGCCACCCGGAGGCTCCTCCCGCCTCCGATTCCCCGATGGCCTCCACTCGCGGTGCACGACTCTCGCACCGCGCAAGCGGATTGTCATACGCCCCGGCCGGGTCTGGTCCCGTGCCCAAATCGATTCAAATTACGCAAACGTTTGCCATCGGCAAGCAAGCGCGGGTGGTCGTTCCGCCTCGGCATGACGCGGCCGGGCGCGTCGACGGCGCGGGCCCGCGAGCCCCGCCGACCGGGTGGGAGGATGCACCACACCAATCCCCCGTCCGTCCATCCACTGCACTGAAACGGTTCAGGTCGGCACGATCTCCGGCCGAGGACGTTGACAGATACGCTCGGTGAGGGTGAGATCCTCGCCAATCTGAAGACCGTCGATTCTTGCGCCGGGGCGGTTCCCCGCCCGCCGCCGGTGTGTCGCATGGAGCCACTGCAGTGCACTTGAACCCCGGGACCGTGACCCGGGACAGAAAAGGACTCGACGATGTCAGGAAAGAACAGGGGCAGCGCTTTGCTCTTCACGCTGGCGCTCGGGCTCTTGCCCGCGTGCGGTGGGACCGACACCGCTGGTGACGGCGTCGACGCGGCCGGCGCTCTGGCCGGGGCCAACGCCACCACGCTGGGCGCCGCCGCCGCCCAGTCGGGCCGGTACTTCGGCACCGCCATCACCGCCGGCAAGCTCGGCGACTCGGCGTACACCACCATCGCGGCCCGCGAGTTCAACATGGTGACGTGCGAGAACGAGATGAAGATCGACGCCACCGAGCCCAACCAGAACCAGTTCAGCTTCGGCAACGCCGACCGCATCTACGACTGGGCGGTCCAGAACGGCATGAAGGTCCGCGGGCACACCCTGGCCTGGCACTCCCAGCAGCCCGGCTGGATGCAGAGCCTGAGCGGCACCGCGCTGCGCAACGCCATGATCAACCACATCAAGGGCGTGATGGCCCACTACCAGGGCAAGCTCGCCTACTGGGACGTGGTCAACGAGGCCTTCAACGAGGACGGCAGCCGCCGCCAGTCCAACCTCCAGGCCACCGGCAACGACTGGATCGAGGTGGCCTTCCGGACCGCCCACGACGCCGACTCGACCGTCAAGCTCTGCTACAACGACTACAACATCGAGAACTGGACCTACGGCAAGACCCAGGGCGTCTACAACATGGTGAAGGACTTCAAGGCCCGCGGCGTCCCGATCGACTGCGTCGGCCTGCAGACCCACTTCACCGGCGGCAGCTCGCTCCCCAGCAACTTCCAGACGACGCTGTCCAGCTTCGCGGCCCTGGGCGTCGACGTGGCGCTCACCGAGGTGGACGTCACCCAGGCCAGCACCACCCAGTACGCGGGACTGACCCAGGCCTGCATGAACGTCCCGCGCTGCGTCGGCATCACGGTCTGGGGCGTGCGCGACAGCGACTCCTGGCGCTCCGGTGAGACCCCGCTGCTCTTCGACGGCAGCGGCAACAAGAAGCCGGCCTACACCTCCGTCCTGAACGTCCTCAACACCGGCGTCAGCGGCGGACGACCATCCCGCTCGCCGTCACGAAGGCCGGCACCGGCAGCGGCACCGTCACGTCGAACGTCGGCGGCATCAACTGCGGCTCGACCTGCTCGGCCGACTTCGCCAGCGGCACCTCGGTCACGCTGACGGCGGCGCCCGCCAGCGGCTCGACCTTCGCCGGCTGGGGCGGCGCCTGCTCCGGGACGGCGGCCACCTGCACGGTCTCCATGACCGCCGCGCGGAGCGTCACCGCCACCTTCAGCGGTCCCCCGGGCGTCACCCTGACCGTGACCAAGTCCGGCACCGGCAGTGGCACCGTCACGTCGAACGTCGGCGGCATCAACTGCGGCTCGACCTGCTCGGCCACGGTCGCCAGCGGCACCTCGGTCACGCTGACCGCGGCGCCCGCCAGCGGCTCGACCTTCGGCGGCTGGGGCGGCGCCTGCTCAGGAGCCACGACCACCTGCACGGTCTCGATGAACGCGGCGCAGTCCGTCACCGCCACCTTCACGGGTCCCGGGACCGGACCTTGCCCGAACGCCATCACCGTGAGCAACGGGAACAGCGGCAACTTCAACACCACCGGCGCCACCTGCTACCGCACCGCGGCCACCATCAACGGCTGGGGCTGCTACAACATGGCCGGGCGCACGGTCTCCGTGAACGGCGGCGCGGCCACCGCCACCTGCGGCGCGATGCCCATCGCGAAGTGGACGGACGGCTACACCTACTTCGCCTTCACCGCGGGGACCTACCCGTGGGCGGGGTTCTACTACTGGTAGGCGCCGGTCGATCCTGAGCTCCTCGGCGGCGGGCCTGGAGGGGCCCGCCGCCGTCGTTGCGGCCGACGTCGGGGCCATCGATCTCCTGCGCGCCCGCCCGTCGTCGGGCGAGGAAGCGCGCGGCGACATGGCGACGCAGCTCGGATGACGCCGGCCGCGGTCGATGGCACGGCCAATTGGTCTGGCCAGCAGGCCCCCTGGTCACCAAATGATTTGACATGCGCCATTCCAAAGTGCGAGCTTCCGCACTTCAAGTGCAACCGTGCCGAGCGTCCCGGGCTCCGGCGCCGATCGTGAGCTGTCCTCACAGGAGAGAGCCATGAAGATCCTCGGAATCGGCGTGTCCATGGTGCTGGCGCTCGGCCTGGCCGGCTGCGGCGGAGACGAAGGAAGGGACGCGGCCCAGGCCGTCGACATTCCGGAGAGCGCCGCCAGCGCGCCGACGTGGCCCACCGCCACCGCCACCGTCACCGTCAGCGCCACCCAGAAGATCAGCGGGACCTTCGACGGCGGGATGAAGCGCTACGTCGGCTCGGGCCCCCTCGGTTCCGGCAGCCAGTCCGAGAGTCAGCCGGCCATGTTCCAGCTCGCCGACGGCGCCACGCTCTCCAACGTCATCCTGGGCAACCCGGCCGCCGACGGCGTGCATTGCCTGGGCACCTGCACGCTCAAGAACGTCTGGTGGGAGGACGTGGGCGAGGACGCCGCCACGATGGAGGCGTCGTCGAAGGGGGCCATGACCATCGACGGCGGGGGTGCCCGCAGCGCCTCCGACAAGATCTTCCAGCACAACGGCTCCGGGACGATGACCATCCGTAACTTCTATGCGGAGGACTTCGGCAAGCTCTACCGCGCCTGCGGCAACTGCACCGGGGCCTACCAGGGACAGCGCCACGTGGTGATCCAGAACATCGTGGTCACCAAGGTCAATACCGCCATCGCCGGCATCAACTCCAACTACGGCGACACCGCGGACATGTCCGGCCTCACGATCCTGGGCGACACCAGCCACAAGACCACCATCTGCGTGCGCTACCAGGGCAACAGCACCGGCGCGGAGCCCACCAAGCTCGGCAGCGGACCCGGGAGCGGCTGCAACTACGACCCGCATGCCATCTCCTGGACCGCCACCACCGACAATCGCACCCTCACCGTGACCAGGTCCGGCACCGGGAGCGGCACCGTGAGCTCGAGCCCGAGCGGCATCAGCTGCGGCTCCGCCTGCTCGGCGAACTTCGCCTCCGGCACCTCCCTCACGCTGACCGCGTCGCCCGCCAGCGGCTCGATGTTCGCCCGCTGGAGCGGCGCCTGCTCCGGGACCGGCTCCTGCACCGTGACGATGAGCGCCAACCAGTCGGTCGCCGCCAGCTTCGCCGGGCCCGTCAACGACTCCTTCGTCCTGGCCGTCACCAAGTCCGGAACCGGCAGCGGCACCGTGAGCTCGAACCCGGGCGGCATCAGCTGCGGCTCGACCTGCCAGGCCACCTACGCCGCCGGCACCTCGGTCAGCTTGACCGCGGCGCCGGCCAGCGGCTCGACCTTCGGTGGCTGGGGCGGCGCCTGCTCCGGGACGGCGACCACCTGCACCGTCTCCATGAACGCCGCGCGGTCCATCACCGCCACGTTCACGGGAAGCGCCGGGAACGGGCCCTGCCCGAACCCCATCACCGTGACCACCGGGAACAGCGGCAACTTCAACACCACCGGCGCCGCCTGCTACCGTACCTCCGCGGCCATCAACGGCTGGGGCTGCTTCAACATGGACGGGCGCACCGTGTCCGTGAACGGCGCCGCGACCACGTGCGGGACGATGCCGGTCGCGAAGTGGACGGATGGCTACGCCTACTTTGCCTTCTCCGCGGGGACTTACCCGTGGGCCGGATTCTACTACTGGTAGGGGTAGGTCGTTCCTGAGGTCCTCGGCGGCGGGCTCACGACGAGCCCGCCGCCGACGTGCTCGAGGTGCGGAACGGACGCGCTGGAGCTTGGCGTCGGCTATCCGCCTCTTCGCTGGCGAAGGAGCGCCCACACTCGGCCCAGCACACGCCACCGCGGCCGGTCGCCCGAGAGCTGCCGCGCCAGGTCCTCGATGCGTTGCCGCCGCTCCGGGTCCGTCCAGAAGGGCTCCTCGGCATCAGGGGCGACATCGAGCGACGCGGGGGAGCGCTCCGGGCATCCGTCTGGCGTCACCATGTCCCAGACGATGCCGGCGGGCCCGGGGAGGTTACACGGAGGTGCGCACCCACCTCCGGTTGTGAACAACTTCGGGGGAAGAGCGGAGTGCCGCGTTCTCCGGCGGAGCCAGCCCCACCGGGTGCCGCCGGGCGACCTGCGCGCTCGCCGCGTCAGCGCCTGTCGTACTCGTCGCGCCGGCGCCACCAGACGCCCGTCTCGTTGCGCCCCTTGGGTGCACGGTCGAGCAACCGGTACATGTCCAAACCCGCAAGCGGAACTGGAACGGCCCCTGTCCAGGCAGCGTCGCCCCGGGATGAGCGCCGCCGGTTCTAGAAGTCCGGGATGGGGTCCGGGGCGTCCCCCATCGGGAACGGATCGTGCGCCTTCGCCGCGTCGGAGCCGTTCCGTGGCGCAGGGGCGGCGGCGGGTGGGGGGAGGGGACGCAGCACCGGGGCCTTCCGGGCCGGCGGCGCGGAGGCCGGCTTCGGGAGGGCGCGCGGGCGCGGGGGGGCCGCGGCGCGCTCGAGCTCGAAGCCGGCGACCATGGCGGCGAGCTCCTCCGCCTGGGCGTTCAGCTCGGAGGCCGCCGACGACGACTCCTCGGCCGAGGCGGCGTTCTGCTGGGTGACCTTGTCCATCTCGGAAACGGCGGCACTCACCTTCGAGAACCCGGCGGCCTGCTCCTTCGACGACGTCGCCATCTCGGACACGATGGCCGTCACCTCGTCCGCGCCGACCAGGATCTCGCGCAGCTTCTCGCCAGCGCGCACGGAGGCGCCCGCGCCCTCGCCGGCCTGCTTCACCGAGTCGCGGATGAGCGACTCCGTCTTCTGAGCGGCCTCCTTGGCGCGGAGCGCCAGGGAACGAACCTCCTCGGCGACGACGGCGAAGCCGCGGCCCGCCTCGCCCGCGCGCGCGGCCTCGACGGCGGCATTGAGCGCGAGGAGGTTGGTCTGGAAGGCGATCTCCCGAGACGTCCCGGACGATCTGCGAGGTGGCCTCGGCGCTCTGGCGGATGCCGGCCATCGTGCCCTGGAGCTGGCGCATCGCCCCCTCGCCCTCCGCCGCGGCAGCGCGGGCGGACCGGGCCAGCGCGTTCGCCCGCTGCGCGTGGTCGGTCGCCCGGCCGGTCATCGCGGCGACGGTCGCGACGGTGGCGGTCGTCTCCTCCAGCGTGGCGGCCTGCTCGGAGGCGCCACCCGCGACCGCCTGGGAGGACGAGGCGATCTGCGCCGCCGCCGACGAGACCTTGGGCGGCGGCGTCCGCCACCTGCTGGAGCGCATCGTGCAACGAGGTGCCGGTGGCGTTCACGGCCTCCTTCATGCGCGCGTGGTCGCCCTGGTAGGCGCCCTTCATGCGGGCGCGGAGGTCGCGCCGGGCCAGCGCCTCGAGGACCGCCGTGGCCTCCTCGGTCGGCGCGAGCAGCAGGTCCACCGTCCGGTTGACCCGCTCCGCCAGGGCCCGGGCGTCGGCGTGGTAGCGGGACGCGTCGAGGCGGCTCGCCTGCCGGCCGGCCGCGAGCGCGTCGAGCATCGCCGCCATCTCCTGGATGGGCGCGAGGATCGCGTCGAGCGTGTCGTTCACGCCCTGCACGATGCGCCCGTAGTCGCCGTCGTGGCGGGAGGCCTCGGCGCGAACCGAAAAGCGGCCCTCGACCGCGGCGCTCGAGAGCATGGCGGCGTCGGCGACGAGCGCCTTCAGACGCGCCCGTACCTGCTCGACGGTCTCGTTGACCGCGCCCTTCTTGCCGGGGAAACGTTCCAGCGGCGCCTCGAAGTCGCCCTTCCCGAATCGGTCCACGCAGGCGAGCAGCTTGGCGGTGAGCGCACGCTGGTCGGCGGCCATGCCGTTCACGCCCTCGGCGATGGCGCGGAAGCCACCCTGGAAACGCGCGGCGTCGAGGGCCGCGTCGACGTCGCCGGCCGCGTGCGCGGCGGTCACCCGCGTCAGCTCGGCCACCAGTCCCGTCAGGTTCTCGCGCACGCCCTCGAGGGTCTCGTTGACGAAGCGCTTCTTGCCGGGGAGCGGCGCGAGGCTGGCGTCGAAGTCCCCGCGCGCCAGGCGCGCGAAGGTCTCCATCGCCTGGCGGTTCATCCGTACGTGGCTGCCCACCATCTCGTCGACGGCGCGGGCGATGTCGCGGTAGGCGCCCTCGAACTGGCCCTCCTCCAGGGCGGCATCCACGTCGCCGGCCTCGTGCTCGCGGCTCATGCGGGCCAGCTCGCGGAGCAGGCGCTCGACCGTGCCGGCCAGGGCGTGGACGCTCTGCGCGACGTGACCGTATTCGCTGGTGCTGCCGCCATCGGGCCGCACGCGGGCGAAGTCGCCTCGCGAGGCGGCCTCGATGCTCTCGACGAGCGCGTCGACGCTGCGGTTCGTCCCGCGCGACGACTCGCGGACGACGAGGAAGAGCAGGAGCGCAGTGAATGCGGCGATGACGACCAGGTGGAGGCCGAGGTGGTGGAACTCGACCAGGTGGGTCGCGGAGATCGCGAAGAGGAACGTGAGCGTGCCCACCGGGAGCGCGGAGATCGCGAGCGCGAGGAAGAGGCGCCGGGCGTTCTCGCCGATGTCCACGATCTGCGCGCGCGGCAGGCGCACCGGGCACAGCACCGGGCCGGCCAGCGCCGGGGCGATGCCGTTTTCCGCGATGACGTAGGAGATGGTGATCACGTACGGCACCACCATGAACGGGACGACGGCGATCGCCGCGAGCTGTAGCCCGGAGAGGCCAGCGAAGGCGGAGGTGACGATCGCCCCCACGGGAGCGCCCACCAGCCAGCGCGCGCCGGCGATGACCGCCGAGTAGCGGGGGAAGCGGGCCAGGCCGGCCTTGGCCCGGCGCAGCGACTCCGGGTCGGCGCGCTGCGCCAGCGCCCCGAGCTCGCCGGCGCGCCGGAGCAGCCAGGCGCCGCCGGCGAAGCGGGTCGCGAGCATGATGAAGGCGACGATCGCGACCAGCACGCGAAGCTGTTGCCACGTCATCCCCGTGCTCGAGCTGATGAAGTAGAGCGCGAACGGGACGGTCACCACGGCCACGAGCCGCTCGCGACGGCGGATGAGAGCTTTGGTGAGATCTCTGAGCTGCTGCTCCATTCAGGGGAACTCCTCGTGCGTGGGTGCCGCGGGATCCTGACGAGCAACAAGCGTACCCGCGTTCCGGCCGGCCCGGCCAAACCGCCACATCATTCAAGTGTCTGCCATCACGAGGGGAAACGATTCCCAGCGGTCGGGGCACTTCGCCCGGTCCGGGGTGATCATCAACCCAGGGCGCGTACAGAACCAGCCCGCAGAGAAGCCCGGCCGCGGGTCGGAGCCTAGATGTTGAGGAGCCGTCCCGGCTTGAACCTCAGCACCGGGAGGAGCCGCCCCAGCTGCGGTTCTTGCTCACGTAGGCGGGATGCTTCGTCAACCGGTACGGACCGTTGGTGGAGGATCCCGCGATGGGTGAGGTTGGAGAAGCGGATGCCGAAGAGGATGGTGGCCCAGAGGTAGGTAGCCGTGAGGGCGAGGATGGCGCATCCCCAGACGACCTGGACCGCGGGGAAGCTCGAGAGCCAGTAAGGTCCCGGAGCATGCCTGACCCAGCGTCCGATAATATGGATTATGGTAACTAGGCGCGGGGCCGGCCGACGCCCGCTGCCTCCCGGCGCCGCCCGGACCCGCACCAGGAACGCTGCCGCAGGCGAGGCTCTGCACTGGGGGCGCACCGGGCCCCTGCTCGCGCCGGGGCGTCGAACCGCCCCTCGGACCTGAAGTCAGCTGCGCGCCAGCGGAGGCCGATGCTCTCCGGCGCCCGGCTCGTCGACGCCGACCGAGGACGGCTCGCCGACGCCCACGTTGCTTTCCCCGATCACGTCCGCGTCCGCGGGATCGTGCCGAGCGTGCCCGCAGCAGCCGGGCTGACGCGCCAGTACGCGCACGATGCGCGGCGCATGGGCCGCGTCGGCGACGGCGCACGGGCACTGATCGGCGGCAGCCGAGAGCCCCTCGCCGAGCGACGTCAGCGCGTCCAGCAGCTCGCGCTTGACGCGCCGAAGCCGTTCCATCCGGCGCTGCGCTTGCTCGAGGTGTCCCGCCAGGACCTGCTGGAACCGGAGCGCGAACTCCGAGGCGGTGTGGCACCCGGTCCGGATCTCGAGGACCGACCGGATCTCGCAGATTGAGAGCCCCAGCTCGCGCAGGTCGGAGATGAGCTGCAGTCTCTCCAGGTCGTCCTGGGTGTAGCGACGATGCCCGCCCTCGCTGACCACGGCCGGCTTGAGCAGGCCTTCCTCTTCGTAGAACCGGATCGCCCGCACCGTGTGGCCGGTGGCCCGGGCGAGGTCCCCTGACGAGAGGTCCGCTTGCATGCCAACCCACACGTAATTGCCCGATCGGACGAAGTCAATGCGCACCCGGTAACCTCCACCCCCCCTGCCGACATCCACTGGATGCTTGCCGCGAGCCGGTCTCACGGATAATAGACCGGTTCACTCCAGTATCTGGCGGAGCACGGGAAAGGGAGTTCCGAGAATGCGCAACCTGGTGGCGGTCGGCGGCGCCCAAGGAGCCGAGGGACACCTCGATCTGTACGCCGAGGCCCCCCTGCCGACGGATCGCGGCACGTTCCGCTCCATCGTCTTTCGCGACCGGCGAACGGGCGCCGAGCACGTGGCGCTGGTCCTCGGCGACCTGGCCGCAGGCATACCGCCCGTTCGGGTGCATTCGGAGTGCCTGACCAGCGAGGTCTTCGGCTCGCTCAAGTGCGACTGCCGGGCCCAGCTCGACCGCGCGCTCGACCACGTCGCCGCCAGGGGGCGGGGCGCCCTCCTGTACCTGCGCCAGGAGGGGCGCGGCATCGGCCTCGGGAACAAGATCCGCGCCTACGCGCTCCAGGCCAGGGGCTACGACACGTACCAGGCCAACCAGGCTCTGGGATTCCCGGACGACCTGCGTCGGTACGACGTGGCCGCCGAGATGCTCCGGCTGCTGGGCGTCCGCACCGTGGACCTCATCACCAACAACCCGCTCAAGGTGGCAGGCCTGGAGGAAGCGGGCGTGCGGGTGCGCCAGCGGATTCCCCTGCCCTCCCCCTCCAATCCACACAGCGTGAATTATCTCAGGGTGAAGCGCGACCGCACCGGGCATCTGATCCAGACCGACGATGAGGTGGCGCGCGCCGGATAGCGCGCCCCGCCGGGCGCGGGCGCTCTGCGCGGCGCTTCACTCCTTCAGCACCGCCGAGGAGATCACCAGCCGCTGGATCTCGCTGGTGCCCTCGTAGATCTGGGTGATGCGGCTGTCGCGCCAGTGGCGCTCCGCGTCGAAGTCCTTCACGTACCCGTAGCCGCCGTGGATCTGCAGGGCGTGCGAGGTCACCCGCTCGCACATCTCCGAGGCGAAGAGCTTGGCCATGGCGCTCTCGGCGGTGTGCCGCTGCTTGCGGTCCTTCAGGGCCGCGGCCCGCCACACCAGCAGCCGGGCGGCCTCCAGCTCGGTCTGCATGTCGGCCAGCATGAACTGGATGGCCTGGAACTGCGCGATGGGCTGGCCGAAGGCGCGGCGATCCTTGGCATAGGCGATGGCCTCCTCCAGCGCCGCGCGGGCGATCCCCAGCGCCTGGGCGGCGATGCCGATCCGGCCCCCGTCCAGCGCCGACATGGCGATCTTGAACCCGTCCCCCTCCTCCCCCAGCCGGAAGCGGGCCGGGATGGCGCAGCGCTCGAAGAACACCGAGCACGACCCGGAGGCGCGGATCCCCAGCTTCTCGTCGGGCTTCCCGCGCGTGAAGCCGGGGGCGTCGGTCGGGACCAGGAAGGCGCTGATCCCCTTGTGCCGCTTCTCGCGATCGGTCATGGCGAAGACCAGGATCGCGTCCGCCTGCGGGCCGTTGGTGATGAAGTTCTTGGTACCGGACAGCAAGTAACCGTCCCCGCTGCGGGTGGCGGTGGTCCGCATCTCGGCCGCGTCCGAGCCGCTCATGGGCTCGGTGAGCGCGAAGGCCCCCAGCTTCTCCCCGCGCGCGAAGGGCAGCAGGAACTCCCGCTTCTGCTCGTCGGTGCCGGCCCTCGAGACGGGATCGCAGAAGAGCGAGTTGTTCACGCTCACGATCACGCCGGTCCCGGCGCAGCCTCGCGAGATCTCCTCCACGGCCAGGGCGTAGGTGACCGCGCTCATCCCCGCGCCGCCCCACTCCGGCGCCACCATGACCCCCATGAGCCCCATCTCCGCGAGCTGGCGGATGGCCTGGCCAGGGAAGGTGTGTTCGGCGTCCCAGCGCCGGGCGCCGGGCCGGAGCTCCTTGTCGGCGAACTCCCTGCACAGATCCCGGACCTGGGCCTGCTCGTCCGTCAGCTGGATGTCCATGTGGTCTCCCAAGCCAGCGGGGGTTCACGCCCCCTTGAACCGGGCCGGCCGCTTCTCCAGGAAGGCGCGCATGCCCTCGCGGGCGTCCTCGGTCGCGAACAGGGCCGCGAATCCCTGCCGCTCCAGCTCGCTGGCGGGGCCGAGCGACATGCCGGCCCCGGCGTGGACCAGCCGCTTGGCCTGGGCGATCGCCAGCGGTCCGCGCGCCAGGATCTTCTTCACCTGCTGGCGCACGTGGGGGAGGAGCCGCTCCGGCGGGAGCACCTCCAGCACCAGCCCCAGCTCACGGGCGCGGGCCGCGTCGTAGCTGTCGCCGGTGAGCAGGATCTCCAGCGCCCGCATGGCCCCCACCCGCCGCGGCAGCCGCTGCGTGCCGCCGAAGCCCGGGACGATGCCCAGGTTCACCTCGGGCTGGCCGAAGCGCGCCTTCTCGCTGGCGTAGACGAGATCGCAGGCCAGCGCCACCTCGCAGCCGCCCCCCAGCGCATACCCGTTGACCGCGGCCACCGTCGGCACCGGCAGCCGCTCCAGCCGCTCCAGCACGGCGTGGCCGCGCTCGGCGAACCGTCGCGCCTCGGTCGGTGACATCCCCGCCATGCCGGCGATGTCGGCCCCGGCCACGAAGGCCTTCTCGCCGGCACCGGTCAGGATGAGCGCCCGGGCCGCGCCCCGCTCCACCTCGCCGACCACCTCCGCCAGCTCGTCGAGCGTCCGCGCGTCGAGCGCGTTCAGCACCGCCGGGCGGTTGAAGGTGGCGAGCCCGATCTCCTCCTCGACCTGGAACAGCACGTTCTCGCGCGCCATGGAGACCTCGCCCGGATTGTCACTCGTACTTGTAGAACCCCCGCCCGCTCTTTCGCCCCGTCCACCCCGCCGCCACGTACTGCCGGAGCAGCGGCGCGGGCCGATACTTGTCGTCGCCCAGCTCGCGGTGGAGCACCTCGGCCACCGCCAGCGTGGTGTCGAGCCCGACGAAGTCCGCCAGGGTGAGCGGACCCATGGGGTGGTTCAGGCCGAGCTTCACGGCCGTGTCGATGTCCTCGGCCGAGGCCAGCCCCTCCTGCAGGGCGAAGCAGGCCTCGTTGAGGAGGGGGATGAGGATGCGGTTGACGATGAACCCGGGCGAGTCCTTGGAGGTGACGACCGTCTTGCCCAGTCGCTTCCCCATCTCGACCGCCACCTGATAGGTCGCGTCCGAGGTCTGCAGCCCGCGCGTCACCTCCAGGAGCTGCATCACCGGGACCGGGTTGAAGAAGTGCATCCCGACGACCTGGGCGGGCCGGCGCGTGGCCGCGGCCAGGGTGGTGATCGATATCGAGCTGGTGTTCGAGGCCAGAACCGCCTGGCGGGGCAGGATCTCGTCCAGGCGGCGGAGGAGCTCCCGCTTGACGGCCACGTCCTCGACCACCGCCTCCACCGCCAGATCCGCCCGGGTGCACTCCTCCACGCTCGATGCGGGCCGGACGCGCGACAGCACGGCGTCGCGCTCGGCGGCGGCGAGCTTTCCCTTCTCCACCAGCTTCCCCAGCGTCGCGGCCAGCTTCTCGGTCGAGCGCCGGGCCAGCTCGGGCGTGGCGTCCACCAGGACCACCTGCATTCCCGCCTGGGCCGCCACCTGGGCGATCCCGCTGCCCATCTGGCCCGCACCCACGACCGCCATCGTCTCGATCGCCACGGCCGCTCCTCCGGGCCGCCCGGCGGCGTCCCGGCTGGGACGCACGACCTGGCTGCGGCCGGCGGGCTTGTAAGGACCGGCTGACTCCCTTGTCAACGGACGTTCGGGCGTGGGACGATCTCCGCGCGGCTCGCCTCCCGCGAGCCCGGACCTCCCCTGGATGCAGCGACAGCTCCGAGAAATCGCGCGCGACGCGGCCCGCATCTCCGGCGCCCCGCTCATCCAGCTCCTCGCCATCCGGCGCCGCGGCCAGGGGGTGCAGGCCGAGACCCTGGCCGTGGACGGCATGGCCATCGGGCCGCTCCCGCTCCGTGCCCGGGTGGTGGAGCTGCTCGAGCGCGAGCCCGGCCACGGCCCTGGCGAGCCCCTCCTGGTCGTCCCCTCCCCGCCGCGCATCCTGGCGGCCTGCGAGCGAGCCCTGGCCGAGCTGGTGTGGCTCGGCACCGAGC
Source organism: uncultured Pseudomonadota bacterium (assembly GCA_963736345.1). Taxonomy (GTDB): domain Bacteria; phylum Myxococcota; class Myxococcia; order Myxococcales; family Anaeromyxobacteraceae; genus Anaeromyxobacter. Next base: position 157,470 of record CAVTOU010000020.1, on the reverse strand, counting down.
CCGGCACGGCCGCCCTGCAGTCGATCTTCCTCCGGCTGACGGAGCGCCCCGACGAGGTGAAGGTGCTGCGGCTGGTCCTGCCGGGGCGCCAGCGTGCCGCAGCGCTGCGGTCGCTGGATGCGCTGGGCCGGTTCGTGGCCGCCCGCCTCGAGGCGGAGAGCTTCCGGCGCGAGATCGTCGGCCGGGACGCGATGTACCGCGTGTTCCAGGAGGGCGCCGGCGAGGCCATCCTGGTGGTGAACGCGCAGGACGGCCAGGTGCTGGAGGGCAACGAGCGCCTGTGCGAGCTGACCGGCCGGACGCGCGTCGAGCTGCGGAGCCTCAACCTGGGCCAGCTCCTCGAGCACCCGACCCTGAGTGCGTCCACGCTGCTGGCCCGCCTGGGCGGCGCCCGGGTGGTGCGCGAGGAGGAGGCGCGCCTACGGCGCCGCTACGGCGAGCCGGTGCCCATCTCGCTCTCCGCCTCGCAGATCGAGCTCGAGGGTCGACCGGTCCTGCACCTCATCGCGCGCGACGTGACCCGCGAGCGGCGGGCCCTGGCCGAGTCCAAGCAGGCCCGCGACACGCTGGCCGCCCTCCACCTGGCCGGCGCCCACCTCATGGTGGAGACCGACGAGAACGGGATGTACGGCGTGCTGGCGCGGGAGCTGGGGCGGCTCGGGTTCCACTGCGGAGTGCTGGCGCCGGCGCTGGACGGCACCTCGATGCTCACCTGGCGCTACCTCTCCTTCCCGATGCCGCTGCGCAGCGCGCTGGACCATGCGCTGGGTCACCCCATCGCCGCGCTGCGCATCGACCCGCTCGACGCGCCGCTGGTGAGGCGCTGTCTGTCGGAGCGCCGCACCGTGCACACCGACCATCCGCGGCGGGCGGTGGAGGAGCTCTTCGGCGCCCCCGGCGAGCGGGAGATCCGGCGCCTCTACCGCCTCGTCCGGATCCGCCGCGTCGTGCTGGCGCCGCTGCGCAGCGAAGGGCGCCCGGTGGCGGTGCTGGTGGTCGGCGCCCCGCGCGTCCGCAAGGGCGATCCGGAGGCCATCGACGCCTTCGCGCTGCAGGCCTCGATCGCGCTGGAGAAGGCGCGGCTCTTCGGGGCGCTGCGCGAGGAGCGCGCGCGCCTCGAGAGCGAGGTGGCCCGTCGCACCCAGGAGCTGACACGGGCGGTGAACGCGCTGGAGGAGGCCGACCGGCAGAAGGACAACTTCCTGGCCAATATCTCGCACGAGCTGCGCACGCCCCTGGTCACCATCCTGGGCTACGCCGAGCTCCTGCTGGGCGAGAAGCTGGGTGAGCTCTCGGTCCGGCAGCGCGCCGCCATGCAGGTCCTGGCCCAGAGCGGCCGCCGGCTGCGCCAGTTCATCGACGAGCTGATCGAGCTTTCGCGGCACGAGCTCACCAAGGAGGCCTACGCCTTCGCCCCCATCGACGTGAGCGAGGTGCTCACCCACGCGGTCCTGTCGCTGGCCCCCCGCTTCGCCGAGCGCGGGGTCCGGCTGCGCGCGCGGGTGGCGCGCGGCACCCCGCGGGCCTGGGGCGACCGAGACCGCATCGTCCAGGTGCTGGTGAACCTGCTCACCAACGCGGAGCGCTACAGCCCGGAGGGGAGCGCCATCCGCGTGGCGGCCGCTTCCACCACGCCGGGGCGGATCGAGATCTCGGTGATCGATCACGGCTCGGGGATCTCGGACGAGCACCTGGCGCACATCTTCGACCGGCTGTACCAGGTGCGCGACGACCGCCCGGGCAGCGGCAAGGGGGGCACGCTCGGCATCGGGCTGGCCATCGTGAAGAGCATCGTCGAGGCGCACGGCGGCGACGTGCGCGTCCGCTCCCGCGTCGGCCGCGGGACCGCCTTCCGCTTCAGCCTGCGGACCGCCCCGGCCCAGCCGGCCGAGAATGCCGGCGGCGCGGGCCCCGGCCTCACCAGCGGCGCGTAGACGCGGCGCGGGCTCGCGACGGGTCCAGGGCCCCGTCCTCGCGCAGCAGGTGGCGCCAGGCGATGGCGCCGAGCCGGTCCACGGGTGGAACCGGCCAGCTCGCCCCCTTCTCGGTGCGGACGGACCGGCAGTACTCGACGAAGGCCGCCAGCTGCTCCGGCCCGGGCGAGACCGCCGGGCGCGCCTCCTTGAGGCGCGCCATGGCGTCGAGCGGCCCGTCGCCGCGCGCCACCAGCACGCACAGGGCCAGGAGCGCGCTCCGGCCGATCCCGTACTGGCAGTGGATCAGGACCCGCTCGCCCCGCTCCATGCCCTCGAGGGCGAAGGCCACGCCCTCCCGGATGTGGGACGGAGAGATGGCGCAGCAGTCCTGGGTGGGGAGGTGCAGGAGCTCGATCCCGTGCACGCGCAGGACCCGTTCGTCGTCGCGCGCCTCTACCCGCAGGTCGACGACGCGATCGATGCCGTGCTGGCCGGCCAGCCGCGCAGCCGCCGCCATGGGGAAGCTCGCCCCGACGGCCAGATCGGGGGTGACGAAGTGAAGGTCGATCACGCAGATAGGATGGCGTCGCGGCCCTCTTCTCGCCACCCCGCGCGGGGCTGCGACTCACCCGAGCCGCCCCCGCCGCGTCCCCGCCCCGCCCGCGCCAGCGGGCCCGCCCCGAAACCCGACGGCGGGCAGCGCACTCACCGGGCGAGCGGAAGGACGATCGTCTGCGACTCCGCGACGGTGATGTCGCGCTCCCCCTCGACCCGATCCGACTGCCGGTCCACCCGGTAATCGACGCGGTAGGCGCCGTCCGTCAACTGGACCGCATGCCTCACCTGCGCGCCGGGCGACGCGAAGGTGGCCCGCCGCACCACGCTGTGGTCCTTGCGGATCACCACCTCCAGGGAACGCGCGCCGCCCAGGCCGTGCAGATCGTAGACCAGCACCACGTGGCGCGGGCTGGAGCGGAACAGGAACAGCCCCACGGCCACCGCTCCCAGGAGGGCCACCAGCCGGGCGGCGATCTTCACCTCCGCCCCTTCCGACCCGCCGGGCGGCCGGGCCGGACCGCCGCCTTCACCTCCGGATGCGCCGTTCCGTCCTGGTCGCGCCGGAGCCGGATCTCGGCGTGCACCTCCACCGACATGGATTCGAGCGCCCGGCCCAGCTCGCGGCGCACGACATCCGATTCCAGGAAGTGCCGGATCTCGTCCGAGAGCACCCGCAGCACCTCCTCCTTGGCGGAGGTGGCCTGCTGGCCGATGAAGCCGATGAGGTCCTTGGGGAGCTTCCACTCCCGCGCCAGGCGCCGCGCCCCCTCCTCGGTCATGAAAAGCGCGCCCACCCCGGCCAGGATGGCCTTCTTGACCGCGTCCGGGATGAGACCGCGGCCGCCCTCCGGGATCTCCTGCCCCTCGATGTCGAGCCCGACCGGTGCCGCCTCCTCCGTGGGCTTCTCGCTCATGGCCGCCCTCGTCAGGCGCGCGGCTGGGACCCGATCACCGGGAGCCGCGGCGCCTTCAGGACCTGCGTGCTCACCGCCCCGGCCACGTTCCGGGCCATGGCCAGGAAGGACTGCGCCTGCGGGCTGTCCGGCTGGCCGGCCACCACCGGGACCCCGCGATCGCCGCCCTCGCGGATGGCGAGATCGATGGGGATCTCACCCAGGAAGCGGATGCCCATCTTCTCGGCGGCCACCCGCGCCCCGCCCTTGTCGAAGATGGCGGTCTCGGCGTGGCAGTGCGGGCACACGAAGGAGGACATGTTCTCGACCAGGCCCAGCACCGGGATCGCGACCTTGTCGAACATGAGCTTGGCGCGGATCACGTCGGCCAGGGCGACGTCCTGCGGGGTGGAGACCAGCACCACGCCCGCCGCCCGGGTGTTCTGCGCCAGCGTGAGCGGCACGTCGCCGGTCCCGGGGGGAAGGTCCAGGATCAGGTAGTCGAGCTCCCCCCAGCGCACGTCGCGCAGGAGCTGGATGAGCGCGCTGGTGACCATCGGACCTCGCCAGACCAGCGCCTGGTCGGGCTCGACCAGGAACCCGATGGACATGACCTTGACGCCGTGCGCGACCAGCGGATCGAGCCGCTGGCCGTCGCTGGAGGTGGGACGGGCGGTCACGCCAGTGAGGATGGGGATGGACGGCCCGTACACGTCGGCATCCAGGATGCCGACCTGGGCGCCCAGCCTGGCCAGCCCGACCGCCAGGTTGATGGCCACCGTGCTCTTCCCGACCCCGCCCTTGCCAGCGCCCACCAGGACGATGTTCTTCACGCCCGGGGTGAGCTCGGACTGCGTCACCCCCGGCGCCGAGCGCACCTGCGCACCCCAGGAGATCTCCACCCGCTTGGCGCCGACGGCGCGCAGCGCCGCCTCGACGTCCCTGCCGATGGTGTCCTTGAGCGGGCAGGCCGGGGTGGTGAGCTCGACCCGGAGCCGCACCGCGTCCCCGTCGACCCGGAGGTCCTTGACCATCCCCAGCGACACGACGTCGCGGTGGAGCTCGGGGTCCATGACCTTGCGGAGAGCGTCGAGCGCGGAGCGGTCGTCCATGGCGGGGGTCCTTATAGCGGGCGAATCGAGGGTTCTCAATGGGGTTCGGGATGTTGCCCGAGTTTCACTCGAGCGCGTCGACCCTCCAGCCGCCCTCCTCCGCCACCAGCAGCGCCCTTCCTCCCAGCACCGGCAGCCAGGCCCGGCCATCCTCGACCTGCAGCGGCGTGCCGACCCGGATCGCGGACTGGACCCGCGCCGCCGCCTCGCGCGCCAGCGGCCCCGCGCCGGCGTAGTCCGCCCGGAGCCGCGCGGGTGTGTACCCGGAGCGCCATCGGGCCGAGAGGAGCCCTCCCGCCTGCGCCCAGCGCCCGGCCTCGAGCGCATCGACGAACCGGGCCAGCACGGCCGCCGGTGGTTCGGAGGGGGACGTCGGGGGACCGGGCCAAGCCACCCCGGCCGCGGAGGGGCCCGCGCAGGCTGCGGCCAGCGCGCACGCCAGCGCGACGAGGACGGGTCGCGAGCAGAAGAAGCCCACGCCGACCGATTACACCATCCCGGCCCGCCTCGCACGAGGTACGCTATCCCCGCTCCTCGAGGTCCTGGGAGGGCGGATGCGCGTGCTGCGGCTCGAGAAGGGAACCGTGCTCCGGGGCGGCCAGGAGCTGGCCGGGCCCGGGGCGCCCCTGTGGCTCGACCTGGCACCCTCGCCGGAGGCCCTCGCCTTCCTCGCCGACCGCTTCCAGTTCCACCCGCTGGCGCTCGAGGACTGCGCCCACGAGGATCAGCGGGTCAAGTTCGAGCAATACGGCGATCAGCTCTTCATGGTCGTCCACCGGATGATGCCGGCGCCGGACGACTCCGAGATCTGGCCCAAGGAGCTGCACGCCTTCCTGACGCCCGAGGCGCTGGTGACGGTGCACTCCACGCCCATCGGCGAGGTCGACCGCGTCTTCGAGCGCTGCGCCACCGAGCCGGCGCTCTTCACGCGCGGACCGGACTTCGCGCTGTACCTGGTCTTCGACGCGCTCTCCGACGTGCACTTCGCGCTGGTCGACGCGCTCTCGGCCGAGGTGGAGGAGCTCGCCGACGAGGTGCTGGCCCGCGAGAGCCCGTCCGGACAGGCCGACCTGCTCGATCGCATCATCCTGGCGCGCCGCCGCCAGTCGGTCCTCCGCAAGCGTCTGGCCCCCCAGCGCGAGGTGTTCGCCACCCTGGCCCGCCCCGGGCTCCCGGCCGTGAAGCGGCAGACCGCGGTCTATTTCCGCGACGTGGTCGATCACGCGGTCCGGCTCACCGAGGAGGTCGATACCGAGCGCGACCTGCTCGCGTCGGCGCAGGATGCCCATCTCTCGCACGTCAACAACCGGCTCTCGGCGGTGATGGCCCGCCTGACGCTCATCTCCACCATCTTCCTGCCGCTCAACTTCCTGGCCGGCTTCTTCGGGATGAACCTGGAGATCATCCCGCCCCGGGTGGCCATGCCGGTGGTGGTCGGGGCGATGCTGACCCTGCCGTTCCTGCTCTACACGGTCTTCCGGAAGAAGCGGTGGTTGTAGCGGCGGCGCGGGGCGGCCCGGCCGGAGCGTCCTTCAGCCGTGCTGCTGGGGACGCGGGACGATCCGCACCTCGCCCTCCTCGCCCACGCGTCCCTCCACCGCGACGTCCACGTCCAGGAAGCGCCGGACCACGTCGGCGTTGGTGACGAGGTGCATGGTCACCTCGCTCACCGAGTACCGGACCGAGGGCGTCACCCCCGGCGGGCTGGGAGGGTGGCCGGCCGCGGCCAGCGCCGCGGGCAGGAGCAGCTGATCGCCGAGGTGGCCGTCCACGGCCGCCCCGCGCGACAGGTAGGCCCGGAAGGCGTCCACGGCCAGGTCCGCCGTCTCCTCCGGCGAACGCTCGCGGGCCGTCACCGAGCCGTGCCCGGCGCGGGTGCGCTCGAAGGTGGAGACGATGAGCACGTGGCCGCCCTTCGAGGCCCGCGCCGGCACCGGCACGCGCTCGGCCTGGGCGGCGATCCCGTGGTCCCGGAGCCGACGCAGCGCCCGCGTCGCCTGCCGATCGGCCACGTCGTAGCCGAGGCCACCCACCATCGAGACCACCTCGACCTCGAGAAGCGTGCCGCGGTGGCGGAGATCGAGCGGTGGCAGCGGCGTGGCCGGCTCGATCCGTGCCGTGAACTCGCCCCCTCCCTCCGGATAGAAGCCGGCCGCCTGCAGCTCGACCGTCATCCGGAACCCGAGCCGCGCCACGGCCGGCGCCCACACCAGCGCCAGGTAGTGGAAGCTGGGCGCGTGATCCTGGTGCGTGCCCCCGCGCAAGGTCAGCGCCGACGGCGCGCCGGCCAGCGCCAGCGGCCAGCACACCGTCTGGAGGAGGAGCGGCGTCGAGCCGGCGGTGCCGATGTCGAAGGCCCATTCCCCTGCGCGCGGCGCCGCCCGCGGGGTGAACTCCAGCCGCGTGGAGCCGACCTCGTCGCCCGAGAGCCGCCCGTTGACGATGCGGGCCACGGCCCGGGCCGCCTCGCGGTGCTGCGGGCGCAGCCCGGGCTTCAGCCGGTTGGAGCGGATGCGCTCGATCGAGAACGGTCGACCGGTGACCGCGGACAGCGACAGCGCCGTCCGCAGGATCTGTCCACCACCTTCCCCGAGGCTTCCGTCGATGTCGACGCGTGGGTGAGGGGCTGGCACCGCGCCAATCTAGTGCGTCCCGCCTCGGCGTCCGACCCCTTGTTCACGAGCGAGCGCCAGTCCGGATGCTCCGCGTGCCCCCGCGCGGGACCGACGGCGCCCGACCCATCGGGCGGGACCAGCGTTACGTGGCTGAAATGACACGCTAAAGTGGCCAGCTCCCCCGCTCATCCGAACCTCCCAGCCGACCGGCAGCGAAATAGCGGCCAAGGGGGCCCGTAGGGACCACCATGGTCGTGGCGGCCGCTCCTGCGCTGGATTTCGCGATACTGTCCCTGCCCTCGGAGGAGCGGGCGGTGGGTCCTTCCCTGACAGGAGAGGCGGCGCTCGCCCTGGCCGCCTCCCGCGGGGACAAGAAGGCCTTCGGACGGCTGGTCGATCTGCACAAGCGGGCGGTGTATGGGCTGTGCGTGCGCCTCCTGCGACATGCCGAGGACGCCCGCGACGCCGCCCAGGAGACGTTCGTGCGCGCCTACGCGGCCCTCGGCACCTTCGATCCCACCCAGCCCTTCGCGCCCTGGGTGCTCCGCATCGCCCGGAACCACTGCCTGGACCTGGGCCGCCGGCGCGGGATCCGCCCCCCCGAGGTCGCGCTGGACGCCGATCCGGAGGGGGGCGGCGCGCGCGAGCTGGCGGACCCGACCCTTCCGCGCGCCGACGAGGCGCTCGAGCAGCGCGAGCTGGCCGGGAGCATCCGGCGCGCGGTGGCTGCACTGCCCCCCAACTACCGCGAGGTGGTGGAGCTCTTCCACGTCGAGCACCTCTCCTACAAGGAGATCTCGCAGGCGATGGACGTGCCCATCGGAACCGTGATGACCTGGCTGCACCGGGCCCGGGCCCGGCTGCGCACCGAGCTCGGCGCACCCGCAGCGGAGGCACGGTCATGATCCGCACCGGCGCCCATCTCACCGACGAGCGGGCCCAGCGGCTCGTGGACGGCGTCCTCTCCGCCGCGGAGGCGGCCGGGGCCACCGACCACGCTGCGTCCTGCCCCGACTGCGCCGCGCTGCTCGAGTCCTACCGCGCCCTCTCCTTGGCCCTCGACGCCCTGCCCGGCCCCGACCTCCCCGAGGACTTCACGGCCGCCGTGCTGCAGCGGGTGGAGGAGCGCGAGCGCGCGCTCTCGCGCGAGCGCCGGACCGCGGTGGCGGTGCTGGGCGCGATCGTGGCGGCCCTGGCGGTCGCCCTCCTCGTCGGCGGCAACGCCGCCTGGGTGCCCACGGCGGCGCGCCTGGCGGATCAGCTCGGCGACCTGACGCAGACCCTCCGGCTCGGGGCGCAGGTGCTCCCGCCGGTGGTGAGCGTCCTCCGCCTTCCCATCGCGGCGGCCTGCGCCGCGCTGTGCCTTCCCCTGTTGCTGGCTCTCTCCCGCCTGATCCCCTCGCCGCGGACCGAGGTCACCTGATCCGGAGTCCCATGCTTTCCCTCCTCCTCGCGCTCGCGCTCCAGGCCCCCACCCATCCCCCCGCCCCGCCCCGGCCGCCCGCCGCGCCGCTGGCCGAGGCGCCGCTCCCTTCCGATCCGCTCCGCGGCGACTGGTCGAAGCCCTCCGGGAAGCCGGTCACCCTCACCAGCTCCATGTCGGTGAACGACGCGGTCGAGCGCATCGCCGACGCCGCCGGGTGGAACGTGGTCCTCAACACCGGGACCGCCGGGAGCCGTACGCTGACCCTCAAGCTCCGCGACGTCCCGGCCGAGGACGCCCTGCGCGCCGCCCTCACCGGCGCGGGACTCGTCGCGACACGCACCGGCAACACGGTGGTGGTCGCGGAGCAGGGCGAGGCCACCCCCGCCTCCCCCCCGGTCCTGACCGGCTTCGACCCGCCCACCGGCCGCCGCTTCACCGGGGAGTTCGACGCGGAGGACGTCGACGACGCCCTCAAGGAGATCGCCTCCAGCGCCGGCCTGTCGATCGTCCTCCCCCCGGGGCGCATCACCGGATCGGTCACCGCGAGCTTCAAGAACGTCGCGGTCGAGGACGCCCTCCGGGCCGTGCTGACGGAGGGCGGGCTCACCGCCGAGCGACAGGGCGAGCTCATGGTGGTCCACCGTGCCGACCTGGTCGGCGACGAGCTGCCGCCCGGCATGAGCCGGCAGGCGAAGCGCCGGGCCGAGCAGGCGCTCCGCGACGCCGAGCGGGCGCTGAAGCGCGCCGGTCGAGCGGATACCAAGGCCGCCCCCATGGGCGAGCAGGGTCGCGACCGGCAGTCCACCGGGAGCGACCTGACCATCCTCCCTGGCGAGGAGGTGCGCGACGCCAACGTGGTGCGGGGCAACCTGCGGGTCCAGACCGGCGCGCAGGTGCGAGACGCCAACGTCGTGCTCGGCAAGGTGACCCTCGACGCCGGCTCCCGCGCGCGGGACGTGTCCGCCGTGATGGGGAGCGCGTCGCTGGCGACGGGAGCCTCGGCGCGCGAGGTGGTGGCGGTCATGGGCAACGTGGAGATCGGCCCGGGCGCCAACGTCGATCAGGACGTGGTCAGCGTGGGCGGGCGCGTCCACGTCGATCCCACCGCGCACGTGGGCGGCTCCACGCACTCGGTCTCCTTCCCCAGCCTGCCCCAGCTTCCCGGAAAGGTGAGCTTCCACCTGCTCCCGGATGTCCCCACGCCCATCGTCATGGTCTTCCAGACGCTGCTCCGGTTCGCGGTCCTCTTCGTCCTCGGGCTGCTCGTGCTCGCGGTCTTCCCGCGGCGGATGGAGGCGGTGTCGAGCGCGATGATCTCCGGGCCGTGGCGGTCGCTCGCCGCTGGGCTCCTCGGCTCGGTGGCGATGCCGATCCTGGCCGTGCTCCTGGCCGTGACCGTCATCGGGATCCTGCTCATCCCGGTGCAGCTGGTGCTGATCATGGCCGGCGGGGTGCTGGGGATCACCGCGCTCACGTACTACCTCGGCCGAGTGCTCCCCCTGCCGCCCACCCGCCGCACCATGGTGCTCGAGCTCGCGGCCGGCACGCTGGTGTTCGCCGTCGTGGCCGAGATCCCGGTCCTGGGCGCGATGGTCTGGGTGGCCACCTGGTTCCTGGCCTTCGGCGCCGTGCTGCGGACCCGCTTCGGCCAGCCGCCGGCGGTCCTGCCCACCACGCCCGCGCCGCCCGCTGCCGCCTGACCCGCGGCCGCGCCCCCGCGGAGCCGAGCGCTAGACGAGGACCAGGCCCTCCTCCGTCCATTGCGCGTGCCCGGAGAGGATGGCGTCCAGGCTCTCGGCCCGCTCCTCGCTCAGCTCCGCCACCACCTCGAGGATCTGCGGGTGCGAGAGCACCAGCTCGTCGAAGCCGGCCCGCGGGAGGCGCAGCAGCGTGCCGGGCCGGCGTGCGGTCACGGTGGCCGTGGCCGGGACCTTGCGGAGGCAGCTCATCTCCCCGAACACGTCCGCCTCGCGCAGCTCGGCGACCTCGACCCCCTCGGCCCCGCGGCGGTGCCTGACCTGAAGCCCGCCGTCCAGGACCACGTACAGACCGTCCGAGGGCTCCCCTTCGCGGATCACGACCTCGCCGGCCGCGACCTCCCGGGTGCGGAAGCGGGCCATCACCTCGCGGCGCGCCTCGCGCGAGAGCGGCCGGAACACCGGGCTCACCGCCATGGCGTTGGCCAGCAGCCGCTGCCGGTAGAAGCGGCGCAGTGAGGTGGCCACGTGCGGGTGGCGGCCGGCCAGCTCGATGAGCACCTCGGCCCGGATCTCCAGGAGCTCGGCGTCCGTCTCCGCCGTCACGGTGGCGAGGCGGGCCGACCCCGAGAGGATCGCCATCTCGCCGAAGAAGTCACCCTCCGAGAGGTGCGCCAGGCGAACCCGCTCGCCGCGGTCGTCCCGCTTGGTGACGAGCAGCGTCCCGCCGGCCACGATGAAGAAGCTGTTCCCGGCGTCCCCTTCGTGGAGAACGGTCTCGCCGGCGCGGGCGCGCTGCAGGACCATCCCCTCGGTCAGCGCGATGAAGGCCTCCCGCGAGAGGTCCGAGAACAGCGGCACCCTGGGCAGGGCCAGGTCGAGCGGGACCGGGCGGCCGCCAGAAGACGTGGCAGGGGCTGCCTGGTGCGGCGCCGCCTCGAGCACGGCGTCGTCCGGAACCGCTTCCGCCTCCCCGCCCTCCTCGACCCCGGCGCCCTCGAGCGGCTGGTCCGCGACGACCTCGGCCACCTCCAGGCCCTCCTCCGCCTCCCGCCCGGCGCCGGGCTCCTCCTGCGCAACGGCGTGGAACGCCGGCGCCTCGATGATGTCCAGCGGCTCGTCCTCGAGATCGAGGACCATGTCGTCCTCCACCCCGGCGGCGGTCGCCGCCCGGGCCACGGAGAGGATCTGGGCCAGCGGCGTCTCGACCGAGGAGAGCGCCGGCGCGCCGGGTGGCGGCGGGGGAACGATCGCGGCGGGGCGCGCCGCCGCCAGGGGAAGCTCCACGTGCGCGTCCTCGGCGGCGCCGCGACCGATACCAGGGTCGGGCCCTCCTCGCCGCGGCCCGGCACCAGCACGGCCGGCCCGTGGACGCCGCCGAGCCGGGTGGGCCGCTCGCTCCTGGCGCGGGCCGCGTACAGCTCGGCCAGGGCGGCCTGCGTGGTGCCGTGGTCGGGGTCGAGCTCGAGGATGGTCTTGCAGAGCGCGATGGCCTTGGCCAGGAGCCCCTGGCGCGCGTACTGGTCGGCCACGGCCGCGTACTCGGCGACGGCCTCCGGGACCCGATCGGCACGCCGGAGCACCTCGGCCAGGCGCTGGCGGGTGGCGGCGTCGCGCGGATCCGCCTCGAGCACGCCGCGGTACGCCGCCGCGGCCCTGTCCACCTTCCCCCTGGCGGCGAGCTCGGCCGCCTTGTCCTTCAGTGCGCGCAGGTCCGCCATGCGCTGGTTCTATCACGCCGTGATCCCTGCGTGAACGCGCCGCCCCTGCCCCGCGCCCGCGCCCGAAAGCCACCGCCTCGCCGTCAGGGCCTCGGCCGCGACGTCCCAGCCGGCAGCTTGGCCAGAGCCTCCACCGCGGCGCGGCGCACGCGCCCGTAGTAGTCGCTGCGGAGCGCCTCGAGCCGCGGCGAGGCCGGCTCGTACCGAAGCAACGCCAGCGCCCGCGCCGCGGCGGCGCGCACCTGGGGCCGATCGCTGGTGAGCTCGCGCGAGAGGGCCACCGCCCCGGCGCTGCCGCCGATCTGGCCCAGCGCCTCGACCATCTCCAGCCTGCCGATCGCTTCCGGTCGCATCAGCGCCTCGGCCAGCGGCGTGGCGGCCGCCGGGGACGCAATCCGACCCAGCGCCTCGGCCGCGGCCACGCCGCAGGGGCCGCCCAGCCTTCCCGCCAGCGCCGGCACCGCCTCGGGGAGCCCGGCCTCGCCCAGCGCGCCCGCCAGCGCGCTGCACCACTCCGCATCCAGCCCGGGCTCTCCCAGGGCGCGGAGCAGGACGGTTGCGCCCTTGGTCCCGAGCTTCCTCAGGGCTCCCATCGCCGCCAGCCGGACGCGCACATCCCCGTCGGACAGCGCCGCCGTGGCGGCCGCGAGCGCGCCCTCGGCGCCGAGCGCGCCCAGTCCGTCGAGCGCGCCGGCCCGCACCGAGCCCTCCCGATCGGAGACGAGCCCGAGCAGCAGCCCTTCGGCACCCGCGCCGCGCTGCCGGCCCAGCTCGGCCAGCGCCGCCCCGAGCTCGATGGCGTCGCCGGTGGGCGGCGGGATGAACGGCGCCAGGCCGGGCTCCTCCGGACCGGCGCCCGGCGCCGCGCCCGGCGCCCGCGCCAGCACCGCCTGGAGCCGCTCGTCGCCGGTAGCCGCCATCCCCGCCAGCGGCGCCCCGGCAAGGTGCCCGGCGATCCAGCGGACCCGAGCGGCCGCCACCCTGGCCTTGAGCGCCAGCGCCCGCTCCCGCACTCCCGCCGCGGCCGCCGGGCTGCGCAGTGAGCCCAGAGCCCGCAGTGCCGCCACGCGCACCTCCAGGTCCGGAGTGCGGGCCGGGTCGAGCAGCGGAAGGATCCTCGGCACCACCTCGGGCTCCGCCGGCCGGAGCGCGGCCAGGGCCGCCAGGGCCGCCGCGCTGCCCACCTGCCCCAGGCGCCCCAGCAGCGGCTTCACCGGGCACGCCGCATCGCGCTCCCGCGCGGCACTCGCCGCCCGCGCCGCCACCGCCGGATCGAGGGATCGCAGCGCCACCAGGCAGAGCGCCGTCCCCACCTCGGGCGCCTGCGGGAGCCGCGCCAGCGCCTCGACGGCCGACCCCGCCGTCCGGCCCGCGCCCTGGACCGCGGCCGTGGCCAGGGCGTCGGCGGCGGCAGGGTCCGCCAGCCTTCCCAGCGCCTGCGCGCCGGCCTCGGCCAGCTCCGCGTCGCCCTCCTGGAGCAGGACCTCCAGGTACTTCCTGGCCGATCGGTCGCCCGCCTCGCCCAGGCCGCGGGCCGCCGCCGCCAGCAGCGAGCGGTCGGTGTTCCGGTTGGGATCGACCAGCGGCAAGAGCCGAGACACCGCCTCGGCGCGGGCGCTGGCGCCGATCTCCTCCGCCGCGCCCGCCCGCGCCGGTCCAGCCGTGGCCAGCACGTTCAGGTTGCGCTCCCAGAGCGCGCGCGCCTCCAGCTCCACCGCCTGCCCCAGGGACGTCCCGACCGACTGCAATGCGTCGGCGATGGCGGCCCGGCCGGCGGGCGAGGCGGCCCCGTAGGCGGCCACCAGCGCATCGCGCGTGCGGGGCATGGACGGGCGCGCGGCCAGCCCGCGGGCGGCGATGGCGACGACGTCGGCGTCGGGGTCGCCCAGGGCGGCGGCCAGCGCGTCCACCGCCGCGCGCCCGTCGCGGGAGGCGAAGGCCTCGACCGCCGCGCGCCGCACCCTGGGATCGGCGTCGCGCTGCGCCACCAGCAGGAGCGCGGTCCCCTCCGCGCCGCGACGTCCTGCGGTCTGGACCGCCCGGACCCGCTGATCGGGGTCGGCCGAGCTCAGGTCGCCGGTGCGATCGCAGCCTGCGACGGCGGGGAGGACCCCGAGGAGGAGGACCAGGAACCGGCGCATCGGGGTGCATGCTCGCCGGTCGTGGACTGCGGCGCAAGCGTGCGCCGGCCAGGGATCGCCGAGCCACCCGGGCCCGGCCCATGACCTCGCTCACCTTCTCGACGGGCCGTGCGGACGGGCTCCTCATCGGCTCGAAGGCTACCTCCCCAGCGCCTGCCGGGCCGCGTCGATCCACGCGCGCAGGATCGGCGAGAGGCGGGCGCGGGCCGGGAAGTAGAGCGACAGCTCGGTGCCGGGCGGCGTGAAGCGCTCCAGCACCTGCACCAGCTCTCGGCGCTGCACCCGCTCGCGCACCGCCTTCTCGAAGAGGTAGGCCAGGCCCCGGCCGGCCAGCGCCAGGCTCAGCATCAGCGGGAGGTCGTTGGTGATCACCGGGCCGCGCACCGGCACGCGCCAGCGCTTGCGCCCCTGCTCCAGGTCCCACAGGTAGAGCGCCCCGTTGGTCGCCGAACGGTAGTTGATGCAGTCGTGCTCGAGCAGGTCCTCGGGCCGGCGCGGCGTGCCGCGCAACTCGAGATACGAAGGGGCCCCCGCGATCACGAAGCGCAGCGGCCCGGTCAGCTTCACCCGGACCATGTCGCGCTGGATGGCGTCGCTGAAGCGGACCCCGGCGTCGTAGCCGTCGCCCACCACGTCGACCAGGCGGTCCTCGACCGTCACCTCCACCACCACGCGCGGGTGGCGAGCCAGGAAGCCGGGCAGGACCGGCTCGATCGCCAGCGGGATGGCGAGCTGCGGCACCGAGATGCGGAGCTGCCCCACCAGCTCCCCGGCCTGGGCGGCCGCCCGGCCCAGCGCGGCCACCGCCTGGGCGATGCCCGGGCCGGCCGCCTCCACCAGCGAGCAGCCCGCCCCGGTCAGGCCGACGCTGCGGGTGGTGCGGGCCAGCAGCGGCACGCCCATCTGCGCCTCCAGCTGGCGGACCGCCTGGCTGACCGCCGAGGTCGTCACCCCCAGGTCGCGCGCCGCCTGGGTGAAGCTCCGGCGCCGGGCGACCGCCAGGAACACCTGCAGGGCCTGGAGCGGCGGGGCCATGGGCATTGTGAAGCAAGGCTACACGACCCTTTCTGATTTTTCACGTTTCGACGGCGAGCGCGGCACGCCATGTCCTGGCGCAGGAGGACGACCATGAGCGAGGCGAGGACGCCGGCGCAGTACCACCTGCTGGGTCGGTCCGGGCTCCGGGTGAGCCCGCTGGCCCTGGGGACGATGACCTTCGGCACCGAGTGGGGCTGGGGCAGCCCCCGCGAGGCCGCCCACGAGATGCTGGCCCGCTACCTCGACCAGGGCGGCAACTTCGTCGACACAGCCGACGGCTATACCAACGGCAGCAGCGAGTCGCTCATCGGCGAGTACTTCCGGCAGGCCGGGGGCCGGGATGGGGTGGTGATCGCGACCAAGTACACGCTGGGCGCGACCGCCGGCGACCCCAACAGCGGCGGGAACGGTCGCAAGGCCATGGTGCGCGCCCTGGAGGGCTCGCTGGGCCGCCTCCGCACCGATCACGTGGACCTCTACTGGATGCACGCCTGGGACACGATGACCCCCGTCGAGGAGGTGATGTCCGCGTACGCGGACCTGGTGCGCCAGGGCAAGATCCTGTACGCGGGCTTCTCCGACGTGCCGGCCTGGTATTACGCGCGGGCGCAGACGCTGGCCCAGCGCGAGGGGCTGCCGCCCATCATCGCGCTCCAGCTCGAGTACTCGCTGGTGGAGCGCAACATCGAGCGCGAGCACGTGCCGGCGGCGCTGGGGCTGGGCAGCGCGGTGGTGGCCTGGAGTCCGCTCGCGTCCGGGCTGCTCACCGGCAAGTACACGCGGGAGGGCGTCACGGCGCGCGGCCAGGGGCGGCTGGAGATCATCCAGGGCTACGGGAACCCGGGCTTCGACAAGCTCTTCACCGACCGAAACTGGCGCATCGTGGACGAGCTGACCGCGGCCGCGCGCGAGCTGGGCCGGCCCCCGGCCCAGGTGGCCCTGGCCTGGACCCTGCGGCGGCCCGGGGTGGGCGCGCTGATCCTGGGGGCCACCCGCCCGCAGCAGCTGGCCGAGAACCTGGCGGCGCTCGAGCTGTCCTTGCCCGAGCCCCTCGCCCGGCGCCTGGAGGAGGCGTCGCGGCCGGAGCGCGTGCACCCGTATCACTTCTTCCAGGACTTCTTCGCCTCGATGCGCTCGGGCGGAACCCTGGTCCGGGCCGAGCCGCCGTGGTTCCGGGGGTGATCACCCCGCTCCCGGTCCCGCTCCCGGGAAGAGGCCTTCGATTCTCGAGACCGATCGCTCTTCGGCCCGGGAGAGGGTGGACCTTCCGCCCCCGGGACCGGCGGCGGCCCGTGGCCGTGCCGCCGGGCGGCGCGCGGCAGCCTCCGCGGCAGGGGAGGAGGGACGGCCTCGCCGGGCGCCAGCCCCACCCGCTGCCGCATCGAGCGCACCTCGCCCGGCGTGAGCGGCCGGAACTCGCCGGCGCGGAGCCCCTCGACGGTCACGCCGCCGAACTCGGGCCGGAAGAGCCGCTGCACGGCCAGGCCCACCGCCTCGCAGAGCCGCTTCACGAGGTGGTACCGCCCCTCCCCGACCATCACCCGGATCCAGACGTTCCGCTCGGCGCGCTCGTGGATGCCGACCTCGAGCGCGTGGGCCGGGCCGTCCTCGAGCCGCACCCCGGCCGCCATCCGCTTCAGCGCGCGCTCGTCGGGCTCGCCCCGCACCTTGACCAGGTACACGCGCTGGTGGCCGTAGCGCGGGTGGGCCAGGCGGTTGGCGAGCTCGCCGTCGTCGGTGAAGAGCACCGCGCCCTCGGCGTCGTAGTCGAGCCGGCCCACCGGGAAGACGCGGGCCCGGACGCCCGCCAGGTACTGCAGCGCGGTCGGACGCCCCTCCGGATCGGACGCGGTCGTGACGCAGCCCGGGGGCTTGTAGAGGAGGTAGTAGCTCCGGGCCTGCGGCGGCGAGACCAGCTTGCCGTCCACGGTGACGAGGTCGCGGTCCGGATCCACCCGCGTGCCGAGCTCGGTGACCACGCGCTCGTTGACCTTCACCCGCCCGGCGGTGATGAGCGCCTCGGCCTTGCGCCGCGAAGCGATCCCGCCCGAGGCGAGGAACTTCTGGAGGCGCTCCTGGGGCACGATCAACTTCCCCCGCCGCCGCCCGCGCTCGGTCCCCCGCCCGCGCCCCCGCCTGGATCGGAACCGCCGGCGACGCCCGCGCTCCCACCCGCGCCCTCCTCCTCCTTCTTCTCCCCCAGCGCCGCCTCGGCCGCCTTGCTCTTGGCGTCCGCGTCGGCGATGGCGCGCTCCAGCTGATCCAGCGCCGCATCGCCCTCGGCGCGCTTGGCCTCCAGGGCCGCCCGGGCGCCCGGGTCGGACAGCTCCTCGACGATCCCTTCGATCCCGGGCAGCGGCTCCGGCGTCTCCTTCTCCACGATCTCGCGGTGCTCCTCGGATAGCTCGTGGAACTCGCGCAGCGTGGGGAGCGAGGCCAGGTCCTTGAGCGCGAAGAACTCCAGGAACTCGCGGGTGGTCCCGTAGAGGATGGGCCGGCCGGGCTCCTCCTTCTTGCCCAGGATCTTGATCAGCCGGCGCTCGAGGAGCGCCTTCAGCACCGCGCCGCTGTCGACCCCGCGGACATCCTCGATCTCGGGCCGCGTCACCGGCTGCCGGTAGGCCACGATGGCCAGCGTCTCCAGCGCGGCGCGGGTCAGGCGCTGGGGCTTCACCCTGAGGAAGCGGCGCGCGAAGCTGGTGTTGATGGGCGAGGTCCGGAGCTGCCATCCTCCCGCCACCTCGTGCAGCACGATCCCGGAGAGCCCGTCCCGGTACTGCCCAGAGAGCTGATCCAACCCCCTGGCGATGCGCTCCAGGTCGATGCCGGTGGCCTGCCGCAGCTCCTCCGCCGTGAGCGGCCTCTCGGCCAGGAAGAGCAGGCTCTCCAGGACGGTGCGCACCCGCCCCTCCCCCAGCCGCCGCGCCTCGCCGGCCAGCTTCTCGAACGGCTCCTCCTTCTCCTCGGCCACGTCGATCTGCGCCGACTCGACGTCCTCCAGGGCGGGATCGCCCTGCTTGGCCTCCTCGGCCGACTGCAGGGCGGACAGCTCCTCGGCCGAGACGCCGGGGGTGGCGGTCGCCGCGGCGGCCGGGCCGCCCTCGCCCTCGCTGCGCTGGCTGGAATCGGCGGTCAACGGTAGTCCTCCTGGTCCTGGGGCACATCGTCGCCCAGCGTGTCGCGGGCCTCCACGATGATCTCCGCCCCCGGGCCGGCCTCGTCCATCGCCGCCTGGAAGATGCGGATGAGCCGGAGCCTGGCCATCTCCAGGATGGCCAGGAAGGTGGCCAGCACGGCGGCGCGCGTGTTGCGGTGCTCGGACGGGCCGGCCAGCAGCTCGTCGAAAGTCGCCCGCCGCTGCAGCCGGAGCACCTCGGCCACCCGGCTGATGGCGTCGTTGATGGTGAGGCGGTCGGTGACGACCTCGCTGACCAGCTCCGGGCGGGCGTTCTCCAGGGCGCGGTCCAGCGCCTCGATGAGCTTGAAGACGGAGACGTCGGCCAGGCCCTCCGGCCCCTCCGGCGCGGCCGGGCGTTCCGCCCGCGCGCGCCTGGTGAACACGGTCCGGTCGAGGATGTCGCGGCTCCCCAGCTCCTCCGCGGCCGCGCGGTACTTCTGGTAC
This sequence comes from uncultured Pseudomonadota bacterium, assembly GCA_963736345.1. Classification (GTDB taxonomy): domain Bacteria; phylum Myxococcota; class Myxococcia; order Myxococcales; family Anaeromyxobacteraceae; genus Anaeromyxobacter. Next base: position 138,731 of record CAVTOU010000020.1, on the reverse strand, counting down.
TCGAGGAGCCGCCGCACCAGCTCGGCCCGGGGGTCGACCCCGGAGTCCTCGGGGGCGGCGTCCTCCGCCACCTCGGTGCGCGGCAGGAGCAGCTTGCTCTTCATGAGCAGCAGCTGCGCCGCCATGTGCAGGAACTCCCCCGCCACGTCGATGTCGAGCTGCCGCAGCGCCTGCAGCGTGGCCAGGTAGCTCTCGGTGATGGCGGCGATGGGGATGTCGAAGAGGTCGACCTCGTGCTCCTTGACCAGGTGCAGGATCAGGTCGAGCGGACCCTCGAAGGGCGGCTCACCCTGGCGCAGCGGCGGCAGCCGGACGCGGAACGCCTCGGTCTGTCTTGCCTGGGGGGACGATGAGTCCGTCCCCCCGGACCCCCCGCTCGCTCCGGGGCAGGCTCATCCGCCTGCCCCTGCGGGCTATCTTGTCGGGGGGGCCGGGAGAAACTCGGCCCCCCCGGACCCCCCGCTCGCTCCGGGGCAGGCTCATCCGCCTGCCCCTGCGCTCGCCGGCGCGCGTCGTCTGGCTGTGCCTCGCCATCCGGCGATCGTCCCCGCTCGTGCGGCTCCCAGGCTACCCCAGCGTGAGCTTCATGGCCTGCCGGACCTGCACCATCGTCCGCTCCGCCACCGTCGCGGGCCTTCCGCGTCCCGAGCTGGACCAGCTCGTCGACGTCCCCGGGGCGCGCCAGGAGCGCCTCGCGCCGCTCGCGCATCTTCTCCTGCGCCGGCAGGAGCTTCCGAGCAGCTTCTTCTTGCAGTCGACGCAGCCGATCCCGGCCGTCCGGCAGTTCTGGTCCACCCAGGCGATGGTGTCGGGCGTCGCTGTACACCCGGTGCAGGTAGAAGATCCCGCACACCTCGGGGTTGCCCGGGTCCTGTCGGCGCTTGCGGGCCGGGTCGGTCACCGCGCCCATGATCTTCTTGCGGGTCGATCTCCGCGTCCTCGCCCAGGTCGATGGTGTTCCCGTAGCTCTTCGACATCTTCCGGCCGTCGGTGCCGAGGATCTTGGGGGCCGAGGTGAGGAGCGGCTGCGGCTCGGGGAAGACGTCGCCGTAGTGGAAGTTGAAGCGCCGGACGATCTCCGCGGGCCAGCTCGAGGTGCGGCACCTGGTCCACGCCCACCGGCACGCGGTTGGCCTTGTAGAGGATCACGTCGGCGGTCTGCAGCACCGGGTAGCCGAGGAAGCCGTACAGCGCCAGGTCGCGGTCGGTGATGTTCTCCCGGATCTCCTTGTAGGAGGGCGAGCGCTCCAGCCAGCCGACCGGCGTGATCATGCCCAGCAGCACGAACAGCTCGGCGTGCTCCTTCACCTCGCTCTGGACGAAGAGCGTCGCACTTCTGCGGATCGATGCCGGCCGCGACGAAGTCCACGAACATCTCGCGCTCGGACTCCTTGATGACCTCGGTCCGATGGTAGCTCGTGGTCAGCGCGTGCCAGTCGGCGCTGAAGAAGAAGCAGTCGTTGCTCGTCCTGCAGCCGCACCCAGTTGGCGAGCGCGCCGTGGAGGTGGCCGAGGTGGAGGCGGCCGGTGGGCCGCATGCCGCTGACGACGACCTGGCGTGGAGGGGCGGTCATGGTGATCAGGGCTAGGCTGCCCTTCCGGCGGCGATCCGGAAGACGACGTCGGGAGGTAGTCGATGGGAGGGCCGATCACGCGCCACAGCACCGGGCCGAAGCAAGACCACGGCGATGAGCAGGAACGGGAGCGATCCGTGCGAACTGCTCCCACGCTCCGCGGTAGCGATCGGGAACCAGGTCCCCAGCAACGTGGCTCGCCGTCGAGCGGCGGGACCGGGATGCAGGTTGAAGATCGCCAGGCCCGACGTTGAGCATCACGAGCCGGATGAGGAGCGCACGCGGGCGCCGTCCCGCGCTCGACGATCCCCGGGGCGCGACGCGCAGCAGCACGCCGTAGATGATGCCCGCGCAGACGAGCGCCAGCCCGAGGTTCGAGAGCGGTCCGGCGATGCTCACCAGGATGTCGCCGGTGGACATGCGGAACGTCGCGGCGGAAGTTGGCCGGGTTGACCGGCACGGGCTTCGCCCACCCGATCGGCGCGTTCAGGAGCGGCAGGATGACCGTTCCGAACAGATCGAGTGAGGCAGCGGGTTGAGCGTGAGCCGTCCCATCCGCGCGGCGGTGTCGTCGCCGAGCCGGTAGGCCGTCCAGGCGTGGAAGAACTCGTGGAACGGTGAGCGACAGCACGAGAACGATGAAGTTCAGCAGCCGTGCGGCGATGTCCGAGGATCCAACGCAAACCCTCACAAGGAAAGCGGTTCTTTAGCCCACCGGGCGCCCGGGGTCAACGCGGCCGGTGCGGCCCCTCTGCGCCAGCGGAAGCGCGCCGGAGCGGTCATGCCCGCGGATGGAAGCGCTCGTAGAGGCGCTTCACGTGGGTCCGATCGACGTGGGTGTAGATCTGGGTGGTGGAGACGTCGGCGTGCCCGAGCATGGCCTGCACCGCCCGCAGGTCGGCCCCGCCCTCGCAGGAGGTGCGTCGCGAACGAGTGGCGCAGCTTGTGCGGCGAGATGGCGCGGCGGATGCCCGCGGTCCGCGCGTAGCGGCCCAGCAGCTTCGCAGAAGCCCTGGCGCGTCAGCCGCCGGCCCCGCGGCGTGACGAAGAGGTCCTTGGAGCGCCGGCCGCGCAGGAGCCGCTCCCGCGCCGACGACAGGTAGGCCTTCACCGCCTCGGCCGCGGGCGCGCCCACCGGCACCAGCCGCTCCTTGTTCCCCTTGCCGCGCGCGCAGGAGCACGCGCGCCTCGAGGTCCACGTCGTTGAGCTGCAGCGAGACCAGCTCCGAGACGCGCAGCCCGGTGGCGTAGAGCAGCTCCAGCATGGCGCGGTCGCGGCGCCCGGCCGCCGTTCGCGCGCGTCCGGCCCCGGCAGGAGCCGCTCGACCTCGTCGCGCGAGAGCAGCCCCGGCAGGCGCCGGGCCGCGCGGGGCGAGTCGACCTCGTCGGTGGGGTCGGCCGGGGCGATCCGCTCCGCCAGGAGCAGGCGGTGCAGGCCCCGGATGGCGGAGAGCGCTCGCGCCTGGGAGCGGGACGAGATCCCCGCGCGGACGAGGCCGGCCAGGTGCGCGCGGACCTCGGTACGGCCGACCTGCTCCCACGAGGTGATCCCCATCTTTTCCAGCGCCGCCAGGTACGTGCGCACGTCCCGCCCGTAGCTCTCGACGCTGTTCTCGGCGAGCCCCTTCTCCACCCGGAGATGGGCGAGGAACAGGTCGAGGACGGGGTCGAGGGAGGACACGACGGCACGATATCGCGTGGCTGCGAGCGGTCCAGTTCGGGGACGGGGGAGGTTGCCGTCACTCCAGCAGAATCCGTCACGTCGCCCTTCCCCACCCGCACCACCACCGGCTCGGGCCCGGACAGGTCGATCACCGACGACGGCTCGGCGGCCTTGTAGCCCCCGTCCAGGATCAGGTCCAGGCCGTGCCCGAGCTGCTCCTTGATGTCCTTCGCGTCGATGAGGATCTCCCCGCCCGGCGTGGCCGCGGAGGTCGAGATGAGCGGGTGCTCCAGCCGGCGCACCAGGGCCAGCGCCACGGCGCTGTCCGGGATGCGGATGCCGACCGTCTTCTGCCGGCGCAGCACCAGGTCGGGCACGAGCCGCGTGGCGGGCAGGATGAACGTGTACGGCCCGGGCACCTTTCGCCGCAGCACCCGGTAGGCCGAGTTGTCGACGATGGCGTAGCGCGAGATCTCGGCCAGGTCCTGGCACACGAAGGACAGCTCGTGCGTCTTGGGCATCTGCTTCAGCTGGTAGATGCGCTCGATGGCCCGCTTGTCGAAGAGGTCGCACCCGATGCCGTAATAGGTGTCCGTCGGGTAGGCGAGGAGCCCGCCGGAGGAGAGTACCGAGACCGCGCGCTCCACCACCCGGGGCTGAGGATGCGCTGGGTCGATCTCCACGATCGGGGCGGCCGCCATGGGGGCGATCTAGCAGCTTTCTGGCCGTCCACAAAGCGCGCAGCGAGGCGCGGGCTCGACCCATCACCTGGCGGTTCGGACGTCCCCGCAAGACGAGAGCCCGCCCGATGCTCCGGGTGGGCTCCGTCCTCGCAGGACGCCGGCGTGATCAGGTCCGGTTCTTCCCCCGCTGGATCAGCTCCCGGACCTTCTGTCCCCCTTCCTGCCGATCTCCTCGTAGAACGCGTGCCCGCGCTCGTCCCGGACCGCAATGCCACCCTTGCGGCCGGCCTCGGAAACCGTCATGCCGCGGCGCCCGTCCTCGGGCTCCCCCCGGCGCGCACCCTTCTCCTCGTTGTCCGCCATCTGTCCCCCTCCCCTGTCACGGCGGCTCCCCCCCCCGGGGCTTCGCCGCCACCAAGGCCAGCCGTGAGGCTCGCCGCTCCGCGGCGGCCTACCGCTCGCCGCCGTCCTGCTCGGCCTTGGGCCCGCCTTCCCCCTCGGCCTTGCCCTTCTCGATCAGCTCGCGGACCTTGTGGCCGCCCTTGCGCCCGATCTCCTCGTAGAAGGGCGTGCCGCGCTCGGCCTTGATGGTCTCGCCGCCCTTCTTCCCGATCTCCTCGTAGAAGCGGGGGCCCCGCTCGGCCTTGACGGTGTCGCCGCCCTTCTTCCCGATCTCCTCGTAGAACTTCCGACCCCGCTCGGCCTTGACCGTCTCGCCCCCCTTCTTGCCGATCTCCTCGTAGAACTTGCGCCCGCGCGTCTCGCGCACGCGGACGCCCCCCTTGCGACCGGCCTCCGAGACCGTCATCGCCCCCTTGTTGCCGCCCTTCTTCTCGTCAGCCATTTGTCGCCCCCGTACGCTCACGCACAATGTGGTCGCTGGTCCTCAGCCGGGGCAGGGCCCGAGCGAGCACGTGGTCGGCGATGACCTCCGCCATGTCCAGGCCGGTGGTCTCCTGGATGCCCTGCCAGCTCGGGTTCCCGTTCACCTCGATCACCATCGGGCCGTCCGGCCCCGGCACCAGATCCACCCCCGCGTAGTCCAGCCCGAGCACTCCGGCGGCTGCCTCCGCGACGGCCTGCACCTCGGCCGGGCAGTCGATCGGCTCCGCCCGGCCACCCACGGCCACGTTGGTTCGCCACTCCCCCGCCGGCGCGGTGCGGACGATCGCCGCACGGGCCAGCCCGCCCACCACGAACACCCGCAGGTCCCGACCGGGATGCGGCACGTACGCCTGCAGGTACACGCCGTGATCGCGGGCCACCTTCTCCCGCACCGCGAGCCGCCCGGCCGCGTCGGCCCGCAGCCGCTCCACGCCGTCTCCCAGCGAGCCGGCGATGGGCTTGGCCACGGCGTCGCGGAGCGCCGCCAGGGCCGCGTCAGCGTCGGCCGACGTCTGCGCCACGACCGCCGGGGGCGTGGGCACCCCGGCGCGCGACAGCAGCCACGAGGTCCGGAACTTGTCCTGGGCCGCCAGGAGGGGCTCGAGCCGGTTCACCACCAGCGTGCCCGCCTCCTCCAGGGCCCGGTACAGCTCGAACTGCACGTCGGGGTCTCCGCTCCGGCCCAGGCCCCGGGCCAGGAGGAGCGCATCCACGTCCAGTGGGACGCCTCCCGCCGAGGGCACCAGCCCGTCGGGGCCGACGGCCGCGGAGAGGAGCGCCGGGTCGATGGCGGTCGCGTGACAGCGCTGGCAGCAGGCGTCGAGGAGACGCCTGCTATGCCAGTCATCCTCCGGCCAGGCGGTGACGACACCGATGCGGATGGAGCGCTTCATTCGCGGCTTGCTTCCCTTCCCCTACCCCGACTGCCCGGGGAACATGGTGTCCACGGCGCGCTGAGTGGACAAGGGCGCGCTATCCCGGATCATTTCCGGAGCATCCCGCCGGGGAACGGCCGCCCTCCAGAGAGAGGCTCGTGGAGGCGAGCTCACGCAACGCCCTCTGGGGCCTTCAACGAACGCTTTCCCTTTACGGGTCGTGACGCCTGCGACGACCTCTTTCCGGGTCGGCCCCGCGGCGCCAGGCTCGCAGCCTGCGGGCTACTCGCGCGAGAGGGCGCCCTCCAGCGCGGCGGTCACCCGCTCCGCCTCCGCGCCCTCGAGTCGCCGCCCATCGGCCGTGCGGACGTAGAAGGCGTCCGAGGCGCGGTGGCCCTGCCCTTCGGTCGAGATGCGGGCCAGATCGACGGAGAGCCCCAGCTCGAAGAAGGTCCGCGCCAGGGTGTGCAGGAGCCCGACCCGGTCGGCGGCGAAGACGTCCACCACGCTGTGGGCGCGGGCGCTGTCGTTGTCGATGACGACACGCGTGGGGACGCTGGGGAGCGGCTTGGCGGGCAGCGTCGAGGCGCGCAGACGCCTGGCCATGAGCGTGTCGAGCGACTCCTCGCCCAGGAGCACGCGCGCCAGGTCGCGGCGCGCCGCGCGCCATCGTAGGGTCGGCAGCGTCGACTCCTCGGGACCGCGAACGTGGAACACGTCCAGCGCGCGCCCGGCCAGCGGACCGAGGGCGGGCTCGTCGGGCGTGGAGAACACCTCGGCGTGCTGGATGTCGATGCGGTGCGCGGCCAGCACGCCGGCCACGGTGGCGAGCAGCCCGGGCCGGTCGCGGGCGGTGATGGCCACCTCCGAGAGGCCCAGCCGCGGATGGTGGCGGACCCAGGAGGCCACCGGGCGGCCCCGGCCCAGCTCGAGCAGGCGCAGGTGCCGGGGCGCGTCCGAGGGCGCCACCGTCACGAAGTAGCGCGCCGGCATGGCCGCCAGGAAGGCCGCCCGCGCCTCCGCCGGAGCGCGGCGCGGCCCGGCCGCGAGCGCCTCCGCCACGCGGCTGCGGCCGGCGTTCTCGGCCGTTCCGGGCGAGGGACGGTGCTCCCCGCGGCCCAGCGCATCCCGCGTCTTGTCGAACAGCTCCCGCAGCAGGCTCGCCTTCCACTCGGTCCAGGTGCGCGGGCCCACCGTGGCGATGTCGGCGTAGGTCAACAGATACAGCTTCTCCAGCCGATCCAGCGTCCCCACCTCCTCCGCGAAGGCGTGGATGAGCTCGGGGTCGGAGAGGTCGCGCCGCTGGGCGATGATCGACATGCGCAGGTGCTTCAGGACCAGCCACTCGATGTCGGCCGCGTCCTCGGGATCGACGCCCAGGCGCGTGCAGGCCTCCACCGCGATCTCCGCCCCGCGCACCGAGTGATCCCGCCCGCTGCCCTTCCCGATGTCGTGGAAGAGCGTGCCCAGGTAGAGCGCCAGCGGGCGCTTCTGGCCGCGCATGAGCTCTCCCAGCCCCGGCTCCTTCACGTCGCCACAGCGGAGCGCGAACAGGCGCCGCACCGCGAACAGCAGGTGAACGTCGACTGTGTACACGTGGTAGACGTCGATCTGCCGGCGCGCGGTGACGCGGGCGAACTCGGGCAGGACGTGGGGCAGGACCCCGATCTCGTGCATCAGGGTGAGGAATCGCCCGCGCGTGCCCGGCCGCGTGAAGCACGCCAGCAGCTCGTGATTCAGCTCCGGATCGGCGGCCGCGGCGGCGGGCAGCTCGGCGGCCACCTGCGCCGCCAGATCGCGCGCGTAGGGGTACAGATCGAGCCCCTCGCGGTCGGCTGCCGCGAAGAGCCGGACCAGCGCCGCCGGCGAGCGGCGCAGCAGGTCCTTGTCGGCGACCGTGAGCCGCCCCCGGAACACCTTGAGCTCTCGTCCCGGCAGGAAGCGGTCGGCGGCGCGGGTGGGCTGCCCGCCCAGGATGGGGACCACCCGCTCGGCGCCGATCACCGCCGCGGGGGGAGGCACCATGCGCCAGCCGGTGGCGTTCTGCGGCTCCAGGCAGCGGTCGATGATGGCGTCGCAGGCGACGATCACCGTCTTGGCCGCCAGGTAGTAGTGGCGCATGAACTCCTCGACCGCCTGGTGGCCGTCCCCGTCGGCGTAGCCCAGCGCGGTCGCGATCTGCGGCTGGACGTCGAAGGTCAGCTGGTCCCACTTGCGGCCGGCCTGGTAGTGCATCTCGTTGCGAACCCGCCACAGGAAGTCGCGCGCCCGGCGCATCTCGCGGATCTCGCGCTCGGGCAGCAGGGCGCGCGAGAGCAGCTCGGTGATGCCGGCCACCTTGAAGCGGACCCGCGCCAGCCACAGGGCCGAGTGCAGGTCGCGCAGCCCGCCCTCGGACTCCTTGATGTTGGGCTCGAGCAGGTAGAGGGAGTCGCCGAACCGCTCCCGGCGGGAGCGCATCTCGTCCAGCTTGTCGGCCAGGAACTTCTCCACCTTGGTGGCCGACAGCCCGTGCAGCTCGGCCCGCTCCAGCGCCCGGAACAGGTCGCGGTCTCCGGCCAGGTAGCGCAGGTCGAGCAGCGCGGTGCGGGCGGTGTGGTCCTCGGAGGCGAGCGCGTCGCAGGTCTCGAGATCCCGGACCGCGTACCCGACCTCGAGCCGGAGATCCCAGAGCGCATAGACCAGCCTCTCGGCGGCGGCCTTGACGAAGCCGTCGGGCTTGCCGTCCCCGTGCAGCACCAGCAGGTCGAGATCGCTGTAGGGCGCCAGGTCGCGGCGGCCGTAGCCGCCGATGGCGATGAGCGACACCGGGCTGGGAGGGTGGGCCCGGGCCGCCTCCTCGACCGCCCGGTCCCAGAGCAGGTTCACGACTCGGTCCGTGGCGGCGCTCTGCAGCCGGACCACAGTGTGTCCGCTCCCCCCGGCGCGGTGCACCTCCTCCACGAACCGACGACCCGCCACGAAGTCCGCTCGCGGATCGCCGGTCAGGGGCGGAAGCTCCTGCACGCGGGTCTCGAACTCGAAGGCGGGGTACGCGGGAAGGCTGGTCAGCGCATCGGGCGGTGGCATCGGATGCCGGGGAGTATAGTCGGCGGCCTTCGCCCGCCCCGCTCGGCGATGCCGCGGGGGCGAGCGGGCCGAGACCTCGGTGCCCCCTTCGGGTCAGGACGCGTGCCGACCTTCAGTGCTTAATCCGCGCGGCGATCTGTCCCTCCCGACCTGCAGCGAGCGCGCGCGCCCGCAACGACGGAGAACGAGATGCTGGATTTCTTCAAGCGCATCATCCGCACGCGGCTCGGCCTGGCCGGCGCCGTGCTCACCACCGCAAGCGCGTTCCTCGTCCTTCTGTTCTTCGTGCTGAGCATGGCGGGCATCGAGCAGGCGCCGTACATCGGCATCCTCGCCTACCTGGTGCTGCCCATGGTCTTCATCGTGGGCCTCCTGCTCATCCCGATCTCCCTCTGGATGGAGCGGCGGCGGCGGGCGCGGCAGGGGCCCCAGCCCCTGCCCGTCTTCGACCTGAACGAGCGCGCCACCCGCAGCCGGGTCCTGCTCTTCGCCGCCCTGACCTCGGCCAACGTCATCATCCTGGCCGGCGCGAGCTGGAAGGGCGTGGAGGTGATGGACCAGCCCGTCTTCTGCGGCTCCTGCCACAAGGTGATGGACCCCGAGTTCACGGCCTACTTGCGCTCGCCGCACTCGCGGGTGGCCTGCGTCCAGTGCCACATCGGCCCGGGCGCCAGCTGGTTCGTGAAGTCCAAGCTCTCCGGCGCCTGGCAGGTGGTCTCGGTGACCTTCGACCTGTACCCGCGCCCCATCCCCACCCCGGTCAAGAACCTGCGCCCCTCGCGCGACACCTGCGAGCAGTGCCACTGGCCCACCCGCTTCGTGGGCGACCGGCTCCGGGTGCTCACGCACTACGCCGACGACGAGAAGAGCACGCCCAAGAAGACGGTGCTGCTCATGCACGTGGGCGGCGGCGAGGTCGGGCGAGGCATTCACTGGCACGTGTCCTCGGGCGTCCGCATCCGCTACCTGGCCGACCCGAAGCGACAGAACATCCAGACCGTCGAGGTCACCCACCCCGACGGGAAGATCGAGACCTACGAGCCCCAGCCCGGCGACGACAAGACCCCGCCCCCGGACCGCGCCACCCTCGCCTGGCGGGACATGGACTGCGTGGACTGCCACAACCGGCCCACCCACCAGTACCGCCCGGCCGCCTTCGAGGTCGACACCGCCATCGAGGAGGGCCGGATCGATCGCAGCCTCCCGTTCGTGAAGCGCGAGGCCATGAAGGCCATCACCGCCTCGTACCCGAGCCGCCAGGCCGCCGAGGAGGGGATCCGCACCGCCCTCTCCTCCTTCTACGAGAAGGAGCACCCTCAGACATGGGCCGCCAAGAAGGAGGCCGTGCTCGCCGCCGCGCGGGTGCTCAGCGACGCCTGGGCCCTCAACGTCTGGCCGCAGATGAACATCGTCTGGGGTACCTACCCCAGCGAGCTCGGGCACGAGCAGACCAGCGGCTGCTGGCGCTGCCACGACGAGAAGCACGCCACCAAGGCCGGCAAGACCATCTCGCAGGACTGCGACACCTGCCACGCGCTGCTGGCGCAGGACGAGCCGTCGCCCGCCATCCTCAAGCAGCTCGGGCAGGTCGACCAGTAGCCCGGGTCCCGTCAGCGCTTGGCGACCTGCGCGTCCTCGCCCGCGAAGGTGCGCACCGCACGGGCGATGCCCGCGGCCACCTCGTCCTGGTAGCGCGCCGACGCCAGCCGCCGCTCCTCGGCGCGGTTGGAGATGAAGCCGGTCTCGACCAGCACCGCCGGCATGCGCGCGCCCAGCAGCACGTAGAAGAGCGCGCTCTTCACCCCCAGATCGCGGATGTCGCCGACCCGGGCCCGCACCCCGCCGCACACGTCCCGCTGCACCAGCCGGGCGAGCCGCATCGATTCCCCGGCGCTGGCCTTGGCGTCGAGATCGGTCAGGATGCGCGCCAGGTCGCCGGCCACCGACAGGTCCACCCCGTTCTCTCGCGCCGCCAGCCGGGCGGCGTAGCGGTCGTCGGTGACGTTCAGGAAGTAGGTCTCGACGCCGGCCCGGCTGCGGCGCGGGTGCGCGTTGGCGTGCACCGACACGAAGAGATCGCCCCGGGCGGCGTTGGCGAGCGCCGTCCGCTCCTCCAGGGGCAGGAAGCGATCGTCGTTCCGCGTCAGCACCACCTCGAACCCCGCCTCGCGGAGCCTGTGCGCCAGCCTCCGGGCGATGGCCAGGGTCACGTCCTTCTCGCGAACCCGGGTCGGGCCGATGGCACCGGGGTCGTGCCCCCCGTGCCCTGCGTCCACCACGATCCGGTGGATGGGCCGCTCGCCCTCCGCGTCCGGCGCGGGGGGCGGCTCGGCGGCCGGCGGGGAACCCTGCTCCGCCGCCCGTCCCGGCCCGCCCTCGAGCAGGGCCAGCGCGCGCGACGGCAGCTCCACCCGTGTGTCGGGACCGGCCCCGTCGGCGGGCGCGGGCGCCGCCGTCTCCTCCCCGGCGGCGGCCTCGGCAGGCGCAGGGGCCGGGGCGGCGGCCTCGCCCCGGCCGGCGCGGGATCGCCCTCGGCGACGGCCACCGCCGGGGGCGGCTCCACCGGCCGCGCCGCGCCGACGTCGAGCACCAGGCGCGGGGGATCGTCGAGCCGGAACACCTGCACGCGGTCGTCGCCCGCCAGGTCCAGCACCACGCGGACGGTGTCGGGCTCGTTCTGCGCCGCGCGCACGCGGGAGAGCCGCAGGCCGCCCACCGGCCGCTCCAGGGTCCGCCCCTCCAGGAGGGCCGGCCGCAAATCGACCGCGAGCCGCCGCGGGTGCCCGGCGTCCGCGGGCAGCTCGAGCTTCTGCCAGCCCACCCAGCGGGACAGGTAGATGGCCACGCGCGTGTAGTCGGGGCTGGACCAGGCCTTCACCTCCGAGACGCGGGCCTGCCCGGCGCCCGGGTCGGGCGACGGCGGCGCATCTCCGGCCTCCTCCAGCGCATTCACCACGCGCTCCAGGGCGGGGTCGGTGGACTCCTCCTCCTCCGACGCGGAGGCGGGAGCCCTCTGCCCGGGGCGGTGGTGCGCCGGGGCGGGCCAATCGTCGCCGGCCTCGCGGCGGATGGCCAGGGCCAGCGTCCGCGCCTCGGGTGCCCCCAGCCGGCCGGCCTGGGCCGCCAGCCGGAGCGCCTTCTCGCGATCGGCCTCGTCCGCGGACCACCGGTAGAGCGCGTACCTCGCCTTCGCCGCCTCGTAGAGGGCGGCCGGCCGATCGCGGCCGCGCGCGGCGCGGAGGAGGCCGGCGATGGCCTTCTCCCAGTTGTGGTGGAAGCGGCGGCGGGTCCGATCGCGAACGAGCGCCGCCATGGCCGCCTTCGCCTCGGCGAGGCGCGACGGCCGCGGCGATGCTCGTTTCGCTGTCCGTGAAGGTCGATCCGCGATGTGCGCAGATGTGCGAGCGGATCGGTGTAGGCCTGCGCCCCACACGACCTGCGGCTGGGCCACGGCAAGTGCGACGGCGGCGATCAAGGCTCGGTGGCCCATCCGGCCGAATCTCCCAGCCATCGATATCCACGTCCATTTTTCGGCCGGGCGCGAAATTTGCGCGACGGCGCAGCGCCGGCCGTACCCCTTAGTCCCCGAAAGGTCGTGGAGCCCCTGGCCGCGACGGAACGATGCAGGTATCGGGTGAATCTCGGATATCCTCGCGCGTCACATCAGCGCACGGGGCCGAACATGCGGCCCTGAGCAGGAGCTCGAAACCGTGAAACGAATCCCAGCCATCCTCTTCGCGCTCGCGTTCGCCACCGTCGCCCTGGCCAAGGAACCGCCCGCCGACGTCAAGATTCCGAACAAGAACGGCGAGATCACCTTCCACCACGCGAAGCACAAGGAAGTGAAGTGCGAGACCTGCCACGGCAACGCCGAGGGCGGGAAGATCAAGCTCAGCAAGGATGTCGGGCACAAGATGTGCCAGGACTGCCACAAGGCGAACAAGGACAAGGGCGCCTCGGTGGCGTGCAAGACCTGCCACAGCGGGCCGAAGTCGACCTAGTTCTCCGATGGTGAAGCGAGACGGCGGGCCGCCCTCCAGGCGGGCCCGCCGTTTCCTTTCCTGCGCGGGGTCACTCCAGGTCCGTGAACGTGACCTCCACCCGCTGCCGGCCGGTCCGTCCCGGGAGCGGCGCCACCGCGACCCGCTGCACCTTCCCGGCGAACAGGTAGGGCCGGTAGTCGGCCGGCGCGCCGCGGAAGGCGAAGTACAGGACCGCCGGACGCCGCTTCAGCGCCTGGGTGGTGAGGTAGGCGACCAGGGCGTGCTCCGCGGAGTGGTAGCCGCTCTTCCACGAGTGGATCTTGAGGCCGCGGTCCGGCGTGCCATCCGCCATCACCCGACCCCAGACCTCGCCGCCCGCCGGGTCCGGCATGTGGCGCAGCCAGAAGGCGTAGCTCGTCACCAGGTTACTGGCGCAGGCCGGGTCGTGGAGGGCCAGCGTGGCGCAGAGCTGGTCGAGCTCGGCGTCGATCCACCATTCCTTGCTCTCGTCGACGGAACCGTCCGGCTGCGGCCGCAATCCCCAGGTCCCGTCGGGGAGGCGCGCGCGCGCCAGCAGCGCGGCCCCCTCGGCGGTGGCGAAGCGGACCAGCTCGCCGTCCCCGGTGAGCCGTCCGATCCGCTCGGTCATCCACAGCGCCTTGGCGCTGTGGCCGAAGTCGTTGTGCCGGCTCCCGGGGGCCTTGCTGTCCCTCGCCTGCAGCGTTCCCCAGTACATGTGCTGCGCGGGGGCGAAGTACTTCTCGCGCATGAGCCGAGCCAGGCGCAACAGGTCCGCCTTCCAGGCCGAGCGTTGCGGCTCGGGCAGGAGCGGCGCGACCAGCAGCAGGTAGGCGTTCACCTGATCCAGCTGAGCCACCAGCTCCTGGCGCGTCTCCTCGGCGGTGCCCTGCGAGTCGAGGACCACCCAGCGCAGCATTCCCCGGCGGTCGTCCCAGTACTCGCGAAAGACGTGCTCCTTGAGGCGCAGGATGTCCCGGAGCACCGCTGGATCGCGGGTCAGGTGATAGTACATGGCCAGCCCGACCAGCGCGTAGGCCAGGTCCTGCGAGGTGCGCTCCAGCACCGGCGGACCGCCCGGCTTGCCGTCCTCGAGCCAGGTCACGGCGCTGCCGGTGTCGCTCTCGAAGGCGTGCGCCCGCAGGAACTCCACCCCGTCCCGAGCCAGATCCAGCATGGCCGGATCGCCGGTGAGCTGGTAGGCGACCCCGTAGAAATAGGCCTGCCGCGACATCATGCGCACGTGCTGGCGGCCCGGAACGCCCGCCATCCAGCCCGGCGCGTAGCGCAGCTCGTCGCAGGGCTTCGACGGGTCGTAACGGCGCCCGTCGTTGCAGCGGTAGGTCGGAAAGTTGCCCGGCGGCGTGCCCCAGGCGTCCGGCAGGTTCCAGAAGGGCAGCAGGTCGTGGCGGAGGTGCTGGATCCAGCGTTCGCCGTCGGGCAGATGGGCGACGGCGCCGGATGGGGTGGAGCCGGCGCCCACGGCCGCGTGCGGCGCCACCGCTGCCGCCAACGCCAGCACGGCAGCGGCGAGGCGATCGAGGCGACGGGCGCGCATATGGGCAGTGTAGCGCCCGGCCGCGGCGGGCCGACCACGCCTACCCGTGCGGCACGACCACGCCCTGGGCGGGAGGTTCCGCGGACGCGGTCACGCTCTGCTGAACCGCGCCCATGAGGACGCAGTAGCCAAACCACGGCGACCCCCTGGGCTTGCAGTGGGCGACGCCCACCGCCACGCGGATGGCGGGGGCCGAGAGGAGCTGCTCCGGCAGCTCGACGGAATCGAGGCGATCTCCGTAGCCGGACCAGGAGTAGACCCGGCCGCTGGCGGCTGCGCGCCGGGCGCTGTCGAGCACGGCCTGCATGGCAGCTCCGGAGCTCCGCTCGCCGCGCTCGACCGAGAGGGAGATCTCGGCGACCTCCCGGGACATGCTCTCCAGGGCCTGCGTCGGCGGCAGGCCGCGCTTGGCCCGGGCCACGTCGATGCGCCGCACCAGCGCCGCCGCCTCGGCCCCGGGCGGCGCCACCTCGAGGAAGGCATACGTCCCGAACACCGCGCCCAGCCTCCCCTCCTCGCGCACGGCGCCCACCGCCACCGCCCGGATGTCGGGATCGAGCAGGGCCTCCCGCCCCGAGGGCCGCTCCAGCACGCCGGCGATGAGCCCGCCCTCGCTGGCGGCGTCGGCGGTCCAGCCCGAGGTGAAGTGGCCCGCCCGGACGCGGCCGTCCACCTGCCACCCGGCCATGACCCCCACCGCGATCGCGTCCACCTGGTCCGCCTGATGGGTCGACTCGGCCGTGAAGTAGTGCGGCGCGAGCAGGACGGCCGTCCCGGACTGGGAGGGTGCCAGCGCGACCGGCGCGAGCCCGGCGGCCGCGCGGACCTGGTTCAGCGACGCCACCAGCCCGGCGGCCAGCTCGCGCGGCGCGGTCCCGGGGCGCGCCGGGGCGGCCGGCTGCCGGCGGGCGGCGGGGACCTTCCCGGCGGGCCAGAGGGTGATGCGGAGCACGATCGGCCCCATCACCCGGCGGGGCGCGAAGGCCGCGATCTCGAGGACCTCCGACTCGTCGGCCGGATCGACCTCGCAATCGACGGCGAAGCGCGGCAGGGCCACCGAGCGGTCGACCGCGCAGCGGCGGAACCCGTACCGGCCGTGGTTGATGAGTGCGTCGACGTGGTCGGCGCCCCGCAGCAATTCGCCGCGCAGGACCACGTGCCCATCCGGCCCGGCCCCGGACGGCACCGCCTCCAGCCGGGCCATGGGCTGGGCGTGTACCAGCATGGCCACGGCCCGCTGCTTCTGTCGGCCGAACCAGATGCCCGCGTCGAGCCGTCCGCCGGCGAGCGCCCTCGCCAGGGCCTGCTCCGCGGCCGGCCGCATGTGCTGCTGGACCTGGTCGTCGGTCTCGGCGCCGCGCAGCGGCTGGAACACGAACGAGTAGCCGATGCGCGGATCCGCGACCGCGCAGCGGGCCGCCAGGAACTCCAGCGTGCCCTGGCCCGGGGGCGCCTGCTTCTCGAGCGCGTATTGCCCCGCCAGGCGCGCCAGGCAGGCCATGGGCTCGGTGAGGCGGACGGCTCCCCCGCGGCGCGCCGCCTGGTCAGCCAGCAGGCCCTCCCAGAACCCCTGCGGCGCGTGCTCGACCTGGGCCGGGAGCCGGTCGGGGCCCTGCTCCACCTTCCAGCTCGCCACGTCCGGCGGGGCGGGCTCGAAGATCCGAGGCGGCGGCGGGCGCTTCGCGATGGCCGATAGCTCTTCCGGCGCCGGGAACGCACTCGCGGCCTGGGGCTCCCCCGGCTCCTCGACCGCGGCGCCGCCCGCCCGCGCCGCCCCGCCGCCGGCGGCGCACCCGGACAGCCCCAGCGCCGCGCCGGCGAGCCATGCCACCAGCCTCGCGTTCATGGTTCCCCTCCGGACACCCGCACCGCCCCCGGGGGTGCGCGTTCAGTGTACCGGATGCGGCGATCCGACTCCAAGCGAGGTGCGAGGTGCGAGGGCAGGATACAGGTGGCCTTCTCCCCGGCGCCTCTTCCGGGCTGGGGCTGCGCGCGCGTGCTTCACCTTCCGTGCTTGTGCTTCCAGGCGGCGATGAGGTTGAGCGCGTCGATGGGCCGCAGCGCATCCACGTCCAGCGCCTGCAGCGCCCGCAGGAGCTCGGCCGCGGCGGGATCGTGGGAGGCGAAGAGGCCCAGCTGCGGGGTGGGCTCGCTGCGCCGGCGCCGCTGGTGGGCCAGGGCGGCGTGGCCGCCCTCGTCCACCTCCATGGCCTCGAGGTTGCGCAGGATCTCGCGCGCCCGGGCCAGCACCTCGGCCGGGAGCCCGGCCAGCTTGGCCACCTCGATCCCGTAGCTGCGGGAGGCGCCGCCCTCGACCAGCTTGCGCAGGAACACCACCTGATCCCCGACCTCGCGCACCGCCACGGTCAGGTTCTTGACCGCCGGCCGCTCCCGGGCCAGGTCCTGGAGCTCGTGGTAGTGGGTGGCGAACATGGTCCGGCAGCCGACCACGTCGTGGAGATGCTCGGCCACCGCCCAGGCGATGGACACTCCGTCGAAGGTGGAGGTCCCGCGGCCGATCTCGTCCAGCACCACCAGCGATCGCCGGGTGGCGTTGTGAAGGATGGCGGCCGTCTCGGTCATCTCGACCATGAAGGTCGATCGCCCCCGGGCCAGGTCGTCCGACGCCCCCACCCGCGTGAAGATCCGGTCCACCAGCCCGACCCGCGCCCGGCGGGCCGGGACGAAGCTGCCCATGTGGGCGAGCAGCGCGATGAGCGCGGCCTGGCGCATGACCGTGCTCTTCCCTGCCATGTTGGGGCCGGTGATGACGAGCAGCGAGGCGCTGGAGTCCTCCCCCCCGGCCGCCTCGCCGCGGCCCGGATCCTGCCCGGTGCGCCGCGCCGCCACCCGCAGGTCGTTGGGCACGAAGGCGGCCGGCCCCTCCGGCAGGAGCGCCTCCACCACCGGGTGCCGGCCGTCGGCGATCTCCAGCACCTCGGACGAGTCCACCGCCGGCCGCGCGTAGCCGCGCTCGGCCGCGACGCGCGCCAGCGACAGCAGCGCGTCGGCGGTGGCCACCGCGTCGGCGGCGGTGCGGATCCGGCCGGCCTCGGCCATGGCCGCCTGGCGCAGCTCCTCGAAGAGCCGCTCCTCCAGCGCGAAGCGCCGCTCCTCGGCGGTGAGCACCTTCTCCTCGAAGTCCTTGAGCTCGGCGGTCACGAAGCGCTCGCCGCCCACGGTGGTCTGGCGCCGCTCCCAGTCCCTGGGGACCAGGTGGAGGTTGGGCTTGGTGACCTCGAGGTAGTAGCCGAAGACCCGGTTGAAGCGGACCTTGAGCGAGCCGATCCCGGTCCGCTCCCGCTCCTGGGCCTCGAGCCGCGCGATGGTGCCCTTGCCGTCCTCGGCGATGGCGACGATCTCGTCCAGCTCGGCGGAGTGCCCGCGCCGGATGAGGCCGCCCTCCCCGAGGCCCGGCGGCGGCTCCTCCGCCACGGCCCGGTCGAGGAGCGCGGCCAGCGGCTCGAGCCCGCGCAGCCGCGCCCCCGCGCCGGCCAGGAGCTCGGCGCCGCGCGCCTCGAGCAGGTCCGCCAGGGCCGGCAGCGCCAGCAGCGCGCCGCAGAGGGCCCGCAGATCGCGCGCGTTCCCCTGCCCGAGCACGAGGCGCGAGAGGAGGCGCTCCATGTCCGACACCGGCCGCAGCGCCCCGGCCAGGTCCTCGCGCACCACCGACGACCCGATCAGCTCCTCGACCGCGTCCAGCCGGCCGCCGATGCGGGCCGGGTCGAGGAGCGGATAGCGGAGCCACTCGGCCAGCCGCCGGCCGCCGGGCGCGGTGGTGGTCCGGTCCAGCAGCGCCAGCAGCGTCCCCTTCTTGCGCCCGCCGGACAGCGTCCGCTCCAATTCCAGATTCGTGCGGGTCGCCTCGTCCAGCTGGAGCACCTCCTCGGTGGCCAGCCGCGAGAGCCGATCCACGTGGCGCGGCGTGGCGCGCTGCGTGTCCGCGAGGTAGGCCAGGGCACCGGCCGCCGCCGAGAGGCCCAGGGCGAGCCCGCCCACGCCGAAGGAGTCGAGCGCTGGCCACGCCCAGGTGCCGGCGGAGCTTCTCGGGCGCGCGATCGAAATCGGCGTCGTCGCGCCGTGCGGCGGGTGCACCCGCGCCCCGGGCCAGCGCCTCGCAGCGGGCCGCGTCCGCTCCACGAGGGAAGACCAGCTCGCGGACCCCCGCGCGCCGCAGCTCGTCGAGGAGCCGCCCGTCGTCGGCCACCTCGCCGCAGCGGAGCTCGCCGGTGGAGGCGTCGAGGAGCGCGAGCCCCCCGCCTCGCTCCCCCGGCACCACCGCCGCCAGGAAGCTCGCCTCGCGCGGGTCGAGCACCTGGTCGTCGAGGACCATGCCCGGCGTCACCACCCGCGTGACCTCGCGGCGGACCAGGGCGCCCTTCCCCGGCTCCTCCACCTGATCGCAGATGGCGACCTTGAAGCCCTTCTCCAGCAGCCGGGCCACGTAGCCGCGGGCGGCGTGGTAGGGCACGCCGCACATGGGGACCTTGTCGTCGCCCTTGGCGCGCGAGGTGAGCGTGATCTGGAGGGCCTCCGAGGCCGTGACCGCGTCCTCGAAGAACATCTCGTAGAAGTCGCCCAGGCGGAAGAACAGGAGGGCGTCCCCGACCTTGGCCTTGGTCTCGAGGTACTGCCGCATCATGGGCGTCAAGGCGGGGGCGATCTCCGGCATCGGTGGGCTCCTTCTACCCTCGCCCGAGCCCCGCCACAACGGCGCCAGGGATGGCCCGGGGCCATCCCTCGCGGATCGCGACCTGAACGCGACTCCCGGGAGGGAGCCGCTACTCGACGACCAGGTGGATCGGCGGCGTGAAGCCCTGGGCGCGAAGCTCGGCCAGGACCTCGTCCGCGGCCGCATCGGGACGAGAGATGCGGCCTCCATCCGACCCGCCGCACGAACGTCGCTGCAACCGCGGGTCCGGCGACGGAAATCTTCCGGCCACGCGGACCCGGGCGCGGAGGCTCGCGGCCGCCGCCACCGACGTCGGGGCGGGGCGCCGGCCCTCGCATGGCGAGGTCCGGATCCCGGTGCTACAGTCGCTGCCCGATGTTCGGGAGGGCGCTCCACGACCTGAACCGGCTCCGCCAGATCGCGGCGGCGATGGTCCGGCACGGCTTCGGCGCGTACCTGGAGCGGATGAGGCTGCGGGACGTGCTGGGGCGCGAGGCGCCCCCGCCCGGGGAGCCGCTCCCCTCTCCCGACCGGACCATGGCGGTGCGCTTCCGGCAGATGCTGGCCGAGCTCGGCCCCACCTTCATCAAGCTCGGGCAGATCCTCTCCTCCCGGCCCGACCTGCTGCCCGCCCACTGGGTCGAGGAGCTCTCGGTCCTCCAGGACGACTGCCCGCCGCTCCCGCTGGACGAGATGCGTCGCCAGATCGAGCAGGGGCTGGGACGACCGGTGGAGGAGCTGTTCGCCTCGCTCGATCACCTGCCGCTGGCCAGTGCCTCGATCGCGCAGGTGCACCGGGCGGTGACGCACGCCGGCGAGCAGGTGGTGGTCAAGGTCCTGCGCCCGCGCGCCCGGGAGCGGATCGAGGCCGACCTCTCCCTCCTCTACGAGCTGGCCCGCCTGCTCGAGGCGGTGGTGGAGGAGACCGGCGTCACCACCCCGACCGGCGTGGTGGAGGAGTTCGACCGGACCGTGCACGAGGAGCTCGACTTCACCCACGAGGCCCGCAACGTGCAGCTCATGGCCGACGCCTCGGCCGGCCGCGAGTTCGTGGTCATCCCCCAGGTGCACGCCGCCCTGTCGTGCGCGACGGTGCTCACGCTCGACTTCCTGGAGGGCGTGAAGGTCTCGGACATCACCGCCGCCACGGGCTACGACCTGAAGCAGGTGGCGCGCAACATCATCGAGGCCTCCTTCCGCCAGCTCTTCGAGGACGGCCTGTTCCACGGCGATCCCCACCCCGGCAACATCCTGGTCCAGCCCGACAACCGCATCGCGCTCCTCGACTTCGGCCTGGTGGGCCGGCTCTCCCGCGGCCAGCAGGACGTGCTGGTCACCTTGCTCATGGCGGTGGCGCTGCGGGACGCCGAGACGGTGGCGCGCGTCCTGACGCGCATCGGGCTGCCCGACGCCCACACCTCGCTCTCCGACCTGCGCCAGGACGTGAGCGGCATCCTGGACCGGTACCTCGGGCTGAAGCTCGATCAGATCCGGACCGCCACCCTGCTCCGCGACCTGCTCGATCTGGCCGTCCGGCACCACATCCGCATTCCCCAGCAGTACGCCACCCTGGCCAAGGCGTCGATGACCATCGAGGGCATCATCCGCCGGCTCTACCCGGACATGAACGTGCTCGAAGTCGGGCTGCCCTACGCCAAGGAGCTCCTGCTGGCGCGCTTCAACCCGGGCGACGCCTCCACCCTGGTGATGCGCTCGCTGCTCAAGCTCCAGACGCTGGCCGAGGACCTGCCCACCCAGCTGGCCCAGATCCTCCAGGACCTGGAGACCGGCAAGTTCCGCGTGACCGTGACCTCCGAGGCACTCGATCGCCTGGGCGGCCACGTCCGGTCGCTGGGCGTCATGATCATGCTCGGCTCGCTGGCCGCCGCGTTCACCCTGGGCGGCCTGCTGGTGGTGGCCGAGGGCGGGTCGGTCGCCCTGGCGGTTGCGGCGCTGGTGACCGGGGCGGTGCTCTCGCTCTCGGCGGCCGCGTACCACCTCCTGACCGTGCGGCTCCGCAAGATCTCGATCCGGCGCTGGCTGTCGAGGTGACGGGCGCCCCTCCTTCGACGACTTCACCGTCGTGACCCCCGAGCGCCCGCGACTCAGCGCCGGAGCGACGCGATCACGGCGCGCAGCTCCGGCTCCAGCTCGGCGAAGTTCTTGGCCCTGACCAGGGCGGTGACCTGTATGGTCACGCTGCCGTCGACGAACACGCCGTGGAATCCTTCCAGCGCCTGCCCGTTCAACTTTCGGGCGGCGGCCACAGCATCGCCCCGCCCGCCGCGGCGGCGGGCGGCCTCAGCGCTCCGCCAGCGCTGCGCCAGGTTCGGACCGCGCCCGGCCGCAGCTCATCACCGCCAGGGTGCCCAGCCACACCAGGTCGATGACGCCCGCCACCAGCGCGGAGAGCGCCCCCAGCATGAGCCGTGGGCCCATCGCGACCGCCGCCGGTACGCCTCGCGTGAACCCGGTGGCGACCCCTCCCGCCACCTGGATCGACAGCTGCGCGGCCACGCCCAGGAGGCCGAAGACGAGCGCGCCGAGCAGGAACGCGCCCGGGCGGGCCAGGAACCGCCGGGTCACCCCCACCACCGTGTCGACGAGCGGCTCCCGCAGCGTCGCGCTGCGGGCGACGAGCGCGTCGGCGGCGGTCGAGAGCGCCAAGGACGCGGCCAGCGCCAGCGTGAGCGCCGCCGCGACCGCCGCGGAGACGCCCAGGGCCGCCGCCAGCCCCTCCCCTCGCCCGGCCAGGACGGCGGCCGCCAGCGCCAGCGTCAACCCGAAGAGCGCGCCCGACAGCTCGAGCACGAACCCGAGCATCGCCGCGGGGAGGACGCGGACGAAGCCGCCGGCGAGCCCGTCGGCGAACCCGTGGGCGCCGCGGGGATCGCCGGCCAAGGCGGCGCCGAGGACCGGGAGCGCCCCGGACGCCCAGGCGACCCGCAACGCCCCCGAGAGGACCGCCCCGGCGAGCCACAGTCCGCCCACGATGCCCAGGAAGCTCGGCGAGGTGGCCATGGCCAGCGCCCCCTCGAGAGGGGCAGTCAGCTGGAGCGGGCGCTGCGCCGCGGCCGCGACCGCCGCCCGGAGCACGAGCCCCCACGCGGCCCAGATGGCCGGCCAGCTGCTGGCCCGGCGCGCGCCGGTGACCAGGAGCCCGAGCGCAGCCAGCCACGCCTCGCGCCGGAACGCGGCCGAGGCCATCCGGATGGCGGAACCCAGCGTCGGCGTCACGGCGCGGACCCTATCGATCGGCCGGATCCCCCGCAACGGCCCGCCTCGATTTCTTGCCTTCTGAACGCCGAGACAGTATACCGATGTTCAGGAGAGGTCGCTCATGCACGCGCTCACCGACCGTCAGCTCGAGGTGCTCCGCTTCATCGCCCAGCAGATCGAGGAGCGCGGGCTACCCGCCCACCATCCGCGAGATCGGCGAGGCGCTCGACATCCGCTCGACCAACGGCGTCAACGACCACCTGAAGGCGCTCGAGCGCAAGGGCTACCTCACCCGCGATCCGGTGAAGTCGCGCGCCCTCATCCCCACCGCGGCGCGCCCGCGAGGCGCTCGGCGGCGAGCCGCGCGCGGCAACGTCATCCCGTTCGCGCCGGCGGGCCGCGACCCGCCCGGCGACGCACCTCGTCGAGATCCCGATCGTCGGGCGCGTCGCCGCGGGCCAGCCGATCCTGGCGCAGGAGCGGGTCGAGGACACGGTCCAGGTCGACGCCTTCCTGCTCGGCACCAACAAGAAGGTCTACGGCCTGCGCGTCCAGGGCGACTCGATGATCGGCGACGGCATCCTGCCGGGCGACTACGTCTTCGTGAAGAAGCAGCTCCACGCGCACGACGGCGAGATCGTGGTGGCGATGATCGACGACGAGGCCACCGTGAAGCGCGTCTACTTCGAGGGCGATCGCGTCCGGTTCCAGCCCTCGAACCCGCGCATGGCGCCCATCTACGTCCGCGAGTCCGACTTCAAGAGCACGATGATCCTGGGCGTGGTGGTCGGGGTCTACCGGAAGCTGACGTGACGACGCTTGTCGCGCCCGCCCCGAAGCCCCCGCCTCACCTCGTCTTCGCCTGCCGCACGTACCGATCGAGGTCCTCCCGGTCGATGAGCGACAGGATCTCGATCTCGTTCTGCCGCTCGCCGCGCCGGTAGAGCAGCCGCACGTCGGTGGCCACCCGCACCCGGTAGTAGCCCGGGCAGCCCCTCCAGCGGCAGCGCGCGGAGGCTCGGATGGCGGTGATCCTGCGCGAGCAGGTTCGCCTGCTTGAACGCCGCGCGCTGGATGCGCAGGTCCCAGCCCTCGAGCGAGTCGTAGAACTCCCGCGTGTACACCGGACGAAGCCAGGTGGCGGGCGCCTCCTCCGGCTCGTCCGCGTTCCCGCTCGACCGGCGCGGCCGCCGGCGTGGCACCGGCCCGGGCCCGGGCCTCGGCCTCCTCGAGGCGGCCACGAGCGCAGCCTCGCGGGCCCGCCTGCCGCTCGATGCGAGCCTCGAGCGCCGCCACCTTGCCCTCCAGCTCGCGTGCGGCCGCGCGGGCGCGCTGCGCCTCGGCGGCCGCGTCCGTCGCCTGGGCCGCGGCGAGCGCCGCCTCGGCCCGCTCGCGCGCCGCCTGCGCCGCCTCCGCCGCCTCGCGCGCGCGGGCGGCCTCGTCGACGGCCTGCGCCGCACGCGCGCGGGCCTCGCGCAGCCACTCCTGCAGCTTCTCGCGCTGCTCCTCGGCCTTGCGCCGGGCCGACTCGGCCCGCTCCTCCGCCCGGGCCAGCGCGCTCTCCAGCTCCTTCACGCGGGTCAGCGCCCGCGCCTCGGCGTCGCGGCGCTCGCCGGGTCGGCTCGGGAGGCTGCTCCCCCTCGGGCGCAGGCCCGTAGTACTCCTTGGCGAGCTGCTCCAGCAGCGGGATCGCCGCCGCCCGCACCGCCGCGACCGGATCGGCCAGCACCCTCCACAGCGCCAGCGTCAGCCCGTGCTCGGAGTCCCCGACGGCCAGCAGGTCGTCGGCCGCGCCCGCGTCGAGCGGCGTCGCGGGCAGCGGCACGCGGCCGAACGCCTTGCGCAGGAGCTCGATCACCCGCGGCGCGCACCTCGGGCCGCGCCCGGATCTCGTCGGCCAGCACGTCGCAGCGCTGCACGTCCGAGAGCGCCTCGGTCCGGAAGCCCGGGACCTGAAGGTCGAGCTCCTTCACCAGGGCGCGGGATTCGTCGGGCGCGAGTCCGACGAACAGGAACACCGAGAGCGCATCCCGCCCCAGCTCCTGGAGCGGGGCGTCCCCGTCGGGCGGCGGGAGCAGCGCCTCGGGCCGGTGCGGCCGCGCCCGGCTCCGCGCCCGCCGGGCTGCGCCCTCCCCCGGGGCCGACGGCCTGCGCCGCGGCACCGCCTACTTCCCCGCCTCCGTGGGCGCCACCTCGCGAACCTCCGCCTGGTAGCTCGTGCCCGGCGGGATGCGCCACGGCTCCTGCACCGGGAGCTGGAGCGCCAGCGACACCGGGCGGGCGGCACCGCTCGGCTGGCGCACGTCGACGTCGACCTTGAGCTCCGTCGTGACCGCCTCGCGCGGCAGCAGCTCCACCCACCAGGTGCCGAGCAGCACGCCGGGCGGGAAGTCCGGGACGAACCGCTCCGGATCGACGAGCTTCTGGTAGGGCTCCCCCGGGCCGTTCATCTCCCCGTAGAGCTTGCCCCCGGCGTCGAGGAACCGGAACTGGAGCCGCCTTCATCGCCAGCGCCACCGCCGTCCGCGTCACGGTGCCTGACCCGGTCTTCTCCCGCTCGACCAGCCGCGGCGCGCCCCACAGCGCGAAGTCGATGCGGAGGCCCGGGCCGCCCGCCGGCGACGCGCCCGGCTCGACC
The DNA here is from genome assembly GCA_963736345.1 of uncultured Pseudomonadota bacterium. Taxonomy (GTDB): domain Bacteria; phylum Myxococcota; class Myxococcia; order Myxococcales; family Anaeromyxobacteraceae; genus Anaeromyxobacter. Next base: position 113,894 of record CAVTOU010000020.1, on the reverse strand, counting down.
GTCAGCACGTCCAGCCGCAGGCCGCCGGCCGGCGCCGAGGCGATGGGCGCGTAGGCGCCGCCCGAGAGGATGGCCATCCTCGAGTCGGCGTACTTCTGGAAATCCTCGATGGCGGCGCGGTCCTTCTCGGTGAGCTTGCCCTTCCTGTCCGCCCGGGCCGCCTGCAGCGCCGAGGGCGGGGCCGGCGCCCGCGGGTACCGGTTGCGGACCTCCGAGACGGCCTGGAGGTAGCCGCGCAGGAGCACGTTCACCTCGTCGCGCCACTCCTGGGCCGACTCGGCCGGCAGGGCCCGCAGCAGGGCGGCGCGCTCGTCGAATTCCCGCTTGAGGCGGAGCCGCTCGGCCCGCGACTCGAACGCGTCCTCGCGCGCCTGGAGGTGGGACATCAACATCACCCCTCCCAGGAGCGCCAGCGCCAGCGGGAGGGCCAAGAGGAAGAGCTTGCGCATGCGTTCACTCCGTGCCCGACACCAGGGCCTCGACGCTGCGGACGCCGGTGCGGTCGATCTCGTACACGTAGGCGCGCGCCCGGCGGACGGGCTCGTCGGTGACGCGCGAGGCCGACCCGGCGCACAGGACCGGGGTCGGTCCGGAGACGCCCGGCAGGTCCACCCGGAAGGCGGTGTGGCGGTGCCCGTGCAGGACCGCCGCCACCGGGAGCTCGGCCACCAGCCGGACCACCTGATCGGCGTCGGCCAGGGGCATCCGCGACACCAGCGCATCCGAGGCGACGCGCTCGGGTGGGAGCACGACGTGGTGATGGAAGGCGAGCACGGCGGCGCGGCCGGCCTTGACCTGCTCGCGCACCAGCGCGCGGGCCGCGCGGATCTGCTCCGACCCGAGGCGCCCCGGGGTGGTGAGCGGGTCCTCTCCGTAGCGGGCGCTGTCGAGCGCGATGAGCGCGGCCTCGTCGCCGAGCGGGACCACGTGGGGATAGCTGGGGGCGGCCTTGCGCATGCCCTTCCCGTCCGGTCCGATGACGCGCAGGAACCTCCCCGTCTCGACCGAGTCCTCGGTCCAGACGTCGTGGTTGCCCGGGACGACGGTGAGCTTGCGAGCCTCCGCGAAGGGGGCCAGCAGCTCGCTGACCCGCTCGAACTCGCGCGCCTCGCCGGAGAGGGTCACGTCGCCGGTGACCACCAGGTGATCGACCCCCACCTCGAGCAGGGCCTCCAGCAGCCCGCGGGCGAGCTTGGCCGAGTGGCGCTCGCAGTCTCGGGGCGTGAACCCGCTGCGCGGGTACCGTGAGCGCTCCGCGACGTGGAAGTCGCTGATGTGGCCGAGGCGGACGATCGCGCTTCCTCCGGGTCAGGCGTACGGGGGGATGCTAGACGAGGGAGCGGGTTTTGGAAACAGGGGGGACGAACTTGGGAGACCCAGCCTGGCCACACAATCCCGCCTTCACCAGACCTAGTCCTGGACCTAGACCTGGACCTAGACGTAGACCAGCGCAGCGCGAGCCGGTCTAGGTCTAGGTCTACGTCCAGGTCTAGGTCCAGGCGCACATCAGGAGGGCTGGCTTCCTCACGCCCCCGCCACCGACGGCAGCGAGATGCGGCACACGCCGCCGCGCCCGGGCACGGCCTCGACCTCCACCTCTCCTCCCTCGGTCGCCAGCAGCGCCCGGGCCAGCGCCGCCGCCTCGCCCACCGCGCCCGGGGCGGCGGCCAATCCGAGCTCGACCACGGCAGCGCCCGCGCGCACCCCGACCCGGACGACGACCTCTGCACCTGCGGGCAGCGCCTCCGCCGCGGCCCGCAGCACCTCGCGCACCGCCGCCCTCACCCTGCCCGCGTCGATCCAGGCGCGGGCCGGCGCGAGCTGCGGGCGCAGCCGTGCCCGCCACGCCGGAGCCCCGCCCAGCAGCTCCGCCACCAGGTCGGCCAGATCGACCGCCGCCAGCTCGCGCGCGCCCCCGCCGGCGGATCGCAGCCAACGGATCCGGCGCTCGGCCTCCTCCAGCGCGCTCTCCACGCGCTGCAGCTCGCCCGGCGCGGTGGCGCCGGGCCAGGACAGGCGCAGGAGTCCCGCCGCCGTGGCCGCCTCCTCCACCGGGCGCAGCAGCGCCGCCCCGAGCGCGGCCAGGTCCGCCCGGGCCGCGGCGCGGGCGGGCGCGGCCGGACCGGCCAGCGCCCGCGGAAGCGGCGGCGGCCGGGGCCCGCCCTCGAACCGCATCACCAGCAGATCCCGGACCGGGTGGGCCCGCACCCGCACCACCACCGCGTGCACCGGTCCGGCCCCGGCGATCTCCAGCCGCCCGGCGGTGGGCCCGCGGGCGATGCCGCGGCGCAGGAGCGTGGCCTGCTCTCCCAGGAGCTCCTCGAGGTGCCGTCCCCGGAGCCCGGGCTGCGGAAGGCGCGCCGCGGCCACCGTGCTCGCGCCCAGGACGCATCCGGCGCCGTCGAGCAGCAGCGCGGCATCGCCCAGCGCATCCGGGACCGTGCGCAGGAGCGCGTCCGTCCCGGGCGGGAGCCCGCCGCGAAGCCAGCGGCGGGCGAGCGCCAGCCCGCAGAGGAGCAAGGCTGCCCCCCCGGTCACCACGAGCGCGAGCGCGGCCAGACCGGCCTGCACGCTGGCCAACCTGGTCACGCGCTTGCTCTCGAGGAAGTCGGTCTTATGCAGTGTGGGGTGAGCCGTAAACGAGCCTGGTCTCCGGCCGAGGGTCCGCCAGCGGCGGTGCAGCAGATACCGCCGCACAGCTTCCGCGTATCCGGATCCGGAGAGGACGGCCGCGCCGAAGGTCTCTGGGCCCCCTCGGAAGGGCCCGTGCGCTGCGACCCCGGGGGCGCCGGGGGAGAACCGAATGGGCGGACCATCCCGAGGTCCGGCTGGACCGCGCTCAACGAGACCTGAACGCGGCGGGCGCAACACCCCGGAAGCGACCCAAGCGCCCGGCAGTCCACCCGGTTTTTGTTGATAAGGTCGCCTCGCGCGGGTATCCCTGATCGAACCGCCGAGGCGGACACCAAGGAGACTCAGATGTCGGAGAAGGAGAAGAAGGGCGGAGGCGCCGGCGCTCAGGTCGCCCCTGCCATGGGTCCGCCTGGCCTCATCGCGAAGGAGGACATCCCCGCGGTGCTGCCCATCCTGCCCCTGCGGAACTCCGTGTTCTTCCCGGGCGGGGTGCTCCCGCTGGCCGTGGGCCGCCAGAAGACCATCGCGCTCATCAAGGACGCGGTGCGCGACGAGCAGGTCATCGGCGTCGTCACCCAGCGGCGGGCCGAGGAGGAGGACCCGGGTGCGGCCGACCTATATACTGTGGGTACGGTTGCACGAGTTGTGAAGCTCCTGAAGATGGGCGAGGACAACTATTCGCTGGTGGTGCAGGGCCTGGCCCGGTTCCGGGTGCTCGAGCTGGTGCAGGAGACGCCCTACCTCAAGGCCCGGGTCGACGCCATCGAGGACAAGTCCGTCGTCGAGAGCGACGTCGAGATCGAGGCCCTGGCCATCAACCTCAAGAAGCTGGCCCGCGAGGTGATCGAGCTCATGCCCGAGCTCCCCGCCGCGGCCACCGAGCTGGTCGAGTCCATCACCCACCCCGGACATCTGGCCGACCTGATCGCCGCCAACGTCGACGTGCCCATCGAGGAGAAGCAGCAGGTCCTCGAGACCATCGAGCTCAGGGCCCGCATGAAGCTCGTGCTCGAGCTGCTCAATCGCAAGCGCGAGATCCTGAAGCTCTCGAACAAGATCGACTCCGCCGTGAAGGGCGAGATGTCGAAGACGCAGCGCGAGTACTACCTGCGCCAGCAGCTCAAGGCCATCAAGGAGGAGCTGGGCGAGCTGGGCGAGGAGGAGGAGGAGCTCGACGAGCTGGCCGAGCGGCTCAAGAAGGCGGGCCTGCCCCCCGAGGTCGACAAGGTCGCGCAGAAGGAGCTCTCCCGGCTCAAGTCGATCCCGACCGCCAGCTCCGAGTACACGGTCGCGCGCACCTACCTGGACTGGATCGCCGACCTCCCCTGGAGCAAGAGGACCGACGACAACCTCGACATCGAGAACGCGCGGCAGATCCTCGACCACGACCACTACGGGCTCGAGAAGATCAAGAAGCGCATCCTCGAGTACCTGGCGGTCCGCAAGCTCAAGAACGACATGCGTGGGCCGATCCTCTGCTTCGTCGGCCCTCCCGGCGTCGGCAAGACCTCGCTCGGCCAGTCCATCGCCCGGGCCACCGGCCGCAAGTTCGTGCGCCTGTCGCTGGGCGGCGTCCGCGACGAGGCCGAGATCCGCGGCCACCGGCGCACCTACGTCGGCGCCCTCCCCGGCCGCATCATCCAGTCGATGAAGAAGGCCGGCACCGTCAACCCGGTCATGATGCTGGACGAGATCGACAAGCTCGGGGCCGACTTCCGCGGCGATCCCTCGGCGGCCCTGCTCGAGGTGCTCGACCCGGAGCAGAACTACACCTTCTCCGACCACTACCTCGACCTGGCGTACGACCTCTCCAAGGTCATGTTCATCGGGACCGCCAACCTGCTCGACCCCATCCCCGGCCCGCTCAAGGACCGCATGGAGATCCTGGAGCTGCCCGGGTACACCTTCGAGGAGAAGGTGCACATCGCCCTGAACCACCTCATCCCCAAGCAGCTCAGGGAGCACGGGCTCTCGGCCGAGATCATGAGCCTCACCGAGAAGGCGCTCATCAAGATCATCATGGCCTACACCCGCGAGGCCGGGCGTCCGAAACCTGGAACGGCGCATCGCCGACTGCTGCCGCGCGGTGGCGGTCGAGGTGGCCAGCGGGAAGATCGCCGCCGGCTCCCAGCGCGTGGTCGACGAGGCCGACCTGCTCGAGATGCTCGGGCCGGAGAAGTTCTACAACGAGACCGCGGAGCGCACGGAGATCCCCGGCGTCGCCACCGGCCTCGCCTGGACGGCGGCCGGCGGCGACATCCTCTTCATCGAGGCGACCAAGATGTCCGGGCAAGGGGTCGCTCACCCTCACCGGACAGCTCGGCGACGTGATGAAGGAGTCGGCGCAGGCGGCGCTCTCGTACCTGCGCTCGAAGGCCGACTCGCTCGGCATCGCCTCCAACTTCCTCGAGAAGACGGACATCCACATCCACTTCCCGGCCGGCGCCATCCCCAAGGACGGCCCCAGCGCCGGCGTCACCATCCTCACCGCCCTGGTCTCGCTCCTCACCGGCATCCGCGTCCGCTCCGACGTGGCCATGACCGGCGAGGTGACGCTGCGCGGCCTGGTGCTGCCGGTGGGCGGCATCAAGGAGAAGGTCCTGGCCGCGCACCGCGCCGGCATCAAGCGGGTCATCATCCCGGCCCGCAACGAGAAGGACCTGATCGACGTGCCGGAGCAGGCCCGCAAGGAGCTGGAGTTCGTCTTCGCCGCGCACATGGACGAGGTGCTGGCCGCCGCGCTGGAGGAGAACCCGCTCGGCCGGACGCCGCCCCCGCCGCCGCCGGACGCCGAGGGCGAGAAGAAGCCGGCGCCCAAGAAGCCGGAGGAAGTCCGGGTGTAGCTCGGGGAAGGCTGCAGGCTTCAGGGTGCAGGAGAGGGTGACCTCGGCCCCCTGTCGCCTGGAGTCGTGGCCTGCGCGCTCCGAGCACCGTGGCTCCCAAGCGGTTTCTGACCGCGGCCGCGGTCTCTTGTTAAGCTCGGCCGTGGGGATCGACTCGCCATCGTCACCGGCAGCTCCGGCGCGGTGCTCGATGCCGTCTCGGCCGAGCTCGCCGCGGCCGGGCTGGCCGTGCGCCACGTGCCGATCGACCCGGGCACGCCCGACCGGCTCCCGCTCGAGATCCGGCGCGGAGGTGGTGGTCCACCTCGGGCGTGCGCACGCCGCGCGACATGGACGAGCCCCGGCGGACCGCCATCGAGGTCTCGGCGGCGCGCGGCGGCCGCGCGCCTGGCCGCGGCGGCGGGTGCCCGCCGGCTGCTGCACGTCTCGACCACCGGCGTCTACGGCCGCCCGCGCAACCTGCCCTGCCGCGAGAGCGAGCTCAAGGAGCCGCGGACCGCGCTGGAGCGGATCCGCTGGAGCGCGGAGCAGGCCAGCTGGGGCGCGTTCCGGCGCGGCGCGCCGCTCACCGTGCTGCGCCCGGCCCTGCTCTACGGCCCGACCATGCGGGGCGGGCCGGTCCGCACCCTGGCGCTGGTGGCCCTCTTCAACCAGGGCAAGCGGCGGGTGCCCATCATCCGGCGCGGGGCGGTGGCGCACCTGGTGCCACTCGCCGACCTGGCGCGGGCGGTGGTGCACGTCGCGCTCCACCCGGACGATCGCGCCGTCCGCGGGCGCGCCTTCAACGTCGCGCGACGAGGCCCCGCTGCCGCTCGCCGAGCACCTGGCCGCCGCGCTCACCTCCCTCGGGTACGAGACCGGCCGCGTCCTTCCCTCCTGGCCTCGGCTGACCTCGGCGCTCCTGTGGCTGTTCCGCAACGTGCCCGACCGCATCCTGCTGGCGGCGCTCAACCGGCGCCTGGCCAGCGGCTGGGAGCAGCTCCGCGCCCGCACCGGTGTCTCGGCGCTGCTCACGCCGCGCATCGACCGCGAGGCGCTGCACTGGATGAGCACCGACCACTACTACGACACGAGCCGGCTCCGCGTCGCTGGGGTGGCGCGCCATCCATCCGGTCGCGACCGCCGCCTTTCCGGACACGATCCGGGCAATGGTGGCGGGGCAGTTCCTCCCCGGGTCGGGAGGCAAGAGCGTCACGGCCTGGTGACGCGGACCGCCGCGATGCGCGCCACCCGGTGCGGATCCTTCGCGCTGGAGTGGCCCATCCGCGGCAGCCATGTCATAGTGACGAGGTCGAGCCCGCCATCCATGTCGCAGTGGACGGGGGTCGGCCCGGGTGTGGATGTGCGTGGAGGTGCGCCCGGAGGGCCTTGGGTCAAGCCCCGGCGCGTCCGGGATGCTCGCGAGGGACTGGCGTGATCCGGATGCTGGGCCGCTACGAGCTCCTCGAGCAGGTCGGCAGCGGCGGGATGGCCATCGTCTACCGCGGCCGCGACACCGCCCTCGATCGCGAGGTCGCGGTGAAGCTCCTGCACCCGCACCTCGCCGCCGCGCCCGAATCGCGCGCCCGCTTCTCGCGCGAGGCGCGGGTGGTGGCGCGCCTCTCCCATCCCGGCATCGTCGAGATCTTCGACTACGCCGGCGACGCCGCCGCCGAGAGCTACCTCGTCACGGAGTTCGTGCGCGGGCGGACGCTCCGCGCCTACGCGCACGAGGTCGGGTTCGGCTACCCCGAGGTCGGCATGCTGGTCGGCCTGGCGCTGGCCGACGCGCTGGTGCACGCCCACTCGGCCGGGCGTCATCCACCGCGACCTCAAGCCCGAGAACGTGCTCATCGACGAAGGGGAGCGACCGGCCGTCAAGCTGGCCGACTTCGGCATCGCCCGGGTCCTCGCCTCCGACGAGCGGATGACCATGACCGGCGCGCTGGTGGGCTCGCCCCACCACATGCCGCCGGAGGTGGTCGAGGGGCACGACGCCGACGTTCGAAGCGACGTGTTCTCGCTCGGCACCATCCTGTACTGGCTGGCCACCGGCCGGCTGCCCTTCGCGGCCCCGAACCCCACCGCCATCCTCCGGCGCGTGCTGCAGGGAGACTTCGAGGACCCGCGCCTGGTCGATGCCCGCGTCTCCGATCCGCTGGCCGAGCTCATCATCCGCTGCCTGCAGACCGCCCCCGACCGCCGGCCGGCCAGCGCCGCCGAGGTGCGGGACGCGCTGCGGCAGGTCCTGGCCGAGGTCGGGCTGGACAGGCCGCCGGAGGCGCTGGTCGCGTTCCTGCGCGATCCGAGCGGCTTCAAGGCGGCGGTACCGGAACGAGGCGGTGGCCGCGCTCCTGGCCCGCGGCGACGAGGCGGCGCGCAGCGGTGCCAGCGCCCGGGCCCTCCGCTTCTACGGGCGCGTGCTGGCCATCGACCCCGAGAACCGCCAGGTCGCCCCCCGCCTGGCCCGGCTCAGGCGAAGGCGCCTGCGGCGCCGGATCGCGGCCGTGTGCGCGGGCGTGGCCGTGCTGGTCCCGGCGGGCTGGTACGGGGTCCGGACCGTGCTGGCGTTCTCGGCCGCGCACCGCCACCCGCCCAGCCCTCCCGTCGCTGCGGCGCCCTCCCCCGGGCCTCCGCTGGCCGTCGCTGCGCCGTCCCCGCCACCTGCTGCGGCCCCGGCCCCGGCGGCCGCTGGCTCGCCGGCCGCCTCCCGGTCTTCCCCGGCGCCCACCTCCGCCCCGCCCCGCCCGGCGGCCCGCCCCGCCGCGGCCACGGCCGCGGCCGCCGATAGACCGCCGCCCCATGCCGCCGCCGGCGCGCCCACCTCCCTCTCCGTCTACGTTCGCCCCTACGCCCAGCGCGCGCTGCTCGACGGCGTCGAGGTGGCGCGCGGCCAGCAGCAGGTGCAGTTCTCGCTGGCCCCCGGCGCCGCCCACATCATCCAGATCGAGCACGCCTGCTGCGTCCCCTTCGTGAAGCAGATCACGGCCGAGGAGGCCTCGCGCCAGCGCGAGCTCCGCGTGCCGCTCGAGCCACGGCCGGCGCGGCTGCGCGTGGAGGGCGATCCCGCCACGCGCGTCTTCGTCGACGGCAAGCCGTACGGCACGGCCGGCGAATCGCAGCGCAACCCGTTCGCCGTCCCGCTCCCCGCCGACAGCGAGAACCCGTACGAGGTCGCCGCGCGCATCGGCCTGGAGCTGGAGGGCGGCCCCTCGCGCGAGATCCAGGTCCGCCTGCGCGCCGGCGGCGAGGTCACCGTGGCGGCGCCGGAGTCGGAGGTCACCCCGTGAACGTGCTCCCCCTGCTGCTGGCCCTCTCCCTGGCTGCGCCCGCGGAGATCAAGCGCGCCAAGGACCGGTTCGAGTTCGGGGCCTACGCCGATGCGGCCGGCACGCTGCGGCAGTTCCTGGCGGGCGACCCGGACCTGAGCGAGGCCGAGTTCGTCGACGCCTACCGAACGCTGGGCATCTCCGAGTACCACCTGGGCGATCTGGCCCAGGCCCGGGCGGCCTTCGTGAACCTGCTCTCCCACGATCCCGACTACGCGCTCGATCCCTTCCTGGTACCGCCCGCCATCGTGGAGTTCTTCGACCGGGTCAAGAAGGAGCACGAGGCAGCGCTCGAGCCGCTCCGCGAGCGGAAACGGGCCCTGCAGAACGAGCAGCGGCTGGCGGACGAGGCCAAGCGCAAGCTCCTGACCGAGGAGGCGGCCCGGACCGGGCCGCCCACCCGCGTGGTGCGCGTCGAGAGCCATCACTACTACTTCAACTGGCTGCCGCTCGGCGCCGGGCAGTTCCAGAACGGCGAGAAGGCCAAGGGGACCGCGGTGGCCGCCGGCCAGGTGGTGCTGGGGGTGGTCAACATCGGCGCCTACCTGCTGCACAACCAGATCGCCCAGGACCGCAAGCGCAGCTGCGTCTCGGGCCAGCCCGGCTGCTCGCGTCCGCCTTACAGCGACTCGGATCGCCGGATGCTCTACCAGATCGACATCGTCAAGTACGTCTCGGCCGGCATGTTCTGGACCCTCTACGCCTACGGGGTCTGGGACGCGCACCACAACTACGTCCCCGTCATCGAGACCGAGATCACCCCTGGCGGCAAGGGCGGCGCCACCGTCAAGCTGGACTGGCAGTTCTGAGGCATGCCGTGGCTACCCTGATCATCAAGGCACCGGACGGGAACGAAAGCCAGCTCCGGCTGGTGAAGCGCATCACCAGCGTGGGCCGCGATCCCGAGAACGACGTGGCCATCCCCGATCCGGCCCTGCCCCCGACCGCGCTCCACATCCACTTCGACGGCCAGGACTACAACGCGGCCGCCCACGACGGCGCCGACATGACCGTCAACGGCCGGCGCCGGTCGGCCTGGCGGCTCGGACCCGGCGACCGGATCCGGGTGGGCGCCAGCGAGCTGTTCTTCGATCCCGCCCCCCGCAACGAGGTGCAGCGGCCCGCCGCCGGACAGCGGTTGCTGGCGCTCGAGACCCTGGTGCGCTTCTCGGAGCGGCTGCTGGGAACCACCGACCTGGCCCGGCTGCTGGACGAGCTCCTCGACGCGCTGCTCGAGGTCACCCACGCCGACAAGGGGTTCCTGATCCTGCTCGAGGACGGGGAGATGAGCGTGCGCGCCTCCCGCAACCTGGCGCGGGAGGGCATCGAGGGCGCCATCGATCGCGTCTCGGACTCCATCATCCGGCGGGTGGTCGAGTCCCGGAAGCCGCTGGTGGTGGCCGATGCGCTCCACGACGCGGAGTGGTCGGGATCCTCGTCGGTGGTGAACCTGAAGCTCTGCTCGGTGATGTGCGCCCCGCTCATGCAGAAGGGCGAGGTCTTCGGCGTCATCTACCTGGGCAACGACAACGTGGTCTCGCTCTTCGACGACCGGGCCCTGGAGGTCCTGACCGTCTTCGCGGCGCAGGCCTCGCTGCTGGTGCAGAACGCGATGCTGCTCGACTCCCTGCGGCGCGAGAACCTGTCGCTGCGCGAGGCGGTGTCGTCGCGGCAGTACGGCGACCTGATCGGCTCGGGCAGCGTCGATGCGGGAGGTGTACCGGCGCATCGAGAAGGTGGCCGCCACCGACATCTCGGTGCTCATCAGCGGCGAGACCGGGACCGGCAAGGAGCTGGTGGCCCGGGAGATCCACCGCCGCTCGCCCCGCGCCGAGGGCGCGTTCGTGGCCGTGAACTGCGGGGCCATCCCCGAGGCGCTGCTCGAGTCGGAGCTGTTCGGGCACGTCAAGGGCGCCTTCACCGGGGCCATCGCCAACCGGCTGGGCAAGTTCCAGGCGGCGCACGGCGGGACGCTGTTCCTCGACGAGATCGGGGACATGCCCCTGGCGCTCCAGGTCAAGATCCTGCGGGCCCTCCAGGACCGGGCGGTCACCAAGGTGGGCGACTCCCGGCCCGAGCCGGTGGACATCCGCGTCATCGCCGCCACCAACCGCGTCCTGGAGGACGAGATCCGGAAGGGCACCTTCCGCGAGGACCTCTACTACCGGCTCAACGTGGTGGCCATCGCGCTGCCGCCGCTGCGCGATCGCGGTGACGACCTGGTGGTCATCGCCCGCTACTTCCTCCAGAAGTACGCCAAGGAGTTCGGCGTGCGCGTGCGGGGGTTCACGCCCAGCGCGCTGGTGGCCATGCGCAAGTACGGGTGGCCCGGGAACATCCGCGAGCTGGAGAACCGGATCAAGAAGGCGGTGGTCCTGGCCGACCGGGCCCTGGTCTCGGCCGAGGACCTGGACCTTCGGCCGGAGATCCTCGAGCCCATCCTCCCGCTGGCGCAGGCCAAGGAGGAGTTCCAGAAGCGGTACATCAACGACGTCCTGGAGCGGAACGGCGGAAACCGCACCAAGACCGCCAAGGACCTGGGCGTCGATCCCCGCACCATCTTCCGCCACCTCGAGAAGATGGAGGAGCGGCTGGATGCGGACCGTCGCGGGCAACCGCCCCCGGATCCGGAGGAGACCGCGTGAACCGAGCTCTCGTGGCCGCGGCGGCCCTGCTGCTCGTGCTCGCCGGCTGCCCCCTGCCGCAGCCCCTGCCCAACTACCCGGCCGGCACGGTCACCCCGCCCCGGATCCTGATGGACCCGCTGGCGCAGCCGCAGAGCGCCATCCGCGTTCCCGCCGGCTGCACCGGGACGGCGCCCAGCTATGATCTGGATGCCCAGCTGGTCGACAACAACACCTCCGAGACGGTCACGGCCCGCTGGTTCGTGGACTACGACCGGACCAACAGCGCCCGCTGCGCGCCGGCCATCCCCGAGGACGTCATCACCGGACCGGGAGACCAGGCCAAGGACCCCACCCGCCGCTCCGTCCCGCCGTATCGCTTCGCCCCGTACGACCACGACCCGGTGCTGGGCGGCTCGGATCCCGGCGCTCGCCGGCGTGGTCCACGTGGTCGAGCTGGTGGTCTCGAACCGCTTCGACGGCGGCCGTCGACGAGGTGTCCCTCTGCACCCCCGACGTCGCCGCCGGGATCTATCCGTTCCGGATGCCGGCCAGCGAGGGCGGCGTCCACTTCGAGACCCAGACATACCGCTGGGTGTTCGTGAACGTGCCCCAGTCCGCCAGCGACCCGTGCCCGTGAGGGAGGCCGAAGCGCCGGGTCAAGGGCTCCTCTGCAGCGATTCCCGCGCCTTCTCCAGCGCCGTGGAGGCAGCGCGGGCCAGGCTCGCGTCCTCCTGCGCGAACCGGTTCACCTGCGCCCGGTAGGCGCGGTGCAGCGCCACGACCGCATCCCGGGCCCGGGCCAGCTCCTCCCGGCCGCCGAAGCCCTGCGGGTCGGGATCCGACGCATCCAGGCGACAGCGATCGGCCAGGTCGTCGACCCGCTGCTCCCAGTCGCGGGCCCAGGTCTCCCAGCGCGGGATGGCGCCGTCGGTGCCGATCTCGTCGGCCAGCTTCCAGGCCCGCAGGTTCTGCTCCCGGTTCAGGGTCTCGAGGTCGGTGACGCAGACGCGGAGCGCGGCCCGGGTGGGCAGCGCCCCGGTGTACGGCGGCCGGTGCGGGCCGCGCAGGTGCCGGACGATGCTGGAGAGGATCACCACCAGCGCCAGGGCGAGGACCGCGAAGTACACGCCCCACAGCGCGAGGCGAAAAGGTCGGTAGCGCGGGTCTCGAGGCGGCACGGCCGACGAATGTGCCAAACCCCCGCCCCTCCGTCCACGTGCAAAAGACGCCCGGTGCCGGCGCCTTGACCTGGACCTGGTCCTAGACCGGAAAACGCGCTCACGCTGCGGGACGAGGTCCAGGACCAGGGTCAGGTCGCCATGCGGCTGCTACACGTGCGACTCGTGCGAGGTGACCACGGCCAGGAAGGTGCAGGGCCGCCGGCTGACCATCGCCTTGAGGCACCGGATGTACGCGCCCGGCCCCCAGTACCTCAGGATCGTGAGCGAGTGGACCAGTACGTCCCGGCCTGTGATCGTCCCTTGCACGCTTCTCCTGTGTTGCATCCGACGTGCCCGCCGTTACGGGGCCCGAATGCGCCGTCAGGATTCACGCCATGACGCGATGCACGTCCCTTATCCGGTTCCTGCCTGCAGTTCTTACGGGAAGGTCGAGGCCCTTTCCTACAGACCGGACCCCGTCCGGGCGTGGCGCAGATGCAAGAAGCCGCTGGCGGCTGAAAAAAGCGCGTATGCGGCGGGTCCACCGACCGCGGGGCGGGGTAGCTGGCTTCCACATCCCCGCGCCACACCCGTGCCGGCGAGCTGTGGTGCGTCTACACGCTCACCCGCCCGTGCCCGAGCACGCCTCCCTCGCAGGGGCCGGGTATCCGGGCGGCCCATGGGTCCCCGCCGCGGCCGCTTCCCGTCACCTTGCACCATGAGCGAACGTCATGGTGCAGTCCGCGCCGGGCTCCTACCGCCGGTCCACCTGCTTCTCCAGATCCTCCAGCGACAGCTCGAACACGACCGGCCGCCCGTGCGGACAGCGAGCCTTGAAGTCCACCGAGTCGAGCGCGTCCAGCAGCGCTCGCGCCTCCTCGGCGCCCATGTCATGGCGGGCCCGCACCGCGGCATGGCACGCCATGGTGGCGAGGATCCCGTGGAACGCCTCCTCGACGGCGCTGCCGCGCTCGACGTCCGCCAGCTGCCCGGCGACGTCGGAGAGGAGCGCAGCCAGATCGACGCCGGCCAGCATCGCCGGGGCGCCCTTGACCGCGAAGCTATCGCCCCCGAAGGGCTCGACCTCCAGCCCGACCGTGGCCAGCTCGCCCACTCCCGCCTCCAGCGCCCGCGCGGTCGCCGGCGGCAGCGTCACCACCTGCGGCAGCAGGAAGGGCTGGACCGGAAGCTGCCGCGTGCGAAACGCCGCGCGCAGCCGCTGGAACAGGACGCGCTCGTGGCTCGCGTGCTGGTCGATGATCACCAGCGCTCCGCCTGGCGCCTCGCACAGCAGGTACGTCCGCGCATGCTGGCCCACGTAGCGGAGGAGCCCGAAGTACCCGTGGGGCCGCGCCTCCCCCGCGGCGCGCGGGAACGCCAGCGCTGGCGGCGCCTCCGGCAAGGGGAGCCGGGCGCCGCTCTCCAGCGGCGGCTGCCCTTCGCGCGCCCAGACCAGAACGTCGGCGGCCTCCGAGCTCGAGGCCGGGCCCGGCCCGATCGCGCCCGGCGCGAGCGGCGGCGCGGCGGCCCGCCCGAGCCAGGGGGCGGTGCGCAGGGCGCCCGAGACCGCGTGCACGATGGCGTCGTACACCTCGCGGCCGTCCGCGAACCGGACCTCCAGCTTCTGGGGGTGGACGTTCACGTCGACGCGCTGGAGCGGCAGCTCCACGAACAGCACACCCGCCGGGTGCCTCCCCGGCGGCAAGCTGCCGGCGAAGGCGCGCAGGACGGCGTGGGCTGCGCCCCGATCCCGGATGTACCGGCCGTTCACGAGCAGGTACAGCGCCCGCCCGGTGGGCTGGGAGTGATCCGGCGAGCAGACCAGGCCGTGCACGCGGACGTCCCCGCGCCTGGCGTCGACGGCCACCAGGTGGCGGTGGGCTTCGCGCCCCAGGGCATGGGCGCAGCGCTCAGCCAGGGCCTCGCCGGGGCGGGCGGTGAGGACCGAACGTCCGCCGGCGCGGAGCGTGAACCCGACGCCCGGGCGCCCCAGCGCCACCCGGATCACCGCCTCGGCCAGGTGGCCGGATTCGGTCGAGGCGGCGCGCATGAACTTGCGGCGCGCCGGCGTGTTGAAGAACAGGTCCCGCACCTCGACCGTCGTGCCCCGCGGCCGCCCCGCGGGACCGGCCTCCACCACCGTCCCGCCCTCCACCACCACCCGCGTGCCGGCGCCGTCGTCGGATGCCGAGGTGTCGAGCCGGAGCCGCGAGACGGAGGCGATGGCGGGAAGCGCCTCCCCGCGGAAGCCCATGGTGGCGATGGCGGAGAGACCCTCCGCGTCCCGCAGCTTCGAGGTCGCGTGCCGCTCCAGCGCCAGCCGGGCGTCGTCCGCATCCATCCCGGTCCCGTCGTCGGCCACCCGCACCAGCGACAGCCCGCCCTCCTCGGCCTCCACCGTGATGGCCTTCGCCCCGGCGTCGAGCGCGTTCTCGAGGAGCTCCTTCACGACGGAGGCGGGCCGTTCCACGACCTCGCCGGCGGCGATCTGGTTCACGAGCCCTGGCGGAAGGACCTGGATGCGCGGCATGGGGTGTCTAGGTAGCACGGGGAACCGGCCAGCGGGATTCGCTTCTTCCCCCGCCGACCGCCCCCCGCGTTGCCGTTTGACGCCCCCGGGTCCCGGTGTCTATTAGGGGCCCATGGCGGGTGGGAGGAACCGGCCGAAGGAGCCCCGGGCGCGAGCCCGCCCCGCCCGCCGCTCTCGCGGGCCGCGGCCAGCGCTCGGCAACGATCCGTTCGTGCGCGGGGCCGCCCCTCGCGCCGCCGCCCCGGCCCCGCAACCCGCTCCTGCGCCCGCCCCCGAGCCCACTCCTGCGCCCTCCCCCGAGCCCGCTGCCCGCGCCGCGCCGTCCCAGCCCGCGGCGCCGCGCGAGCGGATCGCTGCGGTCGAGCAACGGATGGCCGCCGCCCTCGAGGGCGTCGAGGAGCGGCTGGTCGGGCTCGCCGAGCGCGCCGGCGTTCGCGGGGTGAGCGACCTGCGCGAGACGGTGGCCAGCCTGCTCCCCCGCATCCGGTCTGGCCTGGCCTCGGCGATGGATCTGGTCCGGCTGCTCGAGCCGCCCGAGCGGCTCGATCGCTTCGGCATGGATCCCCGGTTCGCGGAGCGCTTCGCCCCGTTGGCGGAGCTGCTGTACCGAGCCTGGTGGCGCACCGCGGTGCGGGACGTGGCCCGGGTCCCCGCCGCCGGCCCCGCCATCGTGGTGGCGAACCACGCCGGGCTGGTCCCCTGGGATGCGCTGGTGCTGCGGCAGGCGCTCCGGCTCGAGCACCCCGCCCACCGCGAGCTGCGCCCGCTCCTCGACGACCGGGAGTGCAGCCTCCCCCTGGTCGGAGCGATCGCCGTCCGGCTCGGGGCGGTGCGCGCCAGCCCGGAAGCCGCCGAGGCCATCCTGTCCGACGGCCAGCTGGTGGGCGTGTTCCCGGAGGGGAGCGCCGGCGCGCGCAAGCCCTGGCGAGAGCGGTACCAGCTGCAGCGGTTCGGCCGCGGCGGGTTCGTGAAGCTGGCGCTCCGCGCGCGTGCCCCCATCGTCCCCTGCGCCATCGTGGGCAGCGAGGAAGCCTCGCCCGGCATCTCGCGCGCGGGCTGGCTCGCCGAGCGCCTCGGGGTCCCGCTCATCGGCAAGGGCGCCGCGCTCCGGTTCGGCCCGGCGGCCCTGCTGCCGCTGCCCTCGCGCTGGTCGCTTCGCTTCGGGGCACCCATCGGGCTCGAGGATCATCCTCCCTCCGAGGCCGGCGATCCGGGCGCGGTGAATGCGCTGACCGAGCGCGTGCGCTCGACCCTCCAGACCATGCTCGACGAGGATCTGGCCGCTCGCGGATCGGTGTTCCTCTGATCGCCTGGCCGGGCCGATCCCCTCTCGCCGGCGAGGGCTCCTGCGGCCGCCCACCCGCCACCCTCCTGAACGGCGCGCCTGCGCGGCGCTCCTGCGCGGCGGGGCCATCCGCGGGGATGCGGCCACTGCATCCAGGTAGCACCCTTTCAGCAGGGCAGGAGGAGGCGCGGCCGGGGGGGCGAGCGAGCGAGCATGCTGGAGAGCTCCATCCAGGAGTCCGGGGACGTCGCGCGCGAGGGCTTCATCCGCCTCATGGCGGAGGCGCTGCCGCTGGCCGGCTACTCGGGCGTGCACGCCGACCTGCCGGGCTGGGACGCGCCCGAGGTCGTGCACGGTGCGATGCGCGACCACCGGCCCAGCATCTTCTGCGAGGCGCCGCGCCCCGTGTTCCTCGACGTGCTGCCCCCGGGCCCCATCTCCCTCGAGGAGGTCGCCAGCCGCTGGCAGCTCTTCTCCTCCGCCGCCGAGCTCTCGCACGGAGAGTTCCACGTGGTCATCAAGCGGTGGCTGGCGGGGCGCGACGGACGCGAGCTGGCGAAGCAGATCGCCGAGCTGGTCGGCGTCCGCATCGGGTTCATCTGGGCGGTGTGAGCGCAGCCCCAGTCAGAAGGTCGGTGGGCGCTTTCGCGGCAGCTCCGGCACCGGCTCGAGGTCGTCCTCGGTCGTCCGCGCGGCCGTCCACAGGAACGCCGCCAGCTGGGACACCAGCTCCGGACGCGGAGGCGCCGCGCCCGGGCCGGCCCAGCCCGGGTGACCGGGCAGCACCGCGGCCAGCTTGTCAGCGCTGGGCGCCTCCCCGGCCCGGGCCAGGTCCGGACCGTTGGTCCCGCCGGCCTGGTGAACCCGGTGGCATCCGAGGCAGCGCTCGCCGAAGGCGGTGGCGCCCGCCAGGGCGCCGGCGGGCGCCCCCTCGGGAAGGTGGAGGGCCCGCCCCATCCCCCTGGCCCAGGAGACGTACTCGAGCGCCACCACGTTTCTCGCCCACCACAGTGCCGCGCGCGGATCGCTGGTCAGCCCGTGGTGTGCCACGTTGGGCCAGGCCACCAGCCGGGTGCCGAGCGGCGCGCCGTCGGCGCTCGCCGCCAGCACCGGGCGCAGCTCGCGAACGACCGAGAGCGGGACCGGCATGGCCTGGCGATCGGCGGTGCGCAGGACCATCGTGTCGGCCCCCCCGGTCAGCTCCAGCCGATCGAGCAGGGCGGCGAGATCCACGCCCTGGTAGGTGGCGTCGCGCCCCGTGGTCGGATCGGTCCCGCGGACCTTGCCCTGCTTGAGCCCGTCGAGATCCGCCTGGCCGAGCCGGAACGGCACCCCCTTCATCGCCCCCCGGACCTGCAGGACCTCCTGGCCGCGGGGGGCTCGCGGGAGCCGGGTCCCGACCGAGCAGGCGGCCAGCGTGACGATGAGCAGCGGCGGTAGTCTCGATCTTGTCATGCGCTCCCCTTGGATTATCCTCGGACGCCAACATTCGCGGGAGCCTCTCGGATGGCGCGTGCCTTTGTCGGGGTCAGGGAGTGTCGGGTCACGGTGGACCGGGATCTGGGCGAGACCTGGGCGGTGACCATTCACCCTCCCCCCGTGAACGGCGTTCCCTCGGCCCCGCTGGTGGTCAAGCTGATGGGCAACGACCGGGAGACCGTGACGCGGGGGGCCCTGGAGATCCTCCAGAAGGCCGGCCAGATCGATCGGTTCGAGCTGTAGGGAAGCCGGCGCGGCCAGGCGACCGGACCTGAACGCGCGATCACCGCGGGTGCCCCTCGATTGACCTCACCCGGCCGTGATAGACCGGCCCAGGAGGGCTCTGATCGGCCCGAGGACCATGGTGGACAAGAGCGACCCCGCCCAGTGGCGGCCCGGAGGCGAAGCATCCGAGGGCGACTCGATCGCAGGGCAGCTCGCCTCGCGGATCGAGAAGGTCCCGCCCTCCCCGGGCGACGCCATGGACTGGGCCGCCATCGCGGCCCGCTACGAGCGCGAGGCGGTGGCGCTGGGGAATCGGCCGGGCGCCGCCGAGCTGCTGTTCGAGGCCGGGCGCGTCTTCGAGGAGCGGCTGGGCGACGCCGACGCGGCCCTCGGGTTCTATCGCCGCGCCTTCTCCGCCGGCCGCCGCTTCCTCCCCAACCTCCGTGCCCTGCGTCGCATGGCCGAGGAGCGCGGCGACGCCTCGCTGGTCGCGGAGACCCAGGCTGCCGAGGCCGAGGCGGCCGGCGATCCGTCGCCCCGCACCCCGCGCGTCGAGCTGCACACCGCCGTGCCGGTCGTGCCCGCCTCGTCCCCGCCGCCGGAGCCGGCGCCGCCCGCGCCCGAACCGGCGCCTCCTTCGATCCCGCCCCCCACCTCGCTCCAGGCCGCGCAGGCGCTGGCCGACGCGGCCGCCGCAGCCGGCGACCAGGCGAGCCTGGTGGCGGCCTACCAGCGGTGCGCCGACGCCGCCGGCGACCCCCGGGTGTCGGCGCACTACCTCCTCGCCGCCTCCGCGGTCGCGGCCGAGGGGCTGCGCGACGCGGCGCGCGCGGCGGCCCTGGCGGTGACGGCCTTCGCGCGGTACCCGCGCGACCCGCTGGTCCGCAGCGAGGCCCGCCTCCAGGCGGCCCGGACCGGCGACCTGCTCACCCTGGCCGAGGCGCTGCGCGCCGACGCCGAGGCCGCGGACGGACCCGCCGCGGCCGGCGCGCTCACCGAGCTGGCGCGCGTCGAGGAGCGCCTGGGCCACGGCGACCAGGCGGCCGCCTCGCTGGAGAAGGCCTGGACGTTCGCGCCCGACGACCCGCGGGTGCTCTCCGAGCTGGCCCGGCTGCGCGAGGCGCGGCGCGAGTGGGAAGCGGCCGCGGATGCGCTCGAGGCGATGGCCGCCGCCCACATGGCCCGCGGCGGCCCCGGCCACCGGCTGGAGGCGATCGCGGCCAAGCTGCGCCGCATCGAGATCGAGGAGGCGCAGCTGGCGCGGCCCGACGAGGCCATGCGGTCGTGCCGCGACGTGCTGGCGCTCGATCCCGGCCAGCGCACCGCCCTGGCCACGCTGGGCCGGCTGTGCGCCGGCGCGGGCGACTGGGAGGGGGTGCTGGCGGCGTTCCGCGCCGAGGCCGAGGCGGCCCGCGATCCCCGCGAACGCGCGCAGCGCACGTTCAAGGCGGCCCAGATCCTGGAGGAGCGGCTCGGCAAGCCCGCCGACGCCGCCCTCGCCTACCGCGCCGCCCTGGCCCAGGACCCGGATCTGCTCGCGGCGCGCAGCGCGCTGGAGCGGCTGCTGGAGCGCGAGGGCCGCTGGGAAGAGCTCTGCCACCTGGTGGAGGGGGAGATCGCCGACGCCACCCCGGCCGAGCAGGTGGAGACGCTCTTCCGGCTGGCTCACCTGGAGCAGCAGCGGCGGGGCGACCCGGCCGCCGCCGCCCGCCGCTACCGGCGCATCCTGGAGCTCGAGCCCGGCAACCCCGTCGCCCTTCGGGCGCTGCGCCTCAGCCTGGAGCGGACCGGGTCGGGTCCGGAGCTGGCCGAGGCCCTGGCCGAGGAGGCGCGCCGCGCCGACCCGCGCCGCCGCATGGCGCTCCTGCAGCGGCGGGCCGAGGTGCTGGAGGAGATCGCCGGCGATCCCGATCGCGCCCTGGAGGCCTGGGAGGAGATCCGCGCCCTGCAGCCGGATCACCTTCCCGCCCTCCGCGCGCTGGGGCGCCTGCACGCGGGCGCCGGCCGCTGGGATGCCGTGGCGTCCCAGTTCCGGGCGCAGGCGGATGCAGCCCGCGATCCGGCCCAGGCGGCCGAGCTCCTGATGCGCGCGGCCGAGCTCGAGGAGCGCCGGCTTTCCCGCCCCGACGCGGCCATCGCGCTGTACCGGGAGGTGCTGACGCTCCAGCCCTCGCACCTGCCGGCGCTGCAGTGCCTGTCCCGGCTCTACCGCGCCCGCGACGAGCACGAGGCCCTGACCGAGGTGCTCCTGGCGCTGGCCTCCTCGCGGGAGTCGCCCTCGGAGCGCGCCGCCGCCCTGGCCGAGCTCGGCGAGATCTGCGAGGAGCGCCTGCACGACAAGCGCCGCGCCATCGAGGCGCACGAGGAGGCGCTCCGGGCCGACCCCGCCTGCGTCCCGGCGCTGCGCGCCATCGAGCGGCTCTACCTGGACCTGGAGCGCTCGGACGCGCTGGCAGCCCTCCGCCGCAGCGCCCTGGACCCGTCCCAGACGGTCGACCGCGGCGAGCGACTGATGCGCCTCGCGTGGCACGAGGCCGACCGGGCCCACAACGCCCCCGCGGCGCTGGCGGCGGCGAGCGCGCTGGCCGAGGCCATGCCCGACAGCCCGGCCACGGCCATCCTCGCGCTGCGCCTGGGCGATCCCGAGCGCCGCGAGCGCGCCTGCGCCGCGCTCGGGGCGAGCGTCGCTCCTGCCGCTGCGCCGCCCGAGCCGCCGCCGCCCGCACCGGCCGACCCGGAGCCGCCCGGCGTGGACGTCGACCTCGGCGCCGACCGACCGCCGGAGGCCGAGGCCGGGGAGTATGCCAAGCTGGCGCGCATCTGCGAGGCGCGGCTCGAGGCCGCCGGCGACCCCGGCTCGCGGGCCGCCTGGGCGGTGCAGGCCGGCGAGGCGTGGGAGCGGACCGGTGAACCCGATCGCGCGCTCGGCGCCTACCAGGCGGCGCTCACCGCCGCCCCCGCCCATCTCCCGGCGCTGCGGGCCGCGCGCAACCTGTTCGCCCAGCGCCGCGACTGGGGCGCGGTGCGGGCCACCCTCCAGGCCGAGGGCGGCACCCTCCTCGACGGGCACGAGGCCGCCAATGCCTGGCACGAGGCCGGCGCCATCGCCGAGCAGTGGTTCGGCGACATCGACGGAGCGGTCCAGGACTACCGCTCGGCCCTGGAGCGCGATCCCTCCGACCCGGTGGCGCTCACCCGCGTCGAGGCGCTGCTGGGCGCGACCGGCCTGGCGAAGCTCGCCGAGGTCCACGCCGCCCGGGCAAGGGCCGAGCGAGACCCGCACCGGGCCGCGGACGCGTGGCTGGCCGCGGCGCGCGCGGCGCAGTCGGCGCAGGACAGCCGCCGGGCCGCGCTCGGCTACCTGGACGAGTCGCTGGACCGCCGACCCGACCACCCCGCCGCGCTGGAGCTGCGGGCGCGGCTGCGAGCCCTGGCCGGCCAGCCCTCGCTGGCCCTCGACGATCTGGAGCGCTGCCTGGCCCTGGGCGGCGAGCCGCCCACCCAGGTCCCGCTGCACCTCGCCGCCGCGGCACTGTGCGAGGAGAAGCTGCTCGACCCGGGCGGCGCGCTGCGCCACGCCGAGGCCGCCCTGGCGCTCGCCCCGGAGAGCTCGGAGGCGCTGGTGCGCCTGGCCCGCCTGCACCACGCCGCCGGCCGGCTCCCCTCCGCCGCCGCCGCGCTCCGCCGCCTGACCGCCATCCCGGGCCTGCCCAGGGAGACGCGCCTGGAGCAGGGCTTCGCGCTGGCAGGGCTGGAGGCCGAGCTGGGCGAGGTCGAGGGCGGCCTGGTCGCCTGCCGGCGCGTGCTGGACGCCGACCCCGGGCATTCCGGTGCGCTGCGGCTGCAGGTCGAGCTGGAGCGGCACCGGGGCGATCCGCAGGAGCTGGCGGCGGCGCTGGACGCGGCCGCCGAGAGCGCCCGCGACCAGGATCTGCGCGAGGACGCTCACCTCGAGGCGGCCCGGCTACACGCCGGGACCCCCGAGACCCGGGCGCAGGCGCTGGAGCACCTCCGGGCCGCGCTGGAGATCGATCCGGAGCGCGACGACATCCGGGCCACGCTGGCGGAGGTGGCGGAGGAGTCGCAGCCCATGGTCGCGCTGGACCAGCACCGTCGACTGCTGGCGCGCGATCCCGCGCGGGTGGCGAGCTGGACCGCGCTGTTTCGGCTCTTCACGCGCAGCCGCTCCCACGACGGCGCGTTCCTCGCCGCCTCGGTCCTGCGCTGGCTGGGCGCGGGCAACCCGGGCCCAGGCGCCGAGCAACTCCTGCTGGAGGGCGATCGCCAGTCGCTGGCGCCGCCGCCCCCGCTGGCCGGGTCCGACTTCGACCTGCTCCGCGCGCCGGGGATCGCGGACCGCTCACCGACCTGGTGGCCGCGGCGGGCGATGTGCTGGGCGCGGTGCTGACCGATCCACGGGAGACCCGCGGCGCGCCGGTCCGCGGCGATCATCCCTTCCGCAGGGTCCTGGCCGAGCTGGCCCGGGCGCTGGGGGCGGCCGAGTTCGAGCTCTACGCCGCGCCCATGGGCCGGCTCACCGTCGAGCCCGGCCTGCCCGCCGCGGTCCGCGTCGGCGCCGACCTTGCCCATCGCTCCACCGTCCGCGAGCAGCGCTTCATGCTCGGCCGGGCAGCGGCGCGGCTCAAGACCCGCAGCGCGCTGGTGGAGGCCTTCCCGGCCCAGTTCGGCGACGCCATCGGCGTCGCCGTGCGGCTGGCGGTGCCGCACTACACCGCCATCGGCCAGCCCGCCGAGGAGCTGGCCCGGCGCCTCGAGAAGGCACTGTCGCGCAAGGCGCGCCGTGCGCTGGAGGAGCCCGCCCGCGCCCTGGCCCACCAGCGCCCCACCCCCGACCTGGCCGCCTGGCGCGCCGCCGCCGCCGCCACCGCCGACCGTGCCGGGCTGGCGCTGTGCGGCGACGTCCCCACCGCGCTCGACCTGCTCCTCCGCGACGACACCGGTCGCAAGCCCGCACCGGGCGACCGCCTGGCGGCCCTGGCTGCGCACCCGGAGGCGCAGGCCCTGCTCAGCTTCGCGGCCACCGAGGCGCACCTCACGCTGCGGCAGAAGCTGAGGGTGGCGATCGCGTAGGGGGTTCCTTGGGTCACGCTGTCCGAACCCGAACCCGTGCCTGAACCCGTCAACCGTCCCCGTGATCCGAGTCCCGTGTCCCATGGCCCGTGCTCCGAGGGGACCGGGACTCGGGCCAGGGGACACGGGACTCGGGGAACGAGTCACGGAGTTACGGGTTCAGGCACGGGTTCGGGTTCGGGATGAAGGGGGAAGGCGAACCCTACCCCCCCTCCACCCGCACCACCCACTCCCGCGGCAGGACCGCCAGGAGCGCCGCCAGGGCCGTGGATACGGCGGCCCCGTCCCGCGACTCGACCGTCAGGCGGACGCGGAAGTCCGCGCCCTCGTCGAAGCGCGGGTAGCTCCCCATCTCCACGGCGGGGTGGGCCCGCGCCACGCCGGCCAGCGCGGCCGCGAAGCGCTCCTCGCCGACCGAGACGTAGACGGTCGCCAGCCTGAAGGGGCGGCCCTGCAAGAGCGGCGCGACCTGGTCGAACTGGAACCGGAAGAAGCGCGGCGGGCCGGGGAGCATGACCACGTTCTCGACCGCGATGGTCGGATAAGCGGGATCCCCGATGAGCCGCGTGCCCTCGGGCACGTCGGCCATGCGCAGGGCGACCTCGGGCGGGTCCGCGCCGCCGTGGTGCCGACGGTGGATCTCGCGGATGGCGGACTCGAGCGGCCCCAGACGGACGAGCGGACGGCCCAGGGCGGCGGCCACGGCCGCCACGGTGATGTCGTCGTGGGTCGGCCCGACGCCCCCGGAGGTGAAGACCCAGCCCGCCCGGGCCCGCTCGGCGTTGACCGCGGCGGCGATGTCCTCGGTCCGATCCGCCACCACGTGGATGGCCAGCAGCCGCACCCCCAGCTCGCGCAGCCGGCGCGCCGCCCAGGGCCCGTTCTCGTCCTGCACCTTGGCGGAGAGGACCTCGTTGCCGACCACCACCAGCGCCGCCGAGGGATCCATCACCCGATCCTATCGACCTCCGCCCGGACCGCGGCGGCCACGGCCTCGATGGGGGCCTCGCCGTCCACCTCCACGATGCGCTGCCCGGCGGCCTGCAGATACGCCATGGCGCGGTCGTAGCTGTCCGCCACCTGGCGCTGGAAGGCGCTCACCTCGAAGATCTCACGGTCGGCGCTCACCGCCCGGCGCCGGCGGAAGGCCACCGGGGCCGGCACGCGCAGGAACACGGTCAGGTCGGGCACGGCCGCGCGGCTGTTGATCCCGTCCACCCAGGCCATGTCGCCGGTGGTGAGCCCCTGGTACGCCAGCGAGGAGAGCGTGAACCGATCCGAGATGACGTCCACCCCGTCCCGGAGCCTGGGGGCGATCTCGGCGGCCACGTGATCGAGCCGGTCGGCCGCGAAGAGCAGCGCCAGCGCGGTGGGATCGAAGCCGGCGCCGTCCGGGCCGGCCACCCGGCGCGACAGGATCTGCCGGACCAGCGCACCGGCCGGGCCCGTCGAGGGCTCCGCGGTCACGTGCACGCGCCTCCCGGCCTGCCGGAGCGCGCCCCCCAGGATCCGGGCCTGGGTGGTCGTCCCGGCGCCGTCCAGCCCCTCGAGGACGATGAACCGGCCCGGCCGGCGCCGGCCGGACCCGGTGCCACGCCGGGCGCGCCGCGGGCTCACGCGTCGATCTCCAGCAGCCGCCGCAGCTCGCGCAGCCGGGTGAACAGGGCCGCCTCCTCCCGCGCCATCCGGCGCGAGCGGCGGAGCACGACGGTCGAACGGACCAGCAGGATCGCGCCCAGCACCAGGACCAGCCCGGAAGCGGTCATGAAGACCGTGGGATGGCGCACCCCCGGGTCGGTCGGATCCAGCCTGTCCCATCGATCCCAGAACAGGGCCCAGGAGATCCCGACCGACAGCAGGCCCACGAACAGCAACACGAACCCGTTGCGGGCCACGTCGACGGACGGACGGACCTCGAGGCGCCGCGCCAGGTCGTCGAGCTCCAGGCGGAGCGAGGCGTGGTCGCTGGGGGGCGCGTCCGCCATTCGAGCCTCTCCGCCCTTCCTACCCTCGCCCGAACCGGGCGGTGATCGCGTCCTGCACCGCCGCGATGGTGGCAGGCAGCTTGACGCCCGGGTTCCGCAGCGGCGACGAGAGCCCCGGGAGCGTCCCGTCATGATACCCCGTCTTGAAGTCCGAGAACTTGAGCCCGTGGGCGGTCGACACCACCACCACCTGCTCCCCCGGCTTCACCACGCCGCGCGAGGCCAGCTTCTCGAGGGAGGCAAGCGCCACCGCCGTGTGCGGGCAGGTGAAGAGGCCGGTCGCGGTCGGCGCGCGCGCCGGCGTCCGCCAGCTCCTGCTCCCCGGCCTGCTCGACGATGCCGTCCAGCGCCTGCGAGCGCCCGCAGCGCGCGCCGGGCCGAGACGGGGGCGCCGATCTGGATGGCGCTGGCCAGCGTCTTCCCGGCCGGGATGGGCTCGACCTTCACGTCCGGGGTCGGCTTGCGACCGGCCCCGGTGGTGCTGCGCCACAGCGGGTTGGCTGCCTCGGCCTGCGCCACCACCAGGCGCGGCAGCCGGTCGACGAGCCCGAGCTCCCGCAGCATGACGGAAGCCCTTTCCCATCGCGCTGGAGTTCCCCAGGTTGCCGCCCGGGATGACCACCCAGTCCGGCGCTCTCCAGCCGAGCTGCTGGGCGATCTCGATGGCGACGGTCTTCTGCCCCTCGATGCGCAGCGAGTTCATCGAGTTGGCCAGGTAGATGTCCTTGGTCCGGGCCAGCTCCTTCACCACCCGCATGCAGCCGTCGAAGTCGGTGTCGAGCTCGAGCACCAGCGCGCCGTTGGAGATGGGCTGGACGAGCTGCGCGGTGGAGATCTTGCCGCGCGGCAAGAGCACCACGCTGGGGATGCCGGCGCCCGCGCAGTAGGCGGCCAGGGCCGCCGAGGTGTCGCCCGTGGACGCGCAGGCCACGGCCCGGATGACGGAGCCGCGCGCCTGCATCTCCCTCACCGCCGAGACCAGCACCGTCATGCCCAGGTCCTTGAAGGACCCGGTGTGGGTGGTGCCGCACTGCTTCACCCAGACCTCGCCGAGGCCGATGTCTCGGGCGTACCGGTCCACCCGCAGGAGCGGGCTCGCCCCCTCGCCCATCGAGACCACGTTCGCGTCGGCCAGCTCCGGGTACACCCACTCCTTCTTGCCCCACACCCCCGATCCGTATGGCCAGCGGCCGCCGCGGAAGCGGTCCTCGAAGAGCTGCTTCCACTCGGCGGCGGTGCGCTGCCGGAGCGCCGCCAGGTCGTGCTCGACCTCGAGCAGCCCGTCGCAGCGCGGGCACTGGTAGACCACCTCGGTCAAGGCCGCCCGGAAGTCGCAGCCCTCGGCACAGCGGAACCAGGAGGAAAAGGGGTGCATGTCGAGCTCCATCTGGAACGGGCCAATTTGCCGGGGGTCGGGCCGCAAGGCAAGCGCGACTCGCGCGAAACCCGGCCCTGCGTCGCCGTGATCGAGCTCGAGACCGACCGGGCTCGGGCCGGGGCTCGTCCGGGCGCGCCGGGCTACCCTGTCCTGGCCCCGCACGACGGACAGCGCGGGCCCCGGATCGGCGTTCCGCAGCTGCACATGCGAGCCTCGGACGCCAGGGGCTCGGGCGCGGGCAGCTCCGCCGTCGGGAGCCGCATGCCGCAGCGCTCGCACAGCTTGGCGCCCAGGGCGGCCTCCGTGCGGCAGTAGCGGCACACCACCACCGCCGGGTACGGCGTCCGCTCCTCCGCCGGCGCACCGTCGCCGATGCGCTCGACCTCCGTCAGCGGGGCGACCGGCGGATTGACGGGCGCCGTCCTGGTGGGCTCGAGATCGGGGATGCCGGCCGGCAGGGGATCGGAGACGGGCGCGGCGGCCGTCGGCTCGAGGCCGGGGAAGAGCTCGGGTGCCAGCGCGGGAACGGCCGCCTGGAAGGTGGGTTCCAGCCCCTCCATGGGCGCGATCGACGGCTCGGCCTCCGGGAAGGCGGGCGGCGCCGGCAGCCGCGCGCCGCAGACCTCGCACTCGGACCCGCCGGCCTGCGCGTGCTCGCAAACGGGGCAGACGACCATCGCCCGAGTCTACCCCAGCACGGTCGTGCCGTGGCCCTCGCCCCGGTGCGTGAGCGGTACGAAGCGGACCGGGAGCATGTCGACCTCGGCCACGCTGC
Source organism: uncultured Pseudomonadota bacterium (assembly GCA_963736345.1). Taxonomy (GTDB): domain Bacteria; phylum Myxococcota; class Myxococcia; order Myxococcales; family Anaeromyxobacteraceae; genus Anaeromyxobacter. The sequence goes on along the minus strand of CAVTOU010000020.1, from coordinate 86,574 downwards.
CGTCCTCGCGCCGGTCGACCACCCGCAGCATCTGGCCGCCCGGATCCGGGCCGACCGGCAGGATCATTCGCCCTCCGGGCGCGAGCTGCTGGAGCAGCGCCGGCGGGACGTCCGGACCGGCCGCGGTCACCAGGATCCGGTCGAAAGGTGCTGCCTCGGGCCACCCCAGCGCACCGTCCCCCACGCGCAGCCACACGTTCCCGAGCGCCAGCTGCTCCTGCAGCACCGCCTTCGCCCGCTCGGCCAGCTCGGGGATGATCTCCACGGAGTGGACGCTGCGGGCCAGCATGGCGAGCAGCGCCGTCTGGTACCCCGAGCCCGTGCCCACCTCGAGCACCCGCTCCTCGCCGAGCAAGCCCAGCCGCTCGGTCATGTAGGCCACCACGAACGGCTGCGAGATGGTCTGGCCGAAGCCGATGGGGAGCGGGAAGTCGGCGTCGGCGTCGCGGCGCAGCTCCGGTGGAACGAACAGCGAACGGTCGAGCCGGGCCACCGCGTCGAGGACGCGAGGCGACCGGATGCCCATCGCCTCCAGGTTGCGCGCCAGCTCCGCGCTCATGGGAGCATCATGAGCGTTTTCGGGCGCGAGTGCACCCGGGGGATCCGGGCCCCGGGGGCGGGCGCCTTCCGCCCGGGATCAGCCCACCTGCGCCAGCGAGAGGCGGTCGGCCCAGCGCTGCAGCAGCGCCTCGCGCGCCGACGCGTGCTCCGGGCGCGAGAGGTCCGGGTCGGCTTCCACCAGGGCCAGCGCCTCCTCGCGCGCCTCCTCCAGGATGGCATCGTCCCGGTACAGGTCGGCCACCTCGAAGAGCCGCTGCCCGGACTGGCGGGTGCCGACCAGCTCCCCGGGTCCGCGGATGCGCAGGTCCACGCGCGCCAGCTCGAACCCATCCTGGGTCTCCTCCATGGCGTGGAGCCGCTCGCGGGCGTCGTCGCCGGCCCGGCGGAAATGGGCGATGAGCAGGCAGTGGCTCCTCGCGGCGCCCCTCCCCACCCTTCCGCGAAGCTGGTGCAGCTGCGACAGGCCGAAGCGTTCCGCGTGCTCCACCACCATCACCGAGGCGTTGGGCACGTCGACCCCCACCTCGATGACCGTGGTGGCCACCAGCACGTGCAGCTCGCCCGACCGGAAGCGGTCCATCACCTCCCGCTTCTCCTCCGTCTTCATCCGGCCGTGGAGGAGCCCCACCGGTGTCCGGCGAAGATCCGGGCCAGCTCGGCTGCGCCGCTGGTGGCGTCCGCCAGGTCGGTCTTCTCGCTCTCCTCGACCAGCGGGTACACCACGTACGCCTGGTGACCGCGCTCCAGCTCCCGCCGCACGGCGTCGTAGGCCGCCTTCCGCTGCGAGTCGCCGAAGAGGCGGGTCGCCACCGGGGTGCGGCCGGGCGGGAGCTCGTCGATCTTCGAGTGATCGAGGTCGCCGTAGAAGGCCAGCGCCAGCGTGCGCGGGATGGGCGTGGCGGTCATGACCAGCACGTCCGGACGGCGCCCCTTGGCCATGAGCCTGGCGCGCTGCAGGACGCCGAAGCGGTGCTGCTCGTCCACCACCACCAGCCCCAGCTTCTGGAACGCGACCTCCTCCTCCAGGAGTGCATGGGTCCCGACCGCGATGCGCGCCCGGCCCTCGGCGACCGCTGCGCGCGCCTCGCGCTGCTCCTTGCCGCGTGCCGCGGCCATGACACGCGCCACCTCGATCCCGCCCCCGGAGAGCCACCCGGCCAGCGTGCGCGCGTGCTGCTCGGCCAGGATCTCGGTGGGCACCATGATGGCCGCCTGCCACCCGGAGCCGCACCGCCAGCATGGCGGCCGCGAACGCGACCGCGGTCTTGCCGCTGCCCACGTCGCCCTGCAGCAGCCGGTTCATGGGCTCGGGCCGGCCCATGTCCCGGGCGATCTCGCCCAGCACCCGCCTCTGGGCCCGGGTGAGCGCGAAGGGCAGCGGCGCCACCGCGCGCGCCAGCGCCGCCGGCGAGGTGTCGAAGGCGATCCCCGGCTCGGCGCGCACCCCGCGCCGCCGGCGCGCCAGCACCAGCTGCAGGAAGAACAGCTCCTCGAAGATGAGTCGCCGGAAGGCCGGGCTGGCCCGCGCCCCGGCCAGCACCGGATCGGTCCCGGGCGGCGGGAAGTGCACCTGCTGGAGCGCCTCGCCCCGCCGCAGCAGGCCGCGTTGGACGCGGATCTCGGGCGGGAGCTCGTCCAGCGCCAGCGGCGCCAGCTCGTCGCAGAGCCGCTTCATGAGCTTGCGCAGGGCCGGGTGCTGGTGGTCGGCGGGGCCGACGTAGAACGGCACGATGCGCCCGAAGTTGGCCGAGTCGCCCGGCTGGACCTTCTCCACCTCGGGCTGGCCCATCTGCCGGCGCCCGCCGTAGCCCTCGGTCACCTTCCCCGAGGCGAAGAGCGTGTCGCCGACCGCGAACCCATTGAGGCGCCAGGGCGGCGGGTTGAAGAAGACCAGCTCCAGCGCGGCCGGCGCGGCCCCGGGCTCGGCATCGGTCACCGCCACCTTGAGGATGGGCCGGCCGTTGCGCATGCGCTGCGTGCGCGCGGCGGTCACGCGGACGAGCACGTTCGCCTCGTCGCCCAGGGCCAGCTCGCGGATCCGCCTCACGCTGGTCCGGTCCTGGTAGGCCTTGGGCCAGAACTCCAGGGCCGCCTCGACCGTCTCCCGCCCGCGCTCCTCGAGCTGGGCCCGCGGCGCCGGGTGCGCACGCGGGAGATCGGCCAGCCGGCGCCGGAGCGCGCGGCGCCGCTCCTCGCGCTGGGCGGCGGTGCGCGGCTCGGGCGGGCGCCCGGACGCGGGCCGCCTCGCGCTCGGGCTCCTCCGGCGGGGACGGTGCGGAGGCGGGCGCGGGGCTCGGCGCGGAGGGAGCAGCGGTCCGCGATGGCTGGCCAGGAGCCGCCGGCGGCTCCGGCTCCAGGCGGGCCGAGCGGGCGGCCTCCCGGAGCTCGGGAGGGAGCGGGATGAGCGCGCCCAGGTGCGCCGCCATGCGGGCCACCGCCCGCCGCCGCTCGGCGGGCGGCTGACCGTCGAATCGCTCGGCCTCGGCCACCAGCGCGCGGAGCGCCGGCGAATCCGCCGCCCCGAAGCCGCGCGCGCGCTCCACCGCGCCGCGCACGGTTGCCCCGAAGCCCGTCAGCCGCTCCGCGCCCGCGAACCCGTCCTTGACCGCGAAGCGCAGCGGCGGGAGGAGCGCCTCCAGCGCGCGCGCCGCGGCCCCCAGGCCAGGGACCGCGCTCTCGACCGGCTCGCTCGCCGGCGGCCTCTGTCCGCGCTGCACGCGCCTCGAGGCTACGCGCCCGGTCCGACGTCCGAGTCGAACTCGGCCGGCAGCTCCTCCTCCAAGAAGTCGATCGACTGGATCTCGTATTCCCTCTGCCCTCCCGGCGTGCGCACCACCACCGTGTCGCCCTCGCTCCGGCCGATGAGAGCGCGGCGCGATGGGGCTGGTCACCGAGATCTTGCCCTGCTTCAGGTCGGCCTCGAGCTCGCCCACGATCCGGTACTTGGCCTGGTCGCCGGAGTCGGTGGCCTCGAGGTGCACGGTGGCGCCGAAGACGACCTTGTCGCCGGCGTGCTTGGTCACGTCGATGACCTCGGCGCTGGCGATCCAGTGCTCGACCTGCGCGATGCGGCCCTCCACGTGACCCTGCTTCTCCTTGGCGGCGTGGTACTCGGCGTTCTCGGACAGGTCCCCGTGGGAGCGGGCGTCGGCGATCTCGCGCACGATCCTGGGCCGCTCGACCGCCTTGAGTCGCTTCAGCTCCTCCTTGAGGCGGAGGAGGCCGCTTCGGGTCATGGGCACGCGATCGGCCATCTTTTCTTCCTTCCGCAAAGCCAAAAAACAGGGCGGCCGGCCCGGAACCCGGGCGGCCGCTCCGTTCAGATGACTAGGCTGTCCGGGGGCCGAAAGTCAACGGCTGTCCGCGTGGTACTCCTGGATCGACCGGACAATCGGGTCCCCGCTCCGCGCCGCCTCCATCGCCCCCACCGCCGCCCGCGCCCCCGTGAGGGTGGTGACGTAAGGGAGCCGCTTCATGAGCGTCTCCCTCCGGATGGAGTAGCTGTCGGAGATCTCCTTCTTTCCAGCGGTGGTGTTCACCACGAAGTGGACGTCGCCGTCGATGATCCGGTCCACGATGGACGGGCGTCCCTCGCGCACCTTCTTCACCGGGGTGGTCGGGATCCCATGCCGCCCCAGGAACTGGCTGGTCCCGGAGGTGGCCAGGACCTCGAAGCCGAGCCGCACCAGGCGCCGGGCGATGTCCACCGTCGCCTCCTTGTCCGCGTCCTTCACCGACACGAAGGCGCGCTTGCCCGGGCCGCCGGTCGGCAGCGCGTTCCCGGCCGCGGCCTGCGCCTTCAAGAAGGCGGAGGCGAAGTCGCTGGAGACGCCCATCACCTCGCCGGTCGACTTCATCTCCGGGCCGAGCACCGTGTCCACGCCGCGGAAGCGGGCGAACGGGAACACCGCCTCCTTGACCGACATGTACCGGGGGCGCGCCCCGGCCATGGCCCCGGCCTCGGCCAGCGTCTTCCCCACCATGCACAGCGCCCCGGCCTTGGCCAGCGGCAGGCCGGTGGCCTTGCCCACGAAGGGCACGGTGCGGCTGGCGCGCGGGTTCACCTCCAGGACGTAGATGTCGTGGTTCTGGATGGCGAACTGCACGTTCATGAGCCCGACCACGCCCAGCTCCCTGGCCAGGGCGATGGACTGGCGCTCGATCTCGGCCACCGCCTCGGGCGGAAGCGAGTGCGGCGGCAGCGAGCAGGCAGAGTCGCCGGAGTGGATGCCGGCCTCCTCGATGTGCTCCATCACCCCGCCGATGACCACCTCGCGCCCGTCCGAGACCACGTCCACGTCCACCTCGGCCGCGTCGCGCAGGAAGCGATCGATGAGCACCGGGCGCTCGTTGGAGGCCTGCACCGCCTCGCGCAGGTAGCGCTCCAGGTCCTTGTCGTCGTAGACGACCTCCATGGCCCGTCCGCCCAGCACGTAGGAGGGGCGCACCATCACCGGGTAGCCGATGCGGTGGGCCACCCCGAACGCCTCCTGGGGGCTCCGGGCCACGCCGTTGATGGGCTGCCGCAGCTCGAGCTTCTCGATCAGGGCCGCGAAGCGCTCGCGATCCTCGGCCCGGTCGATGGCGTCCGGGGTGGTGCCGAAGATGGGCACCCCCAGCTCGTGGAGCGGCACCGCCAGCTTGAGCGGCGTCTGTCCACCGTACTGGACGATGAGCCCCTTCGGCTTCTCGACGTGGACGATCTCCAGCACGTCCTCGAGGGTGAGCGGCTCGAAGTAGAGCCGGTCCGAGGTGTCGTAGTCGGTGGAGACCGTCTCCGGGTTGCAGTTGACCATGATGGTCTCGAACCCGGCCCTGGCCAGGGCGAACGAGGCGTGCACGCAGCAGTAGTCGAACTCGATCCCCTGCCCGATGCGGTTGGGGCCGCCGCCCAGGATCATGACCTTGGGCCGATCGGTGGGCTGCGCCTCGCACTCCTCCTCGTAGGTCGAGTAGAGGTAGGGCGTGTAGGCCTCGAACTCGGCCGCGCAGGTGTCCACCCGCTTGAACACCGGCCGGACGCCCGGCCGCCCAGCGGGCGTCGCGCACCGCCTTCTCCGTGGTGCCGGTGAGCCCGGCCAGCCGCTTGTCGGAGAAGCCCATCCGCTTCACGCGCGCGGAGCGCGGTCGCCTCGCGGGGGAGGCCCTGGCGGGCGATGGCGGCCTCGGTGCGGACCAGCTCCTCGATCTGGCGCAGGAACCAGGGATCGATGGCGGTGAGCGCGTACAGATCCTCCACCGGGAGGCCGGCCCGGAACCCTTCCGCCAGCCAGAACACGCCGCAGCGCGCGCGGGGTCTGGACCTGGCTCCGGATCTCCTCCACCTCGGCCGGCGTGTAGGGATCGCCCGGGCGCTTGCCCAGGGGCGACTCCAGGCCGGCCCGGTCGATCTCCAGGCCGCGGATGGCCTTCTGCAGGCTCTCCTGGAAGGTCCGGCCGATGGCCATCACCTCGCCCACCGACTTCATCTGGGTGGTGAGGGTGTCGTCCGCGCCCTTGAACTTCTCGAAGGCGAAGCGCGGGACCTTGGTGACCACGTAGTCGATGGTCGGCTCGAACGAGGCCGGGGTGTAGCGGGTGATGTCGTTCTTGATCTCGTCCAGCGTGTAGCCAACGGCCAGCTTGGCGGCGATCTTGGCGATGGGGAAGCCGGTGGCCTTGGAGGCCAGCGCCGAGGACCGCGACACGCGCGGGTTCATCTCGATGACCACCATCCGGCCGGTCCCGGGGTGTACGCCGAACTGGATGTTGGAGCCGCCGGTCTCGACGCCGATCTCGCGAATGATGCGGATGGCGGCGTCGCGCATCCGCTGGTACTCCTTGTCGGTCAGGGTCTGCGCCGGCGCCACCGTGATGGAGTCGCCGGTGTGCACGCCCATGGGGTCGAAGTTCTCGATGGAGCAGATGATCACGACGTTGTCGTGCCGGTCGCGCATCACCTCCAGCTCGTACTCCTTCCAGCCGATGATCGACTCCTCGCAGAGGATGCTGTGGCTGGGCGAGAGCATCAGCGCCCGCCGGGCCAGGGGCTCGAACTCGTCCAGGTTGAAGGCGACGCCCCCACCCTCTCCGCCCATGGTGAAGCTGGGGCGGATGATGATGGGGAACCCGATCTCCCGGGCGACGGCGCGCGCCTCCTCCCAGCTGGCCGCGTAGCCGCTCTTGGGCAGCTCCACCCCGACCCGCTCCATGGCCTCCTTGAAGAGGAGCCGGTCCTCGGCCTTCTCGATGGCCTCGAGCTGCGCGCCGATGAGCCCCACCCCGTGCCGCGCCAGCGCACCGTTCCTGGCCAGGGCCACCGCCAGGTTCAGGGCCGTCTGCCCGCCCAGGGTCGGGAGCAGCACGTCCGGCCTCTCGCGGATGATGATCTGTTCCGCCACCTCGGGCGTGATGGGCTCGATGTACGTCCGGTCGGCGAACCCGGGATCGGTCATGATGGTCGCCGGGTTGGAGTTGAGGAGCACGATCTCGTACCCCTCCTCCTTCAGCGCCTTGCAGGCCTGCGTGCCGGAGTAGTCGAACTCGCAGGCCTGTCCGATGACGATCGGGCCCGGAGCCCACGATCATGATCTTCTTGATGTCCTGGCGGCGCGGCATGGCGGTCGCGCAACCTAGCATAAACGGCCCGGCGCCGAGGAGCGGCGGAGCCCATGCGGCGGTTCGTCCTGATCCGAGCGTGCCCGCGACGAAGGACTCATCCGGGCAGCTTGGCGGCCGCCTCCTTCTCCTTCCCCGCGTAGACCGCCTCGAGAAGCTTCTTCATCTTCGGGAAGCGCTCGGCCAGGGCCGCGATCATGGGGGCGGGGAACGACACCGCCGTCGCGTCCGTCACCGCCACCAGCGAGACCGGCCGGCCGGCGCCGAGCACCCGGCCCTCACCGAACGTCGCGCCGCGCCCCAGGTGCGCCACCTCGACGCCGCTCACCCGCGCCGAGGCGGTCCCTTCCAGGACGAGCAGGAACGACTCGTCCCCCTCCGCGGAGATGAGCTCGCCGGCGGCCGCGTCGGCGAGCTGCGCCAGCTGGAGCAGGTCGCGACGCGCCTCCGGATCGAGCGACCGGAAGAGCGGGCTCGACTCGACGAAGGCGGTGACGGCGAGGTCCCCCAGCACCTCCCGTGGCGCGCTGGCCATGCCTCGGAAGCTAGCATAAGCTCCCGTCATCCATGTACCCGTTCGTGTTTCTCGGCCCCGCCCTGGCGCTACTCCTGGGACAGGCCGAGCCGGCGGGGGCCGGCGGGGCTGCCGAATCGCCCGCCGCCCAGCAGGAGCCTCCCGCCGTCCCCGAGCCGACCGAGAACCCCACCCTGGAGCCCCCGCAGGGAGCCGCACGCCCCGAGCGCCGCAGCCGCGACCGCTCGGAGGCGAAGCGCCCGGCAGAGCCCGAGCGCACGGCGGAGCCGAGGAACCGAGCCGAGCCCGAGCGGACGCAGGTGGCGCGAGCCGCCCTGGCCTTCCTGGACGCGCTCGTCGCGGGGGATGCCTCCCGGCTCGCCGCCGCCTCGGCGAATCGGTTCAGCTTCGACGGGGACGTGCGGTCCGGCAAGGAGGAGATCCGGCTGGCCTGGCGCGGGTTTCTGGCCGGCCGCGACGCGGCGCAGCACGCGTCGGTGCTCGACCTGGAGCTCCTGACCGCGGCGGACGCGGTCTCGCGCCTGGGGCCACCGCCGGCGCGCCTGGCCCCCCTGGCGAGCACCCGGGGGACCTGGGTGGCCATCGCCAATGTCTCGCGTCGGCCCGTGGTGCTATTCCTGGCACGCGAGGGCGGCCGGTGGGCGGTCGCCGGGATGGAGTGACGGAAGGGTGAAGGTGGGATGTCCCTGCCTCCGCCCGGGTTGGTGAACCGAGATGAAGCGCGACATCGCCTTCGATCGCCTCCCGCCCGGGGAGGTCAACGAGCTGCCCGATCCGGCCCGCGCCTCCGCCGACCGCCTCGAGCGCGAGATCCGGACGGTGAGCCAGAGCCCGGTGGTGTCGGCGGTGCTCGAGGTGGCGGACGCCGTCCTGATGATCCTGAACCCGCAGCGGCAGATCGTCGCGTTCAACAGCCGGGTGGCCGAGATCCGCTCACCCGAGGACCTGCTCGGCAGGCGGCCCGGAGACATCCTCGACTGCAGCAGCGCCAGCGGACCGGGCGGCTGCGGCACGGGGCCTTCCTGCGGGACCTGCGGCGCGCTCGGGGCGATCCTGGCCTGCCAGGCGCGCGCCCGCCCGGTCGAGTCAGAGTGCCTGATCGGCACCAGCCGCGCGGACGGGGGCGCGCTGGAGTTCAACGTCCGCGCCACGCCCATCACCATCGAGAACACCACGTTCACGGTGGTGTCGCTCCGCGACATCTCCAGCGAGAAGCGGCGCGAGGTCCTGGAGCAGCTCTTCTTCCACGACGTGCTCAACACCGTGGCCGGGCTGCGCGGCTGGGCCGAGCGGATGCAGCTCGGACCGGTCGACCTCTCCCGGGTGGGCGAACGGATCGACTTTCTCACACAGGAGATCGAGCGGGAGATCGGCGACCACCGCGCCATCCTGCTGGCCGAGAACGGCACGCTGACGGTGGGGCGCGAGCCGTTGCGGACGGGCCCCCTGCTGCGCGACCTGGCGGCGGTCTTCTCCGGGCATCCCTCGGCGCGCGACCGCCGCCTCGACCTGGGCCCGCCGGCGGAGGACGTGGAGCTGGTCTCCGACCGCAGCCTGCTGCTCCGGGTGCTCGTCAACATGGTCCGGAACGCCTTCGAGGCGACCGCCTCGGGCCGCGCCATCCGGGTGGGATGCCAGGCGCAGCCCCGCGGCGTCCGGCTCTTCGTGCACAACGACGAGGCCATCGCCCGCGACGTGCAGGCGCGCATCTTCCAGCGCTCCTTCAGCACCAAGGCCCAGCGCGGCCGCGGGCTGGGTACCTACTCGATGAAGCTCTTCGGCGAGCGGTACCTCGGCGGCGAGGTGTCCTTCAGCTCCAGCCCCGAGGGCGGGACCGAGTTCGCGATCGTGCTGCCGGCCTGATCTTGCCGGGGGGCCGGAGAAAGCTCGGCCCCCCCGGTCCCCCGGCTACTTCAGGCTCTTCGCCATCTCCGCGATCCGATCGCACCCCTTGTCGATCTGCTCCATCGAGGTGGCGAAGGAGAGCCGGATGTAGCCGGGGGCGCCGAAGGCGGAGCCGGGCACGGCGGCCACCAGGTGCTTCTCGAGCAGGAGATCGATGAGCCGGAGATCGGTGCCGAGCGGCTCGGCGGCGCCGGGAGCCTTCTTCCCGAGCAGGCCCGAGACGTCCGGGAAGGCGTAGAAGGCGCCGGCCGGGTCGAAGCAGCGGATGCCGGGGATGGCGTTCAGCCGCTCGACGATGTGCTTGCGGCGGCCGTCGAAGGTCGAGCGCATCTTCTCCACCTCGGCCTCCAGGCCGGGCGTGGTGAGCGCGGCCAGCGCCGCCTTCTGCGCGATGGAGTTGGGGTTGGAGGTCGAGTTGTCCTGCAGCTTCTGCATGGCCGCGATGAGCGGCTGCGGGCCCGCCGTCCAGCCGATGCGCCACCCGGTCATGGCGAAGGTCTTGGACGCTCCGTTGACCAGGGCCACCTGCCCCTGCAGCGACGGGTCGATGTCGAGCACGTTCTCGAACTTCCCGCGATAGACCAGGCGGTCGTAGATGTCGTCGGAGACGACCAGGATGTCCTTGCCCTTGACGCAGGAGATGACCGTCTCGAGCGTGGTCCGCGAGAGCATGGCGCCGGTCGGGTTGGACGGGCTGTTCACGATGACGGCGCGGGTGCGCGGGGTGAACGCCTTCCGGATCTGCTCCGGGCTGGGATCGAAGCCCGTCTCCATGGTGGTCTGGACCAGCACCGGCACGCCGCCCGCCACCCGGACCATGTCCGCGTAGGAGACCCAGTACGGCGTGAAGATGACGACCTCGTCCCCGGCCTCGATGAGCGCCTGGAACAGGTTGTAGAGCGCGTGCTTGCCGCCGCAGGAGACCAGCACCTGGTTGGCGGCGTAGGTGAGCTTGTGGTCCTGCGCGATGCGCGCCGCGATGGCCTCGCGCAGCGGCAGGATGCCGGCCGTGGGCGTGTACTTGGTGAAGCCCTGGTCGAGCGCCTTCTTGGCCGCGTCCTTGATGAGCACCGGGGTGTCGAAGTCCGGCTCACCGGCTCCGAACCCGACCACGTCCACCCCCTTGGACTTCATCTCGTTGGCCTTGGCGGTGACGGCGAGCGTGGGGGACGGCTTCACGGCGTCGAGGCGGATTGCGAGCTTCATGGTCGAGCGCTCCTCCAGGGGTCGCGGGGTGGCCGGATCGGCTCGACAGGATAGCAGAACGCGACCCGGCCCCGCGCAGGGATCTCGCGGCTGCCGCGGGAGGTCCCGCCCGGGCCGGGCCGGCTCGCCTGCGCGCCCGCTCCCCGGGTGGCCCGGCGACGCCGCGGTCCGGGGAGCAGCGCGCGGAACCGCCGGCGGACTCCGGGCAGCCTCAGCGCTTGCCGAGCTTGCGCTTCAGGCCGGCCAGCACGTTGGGCGGCACGAAGGCGGAAACGTCCCCGCCGAAGTGCGCCACCTCGCGCACCAGCCGCGCCGACACGAAGAAGTAGTCCTCGCCGGTCATGACGAAGACCGACTCGAACTCGGGATCCAGCTTGCGGTTCATGTTGGCGAGCTGGAACTCGTACTCGAAGTCGCTGGCGGCGCGGAGCCCGCGCAGGATGGTATGGATGCCCTTGACCCGGGCGTAGTCCACCATCAGCCCGTCGAAGGTATCCACCTCGACTCGCGGGTCGTGGCCGACCGCCTCGGCGATGAGCGTCTTGCGCTCCGCCGAGGTGAAGAGCGGGGCCTTCTCGGGGTTGTTCGCCACCGCCACCACCAGGCGATCGAACACGTGCAGACCGCGCTGGATGATGGCCAGGTGACCGTTGGTGAGAGGATCGAACGACCCAGGGTAGATCGCGGCGCGGGCCATGGAGCGCGAAGTATCGACTCACTCCCGGCGGTAGATCGAGATCCCCGTGCCGCCGTAGGAGCGCCGATCCACCAGCGCCAGCGACCCGATCCGGTCCGGCGGCGGACGCCGAGCGTCGTGCTCCGCCACCACCCGGCCGTCCGTGACCATCGAGGGGCCCAGCCCTTCCAGCACCGCCTGGGGTCCATCCGCGTAGGGCGGATCGACGAAGGCCAGCGCGAAGCGATCCCGGGCGAGGCGGGCCAGGCCCGCCGGGAGCTCGGCCCGCACCAGCTCGACGCGATCCGCGAACCCGCACGCCTGGGCGTTGCGGGCCAGCGCCTCGAGCGCCCGCCCATCGCGCTCCACGCACACCGCCCGCCGGCATCCCCGAGAGAGCGCCTCCAGCGCGAGGGCCCCGCTGCCCGCGTACAGGTCCACCACGTCCCCGCCCTCGAAGAACTGCCCCAGCACGTTCATCACCGCCCCCCGGACCTTGTCGCTGGTCGGGCGGGTGGCCACGCCCGGGGGCACGGCCAGGCGCCGGCCGCGGGCCGACCCGGCGATGATCCGGGTCACGCCCGGTCCTCGGAGAGGCGCTCCAGCCCGCGCGCCACCGCGGACGCGCTCTGCTCGGCCCCGAGCGCCTCGATGAAGTCCGCCGCCGCCAGGAAGGCGTAGGCCTCGAGCCGCTCCGCCTCGGCGCGGCCCAGCGCAGCGACCGCGCGATCGCGCCAGCGCGCCCGGCGATCCGGCTCCGGGGCAGGCTCATCCGCCTCCCCCTGCACTCGCCGCGCGGCGGACGCCGCCGCGGCGGCCCCACCATCCGCGCAACCGCGGATCCGCGAGCCCGCCAGGGCGGCCACCAGCTCCGCGGCGATCGGGCCGCGCCGGAGCACCGGCACGCCGTGCACCGCCTCGCAGAACCGGTCCAGCGCGCCCAGCTGCGTGCGCGCCGACTCCGCGTCGGCCACCGGCGGGCAGCGCACGCTCAGGGCATCGGCGGGAACCCCGCGCCGCACCAGCTCCTCGAGCAGCGCCAGCGCGCGACGGCCCGCCCCCTGCTCGCCCAGGCCGATGGCACAGTCGAAGCCGAGGGCCCGCTCCTGGAGCGGCGCGGCCACCTCCGCCAGCACCCGGCCGCGCTCCTCGGGCGAGACCCCGCCCGCGTCGACCACCAGGTGCGTGAGGCCGGCCTCGATCAGGCGCCACACCTCCTGCGTTCCTCGCTCGACCGCCACCGTGCTCTCCCCGTCCAGCGAGACTGCGGCCGTGAGAAAGATGGGCAGCCCCACCGCGATCTCGTCGGCGGTGCGGGCCACGCTGTCGAACCAGGGTTCCGGCTGGAGCCCGTCCGGGAGGGAGAGCCCCACCGCCGAGTGGAGCACCTTGGCCGCGACCAGCGCCGCCCGGATCAGCTCCGGCGTGCCGGCCTCGATGCTGGGGAGCTTCACCTCGGGGGCGGCGGCCAGGATGTCGCGGAGCGAGAGCGGGCAGGCGCCCGAGCGAGGCGGCAACCGGTGCTGCACGCTGGCGGGGCGGAAGGCCAGGACCCGGGACGGCACCGCGCCGGTATAGCACGCCTTCAGTGCTTCAGATCGTACACGTGGGCGTACTCGCTGGACTCGATCTGGAGCGTGGTGTGGTCGATGCCGAAGGTCTGGCGCAGCTCGCGCTTGACGTCGTCGAGGATGACGTCGTTGTGCGGGCCCATCTGGTCGAGCCGCACCACCACGTGCGCCGAGAGCGCGTGCAGCCCGCTGGAGATGGTCCAGACGTGGAGATCGTGGACCTCCAGCACCCCCGCGCAGCAGGCGATGCACTGCGAGACCGCCCCCACGTCGATGTGGCGCGGCACCGACTCCATCAGGATGTCGGTGATCTCCAGGATGAGCCGGGTGGCTCCCCAGAGGATCAGGCCCGCGATGGCGAGCGAGAGCACCGGGTCGATCCAGCCCAGCCCGGCCCAGGTCACCATCGCGCCCGCCCCGACCAGGATGGCGACCGAGGAGATGGTGTCGGAGAGGACGTGCAGGAAGGCGGACCGGGCGTTGAGCGACCGGTCGTGGTTCAGCACCCACAGGATGGCCAGGTTCGCCGCCAGGCCCACCGCCGCCACCCCCGCCATGAGGCCGATGCGGATGGGCGGGCCGGGGTGGCGCAGGCGCTCCACCGCCTCCCAGGCGATCCAGCCCGCCAGGATGAAGAGCGCGCCCACGTTGATCTGCGCCGCCAGCACCTCGGCACGGCGATACCCGAAGGTCCGCTTGTCGTCGGGCGGCCGGCTCGAGAGCCAGGCCGCCACCAGCGCCAGCCCCAGGGCGGCCGCGTCGGTGAGCATGTGACCCGCGTCCGAGACCAACGCCAGCGAGCCGGAGAGCCATCCGCCCACGGCCTCGGCCACCATGATCAGGCTGGTGAGGCCGAGCGCGACGCCCAGGCGACGCACGCTCGTCCCGTGGGGCGTTCTCCCGGGCGCCGGGGCGGGCTCGAGGCCGGCGGGTCCAGGGGCGTCCTGCTCCCCCCGGGGCGCCGTTGGCGCAGGCGACCGTGCGCGCCTTCCCCGTGCGTGTGGCCGTGCGACATTCCCCTTGAACCTCCGGCGCAGTCTACTCCATGCTCCCCTGCCCCAGCAGCGGGAGTCCGACGGGAACCGCCGGGCGAGTTCCCGGCGGGGACCACGCGAGGGGCCCGAGCGACCCGATGGAGAGGATCGTCCACCAGACCACGGCGCGGGACGGAACGCGGCTCCACTGGAGCGAGCTGGGGTCCGGTTCGCCCGCGGTCGTGCTCACCGATGGCATCGGATGCGCCGGGTTCGTCTGGAGGCACCTCGAGGCTGCCCTGGCGCGGGGGCACCGCGTCATCCACTGGAACTACCGCGGCCATGGGCGAAGCGCCACCCCCCGGGATGCCTACCGCGTCGCCCTCGACGACTGCGTCGAGGACCTCCTCTGCGTGCTGGACGCAGCCGGCGAGGCCCGCGCCGTCCTGGCCGGCCACTCCATGGGCGTCCAGGTCTCGCTGGAGGTGCACCGCCGCGCACCGGAGCGGGTCGCGGCGCTGCTCCTGATCTGCGGAGCGCCCGGGCACCCGCTCGACACCTTCCACGACTCCACCGCGCTGAAGCTCGTCTTCCCGTTCGCCCGCAGCGCGGTCGAGAAGCACCCGACGCTGGCCCGGCTGGTCTTCAAGGCCGTGGTTCCGACCGAGTTCGCCATCGAGCTGGCGCTGACGCACGAGGTGAACCGCGCCCGGGTCGACCGCGCCGACATGGTCCGCTACTTCGCCGATCTGGCCGAGATCGACCCGCGCCTCTTCGTGCGCATGCTGGCCTCCGCCAGTGAGACCGACAGCACCGATCACCTCCCCCACGTCGACGTGCCCACCCTGGTCCTGGCCGGCGCCAGCGACACGTTCACGCCGGTCCACCTTTCCAGGGCCATGCATCACGCCATCCCGGGCGCGGAGCTGGTGGTGATCGACGGCGGCACCCACGTCACGCCGCTCGAGTACCCGGCGCTGCTGGCCCGGCACGTGCGCGGCTTTCTGGCCCGCGCGCTCCGTCCGCCCGGAGCGGCGCGCGCTGCCGGACCGCGGCGTGCGGCGCGACCGCGCCGGGCGGGAGCGCGGAAGGCCCTCCCGTGAGCCTTGCGCGCGGCGCCGCCGGCGCGCTGCTGCTGGCCCTCCTCCTCGGGGCGGGCGCGGCCGGCGCGCAGCCCTACGACCCCGCCTACCGCTGGCGCACCATCCGGACCGAGCACTTCCGCATCCACTTCCACCAGGGTGAGGAGCGGCTGGCGGACGAGATCGCGGCCGCCGCCGAGCGGGCCCACCAGGTCCTCTCGCCGGTGCTGGGCTACGCACCCCGGACCCGCACCGAGGTGGTCATCTCCGACGACACCGACGACGCCAACGGGTCGGCCACGCCGGTGCCCTACGACACCATCCGTCTCTTCGCGACGCCGCCGCCGGAGCTCTCCGAGCTGAACGCCTACCGGGACTGGATCTCCAGCCTGGTCTTCCACGAGTACGTCCACATCCTCCACCTCGACCACGTGGAGGGCGTGCCCGCCGCCGCCAACCGCGTCTTCGGCAAGCTCTTCGCCCCCAACGGCCTGGTGCCGTCGTGGATGACCGAGGGGCTGGCCGTCCTGCACGAGGCCGACGGCGATCCCGGCTACGAGTCCGGCCGGAACCGGAGCGCCATCCACGACATGTACCTCCGCTCGCTGGCCGTCGAGCCGCCCGGGTTCCCGCGGCTCGACCAGGTGTCGAACCCGCCGCTGTGGTGGCCGGTCGGGACCGTGCCCTACGCGCTGGGCGGGCGGTTCATGGAGTTCCTGCAGGAGCGAAGCGGGGCCGAGGCCATCCGCGGGTACATCGCCCGGCAGGGCGCGCAGGTCTGGCCCTACGCACCGAGCTGGGTGGGCGAGCCGTTCTTCGGCGCCAGCTTCCCCGAGCTGTGGAAGGAGTACCGGCGCCACGAGGAGGCCCGCGCCCGGGAGACGCTGGAGCGCATCCGGGCGCGCCCGGTGACGCACCCGACGCGCCTCACCTTCCAGGGCGGCCGGGCCGGGTGGCCTCGCTGGTCGGCCGATGGTTCCTCCATCGCGTACCTGCGCGCGAGCCTCGACGATCTGCCGGCGCTGCTCCGGATCACGCCCGACGGGAAGGCGGCCGGGCCCGCCGTCCGGGCGCTGGCGGGCGCCGGCCTCGCCACCGGCGGCGGCCGGGCCGTGCTCGCCGACGGCGAGATCTGGCACGAGTACCGCCTCTACGACGACCTCTGGCAGGTGGACCTGGCCAGCGGCTCCCGCCGCCGCCTCACCGACGGCGCCCGCGCCGCCGAGCCCGCCCTCTCCGCCGACGGCGCCTGGCTTGCGTACGTCCGGCGGACCGGCCCGGGCGAGACCGCCCTGGTGCGCCGGAAGCTCGAGGGCGGGGCCGAGGAGAAGGTGTTCGCGCGGGCGGGGGTGCAGGTGTTCGCGCCCGCGCTCTCGCCGGACGGCGACCGGATCGCCTTCGCGGTGCAGGAGGCCGGCCGCCGGGACATCACCCTGCTCGACGGCGATCGCCTGGTGCAGGTCACCGACGACGGCTCCATCGATGCCAGCCCGACCTTCACCCCCGACGGGCGCTGGCTGCTCTTCTCGTCCGATCGCGGCGGCGTGTACGACCTGTACGCCTGGCCGGTGGAGGCATGCCTGTCCGCCTCGCCGGACTGCTCGCTGCGCCAGGTGACCAACGTCGAGACCGGCGCCTTCCAGCCGGCGGTCTCGCCCGACGGGAAGGCCATCGCCTTCATCACCTACTCGCGCGATGGCTACGACGTCGCCACCCTTCCCTTCGATCCCGCCACCTGGCTCGATCCCGAGCCCGCCTCCGCCCCCGAGCCCCCGCCCGAGGTGTCGCCCGCGGCCGAGCTGCCGTCCCGGCCCTACCGGGCCTGGGGGACGCTGGCGCCGACGTTCTGGCTGCCCATCGTCGGAGGCGACGCCGCCGGGACGGTGGTGGGCGCGCTGACCGGCGGCGGCGACGTGCTGGGCCGGCACAGCTACGCGCTGGAGGCCTGGTGGGGCCTGAAGTCGCGCGAGCTGGGCTACTCGGCCGCGTACCTGGGCGGCTGGTCGTGGCCGCGGGTGGATCTCGTCTCGAGCCGGTTCGTGGCGTCGGCCCGCGCGGGCCGGGAGCTCCAGACCGTGTGGACGCCGGTGGACGCCGGGCTCGACTTCACCTTCACGCGCCTGGGCTGGTCGGCGGTGATCCGGCTGGGCTGGGACGGCACCATCCGCAAGGTCCTGGGCTCGCCCGGCACGGCCCGCCTGCCCGAGCAGCTCGGCCGGGTGGGCGGGTTCGGCTCCGAGATCACGCTCCGCGCCAGCTGGTCGGACGCGCACCGGTTCGTGCGGTCGATCTCGCCCGAGGAGGGCCGCACGCTGTCGTTCGCGTACGCGATCGCCGATCGCGACCTCGGCAGCGACTACGACCTGCGATCGGCGCGCGGATCCCTCGCGCAGTACCTCCGGCTGCCCTTCACCCGGCACGGCGTGCTGGCGCTGCGGCTGGGCGGCGGGGCGGCCAGCGGCTCGATCGGTACCTCGGCGCCGCTCGAGCTGGGCGGGCCGCTCCAGCCCGACGTCCTCTCGCTGCTCCTGGGGTCTCCGCTGGTGAGCGCCGACGAGCTGCGCGGGTACCCGGCCGGCTGGCTGGAGGGCACCGGGTTCGCGCTGGCCAACGTCGAGCTCCGCTTCCCCCTGGCCGCGCCCGAGCGCGGCCACTCCACCTGGCCGATCTTCCTGCGCCGGGTGCACGGCGCCGTCTTCGGCGATCTGGGCGACGCCTTCGACCTGCGCGGCACGCTGCCCTTCGCCGGGCACCCATTCCGCTGGGACGAGCTCCGCCTCGGGGCCGGGGCCGAGCTCCGCCTCGAGCTGGCGCTCGGGTACTTCGCCGTGACCGATCTCCGGCTGGGCCTGGCCCACGCCTTCGGCCGGGTCTTCCAGGGCGAGTCGCAGGAGCGCGGCGTCGGCGCCCTGAGCGGCTATGTGATCCTGGGCAGCGCGTTCTAGGATGGGTGCAAGGGAAACTCGCATGAAGACCATCGATCTCCGCTCCGACACCGTCACCCGCCCCTCGCCCGGCATGCGCGAGGCCATCGCACACGCCGAGGTCGGCGACGACGTGTTCGGCGAGGACCCGACCGTGAAGGAGCTGGAGGAGCGCGTGGCAGCGCTGCTCGGCAAGGAGCAGGGGCTGTTCGTCACCAGCGGCACCATGGCCAACCAGGTGGCGCTCGGGACGCTGGTCTGTCCCGGCGAGGAGGTGCTCTGTCACGAGGGAGCCCACGTCATGAACTTCGAGGGCGGCGCGCCCGCGGCGCTGTGGGGCATCCAGCTCCGCGGCCTGCCCGGGGAGCGCGGCATCCTCTCGGCCGCGGACGTCGAGGCGGCCATCCGCCCCGAGGCCGACTGGTTCCCGCGGACGCGCCTGGTGGCGATCGAGAACACGCACAACGGGGCCGGCGGTACCGTCTGGCCGCTCGAGCGCGTCCAGGAGATCGGGAAGGTCGCGGCGGCGCGCGGGCTCTCCATGTACCTGGACGGCGCGCGCCTCCTCAACGCCTGCGCCGCCAGCGGCGTGCCCGCCCGCGACTACGCCCGGCCGGCCACGCTGGCCTCCATCTGCCTGTCCAAGGGCCTGGGTGCGCCCGCCGGCTCCGTGCTGGCCGGGCCGGCGGAGCGGATCCGGGAAGCGCGCCGCCTCCGCAAGCGGCTGGGCGGCGGCATGCGCCAGGTCGGGATCCTGGCGGCGGCCGGCATCTACGCGCTCGATCACAACGTGGAACGGCTGGCCGAGGACCACGCCAGCGCGCGCCGGCTCGCCGTCGGGCTGGGCCAGCTGCCGGGCTGGAAGATCGCCTTCCCGCCCGAGACGAACCTGGTCTACTTCCGGGTGTCGGGCATGTCCGCCGCCACGGCCGCCGACCGCCTCCGCGCGCAGGCGGTGCTCTGCGCGGCGGCCGGCCCCGACCTGCTGCGCTTCGCGACCCACCTCGATGCGCCGGCGGAGGACATCGAGGAAGCCATCCGGCGGGCCGGCGAGGCGTTCCGGTGAACTCGCCGGGTGACGGGCCGGGGCGCGGCCCGCCGGAGCCTACTCCGGCTGCGGCGGCCGGGTCTGCTTGCGAACCTTCTTGAGGAAGGTCTTGGTGCAGCGCCCGTGCGTGCTCTCGTGATTCATGATCTCGGCGATGAGCCGCGCCTTCGCGTCCTCGGCCAGGACCGTGCTGGCGGTCACCTCGCGCGCGAGCTGGATGCCCTCCGGCGTGACCGGCACCCTCGGCCCCGCCGGAGCAGCCGGCGCCGGCTTGTAGTGCGAGGGTTTCGTCTTCGTGACGTCGTGGAAGCCGGACATGGCGTCGGAGCGCCGGCCGGTGCCGTGGCACCCGGGGCAGGTCGTCGAGCTGCCGCCGAAGACGTTGCCGATGCGGCCATCACCACCGCAGACGTGGCAGGGCTCACCTTCCATGGAGCTCCTCGCGGGACCTCGGCGCCGCGGGGACGGCGCGGATCGGTCGCACCCACAACCTGTACCACAGCCACCGACCCGCCGCCCTGACGCGCCGGGACGGCGTTCGTTCGAGGTCCTCCGCCCGCCCTGTCCAGGTCGAGCCCGCCCGGGCGACCGTCAGGCTTCCGCCTTCCGGCCGCGCCGCACGGCCTCGAGGATCCGGTATGGCGCCAGGATGAGCGAGCTCGCCAGGCGCAGGGAATCCACGAACAGCTCCACCAGGATGCCCGTCACGGAGGCCTGCTCCAGCTCCTCACGGCGGTGCTCCTCGGCCATGCGCACCACGCGGTCGAGCTCCTGGCGCTTGGCCTCGCGCGACTGGCCGGCCCGTTCCCCGATGAACCGCTTTCCGGGCGCGCCGCGCCGCAGCCTGGCCGCCTCCTGCCCCACCGTGTCCTTGGCCGCCCGCGGCCGCTTCCTCGTTGCCATGGCGGGAAGCTAGTGGCAGAGGGCCACCCGGGCGAGCGCGCCGGGCCCCCGCCTCGCTCGCCCCTTGCGGCCCTTGGCGGGCGATGCTAGAAAACGCCGGCTTCGCGCCGACATAGCTCAGCTGGTAGAGCAACTGATTCGTAATCAGTAGGTCCCCAGTTCAAATCTGGGTGTCGGCTAAACAAATCAGGTACTTCTGAGCGGTTGGTCGCCCCTGTCGGGTACGCGGATTGGGACGCGGACTTGGTACCCTCGGGCCCGAAATCACTCCCTGGATCCAGCACGGCATCACCTCGGTCTCATCCGCAACGGCATCTACTAAATCGACAGGGCCGTCCGCGGGCGGCGGTTCAAGATGTCCATTGGCTGTCGAACCGCCGCCGCGTTCACGGAGTACAGCAAGTTCGAGCAGGACCCGGTCCACTACTCCCCTCGTGCGAACGCCGGCACCTCCTGGCGCGACGCGGTGCTGGAGTTCCTCAAGTACCAGCAGTTCACGCAGGGACGCGCGCCCAAGTCCGTCGAGGAACAGGCGCGGTACCTGGAGCGCTTCGGCCAGCGGAAGCCGTTCTGGAGCCTGGACTCGTTCACGCGGGACGACATCGAGGCCTTCCTGGCCGGCCTCCAGCGCGGCGAGGTCACCGAGCGCCTGGTCGTCGGCTGGTATGGAGCGTTGCAGTTCTTCGACATCAGGACTGCCTGGTGGGCAGCGCTGCAGGAGGCTCAGCGGAGCCCACCGACACTGCAAGCCCGCGTTGCCTAGCCCCTCTTCCTGCGCCACGGAGCCCCTACCCGTGATGCGCATCCGCCGCCGCGAGCCGTGGCCGGGCGGGCGCGTGCTGCTCACGCTGGCGGCGTGGCCGAGGCGGTAGCGCGCAGTTCAGCGACCCAAAGCGCGAACCGGCTCACTTCTCAGGCTGCGCGAACGTGGTCGTGTACACCGAGTAGCCGATGTCGCCGGGTCCCGGCGTGAGTTGGTAGGCCGTAAAGGTCCACGTGATCTGGGCATCCGCTACGCTCCCGGTCCCGCTGACATTCTTGCCGGTGCCCTCGAAGATGAGCTTCCCGTCAGGGCCGCGTTTGCAGGTCATCGTGTTTTCACCGGTCGTGACGCTCCCGTCACTGTGGTGGGCGATTTGCGTGCTCTTGTTTGTGCAACTCACCAACTCGGTCGGTGACTTCCACACCATGTCAATGATTCCGGTCTCCTCATATGACATGGCGTTCTCGCCCTTCTGGCCCACGTCGTCTATGCTGACGCCGACAGATTTCCACGGTCCAGTGAAGTGCCCCGGGCCAACTTCAATCACATCGGCGCTGACGTTGTGCGAAAAGCCGCGCCCTTGAACCGTCTTGATAGTCGGGGCGCAGGCCAGCGAGAGCGCGCCGAGCAAGATGCCTAGCCCGATTCGAGTCATGGTCGTGTCTCCTTGAAGCCGGACCGGCGCTCGCTCAGTGCATCAGCAAGCTGATTCCGATTCGGCGTCACGAATCTTGCGACAGCCGCGGCAGGATGTATTGCCTCAATGGACCCAGACGCTGGGTGGAGGAGGAGCGCCCCGGAGTCAGGGTGGGGAGGCGCAGGGCGCTACTGCAAGGGCGCTACGATGGTGCGAGCCACACGCGCGTTCCGAGATCGAGCGGCATCGCCGACGCGTTCCGCAAGCGCTTCGAGGAGCTCGGTGGCACCGTGCCAGTGGTGGCGGACTACCGCACCGGCGACGCGGACTTTCGCCCGCAGCTGCGAAGGGTCCGCGACGCCGGCGTGGAGGCCCTGTTCGTGCCAGGCTACTACCCCGACGTGGGCGCCATGGCCCGCCCTGCGCGATTCGCTGGAGCGGACGCGGGACTTCCCGGCCGTGAGCGGCCTCACCTCCCTCGACCCATTCCACGATCCGGTCAAGCCGGCGGTGGTGATGCGCGTCGAGAGCCGGGGGTTCCGGTTCGTCCAGCGCCTCGAGCCGGAGAACCGGTAGCGCCGGGCCCCGCCGGACCGTTCCAGGCGGTCGGCCGCACTGCGGCCCAGCTCCGATCGTACTTCGCCTGAAACCGCAGGCGTTTCCGGCCGAAACGCCGGGCTTCCGATCGGCGCCAGGCCGGCTTCGCGTTGACGGACGGTGTCAGACGGCGGTGCCATGATCTTTGGCGATGGACTTCGAGCTCACCACCGCCGAGCGGCCTGCCGATGGCCCGCGCTGGCCATTTGCCTGGCCCGGCCCGCGGGTCGAGCCGCTCGATCGCGCGGAGCTGTGGGAGCTCCGCGGTGGCGACGTCGAGGCGGACAGGCTCGAGGCGGCGCTGGCCACGGCGGCCCGCTCGCGCGGCGCGCTGGACCTCGCGGTGGGCGACGGGCTCGCCGCCATGCGCCTCGGCGACCGGCTCATCCGGCTCGGGTTCTCGTGCCTGGGCGACTATGCGCGCGAGGTGCTGGGGATCCCGGAGCGCACGGCGCAGAACATGGCGCGCCTCTCGCGCGAGCTCCGCAAGCGCCCTCTCCTGCGTGCCGCGGTGCGCTCCGGGGAGGTGCGTATCCGGAAGGCGCAGACCGTGCTGCCGGTGGCGGCGGGAGACGACGAGGCCGAATGGGTGGAGGCGGCGCGGTCGCTCACGGTCGGCACGCTCGAGGGAATGGTGCGCACGGCGCGGGCGTCCCCGGGCGACGAGGAGGAGCGGTGGAGGCGGCTCCGTGTCGGGGTCGACCCAGGGGAGCGGGCCATCGTGGACGAGGCGCTCGCGCTCGCGGGCAAGGTGATCGGGGCCGGCGCGGGCCGCGCCGAGCGGCTCGAGGCGCTGGCCCAGGAGTACGTCGGCGAGCACCCGGTCGAGGCGGGCGAGGACCTGGAGCAGCCGGCCGGGGCGGTGTGGGCGGCGGAGGACTGCCGCGAGCGGCGGCGTGCGCAGCTCGAGGTCGAGACGCAGCTCTGGGTGCACCTGGCCATCGTGCCGGAGCCGCCTGCGCCGGACTTCGACGACACCGCCTCGGCGGAGGAGGTCGACGCCGAGCTGCGAAAGCTGGCCTATATCCGGGCGACCTGGGATGGGCTCATGGGCCACTGCGCCCTCGCCGTGAAGGACAGCGGGCTCCACGTGCTCCTCGGCTTCACCGACTTCTCGCACTATTGCTCCGAGCGTCTCGGCCTCTCGGTCCGCGCCGTCGAGCAGCGCGCCGCGCTCGAGCGGCGGCTATGGGAAGTGCCTGCCCTCCGCGAGGCGCTCCTCGAGCGGCAGCTCTCCTACGAGCAGGTCCGGCTCCTCTCGCGCCTGCCGGACGCCGACATCCCTTCATGGATCCCCCGGGCGAGCGGGCTCACCTGCATCGAGCTGCGGCGCGCGCTCGCCGCCGAGGAGGAAGCGCAGCTGCGTGCGGCGAGGACCCTGACCGCTCCCTTGCCGCTCCGGATCGCCCTGCTCCTGGCCGCGGCGTTCCGGGCCGTCCGGGTGGTCGAGAACGCCCACTGGAGCGACGGGAAGTGCCTGGTGGCCATCGCGCGGCACTTCCTCGAGACCTGGAAGCCGCTCCTGAGCCGGTCGCGGACGCGATCCCAGCGGGTCCGGGAACGCGACCTGGGGAATTGCCAGGTTCCCATGTGCAGCCGCCGGGCCGCGCACGCTCATCACGTCACGCCGCGCGGGCAGCTCGGGCCGGACGTCGACGAGAACCTGGTCGGCATCTGCGGCTGTCACCATCTTCGCGGCATCCACGGCGGGTACATCCGCGTGTCGGGGACCGCACCCGGGGGGCTGGTCTGGGAGCTGGGCGGGAAGGTCTGGATGGGACCGGCGCGCTGGGTGGAGCCCGGTCGACAGGCCTGAGCAGCGCTTTCTCCACCCCGCTCGGGTATCCTGGCGCCGCTGTCGACCGCGCGGAGGGGCAATGGAAACGCTGGTCGTCCTGGCGGTGATCGTCGGCGGGGTGGTCCTGATCGTCGGATGGCGCCGCAGGAGGCGCGAGCTGCGGGCCGCGCTCCAGGCGCTGGAGTCGGGGCAGCTCGCGCTCCTGAAGAGGCTCGCGACGCTGGAGCAGTGGGTGACCTCGCTCGAGCAGGTGGTCGCCGCCGGCTCGCCGGGTCCAGGCGCGGCGGCCACACCTCCCGCTCCGGCAGAGCCCGTTCCCCCTCGCGCCGCCCCCGAAACCGGCGCCGCGACCGCGCCTCGCGCCGAGGCGCCGAGCCGGGTGATCGCACCGCCCGCGCAACGGATCGCCGCGCCGCCCAGCATCCCGCCGCCTCCGGAGATCCCGCCGGCACCCGCGGTCCCTCCTCCCGCGGCCGCGGCACCCGCCCAGGAACCACCCGTCCACGCACCCTCACCGGAGCCGCTCGGCACGATCCTCGCCGAGGGCCAGCCGCCCGCCCCCGAACCCGCGCCGTCCACCGCCGCGGCCGAGCCACCTCCGGCGTTCTCGCCGCCCGCCGCGCCGCCGCCACCGCAGCCGCCATCCGTGTTCGAGCGGCTGGGCAACTTCCTGCGCGGCGTCGACTGGGAGCAGCTCGTCGGCGTGAAGCTCGGCTCGATAGTCGCCGGCGTGTTCATCCTCATCGCCGTGGTCCTGTTCATCGGCTACTCCATCGAGCAGGGGTGGGTGACCGCGCCCATCCGCATGGCCATGTCGACTGTGTTCGGGCTGGCCCTGGTGGTGGCCAGCGAGACCCGCTGGGCCCAGGGCTACCGCATCACCATGCAGGCGCTGGCCGCGGCCGGCATCGCCGCGCTCTTCGGCACCTTCTTCGCTGCCTATGCCCTGTGGCACCTCATCCCGCCGCTGCTCTCGTTCGCGCTCCTGGCCCTGGTGGCCGCCACCGCGGTCCTCCTCTCCATCCGCCGCAGCTCGCTGGTCGTGGCCGTGCTCGGCCTGCTGGGCGGCTTCGCCACGCCCATCCTCCTCTCCACCGGCGAGAACCGGCCCTTCGGCCTCTTCGGCTACCTGCTGCTCCTCAACGTCGGCCTGGCCTGGGTGGCGCACAAGAAGCGCTGGCCCATCCTCTCCGCGCTCTCGCTCCTCTTCACGGCCGCCTACCAGGGCGGCTGGGCGGCGAAGTTCCTGGACCGCAGCCAGCTCCCCATTGCCGTCGCCGTGTTCCTGGTCTTCCCGCTGGTCGGGTTCGCCGGCATCGCGCTCGGGCTGCGGCGCAGTCAGGAGGGCGAGGCCGCCTCGCCGCTGGCGCGCTGGTCGGCGGTGGCGGGCGCCCTGCCGCCCTCGCTCCTCGCGCTCTACGTGGCGAGCAGCGCCGAGTTCGCCGAGCAGTGGCCGCTGGTGATGGCGTTCGCGGTGATCGTGGCGGCCGGGCTGGCCGCGGTGGCGGCCTGGCAGGGGCCGGAGTGGCTGCACCTCGCCGGCGGCGGCACCGTCCTCGCCGCCCTGGCCGGCTTCCTGGGCCGGAGCTTCGACGGCTCGCAGTGGCCGCTCCTGGGCGCCTTCGCCGCGGGGTTCCTGGCCGTGTACCTGGGCGCTCCGCTGCTGCTGGCCCGCCTGGGCCGCGACTTCCGGGCCGAGGGGCGGCTCGGGGTGCTGGTCGCGCCGCTGGTGCTGGCGACGTTCGTGGTCGTGGCCCACGTGCCCTCGGCCACGCCGCTCGCCTTCCTGCTCCCGCTCCTGGTCCTCACCGCCGCCTGCGCCGGGTACGCCGCCCTGCGCGGCGACGGGCGCGTGCACGTGACGGCGGCGGTGATCGCGCTCGCCGCCGAGGCCACCTGGTCCGCCTATCACCTCGCGCCGGAGACGCTCTACCCGGCGCTCCTCGCCTGTGCGGCGCTGGCGGCCGTGTTCCTGGGCGGACCGCTCCTGGCCGAGCGGCGCGGCCGGCCGCTCTCCGGCGCGGCGCCCGGGCCGCTGGTGCTGGCGAGCCTGCTCCTGCTGTTCCTTCCCTCCGGCATGACGGCCGCGAGCGCACCCATCGGCACCCTCGTCGGGATCACCGTGCTGGCCGGGTCGTTCCAGTCCGCCCTCTTCGCGCGCGCCACGAGGCCGGGCTCCCTCCTCCTGGCCGTGGCCGGGGTGGTGGCCGGGTTCCTGGTGCTGGCCCTCTGGGCCGGCGAGTCCCTGTCCTCGGCCCTCTTCCCCGGCCTGCTCGCGGTGGCCGCGCTGGCGGCGGTGGCGCTGGCAGGTGGGCTCCTGGCGCGGGTCCCCGCCGGCGATCGGCCGATCACGCTCCAGAGCTCGTCGCCCCACCTGGCCTTCACGGCGTACCTGTTCCTCATGGCCGTGGCGGGGCAGCGGGACCTGGCCCTCTCCTCGTCGGCGCTGCCCTGGCTGGCGCTGGTGGGCGTGCTCGACCTCGGGTTCCTGGCCGCGGCCCTGCTCCGCCGCCGCCCCGATCTCCTGGTCACGGCCGCGCTGGGATCGGTGCTGGTGCTCCTGGCGCACGAGATCGGGCTCGGCCTCGAGGCGCCCGCGCCGGCCATCGCCGCCGGTGCGGCGCTGGCGGTCGCGGCCTTCCTCCTCGCCGCCTACCTGGCGGCGCGCCGGACCGGGATCGCCCCGGCGCGCGGGCTGGGGGCGGCCGGCGTGGCGGCGCTCCTGGCGCTGCACGGCGGCCAGGCCGTGCTCTGGACGGGCACCCTCGGCCTCAGGTGGCTTCCCCCGGGCGCGCTCGCGCCGGCACACGCCTTCCTGGGCCTGGCCCTGCTGGCGCTGGCCTGGGTGACCGGGCAGGAGCTGGTGGCGCTCACCGCCGCCCTGGCCGGCGTGGTGGCCGCGCCGCTGCTGCTCTCCAGCGGCGGGAGCGCCCCCGAGGTGCTCTGGCTGGCGACGCCGGCCTGGCTCCTGGCGCTCGCGTACCCGCTGCTGCGCGGCGGTCGCGGCCGCTCGGAGCGGCTGCCCTTCATCGGCGCGGTGGTGGCGAGCGCCGTCTACCTGCTCGTCGCCCGCAAGGCGCTGATCGCGCTCGGCGCCGCCCCCTACCTGGGCGCCCTGCCGGTGGTGCAGGCGCTGCTGCTGGCCCCGCACCTGGTGATGCTGCTCCGCATGGAGCCGCCCTCGCAGCGCGACCTGGGCCGGCTGGCCCTGGTGGCGGCCGCGGTGCTGGGCCTCCTCACCGTGGCCGTCCCGCTGCAGCTCGACAAGCAGTGGTGGACCATCGGCTGGGGGCTGCTGGGCGCGGCGCTGGCGTGGCTGTGGCGCCGCATTCCGCACCGCGGGCTGCTGGGCTGGTCGGGCGCGCTCCTGGCCGCGTCGTTCGTGCGGCTGGTCCCGTTCCTCAACGTCTGGATCTTCGACTACCACGCCCGCGGCCAGGCCCCGGTCTGGAACTGGTACCTGTACGCGTACGCGCTGGTCGCGGCGGCGCACTTCGCCGCCGCCCGGTGCTTCGCCGGCACGGAGGATCGACTCCGGCCGGGGTGGCCGCGGCTGTCCACGCTGGCGGCCACCGGCGGCGCCCTGCTGGTCTTCTTCCTCGTGAACGTCGAGATCGCGGACTTCTGGACGGCGGGCGAGCCGGTGCTCCGCTTCCGCTTCTGGACCGGGTTCGGCCCGCACCTCTCCTACACGGTGGCCTGGGCCGCCTTCGCCGGCGCCCTGCTGTGGGCGTACCGGCGCTGGCCGCTGCGCGCGGTGCACGCCTGCGGGCTGGCGCTCCTGGCCGTCGCCTTCATCCGCCTGATCCCGCTCCCCCTCCTCAACCCGTCGCTGCTCGCGGACCACGGGCGCATCCCCGTCCTGAACTGGTTCCTGTTCGGATACGGCGCCGTGGCGGCCGTGCACCTGGCCGCGGCGCGGCTGCTGCGGGGCAACCAGGCCCGGCTGGCGCCGCGGTGGCCGCGCACGGCCCCGCTCCTGGCCGGGGGCGGCGTCGCCCTGCTCTTCCTCCTCGTGAACGTCGAGATCGCCGACTTCTTCGCCGAGGGGCCGGTCGCGACGGTCGATCTCACCGGCGGTTACCATGCCCACCTCAGCTACACCGTGGCCTGGGCGGCGTTCGCGGTGGGCCTGGTGCTCCTCTTCCGACGCGGCGCGCACCGCATCGTCATCTGGGTGGCCGCGCTGCTCCTCGTCGGGGCGTTCCTCCGCTTGCTCCCGCTCCAGGACGTGCCCCCCTTCGCCCTCTACCGGCGGGGCCGCCT
Organism: uncultured Pseudomonadota bacterium; assembly: GCA_963736345.1. Taxonomy (GTDB): domain Bacteria; phylum Myxococcota; class Myxococcia; order Myxococcales; family Anaeromyxobacteraceae; genus Anaeromyxobacter. The sequence continues at coordinate 58,531 of CAVTOU010000020.1, read as the reverse complement.
CCCCATCCTGAACGGGTTCCTGCTGTCGTACGCGCTCGTGGCCGCCGCGTTCTTCGCCGTCGCCAGGCTCCTGGCCCGGGCCGAGGAGCGCCTGATCCGGTGGCTCTCGATCCTTTCCACGGTGGCGGGCACGCTGCTCCTCTTCTTCCTGGTCAACGTGGAGATCGCGGACTTCTGGTCGGTGGCGGAGCGCATCACCTTCCGGTTCTCCGCCGGGCTCGCGCCCGACCTCACCTACACCGTGTCCTGGGCGCTCTTCGCCGTCGCGCTGCTCGTCGCCGGCCTGATCCTGGCCAGCCGCGGCGTCCGCGTCGCGGCCATCGGGCTCCTGACCCTCACGGTGGCGAAGGCGTTCTTCCACGACCTGGCCCGGCTCTCCGGCCTGTACCGGATCGCCTCCTTCCTGGGCCTGGGCGCCAGCCTGGTGGTGGTGGCGCTGCTCCTCACCCGCTTCGTCATCCGGGGGCGGCAGCCTCGGCCGCCCCCCGTCGACCCCGCGCACCCGGAGGCGTCATGATGGCTCGCCCCGCGTTGACGATCTGCGTCGTCCTCGCGGTGGCGGCGCCCACCCCGGCCGCCGCGGCGCCCGCGTTCCGCTTCCCGGTCCAGCCGGCCGGGCGCGGCCCGCAGCGGCTGGAGGTCCCGCCGGCCTTCCTCTCGGCGTCCGACCGCGGCGACCTGGCCGACCTGCGGCTCCGCGACGGCGCCGGCCGGGAGGTTCCGTATCTGGTGGTCCCACCGCCCGATCCGGCGGGGCGCTGGATCCCGGCGCAGCGCATCCGGTCCATCGCCGCGACCAAGACCGAGAGCGGGGCGGAGATCGACCTCGGCTCCGTCCAGACCGTGGGCGCCCTGGAGGTCTCGTTCAGGCAGCACGGGTTCCTGAAGAAGGCCCGGCTCGAGGGCAGCGCCGAAGGGAGCCGCTTCACGATCCTGGCCGAGGACGAGAGGCTCTACCATCTCCCGCTCGATGCCGACGCCTGCGGCGGCGATCCCTGCGGCGGCCCGCTGGTCCGCCGCGAGCTCCGCTTCGCCCCGGCCCGCGTCCGCTGGCTGCGGCTGGTGCTGGACGACCGCCGCAGCGCGCGGATCGGGCCGCCCGGTGAGGTGCGCGCCCTGCTCTCCGCCGGGCCTGCCCCCGTGGGTCCCTCGGTGGCGCTCGAGATCCACCCCCAGCCGGGCGAGCCGGGCGTGTCCCGGTTCACCCTCCGCCTGCCCGGCCGCCACCTGCCGGTGGTGGCGGTGCGGCTGGACGTGGAGGCGCCCCGGCTGGCGCGCCGCGCCCGGGTGCTCGAGGCCCGCCTCTCGTCCGGGCGCCTGGCGCCGTTCGAGCTGGGCGTGGGCGCGCTCCTGCGCGTCGAGCGCGACGGCCTGGTGGCGTCGAGCCTCCGCATCCCGGTCTCGGCGCCGGAGGAGACCGAGCTCGAGCTGGTGGTGGACGACGGCGACAATCCCCCGCTGGCGCTGCGCGGCGCCGCGGCGGAGCTGTTGCCGCTCCCCTGGCTCTTCTTCGAGAGCTCGGACGGCGCGGCCGTCGAGGCCTCGCTGGGGGATCCTGCGCTCCGCCCTCCGCGCTACGACCTCGAGGCGCTCCGGCCCCAGCTGCCGCGGCTCGCCCCGGCGACGGCCACGGCCGGGGTGGCGCTCGCCGCCGCCGCCAACGAGCGCCCCGGCGATCGGCTCGCGGATCCGGTCGGCCCCGGCGCGCCGCTGGACCCGCGGCCGTTCCGCGAGATCCGCACCGTGGCTGCCGCCTCGCCAGGCCTGGCAGCCGTCGGGCTGGACGCCGAGGTGCTGGCCCGCAGCGACCTCGCCGACCTCCGGCTGCGCGCGCCCGACGGCCGGCAGATCCCGTACCTGCTCGAGGCCAGGGACGAGCCGCTGCCCTTCCCCCTCACGCCGACCGGTCCGCCGGACCGGCTCCCTGACGGCGTCGGAGGGCGCGGGGTATCCGTGCACGCGCTTCCCCTTTCGCAGCCGCGGTTCCCGGGCTCGCGGCTGGTGCTGGAGACGGGTGCCCGCGTGTTCACGCGGACGGTGCACGTGTACCTCCGCCCGGCGCAGCTGCACCGCGGCCGACACCGGCTCGACCCCTTCGACCCGGACGGAAGCGGCGGGGCCCGCGACCGGGACGGGGCCACGCTCCTCGCATCCGCCGCCTGGACCCACGCCGATCCCTCCCGCGCCGCGCCGGCGCTGATCGTCGAGCTGCCCACCTTCGAGGGAACGCTGCTGCTCGTCACCTTCGACGACGGCGACAACGCCCCCCTCCCGCTCACCTCGGCGCGCCTGCTCCTGCCCGCGTACCGGCTCCGCTTCTTCCACCCGGGCCCGGCCATCCAGCTGCTCTACGGCGCACGGGTCGGCGCGCCTCGCTACGACCTCGAGCTCATCGCGCCGCGGCTGCGCGCCGCGGCGGCGCGCGAGGTGCGCGTCGAGGCGCCCGGCGTGGCCACCGAGCGCTCGCGCTCCACGCGACCGCCCACCCCGGCCGCCGCCCGGGCGGGGAGGATCGCGTTCTGGGCGATCCTCGCGGTGGCAGTGGTCGGCTTGCTCGCCCTCGTCGCCCGGCTGGTGGTCCGCGGGACGCCGCCCAGGGGCTGACCGGCAGGCGCGCGACCGGAGGAAGCCCGCTCCCCTACCCGCGCGTGATCCGGGCCACTTTCCCGGCTGTCGCGGCGCCGGAGATGGGATATGCACCTGCCCGTGCCGAGGCCCGCCGGAAAGCTCCATGGGGGAGCCGTCATCCGCGGGGTCACGAACGTCTTCGGGGCGGCGGTCGCCTTCCTCGATCGCTCCAGGCGCCTGAGCTGGACCGATCTGGCGCTGGTGGCCGGGGTGGGCGGGGGCATCTACGGCCTCGTCCACCTGGCGCGCGAGTGGACGGGCGTCCTGCGGCCCGCGGTCGAGATCGATCTCTCGCTGGGAGCCTTGCCCGGCTACGCCCTGCTCTCGCTCTCGCGCGGGCTGGCGGCCTACGTGCTCTCGCTCGTCTTCACCCTCGTCTACGGGTACTGGGCGGCCAAGGACCGGGTGGCCGAGCGGGTGCTCATCCCGCTGCTCGACATCCTCCAGAGCATCCCGGTCCTGGGCTTCATGCCGGGCGTGGTGCTGGCGCTGGTCGGCGCGTCTTCCCGCACAGCAACGTGGGGCTCGAGCTGGCCTCGGTGATCATGATCTTCACCGGCCAGGCCTGGAACATGACCTTCAGCTTCTACTACTCGCTGCGGTCGCTCCCGACGGATCTGACCGAGGTCGCCATCCTGTACCGCTTCGGCTGGTGGCAGCGCTTCCGCTGGGTGGAGCTGCCGTTCAGCGCCATCGGGCTCGTCTGGAACAGCATGATGAGCATGGCCGGCGGCTGGTTCTTCCTCATGATCAGCGAGGCCTTCGTCCTGGGGGACAAGGACTTCCGCCTGCCCGGCCTGGGCTCCTACATGAGCGTGGCGGTGGCCCGGGGCGACGGGCGGGCGATGCTCGGGGCCGTCGTGGCCATGACGCTCATGATCGTGGTGCTCGACCAGCTCCTGTGGCGGCCCGATCGTCGTCTGGTCGCAGAAGTTCCGGGTCGAGGAGAGCGGCCAGGCCGAGGCGATGGAGTCGTGGTTCCTCGACTTCCTCGAGCGCTCGCGCATCCTGCCCTGGGTCTGCCGGCCTGCTGAAGCGCGCTCCGGCGCGCCCCGGCGCCCCGCGCCCGCGCCGAAGCCGTCGGCCGGCAGGCGACGTCCCGCGGCGCGCGGACCGGCCAGCGCGATCTCGTTGCTGCTGTTCCTGGCGGTCGCTGGCCCTGCTGGTCTGGGGCGCCCTGGACCTGGTCGCGCTGCTGCGGCGCGTGCCGCGGCCGCACCTGGGGCGGCATCTCGGTGGCGGCGTTCCTGACGCTGGGCCGGGTGCTGCTCGCGACCGCGCTGGGCACGCTCTGGGCGCTCCCGGCCGGCCTCGCCATCGGCCTCTCGCCGCGGCTCTCGCGCGTCCTTGCAGCCGGTCGTCCAGGTGGTGGCCTCCTTCCCGGCGCCGATGCTCTTCCCGGCCGTGGTCGCGGTGCTCGCCGCGCTGGGCGTCGGCCTGGACGCGGGCAGCGTCGCTGCTCATGCTGCTCGGCACGCAGTGGTACATCCTCTTCAACGTCATCGCCGGGCGCGATGGCCATCCCCGCCGACCTGCGCGAGGCGGCGCGCGCTCTACCGGATCGGGACCTGGCAGCGCTTCCGCGAGCTCTACTTCCCGTCGGTCTTCCCCTACCTGGTCACCGGCTGGGTGACCGCGGCCGGCGGCGCCTGGAACGCCAGCATCGTCTCCGAGTACGTGAGCTTCCGGGGCCAGGTGCTCGCCGCCAACGGGCTCGGCGCCCGGATCAGCACCGCCGCCGCGAGCGGGGACTTCGCGGTCCTGGCCGCCGCCATCGCCGTCATGGCCGCCATGGTGGTCCTCTTCAACCGCATCGTCTGGCGGCGGCTGTACGCCGTCGCCGAGGAGCGCTTCTCGCTCGACGCGCTAGCGAGGCCCGCATGACCCCGAGCCGACCGCCCTGGCGATCGAACGAAGGCGACGTCCTGTGCGAGCTCCGACACGTCGACAAGGAGTTCCCGCAGGGCAAGGGGCCTCCGCTGCGCGTGCTGCAGGACATCGACCTCGCAGTCCGCCCCAACGAGGTGGTGGCGCTGCTGGGGCCGTCCGGCTGCGGCAAGTCGACGATCCTGCGCATCCTGGCCGGGCTCGATCCGAGCCGACCCGGGGCGAGGTGCTCTACCACTGGCGCCGCTCTCGCGGGCTCAATCCCGGGCATCGGGATCGTCTTCCAGAGCTTCGCGCTCTACCCGTGGATGACCGTCTCGCAGAACGTCGAGGCGGTGCTGCGCGCGCCAGGGCCTCGCCCCGGGACGAGGTGGCCGAGCGCGCCACCCGCGGCCATCCGCACCGTCGGGCCTGGCCGGCTTCGAGGAGGCCTACCCGCGCGAGCTCTCGGGCGGCATGAAGCAGCGGGTGGGCATGGCCCGCGCCTTCTCGCTCGATCCCGAGATGCTCTTCATGGACGAGCCGTTCAGCCAGGTCGACGCGCTCACCGCGGAGAGCCTGCGCGCCGAGGTGATCGACATCTGGGCGCGCCAAGAACCGGAACCCCTCCTCGATCGTGATGGTCAGCCACGACATCAAGGAGGTCGTCTACATGGCCGACCGGATCGTGGTGCTGGATGCGCACCCGGGGCGGGTCCGGACGATCGTCGAGAACACGCTGCCCCGGCCGCGCGACTACCGCTCGCCCGAGCTTCTGCACCTGGTCGACCGGCTGCACGACATCATCACCGGGATGGAGATGCCCGACGTGCCGGAGGCCCCGACGCTGGTACCGGCCTTCGAGCCGCTGCCGGCCGTGGGCACGGGCGAGATCCTGGGCCTGCTCGAGTACCTGGACGCCCGCGGCGGCCAGGAGGACGTGTTCCGCATCGCCTCGGACACCGATCGCGAGTTCGGCAAGCTCATCGGGGTGGTGAACGCGGCCGAGCTCCTCGACCTGGTCGACACACCCCGGCGCATGGTGGTCCTGTCCCCGCAGGGCGTGCAGCTGGTGCGCGCGCCCATCGCGGAACGGCAGTCCCTCTGGCGCGATCACGTCCTGCGGCTGCGGCTCTTCCAGGTGGTGCGCGACGCGCTCTCCCGCCAGGAGAACCACCGGCTCCAGCGCGACTTCGTGCTCGAGACCATCGCGGTGAGCATGCCCAACGAGGACTACGAGGCCATGTTCGAGACCTTCGTGAACTGGGCGCGGTTCGGCGCCGTGCTCGACTACGACGAGGCCACCGAAACGCTGGCGCTGCCCTGACGGGCGGCCCGATATCGCCCGGCGCGCCGGCGCTCCTGTGCGAGGGGCCCCGAGGAGCGCTGCACGCCGCGTACCTGGGGGCAGAAACGCGCCGCAACACGTCGAAGCAACTCGGATTTTCCCGCCCGCGGCGGATTGCCTCCCTCCCCGACCGCGAATACCATTCAGGCAGCGCTCGCCCGGAGCGAGCCCGCGGCCGAGGACCGGCCGGGCTCGGGAGCGGACGCACTTCACGGCACGGGCTCTTGCGAGGGCGGAGGCCAACCAGGCCATGGCGGGACGGAACGGGAAGAAGAGCTTCTACGACGAAGCGATGGAGCGGTTCCACCGGGCGGCGGACCTGATCCACATGGATCCCAGGGTCCGGATGGAGCTGGAGGAGCCGGACTTCGAGCACATCTTCTACGTCACGGTGAACACCCGCGACCGGCTGGTCCCGCTGCCCGAGGAGAACCTGCCGCGCTTCGCCGACCTGCCGCCGTCCGACGTCAAGGCCGGCGGCGCCCTCGAGCCGCTGGCCGACGGCGCCTTCATCCTCCATCGCCGCGCCCTCCTCTCCGCCGACATCACCATGCGTCAAGGGGTGATCAACATCCCGGGCAAGGGCTTCTTCCGGCTGGAGCCGGGCGGGCCGCGGAAGTTCCGGGCCTACCGCGTCCAGCACAACCAGGTGCGCGGGCCGTACAAGGGCGGCATCCGCTACCACAAGGACGTGTCGCTGGACCTCTTCAAGACGCTGGCCGCCGACATGACCTGGAAGACGGCGATCGCCGAGGTCCCCTTCGGCGGGGCCAAGGGCGGCATCAAGATCGACCCCTTCGCCTACTCCAGGGAGGAGATCGAGCACATCTCGCTGCGCTACGTCTACAAGCTCAAGAACCTGATGGGCCCGTTCCTTGACATCCCCGCCCCCGACGTCGGCACCAACGGCGAGATCATGGCCTACATGATGCGCCAGTACACGGACGGCGAGCGGGAGCACCACGCCTTGCGCGGCGTGGTCACCGGCAAGGACGTGCGCATCGGCGGCTCGGAGGGGCGCGCCCGCGCCACCGGCCAGGGGGTGGTCTACTGCCTGGAGGAGTGGGCCCGCGAGAAGGGGCGCACGCTGCGCGGCGCGCGCATCCTCATCCAGGGGTTCGGGAACGTGGGCTCGGCCGCGGCCGAGATCCTGGAGGCGCTGGGGGCGAAGGTGCTGGCCGTCAACGACGCCGACGGGACCGTCTTCCGCGAGGCCGGCCTGGAGATCCCCGCGCTCATCCAGCACGTCCACGCCAACCCCATGAACCTGCGCAAGACCGTGGCCGGGTTCCCGGGCGGCACCGCCACCTCCAAGGACGACTTCTGGGGCATCCCGGCGGACATCTGCATCCCGGCCGCCCTGGGCGAGGAGATCGACGGGAACGTGGCCGAGCGGCTCAAGGTGCAGGTGGTGGCGGAGGCGGCCAACGGCCCCACCACCCGCGACGGCGACCGCGTGCTCCAGGCGCGCGGCATCGATCTCATCCCGGACGTCATCTGCAACGCCGGCGGCGTGACCGGCTCCTACTACGAGTGGCTGCAGAACCAGCGCCTCGAGCACTGGACCGAGGCGGAGGTGAACGGGCGCCTGGAGCAGGCGCTCAAGAAGAACTACGCCCTGATCCGCGACGTGGCCCGCGACCAGGCGCGCCGGACGCCACTCTACGACTCCCGTTCGTACTGCGTGGGCCAGCAGGTCGACGTGCGCACCGCCGCCATGATCGTGGCGCTCAAGCGGATCGAGGCCCACTACCTCATCGAGGGGTTCTCGCAGTAGTCCATCCCGCGCCCCTGCCCTGGCGCGCGCCCGCCGGGCCCGGAGTGCGGGCTACGCCGCCTCGCCGGCGATGGCGCTCAGCACCGCCTCCCGCCTCCGCTCCAGCAGCTGGACGGTGGCGGGAAACGCGGCGCGCCGCACCGCCCAGCCGGCGGCCCCCAGCAGCAACCAGCCCCCCGCCAGCACCCAGGGCTGGTCGAGATGCAGCGCCAGGAACACCGGCGGGACGAAGAGCGCCACCCCGGCCGAGGCGATCGCCATCCCCACCAGCGCCGATACCGGCGAGAGGCTGCCCCCTCGCTGGAGCGAGTGCGCCGCCGGCCGCGGGTTCAGGATCGAGACCACGTTCCCGGCGGCGACGTACCACGCCCCCACCCCCAGGTGCAGCGCCAGGGCCGCCACCAGCACCCACGGCGGCGGCACGCCGGCGGTGGCGAACAGCGCCGCGGCGCTGCCCGCGAAGACCGCCAGCGCCAGGAGACGCACCGCGGAGTTCTTGGCCCGGAGCACGTCCGCCAGCCGCACCGGCGCCAGGAACCAGAGCCGGGCGCCCCCGCGGTCCCAGCCGAAGGCGTTGAGCCAGAACGCCTGGGTCACCACCTGGGCGTACAGGGCGAAGGCGAAGAGGGGCAGCGCCCGGACCACCTCGCCCGCCTCCACGGGGATGAGCGGCACGGCCCGCCACCCCACCGCAGCCGCGATGGCGGGCACCACCAGCGCCAGCACCGCGGCCAGGGGATGCCGGAGCAGGTACTTGAGCTCCTTCTCCAGCAAGGGCCCGGTCCGCCCCAGGCGCCAGCCGCGGCCGCGCCCCGCGCCACGGGCCTGCCCTCCCTCCGCGCCGCCCATGGCGTCCGCCAGCGCCAGGCGGTACGCCACCCAGGCGGTGGCGAACGCAGCGACGCCCAGGCCCGCCACCCACGGCAGCGCCTCCAGCGCGCGCCCCCGGTACAACCGGATGGCCGCCTCGGCCGCCAGCGCGGCCGGGTAGGCGATCCAGCGGAGCGCGAAGAGCGACCGCATCCCCTGGAACACGGCGCGCAGGCCGCCGCTCCCCCCCCAGACCAGCAGGACGATCAGGGCGACGTAGATGGCGGACACACCGATCTCGCGGACGCGGCGACCCCGGAGGGCGCGCGCCAGCAGCTCCTGCAGCAGCGACACCAGCGTCGCGGTGGCCGCGGCGAAGAACAGGTAGGTGAGAGCCAGCAGGGCCACCGGCCAGGCACCGGGGCGCGCCAGCGCCGCGCCGGTGAAGGCGCCCGCCAGGAGCAGCGACCAGAACAGGGCGAAGGGATCCCCCAGCACCGAGGCCAGCAGCTCGTAGCCGTACGCCTGCCAGGGCGGCACCGGGTACACCAGCAGGCGGCGCAGGTCGAACGACTCCCGATCCGAGAGCGTCACCGCCACCACCGTCCAGGTCTGCCAGATCCCGACGAACAGCAGCACCGCGGCCCTGGCGGCGACGATCTCGCTGCCCGTGCGCACCGTCTGGTACGTCCCCACGCCCGCGAAGACGGCGAAGGCCAGCCCCACCGGGACGGCCATGAACAGCATGGTGGTGCGGGCCACCAGCTCGACCACGCCTCCGCCGCCGCGGAGGCGTCGCAGGGTGAGCCGCAGGCGCAGCTCGGCCAGGGCGCGCAGGGTCGAGGTCCCCCGCGGCGCGGCCAGGGCCGCCAGCGGCGGCGGGCTCACGCGGGCGGACCTCGAGGCAGCCAGGACAGGCCCGCCGGCGCGGCGCGCTCGTCGCCCACCGTGCGGATGAAGACCTCCTCGAGCGTCTCGCCCCCGCGGACCTCCTCCAGCGTCCCCTGCGCCACCAGGCGGCCCTGGCGGATGATCCCCACGTGCGTGACCAACCGCTCGACCACCTCCAGGACGTGGCTGGTGAGGAAGATGGTCACCGCACCGCGCCCCACCAGATCGACCAGCAGCCGCCGGATCCCCGAGACCGCCACCGCGTCGATGCCCTCGAACGGCTCGTCCAGGAAGAGGAGCCGCGGGCCGTGGATGAGCGCGCAGCCCAGCGCCAGCTTCTTCTTCATGCCGTGGCTGTACTCGCCCACCAGCTTGCCGGCCTCGTCGGCCAGCTCCAGCGCGCCCAGCAGCTCGTCGGCGCGGCGGGCCGCCTCGGCGCGCGGCAGCCCGTAGAGCTGTCCGTGGATGCGGAGCTGCTCGGCGCCGGAGAGGCGCTCGAAGAGCCCCAGCCCGTCGGGCACCACCCCCACCTGCCGCTTCACCGAGAGGAGATCGCGCTCCAGCTCCAGGCCCAGCACCCGGGCCCGGCCCGCGCTGGGCGCGAGCAGGCCGGTGAGCATCTTGATGGTGGTGCTCTTGCCGGCGCCGTTCGGCCCCAGGAAGCCGTAGAACGCGCCCGCCGGAACGGCCAGCGCCAGCCCGCTCACCGCCGGCTTGTCGCCGAACAGCCGCGTGAGGCCCTGGGTCTCGATGGCCAGCATTCCCCACCTCGGGTAACACGGCCGACCAGGCGCGGCAAGGCGACGGCCCGGGCCGCTCGGCCGGCAAGTGCGCCTTCGGGGACTGCTCCGGCGCGGCGCGCGTGGCGAATCTGGGATCGCCTCCGGCCGCGCGGGCGGAACGGAGGCCGCGCCGTCGCAGCGCGTTCAGTGCACCGCGGCGGCGGTTCCCAGGCCGACCTCGAAGTAGAGGAACCGCAGCCCCATCCCGCGCAGCGCGAGCGGTCCGGGGACGCGCCCTTGCCCTCGTGCGAGCAGGTGGCACACGTAGCGCACCTCTGCGACCGCGAGCATGTTGCCCGACTCGGAGGGAAACGTGATTCGAACCTGCGTGCCGATGGGCTGGGGTGCGCGCGTCTCCACGAAGATGCCGCCCTCGGAGATGTTGCGCGCGATGCCCAGCCCGCAGCCGTGCTCGCCCTCGAGATACACGCGGAAGACCTTGTCCAGGCGCGCGCCCTCGCGCCGCTCGCCCATCGCCCGCCTCGCCTCCCGCCGCACCCTGAGCATCGCGACCTCCGAACGAGGGAGATGCTAGGCTGGTAGGCCGATGTAGTCAAACTGCCGACCTAGCCCTACTTCTCTTACCCAGTTGGTAGGGGCCAATTAGGGTAGAATGGGGTTGTTTCGGGCCATTCCGGCCCGCCAGAAGAGGATCTCGATGCGCCTTGCCGCCTTGCTCGCGCTCGCCTGCCTGTTCGCTCCACCCGCCTCGGCCCGCGACCTGGACTTCGACTCCGTGGCCCGGAACGCCGAGCGGGTGGATGCGCTCGAGCCCTTCCTCGCCCGGTACGTCGGCCACTGCACCGACGTCTACGAGCGGCCGAAGTGCGAGGCCAACGTGGCCGCGGCTCGCAAGCAGGCCAGCGGGCGTGCATTCACCGTCCGTGTTGCGGACGCGGCCGGCCTGGTGCGCCCGGAGCGGCGCGGCGGAGGCTACCTTCTCCTGGTGACGCCGTTCGTCGACGGCGGCGGCCTGGCGCTCACCAACGGCGCGCCCAGGCGCCAGGACGCCGAGGGCCGACCGCTCATCGACCTGCTCTCCATCCCCGGCGCGGTGCCCGACGGCATGATGGACATGGACTACGAGAGCCCGTTCCGGACCGGGGCCATCGAGCTGGAGATCGTGTTCCGGCCGGAGAAGGTCTGGAGGCTCCAGCGCCGCGGCGAGAAGGGCAGCTACGAGGGCGTGGCCGCCCGCTTCCTGGCGGTGCGCATCATCGACGCGCGCACCGGGAACCCCATCGCCGCCAAGGTGATGTAGCCCGCCGCTACTTGCCCGCGCCGCCGCCCGTGCCCCCGCCGCCGCCCACCCGGAGGGTCAGGAACGACGCCTGATCGCCGCGCCGCACGCGCAGCAGCACCACGTCGTTCTCCTTGAGCTTGGCGATGATGGCCTTGACGTCGTCGATCTTGCGGACCGGCTGCCGGTTCACCTCGAGGATCACGTCCCCGCGCCGGATGTTGGCGCGATCGGCCGGGCCGTCGGGCACCACGTTGGTGACCACCAGCCCCTCGTTGTTCTCCAGCCCGAGCTCGCTCTGCATCTGCGGTGAGATCTGATCGAGCGAGAGGCCGAGCTTGGGGGTGGGCTCCTTGCTCCCCGGCCCCGGCTCCTGGAAGTCTCCCCGCGCCACCGCGTTCTCGTCCTCGGGGCGCTGCGACACCTTGAGCGCGAACTGCTTCTGCTCTCCCCCGCGGAGCACGGTCAGGTTGGCCGTCTGGCCGGGCGCGACCAGCGCCACCCCGCGGGTGAGCGTGCCGGAGGAGTCGACCGCCTTCCCGTTCAGGTGGGTGATGACGTCGCCGGGCTTGAGGCCGGCCTTGTCGGCCGGCGACCGCGGCACCACCCCCTGGACCAGCGCTCCCGTGGTGCCGGGCTTCAGGTTGAACCCCTGCAGCAGCTCGGGGGTGAGGTCCGACACCTGCACGCCCACGAAGCCGCGCGTCACCTTGCCCTTCTCGCGCAGCTGCGGGCAGCAGAGCCTTGGCCAGGCTGATGGGCACCGCGAACCCGATGCCCTGCCCGATCTGCGGCGAGACGATGGCGGTGTTGATGCCGACCACCTCCCCGCGCAGGTTGAAGAGCGGGCCGCCCGAGTTGCCCGGGTTGATGGCTGCGTCCGTCTGGATGAAGTCGTCGTAGGTGCCGCCGGGGTTGATGCCGGCGCGGTGCTTGGCCGAGACGATCCCCAGCGTGGCCGTGTCGCGCAGGCCGAAGGGGGTGCCCATGGCGATCACGAAGTCCCCCTGACGCAGGGCATCGGAGTCGCCCAGCACCACCGGCGGCGGCAGATCCTTGGGAGTGTTCTGGAGCTGGAGCAGCGCCACGTCGGTGAGCTGATCGCGGCCGACCACCTTGGCGCCGAACTCCCGCCCGTCGGCGAGGCGCACGCGGATGTCGGTGGCGTCCTTCACCACGTGGTTGTTGGTGAGGACGTACCCCTCGGAATTGAGGATGAAGCCCGAGCCCAGCGAGGCCCCGCGGAACTCCTCCGGCGCCTCCGGCTGCGGGCCCGGGCGCCCTCCGAAGTAGCGCTCGAAGAAGTCGTCGAAGTCGTCGCCGCCGCGCGAGCGCGGCTGCTGCTGGGGGCGCCTGACCTGGGGGTGCTTCATCTCGGTGGTGGTGGAGATGTTCACCACCGATGGCCGGATGCGCTCGATGAGCGGCGCCAGCGTGGCGCCGACCGGCACCTGCGGCTCGCCCTGCGCCGCCGGAGTCGAGGCCGCGTCCTGGAAGAGCGGGATGGTCGAGCGCGCGGGGACCGGGGTGGCCGCCATGCTGTCCCGCGAGCAAGCCAGCGCGCCCACCGCGGCGGTCGCCAGGAGGATTCTCTTGAAGATTGGCCGCATGTCGACTCGTCTCCCTGCGCAGTGGCGGCGCCCGTCGAGGCCCCGCCGGGGCGCCTAACCTACGCTCGAAGGCCCTCTTTATTCCCGATGGGGTTGGCGCGCTAGGCCCGGGCCAGCCGTCCCACACGGACCCGCGCGGGACGCAGCACGCGGTCTCCGATGCGATACCCGGGGCGGATCTCCTGGACCACGCACCCATCGTGCTCCGCCTCGGCGACGGGCACGGTATCGATTGCCTCGGCCAGGCGCGGATCGAAGGGCTGCCCGGCCACGAGGATGCGCTCGGCGCCCAGCTCGGCGATGCGCTTGTGCAGGGCCGCCAGCGACAGCCGGACGCCCTCCACCAGGTTCTCCATGGCCCGCCCGCGGATCTCCGAGGAGCTGGTCGCCGCCAGCGCCCGCTCCAGGTCGTCGGCCGCCTCGAGCAGCGCCTGGGCGATGCCGGCGCGCTCCGCCTCGATGACCCGGGCCTTCTCACGCTCCTGGCGCTGCCGGAAGGCCTTGTTGTCCTCGACCAGCGCGGCATAGGCACGCATGAGCTCGTCGATGCGGGCCTCCTGCGCGGCGATCTTGGCGTCGCGCTCGTCGCCAGGCGCCGCGGGAGCCTCCCGTCCCCCGGCCGCCCCGGGATCGCCCGGGCCTCCGGCGGGCGCGATCTGGCCGGGCGGCGCGCCTGCCTCGCCGGCCGACTCGCTCGGCAGCAACGGCTCGCCATCGGCTCGGAATCGCCGGCGATCGACCACCTTCACCTGCGGGTTCGCCGGGGCATCCTGGCGCTCCTCGGACATTCGGTCCCTCCGGCCGCCAAACGTAACCACCCGGCGGGGCATGTCAAACGCTCGCTCCGCCCCCACCCGCGGGTTGCCCGGGCGCCGGCCGAGGGCGAGCCCTCAGGCGTCCGGTCGCGGGGGATCGCCCGGGAGTGCGTCCACGGCAGCCCCCTGGTCGTCTCGGATCTCCACGCCTGCCGCGCGCAGGCTGTAGAACAGCAGCCAGCGCTCGGGAGGCGAGAGGCTCCCCGCCGGGAGGGCGCGATCGATCTCGGCCAGGTCGAGCCACCCACGGCGGATCCCGGTCTGGAAGAGGGCCTTGCGCGCCTCGTGGCTCTCGCTCCCCGCCCGCACCGCCTCGCTCCCCTGCTCACCCGTGAACGAGCCCGAGCGCGAGCCCGGGCCCGGGCCTGAGGACTCACTCGCCGTGATCGCCTCCGTCGTGCACGGCCGTCCGCGCCTGCGGGATCACGAAGGCGCGGCGCTCCGAGACGGCCACCGGCCGGTTCGGGTTCTCGGGCGGGGACTCGGTGTGGCCAGGGCCCTCGACCGTCCCGGGCCGGCTCGCCTTGGGCCCCCACAGCCGCGTGATCTCCTCCTCCTCGATCACCTCGGTGGTGAGGAGTCGCGCCGCGATGGCGTCGAGCTTGTCGCGATGGCGGCGGACCAGCTCGCGCGCGCGCTCCTGCGCCTCCACCACCAGCGACTGCACCTCGCGGTCGACCTCCAGCGCGGTCTGCTCCGAGTAGATGCGCGGCTCCATCCCCTTGATGCCGAGGAAGTTGGGGCCGCCCTGGTCGCCCAGCGCCACCGGCCCCAGCGCGGGGCTCATGCCGTAGTCGCGGACCATCATGCCGGGCGAGTCTCGGTGGCCTGCTGCAGGTCGTTGGAGGCGCCGGTGGACGAGCTCCCCGAAGACCTCCTCCTCCGCCACCCGGCCGCCCATCAGGCCGGCCATCCGGTCGCGCAGCTCGCTGCGGGTGACAGAGGTACCGGTCCTCGAGGGGCAGCTGCAGCGTGTAGCCGAGCGCCGCCAGGCCGCGCGGGATGATGGAGACCTTGGTGACCCGGCTCGGCGTGCGGGCAGCATCCACGACACCAGCGCGTGGCCGGACTCGTGGAAGGCGACGATCTCCTTCTCGCGCTCGTTGATGCGCCGGCTCTTCTTCTCCAGGCCGGCCACCACCCGCTCGATCGCCTCCTCGAAGTCGGCCCGCGTGACCGCGTTCTTGTTGCGCCGGGCCGCCAGCAGCGCCGCCTCGTTGACCACGTTGGCCAGGTCGGCGCCGGCGAAGCCCGGGGTGCGCGCCGCGATCGCCTTGAGGTCCACGTCCGGGCCCAGCTTCACGTTGCGCGCGTGGATCTGCAGGATCTGCTCGCGGCCGCGCTTGTCGGGCCGGTCCACCAGCACCTGCCGGTCGAAGCGGCCCGGGCCGCATCAGCGCCGGGTCGAGGATCTCCGGCCGGTTGGTGGCGCGCCATGATGATCAGGCCGGCGCGCGCGTCGAAGCCGTCCATCTCGGCCAGCAGCTGGTTCAGCGTCTGCTCGCGCTCGTCATGGCCGCCCACGATGCCCGGCGTTGCGCGACTTGCCGATGCGCGTCCAGCTCGTCGATGAAGACGATGCAGGGCGCCTTCGCTGCGCCTGCTGGAACAGGTCGCGCACGCGGGCCGCGCCGACGCCCGACGAACATCTCCACGAACTCGGAGCCGGAGAGCGAGAAGAACGGCACCCCGGCCTCGCCGGCGATGGCGCGGGCCAGCAGCGTCTTGCCGGTGCCGGGCGGCCCGACCAGGAGCACGCCCTTGGGGATGCGGCCGCCCAGGCGCCGGTACTTCTCCGGCGTCTTCAGGAACTCGACGATCTCCTGCAGCTCCTCGACGGCCTCGTCGATGCCGGCGACGTCCTTGAAGGTGACGCCGGTGTCGGGCTCCATGTGCACCCGCGCCCGCGTCTTGCCGAAGGTCATCACGCCGGGCGGCCCCTGCCCCATCTGGCCGGACATCCGGCGCATCACCCACGCCCAGAACAAGAGCCCGATGGCGATGGGCGCGACCCACACCCAGAACAGGTCGCCCATCCCTCCCCCCGAGACCGCGTCGTACGGAACCCCGGCCTTCTCGATGGTGGGGACCAGGTCGTCGCCGCCCCCCGGGATGCGGTTGGCGACGTACGGCATCGCCTGCCCGCTCCTGTCGTTGTCCTGCGGGGCCCCGGCCACCGGCTTGGGAATCCCGCGGACCCAGTCCGGCCCGATCACGATCCGCTCGAACGAGTTCTGGCGGATCATCTCCTTGAACTGCGAGTACTGGATGCGGCGGACTCCGACGTCCTGGAAGGCGCGGAACAGGAACACCGCCAGCGCGATGAGCACCAGCCAGGCCGCTGGCGATGCGAGCGGCCAGCGCGGCCTGGTTCCCGAGGCGGGGTGGGCGATCCTCCGCGCTGACCGTGCGACTTCCTGTCGTCCGCCACCTCGGCCTCCCTGACCCCCTCCCAGGCAATCTGCTGCACGGCGTGCACCCGGTCACCCCGGCTGCCGCGCCGTGCACCCCGCCTGGCCGCCGGTCGACCGTTCGGGGTCGACGGGCAAGGGGGCGTCAAGCGTCCGATAACGAGGGCGCAGGCGTCGCGCCGCGCGCGAATCGCCGCCCTTGGGCTCCTGCCCCGGCTTGGGCGAGTGAGGACGACCCGGGGCCGGACGCGGACGCGGAGCTGGACCGAACCCAACCGAGGGAGCGCACGCCGGTCTGGGACCAGGTTGG
Source organism: uncultured Pseudomonadota bacterium (assembly GCA_963736345.1). GTDB lineage: Bacteria > Myxococcota > Myxococcia > Myxococcales > Anaeromyxobacteraceae > Anaeromyxobacter. The sequence continues at coordinate 42,043 of CAVTOU010000020.1, read as the reverse complement.
CGCGCCTACAATCCCAGCAGCTTGGCGATGCTCTTCTCGTCCGCGGGCGGGAACTCGTACTGATCGAGCTCGCCGGGAAGCACCCAGCGGTGATCGGCGACGCGGATGTGGCGCAGCGGACCGCGCTTCAGCCGGCAGCGGTACACGCAGAAATCGATGTCGTACGACTCGTAGGCGTGCTCGACGTGGATCACCCGGTCGCCGACCTCGACGGAGATCCCCATCTCCTCCTCGCAGCTCGCGCGCCAGCGCCGCCTCGTCGGTCTCGCCCGGCTCGACGCGGCCGCCCGGGAACTCCCACAGGTTCGGGAGCGAGGCCGTGGCCGGGCGCTGCGTGATGAGGTACTTGCCGTCCTGCTCGATCATCGCCCCCACCACGCGGATCTTCCTGCGCATCGCACTCGGCTTCTGTCTGGCCATGGACTCCGTCCCGAACGAGGCGAAGGCAGATCCCCCAGGCGTCCCTGCCTGGATTGTAGAATCGCGCCGACATGACGTCCATCCGCTTCCTCGGTGCCGCAGGCACCGTCACGGGGTCTCGCCACCTGGTCCAGCACGGCGACGCCCGCGTCCTGGTCGACACGGGCCTCTTCCAGGGCCTGAAGGAGCTGCGGCTCCGGAATCGCGCCCCCTGGCCCCTCCACCCCTCGTCGATCGACGCGGTGGTGCTCACGCACGCGCACATCGATCACACGGGCGCGCTGCCCATGCTGGTGCGCGACGGCTTCCGGGGGCTGGTGCACTGCACGGCCGCCACCCGCGACCTGTGCGGGCTGCTCCTGCCCGACTCCGGGCGGCTCCAGGAGGAAGAGGCCGGCTACGCCAACAAGAAGGGCTACTCCAAGCATGCGCCCAACGCACGCCCGCTCTACACCGAGGCGGACGCGGTGGCGGCCCTGCCGCGCCTGCGCGCCATCGCCTACGGCGAGCGCCGGGAGGTGGCCCGGGGCGTCACGATCCGGCTCCACCGCGCCGGCCACATCCTGGGCAGCGCCACCGTGGAGATGGAGCTGGCGGGCGATCCGCCGCGGCGGCATCCTCTTCAGCGGCGACCTGGGGCGGTATGGAGCGCCCATCCTCCCCGACCCCGAGGCCGGCGCCGCCGCCGATGCCCTGCTGGTCGAGAGCACCTACGGCGGAAAGCGGCACGAGGGCGGCACGCCGGACGAGGCCCTCAGGCCCGAGGTGCTCCGCGCCGCCGATCAGCAAGGGGGTGCTGCTCATCCCCGCCTTCGCCATCGGCCGCACCCAGGAGGTCCTGTTCACGCTGAAGCAGCTGGAGCAGTCGGGCGCCATCCCCGAGCTGCCCGTCTACGTCGACTCGCCCATGGCGGTGGACGCGACCCCCCTCTTCCTGGCCCACCGCGAGGACCACGACGACGAGATGGCCCGCCGGATCACCGCCGGGGAGGATCCGCTCCGCCCCACCCGCCTCTCCTTCGTGCGCAGCGTCGCGCAGTCCAAGGGGCTGAACGACAAGAGCGGCCCCTTCATCCTGCTCTCCGCCTCCGGCATGGCCACCGGCGGGCGGATCCTGCACCACCTGGCCCGGCGCCTCCCCGACCCGAGCACCACCGTGCTCCTGGTCGGCTTCCAGGCCGCCGGCACCCGCGGCGCCAGGCTCCAGGAGGGCGCGCCCTTCATCCGGATCCACGGCGAGGAGGTCCCGGTCAAGGCGCGGGTGGCCAGCATCTCCGGCTTCTCGGCCCACGCCGACGAGGAGGAGATCGTCCGCTGGCTGGGATCGTTACCGGGCAAGGCCGGCAAGACCTTCCTGGTCCACGGCGAGCCCACCTCGCTGGCGGCGGCCAAGGCCCGCATGGATTGCCTGGGCTGGCCCGCGCACGTGGCGCAGCACCTGGAGGAGGTCGCGATTCGAGATCGGTCGCGGTAGCTCAGGCCCTCGCCTGCGCCAGGCTGGCCACCACCGCTGCCAGCGCCGCGGGTGCGGCGATGCGGGCCATGGGCGAGGCGCGGAGCGCGCTCTCGGGCATGGAGGACACCACCGCCGTGCCCGGCTCCTGGCAGATGCCCGTCCCGCCCGCGCGGATGACCTCCGCCAGCCCGGCGGCGCCGTCGGCGCCCATGCCGGAGAGCACCACCGCCACCGCGGAGGCGCCCCGCCCGGCGGCGCTGGCGAGGAGCCGGTCCGCGGAGGGGATGAAGCGCGAGGTGGACGGGAGGGCGCGGGCGCGATCGCCCTCGATGACCAGGTCCTTGCCGCCCGCCGGCAGGTAGACCGAGCCGGCGCGCAGCGGCGCGGCATCGTCGACCAGCACCACCTGCCAGCCGCTGGCGTCGCCCAGCCACTGCGCAAAGAAGGACATGAACTCCGCGTCCATGTGCTGCGCCACGGCCACCGCCCGCCCCGCCGACGGCAGGTCGCGGAGCATCCCGCCCACCACCCACACCCCCCCGGTCGAGCTGGCCACCGCCACCACCTGATTGACCGGGCCGGCCTGGGGCGGCCGCGCCGGGGCGGTCCGGGCCGGCGGCGGAGCCACCGCGCCGCTCCCTGGCGGCGGGGCGGCGCGCGCCGGCGCCCGCGCCCGCATGCCGGTCACCACCGGCACCTTGGCCATGAGGAGGATGCGCTCGGCCGGCCGCGGTGAACCGGCCGGGATGAGGTCGACCACGCCCGGGCCGAGCAGATCCCGGCTCGCCGGGACGCCCCGCGGCAGGATGCCGACGACCGGGGCGGGCACGCTGGCCAGCGTGGTGGTGGCCCGCTCCAGGCGCGCCATGAGCCCGGGCCTGTCCTTGCCGCCCACCACCCCGACGCCGGCGTGGCGCTTGAGCAGCTGGGGGTTGGGCGTGTTCTTGAACGAGCGCATCACCAGCGCGCCCGCGTCGGCCAGCGCCGCGTCGAGCCCGGGGAAGGTCTCGAGCGCGTGGTCGTCGAGCACCACCGCGATCGTCACGGTGCGCGTACCCCGAGCCGGGCCAGCGTCTCGGCCAGCACGCCGGCGTTGAACTGGGACTTGAGCAGGTATGCGTCGGCGCCGGCGGCGGCGCCGGCCGCACGGGCGGTGGCGTCGTCCTGCGAGGTGAGCAGCACGATGGGGAGGCGCTCGGTCTCCCGCTGCGCCCGCAGCGAGCGCGTCAGCCACAGGCCGTCGCGGCGCGGCATGTTCACGTCGGATACCAGCACGTCGGGCACCGCCTCCACGATGCGCTGCATGGCCTCCTCGCCGTCGCCCGCCAGCCGGACCCGGAATCCCTGCTCCTCGAGGAGTACCCGCAGGACCTCGCGGGTCGCGAGCGAATCCTCCGCCAGCACCACGTCGAGCGGCCGCGCCGCCGCCGCGCCGGGCTGGACCGCGCGCCCGCGCGCGTCGCGGACCCGCGCCAGCAGCAGCCGGGGATTGAGGAGGGCGATGGGCGTGCCGTCGGCCAGGCGGGCCAGCCCGCTCACCAGCGAGTCCGACTGGGCCACCCCGAGCACGCCCGTGGGCACGAGCCCCGCCACCGCCCCGGCCTCGTCGGCGGAGAGCGCCGCCATCATGCCCTCGGCGCGCACCACCAGGGCGAACCGCTCGCGCCCGGTGCCCCGCTCCTGGCCCAGCGCCACCGCCACTGGGACCAGCGGGAGGATGGTCTCGCCCACCGCCAGGGTGGGCCCGCTGGGCCCGTCGTGGACCGCCTGGCCGGAGGCGGGCAGGAAGAGGGTGCGCTCCACCGCGCTCACCGGGATCCCGTAGGAGCGCCCGCGCACGGTCAGGGTGAGCGCCTCCACCGCGTACACCTCGAGCGGAAGCGTGAAGGACACCGCACTGCCCAGCCCGCGCACCGAGTGCACCTGGATCCCACCCCCGGCCGCGCGGGCCAGCTGCGCCACCGCCGAGAGGCCCAGGCCGCGCCCCGACACCTCGGTGGTGCTGGCGCGGGTGGAGCCGCCCTCCACCGCCCAGTGGTGGAGCACCTGCTCGTCGGAGAGCGACTGGACCCGGTCCGCGTCGCCGCGCCGCGACAGCTGCTTGCGGATGGCGGTCACGTCGAAGCCGGCGCCGTCGTCGGCCACCTCGACCCGCAGGACCGACTCGATGGCCTCGACCACGATTGAGAGCCGACCGGCCCGGTGCTTGCCCACCGAGGCGCGCGCCGCCGGCGACTCGATCCCGTGGTCGAGCGCGTTGCGGATCAGGTGGCGGATGAGGCCGCGGGCGGTCTGGAGGGTGCGCCGGTCGGCGCGGACGTCGCGGCCGGTCAGCACCAGCGCAGCCTCCTTGCCGAGCCGGGAGGCCAGCTCGGCGACCTCGCCGTCCAGGCCGGCCAGGGCCATCTCCGCCGGGATGAGGCGCAGGGAGGCGATGATGCTCTCGAGCCCGGCCGCCGAGGCCGCCAGCCCCTGGGCCGAGGCGGCCACGAACCCCTCCGAGGGCGCCAGCCATTCGTGAAGCTGGGCGGCCGCCCTGGACACCGAGGCCGCCAGCCGGAGCGCCTCGTCGACGTCGACGGCGGGAACGCTGAGGCGCTCGACCACCTCGGCACCGCTCCGCGCCGCTTGCTCCTCCGCCGCCGGCTCGACCCCCGGGCCCGGGGGGGAGCGGCGGCGGGCGCATCCGGATCCACTCCGGGCCCGGCCGCCGCCAGCACCGAGAGGAGCCGGTCCAGGACGTCGGAGGGGTACTCGTCCATCGAAGCCGCGGCCATGCGGGCCACGCCCTCGGAGAGCGACTCGATGGCCTCGCCCACCCGCCCCAGGCGCTCCTCGGCGGCGGCGCCCGAGTCCTCGCGAAGCTGCAGCGCCACGCTCTCGAGCTGGTGGAGCGCCCGCGCCAGCTCGGCGTAGCCGAGTGCGGCAGCCGCCCCCTTGAGCCCGTGGGTCACCCGCCCGAACTCGGTGAGCGGCTCGCCGGAGTCCCCGCCGCGGACGGCCGCCGCGCAGCGGCGAAGCGCCTCGACCGTCTCCTGCGCCTCGTCCACGAAGAGGCCGACCAGCCGGGCCCGGGTGCTCGCGTCCATGCTCATGGCCGGGCAGCCCTCTCGGCCCACTCCTGCAGCCAGGCGGGATCGAGAGCCACCGTGCCCCCGGCCAGCACGCCCACCGTCCGCAGCGGGGTGGGATCGCCGCCGGCGGCGGCGAAGGCGACGTGATCCTCGAGCAGCTCAAGCGGACCGCTCACCGCCACCGCGACCGGTCCGATGGACGTCGTCACCAGCAGGGCCGGGTGCGATTCGATCACGGCCAGCTCGCGCGGGCCCCCGGCCGCGAACCCCTCCAGGTCCACCACCGGGACCGGGCGCTCCTCGACGAAGGCCACCAGCCGCTCGCCGCCTCCCTGCAGCGGCACCGGCAGCGGGCGGGAGAGGCGCGCCACCGCGCGCTCCACCACCCGGGCCTCCACGGCGCAGGTGCGCCCGCGCAGGCGGAACGAGATCAACCGGTCCTCGACGTGGCTGACGGTCTCGGCCACCGAGCCGGTGGCCAGCTCCCGGGCGCGCCGCTCCAGGAGCTCGACATCCGACGCCACCAGCTCGGGGACCTGCAGCGGCGCGATCACGCTTCCTCCCGGCGGGAGAGCAGGATCCGGGCCGCCGCGGCGATCTGTCCGACCGACAGCCCGTCCGCACAGGGCACCGCCTCGTCCGCGGGCAGCGCGGAGGCCGCCTCCAGCAGCTCGCGCAGCACCTCGCGCCCGCGCCGGGCGTCGACCGGGATGAGCTGCTGGCCCAGCAGCAGGCGCGAGTACAGGTGGCGGGGGTCGTGGAGCAGCGCCGCCCGGACCTCGCGCAGGGCCGCCAGGACATGGCCGGCATGTGCGTACTGGAGCGCCTTCTGGACGTGGGCGGCCACGGCCGCCTCGCGGTCGGGCGCCGGCGCCTCCGCGGACGGGGCCACCGACGCGGGGGCCGGCTTCCACGGCGCCCCGGCGGAGGGCCGGAGCTTGCGCGGCCGCGCCGCGCGCCGTGCATGGGGGCGCCGCACCGGCGTCAGCGGCCGGGAGCAGCCCACGCCCAGGTGGCCCTCCGGCTCGAGGCCGCTTGCCTCGATCAGGTGCGCCTCGGCGGCCGAGAACGCCAGGTGCGCCCCCGGATCCAGGCCGCGCGCCAGCTCGGCCGCGATGCGGACGGCCTCGGCCGGCCGGAAGTAGATGAGCACGTGCCGGCAGAGCACGAGGTCGAACCCGCCCAGGGCCGCGTTGCCGCGCGCCGCCACCTCGACGAGGTTCGCGATCTCGAACCGGCAGGCGGCCTGGGTGGCCGGCGCCACCCGGTAGCGCGCCACCAGGCCCGGCTCGGGGGTGACGCGGCCGCGGAGCCAGTCCTCGCGGCAGCGCTGCACCGACCAGGCCGGGATGATCCCCGAGCGTGCCGCCTCGATGCGGGCGGGCGACGAGTCCAGCCCCACCACCTGCACGAACGAGCTGGCAGCCGAGGGCGGCAGCGCGATCCGCTCCAGCAGCTCCTGGAAGACCATGGCCGCGCTGAAGGCCTCCTGCCCGCCGGAGCAGCCCAGCGAGAGGATCCGCACCGGCCGCGCCGCCAGCGCGGCCTTCTCCAGCAGGGGCGGGCCGGCCATGTCCCGCAACCACTCCCAGAGCGTGTCGTCGCGGAAGAGCCAGCTCTCGTCGATGGGGAGGCGGTCCAGCACGCGGGCCAGGTATCCGGGATCTCGCGCATCGGCCATGCCGGCCGAGGCCGCGCCGTACACGGCCATCTCGATCTGGTCGTCGCCCAGCCCCTCCAGGGCGAGCCCGTAGCTCGCCTCGAGGGCCACGCGGGTCGCGGCCAGGAGCGGCGCGTCGAGGCTCACGCGGAGGCTGCCTTCCCGGGGGCCGGCAGGACGTAGGCGCCGGCGGCGTTCTGGAGCGAGGTGGAGAGATCGTGCGCCTGGCTGGAGAGGTTCCCGAGCAGGCGCGCCCCGTCGCGGATCGACTCCGCGGCCCGCTGCATGTTGGTGAGGGCCTGCGAGACCTGTGACACGCCGGCCTGGTGCTGCCGCGCCGAGCCCTCCACCTGCCGCATCAGGCCCACCGAGTCGTGCACGGTCACGCCCAGCTGCGCCACCACCTCGCCCAGCCGCTGGACCAGCCGGGCGCCGTCGTCGACGGTGCGCGAGCCCGCCCCCACCGACCCGTCCACCTGGCCGGTGCGGTCGCGGATCTCGCCCAGGATCTCGCGGATCTGTGCCGCGGCCTTGCGCGAGTCGGCCGCCAGGGTCCGGATCTCGCGGGCCACCACCGCGAACCCCTTGCCGGCCTCGCCGGCGCGCGCCGCCTCGATGGCGGCGTTGATGGCCAGCGTCGACGACTGGTCGGCCAGGAACGAGACCGTCTCGGTGATGCTGTCGATCTTCTGGACCCGCTCCGCCAGGGCGCTCGACGCCTGCGAGACCTTGCCCAGCGAGCCGGAGATGGCGGCCATGGCGTTCACCGCCGCCTCGGCGGCCGCGCTCCCCTCCTCCACCACCGCCGAGGCCGACTCGCCCTGGCGGATGAGCTCGCTGGCGCGGTCGGCCGAGACGGCCGAGGTCTGCGCCATCTCGGTCATGGTGTTGGCGGTCTCGGTCACCGCCGCCACCTGCTCGGTGGTGGCGGCCGAGAGCTGGGCCGAGGCCGACTGCAGGTTGACCACGATGTCCCCCACCGCGCCGGAGACGCCCTGGGTGCGCCCGACCATGGCCCGGAGGTTCTCGGTCATGCGCCGGATGGCCTCCCCCAGTGCCCCGGGCACGTCCACCTCGCGGCGCAGGTCGCCCTGGGAGATGGTGCGCGCCTGCTCCACGATGGCCGCGAACGCGACCTGCAGGCCGGCGAAGGCCGCTCCCAGATCGCCGGCGATGCGGGCGGCGTCGACCTGCTCGCCGCGGGAGAGCGCGGTCATGCGCCGCGAAAGCTCGAGCATGCCGTCGCGCGACTCGCGGAAGGCCTGCAGCAGCCCGCTGTCCCCCTCCAGCGCGCGGCCCAGGTCGCCCCGGGCCATGCCGCGGATCTGCTCGAAGACGTTGCGCATCTCCAGGGCGATGCAGGCGGTGGCGGTGGAGAGGTCGCCGATCTCGTCGGTGGCCACCCAGCGCGGGATCTCCGGCGCGCCCCCCGCCATCGCGCCCAGCGCGGCCTCGACCTCACCGGCGGCCCTTGCCTGGCGGCGCGCCAGGTACAGCCCGGTCAAGCCGAACGCCACCATGAAGACCAGCGCGACCACCGTCACCGGCACCGCGATGTCCGAGGCCATGCGGTGGAGGTGCGCCTGGACGAAGGGGGTGGCCGAGGAGAGCCCCTCCTCGACCAGCGGGTCCCCCACCCGCGCCACGGCGCGGGTGAACTGCGCGTAGACGAGCATGCCGGTGAGGACGATCATGGACCCCAGCGCCACCAAGAAGGCGTAGGGCAGGTAGACGCGCTGCCGGGTCCAGAAGAATCCCCGTCGCCCGATGGCACGGCTCGGCTCCTTCACGAACTCGTCGAAGGCCAGCGGCCGCACGCAGTCCTCGATGGCCAGCACCAGTACGATGCCGGGGAGGAGCGCGGCCAGGACGGCGATGGGGAGCGCGCTGAGGGCTGCCCCCCAGCTTCCCCGGTAGGCCAGGTGGAACACCACCCCGAAGACCACGCTGCCCGCCGCCCAGGTGGCCACGCTGCAGAGGAACTCGACCTTGCGCGGGAGCTCCAGGAGCCGGTGCAGCCGCTGCGCCTGGACATCCGCTGGCGGCTCGGCCAGCGCATGTCGGACCAGCGCCCCGATCACGAGGAACTGGGCCGCCTCGGCCACCAGGTACAGGGGGAGGAAAACGGTGACCGCCCGGACGATGTCCTTCCCCTCCAGGCCGTTGACGAGACCGAAGACGAACGCGCTCAGCAGCGCGCTCGGGACGGAGGCCAGGGCGACCCGCTGGAAGATCTTGCGCTGGAGCGGGGCTGCGGCGGACGGGGAGACACCAGCGGTCATGGCGCGACCGCCTGCAGCTGAAGGTGCCGGTGGATGGCTTCCTGGAGCGGCTGCGGCTGGATGGGCTTCTGCAGCACCTGGCGGGCGCCGGCGGCCTTGAGCCGGCGCTCGGCCTCGGCGTCGCGGTTGGAGGTGAGGATCAGGACCGGCACCTTGCGCAGCCGGGGATCGGCCTGGAGCGCCTCGCACAGCCCGAAGCCGTCCAGGCGCGGCATGCGCAGATCGGCCAGCACCAGATCGGGTGGGCTGATCCGGATCATGCGCAGGGCCTCGGCGCCGTCCGGCGCCTCCTGCAGCTCCACGTCCTTGGCGATCAGGTACACCTTGATGAGCTCCCGGGTGACGCGGCTGTCGTCGACGAGCAGGATGCGCTTCATGAGCGGGTCCTTTTCACGTGAGGTCAACCCAGGAGCTCGAGCAGGCGGGAGACGTCCAGGATGGGCAAGGGTCGCGCCGCGCCCGACCACCCGGCCACCAGCGCATCGCCGGAGGTGTCGCCCGGGGCGGGCTCGAGGGGGACGACGTCCTCGACGGCGTCCACCCACAGCAGCCCACGGCGCCCGCCCGCCGCCAGCTCGACCAGCTGGTGGTGGGCGCGCATGTCGACGGAGGAGGCTCCGGCCAGCGCGGCGGCGAACGCCACCGGCAACATCGATCCCTCGACCGAGATCACCGGGGCCAGCGCCGGCGAGCCGGGCCGGGCCGCGGGGAGCGCCGCCGGGTGGACTCGCGCCACGTGGCCCAGCGGAAGCAGCATGCGCCAGTGGCCGGCGCGCACCACGACCAGCTCCTCGGTCGCAGGTACACCGTCACCCGAAGTGGACAGGCGTCCCACGCCGTGCGCGGCCTCCCCGATCACGTTCCGTACGAGCGTGAAAATCCCGTACCATGTGGTCGGTGAGGGCCCGGGAACCCGCTCCGCCTCATGGTACGCGCGACTTCGCTGGCGAAACCCCGCGTCGCTCGATCCGCTTACGCGATTTCGGGGGGTGGACCGGGTGATCGTCGCCCCGGATTCCACAACCCAGAGTCCGCCGTGACCCGCTGTGCGAGTGGGACCCCTGCGGTCGCCTAGGTGGGCGGCGGGCAGCGCGGGTACGAACCGAGGAGGTGCAGGCGATCGACGCGCCCCAGGACGCCGGCCAGCGCCTCGGCGCCCGCCGCGTCGCGCCGGTGCGCCTCGAAGTCGAGGAAGAAGATGTAATGGCCGATCGACGATCGCGTGGGCCGGCTCTCGATCTTGGAGAGGTTGAGCCCGCGCCGGGCGAACTCGCCCATCACCTCGTGGAGCCCGCCCGGCCGATCCCGGTCCAGCGTGAAGGCGATGCTGGTCCGATCCGCGCCGGTGGGCGCCTCATCCTCCCGGGCCACCAGCACGAACCGGGTCAGGTTCTCGTCCGCATCCTGGATGTCCTCGGCCAGGATGGCGAGCCCGTAGCGGGGGGCGGCGGCGCGCGAGCCGATGGCGGCGGTCCCGGGCTCGCCGGCCGCCACCTTGGCGGCCGCGTCGGTGGTGGAACGCGTCGCCTCCAGCACCGCGCCGGGGAGCTTCTCGCGCAGGAAGCGCGCGCACTGTCCCAGCGGCTGCGGGTGCGAGAGGACGCGCCGCACGTCTTCCACCCGGACGCCGGCCGGGGCCAGCAGGTACTGGCGGACCGGCAGGAGCAGCTCGCGCCGGATGCGGAGCCCGGGCCGGTGAACGAGCAGATCGAGCACCGCGGTGATGCTCCCCTCGATCGAGTTCTCGATGGGCAGGAGCGCCGCGTCGACCCCGCCCGAGAGCGCCGCCTCGTACGCCTCCGGGAAGGTCGGGAAGGGGACGGCCTCGCCGCCGGCGGCGAGATCGCAGCGCGACACGGCCTCGTCGCTGAACGTGCCGGGCGGCCCCAGGTATCCGATGCGCATGACTCCCTGTATCACGCCGCGCCGGGCCCCGGCGCAACTGGAGCGGCGGGGGCGCCTCCGCCGTCCCGCCTCACGTGCGGGCGGGCCCCACCACCCCGGCCACCGCGGACACCAGCTCCTCGAGCCCGAAGGGCTTGAAGAGCACCGCGTCGGGCCGAAGCAGGCGGCGGACCTGCGGCGCGCGCATCCCGGTGGTCACGACCACCCGCACGCCGGACAGCCCCGCGTCGCGGCGCAGCTCGTCGAGAACCGAGATTCCGTCCATCCCGGGCATGAACAGGTCCAGCAGGATCACGTCCGGCCGCACCGCCCGCGCCGCGGCCAGCCCCGCCTCGCCGCTCGCCGCCAGCTCGACCGAGTACCCTTCCCCGCGCAGGATCTCCGAGACCACGTCCCTGTGGACGGGATCGTCGTCGACCACCAGCACTCGCCGAAGGGAGGTCACCGGAGCGCGCAGCGTAGTTTCGGCGCGCGCCCACCGATGCCGCCCATATGGGGCTCAGGCGGCCTCGGCCTCCAGCCTCGCGAGAACGCTGGGGAGTTCGCGGATGTCGGAGAGCACCCTCCCCGCGCCGGCGGCCAGGAGCGCAGCCGGCGCCGTGGCGCCCCATCCGGCGCCCAGGGCGGCGACGCGGGCCGCCCGCGCCGCGGCGACGTCGTGGACGGCGTCGCCGAGGAGCGCCGCTCGCTCCGCGCTGGCGCCGAGACGCTCGAGCGCCAGGAGCACGGGCTCGGGGTGGGGCTTGGAGTTGGCGCAGGAATCCGCGGCGATGACGGCCCCCATGAACGGGAGCAGGCCGGTGTGGCGGAGCGAGAGCAGGGCGCCGTGCCCGGTCTTGGCGGTCACGACCGCCAGGCGGTGCCCGCCGGCCGCGAGCGCCGAGACGGTCTCGAGCGCGCCGGGGAAGCAGCGGGTCAGCTCGTCGTGGTGCTCGCGCCAGAAGTCGCGATACCGCGCCAGGAGGCGCTCCACCTGGTCCGGCCCACGCGCGAACTGCGCCAGCTGCAGGTGGAGCGGCGTGCCGATGCCGGCCATCCACTCCGCGTCGCTCGGGGCCGACGCCTCGCCGTGGAAGGCATGGCGCACGCAGGCGAGGATGAACGGAACCGTGTCGACCAGGGTTCCGTCCAGATCGAAGAGCACGGCTCTCGGGGCGGTCACCCCCGCATTCTAGCGGCGCTCGGGAGCACGGGCCCGGGCCCCCGCCCGCGCTCGAGGAAGAGATCGGCCGGCAGGTCCGTGCTCGCCGGATGCCTCGGAGCACCGCCGCGAGCTCACCCCGGCGCCCCCGCCTCCTGCGCCGGAGCGACCGGCACCCCCCGCGGCAACCGCACGGTGAACGTGGTCCCGCCCTCGTCCGACCGCGCCCCCACCTCGCCGCCGTGCGCCCGCACCACCTCGCGCACGATGAACAGGCCCAGGCCCACGCTGCCGCTGTGGCCGCCCTCCTGGGAGCGCCCGCGGCGGAACGGCTCGAAGAGCGTCGGCAGGACGTCGGGGGCGATGGTCGGGCCGTGGTTGTGAACCGAGAGGATCACCTCGTCCGCCGTCCCCGCGATCGCCACCTTCACCGGACCGATCCCGTGCTGGACCGCGTTCCCGACCAGGTTCGACGCCACCTGGAGCAGCCGGGCGGGATCTCCCTCCAGCAGCGCATCACCGCGGATGTCCACGGTGAGCGTACGGCCTGCGCTCAGCTGCCCCAGCTCGGCCACCGCGCGCCGGCAGACCTCGGCCAGGTCGGTGCGCTCCTTGGCGATGGGGATCCCGAGCCCCTGCCGCGCCCGGGCCACGTCCAGGATGTCGTGGATGATCTCGCGCATGCGCTGCGCGCTGCGGATGATGCGCCCCAGGGTGGCCTGCTGCTCGGGCGAGAGCCCGCCCCGCTGCAGCATGGTGCTCGCGCCCAGGCCGATGACCGACAGCGGCGTGCGCAGGTCGTGGCCCACGATGGCCACGAACTGCTCCTGCAGCTTCCCGATCTGGCGCGTCTGCTCCTCGGCGCGGCGGAGCTCGGCGATGGTGCGCCCCTGTTCCTCCGCCGCCCGCGCTCGCTCGGCCTCGGCCGCGCGCCGCGCCGCCAGCTCGCGCTCGACCTCCTCGCTGGCCTTGCGGTCGGTGAGGTCGCGCGTCACCTTCCCGAACCCGCGCAGCACCCCCTGCGGATCCCGCAGGGCGGTGATGATCACGTTGGCCCAGAAGCGCGTGCCGTCCTTGCGGATGCGCCAGCCCTCGTCCTCGAACCGGCCCACCCGCGCCGCCTCCCGGAGCTCGAGGTCCGGCTTGCCGCGCGCCACGTCCTCCACGGGATAGAAGATCGAGAAGTGCTTCCCGAGGATCTCGTCGCTCCGATATCCCTTGAGGCGGTACGCTCCCATGTTCCAGGTGGCGATCCGCCCGGTCGGGTCGAGCATGAAGATGGCGTAGTCGGCGACGCACTCCACCAGCAGGCGGAAGTCATCGGCCGGAATGCCGTCCCCGGCCAGGACTTGTTTGTGGGAGCTCGCCATCACGTCGCCGGCCCCGCCGGCAACTCGCATATAGGACCTCGCCTCCCGAGGCCCCAAGCCCCGGAATGGGCGGCGGGCGAGCGAGGAACTGCCGAAGAGAAGCTGCGCTCGGCGCGGGGAAAGCAGGAGCCCCGGCCTCGACCGGGATTCCCGTGGACTCGAGTGAGCGCCACCGGTTTCCAGGCGGTGGCCCCCGCCTCGGTGAAGGAGCCAGTGTCGTCCTCTCGCCTGGTTGCACACCGTCTCGCCGACCGGGCGAAAGGCAACTGATTCCAGCCTTCGGAAGGGGCTGCAGCGGCGCTCGAGCCATCAGGATCCCGCTCCGGCTCCATCCGGAGACCGGCGCTTGACAGTCCATCCCATCGGGCGCAGGCTCCGACCGAGAAGCGGATATGTCTATCCATTATCCCCAGAACACCTCACCGCGCCCTCCGCCATGATCTTCAACGCCTCGGCCACGCACGCGTTGCGCGCGCTGGCGCGGCTGGCGGCCAGCGAGGGCGAGGAGGCGACTTTGGGACGCGACCTGGCAGAGGGAACCGACGTCCCGGCGCACTACCTGGCCAAGATCCTGGCCACGTTGACCCGCACCGGAATCCTGGCCGCGAGCCGCGGCGCCCGCGGCGGCTACCGGCTGGCGCGCCACCCGCGGGACATCCCCCTCATCGAGATCGTGGAGCCGTTCGAGGGGAGCCGCGTCAGGCCGGGGTGCCTCCTGCGGCCGGGCGAGAACTGCAGCGACGACGGCCCCTGCGCGGCCCACGGCGCCTGGTCCGAGGCGAAAGCAGCCTACCTCCGGTTCCTGGAGACGACCACGCTGGCCGACATCCAGGACGGCCCCGCGGAGCCGGCCCGGCGTCCTCTCCGGTCCCCGGGCAGGCGCGCCGAACGAGCCCGCGCAGGCACGCCCATGCCGCGGCGCAAGCGGCGCTAGACGGCCGAGGACGACTCGCGAGTGGAGGCGCGGTGCGAACCTGCGCGTCCTCCCTCCTCATCGCTCGTGCTGTGCCCGCCGGATCTTCTGGGCCCTCCGAATCCGAAGGCGTCGGTCCTTCGGGTTGTTGGCGTGCTCAGCCCGAGAACTCCGAGTGCAGGTTGCTGGTCTCATCATCCACGGTCCGTCTGCACCACGGGCCAGGGACATGAACGAAGGGCAGGAGGGGCGATAGGCTCTAGCCGGACGGGGCGGTGAAGCGGTTCTGATGATCGCCCGCCTGGCGGGCAACACCGGCGTGAGAGAGTGTAGCCGTGGCCGTCACCAGCAAAATCAACTTCTGGGCCGAAACGTTGGCGAAGGCGTCGGTGGGCGAACTGCAAGTGATCCGTCGCGCGCTGCTCTCGCGGAAGGATCCCTCGTCCGAGCTCGTGCTCATGGTGCAAGCGGAGCTCGAACGGCGGGAGCGGGGCTTCATCAGGGTGACCAAGGTGGTGAAGCACTAGCCCGCCGGGCTCTGGCAGCGATCGTGAGTACAGTATGCCCTGGCCGGAAAGAGAAAAGCCCCGGGAGTTCCGAGGCTTGGTCTCTACCACTAAAGTGGGCGCTACTGGTTTTGAACCAGTGACCCCCGCCGTGTGAAGACGGTGCTCTACCGCTGAGCTAAGCGCCCCTCAGCGAGGCGGCGGAGTATGCCGCCGGGGCCCAGGAGTGTCAACGAGATCAACGCGTTCAGGGCTCTTCGCCTTCGCGGTCCTTTCCGCCCGAGTCCACGCGCGCGCTCAGCTCCCGCGCCTTGCGCTTGATGCGGGCGAGCTGTCGGGCGAGGTCCTCGTAGTCCTTGCGGCCGGGGATGCCCACCACCGCCAGTACGCGTTCCTGTACCTCCTCGAGCCGGCGCCGTCCGCGCTGGGCCAGCCCCACCGCGCGCGCCAGCGCCTCCTGGCCCCGGGGGTCCCGCAGCACGGCCTGCGCGGCCCGGGAGACGAGTCGCGTGCCGCCCTCGAGAAGCGCGCCCGGCAGGGTTCTGCGGCTCGACATGTGGTTCCCTCCTCGCGGCGGATCAGGGGAGCTCGGTGGGCACCGCGGCCAGGACCTCGTCCAGCACGTGACGGTAGTGTGCGCGGCGGACGAGCGCCTCCAGATCGCCTTCCACCCGGACGCTCCCGGTGAGCGCCTGCTGCACGGGATCGGCCCCCTGCAGCACCGCCCGGACCGCCTGGTAGGGCGCGCGGATGACGTATGCCGGCTCGAGCTCCAGGACCTCGTCCTCGTCCTCCAGGAGCCTCCAGCGCCCGATGCGCCCGCCCTGCTGCTCGAGCCAGGCCGCCACCGTTCGGGGCCAGGCCGGCGGCTCCGCCTCGACCACGATGGCCGCGTCCCGGCCCAGGCCGCGCAGCGCCTCGGGGAGGTCCGGGTGCGCGTCCAGCGCGGCCACCACCGCCGCGATCCACTCCGGCGACCCGAACCTCACCTCAGCCCCGCTTCAGCCAGCCGAAGATCCCGCCGCGCCGTTCCTCGGCCGTGGCCTGGCCGGCGCCCTGCCGGCGGCGCGCGTCCTCGGCCAGGGCCTTCTTGAGCCCCTCGGGCGTGTCGCGGGTGGCCAGGCCGACCTCGGTCATCCCCTTCTCCGGATCGTCGAAGCTCACCTTGAGCAGGCACTCCTCGTCCAGGCGGAAGTCGATGCGGCGGCCGGTGGCGACCGCCGGGAGGCGGATGGAGCCCAGGAACTCGTCGTCCACGATCTGGTCCGACTCGCCCTGGTAGATGTCGATCTCGATGGGCTGCCCGGGCTCGCGCGGTGGGGGCAGCCGGAAGCTGCGCGTCGAGGGGATGGTGGTGTTCTTGTCGAGGATCCTGCGGAAGCGGTTCTGGGGGGTGGCGATGCCGATGGGCATGGAGAGCACGTCGACCAGCGTCACCGAGTCGATCTGGTCCAGCGAGTCGCCCAGCAGCGCCGCCCCCAGCGCCACGCACTCGTCGGGGTGGACGCCCTTTCGCGGCGGCTTGCCGAAGTGCTCCTGGATCTTCTGCTGCACCAGCGGCATGCGGCTCTGGCCGCCCACCAGGATGATCTCGTCGATGTCGGCCGGGCGGGTTTCCTTCGAGGTCAGCACCTCGTCGCAGATCTGGAAGGTCCGCTCCACCAGGTCCAGGGTCAGCTCGTTGAGCTGGGTGCGCGAGAGCGGCATGCGCACGTCCAGCGGCTTGCCCTTCTTCTCCTCGATGTAGGGCAGGTCGATGACCACGTTGGGGATGAGCGAGAGGTCGATCTTGGCCGACTCGGCGCCCTTCTTGACCCGCTGCATGGCGATGGGCGACTGGGCCAGGTCGATCTTGTGCTGCGCGCCAGAAGTCCTCCAGCACGAAGTCGATGATGCGGTTGTCGAAGTCCACCCCGCCCAGGAAGGTGTCGCCGCCGGTGGCCAGCACCTCGAAGACGTTGCCGGAGAGCTGCAGCACCGAGACGTCGAAGGTGCCGCCCCCCAGGTCGTAGACCAGCACCTTCTGGTCGAGCCCGCGGGAGAAGCCGTAGGCCAGCGCCGCGGCCGTCGGCTCGTTGACGATGCGCTTCACGTCGAACCCGGCCAGCCGCCCGGCCTCGCGCACGGCCTGGCGCTGCGCGTCCGAGTAGTAGGCCGGCACCGAGATGACCGCCTCGCTCGATCCCCTTCTCCAGGAAGGCCTCGGCGATCTTCTTCACGTGGGCCAGCACCATCCCGCTGATCTGCGGGAGCGTGCGCACCTCTCCGCCCAGCAGCACCGCCGCCTCGCCGGCCGGCCCTTCCACGATGTCGTAGGAGTAGTAGTTCCGCAGCTCCTGGACCACCTTCGAGTTCCACTTGCGGCCGATGAGGCGCTTGGCCCCGTAGATCGTGTTCTTGGGGTTGACGACCAGCTGATCCTTGGCCACCGCGCCGACCAGGATGTCGCCCTTCTCGCCCAGCGCCACCACCGTGGGCAGGATCAGGCTGCCCTTGTCGGTGGGCACGACCCGCGGGATGCGGCTCCGGACGTGGGCCACGCACGCGTTGGTGGTGCCGAGGTCGATGCCGACGATGGGCTTCTCTCGGTTCGCTGCCATGTCACGGGATCCTTAGCACGGATCCGGCGCCGCTCAGAACGGGACGTCGTCGCCTTCCCCGTCCTCGAGCTCGCCCACCCCGGCCCCGACCGCCTCACCGAAGAGCACCGGGACGGTGCGGGCATCCCGCAGCGCCGCCGCGGGCGCGGGGGCGGCCGGGAGCGGTACGGCCGCTCCCGGGTCATCGAGCTGCCAGCGCTCGAAGAGCTCCGGCTCCCCGGGCAGCTCCTCCAGGAACCGCGACGCCTTGAGCACCACCCGCTCGCGATCGCGCGGCGCGGTCACCACCGGATAGGTGAGGTACAGCTCGTCCTTGGCCCGCGTGCAACCGACGTAGAACAGGCGGCGCTCCTCCTCCTCGCCGGCCATGTCCTTGAGCGCCTGGGCCGACGGGAAGCGCCCATCCGCCAGCCACACCAGGAACACGGCCCGCCACTCCAGCCCCTTGGCCTGGTGGACCGAGGAGAGGACCATCTTCTCGTCGGGCTCTGCCCCCTCGGCGACGGTCTCGGCCGAGAGCTCGGTGAGCAGCGCGATCTCCGCCAGGAAGGCCTCGGTATCCTCGTAGCCGCGGGCGTACTGGGCCAGCTGCTGCACGTCCTCGATGCGTTGATCGGCGTTCAGGAACTCGGCGCGCAGGTACTCCTCGTACCCCTCGTCCAGGACCCTCTCGATGGCCTCGCCGGGCAGGTCGCGGGTGGGCGGCCGCACCAGCGACCGCAGGAGCTGGGCCAGGCGCGCGTACCCCGGCCGGCCCTTGCCCGGCACCTGCGAGGCCACCTCGGGCGCGAGCAGCTCCTCGACGGCGCCCTGACCGCGCAGCCGCCGCGCGGCGAACGCCGCCCAGACCGCCTGGGCGGTGGCGGTGCCGATCCCGGGCGTCACCTTGAGGCAGCGCTTCAGCGCCAGCTCGTCGCCGGGGTTGCGCGTGAACCGCAGGTGGGCGAGCACGTCCTTGACGTGGGCGGCCTCGAAGAAGCGGACCCCGCTGCGGACCACGAAGGGGATGCCCCGCCGCGCCAGCTCGAACTGGATCTCCATCGAGTGGTGGTGGGCGCGGTACAGCACCGCCATCTCGGGCAGGGGGATCCCCTCGTCGCGCAGCTCGAGCACGCGCTGGGCCACGAAGGCCGCCTGCTGGGCCACGTCCAGGCACGGCACCAGGCCCGGCAGGGTTCCGTCGCGCCGCACGCTCGAGAGCTCCTTCTCGAACTGACGGACGTTGGCGGCGATGGAGGCGTTGGCCAGCGCCAGGATCTGCGGCGTGGAGCGGTAGTTCACGGTCAGGTCGAAGCGCCGTGCGTCCGGGTATCGCTTCTCGAACTCGAGGATGTTCTCGAAGTGGGCGCCCCGGAACGAGTAGATGCTCTGGGCGTCGTCGCCCACCACGCACAGGTTCCGGTGATCGCCGGCCAGGAGATCGCACACGTCACCCTGGAGGCGGTTGGTGTCCTGGTACTCGTCGACCAGCACGTGCCGGAACCGCTCCGAGAGCGCCCGCCGCACCGGCTCGCGCTCGGCCAGCAGGATCTTCCAGTTGAGCAGCAGGTCGTCGAAGTCCATGGCGTTGAGCTCGTGCTTCCGCTCGGCGTAGCGCCGAGCCACGCGCAGGACGTCGTCGGTGAGGGGCACGAACTGCGGCCGGCGGTCGGCCACCACGTCGGCCAGCGGCGTCTGCGTGTTCACCGCCATGGAGACCAGGTCCACCAGCACGTCGGCCTTGGGGAATCGCCGCGCCCCCACCGCCAGCCCGCAGTCGGCGATGGCCGCGCTCATGACGTCGCGCGTATCCTCCCGGTCGAGGATGGAGTAGCCGCGGGCGTACCCCAGCTCGGCCGCGTGCTGGCGCAGGATCTCGTGGGCCACGTGGTGGAAGGTGCCGCCGGTGATGCGCCGGCTGTCGACGCGGCACACCTCCTCGACGCGCCGGAGCATCTCGCGGGCCGCCTTGTTCGTGAAGGTGAGGAGGAGGACGGACTCCGGCGCCACCCCATCCGCCACCAGCCGCGCCACCCGCCAGGTCAACGTCCGGGTCTTCCCCGAGCCGGCCCCGGCGATGACCAGGATGGGCCCGGGCCCCGCCTCCACGACCGCGATCTGCTGGTCGTTGAGGAGCCCCTGGTAGTTGAGCGCGCGGGCGGGGGGCGAGGCGGGCTGGAGCTGGTATCGACGGGGGGACATGCGTTCAGGCCCGCGACGGTACCAGGCGATATCACCCCGGTCAAACCTGCGGACGCACACCCCCTCGGCGGCCCCCCCTGACGTCCCGGAGGGAGCGGTGGGCAGCCCATGTTACGAACCCCTGCATGGGCATCAACCGGCTCGTCCTGCGGCTGCTGGCGGCGCTCGGGATGTCGGTGTGCATCCTCACCGGCTGGTTCGCCGCCCGCGCCGCCCGCGCCCTGTTCGACTCGCCGGAAGCGCCCATCTCCACCACCGTGGCCGCCGCCCCCGACAACCGCTGGGTGGTCCTCCAGGACGCCGTGCTCGATTGCTCCACCCGGCAGATCCGCGAGCGCGCCACCATGGTGCTGGCCAACGACCGCAGCGGCGCCCGCCCCTTCGTGGCCCAGCTGGCCGGGACCAGGGCGTGCGACGGCGCCGCCGCTCGCCCCATCGACGGCGCCTTCATCGGAACCTTCACGCGCGTGTTCCTGCGCGAGCGCCAGAACTTCGACCTGCCCCCCGGCGACGAGCTGCGCGTGTTCTCGCAGTACCGCGCCCCGCGCTTCCTGCGGCGCGCCCTGGCGTGGCGGGTCACCTGGTTCGGGATGAGCCTGCTCCTCACCACCCTGGCGATCTGGGCGCTCTGGACCTCGGATGCGCCGCCGGGCGTGACGAAAAGTGGACGCGCCCCGGGCCGCGGCTAGCATCACGCCTCGACGTCGTGATCGCGCCGCCGCGCGCTGCCGGCGCTCCTGGCGCGCCGCTCACGGCGAATCCCTGCACCCGCCCGCCCGCCCGGGATCGGGGCCGGCATCCGACCGGATGCCGGCCCCCGATTCCTTGCACCCGCGCCCGCCTGCGGCCCGGGTTCAGGAACTCCACACGACCTCTCCCCCGACGATCGTGTGCGTGATCGGCAGCTGCCGGAGCTCCTCCGCGTCCACCGCCAGCACGTCCTCCGCGAACAGCGTCAGGTCCGCGTCGAACCCCTCCCGGATCACGCCGCGGCGGGACTCGGCGAAGGCGGCGTACGCCGGGCCGGCCGTGAAGGCCGTGAGCGCCTCGATCCGCGTGAGGCGCTGCTCGGGCAGGAAGGCCCGGCCGTCGGCGTCGCGGCGAACCTCGGCGGCGTGAAGCCCGGCGCGCGGATCGGGCTCCTCGACGGGGAAGTCCGACCCGAACGCCAGCACCGCGCCCGCCGCGGCGACGCTGCGCCAGGCATACGCGCCGCGGAGCCGGGCGGTCTCCTGCCCCAGGCGGCCCGGAACCCAGGGTGCGTCGCTGGTCGCGTGGACCGGCTGCATCGAGCCGACCACGCCCGACCGCGCCAGGCGCGGCAGGTCCGCCGGCTGGAGGATCTGCAGGTGCTCGATGCGCGGCCGCAGGATCCGCAGCCCCGGCCCGGCCGCCTCGAAGGCCTGGAGCGCGAGCCGGCAGGCGCGGTCGCCGATGGCGTGGATCGCGGGCTGGAACCCCGCCCCGGCCACCAGCGCCACCCGCTCGGCCAGCGCGGCCGGCTCGAGGAGCAGCAGACCCCGGTTGCCCGCCTCGTCGGCGTAGTCGTCGAGCAGGGCCGCCCCGCGGCTCCCCAGGGCACCATCGGCGTAGAGCTTCACCGCCCGGACCTCGAACCGATCCGCGTCCCGCCATCCGCGCCAGCGGGCCAGCTCCACGTCGAGCCGGGCCGGCCCGACCTGTCCGTCGATCATGGCGTGGACCCGCAGCGGCAGCCGGTTCCCGGCCGCCAGCCGCGCGTACGCATCCAGCACGTCCGGCTCCACGCCCGCGTCGTGGACCCCGGTCAGCCCGAGCGACGCCAGCTCGCGCAGCGCGGCCAGGAGCGCTTCCTCCAGCTCGCGAGGACCGGGGCGAGGCAGGACCGCCAGCAGCGGGTCCATGGCCGTGTCGAGCAGGACGCCCGTCGGGCGGCCGCCGGCGTCGCGCAGGATCCTCCCTCCGGGCGGGTCGGGCGTGGCGGGTCCGATGCCCGCCCGGGCCAGCGCGGCGCCGCTGGCCCAGGCGGCGTGCCCGTCGACGCGCGTCAGGACCACCGGATGGTCCGGCACCGCGCGATCGAGGATCTCCGAGACCGGGAAGGCGCCGCCCCACAGGTTCTGGTCCCACCCTCTCCCCGTCACCCACTCGCCGGGCGCCAGCGAACGGGCGCGCTCGGCCGCGAGAGCCGCACATGCCTCCGGGTCGCGCACCCCGGCGCAGCGCACCTCGGCCCGCGCCCGGGCCAGCCCCAGCACGTGTCCATGGGCGTCGGCCAGCCCCGGGAGGGCGCAGCCGCGGACCAGGGCCACCGTCTCTGGCTGGCCCCACGCCGCCCGCCGGCACTCCGTGACCGAGCCGATCCGGACGAATCGCCCCTCGCGCACCAGGACGGCGTCGACGCGCGGCCGGGCGGCGTCGAGGGTGTGGACCGTGCCGGTGATGAGGAGATCCGGGGGCATGGCGAGCCTGGGCCTAGACCTAGTCGTGGAGGTGGACGTGGACCAGCTTGCCGACGCGATCCGGCCCCTGGTCCTGGTCTAGGTCCAGGCCCTGGACCAGGTTGCCATGGGACTCGTCATCCCCTACGCCGCCCTCCGCGCGGTGCGCTCCCAGGTGGGCTTCTGCGTTCCGAACAGGAAGCGCCACAGGCCCACCGCCAGCGCTGCGTTCATTGCCACGAAGTAGTGCGCCAGCGAGGCGATCCGCCGCGGCGTACCGGTCAGGCGCTGCCCCCTGCGGCCCAGGAACGCGAGGACGTAGAACACAAGCTGGGCGGCCAGCATCGTCCGGTACAGCCACGCGCCCGGCGCGGCCGCCAGCACCCCGCACGTCAGGAAGGCGATCCCCAGCAGGAACGGCGTCGCCCAGCGAAGCAGCTTGTGCGAGACGAACGCCAGGAAGAGGAATCCGGTCCGGGGATCGAGCAGCCCCGGGACCCTCGACAGCGCCTGCCAGTTCCCGGCGCCGATCCGAGCGCGCCGCCCGAACTCGCGGCCGGCGTCCTCGGTGGTCTCCTCCCAGGCTACCGCGTCGGGCTCGACGGGGACGCGCCACCCGCGGACCGCGATCCGGACGGGGATGACGAAGTCGTCGGTGACGGTGTCGGCGGGTAGCGGGCTGAAGAGCAACCGGCGGATGGCGTAGATGCCGCCGTTGGCCCCCAGAGCGCACCCGTGCTTGCCCTCCAGGTAGCGGACGACCGTCTCGTACCTCCAGTAGAGGGTCTCCTCGAAGTCCTTGCGCGTCGGGTTGAAGAGGCGGAGCCGCCCCACCACCGCGCCGACCGCGCCGTCGCGAAACCGCCGCACCAGCGCCCTGAGGGCGCCCGGATCCAGCATCACGTTCGCGTCGGTGAGCACCACCAGGTCGCCCTGCGCCCGCGGCACCAGCCGCGACAGGACCGAGGCCTTCCCCGAGCGCGGGAAGAGCTCGTGAACGGTCACGCGCGCACCGCCGACCTCGCGCGCGATCTGCGCGGTCCGGTCGGTGCACCCGTCGCAGCCGATCAGGATCTCCAGCCGATCGGGCGGGTAGCCGAGCGCCAGGCAGTTCTCCACCTTGCGCCGGATCCACGCCTCCTCGTCGAAGGCAGAGAAGACGATGGAGACCCGCGGCCACAGCGGCGCGGTCGCCGGGAGGCGCCGATCGGGACCTCCCCCCACGAAGCGGAGCGCGCTCAGGGCATCGCCCAGGCCGGCCCACAGCAGCAGCGCAGCCGGGTACCCGACGTAGCTCCAGCCGATCGCCGCCACGGATAGCCAGAACAGGGTGCTCATGTCGCCGGGCTGGACGAGCAACGGCCGGGCCAGCACGCGACCTGAGCGGGCGCTCCTACCCACCGCCCTGCACGGGCTCCGGCTCCGGCACCGCGGCGGGCCGCAGCCGCGGCGCGGTCGCGGGCGGTTCTCCCTCCGCTGGGGGGCGATCCGTGCCCGCTGCGGTCCCGTCGGGGGCGCCGGCGCCCGCACCGGGCTCCTCGGAGGGCCTCGGGACGGCGCGCGGCGGCGGCGGCGGGACGGAGGCCTTGGCAGAATCTCCCCCGCCAGCAGCGGCGGCGCCTTCCCCCGGCGTGGAATCGGGCTTCCGCGCCTGAGTCGGCGGCTTCTCTGCGCGGACACCGGACGAGGGAACGACCGCCGGCGCGGCGGCGGGCGCCGGGGCGGACCGCATCAGGCTCTCCTTGAGCGCGAGCGCCCCCTCGTGGCGGGGGTTGGTCCCGAGCAGCGCCTCCAGGGTGGCCAGCGCCTCCGTCCGCCGCCCGGAGAGGGCCTGCCCCCGCGCCAGCACGTAGCGCGCCCGGAGGAGGTCGGGGCGGCGCGCCACCAGCGAGGACAGCGCGCCGATGGCGCGCTCGCGAGCCGCCCGGTCGCCCCAGCGGACCTCGGCCGATTCCTCGGCGATCTGCACGTAGGGATCGTTCGACAGGTGGCCGCGGGCCGCCGTCGCCAGGCGCTTCACCTGGGCGCGATCCGACCCGAGCGCGGCGGCCACGGCGCGAGCGCGTGCCACCTCCGCCGGCGCCAGCCGGGCGCGCTCGAGCTGCTCCAGGGACGACGCTGCCTGCGCCATCAGGGCATCGCCCTTCCGCCCGCGCCCGGCGCCGCCCGGTTCGAGCGACTGGTCGGCGATGGCACCGGCCATCAGGAGATCGACGAGGGCGCGATCGGCCTCGGCGGCGTGCAGCCGCGGCGCCGCCTGGAGCGCGTCATCCAGGCGCGCTCGCGCCTGCTCGAGGCTGGAGAGGTCGTCGCGGGAGGCCAGCTCCAGGGCGGCCTTGTGCGCGCCGCGCCCGCGGAGATCGCCCAGGCTCTCCCGCAGCAGGAACGCGACCACGCCCATCCCGACCACCGCCGCGAACAGGCTCGGGCCGAGCCACCTCCAGCGATGGCTCCAGCGCAGCCGGTTCTCGAAGGTTCCCACCGTGTCGCGCCGGAGGAGTGGGGGGCGCGAGACGCTCGGCTGGGAGATGGGGGGGTGATAGGTCGCCGCCGCGGGCGTGTAGCGCGGCGCCTGGTGCGCGGCGCTCGCCAGCGGATGCGGCTCGGGGGCGACGGGCGCCGGCGGCGGCGCCGGGTTCTGGCTGGACAGGGCTGCCGCGGCCGGCTCGGGAGGCGGGAACCCCTGCAGGGTCTGCCCGGCGGTGCGCGGCGGGTGCGCCCGGAAGACGTGCTGGCAGCGGGCGCACTGGACGTCGGACCCTTCGGCCGCGAGGAGCGACTCGTCGAGCTCGTACAAGGTCGAGCACCGTTCACAGCGGATGATCAACGAAAATCCTCCGTCCCCGCCGGGCCAGAGCGTACCGCAGCCGGGGGGCCATCGCTATTGCGCGCGCGGCCTCACCACCAGCCAAGGGCGCGCCTGCTCGAGGCGCCGCGGCCCGATGCCCTTCACGGCCAGGAGATCGTCCACGCTGGCGAAGGAGCCGGAGGTGTTGCGGTGCTCCACCACCGCACGCGCCAGGCGCCGGGACAGCCCCGGCACGAAGGTGAGCTGCCTCTCCCCGGCGGTGTTGAGGTCGATGGGCATCCCCAGGGCCAGGCGCTCGTCCGGCTGGAGGTCGCGCGGCGGACCGGGGTCTCCGGCGCAGCCGAGCCAGTGCCGGGGAGGGATTCCCCTCCCCTCCGGCCGGCAGGACCCGGGCGATTCCGGGCGATTGCGCAGCGCCGACGGCAGCAGGGCGGCGCCGAGGAGCAGCGGCAGCGCGAGGATCCGGGCGAGCATCCGCGCCTGCCCAGCAAGCGGCG
The DNA here is from genome assembly GCA_963736345.1 of uncultured Pseudomonadota bacterium. Taxonomy (GTDB): domain Bacteria; phylum Myxococcota; class Myxococcia; order Myxococcales; family Anaeromyxobacteraceae; genus Anaeromyxobacter. The sequence continues at coordinate 16,809 of CAVTOU010000020.1, read as the reverse complement.
GGCCGTGCGGTCGCCGGCTCGAGGGCCCGGCGCAGGCCTCCCCCGCTGCCCCACCCACCGGCCGCCTGAGGCAGGGCTACTTGGCGTCGAGCCCGAAGGCCGAGTGCAGCTCGCGGACCGCCAGCTCCATGAACTTGGCGGCGATCACGATCGAGACCTTGATCTCCGAGGTGGAGATCATCTCGATGTTGATGCCCGCGGCGGCGAGCACGTCGAAGGCCTTGGCAGCCACGCCGGCGTGGTTGCGCATGCCCACGCCCACGATGGAGACCTTGGCGAGCTGGTCGTCGGTCTCGACCGTCCGGGCGCCCAGCTCCGCCGCCACCCGCTTGATCATGTCGAGCGCCCGCGGCAGATCGGTCTTGCCGACGGTGAAGCTCACGTCGGCCTTGCCGCCCTCGCCGACGTTCTGGATGATGAGGTCGACGACGATGTTGGCATCGGCCAGCGGCTTGAAGATCTTGGCGGCCACGCCGGGCTTGTCGGGGACGCCGCGGACGGCGACCTTGGCCTCGTTCCTGTCGCAGGCGATGCCGCTGACGACGACGTGTTCCATGCTGGGATCCTCCGGGCAGACCAGGGTGCCGGGATCCTGGGTGAACGACGATTTCACCCAGAGGGGAACGTTGTACTTCATGGCGAACTCGACGGACCGGATCTGCAGCACCTTGGCGCCGGCGCCGGCCAGCTCGAGCATCTCCTCGTAGGTGATCTTGTCGAGCTTGCGAGCCTCGGGGACGATGTTGGGGTCGGTGGTGTAGACGCCGTCGACGTCGGTGTAGATCTCGCAGGCGTCGGCGTTGATGGCGGCGGCCAGCGCCACCGCGGTGGTGTCCGAGCCGCCGCGGCCGAGGGTGGTGATGTTGCCGTGCTCGTCCTCGCCCTGGAAGCCGGCGACCACGGCGATCTTGCCCCGGTCCAGCGCCTTGCGCAGCTTCCCGGAGTCGATCGACTTGATGCGCGCCTTGGAGAAGGCGCTGTCGGTCAGGATCCGCACCTGGGGGCCGGTGAAGCTGCGGGCCTTGCCGCCCTGGCCCTGGATGGCCAGCGCCGCCAGCCCGATGGTGACCTGCTCGCCGGTGGCGGCCACCACGTCCTGCTCGCGCTCGTCGGGGCGCTCGCACACCGCCTGCGTGAGCTTGAGGAGGCGGTTGGTCTCGCCCGACATGGCCGAGACGACCACCACCACGTCGTTGCCCGACCGCTGCGTCTGCCAGGGCGCGGCGGGCCACGTTCTTGATGCGCTCCACGTCGCCGACCGACGTGCCGCCGTATTTCTGCACGATGAGGGCCACGGACCAGGGCCTCCCGGGAAGGGTTGGGACGAAAGGCGGAAGAGTCTATGGAAGCCCCTGGCGGGCTGTCAACGCGGCCGCGAGCTGCACCGCCCGGCGGAGCCCCGCGAACGGGACCTGCGCCATCGCCTGCTCCGGCGCGAACCAGGCGTGCTCGCAGTGCTCGTGCGAGAGCCGGGGCTCGCCGCCGGCGGAGAGGAGCGCGGCGAAGGCGTGCTCCTCGGCCACCACCAGCGTCCCCTCGCGGACCCGGTTGACGCCGGGTGAGAGGGCGAATCCGTGCTGGTAGTCGAGGGGGCGGACCGGCCCGGGGTAGCCGGTCTCCTCCCGCAGCTCGCGCACGGCGGCTGCCTGGGGGGACTCGCCCGGCTCGATGCGCCCGGTCACCGGCTGCCAGAAGCCGCCCCGCTCCGGGCTGCGCTTGAGCAGGAGGACGCGGCCGTCGGGCGCCACCGGAACCACCGAGATGGTGCGCAGGTCGGGCATCCCGCGGGCCGGCTGTCGGCCCAGGGCCTCGGCCAGGTGGCGGCGCGAGCTGCTCCTCGACCTCGGCGGTCGGGCGGCACGGCCCGCCCCGCTCGCCCAGCTCCGCCTCGAGCGAGGTCACGCCCAGCCCGGGCTGGGCGATGCCGCAGGGCACGATGGTCTGGAAGTGGCGCAGGTCGGGGCGGACGTTGAAGGCCAGCCCGTGGGAGGTGATCCAGCGCGAGAAGTGGATCGAGGGCCGTGCGCTGGCTCGTCGACGACACCGTGCACGACGTCGGTGTCGACCATGTCGGTGAGGCCATCCGAGCACAGCAGGTAGATGTCGTCGGGCTCGACCCCGGTATTCGGCGATGTCGGCGGGCACGATCGCCCTCGATGCCGAGGCGCCCGCGTCACCAGGTTCTTGTTGCGAGCGAGAAGCGCGCCCTGGTCGGCCTCGTGATCCTGGCCGCTGTCGATCTGCTCCTGCAACAGCGAATGGTCGCGCGTCAGCTGGCTCGAACTTGCCGCCGCGCAACCGGTAGCAGCGCGAATCGCCGATGTGGGCGATCGAACACCCGGTTGCCGTGGAACACGGCGGCGACCACCGTCGTGCCCATGCCCGCGCACTCGGGCCGGTTGCTGCGCGGCTTCGTAAGATCCCTTTGTTGGCGGCGGCGATCTGGCTGCCGCAGCAGCATCGCCGCATGCGTGAGCCCGCAGAATGGACATCGACCCCTCTCGACAGGTCGCGGGCCCGACACCAGCTCGGGCAGCAGGCCCTCGGTGATCAGCTTGACCGCGATGCCGCTCGCGACCTCGCCGGCGTTGTAGCCGCCCATGCCGTCGGCGAGCACCGCCAGCCCGGCGTCGTGGACGAACACCGCATCCTCGTTATGGGACGGACCATCCCCGGGGTGCGAACGGTTGGCAACTTCAAGCCCGGTGGTAACTGTCGTCGGCAAGGGTCGAAAGGATCGAAGGTTTCCTGAATGTAGAGTTTACCTACTGCGGGCCGGGGCGCGAGGGGCTGCGCCGTTCCTGCACCCTCCCCGGAGCACGAAACGCCGCTCGCGGCGCCATGCTGGCCAATGCGGAGGGGGGCCGATCCAAGTGTTGCAGATTCGCCACAACCCGGCATCGGCCTCGAGTCGGATGTCGTCCGTGGGGGCGCGGTCGTCTCCGCCGCGGGAAAGACTCGCATCACGATCATGCTCGACGATGATCTGATCGAAGCCTTCAGGGCCAAGGCCGAGAGCGGTGGAACGGGCTATCAGACGCTGATCAATGCCACGCTGCGTCACGCAACGTTCGGCGCCAAGGAGAAGCCGCTTACCGTAACGACCTTGCGGCGGGTGCTTCGGGAGGAGCTTCGTACAGCCTGACCGCTGCGGTACCGCTACGTCGCTTGCGCGCGCCGCGCCTGCAGCCACTTCGCGGGGCCAACGACGAAGGCGATGCCGACGATCGGCGCCACCCAGTCGAGCCAGGGTGCCTTGGCATCGACCCACGGGCCGATCGACGTGTCATCGATGATGAGCTCCCCGGCGATGAAGCCGAGCAGGCCTCCGCCGGCGACGATCAGCACCGGGTAGCGCTCGATCACTTTCATCACGAGCTGGGCGCCGGCGATGATCAGCGGGACGCTGACGACCAGCCCGAACACCAGCAGCAGCACGCTCCCCTTGGCGGCCGCGGCAACCCCGAGCACGTTGTCGATGCTCATCACGACGTCGGCCAGGATCACCGTCCACACCGCCGCGAGGAGTTGCTCGCTGGCCTTGACGTCGACGCCCTCGTCATCCTCCTGGGTGATCAGCTTGATGCCTATCCACACCAGCGCGACGCCGCCGACGATCTTGAGCCACGGCAGCTTCAGCAGGCTGACGGCGAAGAAGGTCAGGATGATGCGCAGGACGATGGCGCCGATCGCCCCCCAGAAGATTCCCCAGCGCCGCTGCTTCGGCGGCAGGTTGCGGCAGGCGAGCGCGATCACCACCGCGTTGTCTCCCGAGAGCAGGATGTTTATGACGATGATCTCGAGGGCGGCGACCCAGAACTGCGGCGTGACGATATCCATGTTTCCGGAGATCTACTCGAATCGATGCAAACGTAGCTGAGGTCGCAATGGGCAGCGTGCGCACCGGTCGCCGCGGCGGCCGTTCCCGCAAGTCGCTACTGCCTCACAGCACCGACTTCAGCAGCGTCCCCATCTGCGCGGGATTGCGCGTCACCTTGATGCCCGAGGCTTCCATGACGGCCAGCTTCTCCTGCGCCGTGCCCTTGCCGCCGGAGATGATCGCACCCGCATGCCCCATCCGCTTGCCGGGGGGCGCGGTGACGCCGGCGATGAAACCGACGACCGGCTTCTTCATGTGGTCCTTCGCCCACAGCGCGGCCGCCTCCTCGTCGGAGCCGCCGATCTCGCCGATCATGATGACGGCGTCGGTGTCGGGATCGTCGTTGAACAGCTTCAGTACGTCGATATGCTTCAGGCCGTTGACGGGGTCACCGCCGATGCCGACCGCCGTCGACTGTCCGAGTCCGAGCTCCGAGAGCTGACCCACCGCCTCGTAGGTCAGCGTGCCCGAGCGCGACACGACGCCGATGCGGCCCTTGCGGTGGATGTGGCCGGGCATGATCCCGATCTTGATCTCGTCGGGGGTGATGACGCCGGGGCAGTTGGGGCCGAGCAGCAGCGTCTTCCTGCCTTGCATCTTGTACCGGGTGCGGATCATGTCGCGCACCGGGATGCCTTCGGTGATGCAGATGACGAGATCGAGGTCGGCGTCGACCGCCTCGTCGATCGCGGCGGCCGCGAACGGCGGCGGCACGTAGATCACCGAGACGGTCGCGCCCGTGGCCTGCTTCGCCTCGCGCACCGTCGCGTAGATCGGGATGCCCTCGAAATCCTCGCCGGGCTTCCTGGGATTCACGCCGGCGACGAAGCAGTGCTTGCCGTTCGCGTAGTCGCGGCACATCCGGGTGTGGAACTGGCCCGTCTTGCCGGTGATGCCCTGGGTGATGACCTTGGTGTTCTTGTCGACGAGGATGCTCATGTTTGCTCGCGCTTGCGCTGGGAATGGATGACGAAACTGAGACGCCGATCAGGACGCGGATCTTCGCTCGAACCTCCGCCAGCACGCGGTCCGGAACGCGACCCTTGCGGGTCGCGCCTCGTGCTCGCCAGTCGAGGCTTTTCACCTGGTCGGCGAGCACTGCGCTCGGCGGATTCTCGGATATGACGACCTCGAACGGATAGCCCTTCAAATGAGTGGTCATCGGGCAGCAGATCATCATGCTGGTCTTGCCGTTGTAGCAGCAGGAGAGAGCACGAGTGCCGGTCGGTGTCCCGCCTGCTCATGTCCTGCCTGCGGGGAAAATGCCAGCCAGGCGATTTCCCCGGCGTCCGGGACAGTCGATCGCGCCATTACCAGACCTCGCGTCCGACCGGGGGCCCCGTTTCCACGGCGTCATGGAGGTTGCCGGGTCGGATCTTGCGCAACAGACCCCCCAGATCGAGCCGCAGCGTACGCGCGGGCTCGATGATGATGCGCCCATGTTCCTGTCGGATCTCGACGGGCTGGTCGATATCGAGGCCCGCTTCGGCAAGCACCCCTGCCGGAATCCGGATGGCCGCGCTGTTGCCCCATTTCTTGACCATAGCGGTCATCGTTCGACGCCCCGTGAGTATCTACAATGTATATACAAGGATACGCGTCGGCGGCAGCTGGGTCAATGCGCCATCCGGTCTATCGGGCCTGTCCGGTCATGCCGGTCGATTCGCGCCATTCGCCGCGGCAACGACCTTCTGCGCCGCGTCGGCCATGTCGTTGGCGGAGATGATGGGAAGGCCCGATTCCGCGAGGAGCCGCCGGCCTTCCTGCTCGTTGGTGCCTTTCATGCGCACGACCAGCGGCACCTTGAGCGCGACCGCCTTGGACGCCGCGATCACGCCCTGCGCGATCACGTCGCAGCGCATGATGCCGCCGAAGATGTTGACCAGGATCGCCTTCAGGTCGGGATTGAGCAGCATGATCTTGAAGGCCTCGGTCACCTTCTCGGCCGTCGCGCCGCCGCCGACGTCGAGGAAGTTCGCGGGACTGCCGCCATAGAGCTTGATGACATCCATCGTCGACATCGCGAGACCCGCGCCGTTGACGAGACAGCCGATGTTGCCGTCGAGGGAGATGTACGAGAGGTCGTACTTCGACGCTTCGATCTCGGCAGGATCTTCTTCGTCGAGGTCGCGCAGCGCGACGATGTCGGGGTGCCGGAACAGGGCGTTCGAGTCGAAATTGAGCTTGGCGTCGAGCGCGACGACCTTGCCGTCGCCGGTGAGGATCAGCGGGTTGATCTCGGCGAGCGACGCGTCGGTCTCGTCGAACAGGCGATAGAGTCCGTGGAACACGGCGCGCGCCTGTGACAGGCTCGCATCGGGAATGCCGATCTTGCGGCCGATGTCGTCGGCCTGCGCATCGGTCAGGCCCGTCGCCGGGTCGATGAACGCCTTGTGGATGCGCTCGGGCGTCTTCGCGGCGACTTCCTCGATGTCCATGCCGCCGTCGGCGCTCGCCATCAGGACCACGCGCTGGGTACCCCGGTCGACGACCATCGCCGCGTAGAGCTCCTTGCGGATGTCGGCACCGTCCTCGATCAGCAGCCGCCGCACCTTCTGGCCCTCGGGACCGGTCTGGTGCGTGACCAGCTGCATGCCGAGGATCTGGCCGGCGAGCGAGCGGACTTCGTCGATCGAGCGCGCGAGCTTGACGCCGCCGCCCTTGCCGCGGCCGCCCGCGTGGATCTGCGCCTTCACGACCCACACCGGTCCGCCGAGCTGCTGCGCTGCCTTCACCGCCTCGTCGACGGAGAACGCCGGAATGCCGCGCGGCACCGGAACGCCGAACTTGCGGAACAGCTCCTTGCCCTGGTACTCGTGGATCTTCACCTGGTCTCCCGGATCGTCAAGCCGCGCCGCGATACCACTTCGGGTAATAGCGACGCACGGTTTCGGTGGTCGTCTCGAGCGCGTGGCAGCGGTCGAGCTGGAACGGCTTGTCGGCGCCCTCGTCTTCGCGCTTCCTCAAGCCGGCGAACGTCTGGACGGCGGCGGTCGGCAGGTAGCCGAGCATCTCGGTCAGATGCGTGCAGCCTTGCACATGCCCCATCGCGTCGTGCAGGCGCTTGCGAAATCCGCTGACCAGGTTGGCGCCGATGAGCGCGCGGTAGGCCGGACCGATGCGGTCGCAGGCGCCCGGGTAGGGCATGCGATCCGTGTGCGCCTCGATGTCGCGAATCTCGAAGCTGTGGTCGATCGTGACCCGCACCCACATGTCGTGGACCGGCTCCCCCGCCGGACGCACGCCCGACAGCAGCGTCACGTCGTGGTCCTTCACGTCGACGATGTGCCCTTCGATGTCGAACAGCCCGTCGTCGCGCTGGTAACCCTCGTAGGTGACGTGCCTCGAGTGCAGGCGCTTGCGGGGCTGGCTGGGCGTCGACAGTGGCATCGGGAAGTTCCGCGGTGCCGGCTGCGTGGGCGTGCAGCAGCCGGCCTGCGGCTACAATTCGGAGAAAAAGGGACGATTTTACGCGCGACCGGAGGGTCGCCGCAATATTGGAAGCGGCTCGCTCGCCGCAGGAGGAAACCCCATGCGCTGCATCCTGGCGCTCGACCAGGGCACGACCAGCTCGCGGGCCATCGTCTTCGACCACGACGCCGCGGTCCGCGGCGCCGCGCAGCGGGAGTTCCGCCAGATCTTTCCGCAGCCCGGCTGGGTCGAGCACGACGCGACCGAGATCTGGGCGACGCAGTCCGGTGTGATGCACGAAGCGATCGCCAAGGCCGGCATCGCCGCCGCCGACATCGCGGCGATCGGCATCACCAACCAGCGCGAAACCACCGTGGTCTGGGAGCGCGCGACGGGCCGCCCGATCGCCAACGCCATCGTCTGGCAGGACCGGCGCACCGCCCCGCTCTGCGACGAGCTGCGCGCGCAAGGCAAGGCGCCGCTCATCGCCGGCAAGACCGGCCTCGTGCTCGACGCCTATTTTTCGGGCACCAAGCTCAAGTGGCTGCTCGACCACGTCCCGGGCGCCCGCGCGCGCGCGGCCCGCGGCGAGCTCGCTTTCGGCACCATCGACTCGTGGCTGGTGTTCCAGCTCACCGGCGGACGCTCGCACGTGACCGATCCGTCGAATGCCAGCCGTACGCTGCTCTATCGACATCCGGCGCGGCGCCTGGGACGACGAACTGCTGCGCCTGTTCGACATTCCGCAGAGCGTGCTGCCCGAGGTGGTCGAGTCGTCGCGGCGTGTGCGCGCAGACGCTGCTCGACGGGGTGCGCGTGCCCATCGGCGGCATCGCCGGCGACCAGCAGGCGGCGCTCTTCGGGCAGGCCTGCCTCTCCCCCGGGCTCGCGAAGAACACCTACGGCACCGGGTGCTTCCTGCTGCTCAACACCGGCCGCAATGCCGTTGCCTCGTCGAACAACCTGCTGACGACCATCGCGTGGAAGCGCGGCGGCTGCGTCGACTACGCACTGGAGGGCAGCGTGTTCATCGGCGGTGCCGTCGTGCAGTGGCTGCGCGACGGGCTGCAGATCATCCGCGCGGCCTCCGACGTCGAGGCGCTCGCCGCGAGCGTTCCCGACACCGCCGGCGTCTATTTCGTGCCGGCCTTCGCGGGGCTCGGCGCGCCGCACTGGGATCCTTACGCGCGCGGCGCGATGTTCGGCCTGACGCGCGGCACGACCCAGGCGCACATCGCCCGCGCGGCGCTGGAATCGATCGCGTTCCAGAGCGCCGACGTCCTCGATGCGATGCAGAAGGACGCCGGCATCACGCTCTCGGAGCTGCGCGTCGACGGCGGCGCGACGGCGAACGACCTGCTGATGCAGTTCCAGGCCGACATCCTGGGTGTCCCCGTCGTGAGGCCGCAAGGTGCTGGAGACCACTGCGCTGGGCGCTGCCTACCTCGCGGGCCTCGCCGTCGGCTACTGGAGAGAGCAGCGACGAGATCGGCGCCCACTGGGCGGTGGATCGGCGCTTCGAGCCGGCGATGCCCCGCGAGCAGGTCGCCGAACTGCGGCGCGGGTGGGAGCAAGGCGGTCGAGCGGTCGAAGCGATGGGCGTGAGATGGCGACGGATTCGAGCTCGATCGCGGAGGCGGAACTTTCAGATCACTCGGAGATGTCGTGTTTCGGCATTTCTCACGGCAGACCGCGATATCCCCTTGTCGAACGTCACCAACTGTCCGGCGTGGCGCACGGCGAGCCCGAGCAGGTAGGTATCGGTCACCTGTCGCGCACCGTGGATACGGCGCGGATCGATCGCCGCGGCGTCGAGAATGCTCAAATCGTCGGGCCAGAACTGATGCTGCCGATCGGCTGCTGCTTCGCGCAGTCGCTCGATCACCGCGCTCGCGGGGAAGGGGTTCGGGTATCCCGGGTGCGACATGATGCGGATGCACCCGTTCTGCGTCAGCGGACACGACGCCCAGCCATGACCCGCATCGGACGCGAACCACTGGAACGCCGGACCGTGGGACGCGTGATCCGGGTCGAGCAAGGCGATCAGGACGTTGACGTCGAGAAGCGCACGCATCAATAGGCGTCTTCCTCGCGGAGCTTGTCCACGAGCTCATTGGTGACGATCCCACCGCGCCCCGGGAACGGCCGAAGGCCGTACTTCTGCCGTGTCGCCTTGGTTCTCCCCTCGGACCGCGCCTCGGGGAGGCGCACCAGCGCGCTGCGCGCGAGCTCAGAAATCACCTGGCCAGCGGTCTTCTTCTCCCGGCGCGCGCGTTCCTTGGCTGCCTGCAGAACATCGTCGGCAATTTCGAGGGTCGTTCTCATGCATCAGATGCTTTCACATCACGCATCAGATGTCAAGGCGTTTGCGACCGCGCGTGCGCGGAAGGCGCCGCGTTGCATGGCCGAGGAATGCGTGCGTATACTTGCAACTAAGTGCATATGCCCGTATCTCGAATGAACTCCCGGACCGCAACGGGCGCCGCCGCGTCCTACACCCATTTCGGGATGGCGTGCACCTGCGGCCGGCTGCGCCGCGCATCGCGCGCGCTGACGCAGCTCTACGACGACGCGATGGCGCCTGCCGGGCTCCGCGTCACCCAGTTCTCGCTGCTGCGCACGCTCGCGCGCGACGGCCCGCTGCGCATCTCCGAGCTGGCGGCCCGGCTGCTGCTCGACCGCACGGCGCTGTCGCGCAATCTCGACCCGCTGGTCGACGCCGGGTACGTCGAGATCGTGCGCGGGCGCGACGCGCGAACCCGCGAGGTCGCGGTCACGCGCCAGGGGGCGGCGGCGCTCGACACCGCGCGGCCGCACTGGCTGGCAGCGCAGCGCAAGGTGACGAAGCACCTGGGCCCCGCGAAGGTCCAGGCGCTGATTGCGGCCCTCGGCGAGCTCGAGGCGCTGCATCCGGCAAATGCAATGCAACCCTCACCCGGGCCCTCACCCCAACCCTCTCCCGCCAGCGGGAGAGGGAGGAAACCCGGGAATCGACGATGACAACGAGCGTGACTGCCGCAGCGTCCTGGCGCACGCCTACGGTCGTGCTGGTCTGCAGCAGCCTGATCGTGACGCTGGGCATGGGCATCCGCTATAGCTTCGGCCTGTTCCTGCAGCCAATGACGGCGGATCTGCACTGGACGCGCGAGACGTTTGCGCTGGCGATCGCAGTGCAGAACCTCGTGTGGGGCGCGACCCAGCCCTTCGCGGGCATGGTGGCGGACAAATACGGCGCAGGCAGGGTCGTGCTCGGGGGCGCGCTGCTGTACGTATTGGGTCTCGTCGTGATGGCGCATCCGACGACACCGCTGTCGTTCGTGCTGTCGGCGGGCGTGCTGGTCGGCACCGGCTTGTCCGGAGTGACCTTCAGCGTCATCGCGGGCGTGCTGGGCCGCGCGTTTCCACCCGAGAAGCGCAGCATGGTCCTCGGCATCTCGACGGCCGCGGGCTCGTTCGGTCAGTTCGCGCTGCTGCCGCTCACGCAATGGCTGCTCTCGCATATCGGCTGGGTTGGCGCGCTGGTCGCGCTCGGCGGCGTGGGCCTCATCATGGCGCCGCTCGCCGCCGCCGTCGTCGAGAAGCGCGTCGCGCACGAATACGCGCACCGGCAGTCGGCCAGCGAGGCGATGCGCGAAGCGCTCGGCCATCGAGGCTATGTCCTGCTGACCGCCGGCTTCTTCGTCTGCGGCTTCCAGGTCGTCTTCATCGCAGTCCATCTGCCGGCGTACCTCGCTGACCGCGGCATGGCGCCGGGCACCGCCGTCACCGCATTGGCGCTGATCGGTTTGTTCAATGTGATCGGGACCTACATCTCGGGAAGGCTCGGCGCGCGAATGCCCAAGCGCCACATCCTGTCGTTCATCTATTTCGCGCGCGCGGTCGCGATCGCGCTGTTCGTGTTCCTGCCGCTGTCGGCGCTGTCGGTCTATCTGTTCTCGATCGCGATGGGATTGCTATGGCTGTCGACGGTGCCGCCCACCAACGGCATCGTCGCGCAGGTGTTCGGCGTGCGCTACCTCGCGATGCTGTCGGGATTCGCATTCCTGTCGCACCAGGTCGGCAGCTTCCTGGGTGCATGGCTCGGCGGCGTGGCCTACGACAGGACGGGCAGCTACGACATCGTCTGGTACCTGTCGATCGCGCTGAGCGTGGCCGCGGGGCTGATCAACCTCCCGATCGACGAGCGCGAGATCCGGCGCCGACCGCGGGTGGCAGTCGGCGGCGGCTGAACTGCGGTAATTGGGGTCAGAGCTGTAATAATTCTTGGCGAATGGTTGGCGGATGACGCGAGCGCGTCCGCGAATTATTACAGCTCTGACCCCAATTACCGCGACTGGCAAGAGCGTCAGCGAGGTGGAATGACGTCGATCGCGTCGGTGATGACGGTGTCGACGCCCCAGGCGAGCAGCTCCACGGCGCGCGCCGGCTCGTTGACCGTCCATGTCGCGACGCGCAGCCCCGTGGCATGGAACTCGTCGACGCGCGCACGCGTGAGGAGCTCGTGGTCGAGATCGACGGCGATGCATTCGAGACGAGCGACACGCTCGCGCCAGTCGTCGGGCATCCGGTCGCCCAGCAGCGCCCGCGGCAGCGCCGGGACCGCCTCGCGCGCAGCTGCGAGCGCCACCTCCGAGAACGACGACAGCAGCGGCACGACGTCGGCGCCCGACCACAGTGCCTGCGCGTCGACCGCGACGGCAGCGCCGGTTTCGCGCTCGCGGCCCGGCGACGGCTTGATCTCGATGTTGACGGCGACGGCATTGGCCCGGCTCCAGCGGGCCACGGCGGCGAGCGTCGGCAGGGTCTCCCCCGCATACACCGGGGAATGCCAGCTTCCCGCATCGAGCTGCGCCAGCTCGCGCCAGGTCAGCGCGTCGGCGCGACCCTTGCCGTTGGTCGTGCGATCGAGCGTGCCGTCGTGCAGCAGAAACGCGACGCCGTCGGCGGAGAGCTTCACGTCGAACTCGGCCATCCGGTAGCCGTGCGCATGTCCGACGCGCAGCGCAGCCAGCGTGTTCTCGGGAGCGAGCTTGCCGGCGCCACGGTGCGCGACCAGCTTCGGATAAGGCCAGGCAGGAAGCTTGCGCACGTTCGCTCCTCCGAATAATTGGGGTCAGAGCCGTAATATTTGTCCCAAACGGCTGTCGGTAAATATTAGGGCTCTGACCCCAATTATTCCTGACCCCAATTATCAGGCTGCGGCCTCAATTACACGCGTGCGCCGCTCGCGGCGTCGAAGACGAACACGCGCGCCGGATCGGCCCTGACGCAAAACTCCGAACCTGCGGCGGGCGCCGTGCCGTGCGGCACGCGTGCAATGACGCTGGTGGGTCCATGCCCGATGTGGACCAGGGCGTCGGCGCCGAGCTGCTCGACCAGCTCGACCGGCCCCTTGACCATCGCCTCGGTCTCGCTGGATGGCGCGAAGTGCTCGGGCCGAATGCCGACGCTGACCGCGCGCCCCGCCTCGGGCGCCACCTGCGAGCTGCGCGCATTCCCGCCGTGATCGAGCTCGATCAGACCTCCGCCTTTGGACTTTCCGGGCATGAAGTTCATCGCCGGCGACCCGATGAAGCCGGCGACGAACGTCGTCTGCGGATTCTCGTACACCTCCATCGGCGAGCCGATCTGTTCGGCCCGCCCGGCATTCATCACGACCATCCGCTGGGCGAGCGTCATCGCCTCGACCTGATCGTGTGTCACGTAAAGGCTGGTCGTCGCAAGGCGCCGGTGCATCTTCTGGATCTCGAAGCGCATCTGCACCCGCAGCTTGGCGTCCAGGTTGGACAATGGCTCGTCGAACAGGAACACCGCCGGCTCGCGGACGATCGCGCGGCCCATCGCGACGCGCTGCCGCTGCCCGCCGGACAGCTGGCGCGGCGTGCGCTTGAGCAATGGCCCCAGCTCGAGAATGCCGGCTGCGCGCTGGACCTTCTCCTCGATGCCGACCTTGTCGATGCCGCGCAGCCTGAGACCGTAGGCCATGTTGTCGAACACGGTCATGTGCGGATAGAGCGCATAGTTCTGGAACACCATCGCGATGTCGCGGTCCTTGGGCTCCAGGTTGTTGACGACGCGGTCCCCGATCATGATCTCGCCGCTCGTGATCGCTTCGAGCCCGGCGACCATCCGCAGCAGCGTCGACTTGCCGCAGCCCGATGGGCCGACGATGACGATGAACTCGCCATCGGCGACCTGCATGTCGACACCGTGGATCACCTCGGTGTCGCCGTAGCGCTTGGTCACTCGCTGGAATTCGACTCTGGCCATCTATTTTTCCGTTTCCACCAATCCCTTGACGAACCACCGCTGCATCACCAGGATGACGGCGGCGGGAGGAAGCAGCGCGAGCATCGCGGTCGCGAGCACGAGCTGCCATTCCACCAGCGTGTCGCCGCCCGCGACCATCCGCTTGATGCCGATCACCACCGTGTACATGTCCTCGCGGGTGGTGATCAGCAGCGGCCACAGGTACTGGTTCCAGCCGTAGATGAACATGATGACGAACAGCGCGGCCATGCTGGTGCGCGACAGCGGCAGCAGGATGTCGACGAAGAAGCGCATCGGGCCCGCACCGTCGATGCGCGCCGCCTCGGCGAGCTCCTCCGGGATCGTCAGGAAGAACTGGCGGAACAGGAACGTCGCCGTCGCCGACGCGATCAGCGGCAGCGTGAGCCCCGCATAGGTGTCGACCAGGCCGAGGTCGGCGACCACCTTGTAGGTCGGGAAGATGCGGACCTCCACCGGCAGCATCAGCGTGAGGAAGATCATCCAGAACACGGTCTTGCGCAGCGGAAACTTGAAATAGACGATCGCGAACGCGGAGAGCATCGAGATGGTGATCTTGCCGATGGCGATGGCGAGCGCCATCACCAGGCTGTTCCACATCATCACACCGACTGGCGCGCCGGAGGCAAGCTTGCTCCCATGCGACAGCACGGCCGCATAGTTGTCCAGCAGGTGGGTTCCGGGCGTCATCTGCATCGGCACGGTCGTGACCTGGTCGAACGACAGCGTCGAGCCGACGAAACCCACGTAGAGCGGCAGCGCGACAATCGCCACGCCTGCGATCAGGATCAGGTGGCTGATCAGGGTCCCGACGGGGCGGCGCTCGACCATGGCGGTATCAGTACTGGACCCTGCGTTCGACGAAGCGGAACTGGACCACCGACAGCGTGATGACGATCGCCATCAGGACCACCGACTGCGCGGCCGAGCCTCCGAGGTCGAGCGCCTGCACACCGTCCTGGTAGACCTTGAACACCAGAATCGACGTCGCCTGGACGGGTCCGCCGCTGGTGGCAGCGTCGACGATCGCGAAGGTATCGAAGAACGCATAGACGACATTGACGACCATCAGGAAGAAGGTCGTCGGCGACAGCAGCGGAAAGGCGATCGTCCAGAAGCGCCGTGCCGGGCCCGCTCCGTCGATGGCCGCGGCCTCGAGCAGCGACTTCGGGATCGACTGCAGGCCGGCCAGGAAGAACAGGAAGTTGTAGCTGATCTGCTTCCACACGGCGGCGATGACGATCAGCGCCAGCGCCTGGCGCGGGTTCAGCGGGTCGTTCCAGTCGTAGCCCAGCGACCGCATCGCGTGCGTCAGGATCCCGAGCGTGGGATTGAGCAGGAACACCCACAGCACTGCCGCGACGGCCGACGCAACCGCGTAGGGCAGGATGAGCAGCGTCTTGTAGATCTTTCGCGCCGCGGATCACGCGATCGGCGAACACCGCGAGCAGCAGCGCGACCGCGAGCCCGACCACGATGACGAGGACCGAGAACACAGCCGTCACCTGGAACGACGCGAGGTAATGCGAATCCGAAAACAGGTCCTTGAAATTGTCGAACCAGACGAACTGCGTGTTGGTCCCGAACGCATCCTGGATCAGCAACGACTGGTACAGCGCCTGGATCGCCGGCCAGACGAAGAAGACCAGCGTTACGAGGAGCTGCGGAGCGACGAGCGCGTACGGCAGCCACCGCGACCGGAAGACGACGCGCTTCTCCATGCTCGGCTAGGCACCAAAAAGAAATCCGGGACGGACCACGTTTTCGCAGCGTCCGTCCCGGCCAGCGACACACCACGCGCACTCGAAAAACGTGGTCCATCCCGGATTGCTGAAAACGTCGTCGTCCGGGATTTCCGTCCCGGGTTTTCCTGCGTCCCGGATTTTCGCAGCTCGTCGAAGAAGTCGGTTACTTGTTCGCCTTCTGGAAACGCACGAGCTGCTCGTTGCCGCGCTTGACCGCCAATCGAGCGCCTGCTTGGCGGACTTCTGGCCGCTCCAGACCGACTCGAGCTCCTCGTCGATGATGTTGCGGATCTGCACGAAGTTGCCCAGCCGCAGGCCGCGCGAGTTGGCGGTCGGCGGCTTGTTGGTCAGCTCCTTGATCGCGATGTCGGTCCCGGGGTTCTTCTCGTAGTAGCCCTGCTTCTTCGCCAGTTCGTACGCCGCGAGGGTGATCGGAACGTAGCCGGTGCTCTCGTGCCAGTCGACCTGGATCTCCGGCGAGGACAGGAAGGTGAAGAACTTGGCGATGCCCTTGTACGTGTCGGCGTTCTTCTGCTTCATCACCCACAGCGTCGCGCCGCCGATGATCGTGTTCTGCGGCGCGCCTTTGACGTCGGCGTAGTACGGCAGCGTCGCCACGCGCCATCCGAACTTGGCGTTCGCCTTGATGTTCGCGTAGGAACCCGACGAGGTCGTGATCATCGCGCATTCGCCGCTGGTGAAAGCGGCCAGCGGCTCGTCCTTGCGCCCCTTGTAGGTGAACAGGCCCTTCTTCGCCCAGTCGCCGAGGTTCTTGATGTGCCGCACCTGCACCGGACCGTTGAACTCGAGGCGCGTACCCAGGCCGCCGAAGCCGTTCTGCAGCGACGCGAACGGAACGTTGTGCCATGCGCTGAAGCTCTCGAGCTGGACCCACGACTGCCAGCCGGTGGTGTAGGCGCAGGGCGCCCCCGATGCCTTGAGCTTCTCGGCGTCCTTCTCGAGGTCCGGCCAGGTCTTCGGCGGGTTCGCGGGATCGAGCCCGGCCTTCTTGAACGCGTCGTCGTTGATGTAGAGCACCTGCGTCGAGCTGTTGAAAGGCATCGACAGCAGATGGCCCGACGTGTCGGAATAGTACGAATAGACGAGCACCAGGAAGGCCTTGGGATTGAACGGCTGGTGCTGCTCGGCCATCAACTGGCAGGGGCTGGATGGCGTCCTTGGCCGCCATCATCGTCGCCGTTCCCACCTCGAAGACCTGGAGGATCTGCGGCGGGTTGCCTCCGCGATACGCGGCGATCGCTGCCGTCATCGATTCGTCGTACTGGCCCTTGTAGACGGGCACGACCTTGTAGTCCGACTGCGACGCGTTGAACTTGTTGGCGATCTCATTGACCTTGTCGCTGAGCGCACCGGTCATCGAATGCCACCACTGGATTTCGGTCACGGCCTGCGCGGCTGTCGCCATGCCTGCCAGCGTGAGCGCCGAAGCGATGCAGATCAAACGCCTGATGCGGTTGGCCATCT
>CAVTOU010000019.1:0-43020 GCA_963736345.1 uncultured Pseudomonadota bacterium | reverse complement strand
GATCGCCCTTTCTTCGCGGGGGGCGACCGTTCGGGTCGAACGGTGGTCGGCGCGAATCAAACATCTTACCACCTCGCCCGAAGGAAGGAAACGCCCTACCTGGCCGGGGGGCGTGGCCGCGCCTGGCGGTTGGAGGCGCCGAGCGCTCCCTGAAGGCGCGGCATTCCACTCTTGGTTGATGGCAGCGCCGCCGGTCAGCGGCCGGGCGTGCGCGCCGCCCACACGTGCTCGAGCGCCTCGAGCAGCGTGGCCAGCTCGAACGGCTTGAGGAGCTTGGCGTCGGCCTTTCCTTCCAGGTGCTCCAGCGTTCGACTGCAGGCGGACATGGCGACGATGGGCAGGTCCCGGCATCGCGGGTGCGTGCGGATGGCCGTGGCCAGCTCCTCCCCGTCGCCCCCGGGCATGCTCAGGTCCGTGAGGACGGCATCCGGCCGCACGTCTCCGTCGACGATGGCCATGGCCTCGTCGACGCAGCTCGCGGAGGCCACCTCGAACCCCTTCGCCTCCAGCAGCGCGCACAGGGCCTCGAGGATGATGCGATCATCATCCACCACCAGCACCAGCTGACCCGTTCCACCCGTCACTGCCCATGAAGGGTGGGGATGGAGGCCGTCCCGCGCATGGGCAGCTGGCAATGGAAAGGCCCCTGTGTCGCCGAGCGCACCCGGGCCCGGGCCACGCCACGAGCGCTGGAGGCTCGTCAGGCGGCCGGCCAGCGCCTCGGCCCCGCGGCGCGAGGTCAGCCGCCGGCTCCACCGTCGATCAGCGCCCGGAGCTCCGCCTCGTACTCGGGGCCGACCGCCGCCAGGCTGGCCTCCATGCCAGCTCGCATCGCCGCCGCCGCGGTGCCGGGGTTCCCCAGCGGCACCAGCCGCGACGTGCCGTTGGCGAGGCGGCAGGCGCAGGCCCAGCCGCGCGCGCTCGAGCGGAGCTCGATGCGCGGAAGGGTGAACTGCTCGGCCGCGTCCGTGCCGTCGAGGTTCACGGCCCAGCCGTCGTCTGTCCGGCTCCAGAAGATCATGGCGACCGTTCCACCGTACGCTTCCCGGCGTGGGCGGCAAAGGGAGCCGCGCGACGGCCGAGCGAGGAGGCGCTCCACGGCGCGCCGGGCCTGCCGCCAGGCGCGTCTATCATTCGCGGCGCGCAGGGCGTACAAGGTCGCATGGCATCGCCCGACAAGAGAAAGCAGTCGCTGTACTTCCCTGAGGACATGCTCCGCGAGATCCAGGACGAGGCGACCCGCCAGGACCGGTCGCTCTCCTGGATCGTCCAGCACGCCTGGCGGGCCGCCAGGGCACAGATGGCTCGGATGCCCGGCATGGACGATCTGGCCGCGTCCCGGAAGGCGCAGCAGCCGTGACGATCGTCCCAGGCGGCGCGTGTCCCGCCCGCTTCTCGGGCAGGGCATGCCGGCCCGAGAAGAGGTAGAATCCACCGATGCGCGAAGAGCTCCTCATCGATCTGCGGCGAACGCAGCTGCTGGCCGTGGATACGAACCTCGACGACGCCCGCCGCGCCCTGGTCCGCGCCGCGCGCATCCCCACGGTGTTTGCCGCCGAGCTCCGCGCCGTCCTGGCCGTGGTCGCTGACCTCGAGCGCCGCGTGCTGGCGAACGCGGAGTCGTAGGCCCGCCGCGGCGGGCCGGAAACGCGAAAGCCCGGCCTCGACGAGGCCGGGCTCTCTTAGAAGCGGATGCGGGCTGGATCAGGCGATGGGGCGGACGTTCGCCGCCTGAAGGCCCTTGGGGCCCTTCCTCACCTCGAACTCGACCTTCTGCCCCTCCGCCAGGGAGCGGAAGCCCTCGGACTGGATGGCGGTGTGGTGGCAGAAGACGTCCTCGCCCCCGTCAGCCTGAGAGATGAAGCCGAAGCCCTTCGCGTCGTTGAACCACTTCACGGTACCGATGGCCATGTGCTGTGATGCTCTTTTCTTTGCGTGAACGCCCGTCAGAAAGTGGCGGGCGCAGCTACGGCTCACGGGAGCGATGCTCGCCGCGGAGCCAGCGCCCATGTACCCCGGGCGAGCGAGGAAGTCGAGCGGCCCCCCCGAATTCGTCGGCCCCCCCTGTGCGCCGGCGCGCAGGGAGGCTCCCACCGGTCCGGGCGCGCGCCGGGAACCCGGCGCTCGCCGGGACGAGATCTGGCCGTGCGCATGGAGGATGCGCCGCTCCCGGCCGGGCGTTATTACCGACAGCGAAGCTGGAACCGTACCTGCGTCTCGGAGCACTCTGCTCCCTCACCGGCCGGCTCCGAGGGACGGGAAAATGGAACCACTGTCGGCGGCGGTCGTCGTTCACTACTACGACACGCGGCTGCACGAGACGCTGTGCGGACTGCGCGGCTTCGAGCACCAATCGACCAAGCACGCGCGCGGCGTGACCTGCAGCGCCTGCGTGGGGCTGCTCCGCCAACGGGAGCAGCGCGGTGCGTCGGAGGGGCTCGACCGGACGCCTGCGGGCGAGCCGCGCTCCGGCACCGACGCCGCCTGAGGCGCCGCGGACGGCGTCGCCCTCCGGCCAGCGGGCGTGGGACCGCACCGCCGCTCGTCGGCTGCGACTCGCCGGTCCGTGGTGACAGCCCCGTGATAGGGGCCACCTAAGATCGCGCGGATGATCGACATGTCCGCGCCGGCCCGCGTCCGGTTCCTCCGCGACGACGGGTTCCACGCTGCCGTCAAGCGCGCGGTGGCCGCCTACTTCGACCGAACGCATCTGGCGCGCTGGGGCGGGGCAGGCATGCACGCCAAGACCGCCATCATCCTGGCCTGGTTCGGAGCATCCTACGGATCGCTGCTCGCCTGGGGCGGGACCTCGGGTTGGCTCGCCTCCGCGCTGACCAGCTCGCTCGCTCTCGCCACCGCCGGCATCGGCTTCGCCATCATGCACGACGCGAACCACGGCGCTTACTCGCGATCGGCGGCCGTGAACGGCGCCTGGGGGCACGCGGTGGACCTGATCGGAGGGAGCTCGTACGTGTGGCGGTTCAAGCACAACGTGCAGCACCACACCTACGCCAACATCGACGGGATGGACGCCGACATCGACGCCGGGCCGCTCCTCCGGCTCGCGCCGTCGCAGCCGCTGAGGGCGTTCCACCGATTCCAGCACCTCTATGCCTGGCCGCTCTACGGCGTGCTGGCCCTCAAGTGGTGGCTGGTGGACGACGTGGTCGACCTGGTGCGCGGCCGCATCGGGCCGGTCGCCTTCCGGCGGCCGACGGGCCTTGGCCTGGCCGCCCTGCTGGCCGGCAAGCTCGCGTTCTTCGGATGGGCGCTGGTCGTGCCGGCCCTGGTGTTCCGGAGCGCATGGGTCGCGCCCTTCTTCCTCCTCGGCGCCGGCGTTCTCGGCCTGGTCCTGTCCACCGTCTTCCAGCTCGCCCACGCGGTGCCCCAGGCCCGGTTCCACGCGGCGCGGCCGGGCGACCAGCGGATGCCGACCGGGTGGGCGGAGCACCAGGTGCGCGCCACCGCGGACTTCGCGCCGCGGAACCGGGTGCTGAGCTGGTACGTCGGCGGGCTGAACTTCCAGATCGAGCACCATCTCTTCCCGGAGGTGTGCCACGTGCACTATCCGGCCCTGGCGCGGATCGTCGAGAAGGCCTGCGGCGAGCACGGCGTGCCCTACCGCGTGCAGCCGTCCCTTCGCGCCGCCGTCGCCCAGCACTTCCGTCACCTGCGCGCCCTCGGACGCCGCGACGAACCGGCGCTGGCATCGCCGGCGCCTTCCTGTGCAGGGTGATGCGCGCCCCTGCCGGCGGAAGCCGGCGTGAGCGCGGTGTCAGCGGCGTCCGCCGGAGCGCTGGCGGTCGGACGCGACCATGCTGAGGCGGCGAGCCTCCAGGACCCCCGCCGCCCGCGCACGGGCCTCGGAACAGAAGGTGAACAGCCGCCGGCCGTCGACGCTGACGCGCCACCGGAGCCTCTCCAGCCGCTCGACCCCGACGACATGGCCCCTGACCAGGGATTCCGAGTAGTCGGCCATCCCATTGGTATGCTCCCAGCCTGGCCCCGGCGCCATTTCGAGTGGGGTCTCTCCGCCGCGACTGTCGTCGAGCGGGCGCCCCCGCCGTGCACCCGCTACGCCGGATGGGTGGTCTGCGTCGACACCCCGGGCGCGCGCCTCTCCAGCCTCCGCAGCGTCTCGCCCAGGAAGTCGCCGAAGATCTTCCGCCCCGCGATGCTCAGGAGGGCGCTCAGCAGCAGCCCCTTCGCATTCCGCGGCCTGCGCACGAACTCGAGGTGAACACGGCTCCCGCCCTCCGGCGAGGGCTGGACCGAGTAAATCCAGAAGCTGCCCGGGCGGAAGGCGTTCGAGTCCTGGACGTCGATGCGGACCAGGCCGGGCCTGGACCAGTCGTAGTGCGTCCGCTCCCAGACGCCGCGCGAGCCCTCGGTCACCTCCGCCGTGGTCCCCGAGACGTCGTGGACCTTGTAGTACTTGCGGTCGATGTTGGGCCAGAGCTCCAGGCGCTTCTCCGAGAAGTCCGTCAGCGCGCCGAGGACCACCTCCGGCGGGACGGTCGTGTTCATGTCGGTCGAGACGTGTGCCATCCGTCCTCCTCCTCGCGGCCGGTCTGCGGGTGCGGAGACCCGCACCACTTCCTCATGCCACGAGCGCCGGCGGTGCCAGGTCCAGGCGGGGCCCGACGCCTTGACGCATCGCTTCGTGATGCCAGCCGCCCCATTCGGCCCTGAACGACTCCACGCCGGCCCTCGACCGCTGTGCCACAGTGAGCCATCGCGCTTGGAGGGGGGGAAAGCGGTGCCCGTCATGCCACGGAGGTGGTTCCCGTGAACTCTGGATTCTTGCTGGTCCGGTTGATCCTGGGCGGAATCCTCGCAGCACACGGCGCGCAGAAGCTCTTCGGGTGGTTCGGAGGCCACGGCCTGGGCGGCACCGGAGGCTTCATGGAGTCGCTCGGCTTCCGACCCGGCAAGCTCTTCGCGCTCGCATCAGGGCTGTGCGAGGGTGTCGGCGGGGTCCTGGTGATCCTCGGATTCCTCAGCCCCGTCGGCCCCGGCCTCATCCTGGTCGTGATGGTGGTCGCGATGGGTGCGGTGCACTGGAGGAACGGGCTCTTCGCCACCGCCAACGGCATCGAGACGCCGCTGGCGTGGTCCACCTGCGCCGTGGCCGTCGCCTACGCCGGCCCGGGCCGATACTCGCTCGACGCCCTCTTCGGCATCGCCTTCGGCACGCCCTGGGTGATCCGGGGCGTGCTGGTCGCCGCGGTGGTGGTGGGGCTCGCGAACCTCCTGGTGCGCCGCCCGCAAGCGACGGCTCAGGGCGGCGTGGGGACGTGAAGGGCCGGTCGGGCGCCCGAAGCTCAGCCTCCAGCCGGTGACCTTCTCCTGGGCTCCCGCCTCGGTCCGAGCATCCCCACCTCGCGGAACCAGGCCACCGTGTCGGCGGTGGTGTCGGCCAGCGGCCGGACGGCGTAGCCGAGCTCGCGGGCGGCCTTGTCGTGCCGGACGTCGCGGTGGCTGGTGCGCAGCGTCTCGAGGGCGTCGCGGGTGAGGTGGGCGGTGGCGCCGGTGAGCCGCGCCAGCCCGGTGGCGAAGGGCACCCCGAGCCGGGCGAGCCAGAGGGGGCTGGCGAGGAGCGGTGCCGGGACGCCCGCCGCGCCGGCCACGGTCCGCGCCAGCTCGCGGAGATGCGCCCAGCGGCCCGAGAGCAGGTACCGCTCGCCCCGGCGGCCTCGCTCGAGGGCCGCCACCGCCCCCGCGACCACGTCGCGCACGTCCACCCAGTCGAAGCCGGCGTCCACCAGCGCCGGCAGCCGCCCTCGCGCAATCTGGAGGACGACGCCGCCCAGGGCCGACGGCCGGTGGTCGTGCGGGCCCAGCACCGCCGTCGGGCTCACCACCACCGCATCGAGGCCCGCGCGCACCGCCCCGGCCACGGCGCGCTCCGCGGCGGCCTTGCTGGCCGCGTACGGGAGGGCGCCGGCCCGCTCGACCAGGGATCGCGTCTCGTCGAGCGGGCGGTCCCACGGGTCGTGCTCGAGGGCGTCGACGGACGAGAAGTGCACCAGGCGCCCCACGCCCGCCCCCAGGCAGGCGCGGACCACGTTGGCGGTGCCGCCCACGTTGACCGCCCAGGCCGCACCGTTCCGGTCGCCCTGGATGCCGACGCGCGCGGCGAGATGGAACACCGCCTCGGCGCCCTCGATGCTGCGGGCCACGGCGCCGGCGTCGCAGACGTCGCCGTGCACCGTGGTCACGTCGAGGCCGGCCAGGGAGCGGCCCGGCGACCGAACCAGCCCCGTCACCCGGTGGCCCGCCGCGAGCAGGGTGCGGACCAGGTTGGCGCCGAGGTGCCCCGAGGCACCGGTGACGGTCACACGCATTCAGGGCCCGGGCACGAGGATGCAGGACGGGGCACCCCGGGTCGAGCAGTAAAATGTCTTCCCGCCGCACGAGGCGATCCATTCGGCCGGGGTGCGGTCTCCAGCGCGCCAGCTCACGTCTCCGATCTGGATGGCATCCGCCGGGCAACCGAGCAGCCCGGCCGAAACGGCTGCAAGGTCCGGTGGCGCGTCTTGCGTCGCTACGTGGGCCCTTCCCGCACAGGCGGCGGCCAGGACGACGGTCGTGAAGAGGATGCGAAGCATCGGTTCCGGGTGGGCGCGCGGATCGCGTCGAGCGACTGCAACCTTCGGGCCCGCTCGCGCGTCGAGAGGTGGGAGCCGGAACGCCCCGGAATCCGCTTTCCCTGGTCGCCCGGCACCAGCGGCGCGCGGGCCTCGATCCGCGCAGGGTGTGCCGCTGCATCACGGTGTCACCCGGGAGAGCGCACCGAGCTAGTTTCGAGCGGGCGGTGGCAGCCCGGCGGTGATGGAGAGCGGGACCTTCTGGATCAAGCACCGCTCCGCCGAGCAGACGCTGAACGCGAACACCCCGGCCACGCGAGCGCTGCCGCTCGGGGGCGGGGCGTACGGCAGCACCAGGGACACCGAGCAGACCTCTTTCCCGTCCCCCTGGCATGGCGCCGTCGACCCCGGCCGCAACGGCACCCGCACTCCCTGGAACTTCACCGTGGCCTCGGGGGAGGGGACGAACGCCATCGGGTATTCCATGTTGACGTGGTACCCGGCCCGCGAGACGAGGTGCAGGTCGACGGCGGATGCGGAGCCGGCCGGGCGCGGGATGGCATCCACCACCCACTCCTGCGCCTCGGCGCGGGCGGACGCGGGCCCCGGGCTGGACGCAGCGCCCGCCAGGGCCGCCAGGACCCCGACCAGTGTGGCACCCGGGTTCATGACCCGTACTTCACCGAGCACCCGTACTGCTTGGTCTCCGGGGTTCGCACCGGGCGTCCGGCCGCGAGATCCTCGAGCGCCGACGACACGTAGTCGATGAGCGCGCCGCCCTGGGGCGCCTGGCGCTCGCCGTCGGGCGAGTTGTCGATGGCGCCGCGGTACGCCAGCCGGCCTTCCCGGTCGATCACGAACATCCCCGGCGTGTTGGTCGCTCCATAGGCGCGTCCCACCTTGCCGGAAGGATCGAGCAGCACGGGGTAGCCCATCCGGAACTCCTGTACGGCAGCGCGGTTCGCCTCGGCTCCGTACCCCTGCTTGCCGGGCGCGGCCGAGTTCACCGCCAGCCACACGACCCCGTCCTTCACGTGACGCACAGCCGCCCCCACCAGCGTTCCACGCGCGTGCGAGGCCTTCACGAAGGGGCAGCCCGGGTTGAACCATTCCAGCACCACGACGTGGCCGCGGAGGTCCGAGAGCTTCACCGCCTTGCCGCTCAGAATCCGTCAGGGAGAAGCCCGGGGCCGGCTCCCCGACCTCGGCGGCCAGGGCGGGGGAGGAGACGAGCAGGCCGGCCAGCACGAGCCAGGAACGCATGCGTTGCCATAACCGGGCGCCGGCGGGTGCGCCCGCGAGCGCGATGCCGTCCCGCCGGCACGGGCGTCACGGTCGGGACAGGCACCTGGAACTCGCCGGCGCCTTCCCGCGCGCTCCGTGCTCAGCTCAGCTCCACGCGCAGCTCGTCGAGCAGGTTCTGCCGTGCCGCCACCACCCAGCCGCAGCGCGGATGCTCCATCGGGCTGAGGTCGAGGTAGTGGCTGACGTAGTGCTCGTTCAGGCGCACGGCGCCGGGGCTGGCCAGCCCCAGATCCTGCCCGTACAGCAGGTCGGTCGAGCTCCAGGCTCAACCCCGCGGCATTGGACAGGTGCAATGGTGCGCCCCGGTTCATTGGACCAGGCGGATGGCTGCGGGGCCGGGCGGCAGGACCAGCTCACGGCCCACCCAGGCGAGCTCGCGGCCCTGGCAGCTTGCGCGCGGCAGCGGCCCGGGCGATGGCCAGGCGAGCCGCACCCCGCCCGCGGGCGGCGCCAGGCCGCCCCCCAGCTCCAGGACGTGGCCCCCCGCCACGGTCGAGAGGCGATAGCTCAGCGGGCCATGGCGCGTGGACAGGTTCTTCACGCCGACCCCCGCGGCCATCCACTCCTGGCTCAGCCCGGCGCCCAGGACCAGCGCGTCGTCGGCCTCCCGCTCGTAGGCGAACATGTCCAGCACCGAGCGGAGATAGTCGGAGGCCACCCAGGCGTGCGGCATGTCGCCGAGGAAGTGCGGTTCGCGCGCGTCGGCCATGACGACCTCGGCCCACTGGTTCCATCCGGCCGGCCGGCGGTGGCCCAGGGACCACTGCAGCATCTCCTGCGCCCGCCGCGGGTGACCGAGCCGCACCAGCGCGCCCACCGCGCGCAGCTCGTAGGGCGTGTAGTCCTTCCAGGCGCGCGCGCCGGAGCGGCGCTGCTCGCAGTCGTTCCAGTAGCGCTCGAAGGTGCGCTGCAGGAGCGCCGCCGGGATCCGCGCCTGCGCGGGATTGAGCGCCGTGGTGGTGGAGGTGGGGTCGAAGTCGCCGCGGTCGGCGGCGCCCGCGATGGCGTCCATGCCGAATCGTGCCGCGGTCGCCTCCAGGGAGCGCTCCAGGTCGCCCTGAAACCCGTCCAGGCAGCGCACCCACTCCGCCGCCAGCCTGGGCTGGCCCATGGCCCGCGCCATGTCGATGGCGTCCTTGTATCCGCGCACCGCCCAGAAGTCGTCCCAGTAGGAGTAGGCGGGCTTGTCCGAGTAGCCCTCGTGGCTGATGGAGGGCGGCAAGAGCCCCCACAGGTTGGCGGGCTGCGCGGCCCTGAACGCGTCGGTGCGCGTGCTCCGGCGCAGGGCATCGAGATGCGCCACCACGCGCTGCACCACCGGCCAGTGGCGCGCCAGGAAGGCCGCATCCCCGGAATGGCGCCAGACCTCGGCCACGGCATAGAGGTACTGCCCGTCGCTGTCGTTCTCGGAGACCGGGTCGGCGCCGCGGGCGTCCACGCAGCATGGCACCTTGCCGGAGCGGAAGACGTATCCGGCGAACCAGTCGACGAACTCTCGCGCGGCCTCGACCTCGCCCATGCGGACCAGGCCGGCCACCATCATGGCGCCGTCGCGGATCCACGTCCGTGCATAGGAACGGGTCCCGGGCTCGAGCGCCGGTCCATCGCGCGACATCAGGATCTGCGCCAGCGCGGTCCGCAGGGTGTCGGCCACCTGCTGCGAGGGCGCGGGCAACGCCAGCTCCATCCGGTTCAGGCGCGCGCGCCAGCCGGCTGCCACGCGAGCGAGGCGCTCGTCGACGCCCTGCGCGGACGGGGCCTGCGGGGCGCCGCCGAGCGGCGCGGTCCAGGTCACGACGCGCGTCTCGCCGGGCGAGAGGCGCAGCTTCCATTCCACCAGCGCCGACGCCTGGCCCTGCGGATCCCGGAGCACCCGGAGCGCCGGGGCATGGCGCAGGCCGTGGAGATCGATGCCGCCCGCCCCGGGCAGCGCGGTGATGCGGCTCGGGACGTCCGCGAAGAGCGGCCCGGCGGCGCCGTTCACGAAGAGCCGTGGCGCCTGCCACGCCAGTCGATCGATGCGGCGCGCGCCTCCCGGCGTGTTGAGGAACTGCTGCGGCGGGTTCACCTGCCAGGGACGAACGGCCAGGAGGAGCGTGAACGTGCGCGCTGCGCGGCCCGTGTTGGTGAGCGCGTAGCGCGCCAGGAGCTGCGGCGCCCGGCCCGGCCCGTCGGCCGCGGCCGCGATGTCGAGCGCGAAGGCGGCATGTCGCCAGCGCACCTCGGGCATGGGCAGGTAACCCTCCCGCAGCGAGTGGCCCATGCGCACGTCGGCCCAGGTGGCGAGCTGACCGGAGTCGATCAGGACGGCGGGTTCCAGGCTGAACCCTCCGCGTCCGACCTCGAGCGCCCCGTCCTCGGAGAGGAGCGCCGAGCGCTCGCCGCCTCCGTCCACGCCCACCAGCGTCCAGTAGTTCTGCTCGCCCAGGAAGGCGCGCGGCACGTGTCCGCGCGGCACGTGCCTGGCGAGCTCGGAGAGGGCCGCGTTGAGGTCTGGCCACTGCCTCCCAGTCGCGCAGCTCCACGCGGGGCGCCGCCTGCCCGTCGCGCAGGCGGATGCGGAGGTGGCGCGCCTCGCTCTCCGGGAGGAAGAGCGCCTCGAAGCCGCCCGAGCTCCGCTCGACCCGCCGCAGCAGCGTCCAGCTCCGCGCGTCCTCCGAGGCGAGCACGTCGTACCCCTCCGGGCGGCGGCCCGGGCCACTGCAGGGTGAGGCCGTTGAACTCGCGCGAGCGCCGAAAGTCGAGGTCGAGCGTCCCGGCGCGGCTGCTCAGCAGCGGCGGCGGCCAGACGGCGGGATCCGGCTCGCGCTCCTGCACGCGCACGCGCGACACGCACAGCGCCGCCCTTGCCACCCTGCCGCGCCGCGATGACGAGCTCGAGGGACTCGGTGCGCGCCAGCGTGCGGTCCGCGGTCGGCCCCCAGGCGAAGCTGAAATGGCGGCTCTTGAAGGTCACGTCGGTCAGGGAGGGCGGCAGCGGGAAGCTCGGCCGGTTCACCCACCACACGTTGTCACCGCTCGCGTCCGCCAGCTTGACCTGGAAGTCGTTGCCGGCGCCGCGCCCCTTCATGCGCAGCTGCATCGCGAACGCGGCCGGCCACTGCACGGGCAGGGCATGCCGCAGGACCGCATGGCCGGAGACCGAGTGGAAGTCGTACTCCAGGCAAGTGCTGCCGTCGGCGTCCCGCCGCAGCGCAGCCTCGACCTGCTCGGACGGCTGGCAGGCTGACGCGTCCGAGCAGGTCGGCGCCGCGCTGCGGCGGGACGCCGACGGCAGCACTCTGCCTGGAGTACGATTTCCACTCCGTCTCCGGCCATGCGGTCCTGCGGCATGTCCTTCCCGTGCAATGGCCCCCGGCCTTCGCCCTGCAGCTGCGCATGAAGGGGCGCGGCGCCGTCAACGACTTCCAGGTCAAGCTGGTGGACGCGAGCGGCGACAACGTGTGGTGGGTGAACCGGCCGCGCTTCCCGCTGCCGCGCTCCCTGACCGACGTCACCTTCCTGAGCCGCCATTTCAGCTTCGCCTGGGGGCCGACCGCCGACCGCACGCTGGCGCGCACCGAAGTCCCTGGAGCTCGTCATCGCGGCGCGGCAGGGCGGCAAGGGGGCGCTGTGCGTGTCGCGGGTGCGCGTGCAGGAGCGCGAGGCAGACCCGCCGGTCTGGCCGGAGCCGCTGGTGCGCAAGCCGCGCCGGGACGCTCGACCTCGACTATCGCCGCACGCGCGAGTTCAACGGGCTCACCCTCCAGTGGCCCGGGCCGGCCCGGCCGGTGGGCTACGACGTGCTCGCCTCGGAGGACGCCCGCAGCTGGACGCTGCTGCGGCGGGTGCGAGCGGCTCGGGCGGCTTCGAGGCGCTCTTCCTCCCGGAGACCGAGGCGCGCTACCTGAGCATCCGCCTGCCCGCGGCGCGTGCGGCGCCGCACGTGGAGCTGCGCGACGCCAGGCGGTGGCCCGACCTCAACGCTGCCCTCTCCGAGCTCGCCCGGCACGCGCCGCGCGGACACGTGCCGCGCGCGTTCCTCGGCGAGCAGAACTACTGGGCGCTGGTGGGCGTGGACGGAGGTGGCGAGCGCTCGGCGCTCCTCACCGAGGATGGGGCGCTCGAGGTAGGACGCGGAGGCTTCAGCGTGGAACCCGCCGTCCTGACGGACTCCGGTCGGCTCGTGACCTGGGCCGACGTGCAGATCGGCCACTCGCTGCGGGAAGGCTACCTGCCCATGCCCGAGCTGCGCTGGCGACATGGCGACTTCGCGCTCCAGATCGCGGCAGCGGCCGAAGGGCCGGGCCGGGCGCCGCAGCGCTGGTGCGCTACGCGCTGACCAACACGGGCCGCGCAGCGCGCACGTTCACGCTGCTGCTCGCCGTTCGTCCCTGGCAGGTGAACCCGCCGCAGCAGTTCCTCAACACGCCAGGAGGTGCGCGTCGCATCGATCGACTGCAGTGGCAGGCGCCGCGGCTCTTCGTGAACGGCGCCGCCGGGCCGTGCTTCGCCGACGTGCCGAGCCGCGTCACCGCGCGCCCGGGGCGGCGCGGCATCGATCTGCACTCCCTGCTCGACGCCCCGGCCCTGCACGAGCTCTCGGATGCGCAGGGCCAGGCCTCGGCCCTGCTGCAGTGGAAGCTGCGGCTCCTGCCCGGCGAGACGCGCGTCGTGACCTGGACCGCGCCGCTCGGCGGCGCCCCGCAGGCCCCGTCCGCGCCCGAGGCCCTCGACGAGCGCCTCGATCGCGTGGCCGCCGGCTGGCGCGCGCGCCTGAACCGGATGGAGCTGAGCTTGCCCGCGCCGTCGCAGCAGGTGGCCGACACGCTGCGGACGGCGCTGGCGCAGATCTTGATGTCGCGCGACGGTGCCGCGCTCGAGCCCGGCACGCGCTCCTATGCACGGTCGTGGATCCGCGACGGCGCGATGATGGTGGCCGGCCTGGTCCGCATGGGCGAGGTCGAGCGTCGCGCGCGACTTCGTGGACTGGTTCGCCGGATACGTCTTCCGCTCGGGAAAGGTGCCGTGCTGCGTGGACGTCCGCGGCGCCGACCCGGTGCCCGAGAACGACAGTGACGGGCAGTACCTCTATGCCGTGGCCGAGGTCTGGCGCCATTCGGGAGATGCGGCCTTCCTCGCGCGCCACTGGGCGGTGGTGCAGCGTGTCGTGGCGCACCTCGAGAGCCTGCGCAGGAGCACGCGCACCGAGGAGTTCAGGGCCGCGCACCCTGCCAACCTCCGGGGCCTGCTGCCGCCCTCCATCAGCCACGAGGGCTACTCGGACAAGCCCGCCTACTCCTACTGGGACGACTTCTGGGCGGTGCGCGGATACAAGGACGCGGTCGTCATCGCGCGGGCGCTGGGCCAGCCGCAGGCTGCGCGGCGGAATGGGCGCAGCTGGCGGGACGAGCTTCGAGGGCGATCTGGCGCGTTCCCTGGAGGCCACCGCGGCACGATTCGGCATGGACACCATCGCCGGCGCCGCCGACCGCGGCGACTTCGACCCCACCTCGACGACCGCGGCGCTCAATCCCGCGCAGGCGCGGGTCCCGCCGCTGCTCCTGCAGCGCACCTTCGACCGCTACTGGAAGGAGTGCGAGCAGCGCCGGTCCGGTGCGCGCGCCTGGAAGGACTACACGCCGTACGAGCTGCGCACCGTGGGCGCGCTGGTGCGGCTCGGTCAGCCACGGCGGGCGCAGGCGATGCTGCAGTGGTTCCTGCGCGACCGCCGGCCGGCCGGATGGAACGAGTGGGCCGAGGTCGTCATGGCCGACGCGCGGGAACCGCACTTCCTCGGCGACATGCCGCACGCCTGGGTGGCCTCGGACTACGTCCGCTCGGTGCTCGACATGTTCGCCTACGAGCGCGAGGCCGACGATGCGATGGTGCTGGGCGCCGGACTGAGCGAGGAATGGATCGCCGCCGGGATCGCCGTGAAGAACCTGTCCACGCGCCATGGCCCGCTGAGCTATCGCCTCTCGACCGTGGCGGGGGGCCACGTCCTGGAGCTGGGGGGCGGCCTGGCGCCGCCCGCGGGCGGGGTGCGCCTCGCCTGGCCATCGCCCGGGCCGCTGCCGCGTGCAAGCCGCCAGGGCCGCGAGCTCGCCTGGGTGGGCCGTGAGCTGGTCCTGCCGCCCGGCCCCGCAGCCATCCGCCTGGTCGATGAATCGGGGCGCACCATTGCACCTGTCCAATGCCGCGGGGTTGAGCCTGGAGCTCGACCGACCTGCTGTACGGGCAGGATCTGGGGCTGGCCAGCCCCGGCGCCGTGCGCCTGAACGAGCACTACGTCAGCCACTACCTCGACCTCAGCCCGATGGAGCATCCGCGCTGCGGCTGGGTGGTGGCGGCACGGCAGAACCTGCTCGACGAGCTGCGCGTGGAGCTGAGCTGAGCACGGAGCGCGCGGGAAGGCGCCGGCGAGTTCCAGGTGCCTGTCCCGACCGTGACGCCCGTGCCGGCGGGACGGCATCGCGCTCGCGGGCGCACCCGCCGGCGCCCGGTTATGGGGAACGCATGCGTTCCTGGCTCGTGCTGGCCGGCCTGCTCGTCTCCTCCCCCGCCCTGGCCGCCGAGGTCGGGGAGCCGGCCCCGGGCTTCTCCCTGACGGATCTGAGCGGCAAGGCGGTGAAGCTCTCGGACCTCCGCGGCCACGTCGTGGTGCTGGAATGGTTCAACCCGGGCTGCCCCTTCGTGAAGGCCTCGCACACGCGTGGAACGCTGGTGGGGGCGGCTGTGCGTCACGTGAAGGACGGGGTCGTGTGGCTGGCGGTGAACTCGGCCGCGCCCGGCAAGCAGGGGTACGGAGCCGAGGCGAACCGCGCTGCCGTACAGGAGTTCCGGATGGGCTACCCCGTGCTGCTCGATCCTTCCGGCAAGGTGGGACGCGCCTATGGAGCGACCAACACGCCGGGGATGTTCGTGATCGACCGGGAAGGCCGGCTGGCGTACCGCGGCGCCATCGACAACTCGCCCGACGGCGAGCGCCAGGCGCCCCAGGGCGGCGCGCTCATCGACTACGTGTCGTCGGCGCTCGAGGATCTCGCGGCCGGACGCCCGGTGCGAACCCCGGAGACCAAGCAGTACGGGTGCTCGGTGAAGTACGGGTCATGAACCCGGGTGCCACACTGGTCGGGGTCCTGGCGGCCCTGGCGGGCGCTGCGTCCAGCCCGGGGCCCGCGTCCGCCCGCGCCGAGGCGCAGGAGTGGGTGGTGGATGCCATCCCGCGCCCGGCCGGCTCCGCATCCGCCGTCGACCTGCACCTCGTCTCGCGGGCCGGGTACCACGTCAACATGGAATACCCGATGGCGTTCGTCCCCTCCCCCGAGGCCACGGTGAAGTTCCAGGGAGTGCGGGTGCCGTTGCGGCCGGGGTCGACGGCGCCATGCCAGGGGGACGGGAAAGAGGTCTGCTCGGTGTCCCTGGTGCTGCCGTACGCCCCGCCCCCGAGCGGCAGCGCTCGCGTGGCCGGGGTGTTCGCGTTCAGCGTCTGCTCGGCGGAGCGGTGCTTGATCCAGAAGGTCCCGCTCTCCATCACCGCCGGGCTGCCACCGCCCGCTCGAAACTAGCTCGGTGCGCTCTCCCGGGTGACACCGTGATGCAGCGGCACACCCTGCGCGGATCGAGGCCCGCGCGCCGCTGGTGCCGGGCGACCAGGGAAAGCGGATTCCGGGGCGTTCCGGCTCCCACCTCTCGACGCGCGAGCGGGCCCGAAGGTTGCAGTCGCTCGACGCGATCCGCGCGCCCACCCGGAACCGATGCTTCGCATCCTCTTCACGACCGTCGTCCTGGCCGCCGCCTGTGCGGGAAGGGCCCACGTAGCGACGCAAGACGCGCCACCGGACCTTGCAGCCGTTTCGGCCGGGCTGCTCGGTTGCCCGGCGGATGCCATCCAGATCGGAGACGTGAGCTGGCGCGCTGGAGACCGCACCCCGGCCGAATGGATCGCCTCGTGCGGCGGGAAGACATTTTACTGCTCGACCCGGGGTGCCCCGTCCTGCATCCTCGTG
Organism: uncultured Pseudomonadota bacterium; assembly: GCA_963736345.1. Taxonomy (GTDB): domain Bacteria; phylum Myxococcota; class Myxococcia; order Myxococcales; family Anaeromyxobacteraceae; genus Anaeromyxobacter. The sequence continues at coordinate 27,134 of CAVTOU010000019.1, read as the reverse complement.
CCCGGGCCCTGAATGCGTGTGACCGTCACCGGTGCCTCGGGGCACCTCGGCGCCAACCTGGTCCGCACCCTGCTCGCGGCGGGCCACCGGGTGACGGGGCTGGTTCGGTCGCCGGGCCGCTCCCTGGCCGGCCTCGACGTGACCACGGTGCACGGCGACGTCTGCGACGCCGGCGCCGTGGCCCGCAGCATCGAGGGCGCCGAGGCGGTGTTCGATCTCGCCGCGCGCGTCGGCATCCAGGGCGACCGGAACGGGCGCGGCTGGGCGGTCAACGTGGGCGGCACCGCCGACGTGGTCCGCGCCTGCCTGGGGGCGGCGTGGGGCGCCTGGGTGCACTTCTGTCCGTCGACGCCCTCGAGTACGACCCGTGGACCGCCCGCTCGACGAGCACGCGATTCCTGGTCGAGCGGGCCGGCGCCCTCCCTACGCGGCCAGCAAGGCCGCCGCGGAGCGCGCCGTGGCCGGGGCGGTGCGCGTGGCCTCGATGCGGTGGTGGTGAGCCCGACGGCGGTGCCGGGCCGCACGACCACCGGCCGTCGGCCCTGGGCGGCGTCGTCCTCCAGATCGCGCGAGGGCGGCTGCCGGCGCTGGTGGACGCCGGCTTCGACTGGGTGGACGTGCGCGACGTGGTCGCGGGGCGGTGGTGGCCCTCGAGCGAGGCCGCCGGGCCGAGCGGTACCTGCTCTCGGGCCGCTGGGCGTATCTCCGCGAGCTGGCGCGGACCGTGGCCGGCGCGGCGGGCGTCCGCGGACCGCTCCTCGCCAGCCCCCGCTGGCTCGCCCGGCTCGGGCGTGCCTTCGCCACCGGGCTGGCGCGGCTCACCGGCGCCACCGCCGACCGACCCGCGACGCCCTCGAGACGCTGCGCACGAGCCACCGCGACGTCCGCACGACAAGGCCGCCCGCGAGCTCGGCTACGCCGTCCGGCCGCTGGCCGACACCACCGCGACACGGTGGCCTGGTTCCGCGAGGTGGGGATGCTCGGACCGAGGCGGGAGCCCAGGAGAAGGTCAACCCCGCGGAGGCTGAGCTCCCGGTGCGCCGACCGGCCCTTCACGTCCCCGACGCCGCCCTGAGCCGTCGCTTGCGGGCGGCGCACCAGGAGGTCTCGCGAAGCCCCACCACCACCGCGGCGACCAGCACGCCCCGGATCACCCAGGGCGTGCCGAAGGCGATGCCGAAGAGGGCGTCCTCGAGCGAGTATCGGCCCGGGCCGGCGTAGGCGACGGCCACGGCGCAGGTGGACGACGCCAGCGGCGTCTCGATGCCGTTGGCGGTGGCGAAGAGCCTGTTCTCCAGCGCACGGCACCGATCGCGACCACCATCACGACCAGGATGAGGCCGGGGCCGACGGGGCTGAGGAATCCGAGGATTACGAGGACCCCGCCGACACCCTCGCACAGCCCTGATGCGAGCGCGAAGAGCTTGCTGGGTCGGAAGCCGAGCGACTCCATGAAGCCTCCGGTGCCGCCCAGGCTGTGGCCTCCGAACCACCGAAGAGCTTCTGCGCGCTCCGCGCGCCGCGAGGATTCCTCCTGCTCAGGATTCAACCGGACCAGCAAGAATCCAGAGTTCACGGGGAACCACCTCCGCGGCATGACGGGCACCGCTCTCCCCTCTCAAGTGCGACGGCTCACTGTGGCACAGCGGTCGAGGGCCTGGGTGGCAAGTTGTTCTCCGCCCACCCGGTCGGCATCCGCTGGTCGCCCGGCCGCGCCGCGTGGAACCGGGCCTGGGGCACCGCGTGGGCGAGCTGGAAGACGGTGGACAGGACCAGGCCGAGAACGCCGGCGCCGAGGAGGAAGAAGGGCGCGACCCATGCGCTCCGGAACACCAGGGCCGGCACGACCAGCGCCCATCCGAAGAACGCGAGCTTGCCGGCCAGCAGGGCGGCCAGGCCAAGGCCCGTCGGCCGCCGGAAGGCGACCGGCCCGATGCGGCCGCGCACCAGGTCGACCACGTCGTCCACCAGCCACCACTTGAGGGCCAGCACGCCGTAGAGCTCGGCCAGGCATAGAGGTGCTGGAATCGGTGGAACGCCCTCAGCGGCTGCGACGGCGCGAGCCGGAGGAGCGGCCCGGCGTCGATGTCGGCGTCCATCCCGTCGATGTTGGCGTAGGTGTGGTGCTGCACGTTGTGCTTGAACCGCCACACGTACGAGCTCCCTCCGATCAGGTCCACCGCGTGCCCCCAGGCGCCGTTCACGGCCGCCGATCGCGAGTAAGCGCCGTGGTTCGCGTCGTGCATGATGGCGAAGCCGATGCCGGCGGTGGCGAGAGCGAGCGAGCTGGTCAGCGCGGAGGCGAGCCAACCCGAGGTCCCGCCCCAGGCGAGCAGCGATCCGTAGGATGCTCCGAACCAGGCCAGGATGATGGCGGTCTTGGCGTGCATGCCTGCCCCGCCCCAGCGCGCCAGATGCGTTCGGTCGAAGTAGGCGGCCACCGCGCGCTTGACGGCAGCGTGGAACCCGTCGTCGCGGAGGAACCGGACGCGGGCCGGCGCGGACATGTCGATCATCCGCGCGATCTTAGGTGGCCCCTATCACGGGGCTGTCACCACGGACCGGCGAGTCGCAGCCGACGAGCGGCGGTGCGGTCCCACGCCCGCTGGCCGGAGGGCGACGCCGTCCGCGGCGCCTCAGGCGGCGTCGGTGCCGGAGCGCGGCTCGCCCGCAGGCGTCCGGTCGAGCCCCTCCGACGCACCGCGCTGCTCCCGTTGGCGGAGCAGCCCCACGCAGGCGCTGCAGGTCACGCCGCGCGCGTGCTTGGTCGATCGGTGCTCGAAGCCGCGCAGTCCGCACAGCGTCTCGTGCAGCCGCGTGTCGTAGTAGTGAACGACGACCGCCGCCGACAGTGGTTCCATTTTCCCGTCCCTCGGAGCCGGCCGGTGAGGGAGCAGAGTGCTCCGAGACGCAGGTACGGTTCCAGCTTCGCTGTCGGTAATAACGCCCGGCCGGGAGCGGCGCATCCTCCATGCGCACGGCCGAATCTCGTCCCGGCGAGCGCCGGGTTCCCGGCGCGCGCCCGGACCGGTGGGAGCCTCCCTGCGCGCCGGCGCACAGGGGGGGCCGACGAATTCGGGGGGGCCGCTCGACTTCCTCGCTCGCCCGGGGTACATGGGCGCTGGCTCCGCGGCGAGCATCGCTCCCGTGAGTCGTAGCTGCGCCCGCCACTTTCTGACGGGCGTTCACGCAAAGAAAAGAGCATCACAGCACATGGCCATCGGTACCGTGAAGTGGTTCAACGACGCGAAGGGCTTCGGCTTCATCTCTCAGGCTGACGGGGGCGAGGACGTCTTCTGCCACCACACCGCCATCCAGTCCGAGGGCTTCCGCTCCCTGGCGGAGGGGCAGAAGGTCGAGTTCGAGGTGAGGAAGGGCCCCAAGGGCCTTCAGGCGGCGAACGTCCGCCCCATCGCCTGATCCAGCCCGCATCCGCTTCTAAGAGAGCCCGGCCTCGTCGAGGCCGGGCTTTCGCGTTTCCGGCCCGCCGCGGCGGGCCTACGACTCCGCGTTCGCCAGCACGCGGCGCTCGAGGTCAGCGACCACGGCCAGGACGGCGCGGAGCTCGGCGGCAAACACCGTGGGGATGCGCGCGGCGCGGACCAGGGCGCGGCGGGCGTCGTCGAGGTTCGTATCCACGGCCAGCAGCTGCGTTCGCCGCAGATCGATGAGGAGCTCTTCGCGCATCGGTGGATTCTACCTCTTCTCGGGCCGGCATGCCCTGCCCGAGAAGCGGGCGGGACACGCGCCGCCTGGGACGATCGTCACGGCTGCTGCGCCTTCCGGGACGCGGCCAGATCGTCCATGCCGGGCATCCGAGCCATCTGTGCCCTGGCGGCCCGCCAGGCGTGCTGGACGATCCAGGAGAGCGACCGGTCCTGGCGGGTCGCCTCGTCCTGGATCTCGCGGAGCATGTCCTCAGGGAAGTACAGCGACTGCTTTCTCTTGTCGGGCGATGCCATGCGACCTTGTACGCCCTGCGCGCCGCGAATGATAGACGCGCCTGGCGGCAGGCCCGGCGCGCCGTGGAGCGCCTCCTCGCTCGGCCGTCGCGCGGCTCCCTTTGCCGCCCACGCCGGGAAGCGTACGGTGGAACGGTCGCCATGATCTTCTGGAGCCGGACAGACGACGGCTGGGCCGTGAACCTCGACGGCACGGACGCGGCCGAGCAGTTCACCCTTCCGCGCATCGAGCTCCGCTCGAGCGCGCGCGGCTGGGCCTGCGCCTGCCGCCTCGCCAACGGCACGTCGCGGCTGGTGCCGCTGGGGAACCCCGGCACCGCGGCGGCGGCGATGCGAGCTGGCATGGAGGCCAGCCTGGCGGCGGTCGGCCCCGAGTACGAGGCGGAGCTCCGGGCGCTGATCGACGGTGGAGCCGGCGGCTGACCTCGCGCCGCGGGGCCGAGGCGCTGGCCGGCCGCCTGACGAGCCTCCAGCGCTCGTGGCGTGGCCCGGGCCCGGGTGCGCTCGGCGACACAGGGGCCTTTCCATTGCCAGCTGCCCATGCGCGGGACGGCCTCCATCCCCACCCTTCATGGGCAGTGACGGGTGGAACGGGTCAGCTGGTGCTGGTGGTGGATGATGATCGCATCATCCTCGAGGCCCTGTGCGCGCTGCTGGAGGCGAAGGGGTTCGAGGTGGCCTCCGCGAGCTGCGTCGACGAGGCCATGGCCATCGTCGACGGAGACGTGCGGCCGGATGCCGTCCTCACGGACCTGAGCATGCCCGGGGGCGACGGGGAGGAGCTGGCCACGGCCATCCGCACGCACCCGCGATGCCGGGACCTGCCCATCGTCGCCATGTCCGCCTGCAGTCGAACGCTGGAGCACCTGGAAGGAAAGGCCGACGCCAAGCTCCTCAAGCCGTTCGAGCTGGCCACGCTGCTCGAGGCGCTCGAGCACGTGTGGGCGGCGCGCACGCCCGGCCGCTGACCGGCGGCGCTGCCATCAACCAAGAGTGGAATGCCGCGCCTTCAGGGAGCGCTCGGCGCCTCCAACCGCCAGGCGCGGCCACGCCCCCCGGCCAGGTAGGGCGTTTCCTTCCTTCGGGCGAGGTGGTAAGATGTTTGATTCGCGCCGACCACCGTTCGACCCGAACGGTCGCCCCCCGCGAAGAAAGGGCGATCGTGAGCGACTTCTCGACGGGAATGGTGGTCCGCCACTCGACCCTGGGCATCGGCAAGGTGGTGGCCCTGGAGCCGACCGCCGTCCACGTCTTCTTCGCGGAAGGGGAGAGGCGCGAGGCCGCCAAGCTCCGCCTGGCCGCGGCCAGGGTCTTCATGCAGCCCGATCCGAAGGCGCGCGACGAGCGCCTCGACAACCTCCCGCCGTTCGCGCTCGATCCCGCCACGGGCCGATACGCCCCCGAGCGGCCCCGCCCCGCGGCTTCCAGGAAGAAGGCCAAGAAATGAACGAGAGGTTCCGCGAGCTGAAGGAACGGATGCGCCGGCTGGATGCGATCCTCGAGAACCGCGGGGCCAGCGAGGACGTCGGCTTCGCGCAGGCGCTCTCCTCGCTTCACCGCGCCGCGCGTCGGGGCGATCGCTCGCGGGAACCGACGGGCGAGCTGCTGGGCCTGCTCGAGCGGGCCGAGTCGTTTGGGCGCCGCCTGGGCTGAACCGGCATGGCCGTCACCCGCTGGAAGCGCTTCAAGCGCGCCGTGCGGGCCGCGGTGGTGCGGGGCCTGATCCACCTCATGTCGAGGTTGCGGCTTCCGGCAGCGCTGGCCCTCGGCGGCGTCGTCGGGCGGATCGCCTGGGCGCTGGCTCCGGGCCTGCGCCGCGACATGCGCACCGGCCTCGCCACGGCGTTTCCGGAGCGCAGCCCGGCGGAGCGGGATGCGGTCGCGCGCGAGTGCCTGGTCCACCTGGGCTGGGTGGGCGGCGAGATGGTCTCCTTCGTCGGGCGCCCCGAGGCCATGGAGCGGTACGTCGAGGTGGCCCCCGACGCCCTCGCCACCATCCGCCGGTTGCGCCAGAGCGGCAACGGGATCGTGATGGTGCTGGGGCACATCGGAAACTGGGAGTTCACCTGCCGGCTGGCGCCGTACCTCGGGTCCGTCGGCGTCATCGCCAAGCGCAGCTGGCACCGCAGCCTGGACGCGCTGGCCGAGCGGGCGCGGGCCTCGAACGGCGTGGCCACGCTGTGGCGCGGCGACGCCGCCACCGGCCGGAACATGCTCAAGCTGCTCAAGACCGGCGGGACGCTGGGCATCCTCATCGATCAGGACATCGAGAGCGTGCAGAAGGTGTTCGTGCCGTTCTTCGATCGGCTCGCCGCCACCCCGCGGGGAGCGGCCGACCTCGCGCTTCGCTTCGGGGCCGCCGTGCTGCTCGTCACCTGTCACCGGCGCGGAGGCGCCGGGCAGGGGCACCGGATCGAGGTGGTGGAAGTTCCGTACGACCACCAGCCTCCGGACGTGGAGGCGGAGGTGCTCCGGCTGACCGCGGCCTGCACCCGCCTGCAGGAGGAGGCCATCCGCCGTCACCCCGCCGAGTGGGTCTGGATGCACCAGCGCTGGAAGACCCGTCCGACCGAGCCGGACCAGGTCGGCGCGGAAGATGGCCCCCGCCGGAGCGTGGGGTAGGTCCCAACCAGCCGAGTTGCATCCCGGGCCGCTGCGCTACCATCCGCCGCGAGGTCCCGGCGTGCTCGATCTCCACCACCTGGCCGTTCACGGCCACGACATCGCCTTTCGCCTGGAGGGCCAGGGGCAGACGGTGGTGTTCCTCCACGGGATCGCCGGCGACTCGAGGACGTGGGTGGAGGTGATGCGGCGGCTCGCGCCGCGCTACCGGCTCCTGGCGCCGGACTTGCCGGGCCACGGCGACTCGGCCAAGCCCAGGGGGGATTACTCCCTGGGCGCACACGCCTGCTCGGTCCGGGATCTCCTCCAGATGCTCGGCATCGAACGCGCCACGCTGGTGGGGCACTCGCTCGGCGGCGGGATCGCCCTCCAGCTCACCTATCAGTTCCCAGACCTGTGCGAGCGGATGGTCCTGGTCTCGAGCGGCGGGCTCGGCCGCGACGTGAGCCCGCTCCTCCGGGCGCTCTCGCTCCCCGGCGCCGAGGCGGTGCTCTCGCTGGCGTTCCCGGGCTTCCTGCTCAGGAAGGGCGAGGCCTTCCGGGAGTGGCTCGGCACCCGCGGAATCCGCGCGCCGGGCCTGGTGGAGAAGTGGAACGCCTATGCGTCGCTGGCCGACGAGGGGACCCGGCGGGCGTTCCTGCGGGAGCTGCGCGCGGTCGTGGATCATGGCGGACAGATCGTGAGCGCCCAGGACCGGCTCTACCTGGCCCGGCACCCGGCGCTCATCGTGTGGGGCGGGCGCGATTCCATGATCCCGGTGGCCCACGCGCAGGCGGCACACGAGGCCATCGCGAACAGCCGCCTCGAGGTGTTCCCGGACGCCGAGCATTTCCCCCACGCGGAGGACCCGGACCGCTTCGCGACGGTGCTGGCGGACTTCATCGAGTCGACGGTGCCGGCGCCGAGGCTCTCTCGGCGGGCTAGCGGGTGAAGCCCCTTCGGGGCCGATGACCCGGGCGGCACCGGAGCGTCCATCTCCCGGGACGCGACCACGCAAACGAGAACGGGCGGGCGCGCGGCGCGCGCTCAAGGAGGAAACGCATGGCAATGGCGAGCACGGGACGATTCGTCTGGTACGAGTACTTCGCCAGGGATCTCCAGCCGGCGATGGCGTTCTACCGCCACGTGGTCGGGTGGACCACGCAGCCGTTCGGCGAGGGCGGCGACTACACCATGTGGGTCGGAAGCCAGGGCCCGCTCGGCGGGGTGATGCCGCTCGGAGGCGAGGCCGCCGCAACGGGGATGCAGCCTCGCTGGATGACCCATGTGCAGGTGGAGGACGTCGACGCGACCGCGGCGCTCGCGCAGAAGCGCGGCGGCAAGATCTGGAAGGAGCCCACCGACATACCCACCGTCGGCCGATTCGCCGTGATCGCCGATCCGCAGGGGGCCTCGCTCTCGATCTTCAAGCCGGGCCATGAGATGGCGCCGCACGACGTCGCGAAGGACGGGGAGTTCTGCTGGAACGAGCTGCTCACGAGCGACAGCGCGGCAGGGGCCAGGTTCTATTCGGACCTCTTCGGCTGGAAGATCCTGGAGGAGATGAGCATGGTCCGATGGGACCTATCGCATCTTCGGCCTGGGCGAGACGCGGCTGGGCGGGATGATGACGACGCCGAAGGACGCGCCCATGCCGCCGATGTGGCTCTTCTACGCCTCGACGAGCGATCTCGACGCCGCCGTCAAGCGCGCCACCGGCAAGGGCGCCAAGATCACGAACGGCCCGATGGACGTGCCCGGCGGCCGTGTCGCACAGCTCGTGGATCCTCAGGGCGCGGCGTTCGCGCTCCACCAGGCTTCGAGGTAGCGGGCGCCTCCTCGACGTCACCGCAGCCAGGTATCGGCGATCTCCTCGGCCGCGCCGGGCAGTACCCCGGTCGACCAGCCGAGATTGATCGAGGTGAACCGCCCGCGGATGGCGCCGCAGTGGCGCACGGCGGTCAGGAAGCGCTCCCGCGTGCAGCCGATGTCGGCCATCCGGTGGGCAGCGCCGGAGCGCGACAGGCATTGCTTGATCCGGCCGGGGCTGCGCAGGATGGGGGCGAGCTCGGCCCGGAGCGCGGTCCACGCCCCCGGCGCGGCCAGCGCGGCGCGAGCCGCGTCGGCGCTGGCCCGCTTCCTGGCGTGCTCGGCCGCGACGGCCTGGGCGATGGGCCCCCAGAGCGCCCCATCGAACGGTGCCACCGCCGGCCGCAGCTCCAGCGAGTCCAGGGCGCAGATGCGCTGGTAGAGCTCCGCCGCGAAGATGGTGGCCACGCCGACCTGCCGGCCATGGAGGTCGTGCCCGGTCCCGTCGACGCCTCCCAGCATGTCGAGGGTGTGGCTCACCAGGTGCTCGCCGCCCGAGGCGGGGACGCTCGATCCCTGCAGCGTCATGGCACAGCCGGAGTAGACCAGCGCCTCGAAGAGCGCACGGATGGCCGCCGGGTCGCGGCGGGCCAGCCGCTCGGGCGCCTCCACGTAGGAGGCCTCGATCCGGTCGATGATCTCCGCCACCGGCCGGGAGAACTCCTCGCCCAGGAGGCGATGGTTCATGAGCCAGTCCGCGGTGCTCACCGGCTTGGCGATGGCATCTCCCAGCCCCGAGGCGGTGAGCTCGAAGGGCGCCTTCTCGATCACCGCGGGATCGGCCGCGATGGCCAGCGGCGCCCGGGCCCGGAATAGGCTCTTCACCCCCCGGATGCTGGGCGCGACGTTGGCGGCCGAGTAGCCGTTCATCGAGGCCGCGGTGGCGTACGCCGCGTACGGGACCCCTCGCTCGGCGGCGATCCACTTGCAGAGATCGTTGACGACCCCGCTGCCGACCGCGACCAGGACGTCACCCGCCGGGAGCTCCGCCGCCAGGCGGTCCTTGGTGACGTCGTCGCAGACCGGGGAGCCGCCGCCGGCCGGTTCGGGCACCATCCGCTCCGCCACCGAGAACCCCGCCGAGCGGAGCGCCCTGGCGCACGGTCCGCCGGCCACGGCGAACGTGCGCTGGTCGGCCAGCAGGACCGCGGCGCGGCCCGGGACGTGCTGGGCCAGCAGGCGCGCCAGCTCGTCGGCCGCGTCGGGCGAATAGAAGAGCGCTCGCGGGAGCGTCTCCCGGCGGGAGGCGAAGGCCCGACCGATCGGCTCGCCGAGGGCGTCGAAGAGGTCCATGGTGGCTCACCCGGGAGTGTCGTACCGGGTCCCCGGTCTGGAACGGGCGCCGGCCATGATAGGCACGTCGAGGCGCTCCGGCCAGCGGAAGCACGAAGTGCGAGGCCCGACTCCGCCGCAGGCCGTGGCCGGGATGGTCGCGGTCCCGCTGGCTGAATCGCACATGGAGCGGGTCAATCCCGCTGCGGCGCCCCGACGCTTTCCAGCGTCTTGCGAACGGCCTTCAGGCAGCGCTCGTCATCCTCGTCGGCGGGACCGTTTCCGTCGCCGTGCACAATCCGGATGTCGAGGGCGATCTCGTCCGCTCCGGGCACCACCCGGGAGTCGTACAGCGCCGCCTCCGTCCGCTCGATCGACACCTTGGTCGTTCCCGGATCCTGCGGGATCACCTTCCCCGCGACGGCCCGTAGCGCGTCCGCGAAGAGGCTCGCGGAAGCATCCCCGGGCAGGAGCCGCGTGCCCGACACCACCGCCCACAGCCGCACCCGGTACCCGAGCTTCAGGCGCTGGTCCCCCTCGACGATGACCTCCTCGCGCACGTCGAAGTGGACGTGGTGCCGTTGCACCAGCCCGCGGATCGCCTCGAAGGTCCTGGCGTCCATGGCCACGGTCCCAAGCATGGCACCGTCCGCGGGACCCGGCGGTGCGCGTTTCGACGCACGCCAGGAAAGGCCCCTGGAATCCGCTGTCCCGCGCCGCGGGACCCGCCCGCCTGGCCGGTCTGGTCGAGGGCCAGGACCACCTGGCCGCGCCTGGCGTCGGTCCGCCGGCGACCGTTGAACTCGGCGCTGGATGGGGTAACGTTTCTCCCTTGACCCACGACCGGCGAGCGCCGCGTGACCTCTACCTCACGCGCTGCACCGAGGCCCTCGATCGTGCCCTGGACCAGGTGGAAGCGTATGGCTCCTGGCGCGCCTTCGACCGGGGCCAGGGCGCCTCGGTCGACGAGCGGTACCGCACGCTGCCGGCGCTCACCAAGCAGCTGATGAACAGCCACGGCCCTGCCGCCTTCGTCATGCCCGGGCGCTCGATGCAGCAGGGGCTGCTCGACGGGGAGATCGAGCTCGTCACCACCAGCGGCACCACCGGGGACAAGATCCAGAACATCTGGTACCAGGCCTGGTGGGACGCCTCCGAGCGGGCCTCCTGGTCGCTCAACTCGCACGCCCGGCGGGCGGCGACCGGGGACCACCGGGAGGCGATCCTGGCGAGCCCGCTCAACGTGGGCCTCGCCAGCGAGCAGCCCCTTCCCTTCGGGCGCCGCCGCCTGGCGCGCTTCCTCTACTTGAACGAGCTGGTGGACCCTCTCACCTGGCCGGACAGCCACTGCCAGCGCATGCTGCGCGAGCTCGAGCTCTTCCAGCCGGCCGTGCTCGAGGGCAATCCATCGCTCCTGAGCCGCCTGTGCCGGTGGGCGGCGGGCCGCCGGGAGCGGCCGCCGTTCCAGCCGGCGTTGATCGCCTTCACGTACGAGTACCCGTCGCTCCTCCACCGGCGGCACATCCGGGCCGTGTTCGATTCACCCCTCATGAGCTCCTACGGAACGACCGAGGCCGGATACGTCTTCGTGGAGTGCGAGCACGGCCGCATGCACCAGAACAGCGACTCCTGCCGCGTGGACTTCCTGCCGTTCGCGGCCGAGCGCGCGACGCCCTTGGTCGGCAAGCTCCTCATCACCACCTTCGACAATCCCTGGCGGGCGCTGATCCGCTTCGACGCGGGCGATCTGGGACGCCTGGCCCACGGGGCCTGCCCCTGCGGGCGCACCGATGGGCTGACGCTCTCGTCCATCGAAGGTCGCGCCATCAACCTCACGCTGACCCCGGAGGGGAAGCTGGTCACCCAGGCGGACGTCGATCGCCGCCTGGCGGAGGTCGATGGGCTGGAGGCGTACCAGCTGCTCCAGACCGACGAGCGGAGCTACGCGCTGCGCGCCGAGACCGACGGCGAGGGGGGCACGGCCCTGGGCCGCGCCGAGCAGGCGCTGCGCAAGCTGTACGGGCCCGCGGCGCGCCTGGCCATCTCCGCATCCGGCCCGCTCGGCCCCGAAGCCTCGGGCAAGCACCGCCTCGTCAAGGCGTCGTTCCCCATCGACTCGATGTCGTTCGTGGAGCCGGCCTTCCGGCCTCCGCCGCCGTCCGAGGTCGCGCCCCGGAGCTAGACCGCGCACGCACCCTGGCGACATGGCCACCCGACCGCACCCCGTGCAACTCCTGGCCGGCAGCCCCGGCACCCACAGCGACTATCGCCCCGTCATCGCCGACGTGCTGCGGCGTTCCGGGAAGGAGACGCCGCTGGTCGCCTATCTCGGGGCCGCCACCGACGACGACCCCCGCTTCCTGGGATGGATGAAGGAGCTGGTCACCTCGGCGGGCCCCTGCACCTTCCGCCTCGCGCCGGTGGCGGGCCGCAAGGCGGCGGGCGGTGCTGCGCGAGGCGTCATCGAGGCAGCGGACGTGGTCTTCGTGGGCGGCGGCGACGTGGAGCTGGGCATGCAGCGGCTCCTGGAGCGCGACCTGGCGGGGCCGCTCGGCGAGAAGCACCGCAGCGGGGCGCCCGTCTTCGGCATCTCGGCCGGGGCCATCCTGCTGGCCCGCCGGTGGATCCGATGGCGGGACCCCGACGACGAGGCCTCGGCGGAGCTGTTCGACTGCCTCGGACTGGCGCCGGTGCTTTGCGACTGCCATGGCGAGGGGGACGGCTGGGCGGAGCTCAAGGCGTTGCTCGCGCTGGTGGGCGGCCGTTCGCTGGGGCACGGCCTCCGGGCGGGCTCCGCGATCCGCGTCGCCGGCGACGGGTCGGTCGAGACCGCCTGCGGCAAGGTGGACCGCTTCCGGGTGCAGGGCGGCAAGGTCGTCGCGGTGTGACGCTCCGGCTTGCCCTTCCGCGGGATCCTGCGAGAATCCGTCCCGCCTCGCGGTGAGGGGATGCGGGATGGTCGTCACCATCATTCTCGACGACGACCAGGCCAGCCCCGCGAGCCTCCCGGGAACGGAAGCGCGGGTGGACGTGCTGCGGGTGGCCGACGCGGTGACGTCGGCGCTCCTCGGCGCCGGGCACGTGGTCGACGTCCGCGCGGTGGGCGCCGACTTCCTGGCGGCCCTCGAGTCGATCCATCGGGGTGCGCCGGAGGTGGTGTTCAACCTGTGCGAGTCGATCGCGGGCGATTCCCGCGGCGAGGCCGCGGTCGCCGGGGCCCTGGAGCAGATGGGGATCGCCTTCACCGGTTCCCCGGCCCTGGCGCTCGGGCTCGCGCTCCACAAGGACCGGGCCAAGGCGCTGCTCCGGGGCAGCGGGATCCCCACGCCCGAGTGGTGCATCGTCCCCGAGGGATCGGCCATCGCCGCCTGCCCCGCCTTTCCGGTGATCGTGAAGCCTGCCCGGGAGGATGGCTCGATCGGGATCGGCTTCGGATCGGTCGCCAGCGATCCCGAAGGCCTGCGGCAGGCGGTGCACCGCGTCTGGCGGATGCACCAGCCGGCGCTGGTGGAGCGGTTCGTGGACGGGCGGGAGTTCTGCGTGTCCTTCCTCGGCAACGGGCCGGGCGCGGTGCTTCCGCTGCGGGAGATCTTCTTCGGACCGAGCTACCTGGACCGGCCGCGCATCGTGTCCTATCTCGCGAAGTGGGATCCTTCCACGCCCGAGTGCCGCGACACGTGGTCCGATTCCTGCGATCTCCCCGAGGAGACCGGATCGCGCATCGTCGAATGCGCGCGGCGCGCTTTCGAGGTGCTCGGGTGCCGCGACTACGGCCGGATCGACGTGCGCCTGGACGGTGACGGCACACCCTACGTCATCGACGTCAACCCCAACTGCGATCTCCACCCCGAGGCCGGCTATGCGCGCGCCGCCGGGGCGGCCGGCATCGAGTACCGGGTCCTGATCGCGACCCTCCTGGAGAATGCCCTTGCACGAGCGCCTGGCAGTTCAGCCGATCGAGCCCCGTCACGCAGGGGCGCTGGGAGCGCTGCTCCGACGGATCGAGAGCTTCACGGCCGATGAGATCGCCTGCGCGCTGGAGGTCTTCGGCCGCGCCGCCGAGACGGGCAATCGCGAATACATCGGCCTGGTGGCCGCGGCCGGCACCGGGGTGGTGGGCGCGGTCGCCTACGGCCAGACGCCCATGACCGAGGGCACCTACGACCTCTACTGGATCGCCTGCGATCCGGCGCGGCAGCGCACCGGCGTGGGCACGGCGCTGCTCGGCGCCATGGAGGACGACCTGCGCCGCCGGGGGGCGCGGCTCTTGCGGGTCGAGACCTCGGGAACGCCCGCCTACCAGCCGACGCGCGCCTTCTACGGGCGGTTCCGGTACCGCGAGACCGCGCGCCTCCCCGACTTCTACCGGCCGGGCGACGACCTGGTCATCTTCACGAAGCGGCTGGGCATCGGCTAGACTCCGGCCCGGACGCGCGGCGGGTGGCCGCGCAGGCTCGAGTTGCCGAGGCACGAGACACCTCTCCGATACGGGACGGCCATGAAGAGACACCGAGAGCATGGCCGGAGTCGCCTCGCGCGGGAAGGGGCGGCGCCGCCGTGACGCAGCTCCCCGCCGAGGACGTGGGGATCGCCACCTTGCCGGCCGGTCCCAGCCTCAACATCATGGGCTTCAAGTACAGCTTCGAGTACAACTTCGTCTCGTATGCGGAGGTGGACTGGGGCGGTGTCATGGCGGCCGCCGTGGCCATCATGGCGCCGGCCATCCTCCTCACCATGTTCTTCCAGAAGTGCGTGGTGAAGGGGTTGACCATGGGTGCGGTGAAGGGGTGAGCCGCCGCCCGCCACCGACCGGAGGCCGCCGTGAAGATCACCAAGCTGACCACCTACCTGACCCCGCCGCGCTGGCTGTTCCTCAAGGTCGAGACCGACGCCGGGATCGCCGGCTGGGGCGAGCCGGTGCTGGAGGGGCGGGCCCAGACGGTGGCCGCCGCGGTCGACGAGCTGGCCGACTACCTGGTGGGGAAGGATCCGCTTCGCATCGAGGACCACTGGACCGTCCTCTACCGCGGGGGCTTCTACCGCGGGGGCCGGCATCCACATGAGCGCCCTGGCCGGCATCGACCAGGCGCTCTGGGACATCAAGGGGAAAGCGGCCGGGATGCCGGTGCACCAGCTCCTGGGCGGTCCGCTGCGCGACCGGATCCGCGTCTACTCCTGGATCGGCGGGGACCGCCCGGCGGACACGGCCGCGGCCGCGCGGGCCGCGGTGGAGCGCGGGTTCGGCGCCGTGAAGATGAACGCCACCGAGGAGCTGCAGTTCCTCGACTCCCACGCCAAGGTCGAGGCCACCCTGGCCAACGTGGCCGCGGTGCGCGAGGCGGTGGGCCCGGAGGTGGGCATCGGCCTCGACTTCCACGGCCGGGTCCACAGGCCCATGGCCAAGGTGCTGCTCCGGGAGCTGGAGCCCTTCAAGCTCATGTTCGTCGAGGAGCCCGTCCTCTCCGAGCACTACGAGGCGCTGCGCGAGCTGTCCGGGATGACCAGCGCGCCCATCGCGCTGGGCGAGCGGCTCTTCTCACGCTGGGACTTCAAGCGCATCCTGGCCGACGGCTGGGTCGACGTGATCCAGCCCGACCCCTCGCACGCCGGGGGCATCACCGAGACGCGCAAGATCGCCGCCATGGCCGAGGCCTACGACGTGGCCCTGGCGCTGCACTGCCCGCTCGGCCCCATCGCGCTCGCCGCCTGCCTGCAGCTCGACGCCGTGGCCTACAATGCCTTCATCCAGGAGCAGAGCCTCGGCATCCACTACAACCAGGGCAGCGACCTGCTCGACTACCTCAAGGATTGGAGCGTCTTCGCCTACCGCGACGGCTTCGTGAAGATCCCCGACGGCCCCGGCCTCGGCATCGAGATCGACGAGGACGTGCTGCGCGCGCGCGCCGCCCAGGGACACCGCTGGCGCAA
This sequence comes from uncultured Pseudomonadota bacterium, assembly GCA_963736345.1. Lineage (GTDB taxonomy): Bacteria > Myxococcota > Myxococcia > Myxococcales > Anaeromyxobacteraceae > Anaeromyxobacter. The sequence continues at coordinate 11,502 of CAVTOU010000019.1, read as the reverse complement.
TCCGATCTGGCGCCACCCCGACGGCAGCTTCGCGGAGTGGTGAGGCGGCATCCGCATGACCGACCCCATCCCGAGCTCGCTGCTCGCCGACATCGCCACCCTCCGCCAGGTGGTGCTCACCTGGTCCCCCGGCAAGTCGCGGCCGGTGACCATCCTCTACATCCGCTGCAACGACGCGCTGGTCACGCACGACAAGCTGGTGACCGACTCGCCCGCCATCTTCCGGCTGCCGGAGCCCAGGAACGGGCAGTACACGCTGACGTGGGCGGTCTCCCCGGAGGTGGCGGTGAGCGGCATGGCGTTGGTGGTCCTCCGGCCCTCGACCGGCGCGCGCGCCGACGTCGACCTGACCGGTCCCAAGGACCGCGGCGACCTGTGGTCGGACTCCCAGGGGGCGACCGTCAATGCTCCGTGACGAGCGGTCGATCGCCGTGCTCCTGGCAGCCGTCCTGCTCGCCGCATCGCCCGCCGCGGCCGCGGAGCCTGCCGGCGGCGCCGCCGCGGCCGGCCCGGTGCAAAGGACCGACGCGGCATCCCCGGCTTTCCCCGCGCCCGTGATCGGCGTCGACGAGCTCATCGCGGGCACCTCGGTCGCCTTCCTCTCGGCCGCGATCACGACCACGAGCAGCGGGACGGAGTTCCGGGTCTCGTCGGTTCCCCTGGCTGCGTTCGACGCTGGATACGTCCCCGTCGTCTCCGAGGCGGCCCTGGTCGTATCCACGGACACGAGCTCCTCGCTGACCCGCCTGGCGGCCTCCTTCCCGTACAATCCGTTCTCGTTCCGGACGCGCCGCGCCGCCCGGATCATCGAGAGGTCGAACGAGGCCTTCCAGTGCGGCAAGCGATTCGACGACGCGACCCGTGCGTGCAAGCAGACCTGCGCGGCGTTCGGCGGCGGGGCGAACGCGGACCAGGCCAAGGCTTTCCAGGAAACCTGCATCAGCCAGTGCCAGCGCAGCGCCGAACGGGAGCTGAACACGTGCAACACGCGGCGGTTCGCCTCCGAGTGGCGGGCCATGAACGACTCGTGGATCCCGGCGGCATCGGTGAGCGCCAGCGCCGACTTCTACCCGTACGGCACCGCCGCGAGCCCGCCGGCGCCGGCCACCCCGGCCCACCTCGAGTGGTGGGGAGGGATGACCTTCCAGGCCTCGTTCACGTTCCGGAAGGTGGAGCGGTGGCAGACCGACCTGTGGGGCAGCTTCCGGCCGCAGTGGCGCTCCAGCGGCGCCGCCGGGTCGGCCATGGCCCGGTACGCCGGCGGCGGGGCCAGCGTCTCCTACCTGGCATGGAGCTTCCTCGACCGCGATCACCTCGAGCGCCATCCCGACTACGCCAAGACCGGCGTGCTCCCGGGCGCGGCGCTGGGAGCGTCGCTCCAGGGCAGCTGGTGCCTGACCGACGATTCGCGCTGCGCCGACGGCCGGACGCGCCAGGTGTCGCTCACGCCCTACCTCGACGTGCGGATCACCTCGCAGCTCCAGGTCCGCCTGGGCGTCCCCATCAGCTGGTACCACTCGGTGGCCAAGGACGGCGCCGAGGCCGCTCCCACGCTCTCGATCGCCAGCACGGTCGCGCCGCCCTGACGAGAACCGCGTCGCGCGGACTCTCGCCCACGGGTACGCGGGTCCGAGGCCGGTATCCGACACCAGGGGTCCACGGCGACCCTTCCCGGCTCCCGAGGCGCGTGCGACGCTCGGCTGGTGGGTCGTTTCGCCCGAGCAACCCTCCTCGCTGCGATGGCCGCCTGCCTGCACGGGCCGGTGCGGGCCTCGGCCGACTGCTACTTCGTCTACGACGAGGGCTTCCGCGCCAGCTACCAGCGCGCCTCGGGGATGATCCTGCCGCGCAAGGCCGGTCACCTCTCCTCGATGGCGGAGTGCCAGGCGACCTTGCATGGCATGCTCAGCGACCCGCAGTACAGCGGCGACGTCGGGCTCGGGCGGACCCGGTGCGAGTGCTACGACGACGGCGGTGAGGTGGGCCTCCCGGGCGGCGGCGGCCCCCAGGGCGGCACGATCGAGCAGCAGATCGTCTCCAGGCTGGTCTCCTCGCTGCTGGGCGCGCTGCTCTCCGGGCTCCAGGCGCCGCCGGGGCCAGACGGCGAGGCCATCCGGAAGAAGCTGCAGAAGCAGTGGGACGACGAGGAGGGGGCGCGGCGGGTCTTCGAGAAGAAGCGCGAGAAGGAGGCCTTCGAGAAGGCGCACCAGGTGGCCACGGGACTGCTGGGGAACCGCCCGGCGGGAGCGGACGGCGCGACGGCAGGAGCGGCCCCGGGCGCGGACGGCGTGTACATCGGGACGGGCACGGTCCCGTCGCTGCTCCGCGCCTCGGGGGCGGTCAGCGCGGTCGAGTGGGCCGAGGCGCGGGCCTGGCAGGCGCGCATCGACGCGCTCCGGTCGAAGGGCGCGCTCACCGCCGCCGAGGCCAGAGAGCTGGCGGCCCTCGAGGCCCGGCGCAACGCGCTCTGGGGCCGCGCCGTCTCGGTGCCGGGCCTGACGCAGCGCGACCGCGACGCGCTCCGGCTCAAGCTCCACGTGGCGAACGGCGCGGCGGTGACTGCCTCGGTCGACGACCTGCTGGAGGCCCGGGAGCAGGCGTCCAGGGACCCGGCCAGGATCCCGGTGCACCCGCTCACGACCATGGTCGAGTCGTCGGTGACCTCCGGGATCAAGACGGCGTTCGAGACGGCGGGAGAGGCGGGAGCGGAGGAGCTCGGGAAGACGCTGGCGGGCAAGGGGAAGAACGTCCTGCGCTGGGGCGAAGCCTACGGCCTGGGGGCGGTTGCCGTCGCCGTCGTGCGCGACAGGCCCGAGGACACCGCCGAGCCGATGATCGGCTGGGGCCTGGGGAAGGTGGTGGCCAAGGCGCCGACGCTGGGGCTCGGCGTGGGGACGGCGCAGATGGTCGGCACGGCCACCACCACCGTCGCCCGCAGGAGCATCGAGCAGCTCGTCGAGGTCACCGACCAGGTCGTGCCCATCCTCGCGCCCGGGGAGACCGGCGAGGACTGGTGGAAGGAGCGGAAGGCGGAGATGACGCCGGGGCAGAGGTGGGTGACCGAGGGCCTCGGGCTATGACGCGGACGATCCCCGCCGCCCGACCCGCCGCCGTTGCCCTGGCCGCCTTGGCCGCGATGGCCCTGGCGGTCGCACCGGGCCGGGCCGGTGCGGCCAACGCGGCGCCGACCTCCGCCGTCGAGCTCCTCCGCGACTTCACCATCGCCCTCCCGCCGGGCGGCAAGACGGCGGTGCGGCTGCTGGTGTCCCCGCTGCCGGACGACGTCCTCGATCGCCTGGGGCCCTCGGCGCCCCTCTTCGCGGTGGGCCCGCGGGATGCGATCTGGCTCGGCATCGAGCCGGGCATGCTCATCCACGCCACCAGGAGCTACCGGTTTCGCTCCGCCGTCCCGCTCTCCGACATCGCCGTGGTCGAGGGTGGCGGGCTCGTCGTGGCCGCGGGCGATGCGGTCGGCTATCTCGTGCCCGACGGCTCGGCTGCATCGCCGGGCTCTGCCGCGAGCGAGGCCGCGGCGTTCCAGCCCATCGCCGGCCTCCCCCTGTCGGAGGCGCGGCTGGCCGCGGGCGGCAACGGGTCGCTCTACCTGTTCGGCCCGGCGCTCGAGGGCGGCGGCAACGCCGTGTATCTCATGGCCCCCGAGGCAGCCGGAGCCGGGCCCGGCGGGCCGCACGCGGTGCGGACCCTCCGGCGCGTGTTCTCGACCGGCGAGCGGATCGCGGCGGTGGCGGGCGACGGCGCCGAGACCTACGTCGCCACCGGCAAGCTCATCGTGAAGATCTCCGGCGCCTCCAGGACCATGACGCCGGTCCTGGCCCATCCGCGGGAACCGATCGCCGGGCTGGCGCTGACCCGCCGCGGGCTGCTCTTCTACGCCACCGCGACCTCCGTCGGCGTGGTCTCCCCCGGCGGCACGGTCGAGTTCGTGAAGGCCCCCCACGTCGCGCTCCGCTCGGTGGGGGACGACCTCTATCTGCTGCTCCGGAGCTCGCTCGCCGTCGTCAAGGTGGAGGGGACGGAGCCGTTCCGGCTCCCCGCCCGGCCCGCCCGCAACGGTCGGTAAACTGCATGAGGCACCCCATGCCAAGCCGCCGCCCCGCCCCGCCAATCCTGCCCCTCCTGCTCGCCGTCGCGGCGCAGCTCGCGACCGCCCGGCCCGCGGCCGCCGAAGCGCCGCCGCCGCCCGAGGCCCGCAAGGCGCTGGCCGAGGCCCAGTCGCTGCTGGAGGGCGCTTCGTCGGCCGAGGCGTTCCACGCCGCCATCCGCAGGCTCGAGGCGGCGCGGGACCTGGCCCCCGAGTCGTCCGAGGTCTGGTTCTATCTCGGGACGGTGCAGGACGCGGCCGGACGGTACGGCGACGCGGTGACGTCGCTGGAACGCTACCTCGACCTGGCGCCGGGGGCCGAGGATGTCGAGGCGGTGCGCGCGAGGATCCGCGATCTCGAGGCCAGGCGGGATGCGGCCGCGAGCGGCGCGGCCATCCCCTCCGCGGGCGGCGCGGCGCCGGACGCCGCGGCCCGGGGAAGCCAGGCGCTCCACGCCCGCAGGTACGAGGAGGCGGCGGGCCACTTCGCCCGGGCAGTGGCCGAAGCCCCGGGCGACTCCCGCTCCCTCTACAACCTGGGCGTCTGCTACGTGAACCTGGGGAAGCCGCCGCTCGCGATCGAGGCGTTCCGCAAGGCCATCGCCGCGAACCCGCGCTACTTCCTGGCCCATCTGGACCTCGGCGCCATCCTCAGCAAGCAGGGGCGCTACCAGGAGGCGCTCGACGCCCTGACCAAGGCGATGGAGGTGAAGCCCGACGACGGCCGGGCCTATTACAACGCCGGCGTGGTGATGACCAATCAGGGTCGGCACGCCGAGGCGCTGCCGTACTACCGGAAGGCGGTCGAGCGGAACCCGCGCGACGCCGATGCCCTGAGCAACCTGGGCGGAACCTACTCCAAGCTCGGCAAGCGGGACGAGGCGATCCGGGCCTACCGGGAGGCGCTGGAGGCCGACCCGAAGCACGCCTTCGCGAACTTCGGGCTGGGCAGGTCGCTGGTCGAGGCTGGAAAGCCCGCGGACGGGATCCCTTACTTCCGCAAGGCGCTCGAGATCACTCCGACCTACGCACCGGCCTGCTACAACCTGGGGGTGGCACACCTCCAGCTCGGGCAGCGCGACGACGCCGCGACCTGGTTCAAGAAGGCCATCGAGCTGAACCCGAGCTACGGCGACGCCTGGTACAACCTCGGGGTCACCCACGTCGCGGCCGGCCGCCTTGCCGAGGCGGTCCCGGCCTACCAGAGGGCGGTCGCCATCAACCCGAACGACGTCAGGGGCCTCGACAACCTCGGGGCCGCCCTGCTCGCCCTGGGGCGGTTCGACGAGGCGCGGCCCGTGCTGGAGCGGGCGGTCGCGGTCGACCCGGGCTTCGCCCGGGCGCACTACAACCTCGGGTGCGCACTGCGGGAGCTGGGGCAGGCGGCGCCGGCCACGCGCCAGCTCGAGGAGTCGATCCGCCTCGACCCGCGGTACGGCATGGCCCACGAGCGGCTGGGCGAGATCCGCATGGAGGCGAAGGATCTCGAGCGGGCCATCCGCCACTTCCAGAAGGCGGTCGAGCTCGACCCCAGGAACGAGACCGCCTACCACAACCTGGGCATCTGCTACGACGAGCTGCAGAACCCCCGCAAGGCGATGGAGGCCTACCGGAACGCCATCTCGGTCGGCGACGCGCCGGCGGAGAGCCACTTCGCGCTCGGGATCCTGCTCGAGGGCCAAGGGGACGCGCGGCAGGCCAGGGCCCAGTTCGAGAAGGCGGCGGATGCGTTCGGAACGCTCCTCCGGCGGAACCCGGACGACGCAGCGCTGTGCAACCGGGCCAGCGGCGCCTTCTACCGGCTCGGCAAGCACGCCGAGGCGATCGCGCTCCTCGAGAAGGCCGTGCGCCTCGACCCGGCCCACGCCGACTCCTGGGTCGGGCTGGGCATGTGCCACCTCGAGCTCGGGCAGACCGCGAGGGCGAGGGAGGAGCTGCTGCGCGCGAAGGAGCTCCACCGGAAGCAGGGGAACATGGCGGGCGTCGAAGAGGCGGAGGAGGCGCTCGGCAGGACTCGCTGAGGAGGGGGCCGTCCCGCGCGACGGGTCGCCGTGACGGTCAGCCACGGGCCCAGGCCGCGGGCCGGCTTGGGCGCTCCCGGACGGACCGCACGGGTCGTCGCCTCCGCTCGATCGAGGCGCGCCACCGGCCAGGCAGCCGAGCCAAGTCGGGGCAGCAGGCGACGCCCTGCCGGGAGGCATCGAGGCGATCACTCCCTGCTTCCGCGTGCATCAAATGATTTCCGCACCACCCTTCGTGGACGCGCGACCGCCTGGCCCACCCGGCATCCATTGCGACGCAGCGTACGCTTCACAATGTCGCGGGCCACGGTGCATCACGGCGCACCCCTGATCCGGCGCCGGAGTGCACCTCCAAGAACGCGAGGCGACATGCGACCGGTTCGGAACCTGTGGAAGCAGTGGGTGGTGGCGGCCGTCTCGCTGGCGGTGGCCATGCCCGCCAGCGCGATCCCTGCCTTCGCGCGGAAGTACGGAACGAGCTGTCTCACCTGCCACAGCGTCTATCCGAAGCTCTCGCCCTTCGGCGAGGCCTTCCGGCGCAACGGGTACCGGTTCCCGGGCGTCGACAGCGACTACGTGAAGCAGGAGACGGTTCCGCTCGGGCAGGAAGCCAACAAGAAGACCTTCCCGCGCACCGTGTGGCCGGCGACCATCCCCTCCTCGCTCCCGGTGGCCATCGGCTTCAACGGGCAGGCGAACCTCTTCCCGGACAAGTCCGCCAGCGTCCCGCGCACCAACCACGCCGGCGGCGGCGACGCCACGGTCTTCTCCTTCGACGACCTGATCGGCGAGGCGCACCTCTGGCTGGGCGCCGCGCTGAGCGACACGCTCACCACCTGGGGCGAGCTCACGCTCGGCAGCGACGGCAGCGTCTCGGTCGAGCACGCCCAGCTGCTGTTCGAGGACCTGGTCGGTCCCAAGCACCTGGTGAACGTGGTGGTCGGAAAGGGGTTCCCCACCATCTCGCCGTTCGGGCCGCACTCGTCCTTTGCCGCCGACCTGCAGATCCCCAACCTCCCGGTGACCGGGCTCTACGGCATCAACGGCGATCCGTTCGTGCTGGTCGACGACTACACCGGGGTCGAGGTGAACGGCGTGGCGCGGGGGCGCGTCCAGTACGCCGCCGGGCTCAGCAACGGCAAGAGCACCTTCGGCGCCGCGTTCAACAGCAAGAACGCCTACGCCACCGCCGCCTACAAGCTCGGCGGCATGCGGCTCGACGGCGAGGGCGACACCGGACCGCGCAACCCGATGCAACCATGGGCCGAGAATTCACTAACGGTTAATGTTTTCGTCTACGGCTCCGACGAGCACTTCCCCAACCCGGGCAACACCTCCGCCTCGGCGGGCGACAGCTCGGTGACGGTGGGCGGTGCGCTGCGCGGCATGTACGGCTCGGCCGAGGTCGACCTCGGGTACTACATCCAGTCGCACGACCACGGCACCGATGCGCTGGGGAAGGTGCGGGGAGACGCGCTCTACGGCGAGGTGAGCTACGTGGTCTACCCCTGGCTCGTCCCCGCGCTGCGCGTCGAGCGGGTGAGCCTGCACCCGAGTGGCGGCGGCGCCGTCAGCGACCTCCATCTCATGCCCGCCCTGGCCCTCCTGGTCCGGCCGAACATCAAGTTCGTCGTCGCCGGCAACATGGAGTTCGCCAGCGGCTTCCCCAGCCCGGGCGGTGCACCGACCGCCTGGGGCGGTGGCAGCGGAGACAGCGGTGCGCTGGTCATCGCGCCCAAGGACGGGGATTCCGGGACGTCCAAGCGGAGCGAGTTCGAGTCGCTGACCTTCTTCCTGGCCTGGGCCCTGTGAGCCCAACAGTCGAACGGAGATCCTCCATGCACATACAGCGAAAGCTCCTCGCGACCTGGACGGCGGCGGCGCTCCTCCTCTCCTGGTCCGGCACGGCGTGGGCGGCAGGCGGCACCATCTCGGGCAAGGTCGACGCCACGCCCCCCAAGTACCTCCCCGACACGGTCGTGTACCTCAAGTCGGTGCCCGGGACCTATCCGCCCAGGACGGTCAACATGGATCAGAAGGGCCTCAAGTTCATCCCTGCCATGATCGCCATCACCCAGGGTGACACGGTGAAGTTCCTCAACCACGACACGGTGGCCCACAACGTCTACTCGCCCGACGGCGAGGCGTACAACCTCGGGACCTTCAAACCCGAGCAGGAGGCCAGCTACACCTTCAAGAAGACCGGCTCCTACACGCAGCTGTGCAGCATCCACCCCGAGATGCTGGGCTACGTCTGGGTCGGGCAGAACCCGTACTCGGCGGTGGTCGACTCCAAGGGCGAGTACGTCATCAAGGACGTCCCGCCCGGCACGTACCAGCTCGCGGTCTGGAACGCGGACAAGCTCAAGGCTCCCGAGAAGAGCGTCACGGTGACGGCCGGGAAGACCGAGCAGGAGAACATCAGCATCAAGCGCTGAGGCGCCGTCGCCTTGCCGCCGCGAGCGCCCATCCCATCCTGCCTGGCCGCGCTCGCCGCCGCGGCCGCGCTGGCCGGCTGCGGCCAGGCGCTCCCGCCTGCTCCGGCGCAGCCCATCCGCTTCAGCCATCGGATCCACGCCGGCGCCAACCGGATCGGCTGCCCGGTATGCCACTCCTACGCCGCGCTGGGGCCGGTGGCGGGCATTCCCTCCATGGCGCGCTGCCAGGGTTGTCACAAGTTCGTGAAGCAGGATCCGCAGGACCCGGCCATCACCGCGCAGATCCAGGCGCTGGAGAAGTTCGTCGAGGACGACAAGCCCCTCCCGTGGGTCCGGGTGCACCGCGTCCCGGACCACGTCTTCTTCACGCACGAGCGCCACATCCGCGCCGGCCTGGACTGCCGGGAGTGCCACGGAGACGTGGCGCAGATGGACGAGGCGCGCCAGGTGGCCCCGCTCACCATGGGCTGGTGCCTGGACTGCCACCGGCGCAAGCAGGCCGAGCGCCCCGCCGAGCGGGCCGCGCTCACCGACTGCCTGACCTGCCACAAGTGAGGCCACCGTGTCCGACGGCTCGCAGCGCGGATTCTCCCGGCGGACGTTCCTCCGCATCGCCGGCGCGACCGGGGCGCTGGCGAGCTGCTCGCCGAAGCCCACCACGCAGAAGCTGATCCCGCTGCTCGTCCCGGCAAACGACATCATCCCGGGCGTGCCGCTCTTCTACCGGAGCGTCTGCCGCGAGTGCCCGGCCGGCTGCGGCGTGACCGCCCGCACGCGCGAGGGTCGCGCCGTCAAGCTCGAGGGCAACCCGGAGGACCCCATCGGCCGTGGCGCGCTCTGCGCCCGGGGCCAGGCTGCCCTCCAGGCCCTCTATCACCCGGATCGCTTTGCCGGGCCGATGCGGCGTGGCCCCGACGGGCGGCTTGCGCCCGTGGGGTGGGACGAGGCCGAGGACCAGCTGGCCAAGGCCGTCGCGGCCGCCGCGGCCAAGGGAGCGGGCCGCGTGCGGCTGGTGACGCGCTCCGAGCCCGGCGCCGCCGGGGCCATCCAGAAGGCGCTGCTCGCGGCCGTGGGCGGGCGCCCCGCCGATCGCCTCGTGCTCGAGCCGCTCGATCCGGCCCCGGTCCGCGCCGCCGGGGCCGCTCTCTTCGCGCGGCCCGAGCTGCCGGTGCTCGACCTGGGTGCGGCGCGCACGGTGGTGTCCTTCGGCGCGGACTTCCTCGAGACCTGGGGTTCACCCGTGGAGTACGCGCGTGCGTTCGCCTCGGGCCGCGGCCGCGTCGGCGCGGAACGAACGCGGCTGGTCTGGGTCGGGCCGCGGCTCTCGCTCACCGGCGTCTCGGCCGATCGCTGGATCCGGGTGCGCAGCGGGGGCGAGCTGCCGCTGGCCCTCGGGCTCCTGCGATGGATCCTCGACCCCGCCCATGCCGTCCCCGGGGTTCCGGCCGAGGCCGGCGCGCTCTTTCCGGCGCTGCAGGCGACCTCGCTCGCCGAGCTGGCCTCGCGGGCGGGCGTGGCCGAGGCCGAGATCGAGTCCCTGGCCCGCGAGCTGACGCGTCGCAGGCCCTCCGCGATCCTCGGCCCCGGGCCGGCCAGCCAGGGCCCGGACGCGACCGCGCTGGCGGCCTCGGTGCTGCTTCTCGATCTCGCGCTCGGCAACATCGGGAAGACGATGCGATACGGGCTCGAGGCAGGCGAGGACGTGCCCTCGTCGGGCGTGGACGCGGCCGAGCTGGTCTCGGCCATGGCGGCGGGGAGCGTGGACGTGCTGCTGGTGCAGAACTCGGATCCCCTCGGCGCGCTGCCGAGCGCGCTCCAGACCGCCGCCGCGGTGGGCAAGGTCCCGCTGGTGGTCAGCTTCGCCCTCCGGCCCGACGCCACCACCGCGCACGCACATCTGGTCCTGCCCGACCAGCACACGCTGGAGTCGTTCGGGGACGTCTCCCCGCGCGCCGGCGTGCTCCAGCTCGCCCAGCCCGTCATGACGCCGCTCGCCGACACGCGCCCGGCGGCCCAGGTGCTGCTGGAGGTGGCGGGACGCATGAAGCTTCCCACGCCGCTCGCCCCCTCGACCGACCTGTTCGACTACCTGCAGGCGCGGGACGGGAAGCGCGCCCAGGAGGCTCCCGGCGCATCGACCGATGCGACCCAGGCCTGGCGCCAGGCGCTCCAGCGCGGCGGGGTGTGGACGGAACCCGGGCCGGGCGAGCTCCCGCGCCTCGTCGCCGGCGCGGCAGAGCGCCTCCTGGCGCAGCGGGCCACGCCGGCGTCCACCGGGGCCGGGCTCGACCTGGTGCTCTTCCCCACTCCCTTGCGCGGCGACGGCCGCGGCGCGGACCTGCCCTGGTTGCGCGAGATCCCCGACACGCTCTCCAGCGTCTCGTGGAGCCCCTGGGCCGAGATCTCGCCGGCCACGGCCGGCCGGCTGGGCGTCCGCACCGGCAATCTGCTGGCGCTCACCACGCCGACGGGGCGGACGGAGGTGCCCGCCTACGTCTACCCGGGCATCCGCGATGACGCGGTGGCGCTCCCGCTGGGCGGCCCCGAGGCGCTGGCGTTGCTTCCCGCCGCCGTCGAGGCCGCTTCCGGAGCACGCGTCCTGGCGGGCGTGCGGGCCACGGTGACGCGGGCCGGGAAGCGCGTCTCCCTCCCCGTCCTGGAGGGCAGCCCCTACCAGCACGGGCGGGAGATCACGCAGGTGGTCACCGCGGCCGCGCCGGCCGTCCACCGGCCCGACCTCTCGGCCAAGATGTACCCGGAGCCGAAGCACCCGGAGCACCGATGGGCCATGGCCATCGACCTGGACCGCTGCACCGGCTGCCAGGCCTGCGTGGTGGCCTGCTTCGCGGAGAACAACGTCCCGGTGATGGGCCCGGAGGCGGCGGTGATGGGCCGCTACATGGGTTGGCTCCGCCTGGAGCGCTACCTGGGCGACCAGCCC